>CAWHMB010000003.1:0-315789 GCA_963830405.1 uncultured Actinomycetes bacterium
GGCGAGGGTTGAGCCGACGACGACGATCGACTCGCCCAGCGCGATCAGCACAAACGCCTGGCAGCGCTCGGCGAAGTGGCTGCCGGAGATCGTCCAGTCTGCTGTGGTCGAGCGGCCGAGCCCCGGGGTGTAGAAGCCGACTGCTCCTCCGAGCACATCGACAGCGACCGCGCCGGCCCATAGCGCCGGTCGCACGTTGCCGTGGGCAAACCCGCCGGCGACGGCCGACCCGCCGCTGAACACGCACCAGGCCAGGATCCGCTGAAAGTTGCGCTGTAGCCGGTCGCCGCGCAGTCCGGCGATCGCAAACGCGCTGCGGCCGAACTGCATCGCGGCGTAGGCCGCCCCCACCCACAGGCCGCGATCCTCAAAGGCGCGCGGCAGGCCGGCCGAGAGCACAAGGCTAGCAGCATCAGCCCCACCAGCATCAACCGCACCGGCATCCGCTGCGGGTCAAGCCAGTTGGTCACCCAGGTCGTGTACGTCCACACCAGCCAGACCATCGCCAACAGCAGCGCCGTCTGCCAGGCCCCGGTAACCGTCGGATGAGCCAACAGATGATGAGACAGCTGCGTGACCGCGAACACATAGACGAGATCGAAGAACAGCTCGATGTTGGTCGCACGACGCTCCTCGCCGCGCATCAGGTTCGCCGTCAGCGCCACCAACCCGCCCCCCGCCACACGACGCCCCCACCAAGAGCACAACACACGATCGATCCATCCTCGCACCCCGCAGCCGAGCGGGTAAGCCCCTGCAAGCGGCGAGTTTCGGAGAGACGGGAGGCCGAGGCGGCCCGACCCGGCAAGTCGACGCAAAAGTGACGGCCGCGCCGGCCGCTCCCGACGCCTGCACATCGCCAATTACGACACGGATGCTCGCGCGCGATGCGAGCGTCAGCTTGGCGGCGGAGCGGGGACATAAGCGAGCGTCCCGCTTGCCGCAGCAGACCGGGTCCTTGGCGAGCTCAGACAACATCTTCTGCGGGTCATCGACCATCCCCCTCGATAGCAGCTTGTCGATGCTCGCCTGTATCTCCTCCGACGGCGGTACGGTGCGTCTCACGGCGTAGGCCTCCTTCATCGTCTGGCAGGACTTGAGGGAACCTACGCCGTCGCTCTGACAGCACCCCGCACGCATTTACAGCAGTCCTGAGACGCAACCGAGCCTCGCGTGGCACCTGGATCTCGCCAATTGCGCGTTCGTCGCAAAGGATGCGTGGAGGGGGACGGATCGAACCGGCCAAAGCGAGCGTGCGGCTCGCTGCCCGAAATTCGACAGCGGAAGTCCGCATGCGCGGTAGCGGGTCGACCTCCGCGCCGGCGTAGACTTCGTTCGTGGCCGGCGCCTGCGGTCGTCGCAGTTCGAGCTTCAGACTCACTCCGGTGGGGTGGGTCCTTGCGGTCGCGCTGGTCGTGCTGGTGGTACTCACGATCGCCACTCCGAGCACCGAGGTTTTTGTCGGTTTGGCCGCGGTGATCCTGCTGTGGGCGTTCCTGCTTGGTTCGAGCTTCCCGTCGCGTCAGGGGGTGGGCATGGCCCGCTCAGAGGCCGGAGAGATCGACTACGGGCGCGAGGCGGCCGAGGAGTACGAGAAAAAGTGGGGCCACCGCTCCTAGCGTTCGCCTGGCCGGGGCTAGTCGTCCAAAAAAGAAACGCAGTCGGCGCGGCGCCTGATCGAGAGCAGGTTGCGCCGCGATATAGCGGAAAATGAGTCCTGCCGGCGGCTGCGATGTCGGCCCTTGGGCGGGATCAGTGGGTAATGATGAAGCGGATTGTGGCGGGCCAGTCGCTGATGTAGGCGGCGGTGTTGCTCGCGACGGTGCCGCCGGCCGAGAGCTCGGCGACCGGCATCGAGCTGTATGGGATGCCGAGCACGACGTGCGGCGTTCGGGTAGTAGAGGTATCGGTGGGCGGCGCGCGTGTGGGGCAGCTTGGCCATGATCTGCGGCGCGAAGGTGAATGAGGGCCAGACCGCGTCGTCGCCGCCGGCGAGCAGGAGGACGTTGGCCTTGATCTGCTGGATCGGCAGCGGGATCCGCTTCGGGATCCCCCTGCCGTTCAGCGTCCAGGCTGGTGCTCCTCCGACGCCTCCAGTGGCCGCACACTTGCCAGGTAATGACCCGTAGACGTAGGCGGTTGGCGCGATGGCAACCAGCCCGTGGACCAGGCCAGGGAAATGCGCGGCCACGAGCAGCTCCGCCTCGGTCCCGCGCGAGGCGCCGATAATCCAAACGCGATCGGGATCGACCTGTGGCTGTGAGCGCTGCCATTTGATCGCTCTGACGAAGTACTCGAGCGGGATGTCCTGAAGCCGGCAGGGCAGGCCAGGAGCATCGAAGTAGGCCAGCGCGAGCGCGGGGATTCCGTAGACGCCAACAACCCGGCTTCGCTGGTCGTATCAAGGCCGCCTTCCGATCCGCCCCACAACACCACCGCCGGTGCGTGATGGACGGAAGCAGGCGGCGCGTAGTAGGCGCCATAGAAGCCAGTCGACTGGACACGTTCAAAGTGAGCCGTAACCCCAGGCCCATTCAGGAACTGTCATGCTCGCGGATTGCCACCGTCTTCTCCACGGTCGCCGTGAACTTGGTCGTCGCCTGGCCGTTCAACGGCCCGGCGTGGGACTTGAGCAGCGTCTCCGACCAGCGAAGCCCCATTGGCGAGGTCCCGCTGTAGCTTCCGCTGAGCGGAGGCTGGCGAGCGACGTCCACCGTTCCGGTGCGATCGGCCTTGAACACCGCCGAGGCGCCCCACATGCCATCGGGCAGCACCGTCCGAGCGCGCAAGGTGACCACCTCACCCGGATGCAGATGCGAAACCACGATGGTCCGCGGCTGATCCCACAAGGCAACCGCAGGAGACACCGTGAGGCCAGCCCTCGGAGCTCCTGACCCGCCACAACCGGCGAGTCCGGCAACCGCGAGAAGAAGGACGATCCACCACACGATCCGACGCACTAACCACACCCTGCCTTGACCGAAGGGGGTCCGGGCCGAAGTGTGGCACGGATGCCGTGCCACATCCCACCTCGGGCGCCCTAACGGACAGCTGAACGCTTCCCTTTGTTCGACCCCGAGCTCTCTCGCCAAGGGTCGCGCCGAGTTCCCGTCTCGTCGCAATGCGGGCGTCCTGTCCGTGTCGCGCGAGAAACGAAAGGGAGCGTCCGGTCCGGGCGTGTCAGAGGTGGATCTAAGCGAGGTGGGCTCTCGCATCGCCATGGAGCGTGCGTCGCGAGCTATCGGCTGTGGATCGCCTCCCTAGCGGAGCGGAGCCGGATGGGGTGAGCGGCCGCGTTGGGCGGTCGCATCAGCTGCATAGAATCGCGCGATGCCGCTGTTGAGCGCCAACCCGCTGTGGGAGTTGTTCGCCAGGCGGGTGCTGTTTTCGGCCTCCTATGGGGGGTCTGACTTCGGTGAGTGCCGGGCGACGATGGCGCGGATCGGCGACGCCGGCGACGCCGACGCCTGGTACCGGGAGTGGTTTGCCACAGCCGATCAACTGGCGCGGTCTGCGGCGGAGAGCGAGGCCGGCGGCCACGTCGTTAGCGCCCGCGAAGCGTATGTGCGCGCGGCCGGCTATTACCGCACTGCCTTCCAGCCGCTGTTCGGCGCGCCGGTGGACCCGCGGTTGCGCGCCGGCTTCGACAAGGAGTGGGATGCGCTTGCGGCTGCAGCCCGGCTGGCCGAGCCGCCGGTCGCGATGGTCGAGATTCCCTTCGAAGGCGGAGCCTGCCGGGATCCTCGCGCAGCCGGCGAGTAACGGTCCGGTGCGGGGCACGATCGTGCATACCAACGGCTATGACTCCGACCTGAGCGAGATGTACGTGGCGCACCTTCCAGCGGCGATCGAGCGCGGCTACCGAATCCTCCTTTTCGACGGCCCGGGCCAGGGCCGCAACCTAATCCGCGACGGGGTGCCGATCCGGCCCGACTGGGAGGTCGTCGTCGGCCCGGTCATCGATTGGGTCGTCGAGCAGCCGGGCGTCGATCCCGATCGCGTCGTGCTCGCCGGCTGGAGCTTTGGCGGTTTCCTGGCGCCGCGCGCCGCCGCCTTCCTGCCCCGCCTGGCCGCCCTGATCGCTGATCCCGGGCAGTGGGATCTGCGCGACGCGTTGGTCCCGATGCTCCCGCTCGCCGACGAGCAGAAGAGCGACTTCCCGGACATCGACCCGCATGCGCTAGACGAGATGGAGGAATGGCTCTCCGGGCCAAAGGGTGACCCGATGCTGCGCTGGAGCCTTCTCCAGCGGGGCAAGTGGGTGCACGGCAAGCCCGCGCTGTTCGAGACGCTGGCCGAGCTTTGCCGCTTCCGGATATCCGACGTGGCTGACCGGATCGCCTGCCCGACGCTGCTGACCCAGGCAGAGGACGATCCCATCGCCGCCGGCGCCGCAAAGCTCTACGAAGCCCTGAGCGTCGAGCGCAAGCAGCTGGCCAAATTCACCGAGGCCGAGGGCGCCGGAGACCACTGCGAGGCGAGCGGACGCCGCCTCTACCATCAGCGCGCCTACGACTGGCTCGACGAGACCCTGGCCCGCTACGCCGCGATGAGCTGAGCTCAACCTCGCGCGACACTTCCACTCGCGCCGGTGAAAGGGAAAGCGCCCCTGATGAGTTGCGCCGCCGACGAAGAGGAACAGCAAGGGACGCCCCGTCCGCGGCTCCGACCGCTTCCGCACTGCGCCGACCGAGCAACGGTCCGAATGGAGCTGGGCGGCCGCAACGG
Source organism: uncultured Actinomycetes bacterium (assembly GCA_963830405.1). Lineage (GTDB taxonomy): Bacteria > Actinomycetota > Thermoleophilia > Solirubrobacterales > Solirubrobacteraceae > Palsa-465. Next base: position 4,729 of record CAWHMB010000003.1, read on the forward strand.
CACGCTCCCAGACGAGCGCGTTCGCCGCGAAGCGCGCGTGAACCGAGCGGTGCATGCGAACAAAAGCGAGCGCCCCGCTGGCTGTCGCGTTAGCCTGGAGCGGTAGGCCAGCGTCTCCGCCCTTGGTGGGGAACTTGGGCAATTCGCTTCCGAGAGTGCAAGCGATGCGCCATCGTTCAGGTTTGGTAGCAGCCGTTGGAACGATCGATCACGGACAGTCTCCGGTCGCTCAGGCTCCTACGCCGCAATCACGTTCCTGGCTCGCGATCTACGTCATGAGCGGCTCGTCCATCAACCGACGTAGTCTGCGATGTGTGGCAGAGCCTGCTCGATCGTGAGGTACAGCTTGGTCTCGTACTCGATCCACTCCGAGTAGTTCAGGATGTTTCGGTAGGCCTCCTCCAGATCGTCGGCCTCCGCGACCCGGGGTCGCGAAACAAGCGCGCGTACCAGCGACGACCTACGGCTGGTTCTGGGCGGCCACAGCAACGCGGTGCCCGGGCCGCGCACTGTCGCTTCGATCAGCGGCCGCGGAGTCATGCGTGGGTAGCCGCTTGCTGACGGGCGCGGGTGCGACTCTGAGCAAGCGCCCTGGTAGCGACCGGCTGGCGCTGCTGCTTTGCCTCGCGGAACTACAGCGTCACCCAGTTGCAGCTCCTGAGTGGGAGCTCATCGAGTTGTGGAGGGCCCCGGCGATGCAGCGGTCTGGCGACGGCTGGTTATCGTCCAGACCGGCACAGTCGGGTGAGGCGCGCCTGGCTACGGGCCGTTTAGGATAGAACCGTGGTTTGCCGGTCTCGAAGCGGCAAGTTGCTCGACTTCCCGAGACACCGGCGTTCGAGTCGTGGCTGTGAGCCTGGTGGCGCCCCAGCTCGCTAATTTGCGCCTGCATTAGGCTTCGGCGATGGTCGCTCCCCTTGAGCGGTTTTTTCTCGAGGACGCTGGGAAACTGGACGACCCGTTTGCCGATCTGGCATGGCTACGGGAGCACCGTCCGATTCTGCGCCGCGAATCACTGGGACAGTGGTTCGTGTTCGGCTATGACGACGTTCGTGCCCTGTTCGCGGACTCTCGCTTCGGCGCCAACCGGGTGAAGGCGTTCGTGGAGGCGGTCCCCGCGCCGGTCCGCGATCAGGTCCATGCCTATTGCCGTTCTTCGCCAGCTGGCTGATGATGACCGACGGCGACCAGCATCGAGGCTCCGCAGGGTCATGCATGAGGGCTTCAACGCGCGGGCGATGAAGGCGCTTCAAGAGCCGACCGAGCGCACCGCGAACGAGCTCGTCGACCGTCGGGTCCCCCATGGCGATCTCGACATTTCCGAGGACTTTGGCCTGTTGCTGCCGGCCTACGTGCTGGCTGACTTCGTGGGAGCGCCGCGAGAGGACCGCGACCGGTTCGTCGCCTGGTCGCTCGACTTCGTCGAGTTCTTCAACGAGATCCCAATCACCGAGCAAGCGACCCGCGGGATGGTGGCGACCACCCTGGAGATGAGGGAATACTTCCGGGTGCCGTCGCCGAGCGCCGGAGACAGAAACGCGAGGACTTCCTGGGCACGATGGTGGGGCTCACCGATTCTGACAACGCCGACGCCGAGGAGGAGATCATCGCCAACACGGTGATGTTGCTGCTAGCCGGGCACCTCCCGGTGCGTAACTTGATCGGCAATGCGGTGTGGCTGCTGCTCTCGCGCCCCGACGATGAGGCAGCGATTCGGAGCGAGCCGTCGCTGCTGGCATCGGCGGTCGAGGAGACGCTTCGCTATGAACCTCCGGTGACGCTAATACCGCGGATCCCGCTCGAGGACCTGCAGATTCGTGACGAAACGATTCCAGCTGGGGCGATCGTTCAGCTGTCTATCGCCGCCGCCAATCGCGATCCCTCTCGTTTTCCCGATCCTGACTCCTTCGATCTGCGCCGCGATCCTCGGGGCGTTCTGAGCTCGGGCACGGCCCGCACGGCTGTCTGGGCGCGCGGCTGGCGCGGGAGCAGTCGGTGATCGCGCTGCGTGTCCTGTTCCGGAGGTTGGACGAGATGCACATCGAAGACGAAGCTGGTATCCGCTGGTACCGCAACGCCGCCAACCGCGGCCCGGACCGGTTGCCGGTGAGCTTCCGCGCTTCCGCTGCATAGACTCCTGCGGTGACTTCGCGAACCGCCGACGAGGGTGGTGCGCCAGGCTCGGGGCGCGGAGCGAGCTCAGTAGCCGTCGATGGGGAGGACCGACTACCTCCGGGCACGGTCGTCGCACTGGGGGCGATGGCGTTGGCGGTGTTCGCCATTGCGATCGACTCGACGGCTCTGAGCGTCGCCCTGCCGCGGATCGAGAGCGAGTTCAAAGTTGATGTCGCTGAGGTCCAATGGGTGATCAACGGATACGCGCTGGTCTTTGGCGTATTGATCGTCGCCGGCGGAAGGCTGGCCGACATGCTGGGCCGGCGGCGGACGTTCTTGTGGGGCGCCACGGTCTTTGCCGCCTTCTCTGTTCTCGGAGGGGCCGCGCCGAACGCTGGCTGGTTGATCGCCGCTCGCGTGCTGATGGGAGTCGGCGCGGCGCTCATGTGGCCGGCCACGCTCGGCATGACTTACGCCGCGCTGCCGCAGCGACGGGCTGGACTGGCAGGAGGCCTGATCCTCGGCGTGGCGGGAACAGGCAACGCCCTTGGGCCGCTCATCGGGGGAGCCCTGACGGACGCCGCCAGCTGGCGATGGGTTCTGTTCCTCAACCTGCCGGTGGCGCTCACCGCCGGCGTCGTGACCTGGCTAAAGGTAAGCCCGGACAACATCGAGCAGGAACGCGAGCGGATCGACGTCATGGGCATCGCCACGCTGTCCACCGGCTGCTTCGCCCTGCTTATTGGGCTTGACCAGGCCACCAACCTAGGCTTCAGCGACTCGCGCGTGCTCGTGCTGATCGCCGTTTCCTGGCCTGCATCGTGGCCTTCCCTTGGCTCGAGCGGCGCCAGGGAGCAGCCGCGTTGATACCTCCAGACGTCGCTCGAAGTCGCGAGTTCGCCGCCGCCTGCGTGGCGATCTCGCTGCTAGCCGTGGGCTTCTTCGCCTCGCTGCTCTACGTGCCGCAGTTCACCCAGAAGCTGTTGGGCTACTCCCGCTCAAGGCGGGGCTGGGGCTGCTGCCACTAATGCTCGTCTACGGAGCCGTGTCGTTCGTGGCCGGAGCGCTCTACAACCGTCTGGCGCGAAGCTGATCACTAGCACCGGCGCGGGCATGATGGCCATCGGCTTATTTCTGCTCTCGCTCGTAACTGCGAGCTCGAGCTACGGCGGGCTGGTGATCGGGATGGTCGTGTTCGGGGCTGGGCTGGGCCTGTTTCTCTCGTCGGTGACCACAGCCGGCATCACCACACTCGATCCCTCCAGAGCCAGCTTAGGAGGCGGGATACTGCACATGCTCCAGCTGACCGGAGGTTCGATCGGGCTCGGGCTGACAACCGCCGTCTTCACCTCCGCGTTTCATTCGAGCGTCCATAGCGCGCACACGGCGGGACTTCTCGGCCGGGCACAGGAGCACGTGGTCAACGGTATCCTCGGCGGCACCACCTCGACCGAGGCGCTGGCGCGGCGCTTTCCGGGCGCCGCCCAGACGCTGAGCCGCGTGTCCCGAGACGCATTCGCCACCGGCATGCACTCCGGCTTCCGTGTGGCGGCGGCACTCGCCGCACTGGGATGCCTGGTGGCGGTGGGCTTCATCGGCGGGCGGATCAGAAGATCTAACCGGACCTCGATGCGGCAGCGATAGAGGCTGCATTCCGGCCTCTATCGGCGATCGCTCGCGCCGTGGCTGCCAAGACGGCCCTAGACGTCGCTCTGGACATGCGCGGTCACGACCGCGTCGCTAGCCCGCTCCGCTGTCCAAGTCGCCAGCGCCCTCTTCAACGACGACGGAATCACCGGAAACGTCACCAGTCAGCTTTGCGCGGCCTTCGCCTTCAGTTGCCACACCAGAGATTTGGATGCGATCTGGCGCGCCGACGCAATGCGGGCATGGAAGCGAGAGGTGGAAGCCTCAGCCACCGCAATCGTGTGGCTGGGTCGCGGGCCTCCGGAGTGCACAAGGAGGATCAGCGTCGGTCGGCCAGCCGATGCCCAATGTGTGCCTAGCCTAAGCAGACCGCGTGCTAGGCGACAACCGCGTCGGCGAGCGCCGCTATCGCGATCGCCCCCAGAATCAGGCGCGCAAACCCCGAACTCTCTGCGCTGGACCTCGCACTTGCGCTTTCGTTATAACGGCAGCCTGTCTCGAACGCTCGCCTCCAACGGAAAGGAGAAGCCGCTCGTGCTTGCTCGGTTCGAGCTAAAGCGTCATAGCCGTCTTGGACGCATGGCGCTAGCCCGACCACACGGCGCTTTGACTTCTGGGATCCCGGCGGCGACCGTCAGTCTGCCGGTGGACGTCGCGGTGCATGATCTCAGCAGCGTTTCTAACCGACGTCGTGAGTCGATCCATCGACACGACGATCACGTCGGACTCAACATGCTCCACCCCGCGCGCCCTGACGAGGCATAGCATCGCCAGCACGCCGCTGCGACTCCACCGCCGCCGCCGGCGAGATAGCCAGGCCGCGTGCTCGACCACGCGCCTGAGATGACCGTCGTGATATGTCCTCGTCTTCGTCTCGATGACAACCGCAACTCCGCCGGGTGCGATTGCTAAAGAGTCGATGTCGCCCGGCCCCTGCCAGGGCAACGAGTGCCGTAGCCGCCATCCCTCCGCCTCCAACGGCGAGAGGGCCCGACGGACCTCATCCTCGGAGCGGGCGCCGACCCGGCTGCGTTCGGCGAGCCGCAGCCAACCGCGGGCGTAGAGCCCGAGCGCGACCGCGGCTACCCCGAGGACGCCGGCGAGCGACATGACTCCAGCGCTCGCGACCGCGAGTGCCGTCACTCCGGCAGCAGCAGAGGCGGCGGCGCCCGCGGCCGCCTTCGAGAGTCGTCGGTACTGCTGACGGCGCGGATAGCTGATCCCGGGCACGTCTTAATCGAGCGCGTCGCAGTACGGGGGCGAGCGCATGACTCCTGGCGTCACGACCGCCGGGCTCATTGGTCGGGTGCGCTGCCGTCTCGGCAGGCACGCTGCTGCCTCCGTGTAAGCAGCGGCGCCGTCAGCCAGATCGTCCCGCGTGCGGCGTCCGGCGCCGCCAGTCGCATCGCCCGAATCCACCGGGTCACACAGCGATGTTGCCAGCCATGCAGGACGCTTCCTGACTGCCGCGGACGCGCGAGCGGGTATGCGGCCGCCGCCGTTGAACGTCCCAGCGAGTTCAGAAGCGACGTCCACTGAGCGTCCACTAGTTTCACTTCAAGGGCAAACGGCGGCACAGGCGAGTTCACGCAATTGGACGCATTTCCAGGCTTTTCGTGCCCTGGCGTGAACTCGCGTCGCGGAGGCTCTTTCACTTGTAATGAAGGGGTTGGGGGTTCGAGTCCCCCGGCGGGCTTGGTAAAGGACCTGGAAATTTCGCCCTATCTTTGGTTCTGGCGCTGACCAACGGCCCGGCGTGTGCCCTGTCCCCAAGCTGGCGCATGATCTGCGCTGTGGACCGGGCGCTGAGGGAGCCGACGGGACACGTGCTCACCTGACCTAACTAGCTCCTCCGCCAGGGCTCGAACCGTGTCGAGCGGGCCCGAGGCCCGAAGTGCGAGGTTTGGCGTGGTCCCTATTCGAGCCAGCGCTCGTCGAGGCGGCGGACGAGCGCCTCAACGAGGCGGATCGCCTCGGCGAGGGTCCCGTAGTCGACATTCTCCGGTACATCGGTCGGCCAGTGATAGTTGGCCGGCTGCTTGAGCTGCGTGCACGAGCAGAGCGACGCGCACTCGTATCCGGCGGCGAGCGGGTAGACGCCGTCGGTCGCGTTGCGCAGGCGCAGGTTGGGGAACAACCAGATCCCGAGAGCGTCAGCGAGACCGTCGAGCAACTCCAGCGACCGCGGAGGGTACTCGCTGACGCCAAGCATCCCCTCGCCACGGAGAACGAGTAGATGGGGAGAGCCGACGGTGTCGATCACAAGAAAAAAGGTGTCGGACGTCGGAAGCTCGTCGAAGTGGCGCTTAGCGAAGGCGCGCATCCCCTCGCAAAGGGCTTCCTCCGACGTGGACACGAGCATCACCCGGACCGACTCGGTCGGACGCTCGGCCAAGGCCCGGGCGAGAGCGATCAGGGCGACGACGCCGGTGCCGTTGTCATTGGCGCCTGGAACTACCGCGCTGGCGCCGATATTCGCCATAGCCGCCGCGAAGCTAGCCGACAGAAGCGCGCCCGCGCCCGCCAGACCACGGCGGCCGGTCGCGGCGCCCGCCGCCGCCAGCGCTGGCCCGATCACCGCCGGCCAGACGAGCGGCGGACTCGTGTCAGCGACCTCGAAGAACCACGGCGCGATGCGCTCAACCGCGCTAGGGATCGCCGGGCTGAACACGAGCCCCGAGTGAGCCGCGTCGTGGTGGGCGACAAGGACGACCGTGCGCCTGGCATCAGCTGGCCCGAGGATGGCGATGACATTGGTCGCGGTCGCCTGCGGCAGCGCCGCTCGCAGCCGCCGCCCTCGCGGCGGAAGTTCGTCGGCGGCTGCCCAGGCGGCGGCTGCTCCAAGCGCGGCAGCACCAAGGCTCCGCCTCCGCATCCCGCGCACGCCCGCTAGAACAGCGCCCGTCCCGGCCAGACCGAGGGGCCACCAGTACGTCTGATGGCCGCGCTCTTCCTCGATCCGCGGGTCGCAAGCGCCCGCGGTCGCCAACTGCTCTACGAGCCACCGGGCGGCGGCATGCTCACCGGCCGACGCGGTTTCACGCCCGAAGCCACAGAGTTGGTCGAGAAGCGCCCGGTGCCATCGCTCGCCGAGGCGATCCGTAGCTGCGTGCTTGTTCGCAGCCTCAGGCATCGGCCAAACAACCTACAGGTAGACCGATCCTGCCTACCGTCTCGCGCGCTGCTGTGAGCGGCACTGTCCACGCCCCACGGGCTGGCTCTTTCAGCGCTGCGGCAAGCGCCCAGCAGCAGTCCCCGCGCGGCTGACGATCGATCTTCACGCCCGCTGATCATGAGATCGTGAGATCGGCGCTCATAAGAGATGGTGCGCAGTGGCGTCCGGGACGTCCGCTTCCGGGTTGAAGACCTTCGCGCAGATCGCTTCTGCGAGCGTCGTAGCGGCAAGGTGATGTGCGTCGAAGATCCTTCCGAGGTGCAGCAGAGACTCTGTCTCTAATGCCACTCCGCCGTCCCCGAGTCGCAGGGCGAGAGGAACACCCGGTTTCACATCGCTAGCCGCGAGTCCAACCGCGACGTTGACCAAGTCATCCGACGTCACGGCTGCCACCATGGCGCAGTGGCGCACGCCGACAAGCTCAAGCGTCGCCCGATCGTCTCCGCGACCGATGACGACCGGGATACCCGCCTTGTGCGCCAGCAGTAGGTACGGAGCATCGAGACTTCGTTCTATTGCGATCACAGCGACGCCGCGATCACGCAGCGCCTGCGAGAGGCGAAAGCCGACCTGCCCGAACCCGACGAGCACAACGTGACCACGGGCGGGCGCGGTGCGGCGTCCAACGATCGTGGTGAGCCGCGGGCGGCTGAGCCTGCGCACGAGCGCCGCGGTAAAGACGGCGACAAGCACCAGCGCGGCGACTATGTTGACTGCGGAAACGATCTTGAACCATGCCGGTCCAGAATTGCTGGTCGGAGCATCGGCCACGGTGGCGATCGCTCGCGTGCTGAAGTAGATGCCGTTGAGCACGTTCTCGTTCAGCGCAATAATCGAGATGACGGTTTGCACGATCAGCGCGCCGAGAAGCCCGGCGCCCGCCCCAACGAGGAGCCGCAGCGCACCATCGACCACCCGTATGCCATGACGCCAGCGAGGGGCTGCAGCCGTCATTTCACAGCAGTGGTCGGCCAGCTCGCGGGCGACGAGCTCTGCCGATGACACGATGTTCACCGACGGGACCTCCTGGCGCAGGCGGTGAATAAGCGTCCTGTCAAAGAGCGTGACCCATAGCGGGATATCAGGCCGCACATGCCCGCACAGCAGCGTGAGTCGCAATGCCAGGACGTCGTCGCGCGTCACCACCGCAACCGCGGCCCACTGGCCAGAGAGCACCTTCGTGAGTTCGGTATCCGAGCCGGGCGTGACAGTTTCCCCAGTCGCGCCTGCCTGATCGAGCTTGCGCAGGAGCGCCCCGCCGAGCCCGCCGGGCTCGCTCAGAACAACGACGCGCGGCTGCGCATCCAACGGGGTCTCGCCTCCGGGCGACGCTGAGGCGGTCGTGGTGAGCAGGGTCGCATCGGCCAAGCGTAATCGGCAGGCGCCCATGCTGCAGTCCGCGCCACGACTGGTCGCCCGCGCTCTGCACCGGCGCCTCGAACGTGGGCTGGTCGGCGCGCGGTAGGCGATCGCCTAGCGAGTGCCCACTCGCGTGAACTCATTCGCAGGCTCTCTCTCCATGTGAGCCCCCACCCGTGAGCCAACGAACGCAGGACCACCAATCGCCGCAGCGGGCGTCCTCCTATCCGCCAACAGCGTGCATTTCGCGACCGTGTCGTCGCCAAAGCACCGGCACTGAAAGCAGCAGTCAGCGGCGGACCCGCCGGCGTCGCCTCCGACTTGCGGAATCGCCCTCTCGCGAGCGCAGCGCCGCTCGGGCAGCGTTCTGGCCTCACGCGCCGGCGTGACGTTGAGAACGCCGGGCGAGGTTGAGAGGATCTCGGGATGAGCGCCGCGCTTCAGTTCGACGAGGAGGCTTCGCGGCGGAGCGAAGCGACGTACGTGACGCCGGACGTCGTCGAGCAGCGCCGTGCGGTGCGCGCGGCATTGGCGCTCGGACAGGGTGAGAAGGTGCTCGATATCGGATCGGGCCCGGGACTGCTCGCCCACGAGCTGGCGGCCGAGGTGGGCGCAGCGGGATCGGTCGACGGCATCGACCCGAGCGAGAGCATGCTCGCGCTCGCGCGCGGGCGCCGACCCCCCGAAGGGGCCGCCGAGATCCGCTTCGCCGCCGGCGACGCCTGCGCGCTTCCCTTCGCGGACGGGAGCTTCGACGCCGCCGTCGCAACGCAGGTGTACGAGTACGTGCAGGACTTGCCGGCGGCGCTCGGGGAGGCGTTCCGTGTGCTGCGACCGGGCGGACGGCTGCTCGTGCTCGACACCGACTGGGGGTCGATCGTGTGGCATTCACGCGACGCCGAGCGCACGCGGCGCGTGCTGGCCGCCTGGGATGAGCACCTCGTCGACCCCTATCTCCCTCGGCGGCTGACCCGTCTGCTGTCGGATGCACGATTCTCGCTGGCGCGCCGCGAGGCGATCCCGCTGCTGAACGCCGGCTATGACCCGAACACTTTCAGCGCGGGCCTTATGAGCTTCATCACGGAGTTCGTTCCGGGCCGGCAGGGGCTGACCGAGGCCGATGCCCAGGCCTGGGCCCAGGATCTAAAGGCGCTGGGAGATGACTACTTCTTCAGCCTCAACCGGTACCTGTTCCTGGCGGTGAAGTAAGGCTCGCCAGCCTCATCCGCCGAGCACGTCCTGAATCCAAGGTGCGGATCGCGTCGTGGCATGCTTCGGCATGACGACGTGGTGCGCCGCAGAAGCCGTCAGGCTAGGTGCTGTGCGTGAAGGTCCTCCTCTGCCTTCTCGCGCAACTTGAACTTCTGAATTTTGCCCGTGGCCGTCATTGGAAGCCCGTCGGTGAACCGGATATAGCGGGGAACCTTATGGTGCGCGATGTTCTCCTTGCAGTAGTCCCGCAGCTCTTCCTCGGTGACGCTTGCTCCCTCACGAACGATCACCCAGGCCATGATCTCTTCGCCGTAGCGCTCGTCCGGGACTCCGACGACGGCCACGTCGCTGACTGCGTCGTGGGTGTAAAGGAATTCCTCGATCTCCCGGGGATAGAGGTTCTCACCGCCGCGGATGATCATCTCCTTGGCGCGCCCGACGATGGCGATGTATCCCTCCTCGTCCATCGTGGCGAGGTCTCCGGTGTGCATCCAGCGGGCAGGATCGATCACTTCGGCGGTGCGCTCCTCATCGTCCCAGTAGCCCAGCATCACCGAGTAGCCGCGCGTGCACAGCTCGCCGGCGGTGTTTCGCTCGACGATGTGGCCCTTCTCATCGACGATCTTGATCTCCAGGTGGGGGTGCACGCGCCCGACGGTGCTCACGCGCCGCTCGAGGTCGTCGTCCGGCGCGGTCTGCGTGGAGACGGGTGACGTCTCGGTCATGCCGTAGCAGATGCCGACCGTCTCCATGTGCATGCGCTCGATGACCTGCTGCATGACTTTTTCTGGACAAGGCGAGCCGGCCATGATCCCGGTCCGCAGCGAGGACAGGTCGTACGAGTCGAACTCGGGATACTCGAGCTCGGCGATGAACATCGTGGGGACCCCGTAAAGGCTGGTGCAGCGCTCGGCGGCGACCGTTTCGAGCACCGCCGCCGGCTCGAATGCGGGCGCGGGAAGGACGATGCAGGCGCCGTGGCTGGTGCAGGCGAGGTTCCCCATCACCATCCCGAAGCAGTGGTAGTAGGGGACGGGAATGCACACGCGATCGTCCTCCGTGTAGCCGCACAACTCGCCGACGAAGGACCCGTTGTTAAGGATGTTGTGGTGTGTAAGCGTGGCACCCTTCGGCGAGCCGGTCGTGCCGCTTGTGTACTGGATATTGATCGGATCATCGAAGTCGAGGGCCGCGGACCGTCGACACAACTGCTTGGGATCGGCGCGATTGCATTGATCGAGGAGCTCGGCCCAGTCGGGCGAATCAAGAACGGTCACTTGCTCGAGATTGGGCAGGTCAGCGCGGACCTCCTCGATCATGGCCACATAGTCCGATGACTTGAATGCCCGCGCGGCGATCAGCATCCGACAGCCGGATTGTCGCAGCGCGTAGCTGAGCTCCGAGGTGCGATAGGCCGGGTTGATATTGACTAGCACGACTCCGATCTTGGCGGTCGCGTACTGGACGAGCGCCCATTCGGCGCAGTTCGGGCTCCAGATCCCCAGCCGGTCGCCTTTCTCGAGCCCGACCGCTAGCAGGGACCGGGCCACGCGGTCTACTTCTTGATTGAACTCGGCGTATGTGTAGCGCAGGTCCTGGTGGCGGGACATGAGGACTTCTCTATCGCCGAATCGCCTCACCGAGCGCTCGAGGTTGGCGCCGATTGTCTCCCCTAGCAGGGGTTGCTCGCAGAGACCGCTGGCGTACGACAGTTTCATCTAAATCTCCTTTACCCGTCGCCTTCTCGTAAAGTGCTCGCTAGCCGCACGAAGTACTCGAGCGCGTCCGGGTTTTCCAGCGCTCCCGACTTGCCGCCTTCTCGGCGGGCGAGCGCATGAGGATTTTCTTGATGCGCACTTCAAGGACCTTCCCCGCCAGAGTGCGGGCACCGCGTTGCCGGCGTAGACCTCGTTGGGGCACGTGCCGTGGCGAGCAGTCCTTGGGCGAATCCACCGCATTCGATGGAAGGCTCCCAGAGCAAAGCAGCTTCCCAGAGCACAGTAGCGTCAGCTTCCGCGGTCATAAGGCTCCCTGTTACGCGCCGCCCGTCTCAGGTGCCTGTTGATCCTCGTCGCTGGCGGTCTTGAGCGCGGCCGGCGGCCCCAGTGCGCGGGCGACCCGACCGATCGGCTGGCGGCCCAGACAGCCGCTGATCCACCAGGCGTTCTCTACTAGCGCGTCCAGGTCAACGCCGCTGACGATCCCCAGGCCGCCCAGCATGTACACGAGGTCCTCTGTGGCGAGGTTCCCGGTGGCGCTCTTGGCGTACGGGCAGCCGCCCAGCCCGGCCACCGAAGCATCCACTGTCCTCACGCCAAACTCGAGCGACGCGAGCACGTTCGCCAGCGCCTGGCCGTAGGTGTCGTGGTAGTGGACCGCGATCGCATTGATCGGCAGCTCGCTCGCCAGCTCGCTCAGCAGGCGGCGAACGTGGGCCGGGGTGCCGACACCGATCGTGTCGCCCAGCGACAGCTCGTGTACTCCGAGCTCGTACATGCGCCGGGCCACGCCGGCCACCTGCGCCGGAGCCACCGCGCCTTCCCAGGGGTCGCCGAACGCCATCGAAAGATACCCGCGGACGCGCACCCCGGCCTCGCGGGCCGCATGCACCACCGGAGCGAACATCTCAAGCGACGCGTCGATGCTGCGGTTGAGGTTCTTGCGCGCGAACGTCTCGGTGGCCGACCCGAAGATCGCGATCTCGCTCACCCCCGCCTGCAGCGCGCGCGCCAGCCCCGCCTCGTTTGGCACCAGCACGGGATAGCGCACGCCCTCTCGGCACCTGAGCCCGGCCATCACCTCCTCAGCGTCGGCCAGCTGGGGAACCCACTTGGGCGAGACGAAGCTGGTCGCCTCCACGACCGGCAGCCCGGCGGCCGCGAGCCGTTCGATCAGCTCGATCTTGATCGCGCTGGACAGAGGGGTCTCCTCGTTTTGCAGCCCGTCGCGCGGACCGACCTCGTAGACGGTGACCTGGTCAGGCGGACTCACCATCATCGCCCCCGTCATCCGCAGTCACCTCGACCAGCAGCTGCTTGGCCGTGACCTGGTCGCCCTCACGCACTTTAACCTCTGCAATTCGCCCGTCAAAGGGGGCGGAGAGCGTGAGTTCCATTTTCATGGCCTCGAGGATTAACAGCGTGTCACCGTCCTTGACGGACTGGCTGGGCGTGGCTGAGACGCGGAGCACCGTCCCCGGCATGGGCGCGAGCAGCGACCCGTCGCTGACCGCCCGCGGGCGGTCACCTTGGGCGAGCGGCTCGCGAAACTCAAACAGCGCGCCCTCGTGCACGACATGCACCGCACCCGGGCGCAACTCGACGTGAAACTCGTGCCGGACCTCGTCGATCTCCAGCAGCAGCAGCCCCGGCTCCTCGCGCAGCGGCACAACCTTCGCTTCGCCCGCGTCGTGGGTGATCGTGCCGCGCGCCGGATCGACCGCGAGCACGAACCGCTCCCGGTCTTGCTCGAGCTCCACATTCACCGGCGCCGGCGGCGCGCCGAGCCGCCAGGCGTCCGGACACCCGAACGGATCGTCGGCGTCGGGCGGCGCAGCGACGGCCCGCGCCCAGGACGCCCCCAGGGCTGCTGGCAGCGGCTCGATCGTCGCGCACGCCCCCGGATTGCGATCCAGCCAGCCGGTGTCCAGCTCGGCCTGGGCGAAGCCGTCGGAGGCGACCAGCGCCCGCAAAAACCCGAGGTTGGTCGTCAGGCCGAAGATTGCCGAATCGTCGATCGCGGCGAGGAGCGCGCGGCGCGCCGCCTCGCGCGTGGGGCCGTGGGTGATCAGCTTGGCCAGCATCGGGTCATACGCGGTGCCTACGGTCAGTCCCGCCTCCAGCGCGGACTCGACCCGGGCGTGCGGTGACCAGCGCACGCGCGTGGGCGTCCCGGAGGCGGGCAGGAATCCGCCGGCGGGATCCTCGGCGTAGATGCGCACTTCGATCGCGTGCCCGCTGTGCTCGATGTCCGCTTGCGCGAACGGGAGAGGCTCGCCTGCGGCAATGAGAAGCTGCAAGCGCACCAGGTCGAGCCCGGTGATCGCCTCGGTGACGGGGTGTTCGACCTGCAGGCGGGTGTTCATCTCCAGGAAGAAGAACTCGTCTGCGGCCACGAGGAACTCGACCGTGCCCGCGTTGGTGTAGCCGACCTCGCGCGCCAGCCGCACCGCGGCCTCGCCCAGGCGCCGGCGTAGCGCCGCGTCTATGGTGGGGGCCGGGGCTTCCTCCACGACCTTCTGATGGCGTCGCTGCACCGAGCAGTCGCGCTCGTACAGGTGGACTACGTTCCCGTGCTCGTCGCCCAGCACCTGCGCCTCGACGTGACGCGCGCGCTCGAGCAGGCGCTCGACCAGCAGCGAGTCGTCGCCAAAGGCGGCCGTGGCCTCGCGCGCGGCCGCTTCCAGCGCGTCGGAAAGCTCGTCCGCGTCGCGGACGATTCGCATTCCCTTGCCCCCGCCGCCGGCCGCCGCCTTGACCATGAGCGGAAACCCGACCTCTTCGCGCACCCGCTCGACCACGCCGTCCTCGCCGTCGAGCGCGAAGCCCGGTACGACCGGCACATCGGCCGCGAGGGCCACTTGTCGAGCCTCGTTCTTGCTGCCCATCCGCTCGATGACCTCGGCCGAGGGCCCGACGAACACCAGGCCCGCCTCGCGGCACGCCTGCGCGAGCTTCGCGTTCTCGGACAGGAAGCCGTAGCCGGGATGGATCGCCTCCGCGCCCGTCCGCGCCGCCGCCTCCAGCACGGCCTCGATCGACAGGTAGGACTCCGAGGCGGGGGTGGGACCGAGCCGGACGGCGGCGTCCGCCTCGGCGACGTGCCGAGCCCCGCGGTCGGCGTCCGAGTACACGGCGATCGTCTGCAGGCCGGCCGCGCGCGCCGCGCGGATCACCCGCAGCGCGATCTCGCCGCGGTTGGCGATGAGCAGACTGCGAAACGCGTTCACATCCGAAACACCCCGTAGGTTGTTCGCTCCACGGGGGCGTTGGCGGCCGCCGCCAGCCCGAGCGCAACCACGCGGCGGGTGTCCAAGGGGTCAATCACGCCGTCGTCCCACAGGCGAGCGGTGGAGTAGTAGGGCGATCCCTGACGCTCGTACTGCTCACGAACCGGCTCCTTGAAAGCTTCCTCGTCGCTCTCGGACCAACTTTCGCCGCGCGCCTCGATGGCATCCCGGCGCACCGTGGCCAGCACAGTGGCCGCCTGCTCGCCGCCCATCACCGAGATCCGCGCGTTGGGCCACATCCACAGAAAGCGCGGCTCGTACGCGCGCCCGCACATGCCGTAGTTGCCCGCACCGAACGACCCGCCCACGATCACGGTCAGCTTGGGCACGGTCGAGCACGACACGGCGGTCACGAGCTTGGCCCCGTCCTTGGCGATCCCGCCCGCCTCGTACTCGCGCCCGACCATGAAGCCCGAGATGTTCTGCAGGAACAGCAGCGGGATCCGCCGCTGGTTGCACAGCTCGATGAAGTGCGCGCCCTTCAGCGCCGATTCCGAGAACAGGATCCCGTTGTTGGCCAGGATTCCCACCGGATAGCCCCAGATGTGCGCGAACCCGCACACCAGCGTCTCGCCGTAGAGGGCCTTGAACTCGTGCAAGCGCGAACCGTCGACGATCCGCCGGATCACGTCGCGTATGTCATACGGAGTGCGCAGGTCGGCGGGAACGATGTCGTAGAGCTCCTCGGGGTTCTCGGCCGGCGCCTGCGGCTGCGCGCACTCGTGCGAGCGCGGCTTGCGCCGGTCCAGCGTCCGCACGATCGAGCGCAGCACGGCCAGCGCGTCGCGGTCGTCGGCGGCCAGATGGTCGACCACGCCCGAGCGCCGGGCGTGTACGTCGCCGCCACCCAGCTCCTCCGCCGAGACCACCTCGCCGGTGGCCGCCTTGACCAGCGGCGGCCCTCCCAGGAAGATCGTCCCCTGTTCCCCGACGATCACGGTCTCGTCCGCCATCGCCGGGACGTACGCGCCACCGGCCGTGCAGGAGCCCATCACGGCCGCCAGCTGCGGAATCCCCTCTGCCGACATCGTCGCCTGGTTGTAGAAGATCCGCCCGAAGTGCTCGCGGTCGGGGAACACCTCGTCCTGCAGGGGTAGGAACGCCCCACCCGAATCCACCAGATAGATGCACGGCAGCCGGTTGGCCAGCGCAACGCCCTGCGCGCGCAGGTGCTTCTTGACCGTCATCGGGTAGTACGTGCCGCCCTTGACGGTCGCGTCGTTGGCCACGATCACGCACTCGGTGCCCTCCACCCGGCCGATCCCGGTCACGATTCCCGCCGAGGGCACCGGATCGTCGTAGAGCTCCCAAGCGGCCAGTGGTGACAGCTCCAGAAACGGAGCGCCCGGATCCAGCAACAGATCGATCCGGTGGCGCACCAGCAGCTTTCCGCGCTCGACCTGCCGCCGGCGGGCTCGCTCATCGCCCCCCTGACGCACGTCGGCCAGGCGACCGCGGAGCTCTTGCGACAGCTCACGCAGGCCGCCGGCGGCGGTCCGCTCCGGAGCCTCGACGCCGTCGGCACTCATGTTTACAGCCCCAGATGCCTAGCGATGATCATCTGCTGCACCTCGTCGGTGCCCTCGCCGATCGTGAGCACCTTGGCGTCGCGGTAGAAGCGCGCCACCGGATAGTCCTCGATGTAGCCGTTGCCGCCGTGCACCTGCACCGCCTCATCCGCCGCGCGCACGGCCAGCCGGCCGGTCTTGAGCTTGGCCTGGGCCGCCGTGAGGTTGAACGGCCTTCCGGCGTCGCGCAATAGCGCCGCCTTGTAAGTGAGCAGGCGGGCGGCCTCGACCTCCGCCGTCAGGTCCGCGAGCTTGACCTGGATCGCTTGGAACTTCGAGATGGGACGCCCGAACGCCGTGCGCCGCTTCGCGTAGGCCAGCGCCTCGTCCAGGCACCGCTGCGCACAGCCCAGCGCCAGCGCCGCGATGCTGATGCGCCCGCCGTCGAGCGTGGCCAGAAACTGCCGAAATCCATCCCCGCGCCGACCCAGCAGATTGGCCTCCGGCACGCGGCAACCGCTGAAGCTCAGGGGATGGACGTCGGCTGCGTTCCAGCCGATCTTGCGGTAGGCAGGTCCCACGTCGTAACCCGCTGTGCCGCGCTCCACGATCAAATTCGAAATCTCCTCGTCCCCCGTGCGGGCGGTGATCGCCACGCAAGCAGAGATGTCGGTGCCCGAATTGCCAATGAACTGCTTGGTGCCGTCAATCACCCACTGCCCGTCCTCCAACCGCGCTCGCGTCCTGGTGTTTCCTGCGTCAGAGCCCGCGTGCGGCTCGGTCAATCCAAAGGACGCAAGCCGGCGCCCGCTGCAGAGTTCCGGCAGCCACCGCTCCTTCTGTTCCGTATTGCCGAAGGCGAAGATCGGATAGGTCCCCAGCGAGGTGTGCGCGGCTACGGAAAGGGCAACGGACTGGTCCGCCCACCCGAGCTGCTCGATCACCAGCGCATACGACAACGCGTCGGCGCCGGCGCCACCGTACTCCCGCGGGTAAGGGACGCCCATCAGCCCACGGTCGCCGAGCTTTGCCACAAGTTCGTAGGGGAACTGCTTATCGCGGTCGAGCCCAGCGGCGACCGGCTCGATTTCCCGAACCGCGAGTTCGCGCGCCAAGTCCCGGAGCTCGAGCTGCCGGCCGGCCAAATCGAGCAGCGCACCAGCCGCACCAGACCTGGCAGCCCGTGACTCCGAAGTCATGGCTCCGGCCACGGTCGGTACCCACCGTAAGCCAACGGAACATAACCGCCCGGATAGCCGCCCCGGGAGGCCGCGGTCATCGTCCCTTCCAGACCGGCTCGCGCTTCTCGAAAAACGCCTCGACGCCCTCCTGGATGTCGCGCGTCGAAAACGCGACCGTGAGCTGGGCGCGCAAGAACTCAAGCGCGTCAACCAGAGCCATGTCCTGTGCCCGAAAGATCGCGTCCTTCCCAAGCCGCATCAGCAGGGGCGACTTGGCAGCGAGAGCCCGCGCCCAATCCGCAACGACAGCGTCGAACTCCTCGACCGGTACGACACGATTCACGATCCCCGCCTCGCGCGCATCCGCCGCGCTTAGACGCTCGCCCAGCAGCAACAGCTCCGTCGCCCTCTTGCGCGGGACGTTCCGATAAATGAGCGCCAGGATCATGAATGGGAATACGCCGACATTGATCTCGGGAGTCCCGAACGTCGCTCGCTCCGACGCGACGACAAGGTCACAGGCAAGCGCCAGCCCGAGCGCCCCGGCCAGTACGTGGCCGCCAGCCGCGCAGATCGTCGGCTTCCCGAGCTCGCCCAAGAGACGAAACAGGCGCGGGAACTTTCCAAGATCAGCGTACTTGTGCACTAGCGGCTGTTCCGACGCGAACGCGGCCAGGTTGCCGCCCGAGGAGAAGGTGGTCTCATGCGAAGACGCCAGAACGACACACTTCACCTCCTTGTCGTCGCGAGCAGCCTCAAATGCGCTGATCAGCTCATCAAGCAACTGGTCCGACAGAGAGTTGCGGGTCTCCGGGTCATCCAACGTGATCCGACAAACGCCGCTGTCGGCTTCCGGCTCATAGCAAATCGTCTGGTAGGCCATATCCGCCCTAAAAGTCCGCTGCAGCGGCTCTACCACCGGCGATACCTCGTCAAACTCCGCGCGCTGGGAGCCGGAGAGCGTCGGCGAGGAGGTCAGCAGGAGGCCAGCTCGACGTCGAAGAGCATGGTCTAGATGGCTGCTTCTTCGTGATTGCAGCAGTCAGAATCGCGCAACCTGGAAGTTGCGCTACGGTTTCCCCGTGCCTACCGTAATCTTTGTTCACGGCGCCTGCGTGCGCGATGCGGCTTGGTGGTGGAGCAAAATGGCCGCGCCGTTGGCCGACCGCGGAATCGCCAGCGTCGCGGTGAGGCTGTCTAGCTGCGGTGAGACCGGCGACGAGCTCGGCGACCTCTACAGCGACGTCGACGCGTGCCAGCACGCGAT
This sequence comes from uncultured Actinomycetes bacterium, assembly GCA_963830405.1. Classification (GTDB taxonomy): domain Bacteria; phylum Actinomycetota; class Thermoleophilia; order Solirubrobacterales; family Solirubrobacteraceae; genus Palsa-465. The sequence goes on from CAWHMB010000003.1 coordinate 23,201, forward strand.
CGCTGAGTCTGACGGGCCGACGATGCTGTGCGGCCACTCCTACGGCGGGGTGGTGATCACCGAGGCCGGAGTCGATGACCGCGTCGCTCAGCTGCTCTACGTGACATCGGTGCTGCCGGAAGCCGGGCAGTCCCAAGCCGATCTGATCGGGTCTGAGCCGGCGCCGTGGATGATGCCGGGCGACGACGGCACCGTCGGCGTAGACCCCGACCTGATCCGTGAGTTCTTTTTGCAGGACTGCGACGAGGTCACGACTGAGCAGGCGCTGGCCCGTCTCACGCGTCAGTCGCTCGCGCCCTTTACGCAGCCACCGCGTCAGATCGCCTGGCAGCAGAAGCCCGCGACGTACTTCGTGTGTACCGAGGATCTAGCGACTCCGGCTGCGGTGCAGCGTCAACGGGTCAAACAGAACGTCCGGCTGGTCGAGTTTGAAGCCGGGCACCACCCGTTTTTGTCCCGCCCCGACGCGTTCGCGCACAGCATCGCCGCTGAGATCGGCCGGATCGACTGATTGGCCGGTGTCGTCGACCGCGGCTCTGTCGAGCAAACCTTCGACTGGGGGCAAGACATGGTTGCCACGTTGCAGATTGAGCATCCCATAACGGATCTCAGTACTTGGTTGGACGCATTCGCTGGCTTTGAGCAGGCGCGCGCGGACGCCGGCGTCCGGTCGCAGACGATTCATCAGCCAGTCGGTGACGACAAGTACATCTACGTCCGACTCGAGTTCGACGACGTAGATCGAGCCAACGCCTTCAAGCAGTTCCTCGAGACGAGGGTCTGGGCATCTCCGGACGCTTCGCCCGGGCTGGGTGGAACCCCGCGGGCGAGAATCCTGGTCGCGGTCGGCACGGATTCGAGCAGCCGCTGAGCAATTACAGGCCGCGGAGGCCAGAGCTTCCACCGGGCCGCGCTGGCGAAGCATCCGGTGGGCACAACCGTTCGCGCTGCTGCTTGGTCGCGAGGCTGTCGTCCCGTTACGAGTGCTGAGATTGCGAAAGAAGTCGCCGGCGAGATGCGTGGCTTTTGCCCTGAGCAGGTCTGGCGCGACTCGGGTGCATGGCCGCCCTGGCACAGGAGCAGCCCTTCCGCTGGGGTCGCGGGCCGGCCGACGATCGATGTACCCGGCCGGCCAGCCAATCGTGATCGTCTATCGGTCACGATCCTTCGCCGTGGCGTGTCATAGGAATGACCGACAACCTCTCCCTGATGTGACAAGGAGACTGCTATGAAAGCCGTCCGCATCCAGAAGCCAGAGGGCCTTGAGGGCATCGAGGGGCTCGTCTACGAGGACGCCCCGGATCCCCAGCCTGCGATCGGCGACGCGCTCGTGCAGGTGCGCGCCGCTAGCTTCACCCCGACCGAGCTGACCTGGCCCCTGCGGACCGATCGAGCCGGACGCGACCGGGGGCCACTGATCCCGGCTCACGAGGGGTCAGGCGTCGTAGTCGAACTCGGCTACGGCACCGCCGGCGTATCGGTGGGCGATGAGGTCTACGGTCTCATCGACGGGTACCGCGACGGGTGGGCCGCTGAGTACGTGACCATCGAGGCTCGCAGCTTGGCGCCCAAGCCGACGACGGTCGACTTCATAGAAGCCGCCGCGGTCCCGCAAGCCGCGCTGACGTCGTGGCAGGCGCTGTTCGACCACGGCCACCTCCAGCCCGGCCAGACAGTGGTGATCCACGGCGCCGGCGGCGGGGTCGGATCGATGGCTGTGCAGCTGGGCCGCTGGGCCGGCGCCCACGTCATCGGAACCGGTCGGGCCGTCGCTCGCCAGCGCGTGCTCGAACTCGGCGCCGACGATTTCGTCGACATCGAGCGCGACGGCTGGGAGACGGCTGTCGGTCAGGTCGACCTGGTCTATGACGCCATCGGCGGCGACGTGCTCGCCCATTCACCAGCCATCGTCAAGCCCGGTGGTGCGCTGGTGTCCGTCATGACTCCCCCGCAAGCCGATCGAGACGACATCCGCACAGTTCACTTCGTACGCGACCCGAGTGGTGCGCAACTCAGGGACATCACTCGGCTCGTCGATCAGGGCAAGCTGCGACCCCAAGTCGGTGCGGTCTACCCGCTCGCGGACGCACGCGAGGCCTTCATGGCCAAGTCGACCCAACACATTCCGGGCAAGGTCGTGCTGACGCCCTGACCGCTCATCGACCATGAAACATCTGGAGGATCCCGATCCCGAGGGTCAGCAGCGTGGTGAGGCGAGCGTCGGGGGCCGACGCGGAGTTGCATCAACCCGTGCGGTGAGCATTTTCGTCTCGATCGCGGCAAGCGGCTAAGCCAAATATGATCGAACACGGCTTCCCCCCTGAGTATCACCACTTGGCCGCTGTCGAGTCCGAAAGCGAGGTGCACGTCGATGAACGAGAGCCCGGTCCTCATCCATGTGTGGGAGGTGGATCCAGCAGAAGAGGCCGCCGCTGTTGGACGTCTCAATGAGATGTTCGGCGACATCCTCAAGGATCCAGCGTTCGTGTCGGCAAGGGTTCTTGAGAGCGCCGAGCGAACCTCGATCGCGGCCATCGTTGAGATGCGAAGCGTCGAAGACCGCCAGCGTCTTGAGGGGCTACCCGATGTTCGCGAAACCCTTCACCACCTGCACGGCACGGCGAACATGGTCATCAGGCTGTACCACGAGGTCGGGACCTTTGGCGCCTAAACAGCTAGCGCTCACGTCCTCTTAGCGACGAGTTCAAGCGGAACGTTCGGGCGAGGTGCGACCACATCCTGAGACTGTCCCTGGTTCGTGAAGGCGGCAGTGTCGAGAGGCCGCCGTCGAGAAAATGGGCCTGACTTCCGAGGGCGTGCCCAGAGCCAAGCCGACAGCTGAGATCCGCTGAAGAAGCGCCGAGCACGAGGATGAGGCGCGGATGCCCCGGTCGATGTCGCCCATCGACCCGACAGATGCATCGCCTTATTGCTCGCGGGCCGGAATCGGCTCAGCTAGCGCAGCGCGCCCGGGAGGCGCGGGGAAGGGGTCGGCGAAGTACTGGCTCTCGTGCGTTACTAGACCGTCGGTGATCTCCATGACGCTGAGCGAATATGTGGGCACGCCGTCGTAGGTAATCACGCACTCGCTCACCCACAGGTCGCCGCCGCCCAGGATCCGGCGGATGGTGAAGTGGCGTTCGGCCGGATGCCCGCCGCGTTGCGCTTGGATTGTTGACCGACCTCTGAAGCGCTCGCCGGACTGCGGGTAGTCCAGGATCGCGTCCGCAGCGTAGATCGCGTGCTCAGCGTGCAGGTCCCCGCGTTCGGAGGCCTCCCAGTGCTGCTGGATCCGGGCCCGGAAATCGGCTTCACGATCAATTGCGCTGCTCACGCGTTAGCCCTCATGACCAGTAAGGAAAGTCGCTGGCTCGCACGACGGATGTTACCCGGGGTCTCGTGCAGCTTGGGACCTGATCTCTCGGCAGAGGGCGTCGTCGGCGCGACCGGCAACCGCGGTGTTAACGATGGTAAGACGATGGCACCGACTGTGGGGAGTGTCTGTCCCATCCGTGAAATGGCGAGTAGTCGCTCGAATCCCACGCTTCCCGCAGCCCGGGCTTGCTCAGATCCCAGTCGGGGCGGACCTCGCAGGTCACGGTCCGTAGGTCGTGCCAGAGATCCACGAAGGAGGGACGGCCCCAGAACCAGTAGCCGTTGTAGATGCTGTAGATGACCAGCCCGGGCTTGAGCACGAGCGTATGAGGGATCATCGGGTCGTGCTCGGGGTCGGTGTACTCCTGGATTTCGAGGTCCTTCTGGACCGTCCGCTCCGGGTCCGAGAGGAAGGGCCACTGGGCGCCGGTCGACGCCCGGAACTCCTGGCTCGAGTGATGGGTGTCGGTCGAGATCGTGGCCACCTTCGTGTAAGCCACCGCGATCTTGGGGTAGTTGGCGGCGAGCTGCAGGTGCTGCTGGTGCTCCTTGGGGCAGTAGTTCCCGCGCGCGAGCGTGAGGATCAGGGGGTCGTCGCCTTGGATCTCGCTGAGCCTTCGACGAAGGTTCTCGTGGTCGGTCAACCCGTAGTCGGGGAAGGTGCCGCCGGGGGCGATGTCGCTGCGCATGATCTGCTCCTGTCTATGGTCGAGGAGTGACGAGAACGATGGCCCCCGTCACGTCCACTCGCGCCCGGTGGTCCACCGGTCCGGGACCCCGGTCCGCGGCACGGGTGTGGACCAGTGGTAACCCGGGCGCCATCGGAGCCTTTCGGGTCCACATTGAGCCTCGTCAACCGGCGCCGCGGGCGCCAGAGAGGGGACACCCCAATGAGCACCCACACGCCGGTCTGCGAGTTGCTGGGGATTGACCACCCGATCGTCGAGGCGCCGGTGGCTGCAGATCCCCGCTTGCCGGCCGCGGTCTCAAATGCCGGCGGCCTCGGCAGCCTGGGACTGTCGTGGTCTGATGACGCGGGAGATGTGGTCCGTGAAACGGCAGCGCTGACCGACCGGCCGTTTTCCGGCAACTTCGCTCTCACCTCCGATCAGCACCGTCGAGTCGATCAGGCCCTTTCTGCCGGCCTGCGCAGCGTGTCGTTCCTCTTCGGCGATCCCAGCAGCTACGTCGACTCGGTGCATGATGCCGGGGCGCTTGTCATGCATACGGTCGGCAGCGCCGAGGAGGCCCGGCGCGCAGTCGGATGTGGAGTGGACATCATCGTTGCGCAGGGCTGGGAGGCCGGCGGCCACGTTATGAGTGGTGTGGCGACGCTCCCGTTGGTACCAGCGGTAGTCGACGCGGTGGCACCCATACCGGTCATCGCGGCCGGTGGGATTGGCGACGCTCGAGGAGTCGCAGCCGTACTTGCCCTTGGCGCACAGGCCGCCTGGCTCGGCACTCGGTTCCTGTTAGCCAACGAAATGCCGATCCACGAGGAATACCGGCGCCTCCTCATAGCCGCGCCCGAGACCGATGCAGAGTGGTACCCGGACCTGTATGACGTCGGATGGCCCAACGCTCCTCACCGCGCCCTCCACAACTCGACGGCGGAGATGTGGAAGGCCGCCGGTCGGCCGCCACTGGATAGTCGACCGGGAGAGGGCGAAGTGATCGCGCACTTCGCTTCCGGCGACCCCATCCTGCGATATTCCCCCGCGCCCCCGATGGTAGAAACGACCGGCGAGATCGAAGCGCTATCGCTGTGGGCCGGACAGAGCGTCGCGCTCGCCAAACAGCCACAGCCAGCCGCGGAAATCGTGGCCCAACTCGTCTCGCGCTTGTAGTCCCCTCCCAGCCAAGCCGCAAGCCCGCTTCCCGCTAAGCGCCTCACGCCAGCGTCGCGGGCCGCCAGGCGTCGAGTCCGCTGAAGTAGTGGCCGGCCTGCACGTCTTCGATCCAGCCTGGGTGGACGGGCTCCCAGCCGAGCAGCTCGCGCGTGCGGGCGTTGGACGTCGGCGCATCCAGGTGTGCAAATCCGGCGAGGAAGCCGATGTACTGCGGCGCCTCCTTGGCGCTGACGCTCTTGGTGTCCATACCGAGCTTCGCTGCGATCGTCTCCGCCAACTTCCGGAAGGAGATGCCCTCGTCGCCTACGCCGTGCAGGCGCGTTCCCGCCGGGGCCTTCTCCAGCGCCAGACGGTAAAGGACGCCGATGTCCCGGGTGTGGGCCGCCGACCAGCGGTTGGCGCCGTCGCCGATGTAGGCGGCGGCACCGTGCTCGCGCGCGAAGCCGATAAGCGCCGGCGTGAAGCCGTGATGGTCGAGGTCTGAGTGGACGAGCGGTGACAGCCGCACCACCGAGGATCGGATCCCCTGGTCGGCCAGCGCGATCGTATGGTTCTCCGTGTCGGCGCGCGGGCCGCCGGGAACGACGTCCGCCTCGGTGCCGGGCCGACCGGTCACGCCGGCCATCGCCAGCATCAGAGTGCCGGAGGTGGTGACCAGCGGCTTGCCGGTTCCGGCCAGCGCCTCGCCAAGGGTTTTGACGGCGGCCAGCTCCCCCTCGGCGGCGTCGGCCGACTGGCCGGCACGCATCGCCGCGTGGTCGAAGGCCAAGTGGATGACGCCGTCGGCCTCGCTCGCCGCTTGGCGCAGGCCCTCCAGATCGGCCAGGTCGCCGCGGCGGGCCTCGGCGCCCAGCGCCTCGACCGCCGCAGCGGACGAGTCAGAGCGCGCCAGGCCGACCACCCGATGGTCGTGACTAAGCAGCTCGGGGATGACAGCGGATGCGATGTGGCCGGACGCGCCGGTGACAAATATGCGCATGGGGACGACCTCCGGATCGATGGGTGTGACGCTCATGTCACTTGGTGCCATCACACTAGCAGCTCTATGTCACTTGGTGTCATCAGCTAGGCTCGGGCCATGTCCCGCTGGAAGCCCGACGCCGCCGGGCGTCTGATGAAGGCGGCCCTCACGCTGTTCGATGAGCACGGCTACGAGGCCACAACCGTGGCCCAGATCGCAGCGCGCGCCGGCCTGACCAAGCGCACATTCTTCCGCCACTTCGCGGACAAGCGCGAGGTCCTATTCAGCGGCTCGGAGGAGCTGCAGGAGCTGTTCGTCACCTCGCTCGCCGACGCCCCGGCGGACGCCGGTCCCTTCGCCGCGGTGGAGGCCGGGCTCGACGCCATCGCCGTGGCATTCACCGAGCGCCACCCCTTCGCCCAGATCCGTGCGCGGATCATCGAGACCAACCCCGAGCTGCAGGAGCGCGAGCTGATCAAGCTGCAGTCCCTGGCCGAAGCTGTTGCCGGTGCGCTGCGCGATCGCGGGGTGCCGGACCACGCCGCGGCTCTGGCCGCCCAGACCGGCATCACCGTGTTCCACGTTGCCTTCGGTCGCTGGGTCGCCCAGCACGACCCGGCCGCCCTCCAGCGACTGATGCGCGAGTCGCTGGAGGAGCTGCGGGCGTTGACGGCGGCCTAGATTCAGCCAAGCCGACCACATCGTCGTCCGGATAGACTGCCGTCCTCCATCAACGGAGCAAAGGGGCAATCAGGTGAAACGCAATCTCTCGTTCTTGGCTATTTGCTTGGGTTTGCTGCTCGCTGTCTCTGCTCCTGCTGCAACGGCGGCCACCCAGCCGGTCCTTGGTGGGAAGGGCGCTTTTTTGCATGGCCAGGGATTCGGGGACGTCAAGCCGCGAACCGTCTATCTCGGGGGAGATCCGACAGGCAAGGTCTCGTCAATAACCTGGCAAAGCTGGGGCGGGCAACGTGCGACTGGATATGGACAGGGCTGGTGTCCGGGCACCAGCGTCGCCAACGGTCACCCGTGCCAAGCGGCATTGCGCTCCTCCAGCCTCGGGCTCTGCAACGGGCGACGCGCCTACCGGACGATGCTGTTCCTCTTCAAATCGGGCACAAGCTGGACCTTCGGATCACGGTGGAACATCTGCCGCGGTCAGGCGGCCCGATAGCTGCGATAGGAAAGCGATCGGGCCGACGGCGGACTGACGTTTGCGGCCAGGGATGAACCACGGCGCTGGTCACCGATGTAGGTGTGGAAGCCCTGCGTCACGAGCAGCCGTCGCCGCCGGGCGCCGGCGCTACGTCAGGGATGGCATTGTCCAAGGCGCGTACATAGGCCGCCCGCGCCGCCTGGCCGAGCGGTGAGCTATACGAGCTGTAGGCGACGCAGCCGCCGTGGTTGAGACCCCCGATCACGCCGGAGATGGTCGGGCCCTGGGCGGTGTCGACCACCCACGGGGAGCCGCTCGTGCCGTTCACGTACCCAGGGCAATAGAACGACGGGAACCCGTGCCTCACGAGCACCGTGGTACGACAGCTGATGGGGTCGTTGCCGTCGCCAGCCGGGTAACCGGGGACCGTGATCCGCTTCCCGCTCCTCGCGGTTGTACCCAGCCGATATGCGCCGGTCGTCTGCTCGATCTCCGTCAATCTGCCGTGGATCTTCTGCGGCGCGACCGTCAGGAACGCGTAATCGTCCAGGGGGTCCTGGCCTTTCACCCAGCCGGGCGCGAGGTACGCCGCCGTCACCATCCAGCGTCCGTACGGCGAGCTTCCGCCGTGAAAGCCGGGCACGAATACCATCCCGGCACCACTCCCTGACACGCAGTGGGCTGCCGTCAGCACCAGGTTTCCGTGCGGGCTGTCGAGAACGCTCGCCGTGCAGTTGTGCCGCGTGCTGGACGAACTCCGGAACAACGCTCCGACCTGCGGCACACCTGTCGTAGTTTGGGAGCGAGGCTTCGCGCGGCTGACCGCCCGCCCCCGCCTCGCGGCCCGCAGACCGAGCGCAAGCGCCGTCGCCGGCAGGGCAAGCCCGAGCGCCGCAATGACCGCGATACCAACGAGTTTCCGGGGAAGCATCGCCGACGAGGGTAGGAGCGCCGCCGTAAGCTGCTCGTCAGCTCAACGACCATTTGCCTGAGGATTCCTACCATCCTCTTACTGGCCTCTTCGGCAACGCTCACGCAGGGAGGAACCGACCAGCCCGGGGAGTCGCACATGCGGGCAAACCCCCGTCGCAAGAGCGGATCCTTGAGGCTGTCGGGATGTGACACGAAGCTCGGACACGAAGCAGCACGACACCGCTTTTCAGCGGTCCATCGTGCTCGTGACCGGCATGTCCGGGACCGGGAAATCGAGCGCACTCGCGGTACTAGCCCGCCGCGGGCACCAGACGGTCGATACCGATGACCCGGGCTGGATTATTCAGAGCCAGACGCCCGACGGGCCCGAGCCGCTCTGGGACCTCGAGATGGTCGGGGCACTTCTTGACTGCCACCGAGTCGGTTGGCTCTTCTCTCCGCTCTCTCTGAGCGCTCGGTGCGGGGCGCCCCAGGTCCGGGAAGCAGCTCGATCTCGCCGCGCCCTGCGTGTTGCCCGCACCGCTCACAACGGAAGTCGGGGCCGACGTTGCCGCCACAGCCGGCGTGGAGGGTGAGTCGTGGCGGGCCGCCTGGGGTGGGGTAGTGGCGGTCGCCCCATTTGATCAGCACGATGAGGGCGGGTGCGAGCTCGCGGCCTTTGTCGGTGAGGACGTATCTCGGTCGGCCCGGGCGCTTTGCGTCGGGTAGCCGCTCGAGCACGCCTTCGTCGCACAGCAGCTTGAGACGGTTGGTGAGGACGTTTGACGCAATCCCGAGCTTCTCCTGGAAGTCCTCGAAGCGTTCGATGCCCAGGACTGCGTCGCGCAGGATCAACAGGGTCCAGCGCTCGCCGATGACTTCGAGTGATCGGGCGATCGAGCAAACCTGATCCGGATAGTCGCGTTGGAGCACAACCGAATCGTAGCTGACTTGCTTGACAAAAGCCAGATGCTGTGAGTACAGTGCCTTGCATGACGCAAGTTAGCCCTTCGTCGCTCCCTTCCGGCCTTATTCGATCGCTTCTTCCCGAGGAGGAGTCATGAAACGCAAGCCGCTGATCCTGTTCTCGCTGCTGTTGGCGGCGTTTGTGATCAACCTCGACACGACGATCGTTAACGTCGCGCTGCCGACGCTTGTGCGCGAGCTGCACGCGTCTAACTCGCAGCTGCAGTGGGTCGTGGACGCGTTCAACTTGCTGTTCGCTGGATCGGTGCTGGCGGTGGGCAGCCTCTCGGACCGGTTCGGTCGAAAGGGGATGCTGCTCGCGGGCCTGTCGGTGTTTGGACTGGCGAGCGTTGCGGGCGGGCTGACGGACGGTCCCGGCCAGCTGATCGCCGCGCGCTCGGTGATGGGCGTCGGTGCGGCGATGGTGTTCCCCGCCACGCTGTCGCTGATCACAAACGTGTTCACCGAACGACGCGAGCGGGCGCTGGCGATCGGCCTGTGGGGTGCGATCACGGGCGTGGCGATCGCGCTCGGTCCGATCGTCGGCGGCTGGTTGCTCGAGCTGTTCGGCTGGCGCAGCATCTTCTTCGCCATGGCACCGATCGCCGCGCTCGCCGGCGTCCTGGTCGCCGGGTACGTTCCGGCCTCGCGTGATCCGCACGCGCCCCGCACCGACCGCGCCGGGTTCGGATTGTCAACGGCGATGGTCGGGCTGCTCGTGTATACGATCATCGAGGCCCCGAACCACGGTTGGGGAAGCGCCTGGACGATCGCCAGCTTCGCGCTGACGGTCGTGCTGGTAGCGGTGTTCGTGGCCTGGGAGCGGCGCTCGGAGCACCCGATGCTCGACCTGAGCCTGTTCGCCAACCCGCGGTTCACCGCCGCCAGCGTCTCGGTCGCGATCTCGTTCTTCGCGCTGTCCGGGTTCATCTTCCTGGTCACCCAGTACTTCCAGTTCCTCAAGGGCTATGGGCCGCTGTCAACCGGGGTGCGCCTCCTGCCCGTCGCCTCCTGCGTCGCGATCTCCTCGATCCTTGGCGCCAGGCTCGCCGTGCGGCTCGGCACCAAGCTGGTGGTTGCGTCGGGGCTGTTCTTGATGGCCGCGTTCTACCTGTGGGTAACGACCGCAGCAGCCGGGACCGGCTACGGGACGATCGCCGCCCAGATGATCGTGCTCGGGACGGGCATGGGCCTCACGAGCGCGCCCGCGACCGAGGCGATCATGGGCGTGGTGCCGAAGGCCAAGGCCGGCGTTGGGTCGGCGGTCAACGACGCCACACGCCTCTTAGGCGGCACGCTCGGCGTCGCCGTCATTGGCAGCGTGTACGCCTCGCTGTACGCCAGCCGGCTCACCAGGGGCCTCCCCGCGGGGTTGCCGGCGACCGTTGCACGGACCGCGCACGCATCCGTCGGTGCCGCGCTCACCGCCGCAGCCAACCTTGTCCACGCCGGTCATCCCGCGCTCGCGGCCGCGATCCACAACGCCGCTAGCACAGCCTTCTTCAACGGCTTCCACGCGGCCAACTACGTCGCCGCCGCCGTCGCCGCCGCCGGCGCCGTGATGGCGCTGGCGCTGCTGCCCGCCCAACCCACGACCAGTGGCGACGACACACCAGAGGTGCCAGCACTCGGCTCGCCCGCCACCGCCGCGGCGCGCAGCTGACCCAACCCCCAAGCCACTGGAGGCAGACCACCATGAGCAACCAACAACTCGCAACGCGCGTGAGCGGCGCCGGCTCCGAGGTTGGCCGGACGACCGGACTTGCGCTGGCCAGCCGCGGCCAGTCGGACGCGGGCAACATCGAGACCGCGCTCGACCGCAACCAAGCGTTTGCGGCCGCCGGCGGTCATGAGGGCGCCGTCGTCTTCCCCACCCTGCGCCTGTTCGTGATCACCTGCCTCGACCCGCGCGTCGACCCCGCGCACTTCCTCGGCCTCGGCCTCAGCGACGCGATGGTCATCCGCAACGTCGGCGGGCGAGTCACCCCCGAGGTGATCAAAGACGTCGCCTTCATCGGCCAACTCGCCGAGAACATGCTGCCCCACGGGCCGCTGTTCGAGGTCGCCGTGATCCACCACACCCAGTGCGGAACCGGCGCGCTCGCCGACGACACATTCCGCCGCCGCTACGCGCAGACGATCGGCGCCGAGGAGACGACCCTGCGAGCGCACGCCGTCCTCGACCCCGCCGCAACCGTCACCCGAGACGTCGAGCGCCTGCGCTCCGCACCCCCGATCTCTCCGCGCATCATCGTCTCCGGACACGTCTACGACGTGCTCACCGGCCTGGTGGAGACAGTCCTCCCCGCCCGCCGCTGAAGAGATCGACCCACGCCAAACAACCCAACCACCCCGAAGGAGACCAAACATCATGACAACCGCCATCGCCCCCGACCAAAAGCCAGACCACTCCGAAATCGAACGGTGGCCAACCCTCCACCGAGACCCGGCTGACACCACGCGCGAACAGCCCGACGCTCATACCTTCGACCCCACCCAAGGACGGCAGATCGGCTCACACCCCCACGACGACCCCACCCAAGGACGACAGATCGGCTCACGCCCCTACGACGACCCCACCCGAGCTCACTAGACGCTCTCACCTCGCGGCAGCGGTGGCAAGGCAACAAGCATACGCAGATCACTGAGATACACAGATGGCTGTTATCCCAGGTCACGACGACCGAGTCGGCGCGACCCTTCCGGTCGGTTCCCGCCAGGTCAGTCAGCGCCGGCTCAGACGGGTCAATCTCCGGGACCTTGACCGCTCGGGCAGTCGAGATGCTCGCCGGGAGCCGCCTCGCTCGAGCTCCTTCACTAACCGATAGGGAGGCGCTGGGGCGACCCGCCGCCGGCCGCCTTCAGCGGCCCCTACGGCCGCCGAGCCGCGGTAAACCCGGCGCTGTAGCCCTGCTGAAATGCGCGGTCAAAGGCCGCGTTGAAGCCGCCGTTGAAACCGGTGCCAAAGCCTTGGTTGAAGGCCAGGTTGAACACGGTGTCGCACACCGCATTTACCGGGGCCGTGTCTCGTGGACTGTGGATGACTATCGCGGCTCCCGGCACGGTGATTCGTGCCGACGACCGCAGGGTGTATCGCGTCCCCATCCTCCGGCGCGCCGCTGTGAAGCCGCTCTGGAAGCCCACCTGCCACCCGCCCTGCGGCCGGTAGGAGGCGGCGAACTCGGCGTTGAAGCCGGGATTGAACCCGCTCTGGAAGCCGTCGTTATAACCACTGCTGTACTGCGAGCTGCAGCTCACCACGGTGTAGTTGATCGAAGTCGCGAAGGTTTGGCCGTCCATCGACGTGGCTGTCACTGTGTAGTTGTGCTGCCCCGCCGACGAGGTGTCAAGGTGTCCGGTGGGACTCGACGCGCCACCGGAGTCCGTGCACGACGCGATCCCCGGTCCGGTCGCGCTGTCAGCACAACTGAAGCTTGTCGCGACCGACTGCCCCTGCGCGTAGGTGCCGCCCGAAGCGGGCGAAAAGATCGCCGCGGTGGGGGGCGCCGGTGGCAGGGGCTGCGCGGACGCAGCTTCGGCGCCGAGCAGCCAACCACTCGAAACGAGCACAACAACTAAGAGCTTGCGCATCGCAAAATCCCCTGTCGGTAGAAAACAGTAGTCGTGGTCCCCCAGCACAAACCAGAACCCAAAGCCGCCCGGCGAGTTGCGGAGCGATCAGCGGCGCGTCAGACCTCGGACAGGTACGACGGTGGCGGCGGCCGTGCACGCGGACGCGGGGATCGGTGCTAACAGCGGCAACCAACGGCCTCAGGTCGTTGCGGTCGCGCGCAGGATCGCCGCGGCGCTGGCGCGCACATCATTCTCGGTCGTCGACCAGTTGGAGAACGAGACGCGCACCGCGCCGCGTCCCCGCCAGACGGTGCCACCCAACCAGCAGGTACCGTCTTCCTGTACCCGCGTGACAACGCCGGGCGCGTCGTCGAACGCCACCAGGACCTGGTTGAGCGTCACCTCGTTGAGCACCTCGGCGCGACCGTCGCTCAGAAGCCCCGCCATCAGCTGCGCGTGCGAGCAGCAGCGGTCGACGACCTCCGCGACACCATCGCGGCCGAGGGCACGCAGCGCCGCGTAGATCGGGACGGCCCGTGCCCGGCGGGAGGCCTCCGGCGCAAAGCCGACTGGCTCGCGCTGATCGCTTCCCGCGAGATAGGCGGCGCTCATGCCGATCGCGGTCTGGTGCGCGTTGGCGTCGCGCACGATCGCCAGCGCCGAGTCGTACGGCACGTTGAGCCACTTATGCGCGTCCAGCGCCCAAGAGTCGGCGCGGTCGTGGCCGTCAACCAGATGAGCGCGTGAGGGTGATGCCGCGGCCCACAGCCCGAACGCCCCATCGACGTGGAGCCATGCGCCACGCGCCGCGCATGCATCGGCAATCTCACCGAGCGGATCGCAAGCGCCCGTGTTGACATTGCCCGCCTGGGCGCACACGATGGCTGGGCCAGTGCCGGCCTTCAGCGCCTGCACGAGCGTGCCGGGGTCCATCGCGCCGTTCCCATCGACGGCGACTGGCGTGACGCGCCGCTCGCCCAACCCGATGAGCCGCAAGGCCCGGCCGACAGTGACGTGCACCTCGTCACCGACGAGCACTTCGATGGAGGGCGCGCCGATCAGCCCATCGGCCCGGACATCCCATCCCTCCCGCGCAAGCATGGCGTTACGCGCGACGGCAAGACAGGTGACGTTGGCCATCTGCGCTCCGGTCACGAACCCGACTCCCGCCGAGGCAGGCAAGCCAAGCACGTCGAGCAGCCAGGCCGCCGTGATCTCCTCCAGGACCGCCATCCCCGGAGAGCTGGAGTGCATACCCGCCATCTGGTCATAGGCACTGACCAGCCAGTCCGCCGCCAGCGCCACCGGCAGCGTCCCGCCGACGACGAAGCCGTGGTAGCGCGGTCCGCCCGACGCGACGAGGCCTGGCTCGAGGTCACGGGCCAGATCATCGAGCACTGTGTGCGGATCTTCGCCCGCATCGGTCAGCGGCCGGTCAAAGGCAGCACTGAGAGTGGAGGCGTCGGCAAGCGAGCCCACATGGCGCTCGGGCAGCGCGCTTAGCCATCTGCCGGCGATCGTGCGCGCCTGGTCGAGTAGGTCATCGCTCATGGGGCGAGCAAAGCGTATCCAGCCATGTTAAGGAGGCATCGATGAAGCTCTTGCAGGTGAACTACCGTCGTGAGCTGGGGCAAGACGATGCCCAGCAGGCCGAGCACTTGCTCGCTGCCGCAGAGCGGATCTCGGGCCTCCCGGGACTGCAATGGAAGCTCTGGACCTACGACGATTCAGACCGAGCCGCGGGTGGCATCTACCTGTTTGACACCGAGGAACACGCCCAAGCTTGGGGCGACGAGATGATGCCTGCCTCGCTGGGCCGGCTACCCGGAGTGAGCGACATCGAGGTGCGTTACTTCGACATCGATGAGCGGCTTACTGCGATCACGCGAGGCCCGCTCGTATCGGTGCACCAAGCCTGATCCTCCTGTACGTTGCGGCACGCTTGTGGCGGACTATAAGTTCCTGACGACGTGGTGCATCGATGCGCCGATCGAGGCAGTCTTTGATGTCCTCAATGATTCAGTGGGCTACCCTCGCTGGTGGCGGGGTGTGGTCAGCGTTGAGGTGCTTGAACAAGGCGATGAACTGGGCGTCGGCGAGCTTGACCGTTTCACCTGGCGCAGCGTGCTTCCCTACTCCCTGAGCTTCGATATCAGGGTCATTCGGGTCAAGCGCCCTTACCTGATCGAGGGCCAGGCCTCTGGTGAGCTTGAGGGCGTGGGCACTTGGCGTTTATACGAAGGCGACGGTGTCGCGGTCGTCTACGACTGGCGTGTCCGCACGACCAAACGGTGGATGAACGCCTTCGGCCCCCTCCCACGCCCGGCGTTCTCTTGGAACCATGACGTCGTGATGCGCCAGGGCGGCAAGGGGCTTGCCGACGAGCTGGGGGCAACGCTGCTACTCCACGACTGACGCCGACATGATCGACGAACGCCGAAGCGCGCTGCCCAGGCCGAATCTGCTCGCGCGGAACGGCTCGAGCACAAGGGGTCGCTCCCCGGTCATCACGAAGCTCGCCAGCGCCTCCGCCGCTGGTGCAGCGAGCGTCATTCCCAGCATTGAGTAGGCGCCGGCGAAGAACACGTTGGTGATGCTCGGGTGACGATCGATGATCGGTAAACCGTCAGGTGCGATCGGCCGGAGGCCGCACCAGATGCTGTCTTGATCTAAGTCCGTCCATCCACCGGTCATGTTGCTCGCGCCGTGAACGATCGAGTCGATCCGCCGGCGATCAAGGCGCGCATTTAGCCCGCTGAACTCCATCGTGCCGGCGATCCGCAACCGTTCTCCGAACGGCGAGCAGCCCACGTGAGGCTCAAGCAGCAACAACGCGTGTCGCGGCATCTGTCGTGGACGAACCTCGAAGCTGTACCCCTTTCCGGCCTCGACCGGCAGCCGCGCGTTAAACGCACGAGCAAGCGCTCCGAGCCAGGCCCCAGGAGCGAGCACAATGCACTGGCAGCGGTGAGTACCCGTCGAGGAGCGTAACGCCACCACCCGCGGACCCTCAACATCGGCCTCGTGCACTTCGGTGCCTTCGAAAACCTCGACGTCTAGCTCTGCCAGCCGGTCTCGGAGTGCGGTGGTAAGGGCGGCCGGCTCAACTATGCAGCTCTGCTCGATTACGAACCCAGTTCGAACAGCACCAGACAGCGCCGGTTCTAGCGTGAGCACGTCCTCCGGGCTTAGCAGGCTGCTTGGTATTCCGAATCCAAGCCGCCCAAGCGGTTCCAGGCGCGACAGGAATGTCTGTGCGTGAGCAGGATCCGTCGCCGCAACCAGCAGCGCCGATCGTTGCAGCTGAAAATTGACCCCGTCCGCAGCCATTGCCTCCAAGAGCTCGAAGGACCGCCCCCCCAGCGATCCGAGCGCGAGCCGACCGGTCGTGTGATCAGCTTGGTTGCAGCGCCTGGCGAACCGAAGCAGCCATGGAACCATCCGAAACAGGTGCCGAGGCTCGAAATACAACCCTGATCTGGGATCCACAAGCGACCGCACGCCGTAGCCAATAAGCCCTGGCTCAGGTAGTGGTCCGGCCTGCGCCGGCGTGACCCAACCCGTATTGCCCCAAGACGCTCCGCTACCCACACGTCGCGCCTCGAGAACGGTTACGACGGCGCCTGCCTTGCGCAAGAAGTAGGCGGCGCACAGCCCCGAGATGCCTCCACCAACCACGATCACCCGATTCATACGAACCTCCAAGGCATACACGCATTCTGCGACCTGTCAGCGCCCTCGGTGCCGAGATTGTTGACACAGACGCCGGCAGTGTGGGGCTGCATGGCGTCGAAAAGTCACGCGCTCCACATCACTCACAGAACTCGTTTATGTAGCGCGCGCCTTCCAGGAGTTCTGCCGGCCGACCATCCGCTTATAGCGGCAAGAGAGCCTCACCCGAGCGCGCGCGGTCTACATGGCTTCCATTGCCTTGCCCACGCCGGCACGCATCTCATCGGCATTCATGACCGGCGCGAAGGTGATTTTGGCGTCAAGCCCCATGAAGAACGGCTCGGCCGCCGGCGGGATGCCGCTGGAGTCGGCCATGTCGAAAAAGATCAGCGCGGTGCGCATGCCTTCCTCCGATGTGAAATAAGCAGCCTCCGCCTTCAGCGCCTCAAGCGCCCGGCCCACGATCTGCGGCAAGCTGCCGTCCTTGATCGCATCGTTCCCGGCACCGGTCGGGATCTGGACTTTCATCAGCGTCCGCATGTTCGGCCTCCTTCGTGTTGTCGTTTGGCTTCGTGCTGATTCCACCCGCAATCGGCAGGCTTGATGCTCACAGCGAGGCGCCCCGATTCGGGAGCAGCACGAGCTGCTCGTGCCCGATCCTACGTCCGCGTCAGCGCTCGGGTCAAGCGTGACTGAGCGCGGCTGCCACGGCGACGGCGTCGCGCCCCGCTGCGGGAATCACTGATCGATCCCTTCGATCAAGGTCGATCATCGCGCCAGCACGAGGTCATTCTCTACCGAGATCCACTCACCTTCGACGCCAGGTGGCCGCTCCGGGTCATCTGCACTGCGCTCCACAAAGCTGCGGATCAGGGATGGCTTGACCGCGAACACGGCGTCGGTATCGAGGTATTCGCTCGCGGCGTCGAAGATGTGCGTGGTCAGCGTCCGGTAACCCTCGGCGCGTACGATCATGTGGATGTGCGCGGGGCGCCACGGGTGCCGCCCGCCTGCCGCGAGCATCTTGCCGACGGGCCCGTCGTCAGGAATCGTGTACGGGACGGGGCGCACCGCCAGCAGCGCGTAGGTGCCGTCCCCGAGCGTCAGGTAGCGGCCGCGAAGATGATCCTCAGGCGCCTCGGGGCGCTGGACTGCGTAGAGCCGGTCGGGTCCGTTCTGCCAGACATCCAGTTCGGCTCCTGCAATCGGATGGCCCTCCACATCGACGACGCGCCCGTGGACCCATGCAGGCAGCCCGGTCGGACCGCCAGCGGGGGCGACCATGCTCTCCCCATACTCGCGAAGCGGCGCTCCGGGCACATAGAAGGGCCCGACGACCGTCGACTCCGTCGCGCGGGTGGGGAGCGGGTTGGCGAGCGCATCGACCAGCATTGAGAGCCCGAGCGAGTCCGACCAGAGGATGAACTCTTGGCGGCGATCGTCGGTGATCCGACCGGTGTCGGTCAGTGCGGCTATCAGATCGCGCCATTCGTCCTCGCCCAGCTTGACCTCACACGCGAACTGGTGCAGATGTGAAACGAACGCCTGCATCAACTCGCGCAGTCGCGGATCACGGCAGCCGTCGAAGCTCGCCAGCGCGGAGGCGGTGATATCAGCGGGGGCGGTCCTCGCGGCCGTCATGGCTTTCAGCTGCCGATCGCGACGGCGAACACGTGCATGGCGGCAACGCCTCCGACACCGTTACTGATGTTCGGAAGCGTGACGAAGGCAACCGACTTGCCGGCTTGCAGCGGCACGGAGGTGAAGTAGACGTTCTTGACCCCGCCCGTGCCGTTCGCTCCCGTGGCGGTGTTCCAGCGGCTGGTGGTCGTGACGAGACTGGTGCCGGAAGTCGGGTTGCCGCTCCCCCAGTCACCGAAGCTGAGCGTGAACGCCTGCGTGCTGCCGTCCGTGTAGGTGATCGTGCCGGCTCCGGTCGTCGTGGCCAGCGTGGATGCCCCAAGGAATCCGAGCGTCGAGCCCGAGCCCGAGAGCGCAAAGGACTGCCCCTCGGCCAGGACGTTGTCCGGCTGTCCGGCGGCCACGTTGGGCCAGGTGAACGGGACGCCCCCGATGCTCACAGTGCCGCCCGGCGTCAGCGGGTTGGGCGTGCCTGCTGCGAGCGCCTGCGCTGAGTAGCTGTCGCCGGTGCCGTCGAAGTCGCCTGGCGAGGTATCACTGTCCGACGTGATCCCCACATTGTCGTATGCCGCCGACAGCGACGGATAGGGGTGGGTCACGCTCTCCTGAGCCCAGCCGGAGGCGTGGGCGCCGACCGTGGCGGCTGCGGTGATGATCGTCGCCCCCGGGGGCGTCGGAACCGTGGCGTGAAAAGACCCGTGGCTGTCGGCGACGGTCGCGACCACAGACGTGACGTTGGCAGCGTTTGGCTGGCTGGCGGAGACGTCGACGCGTGCGCCGGGCGCGGTCGTACCGGTGACGGCCGAGGTGGCCGCTGTCGTGATCGTCCCAGGGGCCGGCGAGGCGAGGCGCAGGGCGATGACCGTCGGTGGGCCCCCAACGATGTATCGAGTTCGCGTGATCGGGGGCTGGTCGAGCAGCGTGCCGGTCTTGAGGTCGAGCAGGAGCCTGAGGTACTGGGCTTGGCCCCAGATGAGCGGCGCTGCCGAGCCGGCGGCCTTGCCGTTGATGAAACCGATCGAGCCCGTGGAGGGATCACTCCCGTATGGAGATGGCGGGTAGTCCGGGTCCTCCCAGGCCTGCTCGGGCACCATGCCGAGCCCCCATGACATTCGTCGCATTGTCAACGAAAGGCGCGCCGCGCTGCCCGTCCGCCCGAGTTGAAGCTCGTGCTCGGCGCGCTCGCCGTCCAGCAGCGGCCAGAGGTGTCCCGAGCCGACGGCCTGGGGAAACCAAGGCGCCCCGGTCGGTGTGCATGTGGTGGGGTCTGGCTCATAGCAGTCGCCGTATCCGTCCGTGCTGCCGTTCGCCTTGATGCCGTAGCGGTGCCATCCCGGACCCGATGTCGTCTGGCTTTCCAGCACACCGTCGGCGACGCCGAGCGAGGTCCGGACGTCGCCGTCGCTCGCCGGCAACTCGCCGAGCCGGGTCAGCTCGAGGAAGCCCGCGTCGATGACCTGGCGCTGGTCGACGCTGCTCAGGCTGCCGTTGTTCAGGTCGTAGGTCTCGGCTGCATTCGGGTCGCCAGTCGGCGAGAGCCGGATGAAGTACCGGTTCGGGGCGTAGGGGCCAGTCGTCGTTACCGTCCAGAGCTTGACATTGCGCTGGTAGTAGTCAGCCGTCGCGAGGTAGAGGTGGGCGCGCGGCGCGTCGCCCGCAGCATGCGCGAGGTGCGCTGCGGCGACCAGGCCGGCGATCTCGGCGGCAAGCGTCGAGGGCGAGTAGCCGGGATGTTCCTCCCAGCGCTCCACGCCGTAGTTGGGCCCGTGGTCGACGATGAAGTCGGCATCCGGGCGGACGTGAGCACGGTAGAACGACGCGTCGCCGGAGAACCCTGCTTCCCAGGCCATCAGCAGCGGGTAGGCGTCCTCGTCGATCTCCGCGAGGCCGAACGTGTCAGGTGCGACGGCGCCGTTGACCTCGGAGTCACGGGGAAAGCTCCCGTCGGGTTGCTGCACCCGGTCGAACAGGAACATGACCATGTCCCGGGCGCTGGCGCTATCGCCGTCGGCGAGCAGCGTGGTGAACGTTTCGTAGCTGTCCCTCGCGAAGATCTCCCGGTACGTCCAGCCGGGGTGGGTGCTCATCGCCGGAACCGACTGCCCCCAGGGATCGGTGGGCGACGCCACGAACGCTCCTGGGTAGGTCTTGTCCTCGGCTGCCTTGATCACGTTGGCCGACAGCCAGTAGCTGTCACGCATGGCGGCGTTCTCCGCCGCCGAATAGCCGGGCAGCTCTCTGGGCGGCCGACGTAAGCCGCTGTCGTAAGCTCGCCATCCATTCAAGTACTGCGCCAGCGTGACGGCAAACCGCTGGGCTGCACTGGCCCTGGCCGTATCGATCGCGCCCTGCGCGACCGGGGCGAAGCCGAGCGCCAGGGTGAACGGCTGACCGGCACGTGCGTCGATGAGCGCCGTCTGCACAACGTTGCCGTCATCCGCCGATTGGTAGGTGTCGACCAGCCGGCGGTAGGTGTCCAGCTGGCTCAGGCCGTCGCTCGCCGTGCCCACGAAACCGCTGGATTCGGCCAGGAATGGCCGATCGGCGACCAGCGCGCCGACGACTTGCGCAGCGAAGGGACCGCTCGAGGGATGCGTATCCGACGCCACCAACGCGGTCGTGCCGGGATCGACGGTGGAGTCGTTTGCGCCTCCGTTGACCGACCCGCCTCCGCCGGTGTTGTCGATCGTCGCGTCGTAGCGCACGTATACCTTCAGATGCCGCACCGAGCCGAACCCGCCTCGCAACGGCTCGAGCACGGTGTGCACGACGACGCTGTTCCGCGCGGGATCCGCGACGTACTCGCTAACCAGCCGGAAATGGTGCACCGGATCGGTGCTGGTCACCCGGCAGACCATGCCGCTGGCGTCCGGAGAGCTCACCGAGTAGCTCATGTTTCGTGCCTGCAAGTCCGCGAAGGTACGGCCGTCGGTGACGATGTACTGGACGGTGTTGACATTGGTGCTCTCGATCGTTGGGCTAAAGACGTCGGAGAGCACCCCGTGAGCCACCGTGAACCAGACCTTCGAGGTCGTTTCGCGCGCCGTCCCGAAGCAGTCCTTGCGCGCTACGTCGAGGTACGAGGTCGCCCCGGGCCCTCCTGGCGCGATGCCGCTCGCGTGGGCGATGCCGCTCGCGTCCGTGCCGCTCGTGCGCTGAGCGGCGCGCGCGTGCGCGCCGCTCACCAACAGCGCAGCCGAGGCGGCGCCCGTCGCGATCGAAACGCTCAGCGTCGCGAGGCAGATTCCTCGCCGACTAATGGACCATGGAAACGCCGGGACTCTCACTGTCGGAGGGAATCCTATTCTCGTTTGCCCTGTTGATGGCAGCTGCCCGCTGGTTGTCGAACGGGGACTGCTGCAGCCGTCCCAATGGGGGTACCCTGGTCATACCGTTGGACTTCCTTCCCATGCGACCACAGGAACGCTGGGACCGTCGGAGCAAATTGTGAGGGTGCTATGAAAAAGGTCATAGAACTGCTGTTGTGCATCCTGCATCCGGTCGCCGTGGTGCTGATCTGGATCAACCTCGCACTACGCGGCGATCTGGGGCTGGTAGCGAAGCTCACCTGGGCCATCGCCGCGATTGTCCCGTTCGTGCCGTTCGTGTACGTGCTGACCGGGAACGACTTCATCTAGCCTCGGGCAGAACCGGGCGCGACATCGCGGCGCCCTCCACGATCGAGGAGCGAGATGAAGATTGGGATCATCGGCGCAGGAAACATCGGGGGTACGTTGACTCGTCGCCTGACGGAGCTGGGGCATGAGGTTTCGGTCGCGAACTCGCGCGGGCCTCAGACGCTTGGTGAGCTGGCGGCAGAGACCGGCGCACGAGCCGTGACTGTCGAGGAAGCCGCTCGGGATAAGGATCTTTTGGTGGTTACGATCCCGGAGAAGAGCGTCCCCAGCCTGCCGTCAGACCTGTTGGCGGACGGGCCTGATGATCTCGTGGTCGTCGATACGGGCAACTACTACCCACAGCATCGCGACGGACGAATTGCTGCGGTCGAAGATGGACTGCCTGAGAGCCGCTGGGTCGAGCAGCAGCTCGGCCATCCGGTCATCAAGGCGTTCAACAACATCTATGCGCAGCATCTACGCGAGCGAGGCCGTCCCCAGGGGACCCCCGGGCGCATCGCGCTACCGGTCGCCGGTGATAACGCCGCGGCCAAATCGGTCGTCCTCGGACTCGTCGACGAACTGGGATTTGATGCGGTCGACGCGGGCGGCCTGGACGAATCCTGGCGTCAGCAGCCCGGAACGCCAGTCTACGCGACCGATCTGGATGCCGCTGGCGTACAGGAGGCGCTCGCGCAGGCCACCCCGGAACGCAAACCGGAGTTCCGTGCCACAGATGCCAGCCCCGGCACCTACATGGAGCCGCGCTGACCCGACGATTCGAGCAGGCTTTGAACGGCGATGACGCGGCTAGTCGGGATTAATCACGTGGCCCTCGAGGTCGGAGACCTCGATGAGGCGCTGGACTGGTACGGGCGGTTCCTCGAGTTCGAGCTTCGCGGTCGCCACGGGAGGAGCATGGCGTTCATCGACATGGGCGATCAGTTCATTGCGCTTTCCGCCGGGCGCACGCAACCGCCGGACGACGCGCGCCACTTCGGGCTGGTGGTCGAGGACAAGGAGGAAATCCGAACAGCGATGCAGCGGGCCGGGATGGACGTACCTGGTTCAGGATCGCTCGACGTCCGCGACCCGTGGGGCAACCACATCCAGGTAGTCGACTACCGCGAGATCCAGTTCAGCAAAGCGCCAAGGGTGCTGCGGGGAATGGGGCTCGACGGACTCGAGAAAACCGACTCAGCCTCGCGAGAGCTCCGCCGCAAGGGCCTCGCCGATTGACGGCCGGCGAAGCGGGATGCGCGCGGCCGATCGCTTGCTGACGGTTCGCGCGCTCGACTGCGCCCGTCGCACTCGTGTGCTGATCGGGCGCCCCGGAACCCGCGTGTGGGTCATCCTCGCGGTCGCGCTGGCAGTTCGCCTGACGACGGTCGCGCTCACCTGGGACACACCCCTGACGCTTGACCCATCCGATTTCAGTCGCACCGCGGAATCGATCGCCCAGGGCCACGGCTATCCACCGACCAACCGCGCTCCAGGAGGCGGCCCGACCGCTTTCCGGCCACCTGGCTACCCGTTGTTCCTCGCTTCTGTGTATGCACTCGCGGGGCATGCGGCGCCCTCCCTCGGCCGTCTGGCGGGAGCATTCCTGGGCACGCTTTCGGTCTCACTGATCGGGCTGATCGCGTTGCGGTTGTGGGGCAAGCGCGTGGGGATCCTGGCTCTCTGCATCGCGGCGGTTGCTCCGCCGCTCGTGATCTTGAGCACCGCCCTGATCTCTGAGGCGCTGTTCGTGCCGGCCGTGCTCGCTGCAGTGGTGACGGCGCTCGAAGCGCGCCGCTCGAGGCGGCGATTCCGGTGGGTGGTCCTGACAGGTGTGTTGGTCGGTGTTGCGTCTCTCACTCGCACCAACGGGTTGATCCTGTTGCTGCCGCTGTCACTCGCGTTTGTGGCGACACGCTCGCGACGGCGACCCGCATTGACATCCACGGCGTTGTTCGTTGTCGCTGCGTGCCTCACGATCGCGCCATGGACCGTCCGCAACTGGATCGTTTTTCACTCGTTCATCCCGGTCTCCGACGAGAGTGGCTACACGCTTGCCGGTACCTACAACCAGGTGTCGCGGGCGGACCGTCGGTTTCCGGCCGATTGGATCGAGGCCGAACACGGCGCGTCGCCGGAGTACGCGCGCATCCTGCGCGAAGCAAGAGCGGCACGGTGGAACGAGGTTACCTACGGCAATCACCTCCAGGCAGCGGCGATCGCCGACATCAAGAGTGATCCTGCCTACATTCTCAAGGTCGGGTACTGGAACACCGTCCGCATGTTCCAGCTCGGAGAGGTGCAATTCGCGGTCGACAATCTCCGCGACACAGACATTCCGCCGGGCCCGGCGCTGCTCGTGATCAGCACCTCGCCGCTGCTCTTGGTGCTGGCGTTAGGCGGGCTTTTCACCCGCCAAGCGTGGCGGGCACCGAAATGGCTGTGGCTCGTCCCAGTCTGCCTCGCGACATCGGTCTTCGTAAGCGGGTTCATTCGCTTCCGCTCGGCGATTGACCCGTTTCTCGTGATGCTCGCGGCTCTGCTGCTCGAGGACGTGCTCAAACAGCTCTCAGGAAGGCGCGTCCTCAGCAGCGCTGGCGATAGGGTGAGCCGATCGCATACAACCCAAGCTTGATCATCCAGGTACCGCTCGGCGGCGCCGTCGACCGACAGCTGAGCACGCATGCGCCGCCGAGCGTGGCCGGCGATGAAGTCGTGGTCGAAGTCGAAACGCCCGATGCCGAAGGCAACCTCGACCCACCTGCCGCCGGCGAGGTGGTGCTGTCGGTGCCCTCGCCCGAGACGCTGTCCCGCGAGGCGGGCGACGTTCGCCGCGCGATCACGCAGGCTGGCGCAGGCGCCAAACCGCTCGTGGTCGTGATTGAGGCCGCCGAGGAACTGCGCGAGGACGAGCTGACGGTCGTCCTCGAGGCGGCGAGCCACACTTCGCGCGCTGTGATCGTGCGCATCATCCGCGACGGCTGACACCCCGTAAGGGCTGGCCGCCAGGGCGGCCGTGGAGGAGAGAGATCACTGTCTCGTTGACGAACTGCTCGCCGGTTATCCCGGTGACGAAATGGCCGCCGCGGGTGAGGCCACGGGCCTCGATCCGGCGCAGCGCCCAAAGAATCTGCCGCCACGGCAGCGCGAGGCGTTCCCGAAGGTAGACGTCGCGGAATACGACACCCCACCGCAGCAACAGCTGCCACGCGACCGTCTCCGCCAGCTCCTCGGCGTCGTCGATTGGCTGCGCCGGGGGGAGTAGTGTCCAGCGGCCTTCGACACCGTGGCGCCAGCTGCCTCTGCGCCCGCGCGAGCCGGGCCCGCGGTAGGACGTTCGGTGCCGGCGAGCGAGGCGGGTGCGGGCGTGCAGGAGCGAGCGGATCGCATTGAACCCGTCGGCGGTGATGAGTCCTCTAGCGACGCCGTCCCAGAGGCCTTCCTCGATCTCAATCGGCAGGCGGTTGGTGATCGTCTGGAGATCCGGGTGAAATAGCGCGCCGCGGGCGCGAAGTGCGTCGAGCACCTCGCGGCCGGGACCGCTTGCGGCTTCGGCCGGCTGAGCGCGTCCTCGGTGGGCTTGGAGGAGCCAGGGCAGATCCTCGCGAAGCATGAACGTGATCGGGGTGCGCCGGGACGGGGCCTTGCCCGTCCACGCGGGAGGCTCGTCGCGGGGAGCGGCGTCGTCCTCGGCGGCCCGCTCGATCAGCGAAAGCCGGCCCCAGACCACCTCGCCCGACAGGCAGAGGTCATCGAGCCATTCCGGACGGTAGGAGTGGACGCGAGCGGCCAGGATCCGTTCCCACTCCCCGGCCGGCCATTCGGATCCCTGGAGCTGCTCGATCACCTGGGCAAGGCCCGCGCGGCCGTGAAGCTGCGTTCCGGGCGCCAGACGCCAGAAAGTCTGGAGGAACCCCTCCCACTGCTCTTGGCTCACAGGACGGACCTCGGCGCGCCGGCGTCCGCGGGTGTAACTGTGGATTCGCGCCAGCAGCCGGCGGGCGCACCACTGCTGGCCAATCTGATCATCGAACTGCCCGCATATGGCGAACCCGCTGACAGCCAGCGCCTCGAGCGCGATCGTCACCGAAGCCGGTGAAAGCCCGGTTGCGCAGACGAGATCCTCGGCGGTCACTGGGCCGACAATCTCGAGGTGGCCCTGCACCACCGTCACCTCGGTGGCGTCCGTGTCGAGCGCATCCACCAGCCTCGGCGGGAGGGGGTGGTCGGGGTCGAACGTGGCGCCCGGGAACAGGACCTCGAGCTCACCGCGACGCTCAGTCGCGGCCCACAGGACATCGGTCGTATGCGGACGGCGTACCTCGAGGCAGCGGCCGGCGGCGGACAATGCTTCGAAATGGCAGAGCCACTCTGCTCGGGGACGGGCCACCACGAGTGACAGCAGTACGTCGTGCAGCTCGTCTGGATCACGGACATCGGGGACCGCCTCGCTACGTACTCGCTCGATTGCCGCGGGATCGAGTCGACCTAGCTCCCGGGGCTCGACCGGCAGTCCGCGGCGCAGCGGCACCGCTCGGGAGCGGCGCTCGCCGATCTCCGCGTCTTCGTCGAGGTATGTGAATGGGGCGCCGTTCAGGATTTCGTGCGCTAACACGCTGGGCTCGACCGTGTCCACAAAGTGCAGGCGAACCGCTCCCTGCTCAAAGCGTCCCACCAGCGCCTTGAGGCCATCGATATCCATGGCCTCGGTGAGACAGTCGCCCATCGTCTCTCGCACCAGCGGGTGATCCGGGATCTCGATCGGGCCCGCCGGGGCGTTGTCCTGGCAGGCCGCGAGGGACGGGAACACGGCGGCCATCAAGTCGGCCGCCTCCATCCGCTGAATGTTGAACGGGTTCACCCGGCCGCTCTTGCGGCGCAGAACGGCCAGCGAGCGATTGAGGTTCCAGCGCCAGCGGGCCGTGAACATGGGGCTCCGCAGCACAGCCTGGGAGACCGCGTCCTGCACGTTGTGAGAACGAAGAAATCCGGGTACGTCCTCGAGCGGGAACGAGTGCTGGGGTCCCAGCGATAACAGCGCAGCGTCGTTGCTGGCCGCCGCCTGCAGCTCGAAGTCGAAATTCAGGCAGAACTTCTTGCGCAGGCCGAGACCAAGCGCGCGATTGATCCTCGAGCCCAGTGGCGCATGGACGATCAGCTGCATCCCGCCTGTCTCGTCGAAGAAACGCTCGAACACGATGTCCTGGTCCGTGGGAAGCACGCCGCCCAGCTCCGCGCGTGCCGTTCGCAGGTAATCAACCACCAACGACGCGGCGAACCCGTCGATGGCCGCCGCCTGCTCCACGAATCCGATCGCGGCTTCCCGCCCGCCGTCATCCAGGCGCTCGGCCACCCCGCGGCGCAGCCTCGACACCTCGTCTGAGAGCTCGTCGGTCCGGCCCGGTGCCTCGCCCAGCCAGAACGGGATCGTCGGATGCCGGCCCGTCGCGTCTCGCACCCGCAAGACAGCGTTGGTCACTCCGGTGATCTGCCACGGATGCGTGCCGAGCAGGAACACGTCGCCCTGCATCGACTCGATCGCGAAGTCCTCGTTGACAGTGCCGATGAACACGTCGCCCGGTTCCATCAACACCCGGTAGTCGCCGGTCTCGGGGATCGCTCCCCCGGAGGTGAGGCTCGCGAGCCGCGCGCCGCGTCGGCCGCGAAGCCTGTCGTTGACTCGGTCCCGGTGCACGTAGGCCATCCGCCGCCCCCGGCCGGTCTCGATGCCCGACGACACCAGCTCGAGGATCTCCTCGAACTGCTCACGCTCGAGCTCCCGATAGGGCCAGGCCCGCTTCATCAGCCCGAACAGCTCCTCCTCGGTCACGCCATCCTCGCCTCGGGCCGCCACCTCGGCGACGATCTGCTGGGCGAGGATGTCAAGCGGTAGCTCGGGCGGATGAAGGGAGTCCAGCCGTCCTCGCCTGACCGAGGCCAGCAGGGCGGCGCACTCGACTAACTCATCGCGCGTCGTCGGATAGATGATTCCCCGCGGTACCCCACCGCGCTGGTGGTTGGCCCGCCCTACCCGCTGCAGGAAGGTGGCGATGCTGTGCGGCGAGCCGATTTGGCACACCAGCTCCACCGGACCCACGTCGATTCCCAGCTCGAGCGAGGCCGTGGCCACCAGGGCTCGCAGCTCCCCGGCCCGCAGACGCTGCTCGACCCGCTGGCGGCGCTCTCGCGAAAGCGACCCATGATGAGCGGCCACCTCGTTTTCCCCCAGCCGCTCGCCCAGCTCATGCGCCACCCGCTCGGACAGGTTCCGGGTGTTCACAAACACCAACGTCGTCCGGTACTCGGCCACATGGCTCGCGACACGATCCAGGATCTCCCCCAGCTGATCGGCGGGAATGACCGCTTCGAGCTCGCCATCCGGTAGCTCCAGCGAGATATCGAGCGCCCGCCGGTGCCCGCTGTCGACGATGATGGGAAGGCGCTCGGCTGCTCCCACAAGCAGCCGAGCCGCCGTTTCCACCGGCTTCACCGTCGCCGAGAGGCCGACCCTGACCGGTGGACGGCCGGTAACCGCCGCGAGCCGCTCCAGCGAGAGCGCCAGGTGCGAGCCGCGCTTGTCGCGCGCCAGCGCGTGGATCTCGTCGACGATCACGGTCTCGACCGTGCGCAGCGTCGCTCTGGACCGCTCAGCGGTCAGATACAGGTACAGCGACTCGGGCGTCGTGACCAGCAGATTCGGAGGACGCCGGAGCATCGTCTGGCGTTGCGAGGAGGTGGAATCCCCGGTGCGAACGCCGACCGTGATCGGGGCCGGGTCATAGCCGAGCTCCCGAGCGACCGCGGCGATCTCCGCAAGCGGCTCCTCCAGATTCGTGTGCACATCGACGGCCAGCGCCTTCAGCGGGCTCAGGTAAACGACCTTCGTCACGCCCTCGATCGACTTGCCTGCCGCGTGCTCCCGATACAGAGCGTCGATCGCGGCCAGAAAACCGGCCAGCGTCTTGCCCGAACCGGTGGGCGCACACACCAACGTGTGCCGTCTCGCACCGATCGCCGGCCACCCTCCCGCCTGTGCTTCAGTCGGACCGTCGGCGAATCGGCGCTCAAACCATTCCCCAACCGCGGGGTGAAAGCGCTCCAGCAGCCCAGCAGGAGTGGAGGCGACCGGCGACGACAGCACACTCACGTCCCTCAGTGCATCACATTCGCGCAGGGAGCCCATCCTTCGGGGCCTCAGCTCATCCGTAGCCCAGCGTCTGTAGCTGAGCATGGGCCCGGAGGGGTCGCAACCGAGGAGGACCAGGGTGATCCCGACGGGTCTACGGGGCCGGGTCGTCTCCGAGCAGAACGCCGCCGGCGCAGCTCAGGGCTTGGTCTTGATCATCTTGCCGGACGGCGAGAGCACGTACCACATACCGCCGTTGAGGTTGATCGCCTGGCCGGTCGCAGTTCCTTGAGCGGTGTCCGCCACGTAGGTGTAGAGCGGCCACCCGGCGTAAGTGATGACCCGACCGCCTTCGGGGTCTGGGTCGCTTCCCAGCAGAGCTTGCTTCACCGACCCCGAGGCCACCGGCTTCTGGCCGGCGGGTAGGAGTGCGGGGGGCCAGACCGACGCGCATTCGACAACGGGCTCCTGGCGGGTTTGGGGATTGTAGGTCCGGGGTCACGCGTGGCCGTACTTGAGGCTGGCTCACCGTGCTTGACCGCCGTGCGTCCGGGAGCAAGGATTGCGGGACAACCAGCCAGGAGGGACCGTGATCACCCACAGCATCGAGATCGACCGGCGACCCGAGGACGTGTTTGCGTATCTCGACCAGCCCGAGCGCCACGCCGAGTGGCAGACACAGATCGTCAGCGCGAAGGTCGAGGGACAGGGGCCGGTAGGCGTCGGAACGCGCGTCCGCGAGATCCGCAAGTTCGGCGGCCGCGAGCAGGACACAAGCTATGAGATCACCGAGCACGAACCGCCGCGAAGAAGCTCGTTCCGCGGCACAGCGGGGCCCGTCAGGCCAGTCGGGACCGTCATCGTAGAGCCGGTCGGCGACGGCTCGAAGTCCCGTGTCGCCGTGGAGCTCGACCTCGTCGGACAAGGGATCGGCGTGCTGATCGCGCCGTTCGCGCGCATGCAGGCTAAGAAGGAGATCCCCAAGACTCAGGAGCAGCTGAAGGCGCGGCTCGAAAGCGGCGCCTGAGAGAAGATCGTGAGCGAACCACCAGAGCAGCCGCCGACGACCGGCGAGAATCACAGCGTCGACACACGCCTGACGACGCCCGGGGCGATCAGCTATCTGCACATTCCCGCGGCAGACGTCCGCCAAGCAGCCGCTTTTTACCGGGAAGTCTTCGGCTGGCACATCAACAACCCAAACAGCGACCGACCGAGCTTCGACGACGCCAGCGGCCGCCTCAGCGGCGCCTGGATCAGCGACCACCTCGTCGCCACCGAGCCAGGGCTGCTGCCCTACATCTACGTCGACCAGATCGAGGAAGCGGTTGCACGCATCCTCGCCCATGGAGGCCAGATCGTTACCAATCCCTTCCCCGAGGGGCTGCTGACCGTCGCGACCTTCCGTGACCCCGCCGGCAACGTAATCGGGCTGTGGCACGACAGCTCACGCTGAGGCGGCGCCTGACGACAGCGAGGACCACTTCCAAGTTTTAGGACCGATCTCGGCCTAAATAGCTCCTATGGTTCGGCGAGCGACAAACGACGAAAGGAGCGGCAATGCCCGAGCGAGATGGATACATTCCCGGGGTCCCCTGCTGGATCGACACCAGCCAGCCAGACCCGGACGCGGCGGTCGAGTTCTATGGCGGACTGTTCGGCTGGGAGTTCGTGGACATGATGCCGCCGGAGTCGGGCGGCAAGTACCTCATCGGCCGCCTTCGCGGCCGCGATGTCGCCGCCGTCGCGTCGCTCCCCGAAGGTGGACCCCCGGCGGCGATGTGGAACACCTACATCTCGGTGGAGAGCGCGGACGAGACCGCCTCCAAGGTCCTCGACGCGAACGGCAGGGCCCTGATGGACCCGTTCGACGTCATGGACGCGGGACGGATGGCCGTGTTCGCGGATCCGGAGGGCACGGCGCTCTGCGTATGGCAGGCGAAGGAGCACAAGGGCGCGCGGATCGTCAACGAGGCGGGTTCGTTGACCTTCAACGGTCTCAATATCCGTGACGTGGAAGGCGCGAAGTCGTTCTACGGCTCAGTGTTCGGTTGGCGGACGCTGACGATGGATGGCGGCATCGAGATGTGGACGTTACCCGGCTACGGCGATTATCTGGAGCAGCGTGACCCCGGGCTGCGCAGGAGGACTGCCGAGATGGGCGCAGCGGGGTTCGAGGACGTCGTGGCGAGTATCAATCCCATTCCCGACGATCAGCCGGACGTCGCGGCGCACTGGAGCGTGACATTCACGGTCGACGACGCGGACGGGACGGCCGCGAAGGCGGCCGAACTGGGCGGCAACGTGATCGTGCCCCCATTCGATGCCCCCTGGGTCAGGACGACGGTGATCTCTGACCCCCAAGGCGCGACGTTCATCGCGAGCAAGTTCGTGCCGGAGAACCGGGACCTCGCCAGTCAGACAGACCCGGCGGCCACGGCAACGTAACCACGGATGGAGCCGATCCGAACCGGCGAAGGCGGGCCGTCGTTCGCCCGCCTTGCCCATCGGCGCGGCTTGGCTGACTCCTAGCGGGCGAGAGGTACGCTTGCGGTGCCGGTGGCAGCGTCTGCGGACAGCCCGCTCTCTCCCCGTAAGCGCCACGCGCTCGAGCTGTTCGCAGGTCTCTCCACCCACTATGACCGCATGGGCGCGTTGCTGAGTTTTGGCCAGGATCCGCGCTGGCGCCGCGCACTGGTGGACGAAATCGATCCCGGCCCCCGGGAACGTGTCCTCGATGTCGCGACGGGAACAGGGCTTGTGGCGTTCCAGCTCGCTCGGCGCTGTGGCTGCGAAGTGATCGGTCTGGATCAGAGCGAGGAGATGCTCAAGGGCGCCCGTGCCCGACTGGCCGCCGATCGTGCGCTCGCCGGTCACGTGACGATTGTCCGTGGAGAGGCCGAGCGGCTGCCGTTCGCCGATGGCGCGTTCGACGCCCTGACGTTCACGTACCTGCTGCGATATGTCGCCGATCGTGGGGCGACCATGCGCGAGCTCGCTCGCGTCGTGAGGCCCGGAGGTCGGATCGGGATGGTCGAGTTCGGCGTCCCGGGCGTGGCGCCCTTCCGCGCGCTCTGGAGGGTGCATACTCGTGTCGCGCTGCCGCTGCTCGGCCGCTTGGTCTCTCCTGCGTGGTGTGAGGTGGGTCGCTTCCTCGGGCCGAGCATCGAGGAGCTTCACCGGCGCGAGCCGGACATGGCCGCCCTGTGGCACGCGGCTGGGATCCGCGGTGTGCGCGAACGGCACATGAGCTTCGGTGCCGGGCTGATGATGTGGGGGGTGAGAGATGGAGACGGCTCGGCGTGAGCTCGAGCGGCCGGCGTTCTATGCGCTTCGGTCTGGCGGCTGGCGCGACTTGGTGACCCTGTTGCACCCGCCATACACGGCGTGGCACTTAAGCTACGTGGCGCTGGGCGCGGCGGCGGCGCCGAGGGTATACGCCGACCGTCTCGGCGCCGCGCTGTTGGCGTTCTTCTTGGCGGTCGGGGTGAGCGCACACGCCCTGGACGAGCTGAACGGCCGGCCGCTGAAGACAATCTTGAAGCGACGATCGTTGATCGCGCTTGCATTGGTCGGGCTCATCGGAGCGGTCGCGATCGGTGTAGCTGGGATCGTGATGGTGTCCCCCTTGCTCGCGCCGCTGGTACTCGCTGGCGTGTTCCTCGTTCCGGCCTATAACCTCGAGCTAGCGGCTGGTCGCTTTCACACTGACGAGTGGTTCGCCCTCGCCTGGGGTGGGTTTCCGGCATTAACTGGCTATTTCGTCAACGCCCTCACGATCCGGCCGGCGGGCGTTCTCGTGGCGGCTGCGTGCTGTCTGCTGAGCGCGGCACAGCGACGGCTGAGTACACCCGTGCGAGTGCTCCGGCGCCGGACCGCCGAGGTGGTTGGCGAGCAGCGACTCACCGACGGAACTGCGCTCGAGTTGACCAGTTCACGTCTGTCGGCGCCGCTCGAGGGTGCGCTCTCCGCGCTGTGGCTAGCGCTGGTCCTGCTTGCCGCGGGGCTTGTTGCCGTGCGACTGTGAGGCCCACCATCAGCCAAGTGCTGCGACACGCGAGGCTCGGCAAGGGGGGCCGTCCCGTGACTTCTTCGCCGTGGCTGACGCGTTGTTTATCCGTCCCACACGGCGACCGCCGATTATCAATTCATGCATCCTGGTTATTGCCCCCAATGCGGTGAGAGAGTCACGCCCTATGCGGCGGGTTGCGCGCTCTGCGGTGCGGATCTTGATCCCCTTCGCTGGCGGACGCGGCCATCGATGAGCCAGCGCCTCTCGCTGTGCCTTCCCCCGCGCGTGCGGCGTGCCCTCAGCGGCCGACGCTCCAAGGTGGCGGCCGCAAGCAGCCGCTGAAAGTGGGCCAGTCAGGCGGCAGAGCCGGGCCGGGCGCTTAGCGGCGAGCGAGCTCCCACATCGCCCGCTGGTCGGCTAGGGACAGAAGGCGCCAGCGATCGCGTCCGTCCTCCCAGACGTACACGTTCACGTCGACCGTGCTACGGACGCCTCTAAGTTCGTCGATGGTCTCTCGCGCGTTGACGTCATCAGCCAACACCTGGCGCGTCATCACGTCGACGACCTTGAATTTCCGCTGCTGCGGGGCCTTGGGTTTATCCGGCTCTACCGGACTCGGTTTCTGCGGCACGAACACCGGCTCGGCCGCAGACGAGCGCTTGGTGACCGTCTCCAACGGCACCATCTGGGCGCCCGTGCCCTTGGTTTCTGTATGGAGAACCCACGTTCTGGCCATGTCCCCAACGATAGAACGCCCAGGCGCGGGTGCGGGCTAATCGCCTGGCTCCCTAGCCGGCGCTCATGTCGACGGCGTAGACGTTGGTGGGCTCGATGGTGACGATTACGCGACTCTCTCCGGATTTATCGTGAGCGCTGAGATCGGCGTCGTACTTGGCCCCGACTTTGCGTGCAAATGCGTAGTCGTCGTCGGGTTCAATCCGCGCGTTGCCGCGAATCTCCAAGTACCGGTAGGGATTCCGTAAATCGAGCAGCAGCAGGCTGCACTGAGGACGCTGCATGAGGTTGCGGGTCTTCAGACGCGACGTGTTCAGCGACAGCTTCAACTCCCCGTCATCCTCGAGAAACCAGACCTCCGTCACTTGTGGAAACCCGTCGCCGCCGATCGTGGCGAGCGACGCGACCTGGGCCTCGAGCAAATCGCGATGGGAATCAGGAAAGCGGGTCATCTACGCATTCTGACCGAACAATCACCCGCCGAGCATCATGCCGGCGGCGCGAGCCCAGCGCAATGCGCTGGTCGGGTACGGTCTAGCCGGTGCTCGGCTTGCCCGACAGCGTCAGCGCCTGCCTGTTCGATCTCGACGGCGTCCTGACGCAGACCGCAAAGGTCCACGCCGCCGCGTGGAAGGAGATGTTCGACGACTACCTGCGCCAGCGCGCCGAGCAGCATGGCGAGCGCTTCGTGGCTTTCGACGCGCATCGCGACTACGACGAGTATGTGGACGGCAAGCCGCGCTACGACGGCGTCCGCTCATTTCTGACTTCGCGCAACATCGAGCTGCCGCAGGGCACGCCCGACGATCCGCCGGATGCCGAGACGATTGACGGACTCGGCAACCGCAAGAACGAGATCGTGCTGAAGCTGATCCACGAGGACGGCGTGCAGCCCTACGAGGGATCGGTGCGCTACGCGAAGGCAGCGCGCGACGCCGGGCTGCGCCGCGCAGTCGTGTCCTCCAGCACCAACTGCCGCGACGTGTTGGCGGCCGCGGGCATTCTCGATCTGTTCGAGGAGATCGTCGACGGCCACGTCGCCGAGCGCGAGCACCTGAGCGGCAAGCCCGCCCCCGACACGTTTCTGGCCGGCGGACGTGCCCTAGGGGTGGCGCCGGACCATGCTGCCGTATTCGAAGACGCGCTGGCCGGCGTCCAGGCCGGGCGGGCGGGTAACTTCGGCTACGTCGTCGGGGTCGATCGCGTCGGTCAGTCGGACGCCCTGCGGGCTCACGGCGCAGACGTCGTCGTCCGTGACCTGGCGGAACTGATCGACCACCGGTGATCCAGCATCCCGCTTTCCAGGTCGAGCCGTGGGCCGTGCGCGAGACCGAGCTTCATCTCGACACGCTCGCCCAGACCGAGTCGGTGTTCGCGCTTGGCAACGGTCACATCGGGCTGCGCGGAAACCTCGACGAGGGCGAGCCGTTCGGCATGCCGGGTACGTATTTGAACGGCCTCTACGAGCTGCGTCCGCTGCCCTACGCGGAGGCCGGATACGGAAACCCGGAGGCGGGTCAGACCGTCGTCAACGCCACGAACGGCAAGATCATCCGCCTGCTGGTCGACGACGAGCCATTCGACGTCCGCTACGGGGAGCTCAAGCGCCACGAGCGGGTACTGGACCTCCGGGCGGGAGTGCTGCGACGCGTGGCGGAGTGGGTGTCTCCCACCGGACGCGCGGTGCGCGTCTCCTCCACCCGTTTCGTATCGCTCACCCAGCGTGCGGTGGCGGCGATCCTGTACGAGGTCGAGCCGCTCGAGGACACGACACCGGTGGTCGTCCAGTCGGAGCTGGTCGCAAACGAGTCGGCGCCCGAGCGCTCAAGCGACCCCCGCGCGGCGGCGGCGCTCGCCGCGCCGCTGCGCTCGGAGTCCCACGGCGTCGCTGACGTGCGCGCCATCCTCACTCACCGGACCGCTGCCAGCGGACTGGTGCTCTCGGCGGGCTTCGGACACGTGATCGACGGGCCCGAAGGGGTTGCGTCGTCTGCCGAGAGCCATGAGGACCTCGCGCGGCACACGGTCACTGGCGATGTATCGCCTGGGCGCCCGCTACGCGTGATCAAGTTCCTGGCCTACGGCTGGTCCGGACAGCGATCGGTGTCCGCGGTCTCCGACCAGGTGGGGGCGGCGGTGGCCGAGGCGCTGCACCGTGGTTGGGACAGGCTGCTGGCGGAGCAGCGCGCGTATCTCGACGATTTCTGGGAGCGCGCCGACGTCGAGCTCGACGGCGACGCCGAGCTTCAGCAGGCCGTCCGCTTCGCTCTGTTTCACGCCTTGCAGGCGGGCGCCCGCGCCGAGCAGCGGGCGATTCCGGCCAAGGGCTTGACCGGGCCCGGATATGACGGGCACGCGTTCTGGGACACCGAGACATTCGTGCTGCCGCTCCTGACCTATACCGCCCCGCATGCGGCAGCCGATGCGCTTCGTTGGCGACACCGGACGCTTGACCTGGCGCGTGAGCGGGCGCGCGTCCTCGGGCTCGAGGGCGCGGCGTTCCCCTGGCGCACGATCCGCGGCCAGGAATGCTCGGGGTACTGGCCGGCAGGAACAGCTGCGTTTCACATCAACGCCGACATCGCCGACGCCGTCATTCGCTATCAGTTGGCGAGCGACGATCAGCCGTTCGAGCGGGAGATCGGCACCGAGCTGCTGGTGGAGACCGCGAGGCTGTGGCGCTCTCTAGGCCACCACGACGCTCCCGGCAGCTTCCGGATCGACGGCGTGACCGGTCCCGACGAGTACAGCGCGGTCGCCGACAACAACGTCTACACGAACCTGATGGCGCAACGAAATCTCCAGGCAGCTGCCGAAGCCGTGGAGCGCTACCCGGACGTTGCGGCCAGACTGGACGTCGACGACGAGGAGGCCGCCGGCTGGCGGGACGCGGCCAGAGTAATGGTCATCCCCTACGACAGCGAGCGCGGGATCCACCCCCAGGCCGAGGGCTTCCTCGAGCACGACCGCTGGGATTTCGAGCACACCTCCTCCGAGCAGTACCCGCTGCTGCTGCACTTCCCCTACTTCGATCTGTATCGCAAGCAGGTCGTCAAGCAGGCGGACCTCGTAATGGCGATGCTCTTCGGCGGCCACGCCTTCAGCGACGAGCAGAAGGCCCGTAACTTCGCCTACTACGAGGGCCTAACGGTTCGAGATTCCTCGCTCTCGGCCTGCATCCAGGCCGTGCTCGCGGCAGAGGTGGGACACATGGAGCTGGCCTATGACTACCTCGCCGAGGCGGCATTGATGGACCTCGATGACCTGGAGCACAACACGCGTGACGGGCTACACATCGCATCCCTGGCGGGGGCATGGATCGCCGTAATCACCGGAGTGGGTGGGACGCGTGACCATGGCGGCCAGCTCAGCTTCACGCCGCGGCTGCCACAGGCGCTTGACCGTCTGGCGTTTCGGCTCATGTTCCGCGGCCGGCGGTTACTCGTGGAGATCGTCCACGAGCAGGCGACTTACACCCTCGCCGAGGGCGCATCACTGGAGATCGTGCATCACGGCGAGAAGGCGACCGTCGAGCCCCGCAAGCCGCTGCGCCGCCCGATCCCCCCAGCGCCCCAGCGCGAGACGCCGACACAGCCGCCCGGCCGGGCGCCGGCCAGGAGGCGACCGCCGCAATGACACCAATCGAGCAGGTGCTCGACGCTATCGACGCGCTCGATGGGCAGGCGGTGATGCCCCTCCTGGCCCCGGAGGCCCGGGTGCTGTTCGCCGACGGGCGCCGCGCCGAGGGAAGGCACGCAGTGTGCGACCTGATCGGATCATTTCTGGGCATGCTCCGATCAACGACACACCGAATCACCGATCAGTGGCACGTGGACAACGTCTGGATCGCGGAGGTCGAAGCGTCGTATGAGCTCCAAGACTGGCTGCAGATAAACGCGCTTCCGCGGGCGTTCGTAGTCCGCACGGCACCGGATGGCATCGTCGACTTTCGCGTCTACGGCGCCCACGAGCAGCCGCTGACCGACCACCGCACCGGAGAAGAGGGAATGTGGATCGGGAGGCGGTGGATCCCGCCGCTGTGAGCGCAGTCGCTACCGCCGGCTACTGCAGGTAGCGCTCGACCGTGTCGGGGTCGCGCGCTTGTGCTTCGTCCGGATCCTGTCCGAACTCCTCGCGCGCGCGGCGCTGCCGCAGCAGGTCCCAGCAGCGGTCGAGCTCGGTCTGGACCGCCTCAAGTCGACGCTGATCGTCCTCCAGTTGCTCGACGTCCTTGCTGTCGGTCTGCTCGCGCCGGCGAAGCTGCTGCTCCTCGGCGACCAGGCTCTCGATGTGCGCTGTGATGCTTTCGTCGCTCATCTTGGCAATGCTAGTCCCGTCATGACGATCGCAGCCATCATTTTCGACCTCGACAGCGTGCTGGTCGACTCCGAGGCGTCTGGAATGCCGCTCGCAGAGAGCCGCGCGCTCGAGCGGCGAATACGATTGAGGCGTGCCCGACCCAGCGGCATTCGCAGACGAGGTTGCCAACGAGCTGGCCACGTGGCCCGGCGTGCGCATCGAACTCGTCGCCCAAGGTGTAGCTCGTGCCACCTACGAGCACTCTGAGCTCGGCGTGCTCAATCGTGAGCGCGGGACAGCCGAGCTGCCGTTACTTGATCCGGAGCACGACGAGCTGATCGAGCACGGCGACGCCGAACCGGCGCAGTCCACGCCGGAATCAAGCGGCGTCAGCCACGATCTCCGGGGGCCATCGGACGTCACAGCCGTACTGGAGTTATTCGATCGCCGCTACCGCGAGGTCCGCGGCGAAAGCGACCCATACAGCTCCGAAGACGCCGCACCGTAGGACCGGCAGTCAGCTGTAGTCACACTCCCGCCGACTGCGCTTCCTGCGCACCGGCGCGGGCGCCGAGCACCTTTCGCGTCTCAGCCTGGGCCCAGACGGCAGTTAGCCCTGGGCGAAGCGCGCTTTTTGCGTGACCAGGATGCAGATCGCGACTATCACCGCGGTGAGCAAGCCCCTCGTGTCGAGCCTCTCACCGAGCAGCGGTATCGACCAGGCGATCGTCAACAGCGGCTGGGCGAGCTGGAGCTGGCTGGCTCGCGCCACGCCCGCTTCGGCCAGACCCCGGTACCAGGCGAAGAAGCCGAAGAAGGTCGAGACGGTGCCCACGTATGCGAAGCCGACGATCGCCGACACCCGCACGTGGCCCGTCGAGCTACTGAGCGCCGGCACGACCGTCAGCGGCAGGGAGATCGGTAGCGCCAGGACCAGTCCCCACGCGGTGACCTGCCAGCCCGGTATTACGCGCGTCAGCCGCCCTCCCTCGGCATAGCCGATCGCGGCGACCACCACCGAGATGAGGAGGAGTAGATCGGACTCACGCAATGACCCGGCGCCGCGCGAGAGCGCAAACACCGTGACCGCAGCGGTGCCCACCAGGCTCGCGGCCCAGAACAGCGCGCCGGGCCGCTCCCGGGTGCGGATGACGGCCACGGTCGCGGTAGCCGCGGGCAGCAATCCCACGACAACCGCCGCGTGACTCGAGCTGGTGCGGTGAAGGGCCAAGGCGGTGAGCGCTCCGAAGCCGATGCCGCAGCCCAGCGCCACCGCTATCAGTCCCGGCCAGTGCTCCCGTCGCGGCAGCGGCGCGCGCAGCGCGCGCAGGCAAACGCTTGCGATAGCGGCGGAGATGACCGAGCGGCCGGCGCCGACGACTAGGGGATTGAAGGTCCGCTCCGCCAGCGCTGTGGCCGGAAAGGTGAACGAGAACGCCAGCACGCCGAGGGCGGCCCAGCCAGCGCCGGGGACGACGAGCGCCCCGCGGCTCTTCGCCGTCGCCTGGTAGCTGACATCGGGCACCGCTCCCATTCTGAAGCTTGCCCCTGCCGCACCGCCCGCGGGCATGCAAGATCCGTCACTGATCCAGTGGGCAGGCCACCGCCCGGGCCGACTAACGGACCGCTAGATCAGCCCAGGTACCAGGGGGCGGGGTCGGTCACTCCCAGGACCGGCTGCCCGCGGTGCAGCCACAGCAGCCGCGCCGCGTCACCGAACGCGTACACGCGGCCGGACGAGTCAACCAGCCAGTATCCGCCGCCGTCGTAGCTCGCCGCCATCCCGACAATCGAAGAGGTCCGCACCCGACGCGTCACCAGGGAGCCGAACCATCCGGCCCCGCCACTGCGGTAGATGTTGCCCGACGGCGAGAACAGCCAGTAGCCACCACGCGGGTCCGCCACGATCCCGGCGACCAGCCGGCCACGAGCGCCGATCCCCGGCCGCGCGGCGTCGCCGAACCTGTACACCTGGCCCGAGGAGCTGACCAGCCAGTAGCCCCGCCCATCCACCGTGGCCGCCATGCCCACAATCGAAGAAGTCACCACTCCACGCGTCGCCAGCGACCCGAACGACCCGGCACCCTTGCTGCGGTAGACGTTCCCGGAAGCGGTGAACAGCCAGTAGCCGCCGCGTGGGTCGGCTGCGATTCCGGCGATGGGGTGGCCATGGGCGTTGGCAGCCGCCTTCGTCGCGTCCCCGAAGGCGTACACGCGGCCCGAAGCGCTAGCCAGCCAGTACCCCCGTCCGTCCGGGCTGGCCGCCATACCGACGATCGAGATGGTCCGCACATGGCGCTCAGCCGGAGAGCCGAACAACAGCGTGCCCGAGCTTCCATATACGCTGCCGCGCGCCGTGTAGAGCCAGTACCCGGCCGGAGCGACTGGCGCGCTTTCGCTGCTCGCGACCTGGGCGGTCCCTCCCGCGTCCGCTGCGGTCACCACGACCCGTACACCTGCATCCAGATCCGCCGCCACCAGCCTGACGCTTTTCCCCGTCGCCCCGGGCAGGTTGGCGCAGGCCGGCGTGCACAGCTGCCACTGGTAGGCGTAGGAGATCCCATAGCCTGACCAAGCCCCGGGATTGGCCGTGAGCGTCCGCCTCACCCGGGCGACCCCACCGATCGACGGCGGGCCGATGTTCACCGGTGGACCGCTGGCCCCGACGGCGACCGCCCCGCTGGCCGTGGCTCCATCGAGGTAGTCGCCGTCGATGTTCATCGTCACGCCCGCGTACGTTTCGTTGTGAGCACCCAGGTACTGATGTAGACGCTGGTGATTCGCCCACTCGCTGCCCGGGACGTAGGAGTCGCTCGTGGTCTGCGCGCCGTTCCAGTCGGCGATCCAGAGGTCGTCCGGTTCCGCATACGCCGTTCCCCACTGGGCGGCGAGGTCGCTGATCCCCGACGACGAGCTGCTGTAGACGCCGGACTTGTATCCCAGGGTGTGAAGCTGTGCTGTCCACGCGGCGAGGAACGCCAGGACCGCGGACGTGTTGGATCCGCCCCGGGAGTAGTTCTCCATGTCGAAGTAGATCGGGTTGCCGCTTCCGATGCCAAGCGCGCTTGAACGCGTGGCGGCGTCGTTGGCGGCCGCGACCCCCTCGGCGCTCGCCTGGCTGGCGCTGATCGCTGCACAGCCGCACGAGTTGCTGGGAGCCTGCAGACCGACGTATGTGGGGATCAAGTTCCAGCCGGCGGCAGTCTCCGCGCTGACCCAGGAGGCCGTGAGATTGGGCTGGGAGCAGGCCATGTTGGTCCCCCCGACGTACACGCCGACTGCCCGGTATGGCGAAGACTCCCAGGCGGACATGGCAGAGGGGCTGGGCGTGGCACAGGGGTCGAAGCCCAGGCCGGTGAACACCGTCCCCGCCGTGGCAGGGGCAGCGGCAGCTCGGGCGCGCGGCGCCGCTGCCCTGGTGCTAGCCACGAGGCCGGTTCCGAGCGAACGCAGAGCGCGGACCGACCCGACGCCGAGAGCGCTTGCGATCAGTCCGGGTTGAGTGCGCCAGGTCGCCGTAACGACGATTCCGTGACCGGGAAGCGCCAACTCGCCCCCGGATCCCTGGGCAGGCTGCGCGCCGGCGGCGCCGACCGGCGGCAGGGACGGAGCCGGCGTAGCTCCGGCCCGCGCGCTGTGCGCCACCGTGGGCTGGATCAGGATCGCCTCGCTGCGCCCGGCGGCGTGCGCGGGGCAACGCTGTCCGCTGCTCGGCGTCCCCAGGTAGACGGCGTGGCGGTCGAAGCGCACGCAAACTGCGGGCTCCTTGCTGAGGTCGTACACGGGCCACGACCGCGGCACGCGGACCGTGTAGCCGAAATAGCGAACTGTCTTCAGCGCCGGTGTGCGCGCGCATGCACCGCTCACCCAGCCGAGCGCCGCGACGGCAACCGCGAGGAGACCCAGGGCCCTACCGCGAACGACGCTCCGACCCATTGACCGCAGTAAACACGCCCACCCGGCGATCGGAGCGGAGCTCAGGCGCCGGATCTGAGCGGCTCGGTTGCGCGGCGCCGGACGGTGAGCGCGAACAGCGAGGAGAAGACGAAGACGCCCAGCACGTTCAGAACTAGCTTGTAGTTGACGGCGACCATCTGGAAGATGTCGGTACGCGACGGACGCGGCCCGCCGGGAAGGAGTCCTAAAGCGCTGAACAGGGCGTCGACGGCCAGCGCTGCTCCGAACATCGCCACGAACATCACCGCCGTGATCCGCAGGGCGAAGGCGCTGCCGTAGTACTTCTTATAAAGCGGCTACTCGGCCTCCAAGCAAGGACTGCTCGGCCGGCTGCGACGGATCGAGGGCCAGGTCGGCGGCCTGCAGCGGATGGTGGAGGACGACCGCTACTGCATCGAGATCCTGACCCAGATATCAGCCGTCCAGGCGGCGCTGGACAAGGTCGCGCTGGGACTGCTCGATGACCATGCCCATCACTGCGTGACCGCCGCAGAAGGTGACGACAGGCAGCTCAAGACCGACGAGCTGATGGCCGCGGTGGGACGGCTGCTGCGGCGCGGCTGACGCGGCCCCCGAGCTAGCGGGGAACTCCCTCCTGTGAGGGATCAGACGCGCGCTCGCCGTTCTCGTTCGGCCGCGCAGCCTGGTGCCCGTTGCCGTCGTCCTGCCCGAGCAGCAGCCGTTCGCGCAGCCGCTCGCTGGCGCCGGCTTGGGCCGCTCGCGCGGCCCGCTCGTCGCTCAGCTCGACGCCGCGGCGGCTGGCCAGATCGAGCAGCGCCTGCCGCTGCTCGTCCTGGAGCGCAAAGCGGTAGAACAGCCAGCCCAGCAGCAGGATCGTCAGGAACATCTGCTCGACCATCATCGCCGCCCCGGCCAGGTTCTGGTCCGACAGCGGGTTGAGGCCGCGGGCTCCGTCGCTGGCGTTGTACACGGGGTAGACGACCGTCTGGGTCCAGATCAGCACGTTGCCGAGGATGCCGCCGATCAGTCGCACCCCCACTACGTAGACGAGCTTCCCCCAGTTGGCGAACCACTGCGGCTTGGGCAGCGGGCCGATCAGCCCGAGCCACAGCAGCGTCCCAAACCAGAAGAAGCAGGCATGCTCGGCGGCGTGGATCAGGTCGTGACGAATTGCCAGCTGATAGAGCAGCGGCAGGTGCCAGACGTACAGGTCCGCGGTCCACAGCACCAGGGCCACGACCGGATTGGCGAGCTTGCGCAGGGGCCGCGTGACGCGAATGTGAAGCAGTGGCTGGAGCACCGGTCCGGTGAGCCCGAAGACCACCAGCAGCGAGGCGATGTCGCCGATGATGATGTGCTGGAGCATGTGGGCGATCAGGACCTGATCGGCCAACGTGTCGAACGGCGGCAGCTGCACGAGCGCCAGCGTCAGCGCGCCGGAGACGAACGACACGACGCGCCACCGGGCCACCGGCCGCC
Organism: uncultured Actinomycetes bacterium; assembly: GCA_963830405.1. Taxonomy (GTDB): domain Bacteria; phylum Actinomycetota; class Thermoleophilia; order Solirubrobacterales; family Solirubrobacteraceae; genus Palsa-465. The sequence goes on from CAWHMB010000003.1 coordinate 66,493, forward strand.
CCTCCCGCTTCAACGTGCGGGCCCTCGTCCCGAACAGGACGAGGTACACGAGGGTGCCGGCCACGGGCGGCAGGAACTCGCCAAGGTGAAGGCCCGTAAAGGCTGCGGCGGTGATGATCAGCGGCGACGGCATGCGATCGGTTGCTGAAGCGAGTTACATCGTAGGTGAGTCATGCGGGCTGTTCGCCGTCGGCCGGGGGCCAGTGGCCACCCTATGGCTGGGAGGCCGCGACGTCCCTCAGCGACTGCGCGCGCTCCTCACGGCTCAGCGCATCGATGAACACGACAGCCACCGCGATCCCGAACACCAGAAACTCGAGCAAGCACATCGACGCGCCGGCCAGTCGCTGATCGGTGATCGCCGAGATCCCGTAAGAGCGCGGTGCTTGAGCGTACAACGAGTACATCGTGTGGCCGGCGAACGTCAGCGGCAGGCACACCGCGGCGCTGCCCAGCCTGGAGATTCCCAGGTAGGCGAGGCGAATCATGCCCGGCTCCCGTCGATCGCTGGGCAGCGGCGTGATGATGAGCCACCACAGGGCGAGGCCCGTGTAGAACAGCGTGGCGTGCTCGAGATCGTGTACCAGCACATGCTGGGTGGCGAAGTCGAACACCGGCGGAATCGCCCACACGAGCGTCACGGCGATCCATGCCGGAATCGCGACCCAGGGCTTCGTGGCTATGCCCCAGATGCGGCCGAGCGCGCCGCGACGGGCCACCCGCTGCAGGACTGAACGGGGCACGCCGAGCGGCAGCACCGGCGCGCGCAGGCCCAGAATCAGCAGGGGGGGAGCGATGTCCGCAAGCAGCACGTGCTGGAGCATGTGCGCCAGCAGGAGGCGATCGTCGCCGATCGGGTCAAGCGGCGAGCCGAGCGCCACGAACAGGACCAGCAAGCCCGCGAAATAGAACAGCCAGTGGCTCGCGCCGACCGGCTTGCCTCTCACCCGGCCGGCGCGGCGCAGCATGAGCACGTACCAGGCGCCCGCAACGAGCAGCACCAGCCACAAGAGCGGGTCAACGGTCCAGCTACCCCAACCAGGAGCACTCGCCATCGCGCGCACAGGTTACCCAAAACCTGAGCCGGCGGATAAGGCCCACCGGCGGTGAAAAAGGGCTGCCGGGACTGCAGTCCCGGCAGCCTCGTTTTGATCAATAACCGCCGACTAGAGGCGAGGCATGGCCGGTTGTGAAGGGCTTGGAGGTGCCGATCACACGTCCGCTGGCGCTAAGTGCCTGGACCTCGAACCAGCGGTTGCTGGCGCCCACCGCGGTGGTGGTCTCAAAGCCGGCCTTGCCGACCCGCCCCACGACGACCTTCAGGCTCTTCTGGCTCGAGCCCGCGAGTACCCGCCAGGCGACGACGCGCGTGGCTCCGTTCCAGCTGGCGTAGACGTAGGTCTTGCCCTTGTGCTTGCGGGCCGCTCCGCTTGGCGGGGCGAGCGGCAGTCCCACCCACTTCTGCATCAGCACGCGATAGCTGAGGTCGGGGCCCGGCCAGCGCACGTCGAGCAGCACCTTGCCGGTCTGGCTGAACTCGGTGAAATAAGACTGCGAGCCCCAGCCAACCAGCACGTTGTGGTTGGAGAGAATCTGCGTCGAGCCCAGAAAGAAGGAATCGAAGCCCTTGGCCCGCGGGTACTGGGCGACCAACGTGGCCGTCCTTTTGGAGCGGTTCAGCTTGAGCACCAGTCCCCGGGACGGGCCGCTGGGCTTGCCGAACTCGTCGGGGCCCAGAACCGCGCAGCAGGCGTCGTCGAACACGGTCAGTTCGTTGCCCACCAGCCCCACGTCGTGCTGCCAGTGGAATTGAGCCACCGCAGGGAGCTTGAAGTTGCTGATCGCGGGGTTGCTCGAGACCGTCCATACGATTTTGTTGGTGCCGGCGTTGACCAGGTACGCGGCCCACGTGTTGCGCATCGAGACCAGGAACTCATTCGCACCGATCAGCTGGATCGAATTGATGTGATAGGCGTCCCAGGGCGCCGCGCCGAACGGCTTGGTCTGCGCCTGAGACAGCGGGACGTTGGGTGTACCGCCGGGGTTGAGCGCATCCCACGAATAGACGAGCTGCCCGTTGGTCAGGTTGTACTCCTGTACCGCCACGTCCAACACCGGACCGTTGGCCGAACCTCCGAAGGCCGTCAGGTTCTGGCCGGGCACGACCTTGTACGCCGTGACCCAGGCATCGCGGCCCCTGATCTGGAGATCGTGCAGGCTGAGGATCCAGCCGTCCTTGCCGGTCAGGGTGGCGACCGTCCGATAGTGCTGATTGACGACCACGTACTCGCCGCTCACGGTGGCCCCGACGTTGTTGACCACGCCCTGCCAATAGGTCAGAACGGGCTTGCCCTGGTAGGTCTGCGCCTCGAGGTTGTTGGCCACCAGCGTCTTCGGCAGCGGCTTGAACCACACCGGCTGCAGCTGGTTGTTCAGGATCAGCGGACCACTCTGGCCGATCATTGGACTGGGCGAGTTGAGGTTGTAGAAGTTGGCGGTCATCAGGTAGCCGCCTGTAGCCAGCTTCGAGCTGGCCACTGGTCGGTCGGCGTGCAGCTTCGGCGGGTGCAGGTCTGGCCTCGACCAGTAGCTAGAGGCGCCGTTGGTGGTGTAAGCGCCGATCGCGCGCGCCTGCGCGCCGGCGGCGAGCACCCCCACGCAGCTCGCCGCGAGGAACGCGGCCCCTAGCAGCGCCTGCATACGCTTGATCGCTCTCAAGTGCCTTCCTTTCCCAGATTGGACGGTGCCGGCCGAACCGGTGCCGAAGCCTAGGGCCCGCCTCGGCGGACCCTAAACACCGGCGAGCGGGGTAAGTTGTGCCGGGCAGGTGCGCTTCAGGCCGCCAGACTGCGCTCCGCCAGGTGCTGGCCCACCTTGCGCTTGACGCGCTGCAAGGCGTTATCGACCGTCTTGCAATCACACCCGATGCGCCGCCCGACCTCTTCGTAGGAGTGCCCGTCGAGGTACAGCGCGAGCACCCGGGACTCGAGCTCGGAGAGCGTCGTCGAAATGCACGCCACCAGCGCGCGGAGCTCTTCGGAGGAGATCACCTGGTTGACCGGATCGTGGATCGGCGAGCCGGGCAGCATCTCGTCGAGCGTCGGCTCCCCGTCAGCGCTCGCCCCCGCGGGCGTGCTGGAGAACGACACGTACTGGTTCAGCGGCGCGTGCTTGTTCCGCGTGGACGTCTTGACCGCGGTGATGATCTGACGCGTGATGCACAGCTCGGCGAAGTTGCGGAAGCTCGACTCGCGGTCCGAGCGATAGTCACGGATCGCCTTGTACAGACCAACGAGCCCTTCCTGGATCAGGTCGTCGGCGTCGCCGCCGGCCAGGAAGTACGAGGACGCCTTCAGGCGCACGAAGCCGTAGTACCGCCGGACGATGCGGTCATAAGCGCTGGCGTTGCCCTGCTTGGCCAGGGCGATCAGATAGTGATCATCTACCTGAAGCTGACCCTGAGAGTAGCTGGAGAGTCTTGCCACGACTGCTTCCTTTCCTGGCCATCTGGCCATCGGAAACCGTGGCGCGATACCTCCCCTTGCGCCGTTATAGCGATGGATGCAGCCGACGGCGCCGCACCCCAACCAGACTCTAACGCTCCGGTTGATACTTATCTCCCGGCGCGAGCTTTACACAGCCGCAGCCTCGTGTCAAGGGTCGCAAGCCGCGCGCCGGTCGACCGCATACAGCAGAACCGCCGCCGCCGCGGCGACGCTCAACGATTCGATCCGTCCCCGGAGAGGGACCGAGACGAGCAGATCGCAGGCTGCCGCCACGCGTGGTCGCAGTCCGCGACCCTCGGAGCCCACCACCAGCACGGCCCCTCCGGCGTAATCGACGCTCTCATAGGTCCTCGGTGCGCCGGCATCGGCGCCGTAGCACCACAGACCCGCGCCTTTAGCCTGCTTCAGGAAGTCGACCAGATTGCGGACCCGGGCGATCGCCAGGTGCTCGACGGCGCCGGCGGACGCCTTGCAAACGGCCGGCGTGACCGTCGCAGAGCGCCGTTCCGGCAGCACCACGCCGCTCGCGCCGGCGCACTCGGCCGTGCGGCAAATCGAGCCCAGGTTCTGAGGGTCCTGGACCTGGTCCAGGGCGATGAGCAGAGGCGCCGCAGCGGAGAGCAGGCGATCCGCGGACTCGTAGATGAACGGTCCCACCTCGGCACACACACCTTGGTGAGCGGCCGACCCGCACAGGCGCTCGATCTCCGAAGCGCTCGCCACCTCGAGCGTGAATGCGCCGCCGCTGAGCCAGGCCTCGCCGCCGCTGAGCCAGCCCTCGCGGGCCGCGTTCTTGGTGGCCCAAACCCGCTCCACCTGGCGGCGCCCGCGAAAGGCTTCGCGCACAGGATTGCGGCCGTAGATGATCATGCTCGTAGGGGTCCGTAGACCCTCACCGACGCGGCAGCAGCTCGGGCCCCTGCGGGCCGTCGCGCACCTCCCAGCCGAGCGCGCGGATCTGCTCGCGCAGGCGGTCGGCCTCTGCGTAGTCACGCCCCCGGCGAGCACCCTCACGCGCGGCGGACAGCTCATGGACCGCTTGGGGCGGTTCGGCGCCCGGTAGCTGGAGCAGATCCTCCAACCCGAGCACGGAGAGCATCTCCCGCAGGTCGCGATCGCCCACTGCGGCCTGCGCCCGGTTGGCTTCCCGGACCCAGTCGAACAGGGCAGCGAGCGCCGCCGGCGTGTTGAAGTCGTTGGCCAGGGCGGCAAAGAAGCGCTCCCGCAGGGCTTCTGACCACCGTGGTGAAGGACCTTTGCCAAGCCGCCGGGCCGCCTCCTTGATTCGCTCAACTCGCGCCCTGGCCTCCCCCAGCCGTTCCTCGTCGAACTCGATCGGCTGGCGGTAGTGCCCGCCGCATATGTACATGACGAGCGCGTCACGGCCGTAGGCGGACAGGGCCTCATGGAGCAGGAAGATGTTGCCCGCCGACTTGGCCATTTTTTCGCTCTCGAGCCGCACCATCCCGTTGTGGACCCACAGCCGTGCCAGCGGCATCCCCCTTGCCGCGCACGTCTGGGCGGCTTCGTTCTCGTGGTGGGGAAAGATCAGATCACTGCCGCCACCGTGGACTTCGAACTCCAGGCCCAATAGATCCTCTGCCATCGCCGAGCATTCGATGTGCCACCCCGGACGACCCGGTCCCCAGGGCGAGTCCCATGCGGTGTCCTCGACCGGTTTTTGCGCCTTCCACAGCGCGAAGTCGGCGGAGTTGTGCTTGCGCTCGGCGCCCTCGACCCCCTCGCCCTGGTCCATCTCGGCCACCCGCTGGTGCGATATCTCCCCATAGCGAGCGTAAGAGCTAACCGAGAAGTAGACGTCTCCGTCGGCCGCGTACGCATGCCCCCTGGCAATCAGACGCTCGATCAGCTCGATGATCGGTCCGATCGTCTCGCTGGCGAGCGGTTCGTGATCCGGGCGCTCGAGGCCGAGCTTGTCGGTGTCGGCCAGGTAGGCGGCGGTCATCTCCCGCGCCAGTGCATCGCTTCGGACACCGGCGCTCCGCGCGGCGTCATAGATCTTGTCGTTGACGTCGGTGATGTTGACCACCAGCGTCACCGCATAGCCCTCGTGCACGAGGAATCGCTTGAGCAGCGAGAAGACCACGTAGGGGCGGGCGTTGCCCACGTGCACCCGGGCGTAAACCGTCGGCCCGCAGGCGTAGATGCCGACGCGCCCGGGCTGCCGCGCAACGAGCTTGCGCACCTCGCCGGTGCGCGTGTCGTGCAGAGCGATCGTGCGCAACTAGTAGCCCTGCGGCGTGCCCTTGCCCCCGCTCCCGTGCTTGTGTGTCGTGGTCGGCGTATGGACCTGCGTAGGTGTTGGGGCACTGGCCGGCGAGCTCGGAGCAGGCGATGGCGCGGCAGGGGTGCTCCTGGGAGCCGCGGGCGTCGTCAGCGGCGTGACGGGCGCCGCGTGAGTCGTAACGGGCGCGGCGTGAGTCGTGACCGGCGCCGCGGGGGTTGTGACCGGCGTCGGCGTGGTGTGGACGGCGGGCTTGGCGTGATTGGTCGCCTTCTTGGCCGGAGCCGGCTTGGCCGTCGTCTTCGTGGTGGCGGTCTTCGCGGTGGCGGTCTTCGCGGTGTCGGTCGTCGCGGTGTGCGCGGCGTTCTTGTGCGACGCGGCCTGGCTGCCGCAGCCAGCGATCGCTGCAGCGGCGATCGCTGCGATCAGCGCTCGTCTCATCGGCCTACCCCCTGATCCGTGTCCTGTGCAAGGCTTGCGATCGGGCGATCGTAGCGAGATTGTCTCCCAGTGGTGACGGGCCCCTCCGGTACAATCGCGCCGCTCTAAGCGACTCCGGCGACAGACAGGACGTGACGTCAATGGGGGTTGTCAGGACCTCGAGACAGGAGCAGCTGCCGCCCCAGGGCGAGCAGTCTCCGGCACAGCAGGGCCAGGGCGGCGTCGGTGGTCCGCGCTCAGCGTGGCTGCTGACGGTCTGCTGCGTCGCCCAGTTCATGGTCATCCTGGATCTGAGCATCGTCAATGTCGCGCTGCCTTCGATCCAGTCCAGCCTCAACTTCTCGGCCATCGATCTGCAATGGGTGGTCGATGGCTACGCGATCGCGTTCGCCGGCTTCCTGATGCTCGGCGGCCGCGCGGCCGACCACTTCGGCCAGCGTCGCACGTTCGTGCTGGCGCTGCTGCTGTTCGCGATCGCGTCGCTTGCCGGGGGCGTGGCCCAGAGCCGCGAGATGCTGATCGCGGCGCGCATCGGACAGGGCCTGAGCGGCGCGCTGATGGCGGCCTCATCGCTGGCCATCATCACGTCTTCCTTCCCGCCCGGCCCGCAGCTGCACAGGGCGATCGGCATCTGGGCGGCGATGAACGGCGCCGGCGGGGCAGCTGGGACGCTGTTCGGCGGCGTGCTCACACAGGAGCTGAGCTGGCGCTGGGTGCTGCTCATCAACCCGCCGATCGGCGTCGCAGCCGCGGTCGTGGGCTGGGCCGTGGTCGCCGACCGTCGCAGGGAGCGCGGCGCCGGAAGCTTCGACCTGCCGGGCGCGCTGACGCTGACGATCGGGCAGATGGTGCTGGTGTACGGCATCGTCACGGCCGGGGCCAGAGGCTGGAACGCCGCCGCCGCGCTGATCCCGATCGCCATTGGGCTGGCCCTCCTAGCGTTGTTCGCCGTGATCGAAGCCCGGCTGGTCTCCGCGCCGCTCGTTCCCTTCAGGGAGCTGACCAGACCGCTCCGGATCGCCAACCTGATCGTGCTGCTGTTCAGCGCCGCGCTGTTCCCGATGTGGTACGTGAGCTCGCTGTACCTCCAGCAGGTGCTCGGCCTCTCCCCGCTCACCGCCGGCCTCACGTTCCTGCCGATGGCACTGATGATCATGGTCTGCGCCAGGCGGGCCGGCCCGCTCGTCAGCCGTTTCGGCGTGCGCGCGGTGCTCGGCGGGGGATTGATCCTGATGACGGCCGGGATGCTGCTGTTTGCCAGGGTGGCCGCCAGCGGCAGCGCGGTCGCCTACATCGTCATCCCAGGACTGCTGACTGCGGCCGGTATCGGCTTCTCGATCGTGCCCTCGACGATCGCCGCCACGCAGGGCGCCAAACAAGGACAGGCCGGCTTGGCCTCGGGCCTCGTAAATACCTCGCGCCAGATCGGCGGCGGCCTCGGCATCGCTCTGCTGATCACGCTGGCCACGGAATACACGAGCCATCTGATCGGCGCGGGCCACGGGGCTCCCCACGCGCTGACCGAGGGCTTTCGCCTGGCCTACCTGATCGGCGCCGGGTTCGTGGCCGCGGCGGCTGTGGTCACGTTCGCCTTCGTTCCAACCGCCGCCGACTCCACAAGGACGCGCCAGCTGCGACTGGTCGCGGGGCTGGCAGTGGCGATCGTCGTCTTCGTCGCCGCGAGTTTCATCGGAACGAGCTTCAAGCCGGCGCCGATCGGCGCCTACACGACGAAGCAGACCTACCACTTCGTCTCCGCGCCGACACTCCATCCCCCGCTGATCGAGGCCAATCAGCAGCCGGCGGCAGCCAGGCTCGCGCCGGGCTACATCCTGACCGCGAACTTCTATGACGTGACCGTCCACCCGATGGTCGGCCAGAGCGGTCCGCTGATGCTCTCAAACCAGCTCCAGCCGGTGTGGTTCCAGCCGGTGCCGGAGAACGTGGTGGCCTCGAATCTCAGCCGTCAAACGTATGAGGGCAAACCGGTGCTGGCATGGTGGCAGGGCGTCGTCACGGATACCGGCGCCACGACCAGCGGCGAGGACCTGATCGTCAACCAGCACTACCAGACGGTGGCCCGGCTGAGAGGCACGGGCGGCTGGATCCTCACCCTCCATGCGATCGTGATCAGGGGCAGCGATGCGTTCGTGACGGCGAACAAGAACGTGCCGCGGGATCTGTCAAGGTACGGTGGCGCCTACAACGGGGCGCTGATCGACTCGGCGATCCAGGAGTACGACCTCAGGACCGGCAAGCTGATCCGGAGCTGGGACGCGCTGCGCCACATCCCGCTGAGCGACTCGTATGCGATCCCGCCGATCAACGGCTTTCCCTGGGACGCCTATCACGTAAACGCGATCGACGTGACATCGGGCGGCAATAAGGCGCTGGTCTCGATGCGCAACACCTGGGCGGCGTACATGATCGATCTGCGCACCGGAAAGGTCGAGTGGAACCTAGGCGGAAAGCACTCGAGCTTCAAGCTCGGTCCCGGAGCCGCGTTCCAGTGGCAACACGACGTTGAACTTGGACCAGACTCGACGGTGACGATGTTCGACGACCATTGCTGCGAGATCTCGGGAGCCGGTACCTTCCTGCCGGCCAGCGGACCCTCGCGCGCACTGGTGCTGAGGCTCGACCAGGGTGCTCGCACCGCGAGGCTGGTTGCGCAGTACACGCTGGGCGAGCACTTCGACGCCGACTACATGGGCGACACCCAGACGCTGCCGGGCGGCAACGTCTTCGTCGGCTGGGGATCGCAGCCCGAGTTCTCGGAATACAGCCGCAGCGGCCAGCTGCTGCTCGACGCCGTGTTTCCGCACCCTGACCTCAGCTACCGCACGAACCTCGAGCCCTGGACCGGACAGCCGCTGTATCCCCCCAGCGGCGCCGCCCGGCGCCACGGCTCGAGCACGACCGTGTATGCATCGTGGAACGGCGCCACGCGGGTCGCCTCGTGGAAGGTGTTCGCGCGCACCGGCGGCGGGTCGATGGCGCTCGTGGCCTGGTACGACAAGGGCGGCTTCGAGACCGCCGTGCCGGTGCCCCGCGGCTACACGACGTTCAAGCTCGAGGCGCTCGATGCGAGCCGCCGGGTGATCGGCGTCTCGCGCCCGTTCACCACCGGCGCCTGACCCACGGCCCCCGTTCACCGCCGCCCGCTGACGACCCCTTCCAAGACCAGATCCCTGATGCCGTCGCGGGCGCGCTCCGCGCCCCAGCGGTGCTCGCTGCGGAGGTGAGCGTACGTGTGGCACACCGCGTTGAAGATCAGCGTCGCCGTCTCCTGTGGATCGTGCCTCGCTAGCGAGCCATCGGCGGCGCCGTCCAGCAGCAGTCGCTCGAGCGGCTCGACGAACACCTTGCGCGTCAGCCGGCGCGGTGCGGGATCGTGGTAGATCTCGTCGCGCGCCGAAGCTGACAGCGCGGAGACCGTGGCCCGGTTTTGCTCGGTCACCGCGCACAAGGACTCGATTGCCTGGCTAAGCCGCTGGCGGCCGTTTCCCTTCGAGACCAGGGCCGGCCATATCGCCTCGCGGTAATCATGTTCCAGACGCCGACCGATGGCGCGCACGATGTCTGCCTTCGACAGGCCCCGGCGGTGGAGCGTCATCCGCGACACGCCGGCCGCAGCCGAGATCCGCTCGAGCGTGGCCGCCGCCAGACCGTCTTGGGCCAGCACGTGCCGGGCGGCCTCCACGATATGGGTTGGGACCTCGTCCGAGGAGGTGGGTTGCCCTGAAGCGCTCACGCCGCCTTAGTGGCCCGAAAGCGCATCGAGCGCCCGCCGCGCTCCACTGCCGCCTCGGCCAGCCCCGCGTCCTTCAAACGGCTCGGTAGCCCGTCGGGATCGATCAGGTTGAGCGTGTCGCCCACGTGGATCACCTTGAACATCAGGCCGCTGCCGATGCTGTCGCTGCCGGCGAACCTCCCTCCTGGGCGCAGCACCCGGGCCACCTCGCGAAACGCCCGGTCCTGCTGCCCGGGAGAGGCCAGGTGGTGGAGCATCGTGAAGCAGACCACGGCGGAGAAGCGCTCCCCGTCGAACGACAGTCGTGTTGCATCGCCCTGCGTCACGGCGACCGAGCTCCCGAGCGTCGCTCGCAGCCGCCGGCAGTAGCGCTCGTCGAGTTCCACCACGCTCAGGCGCACCGGACGCCGAGCCAGGAGCCGCGTCGTCGCCCCGAAGCCCGGACCGAGCTCCAGCACTTCATCGCCCAAGTCCACTTCCTCCAAGGCCCACGGCAGGAGCTCGCGCTCGACGCGCCGCAACCACCAGCCGGAAGAGCAGAGCAGGTTGTGGGCCAGATTCATTCGATACGAGAGTGTATCGATTTGTTACCTGCCTGTCACGGTAGCCACCGCCAATGCGGCCGCACCCTCCTCCCGTCCGACAAAGCCCATTCCTTCCCCCCGCGTGGCCTTGATGCTGACGCGTCCGCTCGGCAGCTCGAGCGCCGCGGCCAGCGTGTCCCGGATCTCGGCCCGTGCCGGAGCGAGGTGGGGTCGCTCGATGATGACCGTGGCGTCCACGTTCTCAACGCCGAAGCCCTTGGAGCCCAGGAGCTCGACCGTCCTTTTGAGCAGCTCGATCGAGTCCGCGTCGCGATAGCGCTCGTCGCTGTCGGGGAAATGCTGTCCGATGTCCCCCAGCGCGGCGGCTCCCAGCAGGGCGTCGATGATCGCGTGCGTCAGTACGTCGGCGTCGGAGTGGCCCTCGAGACCCCGGTCGCTGGCCAGCTCCACGCCCCCCAGGACCAGGCGGCGGCCCGCTGCGAAGCGGTGGCAGTCGTAGCCGATTCCGGTGCGCATCATCGTGAGGCGAGCAGCATCTCTGCCAGCCTCAGATCGGTCGGAGTGGTGACCTTGAAGTTCACCTCACCGGAATCGATTATTCGCACGACGCCGCCGCGCTGCTCGATCAACCAGGCGTCGTCGGTGGCGCGTGCCAAGAGCTCATCGTCCTGGAGCGCGCCCTCGAGCGCCGCTCGGCGAAACACCTGCGGCGTCTGAACTGACCACAGGCAGGAACGATCGAGCGTACGGGTGACGAGGAGACCGCGAGTCTCCTTGATCGTGTCCGGCACCGGCGCCGCGGCGATCACCGCGTCCGCACCGGTTCCTTCAAGCTCCGCCAGCGCGCGCCCGAACAGCTGCGCTGTCGCCAACGGGCGGGCCGCGTCGTGGACGACCACGGGATCTCCGGCTCCCGCCGCGCGCAGCGCTGCCCGCACCGACTCGGAGCGCACCGTCCCGCCCACGACCGCGACCGTGCCCCCGGGCGCCGCATCGAGCTCAAGTGCTGGCAGCGCCACGACGATCGGCTCCACCGCGGGCACCGCTCGCAGCGCCGCAACGCTCCATTCCAGCATCGGCCTTCCCGCCAGCGTGACGAGCGCCTTGGGCCGGTCCAACCCAAGGCGCTCGCCCCGTCCCGCGGCCACGAGCAACGCGACCGCCATCGCCAGCGCTCTACTTCGCCGCGACCGCGACCTTGCCGTTCGCGGGGGACGAGTCGGCCAGCAGCGAGTCAAGGTGCTCCTCGACCTGGGACTCGTTCATCTCGAGCGCGTACATGAGCTCGGAGGCCAGGATCTTGCGGGCGCGCGTGAACATTTGCTTCTCTCCGGTCGACAGGCCCTTTTGAGCCTCCCGGATCGCCAGGTTGCGCACTACCTCGGCCAGCTCGTAGATGTCGCCGGTCTTGATCTTGTCGCGGTTGTACTTGAACCGGCGGTTCCAGTTCTTGGGCATCTCCGAGCACTCGTCCTGCAGGACGCCCAGGACCTTCTTGACGGTCTCCTCGTCGATCACGCGTCGCAGCCCTGCCAGCGCCGCATTCTCGGTGGGAACCATCACGGTCATGTCGTTGTGCAGGATCTTGATCGTCAGATACTCGCGCCGTTCGCCCAGAATTTCTTTGAGCTCCTTGCGCACCACCTTGCCGGCGCCGTGATGGGGGTACACGACGCTGTCGCCCAGCTCGAATTCGATCTGCGGAGCGGGCACGACACTTTCGAGATCCTCCACGTGCTCTTCGATTAGCTCGCTGATGGTGTCCTCCTCTTTATCCGGCCAGCGGGCTTGTGACCCGCGGTTGATTTCTAAGTTTGCAGGTACCGGTCCACGAGGTTGATCTCCTGCTGTCGGCGAAGGCCTTCGCGGATGTCCTTCGCCCGGATCTCGCCGACGCCGTCGACGGTCTCCAGCTCGCCATCGGTGGCGGCGAGCAACTCCTCGAGCCCCCCGAACTCCTCCACGATCCGCTGGACCACCAGCTTCGGCAGTCGCGGTATGCGCCCCAGGATGCGGATCCCGCGCGGAGTGACGGGGTAATCGAGCGTGTTCAGCTTGCGGTCGAAGCCGAGCAGCTCGGCTAGGCGACCGAAGTCCAGAAGGTCCTGGTGGGGAAGTCGAACGAGCTGATCGAACGCGATCGCAAAGTTCTCGTCGGAGTCATCGATCAAATAGTCGTGCACCAGCGCGGACTTGTCGGCCGACACGCCGACCATCGTCTCGTCGAGCTGCATTTCGATCAGCCTGCCTTCGGAGCCGAGCTCCACGATGTAGCGCTCGATCTCCACGGCCATCCGGGTCATCAGCTCCGCGCGCTGAAGCACGGTCAGCGCGTCGTGCAGCGTCACGCCGCCCTCGAACTCGAGCGCGGTCAAGCGCGTCGAGACCTGATCGAGGCGACTGCGGTACTTGTCGAGCGTCGCCAGCGCCTGGTTGGCCTTTGCCAGCACAACGGGGATGTCCTCGAGGATGTACTTGAAGCCGTCGACGAACAGCGACACCACCTGGCGGCGCTCCGAGATCGCGACCACCAGCGAGTCGGTTTGCTTGGCGACGCGCGCCGCGGTCCGGTGGCGCGTGCCGGTCTCGAGCGTGTGAATCGTGGGATCGGGCGTCAGCTGCACGTTGATGTGCACGATCTTGGTCGCGTTGGCGTTCAGCACGATCGCGCCGTCCATCTTCGCCAGCTCGTAGAGGAATGCCGGCGAGTAGTCGATCTCGAGCTTGATCCCGCCCGAGAACATGAACGCCAGCTCGTCGGGATCGCCGACCACGATCAGCCCGCCCGTACGAGCGTGAAGGATGTGATCGACTCCCTCCCGCAGCGCCGTTCCGGGTGCCACCATCTCGAGCACCCGCACCAGCTGCGACGTCTGTCGAGTCTCGAGCTCTTCTGCGAGCTCTTCCCCGGGACGCGGCGCCATGAAGCCCGATTTTACGGGATTAATGGCTCCTTAGGCAGCACGAGCCGCGGGGTGCTTGTCCCCCATCAGGGTCTGGAGCACCTGCCGCAGCGTCGCGTATGCACCGGGCCCGACCACCGGCGCCAGGCCGAACTTCTCGGCCTCCGCGCGGCGACGGCCGGCGTGGGCGACGGTTCTCAGCTCGCCGGTCAAGCCGAGCTCCCCGAAGCACGCAAGCGGCGCCGATCCCGAGGCGCTGGTGAACGCGGCGCTCCGGGCCGCGCTGGCCACCGCGAGCGCCACCGCCAAGTCCGCGCCCGGTTCCTCCACGCGGACACCGCCGACGACGTTGACGAACACGTCGGCCGCCCCGAGCCCTATACCTCCGTGCCTGCCAAGCACGGCCAGCACCAGCGCCAGGCGGTTGCGGTCAAGGCCGGCGACCACGCGGCGGGGCGGCACGAGCTCTGAGCCAGAGACCAGCGCCTGGACCTCGACCAGCAGCGGCCGGGAGCCCTCGATCGCGCACAACACGACGCTTCCGGGCGCGCACGTGGCCTCGCCGACGAACCTGGCCGAAGCGTCGAGCACCTCGACCAGGCCATGATCGTGCATCTCGAACACGCCGGCCTCGTCCGTTGAGCCGAAGCGGTTCTTGACCGCGCGCACCGTCCTGTATGTCCGCTCGCGCTCGCCCTCGAACTGCAGGACGCAGTCGACGATGTGCTCGAGGACGCGAGGGCCGGCCAGCGCTCCCTCCTTGGTGACGTGGCCCACCAGCATCACCGCGATCCGCAGCCTTTTGGCCAGGCGCATGACCGCCGATGCGACCTCGCGCACCTGGGCCACCGATCCCGCCGCGCTCTGGAGCTCCGCGCAGTGAAGCGTCTGCACGGAGTCGATCACGCACACCTCGGGCCGCTCACGCTCGAGCGTCGAGAGCACGGTGTCTAGATCGGTCTCGGCGATAACCGGGATCCTGAGCGCCGCCCCACCGCGCAGCCGCTCCGCTCTGAGCCGGATCTGCGCGGCCGACTCCTCGGCCGAGACGTACAGAGCACGCCGGCCCCTGGCCCGGAGGTTGGCCAGGGCCATCGTCGTGAGCGTCGACTTGCCGATCCCCGGAGCGCCGCCGATCAGGACCAGCGACCCCGGCACGAGCCCCCCACCGAGAACTGTGTCCAGCTCGCCGATGCCGGTCTGAAGCCGTTGCTGCTCCCGGGCCTCAACTTGTCTGAGCTCGACCGGCGCGAGCGGGCGGACGCCACGCCGGTTCACCGCCCGCCCTCCCTCGGAGCGATCGATGACTCGCTCTTCGACCAGCGTGTTCCACTCTCCGCAACCCGGGCACTGCCCGGCCCACCGAGCGGCCTGGAGACCGCAGGCCGAGCAGACATGGATCGCCGATGCGCGCGCCATGACCGTGAGGCTAAAGCCCGGTCCCGACGCCACCGCCGGCCGTCACGGAGCCGTTGCCGAGATGACATGCTAAGAGTGACTCCTCAGAGCCCGAACACCCGCTCCAACACGAGCGCCACACCGGCCTCGTCGTTGCCCGCGGTGACCTCGTCGGCCGCCGCCAGGACGTCGGGATGGGCGCCCGCCACTGCCACCGCGTATCCGGCCCAGGCCAGCATCGCCAGGTCGTTGGGCATGTCGCCGAAGGCCATAACCTCCTCGCTCGCAATTCCGCGCTCGGCGCAGTACGCCGCCAGCGCCGTGGCCTTGCTGACCCCGGCGGCCGCGATCTCGAGCAACGCGTCCGCGGAGTTCGAGTGCGAGAGCTCTGCCAGCTCGCCCACCGCCTGGCGCGCCCGCGCCAGCAGCTCATCGGCGGTCAACTCGTCGTGGCGGAGCAGCAACTTCACCGCGGGCTCCGCGATCAGGGTCTCGACGTCGCCGACCAGCGTGCCGTCCGGCACCGGCCAGCGCGGCTCGTAGGCCGCCTCGTGGGCAAATCCCGCGGGGCGCTCCACGGCCCAGCTACCCCCCGGCAGCGCCGCCTGAAGACGGGCCACGACGTCGCGCAACACGACCGGCTCGAGCGCGACGGTCTCGAGCACCGACTCCGAGCGAAGGTCCCAGAGAACCCCGCCGTTGGCGCAGATCGCCACGCCCCGGTGACCTATGGCCTCGGCGATCGGGCGCATCCAACGGGTGGGACGGGCCGTGCAGAGCACGAGCGCCGTACCGGCCTGCTCCACCGACTGGAGCGCTCGCCGCGAGCGCTTGTCGAGCGTCCCGTCGGAGCGCAGCAGCGTCCCGTCGAGATCTGACGCGATCAGCGCCGGGCGCGCCGCCGCCGGCGCGCCCAAGCTACTGGGGGTCCTGCGGCCGCTCGGGAGCTTCGGGCTCTTCTGCAGCCGGGTCTTCTTCGCCGCCGCCCTCCGCGCCGACGCCGACTGGCGTCGGCTTCGGCCGCGGCGCGATGACCGTCAGCTTGACCTCGTCCTCCTCGCGGCTCTCGCCGCCGTCGGACTGCTCGGGCGGAGTTTCGACCATCACGGTCGAGCCCGACGGCACCTGCTCGCGCAGCACGAAGTCTGCCAGCGGGTCCTCGATGTAGCGCTGAATTGCGCGCCGCAGCGGCCGGGCGCCCATCGCCGGATCCCACCCCTTGTCGACCAGCAGATCCTTAGCGCCCTCCGACAGCTCGAGCAGCAGCTCGCGCTCGGCCATCGTCTCGCGGATCCGTGAAAGGAGCAGGTCCACGATCTCCTTGATCTCGTCCTTGCTGAGCTTGTGGAAGACGATCACCTCGTCGATCCGGTTCAGGAACTCGGGGCGGAAGACCTTCTTCAGCTCGCCCATGATCCGGTTCTTCATGTCGTCATAGGTCAGCCCGGTCTCGTCGTCGGAGACCGCGAAGCCCAGCGGCGTGTTGCGTGAGATCTCCGCCGCACCGATGTTCGAGGTCATGATCACGATGCAGTGGCGGAAGTCGACGGTCCGGCCTTGGGCGTCGGTCAGCCTGCCGTCCTCGAGGATCTGCAGCAGGATGTTGAACACGTCCGGGTGGGCCTTCTCGATCTCGTCGAGCAACAGCACGCTGTAAGGCTTACGACGCACGGCCTCGGTCAGCTGACCGCCCTCGTCGTAGCCGATGTAGCCGGGCGGCGAGCCGACGAGCCGAGAGACGGCGTGCTTCTCCATGTACTCGGACATGTCGATCCTGACCATCGTGTCCTCATCGCCGAACAGGAACTCCGCCAGCGTCCGCGCCAGTTCGGTCTTGCCCACGCCGGACGGGCCGAGGAAGATGAACGAGCCGGTTGGCCGTTTGGGGTCCTTGAGGCCGGCCCGCGAGCGGCGGATCGCCTTAGAGACGACCTCGACCGCCGGATGCTGTCCGATGACGCGCTTGTGCAGCTCGTCCTCCATCCGCATCAGCTTCGCCGTCTCGGCCTCGGTGAGCTTGAACACCGGGATGCCGGTCCACATCGAGACGATGTCGGCGATCTCCTCCTCGCCGATCGCGGGGCGCTCGGTCGACTCGCCCGCCTCCCACTGGTCGGCCAGCTCGCGCTTCTTCTGCGTCAGCCGGCGCTCCTCGTCGCGGAGATTGGCGGCCTTCTCGAATTCCTGGTTCTCGATCGCCTCCTCCTTGGCGCGGCGTGTGCGCTCGATTTCCTCCTCCAGCTCGCGATACACCGGCGGCGAGGTCATGGACTTGATCCGCATGCGGGAGGCGGCCTCGTCGATCAAATCGATCGCCTTGTCCGGCAGGAAGCGGTCAGAGATGTAGCGGTCGGCGAGATCGGACGCTGCCTCGAGCGCCTCATCGGTGATGTTCACTTTGTGGTGCTGCTCGTAGCGGTCGCGCAGTCCCTTGAGGATCTGGACGGTCTCCTCGGTGGAGGGCTGATCGACGGTGATCTTCTGGAAGCGCCGCTCGAGCGCCGAGTCACGCTCCAGGTACTTGCGGTATTCCTCGAGCGTCGTTGCCCCGACGGTCTGAAGCTCGCCGCGCGCCAGCGCCGGCTTGAGAATCGACGCGGCGTCGATTGCGCCCTCGGCGGCACCCGCGCCAACCAGATTGTGCAGCTCGTCGATGAACAGGATGATGTCGCCGCGCTGGGTGATCTCCTTCATCACCTTCTTCAGCCGCTCCTCAAATTCTCCCCTGTACTTGGAGCCCGCGACGAGCGCGGCCAGGTCGAGCGTGTAGATCTGCTTGCCCTTCAGCAGCTCGGGCACATCCGCATTCGTGATCCGCTGGGCGAGGCCCTCGACCACGGCGGTCTTGCCGACGCCGGGCTCGCCGACGAGCACGGGGTTGTTCTTCGTACGGCGCGAGAGGATCTGCATGATCCGCTCGATCTCCGTCTCCCGGCCGACGACCGGGTCGAGCTTGCCCTCGGACGCGAGCTTGGTCAAGTTGCGGCCGAACTGATCGAGCAGCTTCGAGGACTTCTTGCCCTCGGATGCGCTGGGACCGGCGCCGGCCGAGGCGCCCGAGCGCTGGCGGCTGCCAGGGCCTGAGAGCATCCGAATGACCTCGTTGCGGATCTTCTCCGAGTCGGCGTCGAAGTCGAGCAGGATGCGGGCCGCGACCCCTTCGTTCTCGCGCACCAGCCCCAGCAGGATGTGCTCCGTACCGATGTAGTTGTGACCGAGGCTCAGCGCTTCGCGCAGGGCCAGCTCGAGCACCTTCTTGGCCCGCGGCGTGAATGGGATCTGACCGGAGGTCACCTCCTCGCCGGAGCCGACGATCCGTACGACTTGCGCGCGGACCCGCTCGACGGTGATGTCGAGCGACTCGAGCACCCGGGCGGCGAGGCCCTCCTCCTCGCGCAGCAGCCCGAGCAGGATGTGCTCCGTGCCGATGTAGTTGTGCTTCAGCGTCCTGGCCTCCTCTTGGGCGAGGACGACCACTTGACGGGCTCGCTCTGTGAATCGCTCAAACATGACTTCTCGTCTCTGAGGGGCTAGTACTTGCCGATGATAGAAGGCCACTCGATGCGGGGACGCCGAGTAACCCGTGCCACTTACCTATTTCCGCCAAGCGGCGAAATTGGATCAGTGGCGGCGGGTCTGTCCTTCGGGCCATAGAGCAGTCTACCAACAGGTCTTCCGGCGTTTTTCGCACCAATTTTGTGCTGATTGTCATGAAACCGGGTTCGCGGCGCAGCGTCTGACGGGATCTGGGCGGTCACGGGACGAGCGGGGCGACGGGAGCCGGCGCAGCGTCTGACGGGATCTGGGCGGTCACGGGGACGAGCGGGGCGACGCCCGAGCAGACGTCACCAGCGCCAACTCTCGGCGCGACCGCACTGACGGAGGGAACCGCTAGTCCCGCATCGCCGGGAACAGCACCACCTCACGGATCGAGCGACTGCCGGTCAGGACCATCACCAGCCGGTCGATCCCAACGCCCACGCCGCCGGTGGGCGGCATGCCCTGCTCGAGCGCCTGGAGGAAGGCTTCGTCGTAGGGCTGGGCTTCGGCGTCGCCCGCCCGGCCGAGCGCGCCCTGCTCGACGAACCTGGCCCGCTGCTCGTCGGGATCGTTGAGCTCGGTGAACGCGTTGGCGATCTCCATTCCGCCGACGAACGCCTCAAAGCGCTCGACCAGTCCCTCCTCCGTGCGGTGGCGCTTGGCGAACGGCGACAGCTCCACTGGGTAATCGAGCAGGAACGTCGGATCCGTCAGCGTCGGCTCGACGTGCTTTGACAGCAGCTCGTCGACCAGCTGCGGCCACGAGCCGCCGGCCGGCGGCTCGAGCCCGTGCGCGCGCATCTCCGCGGCGAGCGCGTCCCGCTGGCGAAAGCGCATGATGTCCACGCCCGTGCGCTCGGCGATCGCCGCCGCTAGCGTTTCACGCCGCCAGGGTGGCGAGAAGTCGATCGGTCCCCGGTATCCGACCGCGTCGGCCACATAGGCCACCAGCCGCTCCAGACGCCGGGCCGCGTCGAGGTAGTCCGCGTAGGCCTCGTAGAACTCGAGCATCGTGAACTCCGGGTTGTGCTTCGGCGAGAGGCCCTCGTTGCGAAAGTCCTTGCCCAGCTCGTAGACCCGCTCCAGGCCGCCGACGATCAGCCGCTTGAGGTAGAGCTCGGTGGCGATCCGCAGGTACAGCGTGCGGTCAAGCGCGTTGTGGTGGGTTGTGAACGGCCGCGCGGCGGCGCCGCCGTAGAGCGGCTGCAGCACCGGCGTCTCGACCTCCACGAAGCCCTCGCCGTCAAGGAACTGCCGCACCGCGGCGATCACTCGGGCCCGCGCGATGAACAGCTCGCGCACGTCCTCATTGCCGATCAGGTCGAGCTCGCGGTGGCGAAAGCGGGTCTCGACGTCCTGCAGGCCGTGGTGCTTCTCCGGCGGCGGCCGCAGCGACTTGGCCAGCAGCGTAAACGCCATAACCCGCAGCGTCAGCTCGCCGCGCCGCGAGCGGAACGCGATCCCGTCGACGCCGATCAGGTCGCCGAGATCGAGGCCCAGCAGGCGGGCCAGCCCTTGCTCGCCGAGCTCGTCGACGCGCCCCTGAAGCTGGATCCGCCCCGACCGGTCGACGAGATCGAGGAAGGCCATCCTTCCCTGACCGCGCCGTGCTGCCAGCCGCCCGGCGACGCGGTGGGAGGCGTTGCTCTCCTCGCCCGCGCCCAGCCCTTCGTGCGCCGACCGCACCGCGGAGATGGCTTCGACGCCCGCGAACGAGTGCGGGAACGGTTCCACGCCCTCGGCGCGCAGCGACTCGAGCTTGCGCCGGCGCGCGGCTAGGAGGTCTGAGGTGTTGGCGCCGGGCTCGCCGGACACCCCGCACTCACTTACCGATGTCGATCTTGGTGATCTTCAAGCGACGCTCACCCTTCGGGGTCGCGAACGCGACCTCCTCGCCGCGCTTGCGGCCCAGGAGCGCCTTGCCCACAGGCGACTCATTCGACAGCTTCAGCTCGGCGGGCTTGGCCTCGGCCGAGCCGACGATCGTGTACTTGGTCGACTTGCCTCCCTCGTCCTTGACGTGGACGACCGAGCCGACGCGGACGACGTCGGTCCCTAGATCGGAGGAGTCGATGACGGTCGCCGAACGGAGCTTCTCCTCCAGCGCGGCGATCCTGGCTTCGAGCATCGCCTGCTCGTTCTTGGCGTCGTCGTACTCGGCGTTCTCGGAGATATCCCCGAACTCCCGCGCTTCCTTGATCCGCGCGGCTACCTCGCGGCGGCGCGTCGTCGCAAGATGCTCGAGCTCAGACTTGAGGTTGGACAGACCTTCGGGGGTGAGGATTACATCCTTGGGCATTTGACTGGAACTCTCGTGTAGGGGCTCCGGACGAAAAAGTTCCCGCTCTGGTGGCGGGAACTAACACGCTTTCCGGCTCGCGTGGGCGCGGAAGTATAGAGGCTGGGACGGGGGTTCCGAGAAGCGCTGACGGGCCGCGGCCGCCGCCCCCGCGCTGCTAGCGCTGGCGCAGCAGTTCCCGCGCCGTCTCGATGCTCGGCGCCGTCTGAAGCGCCTGGAGGAGCTCGCGGCCGGCGCGGCCCTGTGCCGCGCCCAGCCGCTCGAGGTACCAGGGGTAGAACTTGCGCAGATAGCGGCCGGCGCGCTCCTGGCCCAAGTGATCGATCGCCCGCGCGGTCAGCCAGTCGAGCTCGTCGAGGACCTCCTGGCGGCTGGGCTCCTCGCCGGGCGCTCCGTCGCCAAGCAGCTGGCGAAAGAGCCACGGGTTGCCGAGCGAGCCACGTGCCAGCAGCACCGCGGCCGCTCCGGTGCGCTCGAACGCGGTCCGCGCCTGGGCGGCGGTTCGCAGTCCCCCGGAGACGAGCACGGGCGCCGGCAGCTCCTCGACCAGGGTTCGCACCAGCTCGTAGTCCGGCGCTCCGGTGTGCCGCTGCGAAGCGTGGCGGGGGTGCATGGCGATCCCCGCCACGCCGCCATCCGCCACCAGCGCCCGTGCCAGCTCGATTCCAGTGCGGTCCCCGGGGCGCTGGCCGCTTCTGAGCTTGACGGTCACCGGCAGCCCGCCGCCGCGGGCCGCCGCGCGGGCCAGGGCCACGGCCCGCCGGGGCTCGTCCAGCAGCGCGGCCCCAGCGCCCGTCTTGCACACCTTCGGCACCGGGCAGCCCATGTTCAAATCGATCACGTCCGCACCCGCGGCGGCGACCCGCTCCGCCGCCGAGGCCATGATTTCCGGGTCGTGGCCGAACAGTTGGATCGATACTGGGTGCTCCTCCGGGTGAACGCGCAACAGCTCCCGGCAGGTGCGCTCGTTGCGGTAGTGGACGGCGAAGCTGGAGACCATCTCGGAGACCACCAGACCCGCGCCGTAGCGCTTGGCCTGCAGGCGCACGAACCAGTTGCCGATGCCTGCCAGCGGCGCCAGCACGACGCGGTTGGCGATCGGCACGGTGCCCAAGGTCCAGGAGTCGGTCAGCTTGTGCTGCACGGATTCATGGTACGAATCCGGGTGTGGAGACAAACGAAGCGCCAGATGTAGGCAACCTCGTCCGCCCTTGGACCGAGCTGCTGCTTGACGAGGTTCCTGGGGTTGAGCTGTTCGACGTCCACACCCACCTCGGGCAGAACGACCCCGACGGAATGAAGCAGCGCCCCGACGAACTGATCGCGGCGCTTCACCTCGCGCACGCACGCGGCGCGTTCGTGTTTCCGATGCACGAGCCCGACGGTTACCCGGCCGCCAACGATGCGGTGCTGAAGGCCGCGCTGGAATCCGATGGGCTGCTGGTGCCTTTCTGCCGAGTCAACCCCCACGACGACGCGCTTCAGGAGGCGGAACGCTGCCTCACCGCCGGCGCGCGCGGCATCAAGCTCCATCCCCGCGCCGAGCAGTTCACGCTCGACCATCCCGCCGTGCGCTCGCTGGCGGCGCTGGCCAACGAGCGTCGCCTGCCGGTCCTGATCCATGCCGGCCGCGGAATCCCGGCGCTCGGCCTGCATGCTGTCGAGCTGGCGGGCGATTACCCGGATGCACGCCTGATCCTCGCGCACGCGGCTATCTGCGACTTGTCGTGGATCTGGCGCGTGGCCCCCGACCATCCGAACCTCCTGTTCGACACCGCCTGGTGGATGCCATCCGATCTGCTCTCCCTGTTCACACTCGTGCCGCCGGGTCAGATCGTGTTCGCGAGCGACTCCCCGTACGGCAACACGCTGATGTCCTCGTCGTTCCAGCTGCGCTGGGCACTGCAGGCGGGGCTGTCGGGCGACCAGATCCGCTCGATTACCTCGGAGCAGGCGCTGCGGCTCGCGGCCGGCGAGCCGCTTGCGCCCGCGGGTCCCGCCGTTGGGGAGCGCGAACGCCCGCCGCACGTTCTGCTCGACCGGGTGTCCGAGTTTTTGATGCTGGGGACGATCGCGACGATGCGCGGCGGCGACGGCACGGAGATGCTGGCGCTCGCGCGGCTGGCATGCGACGTTCCAGAGGAGATCGACGACGCGCCCATTTTCGCCGCGATCCGCGCGCTGATCGACGCGCACGATCAATTGACCGAGGCCTTTCCCGATGACCGTCGGCGCATGGCGCCGCTGATCCTGGCCGCCACGGTGGCCCGCACGCCGGACGTGCCGGTGCCGGTGGCCGAGCCGGTCAGCCGCTAGAGCGCTAAGCGTTGCGCTCTAGGGCGCTAAGCGTTGCGCTGCCAGATCAGGCGCAGGCCGATCAGCGTCAGTAGGTCGTCCACCTCGTCGATCGTCTCGCGCACGAACGGGACCAGCACGGGCGCCAGGCCACCGGTGGCGATCACGGTGGTGTCCGAGCCGAGCTCTCCCCGCAACCGGCGGAGGATGCCGTCGACCTGGCCCGCGAAGCCGAACACGATCCCGCTGCGGATGGCGTCGACCGTCGACTTGCCGATCAGCGAACGTGGCTCGGCCAGCTCCACCTTGGGCAGCTTGGCGGCACGGTCGTAGAGCGCGTCGATCGAGATCTCGGCCCCGGGGGTGATGATGCCCCCCAGATACTCGCCGGCCGCCGAGATCACGTCGTAGGTGATCGCGGTGCCGAAGTCGACCACCACGCAGCCGCAGCCGCAGCGCTCGTAGGCGGCGACTGAGTTCGCCAGTCGGTCCGCGCCTACCTCGTGCGGGTTGTCGTAGCGGATCGGCATCCCGGTGCGGATCGAGGGACCGACGATCAGCATCTGCTGATCCAGATAGCGCTCGGCCATGGCCCGCCACTCCTCCGAGAGCTGGGGCACCGTGGAGGAAACGATCGAGGAGTCGATCTCGGCGAATGTCATTCCCCGCAGCCCCAGGAGGTTCGACAGCGCCGCCCCGAGCTCATCGCGCGTGGACTCGCGCACGGTCGCGAAGCGCCAATGCTCGGCGAGCTCCCGCTCGCCGTCTCCAAACACGCCGAAATGCGTCTGCGTGTTGCCGACGTCGACCACCAGCAGCATGGCTCTGGAATTATCCGTTATGCCAGGGGAGGCCCGACCCGGCGCACCGCCTGCCCGGGCCCGAGCGCCTGCAGCAGATCCACAAGCCGCTCCCCGTCTGGCAGCGCCAGTCCCGGGTCCAGCTCCAGCAGCGGCACCAGCACGAATCGCCGCGAGCGAATCTGCGGGTGCGGCAGGGTCAGCCGCCCGCTGCGGTACTCGGTCTGATTGAGCAACAGCACATCGACGTCGATCACCCTGGGGCCGTGCCGCACGCCTCCCTGCGCGCGCCCCAGCTCGTGCTCCACCGCCTTGCACGCCGCGAGCAGCTCCATCGGTCGATGCGCGGTCTCTACCCGCAGACAGGCGTTGAGGAAGTCCGGTTGGTCTGCGACGAGCCCCACCGGCTCGGTCTCGTACACCGACGAGCAGCGCCGCACCTCGACGCCGTGGCCCGGCAGCGCCTCGACCGCTTCGAGGAGATGAGCGCGTCTGTCGCCGACGTTCGATCCGAGCCCGAGGTACCCGGCCGGGCTCATCCAGACTCGCGCCAGACCTCGACCGAGACCTCCCCGACGGGCAGCGCCAGCGGCGGCTCCGGCTTGGCCGCCTTGACCCACACCGCATGGGTTCCGTAGCGCGCCAGCAGACGCTCGGCGATCGCCGCGCAGAGGCGCTCGAGCGTCTTATAGGAGCGCTGTTGGGCGACCAGGTTGGCGGTGTCGCAGACCTCGGCGTAGTCGACGGTGTCCTCAATGCGGTCGGTGACGGTGGCGTCGCACTCGCCGACGTCGAGCCGCAGGTCAAGCAGCAGCCGCTGCCCCACCTCGCGCTCGGCGGCGGTGACGCCGACGTGCGTGAACAGCGACAGGCCGCTTATCTCGATCGTGACCTCGGGCTCGGTCGCCTCCCCCTCGGCCTGGTCCTCCTCTACCTCGTCGAACTCGTCGGCCTCGTCGTCACGGTCCATGGCCGGCTGACCGTAGCAGCCGCCATCGCCAGCGCGTCATGGGCCGGCGCCACGTCGTGGACCCGGAAGAGACGCGCGCCGCGCTCGTATGCCAGAACGTTGACAGCCACCGTCCCGGCCACCCGACGCGCCGCCTCAGAGCGCCCGGTGATCCGCCCGATGAACGACTTGCGAGAGGCGCCGATCATCACCGGCCGCCCGAGCGTGACCAGCTCGTCGAGGCGGTCGAGCAGCTCCAGGTTGTGGATCGCGGTCTTGCCGAACCCGATTCCGGGATCAAGCACGATCCGCTCCTCGGCGATGCCCTCGGAGACGGCGAACGCCAGGCGCTCCTCGAGAAAGGCTTTGACCTCGGCCACGACGTCCTCGTAGCGCGGGTCCTCCTGCATCGTCCGGGGCTCGCCGAGCATGTGCATCAGGCAGCACTGGGCGCCGGCCTCCGCGATCACGGAGGCCATCTGAGGATCGCCGCGCAGCGCGGTCACGTCGTTGACGAACGTCGCTCCGGCCTCGAGGGCGGCTCTGGCCACGCCGACCTTCGAGGTGTCGATCGAGATCTGGGCCGGCGTGCCGGGCGATGAGAGCCCCTCGATCACCGGCAGCACGCGCCGGAGCTCCTCGCGCTCGGTGACCGGCAGGGCCCCCGGCCGCGTTGACTCGCCGCCGACGTCGAGGATCGCCGCGCCGTCGGATAGCAGCTCTCTGGCGTGGGCGACCGCCGCCAGAGGGTCGAGATAACGGCCGCCGTCCGAGAACGAGTCGGGCGTCACGTTCACCACTCCCATCAGGGTGAAGTCCGCCGTGTAGTGGCTCGCGCTCCAGGCCGGCGGTTGCTCATTCATCGGGCCACCGCCCATGCTCGTCGAAGTACTGGCGTGCCCGCTCTTCGCGCTCGCGCTCGCGGTTGCTCTGGACGCCGATCCGGAACATCCAGTTGATCATCCACACGATCAGCGCCACCAGGATCAGGCTAACCCCGGCCGCGGCCCAGGGCGAGGAGGTGCTGCCACGCCCGATCAGGATCGCCACCAGGCCGGCCACGGCGATCCCCACGGGCAGCCAGACCCGCGTCAGCGCGAGCAGCAGCGGCCCGAAGCTCCGGCGGGTGTGTGGTCCATGGATCGTTGTTCGAATAATTCTGCGCCTGATCCCACGACCCCGTCGCCAGGAGGCTTGAGCCCGTCGCCAGGGCCTGACGCGTGTCGGCTATTCCGCGGTGCCGCCGGCGAGGCCCGGCCGTGGCAAGGGCCGCGGACCCTCGCGCCCGGCGCGGCCCGAGGCCGGCGTCGGCGGGATCGGAACCTCGGGGGGAGGCGGAGCTTCGGAGCCGAACACCTCTGCCTCCGTCTGGCCGTCCAGCAGCGCCTCGAACTGCTCGCGCTCGATCGTCTCGCGCTTGACCAGGATCTCCGCCAGCTTCTCCAAGCCCGGCTGGTGCTCGGTGAGAATGCTCTTGGCCTGCACGTGCGCCGACTCAACGACCCGGCGGATCTCGTCGTCGATCTCCCGGGCGATCTCATCCGAGTAGTCCGGCTCGGCCGAGAATTCGCGCCCCAGGAACGGCTGCGAGTGCTCGTGGCCGAACACGCGCGGGCCCAGCTTCTCGGACATGCCGAAGCGCATCACCATCTGCTTGGCCGTGGCGGTGACCTTCTCCAGGTCGTTCGCCGCCCCAGTCGTGATCTCGCCGAACACGATCTCCTCGGCGGCGCGACCACCGAGCGTCATGGCCATCGTGTCCAGCAGCTCGGCGCGCGTGGTCAGGAACTTATCCTCGCCGGGCAAGGAAATCGTAATGCCAAGGGCTTGGCCTCGCGAAATCACCGAGATCTTGTGGATCGGATCGGCGTTCGGCAGGTAGTGGCCGACGATCGCGTGGCCCATCTCGTGGTAGGCGGTGACGCGGCGCTCCTTGTCGGACATCACGCGGGTCTTCTTCTCCGGCCCGGCGATCACCCGCATGATCCCTTCCTCGAGCTCGACCTGGGTGATCTCACGCTTGCCGTTGCGCGCCGCCAGCAGCGCGGCCTCATTTACCAGGTTCGAGAGGTCGGCGCCGGTGAAGCCCGGGGTCTGGCCGGCGAGCGCGTCGACGTCGATCTCCCGGGCCAGCGGCTTGCCGCGGGTGTGGACCTCGAGGATCTTCTTGCGGCCGCTGCGATCGGGGCGGTCGACGACGATCTGGCGGTCGAAGCGGCCCGGGCGCAGCAGCGCGGGGTCAAGGATGTCGGGCCGGTTGGTGGCGGCGATCAAGATGATGTTGTCCTTCATCTCGAAGCCGTCCATCTCCACCAGCAGCTGGTTCAGCGTCTGCTCGCGCTCGTCGTGACCGCCGCCGAGCCCGGCGCCGCGATGGCGCCCGACGGCGTCGATCTCGTCCATGAAGATGATGCACGGGGAGTTCTGCTTGGCCTGCTCGAACAGGTCGCGCACGCGCGAGGCGCCGACGCCGACGAACATCTCGACGAAATCAGAGCCGGAGATCGAGAAGAACGGCACGCCCGCCTCACCCGCGACGGCGCGCGCGAGCAGCGTCTTACCGGTGCCCGGCGGCCCATAGAGCAGCACTCCCTTGGGGATCCGCGCACCGAGGGCCTGGAACTTCTTGGGGTTCTCGAGGAACTCCTTGATCTCGTGCAGCTCCTCGACCGCCTCATCGACGCCGGCTACGTCGCGGAAGGTGATCTTGGGGGAGTCGACCGACATGCGCTTGGCGCGCGACTTGCCGAACGACATCACCTTCGAGCCGCCGCCCTGGACCTGGTTCATCAGGAAGATCCAGAAGCCGATGAAGATCACAAACGGCAGGATGTAGGTCAACAGCGACAGCCAGCCGTTGGACTGCTTGCCGATGATGTCGAAGGCGGTCGGCGCGATCGCCCCGCTCTTCTCGGCACTCTGAATGTCAGAGATCAGCATCGGGGCGTACTGGTCCGGATAGCCGACCGTGACGTGCTGGCCGCTGGTCGTCGTCAGGTTGACCGTGTTGTCCGAGACGTGCAGCGAGAGGCTCTTGACCGCTCCCTGCGGGAGCTCCTGGAGCAGGGTTCCGAACGTGTAGCGCGGCTGGTGGCTCGCGGTCCCGATCAGCTTCTGGGCGAAAAACGCCAGCACGACCACGATCAGGATCGGGAACGCAGCGCTCTTAAAGAACCTGCTCATGAAGTTTTATTCGCGACTCCGACGCGCCGGTCTGGAATAAGAATAGCCAAGCGTAGCAGCTGGATTTGCCCCAATGGCGGGGTTTGCGGCGCCCCTCAGAGGAGTCCCGCGCCCGCCGGGCGACGCCCTGTGATGGCCCTCAGTGCTTCAACGCAGCGACGTAGGGCAAGTTGCGGTAGCGCTCGGCGTGATCGAGCCCGTAGCCGATCGCGAACCGGTTTGGGATCTCAAAGCCGACGTACCTCGTGCGCAGATCGACCTTGCGCCGCTCTGGCTTGATCAGCAAAGCGCAGACCTCCAGCGACCGCGGGTTCCGGGCCCCAAGGTTGCGCAGCAGGTACTGCAGCGTCAGGCCGGAGTCGACGATGTCTTCGACGATCAGCACATCGCGGCCCTCGATCACCGCGTCGAGGTCCTTGAGGATCCGCACGACGCCGCTCGACTTGGTCGCCGATCCGTAGGAGGCCACCGCCATGAAGTCCACCTCGCAGGGCACCTCGAGCTGGCGCATGAGATCCGAGAGGAAGAACACGGCGCCCTTCAGCACGCCGACCAGGACCAGATCCTTGCCGGTGTAATCGAGCGAGATCTCGGCCGCCAGCTCCCTCACGCGCCTGGAGAGAGCCTCGGCCGGCACGAGGATCTCCCCGACCGCCTCCTCTCCGCCGCTCACTTCTCGCCGCCGCTCACGGGGCCTATTTATAAAGGGCGCGCTCCCGCGCGCCCCGTTTTTGTGACTCGAACCGCAGCGTCCCCCGCTCGACGACTGCCCTGACGCCGTGCGGGAGGTCGAGCGCGCCTGCGCGCAGGGCCAGGATCTCCTCTGCCCGCCGGGCGGTTCCCGGCGCGGGGCGCCCAGCGGCCTCGTCCGCCAGGCGCTGGACGACGAGCCGTCGCAGCGCGGCCGGCAGCTCGCGCAGACTGGACACCTCGACCCGAGAGCCACCGGCTAGCACGCCCTCGACGAGCTCGTCCAGCACCTCCGCCTCCTCGCGCAGGATCGAGGCCAGCGCGAGCACGTTCTCCTCCGCCGCCGGGTGGATCCGCTCCAGCGCCGGGAGCACGTCCGCCCGGATCCGGTTGCGAGCAAACGCGCCCTGCTCGTTGGTCTCGTCCTCGCGCCAGGCGAGCCCCCGCTCGGCGCAGTACGCGCGCGTGCCCGCGCGTGAAAACGTCAGCAGCGGGCGAACGAGCGTCGCCGCGCCGGCAAGCTGCTCGCGAGGACGCATACCGAGGAGCGCGCGGCGCGAGGGAGAGGACGCCAGCCGGTAGAGAATCGTCTCCACCTGGTCGGTGGCCGTATGGCCCGCGGCGACGTCTGCGCCCGCGGCCAGCGAAGCCGCCGCCTCGTAGCGCTCGCGCCGCGCCCAGGCCTGCAGGTTGCCGCGCTCGCGCTGACGGGGGCGGTGCACCGCGAGCGGGACCGACAGACGCTCGCAGAGCCCGGCGCAATGACGCTCGTCCTCGCCCGCCGCCTGGCGCAAGCCGTAGTTGACGTGCAGCGCGCCCACGCTGTCCCCCCCGGCCACGCGGACCGCGACGTCAAGCAGACAGGTCGAGTCGCGTCCGCCCGAGAGCAGCACCAGCACCCGCCTGCCCGGCGCCAGCAGGCCGCCGGCCCGCACAACGCCGACCAGCTCGTCGGCCCGAGGGTGCTCGTCGGTGGTCGCTCGAGCGCCGTCGTCGGTCACCCGGCATCGCCCCTTGCGCGGGCCACAAACATCTCCGTCGGTTCGCTGAACCCCTTCAGCATGATCTCGCCGATCGGCTCCAGCTGAAGGTGTGGGCCGCCTTGCTCCATCACCGGGCGCGTCACGAGCACCTCTCCGCCCGATGAGCGGGCGGCGATCCGCGAGGCGATGTTGACGTCGCGCCCGTAGTAGTCGCCGTCGCGGTACAGAGCCTCGCCGCAGTGAATCCCGATCCGCGGCAGGGGCCGCTCGGCCTGCAGGCGCTGGAAGCCGACCGCCCAGTCGATCAGCGCCGAGGCATCGGCGCCGACGATCATCACTTCGTCGCCGATCAGCTTGATCACCCGCGCGCTGTCCGGCAGCGTGGCCTGGACCGCCTCGACGAATCGCCCCACTGCCCCCAGCGCCTCGAGCTCTCCTACCTCTTCGGTGAAGCGCGTGTAGCCCGGCAGATCGGCGAACGCGATCGCCACGCGCATCCGGCCCTTTTCCCCGGCCGCGCCGTCGAGGTCGGATTCCATGTGCCCCACCACGTCCTGCTCGATGAAGTGCTGCAGGTAGCGCTGATGGACCTGGTCGATGACGGGTGATGCCAGCGGCAGTAGGCCCTTCGTGAGATCGTGCATGTGCTCGGCAATCTCGAGCTCCCGGGCCCCGGAGCGCATCAGCGGCTCGTGGACGTAGAGGTGAAACAGGCGCACTTCGGCGTCGGCGATCTGGGCGATCGCCTGGCCATAGACGCGAACCAGCTGCAGCATCGCCGCCAATGGAAAGCCGGCCTCCAGCGCAGCCGCGGCATAGCGCAGCAGCTGCACGTCGTCCGCGCTCACCGACTCGGCCTCGGTGGGGAGGCCCAGCGCCGTCATGATCCGCTCGATCAGCGCCGGCTGGAGCCCGGTCTCCCGTGCCGCCTGGCGAAGCGTGTAGCGACGATCGGATGCCGGGAACAGCTCCTCGGCGTTAGCGTAGGCCAAGCGGCCCTCTTCGCTGGCCCGACGGATGCTCCGCAGCGTGTGGCCGCGCTCGCGCATGCGAGCCACGACCCGGGCCTGGCCGACTGCGGCGCTGCTCCAGCCGTCGCCGTCATACTTGGGGATCAGACCCTCGCGCGCCCAGCGGCGAAGCGTCGCGGGCGCCACTCCTACCCGCATCGCGGCCTCGGTGAGTGACACGCGGCTGTCCGGCATGCAGATAGTTTGCTTTACAGCGCACGCAGAGCGGCGGCGGGACCCCGGGAAACGAAGCCCCGCCGCCTGCGGGCAATACGGCCCGCTGCCTCGGCCGTTGGCGCTCGTCTAAGCGGCGGCGCCTCGCAAATGCGCGCGGGTCGCCCGTCGCGCATCCACGCTCTGGCCTATTGCCGTATCTCTGTAAGAAGGTCTACTCGCCTTCTCGCGGGCTGTCAATAGGGTTTGACGGGAAACACCCTCCTTTAGCCGCAAGCTGCGGCTGTGAGTGCGGACTCAGACCGCCACGTGCGGCTGGTGAGTGCCACTCAGACCGCCAGGTCCGGGTATGTGAGTGCCACTCAGACCGCCAGGTGCGGGTATGTGAGCGCCACTCAGACCGCCAGGTGCGGGCATGTGAGTGCCACTCAGACCGCCAGCTGCGTGTATGTGAGCGCCACTCAGACCGCCAGGTGCGGGTATTCGGCCGCGATCATCTCCCTATAGCGCGGAAACAGAGGCTTGGTGATGGGGATGATCTGAAGCGCCGCCTTGACGTCCCCGCCGGCCTTGATCCGCCGCCGCGCGATCGCGATCGCCACGTTCTCCTTGCCCTGGAAGTAGCGATTCGCGGTTTCGGAGCTCATCGTCATGTGCACCCGCGGCTCCCACGGGATCTCGTCTGTCCATTCCCAGGCCAGATTGGGTTCGTCCGGCTTGCCGGCACGGATGTTGACCACGAGGTCCAGGTCGGTGAACTCAAACCGCTGGGGCGTGTCGGCGGCGCGCAGTTTGGGACCCATCTCCGGGTCCTCGCTCATCAGCTTGAACGCCCGATCCATCACCTCGCGGAACTCGGCCGGCGATTTGAAGCCGGCTTTCGTGGATTGCTTTTCGCTCGCCATGGCGCCGGGCAGTCTAGCCCGGCCGCTTAAGCGCCCGTGCAGAAACGAGTGCCCCGCCCCTAAGCTCGGGGCAGCACGCTGCCCCGCCCCTAAGCTCGGGGCAGCGTGCCAGTTCATCTGCAACCGACCGCGCCACTCGCCGAGCGCGTGCTGCTGCCGGGAGATCCAGGCCGCGCGTTGCGCCTGGCCCAGTGGCTGCTTCAGAGCCCGCGCATGTTCAACCACAGCCGCGGCCTCTGGGGCTATACCGGAACCGCGCGCGACGGACAGCCCTTGACGATTCAGAGCACCGGCATGGGCGGCCCGAGCGCCGCGATCGTGATCACCGAGCTGGCTGAGCTCGGCGCCCGGCGACTCATCCGGGTGGGTACGTGCGGGGCGCTCGATCCCTCGCTGGAGCTCGGCGCGCTGCTTGTCGTGACCGAGGCGCTTGCCGCTGACGGAGCGAGCCGTGCCCTTGGAGCCGGCGAGCGCGTAGCCCCCGACGCCCGGCTGCTGCGTGCGCTGCGCCGCGCCGGGCACGCGCGCGGCGCGCTCGCGGCCTCCACCGACTTGTTCTACGGCGGCGACGAACAGGCGCTCCGCGACGCCGGCGCCCACGCGGTCGAGATGGAGACAGCGGCGCTCTTCACGCTGGCCGCGAGGCTCGAGCTCGCTGCGGGCGCCGTGGTGATCGTCTCCGACCTGATCTTCCCCCAGCGCGTCCGCATTGCCGCCGCTGCGCTTGCTGAAGCAGAGCGACGAGCGGGAGAGCTGGCGGCCGGCGTGTTGACTACCGAGATGAGTCGAGAGGGGTCAGGATCCGCTCTTGCTCGTTAGCGCAGTACGCGGGTGCGGGCGGGCTTTGGGCCTGGCCTCCCCGGGAGGGCTAAGGGCCCACGACGAAGTCCGCGAATCCTAACCGCGCGCCCTCGAGTTCGCTTGCAGGTCGTCCAGCTTCTTCTCGATCGCCCGCAGGCGCTTCTCGACCTCGCGCGAGCCCCCCAGATCCTCGATCCGCTCCACCAGGCGGTCGAGGCCGTCCTCGATCCCCTCGAGTCGCTGCGAGACACTCCGCAAGCGGCGCGTGAGGCGTTCGAGATCGCTGGCCGAGGGCAGGTTCAGCGCGCCCATGGCCATCTCCTGGGCTCGCATCGCACGCTCCCGGGTCTCAAATGCAGCCGACAGCGCGCTGCTGACCATGGGGTTCTCGAGCAGCTCCTGGACGAGCTTGCCGATCGCCACCTCGCCCTCTCTCACCACTCGGTCCCGAATGCCCTTGTCTTCGCTCATCGCTCTCGAAGCCGCCTTTCCGATTCGGACGCTGACTCTAGCGGCAGGGCAGGAACGCCAGAGGTTTTCCGGAGAACCCTCACCCTCAAGTAGAGCGTTGGCTTTAGGCGCCGCCTATACCCATCGCTACAGTTCCCAAGCCAGGCGCCGCTGCGCGACGCGCGGGCTGGCGCGGGAGGTCCGTAAAGTCGAAAAGTGAGCGGCACGTCACCGTGTTGAGGAGCCCAAAACTGGCATTGGGGGCCGTCGCGTCGATGCTCGCGCTGGTGGGGATCGCCGCCCTGCCTCCGGCCACCGCGGCCGATGCCACCTCGGCCGACACCACGGCAACCGATACCACGGCGGCCGACTGCACGGTCATCGTGACCCTGACCACCGGGCAGCAGGAGACGTTTTCGCTGCCTGTGGGGGCCACGATCACCGTCACGCAGACCGATGGGCAGCAGGAGACCTTCCCGCTCCCTGTGGGGTCCCCGATCTCCAGCCAGGTTCTTCCGCCGGGCGTGGCGAATCTCTCAGACTCGTGCGCGCCACCGACGCCGACCACCACCCCTTCGACGCCGCCGACAACGACGACGACGACGACGTCCCCCCCGGCCACGTCATCCCCCTCCAGTCCGCCCCCCACTACGACGACCAGTCGCTCGCACAAGCCGGGCACCCGGCCGCGGCGGCAGCGGCGCTCGTCTCACCCCGCGACGCACAGGCACACGTCTCGCCCGAAGCCGAAGACGACCAGCACCTCCAGCAGCCCTCAGAAGCCGGCCTCCAAGCCAAGCACCAAGCCAACCCAGAATCCTGGTGGCGGCGGTGCCCTTACGCCTTCGAATCCCACCTTCTCCTACTCGCTGCCGGGCCAGTCGGCCACCGCTGTTCCGAACTTCTTCATCGAAAACTTTCAGATCCCGCCGTTCCTATTGCCGATCTACCAGGCGGCCGGGATCGAGTACAACGTCCCGTGGCAGGTGCTGGCGGCGATCAACGAGATCGAGACCGACTACGGACGCAACCTGAGCGTGTCATCCGCGGGCGCCGTGGGCTGGATGCAGTTCCTTCCCTCCACGTGGAAGCAGTACGCGGTGGCGGCCACGGACAACGGCGTCGCCGATCCTTATAACCCGGTGGACGCCATCTTCACGGCGGCCCGCTACCTGCAGGCGGCCGGGGCGTCCAAGAACCTGTCCCAGGCGGTCTTCGCCTACAACCACGCCACCTGGTACGTGCAGTCGGTGCTGCTGCGCGCCAAGCTGATCGGCGGCCTGCCTGACCAGTTCATCGGCGCGCTGACCGGGCTCGTCGAGGGTCACTTCCCGGTCGCGGCCCGCGCCAAGTACGCGGACGATTACGTCGAGCAGCTCGCTACGCGCCGCGTGAAAGCGGGTAACCCCGCGATCGCCATCCAGTCGGACCCGTCGCAGAAAGCGATCGCCATCTACGCCAAGCAGAACTCGCCGGTGATCGCGGCCAACGACGGCAAGGTGCTAGCGGTGGGGCAGAACGCCCAGTGGGGCAAGTATCTCGAGCTCCAGGACGCCAACGGCAATGTCTACACGTACGCCAACCTAGGATCGATCCCCAAGGAGTATCCGGTGCCGAAGCCGGTGCCGGTCACGGCCGCGGACATCGCCAAGGAGCTGTCCGCTCAGGCCGTGCAGAAGCCGAACGCCCCGGCGACCGCCGGCTCCCAGCAGACGCCGAAGCCGAGCGCTCCCGCCAGCGCCGGCTCGCAGCAGTCGCCGCCGGTGCCTTCCACCAAGACCGCGAGCAACGAGGCCAGGTCTGCTGCGCCGCTCTCCCTTCCCGGCACCGGCTCGGCCGCGGTGCGGTCGGTCCCGACGGCGCAGGTCAAGGAGCGCCTATTCGCCTATCCCTCGCGACCGGCTTCCTATGCCGCCGGCGGGGCTCTGCAGCTCCAGAACGAGACCCAGCAGATCTCGAGCTTTCAGGACTACTTCTCCGACGTGCTTCACCTGGGCAAGAACCAGTACACGCTGAAGGCGCTCAAGCCCGGAGCGGTCGTCGTTGCGGGCACGATTATCGGGCGGATTGCCGCTCCCCGTACCCATCGCGCCTCGCACGTGGAATTCATGATCAAGCCCGCCGGCAAGGGCTCGCCGTACATCGACCCCAAGCCGATCCTCGACGGCTGGAAGCTGCTCACGGCGACGGCGGTGTATCGCGCGGCCGGACTTAACCCGTTCGCCGGCAAGAACCCCTCGATCGGCCAGATCCTGCTGATGTCCAAGGAGCAGCTCCAGAACAGGGTGCTCCAGGATCCTCACGTGCAGATCTACAGCTGCGGCAGGCGCGACATTCAGGCCGGGCTCGTCGACCGGCGCGTGCTTGCTGTGATTGAGTTCCTATCCGCTTCGGGACTCAACCCGACCGTCTCCGGGCTGGTGTGCGGCGCCAACGCCAAGGCCTCTAACGGCGTCGATGCCGACGGCGCCACCGGCGCAAGTGTTGATATCTCGAAGATCAACGGCATGCCGATCGCCGGGCATCAAGGCGCGGGCTCGATCACGGACATCACCATCCGCCACCTGCTGACCCTGCAGGGCATCTTCAAGCCGACCCAGATCATCTCCACCATGAGCTACAAGAGCCAGTCGAACACGCTCTCGCTCCCGGACCACGCCAACCGCATCCAGGTCAGCTACACGCCGGAGTCCGGCAACGACAAGAAGCTCACCGCCCAGGTGGCGTCGATCCTCAACCCCGGCCAATGGGTCCAGCTGATCAACCGCATCGACCAGCTGCCTGAGCCGGTCGTCGCGATCGCGCCGTCCAAGTACGCGGTCAAGATAGGTCACTGACGCTCGCGGCCCGGCCCCGCGCAGGCCCGGGGCCGCGCCTAGCCTGGCCCTGCGCCTAGCCCGGCGCCGCGCCAGGGCTATATGTCCAGGGCAGCCGCCACGGCCTCTAGCTCCTCGACCACGTCGCCGCCGAGCCGCAGCGCGGCGCGGGCGTCGAGCGGGGTCGAGCCCTTGGTGACGATCGCGATGCGACCCCCGGCGGCCAGCGTCCGCAGCGGCAGACCCGCCACCGGGTAGACCTCGAGCGAGGAGCCCACGCACAGCATCAAATCGGCCTCGGAGGCCAGTTGGTCCGCACGCCCCACCGCCGCCAGCGGCAGATACTCGCCGAACAGGACCACGTCTGGCTTCAGCGCCTGCCCACAGTCGCAACGCGGTACCCCGCGCCAATCCTGCTCGAGGCGCAGCCGCACTTCATCCAGCCCGTACCGCGCCCCGCAGCGCAGGCACGAGGAATGGGAGATCGTCCCGTGCACCTCGACGAGCGCACGAGAGCCGGCGCGCGCATGAAGCTGGTCGATGTTCTGGGTGACGACCGCGTCGAGCAGGCCGGCCTGCTCCAGCCGGGCGAGCACGTGGTGCGCAGCGTTCGGCCGCTTGTCCTCAAGCGTCTGGAAGCGGGCACCATAGAACGCCCAAAACCGCTCAGGATCGCGACGGAAGACGTCGATGTGCGCAACCTCCATCGGGTCGACGTTCTCCCACAGCCCCGTCCTTGGCGAGCGGAAGTCGGGTATGCCCGAGGGCACCGAGATGCCCGCCCCCGTCAGCGCCACGACCGACTCCGCGTCGCGGATCAGCGCCGCCAGCTCCTCGGGCCGGCCACCCACGCCCGTCCGGCGTCCGGTCCCGCTCAGCATCCCATCCTCGATCGAATCGGGCACTACTGGCCCGTAAAGCGGGGGGTCCGCTTCTCGACGAACGCCGCGATGCCTTCGCGGGCGTCTCGCGACCCGAACACCGCCGCGAAGCCCTGCTTCTCGGCCTCAATGCCGTGATCGAGGTTGCCGGCGGCCGATACGCGCTTGATCTGCTCGACCGACTGCGGCGGCTGGCCGGCGAGCTTCCGCGCCCACCGAAGCGCGATATCCAGCAACTCGTGGCCCGGGACGACGCGCGCCACGAGCCCGTGCTGATCGGCGTCATCGGCGGAGATCGCCTCGCCGGTCAGGTTCATCTCCAGCGCCTTGCCCTGGCCCACGAGCCTCGGGAGCCGTTGGGTGCCGCCGAAGCCGGGGATGATCCCGAGATTGATCTCCGGTTGCCCGAACGTGGCCGAGTCGGCCGCGATCCGGACGTCGCAGGCCATCGCCAGCTCACAGCCGCCGCCGAACGCGCCGGCGTTGACGGCAGCGATCGTCGCGATCGGCGAGCCCTCCATCTCCCGAAGCAGGCCGTGTATCCCGTCGAGCAGAGAGCGTAAGGCGCCGGCGTCCATGGTGCTGAAAGCCTTGATGTCGGCGCCGGCGCAGAACAGCATCGGGTTTGCGGACGCGAGCACCAGCGCGCGCACGCGGCCGTCGCTCGACACCGCGTCCCACACCCGCCGTAGCGCGCTGACCATGTCCGGCGAGAGCGAGTTGGCCGGCGGCCGATCAAGCCAGGCGATCGCCAAAGGTGGTCTCGTCTCGAGCTTGACCGGGCTCTCCTCGAAGCCCGCGTCTGCTCGCGGATAGGGAAAGAACCCCTGCCCGCTCTTGACGCCCAGCCTGCCCTGCGCCACCAGGCGCCTGAGGATCGTCGGCGGCTCGAAGCTCTGATCCCACTCCACGGCCGCGCGCTCGAGCCGCGCCAGGAGCTCGTCAAGTCCGGTCTGGTCCGCCCGCGCGAACGGCGGCGGGGTGATCCCCGCGCCGGCCATCATGCCCAAGTCAATATCCCGGGCCGAGGAGATGCCTTCCTCGAGGAGCAGACAGCTCTCAACGAGCGCCTTGAGCGTGAAGCGCTCCAAGAGCTCCCTGCCAACGCTGGCCTCCGCCCGCTTTCCGGGATCGCCGGATCGGAGCCCGCGTGAGTCGTCCGGCTCGGCCTCAGCCCGCGTGCTCATAGAAGCCCTTGCCGGTCTTGGCACCGAGGTCGCCGGCCGCCACGAGTTCCTGCATCCGCTTGTGCACGTAGAAGCGCTCGCCGAAGGAGTCGCGCAGGTGCTCGGCGACGTGCACGACGGTGTCCAGGCCCAGAACATCCGCGATATAGAACGGACCCCTGGGCGACGTCGGCGCCTCGCTCACCAGCCGGTCGAACTCCTCAACGTCGATACCGCTCTCCTCCTGGTGGCGCCACCACTCAGAGACGCTGGCATTCAGGATCCGGTTCACCACGAATCCGGGCGTCTCGCCGCACCGGATCGGCGTCTTGCGAATCGCCTGCGCGAAGTTGGCGGCCGCCTGCGCGGCGTGGGAAGCCGTGTATTCGCCCTCGATCACCTCGATCGCTCGGGTCATCGACACGGGATAGAAGAAGTGGAATCCCACCACCTGCTCCGGCCGGCTCGTGGCCTCAGCGATCTCGGTGATCGACAGCGAGGAGGTGTTCGAAGCCAGGATCGCGTGCCCGGGCGTCGAGGAGTCGAGCTCTGCGAACACCGCGCGCTTGAGCTCGATCCGCTCCGGGACGGCCTCGATCACGAAGTCCACGTCCGCCAACGGCTCGTAGCTCGTCGTGCCGCCGATCATGGCGAGCTTGCGATCGCCTTCTGACTTCTCGAGCTTTCCGGCGTCCACGCGCTGCTGCCAGAGCGACCGTGCCTTCTCCAGGCCCTGGTCGACGAACCTCTGCTCGATGTCCTTGAGCACCACCGGAATGTCGGCGTCGGCGACCGCCTGCGCGATCTCCCCGCCCATCGTGCCCGCGCCGACAACGGCTGCCTTGAACACGAACATGAGCCCCAACGCTAGCCGACACCGGTCTGGCGCGCGGCTCCGTGCGGGCGACCGTTACGAGCGCCTGAGGGCAGGGTGCCGCGTATGACGTTTGGGCGGGGCTGCAGCTAGGCGCAGGAAACGGCTTCTCGACCACTTGACAAACGACATTACACGATATATCGTTATACATCGTAATCTCATCCCAACCCAAAGAGGAGAAACCATGGAAGAGATATTTGCGGGCGACTGGCCCGCAGGATTTGGCCGCCGGTCCGCGGCGGCCGCAGGATTTGGCCGCCGGTCCGCGGCGGCCGCAGGATTCGGCCGACGGTTCGCGGCGGCCGGCGGCGGCAAGGGCCGGAAGGGCCGGGGACGCCGTCATCGGCTCGACGACCCGGAGCGTCTGGCGGCGATCGAGGCTTGGGGATCACGACGCGGAGGCGCCTTCGGAGGAGGGCCGCCGTTCGGCCCGCCTCGCGGACGAGGACGCGGACGCCGACGCCGCGGAGATGTGCGGATGGCGCTTTTGATGCTGCTCGCCGAGGAGCCTCGCAACGGCTACCAGCTGATGCAAGTGATCGAGGAGCGAAGCGGAGACCGCTGGCGCCCCAGCCCTGGCTCGGTGTACCCCGTCCTGTCGCAACTCGAGGACGAGGGATTGGTCCGCGCGACAGAGCGCGACGGCTCGAAGCTGTTCGAGCTGACCGACGCCGGGCGCGAGCAAGTAGCCGCCTCGACGACCTCGTCGCCCCCATGGGAGTTCGAGGACGATCCCCAAGCGGACGCGTTCCACGAACTCCGGCGGCTGATCATCGAGATCGGTCGGGCGGCATGGCAGGTGACGAACGTGGGTAGCGAGCAGCAGGTGGAGCAAGCGATCGAGCAGCTCAGGGGCGTACGCCGCGCGCTCTACCGGATCCTGGCCGAGGACGACGCGGTCTAACCTCGGGATCGTGGCTGGCCGACGGTATCAATCCCGTCTGAACGCGTATTATTTGTGCTGCGAATGATCTCCAGGACACGGACACGCGACGCGACTCCCCGACGCAACGGCGAGGCGACCGGTGCACGCAACGGCGAAGCGACCGGCGCAGGCAGCGGCGATGGCCGCCCTGCGCCGGCGATCGTCGTGAACAGCTTGGTCAAGCACTATGGCCCTGTGGAGGCAGTCAAAGGCGTCGACTTCAAGGTCAAGACCGGCGAGGTGTTTGGCTTCCTGGGGCCCAACGGCGCCGGCAAGACGACAACGATCAACATGCTCTGCACGCTCGTCATGCCCACCGAAGGCTCCGCGACGGTCGCGGGGCACGACGTGGTCAAGGAGCGCGACGACGTGCGCCGCAACATCGGACTGGTGTTCCAGGACCCGACGCTCGATAACTACCTCAGCGCCGAGCAGAACCTACGCCTCCACGCCGAGCTATACGGCCTGCAACGAGACCTGGTGCGGCCGCGGATGCAGCAGGTTCTGGAGATGGTCGGCCTTTGGGACCGCAAGGACTCGCCTGTGGGGACTTTCTCCGGTGGCATGCGCCGCCGCCTGGAGATCGCCCGAGGGATGATGCACTCGCCCCGGGTTCTGTTCCTCGACGAGCCGACGATCGGCCTCGATCCACAGACCAGGAGGTCGATCTGGAGCTACATTGCCGAGCTCAAGGAGCGCGAGGAGATCACGATCTTCATGACCACGCACTACATGGACGAGGCCGAGTGGTGCGATCGGATCGCGATCATGGACCACGGACAGATCGTCGCGCTCGATCCCCCCGACAAGCTCAAGGCCGAAATCGGCAAGGACCGGGTGATGATCCATACCGAAGACGATGACGCTGCGATCGCCGCGCTCGCCGAGCACTTCGGAATCGACGCGCGGATGGCCGAGGGCGCCGTGACGTTCGGCGTGCCCGGCGGCGAGCAGTTCGTGCCGCGGCTGTTCGCCGAGCTGGGCGTGCCGATTCAGGGCGTCAGCGTCTCGCGCCCCACGCTCGACGACGTATTCATGTCCTATACCGGCACGACGATCCGCGATGCCGAGGAGGACGCCGGCAAGAACCGCAACCGGATGATGATGCAGGTGATGCACGGAGGCAGGCGATGAGCGTCACTAGCGCCCGTCCAGGGGCCGCCACCGAGGAACCACGCACCCAGACCGCTCCGGTCAAGGTCTTCGTTCCCGAGCACAGCATCGCCTCCGAGCTGCGCGCGATTCGGATCGTCTGGCGCCGTGACCTGATCAGGTTCGCCAACGACAGGGTCCGCATCGCCGCCACGTTGGTGCAGCCGCTCCTGTTCTTGTTCGTGCTGGGATCAGGCCTCCAGCAGCTCTCGAGCGCCGGCACCCACGGTGTCAACCTCAAAACGTTCATCTACCCGGGCATCCTGTGCATCGCCGTGATGTTCACCGCCATGTTCTCGGCGGCGTCGATCGTCTGGGACCGCGAGTTCGGGTTCCTGCGCGAGATGATGGTCGCCCCGGTCCGTCGCAGCTCGATCGTGCTGGGCAAGTGCTTTGGCGGCGCGACCGTCGCCTGCTCGCAGGGGATCATCATGATCCTGCTGGCACCGCTCGTGCACGTGCCCTACAGCGTCACGCTGATCCTCGGGATCTTCGGCCTCCAGCTCCTGCTGGCGTTCACGATCACCGCCTTCGGCGTGATGATCGCCATCCGGATCAAGCAGATGCAGGCGTTCTTCGGGGTCATGCAGATGATCGTGATGCCGATGTTCTTCATCTCCGGCGCGCTGTTCCCCGTCGCCGGGCTGCCGGGCTGGCTGGCGGTGCTCAACCGAATTGATCCGCTCACCTACGCGGTCGACCCCATGCGCCGCCTGGTCTTCAGCCACCTGAACGTCTCCCCGCTCGCCCGCCACGCGCTCGACCCCGGGGTCACCTGGTGGGGCTGGCACGTCCCGTCGCTGCTCGAGGCTGGCGTGGTCCTCGCGCTCGGCCTGCTGATGCTGGGGATCGCGATCTGGGAGTTCAGCGCGACCGAATAGCGGCGCCGGAGCCGGCGCCGTTGTGTTGATGGTCGAGGTGCTCGCCGCCCTCGTGCTCGAAGTCTTCTCCGGCCTTAGCCAGCTCGCGCAGGAAGTCCTTGCCAACCAAGCCCATCGACAAGAGCGAGCCGAACAGCACGACCGCGTCGATCGACTCGCGGCCCTGCTTGGCCCAGTAGACGTCCTGGAGGTTCAGCCACAGCGCGAACTCGTCGAGCGTCAGCGCCGCGCCGGCGCCATAGCTCCCGGAGGTCCAGCGCGAGCTGCGCCACTGTGCGGGGGCCATTCCGACCTCAAGCATCCACAGGTAGCCGACTGTCAGGAGCCCAAAGATCCCGAAGGTCATGTGGTGGATGTGCCGGCCGCCAGGCGAGACGTTCCGAAAGGGTCCGACACCGGCCCTGATCGCGTGCGTTATCCCGCGGACGATCGCGAACGTGGTGAAGAACGAGGCCGAGCTGATCAACTGGCGCTCCTTGCGCCGGTCGGCGAAGTGCTTGCGGTAGAGCGCCGGGACCCGGCGTGCTCGCTTTAGCATTCAAACCTCCCTGGGTTGCCTGACGCCAGTCTCTCAGACCGCGACCGGCGGAGGTCTCAGGTTCATACCGTGGACTTTCGCTGAAGCGGCGGGTTCGGCCGTTGGCGCGACCGCCGGGTATGAGAGGCTGAGGCTATCGACGCCCGACCGTTCACCGCCGTCCTGCTCTCCGGGCTGTTGACCGGCAGCGAACTGACCTCCTGGGGCATCGTCCACCCGACGTTGTGGAAGCTCGAGCACCGGGAGCAGGTACGCGCGGAGAAGCTCGTCTACCGCCGCTTCGGCACCGTCGATCCGTTCCTGCAGAGCGGGACGATCGCGGCCTGCTTCGTCGCCGCCGGAGCGCTGCGCGGCCGTGACGCATCGCTGGCGCGGTTCGCCGGGATCAGCTACTCGAGCATGCTGGCCATCACGCTGGTGGGCAACATGCCGATCAACCTGCGCGTATTTCGCTGGGACGAGGAGCACGGCGATGCCGGTCAGTGGCGCCGGCTGCGTCGGCGCTGGGACCGGCTGCACACGGCTCGGGTCATGCTCGACTCGGCGGGCTTCGTGCTGATCACGCTGGCAGCAGTAGGCGGCTGAGCGCCGGGCCGCCAGCTGCGTCTCTCACGCCGCGGCGGGCGCCAGCACCTCGCTCCGCCGGGGCAGCAGCGTCTCGCGAGCGATCACCAGCCGCTGGATCTGGGCGGTGCCTTCGTAGAGCTGAAGGATCTTGGCATCACGCATCAACTTCTCGACCGGATAGTCCTTGATGAAGCCGTACCCGCCGTAGACCTGCACGGCGTCGGTCGCGACGTCCATCGCCGTGTCCGCCGCGAAGCGCTTTGCGTGCGATGACTCGAGCGTGTTGCGCTTGCCCTGGTCGAGCAGCACGGCGGAGTTCCAGGTGGCGAGCCGCGCGAGGTGAACCTTGGTCGCCATGTCGGCGATGATGAACTGGATCCCCTGGTGCATGGCGATGGGGACGCCGAACTGGACCCGCTCCTTGGAGTAGTCGACCGCGAACTCCATCGCCGCGCGGGCCACGCCGGTGGCCATCGCCGCCACCCCGGGCCGCGTGCGGTCGAGGCTCATCATCGCGATCTTGAAGCCCTTGTTCTCCTCGCCCACGAGGTGGTCGGCGGGGATCTCGACGTCCGGGAAGCTGACCGTCGCGGTGTTGGAGGCGCGCTGGCCCATCTTGTCCTCGTGCTTGTCGACGACCACGCCGGCGTCGCGGGGGACGATGAAGCAGGAGATCCCACGGTGCCCGGCCTCTTGGTCGGTCTTGGCGTAGACCGTGTACCAGTTCGCGTACTCGCCGTTCGTGATGAAGCACTTCGAGCCGTTGATGACCCATTTGTCACAAGTGCGCACCGCTGTGGTCTTCATCGCCGAGACGTCGGACCCGGCGTCGGGCTCCGTCAGGCAGAAGGACGCCAGCAGGGGTGCCTCTGAGAGCCGCCCGAGGTACTCCTGCTTGAGCTCCTCGGAGGCAGCCAGGGCGATTGGCGCCGTGGCC
Organism: uncultured Actinomycetes bacterium; assembly: GCA_963830405.1. Classification (GTDB taxonomy): domain Bacteria; phylum Actinomycetota; class Thermoleophilia; order Solirubrobacterales; family Solirubrobacteraceae; genus Palsa-465. The sequence goes on from CAWHMB010000003.1 coordinate 110,104, forward strand.
AGTCCGTTGCACGACAGCGATGTGCCGATCCCCGAGCAGCCCCAGGCGATCTCCTCCTCGATGATCGCGCCGTCCAAGTAGCCGAGACCAGGGCCGCCGTACTCGCTCGGCAGATGTCCGTTCATCAGCTCGAGCTCCCAGGCCTTCTCGATGATTTCCTGCGGCCATGTGCCGTGGCGGTCGTAGTCCCAGGCCACGGGGCGGATCTCCTTCTGCGCGAACTCGTGCGCCATCTCGCGCATGCTCTTCTGCTCGTCGGTGAGCGTGAAATCAATCACTTGGTCTCCTATTCAGCCCCGCTCGAGCGCGGCCGCGCTCGAGCGGGGATTGATTGACTAGTCAGTCAATGACCTGCGCTTAAGCGTACCCCACCGCGCGCGGCACGCCGCCGATAGTCGTCGAGTACGCCGGCGCGCAATACTTAGTCCATGCAGGAGGCGTTCGGATCCGTGCTGTTCACCGTCTGCGGACCGGGCATCGTCGTGGCGTCCGTGTCGCTCACCGAGGCGTGAGCGATGGCCGATCCCCGCCGCTTCGAGCTCGACGAGCTGCTCAACCGCCCAGGCACGTACTTCAATCCCCAGACCGAGGTGCTGGTCGTGGTCGACGACTCACCGGAGCTCGACTCCGAGATCTTCAACATGGAGGAGTTCGAGGGCGCCGACTGGGTGCTGATCTCGGACGATAGTCCGCTCGATGAGCAGCGGCGCGACGAACTGCTTGAGTCCTTCCAGATCCAGCAGAGCCCAGGCGCGCTGGAGCACGAGGAGGAACTCGAGGAGGAATTCGAGGAGGACGAGCTTGAGGTCGGAGAGGAATAAGTAGGATCGGGGTCGCGCAGGCGCGACCCGGGACCTGGCCGGAAGGTGTTCCGGCCAGGTGACTCGGGGTCCGGGCGTCGAGCGAGGCGGATGCCGAGCGAGCGGCAGGCCCGAGTGCACATGTGCGGCGGGCAACAGATCCTGGCCTTGCTGCTAGCGCTTGCGTGCTTGCTGGCTTCGTGCTAACCTGCAAGCACACGATCACTACTTCCCTTCAAGGAGCACACAATGGCCACTACCACCAACCCCAATGACGCGCAGGTCTTCGAGGCCCCGTTCAAGCAGGCCAAGGACGCTGGCGAGCAAATCCTCGCCGCCGCCCGCAACGCTGGCTCGCTGTACGTCGATTCCTACGAGCAGGCCGTCGACAAGGCCCTCGAGGTCGAGACGCGCTTGGCGTCAAGCGCTCAGCCTGAGTGGCTGCGCAGCATGATCGAGGCCCACATCGACCTCAGCCGGGAGTTCGCGGGCACCTACGTCAAGAGCGCGCGCTCGGTTCTTAAGTAACCACCGCAGCATATTCCGCCGGACGACGGGGGAGCCCGGCATCGCCGGTCCCCCAGCATCCGACAGCAAGGGGAGCCCGGTACCGCCGGTGCTCCCCTTATTTTTGCCTTATTCTTTGAATGACATGTCCGTCACCACACCATTCCTCCCTCCTCCCCGGCTGATCGAGACCTGGGGCCAGGGCTGGCAGGCCGCAATCGACGGGAGCTCGCGCTACCTGCGGGCGGCGCTGGCCGGCGAGGTCAACCCACTCGATCACGCCCGCTGGTGGCTGCACGTCGCCCGCCGCCAGGCGCCGTCGTGGGCGTCACCGCACGAGATCGTCTTCGAGGCTCCGCTGGCGCGGCTGCGGGACTTCTCAAAGTCCCGCGGAGGCGTTGTGCCGACGCTGGTGTTGCCTCCGCAGGCGGGGCACGACTCCTGCATCGTCGACTATTCACCAGCCCAGAGCCAGATGGGCGCAATCCTCGAGGCCGGGCTCGGACGGGCGCTGTCACTCGACTGGGTCGGGGCCACGCCGGCCACCGCCGCAGCGTCGATCGGGGACTACCTGGATATCGTCGACCAGGCGGTAGACCGCTGTGGCCGCAGGGTCAACCTGATTGGCGACTGCCAGGGCGGCTGGCTGGCGACGATCTACGCCGCGCTGCGGCCCGAGCGAATCAACACGCTGACGATCGCCGGCGCGCCGATCGACTTCCATGCGGGCGATCCGGTGATCGCCGACGTCGTCCGCCAGCTCGCTCCGGACCACAATCTGTGGTTCTACGAGGCGCTGGTCGCCGCGGGCGGCGGCGTGCTGAAGGGCCAGCACATGCTGAGCGGGTTCATCGCGATCAACCCCGCGGATGAGATCTCACGCCAGATGGAGCTGCTGCGCACCGTCAGCGACGCCTCGCACTGCGAGCGATACACCGAGTTCGAGGACTGGTTCAAGCACACCCAGGACATCCCCGGGGCCTTCTTTCTGTGGATCGTGCGCCACCTGTTCCGTGACAACCAGCTCTTCGAGGGCAGGCTGGAGATCGGCGGCACTGAGATCGATTTGCGGCGGATCGAGGTGCCGCTAAACCTGCTCGCCGGCTTGCGTGACCACATCACCCCGCCCCCGCAGGTCTGGGCGCTCGAGGATGCGGCCGCCACGCCGCCCGAGCTGGTGCACAGGCATGTCTCAAAAGGCGGCCACCTGGGCTTATTCATGGGCCGCGAGGCGCTGCGCGAGCGCTGGCCGGTCCTGCTGGCCGATGTGCTGCGCCACAGCAAGACGTCCGCGCCGCGGCGCAAAGCGGCCTAGCGGTACGCGCGGCTTGGCAGGAGCTGGCACGAGCGCGCGCGTAATACTGTGCCCTCGGCTTCTGGCTAACTAAGAAAAGACTGCTCTGGACGCGATATGAGCGTTCAACGCTCGGAGCGGCCGGTGCTCGGACGAGTGGTCCTAATGAGATCGGACCGCACCTGGAGCGGGCGGGTCGTCGCGTTTAGCTTGGCGCATCCGGGGTTGGGCCCCAGTTCGTCTCGCGGGATGGCTCCGCCCGCGTGCCGAAGCTCCCATTCCTCCTTGCCGGATCAGGGTTTTGTGAGGTTGAGCGTGCATTTCATGCCGAACCTCGCGCGGGCGCCGGATCGGAGATGGTTTGTGAGCTTCTGCACCTCTCTCGCGGCGCGGCGCGGAGCCGTGCCCCGGGGTCGCCGGCGAAAGGGGAATCGCGGCGCGTCGCGCGGCGCCGTGCCCCGGGGTCGCCGGCGAAAGGGGAATCGTGGCGGTCGCGCGGCGCCGTGCCCAGGGGTCACGCGGCGCGCCATGGAATCGTGGCGTCATGCGGCGCGCCATGGAGTGGTCGCGGCCCCACCCCGGCGACCTGGACTTCGCTCGCGCGTGGGCCGAGCCAGCGCCGTTAGCGTGCGCTCCAGCCCTGATCCATCGTCACCGGCGCCCCGGTGAATGCGCGGCCGTCCGGTCCGGCCAGGAAGCTCACCACCGCCGCCACCTCGGAGGGTTCGATCAGCCGCTTGACGGCGTGCGGGGCGAGGATCACATCTTCCAGCACCCGGTCCTCGGGCAGACCGTGCGCCTTGGCCTGATCTCCGATCTGCTTCTCCACCAGGGGCGTGCGCACATAGGCCGGGCAGACGGCGCTGACGCTGATGCCCTCGCCGGCTCCCTCCAGCGCAAGCGTCTTCACCAGCCCCAGAACGCCGTGCTTGGCCGACACGTAGGCGGCCTTGAACGGCGAGGCGACCAGGCCGTGGACCGAGGCGATCACGATCAGCCGCCCGTCGCCCGACTGGCGCAGCGAGGGCCACGCGTATTTGGCCAGCAGGAAGGGACTCGTCAACAGCAGCCCGACGATCGTCTGCCAGCGCTCGGGCGGAAACTCCTCGATCGGCGCCACGTGCTGCACGCCGGCGTTGGGAACCACGACGTCCAGGCGCCCGAAGCGCTCGAGCGCCGCGGCCACGCAGGCCATGTTGGCCTCCGGCTTGACCAGGTCCGCCTCGTGCGGCACGCCGGGACCGTCCGGGTCGGGGCGCAAATCGACGGCCAGGACGTCCATCCCCTCCCGCTCGAGGCGCTCGGTTACCGCCCGACCGATGCCGCTGGCGGCGCCGGTGACGAGTGCCGCTCGTCCCGCAAGCGGTGAGGTGCCGGTCGAACTCACTGGGAGCCCGCTGCCTGCTGGTCTTTGCGCTGGCGCCCGGCGTGCACGGACTGACCGACGAAGGCCTCGTAGATCTCGCGCAGCGCGCTGCGCTGGCGCGCTGTCAGCCGCGGGTCTGCCCGGATCGCGTCTAGCAGGGCGTTATCCGCTTGCTCGGCGCTCGGCGGCGAGACCCCGGCCTGCGCGTACAGGGCCTCAACTGACACCCCGAGCGCGGCGGCGATCGCCTCGAGCACGTGCTCCGATGGCGCGCGCAGACCGCGCTCGATCTGCGACAGGTAAGGGTTCGAGATCCCGGCCAGCTCGGCGAACCGCCGCATCGACAACTCGCCCAGCTCCCGCTGACGGCGGATGATCTCGCCGAGAGCGAGCGCTGAGCGGCTTGCCATCGCGGCACAGGCTACATGTCGTGCCCGCCGTTGACGCCCCAGACCTGGCCCGTGATGAAAGACGAGTAGTCCGAGGCCAGGAAGTGCACCACCCGGGCGATCTCGTCCGGACGTCCCAGGCGCCGGACCGGAATCTCGGAGCGGATCTTGTCGAGCACCTTCTCCGGCATGCTCTCGAGCATCTCGGTGGCGATGAACCCTGGGGCGACCGTGTTGACGGTCACGCCGATCGCGGCGGGCTCGAGCTTGTTGTCCTTGCCCAGGTAGTAGCAGGCCTCGCGGGCCAGCGTCTTGGTCAACCCGAACAGGCCGGACTTCGAGGCGGCGTAGTTGGCCTGGCCAATGTTCCCGATCGAGCCGATGATCGAGGAGATGTTGATGATCCGCCCCGAGCCCCGCTCGATCATGTGCGGCAGCACCGCCTTCGACATGAAGAACGCGCCCGAGAGGTTGACCGCGAGCACCTTGTTCCAGTCCTCGTCGGTCATCTTCAAAACCGGCTTGTCGCTCGTGATGCCCGCGTTGTTGACGAGCACGTCGAGCCTCCCGTGGGTGTCGATGACCTCCTCGATCGTGCGCCGGCAGTCGTCCGCGGAGCCGACATTTCCCTGGTGGATACTGGCCTCGACGTCGTGTCCCTTGAGCTCCTCCAGGAGCTCCTTGGCGCGCTCGGTGTTGCCGCTGTAGCCGGCGGCGACGATCGCTCCCTGCTCGGCGAAGCTGCGACAGATCGCGGCGCCGATGCCGCGCGTGCCGCCCGTCACGAATACGACATGCCCGTGCATCCGCGGGCGGGAGTGCTGCTCCTCGAACGGCTCGGTGACCGTCGGGTTCGCCGCCGGGCCATCGCCGGTGCTGGTGGTGCTCATGTCCTCTCCTTCCTGATAGCCGTCGCTTGGCCTTAGCGCTACCCAGCTAGGACGGCGCTCTCACCGCTAGTGCCGCGGCCCGAACATTCGCTGGCCTACTAGATTTCCGATCGCTCGGCGAGCCACGACGCAAGGTCGGGCCAGATCTCCTTGCGCGCGGCCGACCCGGCCATCAGACCAATGTGGCCTCCGGGGCGGTCGAGGTGCTCGACATCCTCGCTCGAGACCAGATCAAGGATCGGCAGCGTGCCGGCGCGGGGAGCGATGTGGTCGGCGCCGGCAGTGATCACCAGCAGGTTCTGATCGATCCGACCCAGATCGACGCGCTGGTCACGCAGCCGCAGCCTGCCGGTGGGAAGCGATCCGTCCTTGTACATCCAGCCGATCCACTGGGCCCATGCCCGGCCGGGGAACTCGGGGTTGTCACCCACCCACTTGGCCATCGGTTGATAGGACTCGCGCCGCGCCGCGTCATCCTGCACCTGCTGCCACAGCCGGCGATAGGTGCTGACGTAGTTCGTCACCGGCTTGAGCATCTTGTTGGCCTGGTCGACCGCCCGTCCCGGCAGCACCCGCCAGGACCGGGCGATGCCCTCCTGGTCGAAGTCCGGCGACCCCACCCAGTTGGCATACGTCGAGCCCCGCGAGTCGATCGGCATCGTCAGCAACGCCAGGTTGCGCACGGGATTGCGCCCGGCGCCGGAACCGTTAGAAGGCCCGTTGAGCAGCGCGTAATCGAGCCCGCAGTACATCGCGCACATCGTGGCGCCGATGCACCAGCCGACCAGCGTCAGCTCCTCGGCACCGCTTTCGCGCAGCACCTCGCGCACCGCCCAATGCAGCTCGTCGCAGATGTAGTCGTCCATGCCGGTGTCCGCGTCCTCCTCGCCGGGATAGCCCCAATCGACGAGGAACACGTCGAAACCCTCCTCGAGCAGGAACTCGACCAACGAGCCTCCCGGCCGCAGGTCGAAGATGTCCGGTCGGTTGATCAGCGCGAACACGAGCAGCAACGGCACATCGTGCTTGCGCTGCGCCGAGCGATAGCGGTAGAGCGTCGTGTTGCGATGCGTCCAGACAACATCGCGGGGAGAGAGCCCCGTCCGGGCATCGTCCGTCGTCAGCACGATGTTCGAGAACTCGAGCGCGTCGAGCGGCGTCCGCAGGAGCCTTCCTAGCGCGCTCATCGCCCGTTCGCCTCGCCTTCCTCTCGCCTGCCGGAGCCGCCGCCCGACCCCCCGCTCCCCGAGCGGGCGCGCCCCTGCTGGTCGTGTAGCGCCTCCACCTCCTGCAGCACCCGTTCGAGCTTGTCCTCGGTGCGGTGCAGCTGGCGAGCCAGGCGCACGATGTCCGCCCGCGAGGCGATGCGCAGATTGCGCAGGACCAGGTCGGCGACATCCGCCGCGATTCGCGACATCGCCGCCGCGTTTTCGGCCGACATCGCCAGCAGCCGGCCGAAGCTCGGCTTCTGCACGAGCTCCTCGAGCGACTTGGCGGTTTGCGATTCGGCCTGCTCGTAGAGGGCGCGAATCTGCTCCTCGGGCGACGGCGTCCCGCCGTCGCCCTCGCTGCCGGTCTTGGTGCCGCCTGTGGCCATCGCCTACTTCTCCTCCTTGTCTTGCTCGGCCGAGACCTTGTTCTCGAGCTCCTTCATCACGTCCGGATCTCGAAGGGTGGTCACGTCGCCGAACTCCCGGCCCTCCGCGATGTCCCTGAGAAGCCTCCGCATGATTTTCCCGGAGCGCGTCTTCGGCAGATCGTCGGCCCACAGCACCCGCTTCGGCCGGGCTAGCTTGCCGATGTGCTTGGCGACGTGATCGCGGATCTCCTCCACGAGCTCGTCTGAGCCCTCGCGGTCACCCTCGAGGATCACGAACGCGGCGATCGACTGCCCCTGGTCCTCGTCGGACTGACCGATCACCGCCGCCTCGGCGACCTTGGAGTGCGAGACGATCGCCGACTCAACCTCGGCGGTCGAGAGCCGGTGACCGGAGACGTTGACCACGTCGTCGATGCGTCCGATGATCCAGAAGTAGCCGTCCTTGTCCTTGCGGGCGCCGTCGCCGACCAGATAGGTCTCCTTGCCGAACTTGTCGAAGTACTGCTCGACGTACCGCTCGTCCTCCTGGTAGAGCGTGCGCAGCATCGAGGGCCAGGGGCGGGTGAGCACCAGCAGACCCTGCTGGCCGTCCTCCACCTCCTTGCCCTCGCTCTCGTCGTAGATCTTGGCCTCGATCCCTGGGAAGGGACGCGTGGCCGAGCCCGGCTTGGTGGAGACGATCGCCGGCAGCGGCGTGATCATGATCCCGCCGGTCTCGGTCTGCCACCACGTGTCGACGATCGGGCAGCGCCCGCCGCCGATCACCAGGTAGTACCAGAGCCAGGCCTTGGGGTTGATCGGCTCGCCGACCGTGCCCAGCAGCCGCAGCGAGCTGAGGTCGTGCTTGTTGGGCAGGTCCGCGCCCCACTTCATGAAGCTCCGGATCGCGGTCGGCGCGAAGTAGTAGATCGTGACGCCGTTGCTCTCGATCAGCTTCCAGTGGATCTCCTTGTCGGGGTAGTCCGGCGGCCCCTCGAACATGACGCTCGTGGCGCCGTTGGCCATCGGCCCGTAGACGATGTAGGAGTGGCCGGTCACCCAGCCGACGTCGGCGGCGCACCAGAAGACGTCCTTGTCGGGCTTGAGGTCGAACGTGTACAGATGGGTGGCCTTAACCTGTGTCAGGTAGCCGCCGGTCGTGTGCACCACGCCCTTGGGCTTGCCGGTCGAGCCGCTGGTGTAGAGCACGTACAGCGGATGCTCGGCGTCGAGCTCCTCGCACGGGCACTCATCGTCGGCCCGCTCGCAGACCTCGTGGTACCAGTGATCGCGGCCCTCCTTCATCTCGCAGTCGGCACCCGTGGCCTTGACGACCACGATCGACTCCAGCGAGTCGAGGCCCGCCATCGCCTCGTCGACCGCCGACTTGACCGCGGCGGTCTTGCCCTTGCGCCGCGCGCCGTCGACGGTGACCAGCAGCTTGGCCTTGGAGAACTCCATCCGCTCCTTGACCGAGTCGGCCGAGAAGCCGCCGAAGACGACGTTGTGGGTGGCGCCGATCCGGGCGCAGGCCAGCATCGCCACGACAACCTCAGGGATCATCGGGATGTAGATCCCAACGATGTCGCCCTTCTCGATGCCGAGGTCCTTGAGCGCGTTGGCGAACTTCTGCACATCGCGGTGCAGCTCCGCGTAGGTGACGTCGCGCTCTTCGCCCTCCTCGCCGCGCCAGTGGAACGCGACGCGCTCGCCGTTGCCGGCTTCGACATGGCGGTCGAGGCAGTTGTAACAAGCGTTCAGCTTGCCGTCGGCGAACCACTTGTAGAACGGAGGATTGGAGTCGTCGAGCGACTGCTCTGGCTCCTTGAACCAATGAAGCTCCTTGGCCTGCTTGAGCCAGAAGCCCTTCCAGTCCTGCTCGGCCTCGTCGTAGATCGAGGGATCGCTGAGCAGCGCGCTCTTGACGAAATCTTCCGGCGGCTCGAACTGCTCGTTCTTTTCGAGCATTTCCTCCAGACGTTTCTCAAGCGCCTCGCCGGTGAGCTCCTCACGGTCGGCAGGTGCAGTCTGGCTCATGTATGTCTCCTCCTATCTCGACACTGAGGCGTTCGCGGCGTCGCCGCAACCGCTCCTGGGGTCCGTGAACGGACCCTGGTCTGGGGATACCCAAAATGGCTTATGAGATCCCGACTAATCTTGATGATTCTACGAAGACGCGGGTAGCGCGAGTAGCAGATCCTGCTCGATAGGGACGACAGCGGCAGGTTGCGATTGGCGCTCTCCTCCTAGGCGAGTGGCTTCGGTGGACCCCGATTGGAGCTTCACTTTACGCCCGCGATGTGCTGGTATCAAGCCTTGACCCTAAAGCCCGAGTTTGAGCACGGTCATCTAGTGGAAAGCCCCAAGTTAAAGCGCGTGTTTGAGCAGCTTGCAATAGGAGGATGAGATGGAGGACGCAGTAATCGTCAGCGCCGTGCGGACCCCGGTGGGGAGCTCTCGGCGGACAGTTCAAGGACGTCCCGGCTACCGAGCTCGGCACGCACGCCGTGCGTGCGGCTCTGGAGCGCGCCGGGATCAAGGGAGAGGACGTCAATGAGGTCATACTCGGCTGCGTGCTGAGTGCGGGCCTCGGCCAGAACCCGGCGCGGCAGGCAGCGATCGGCGCCGGGATCCCCAAGGAGGTCCCGTCGACCACGATCAACATGCTCTGCGGCTCGGGGCTCAAATCCGTGGCCATCGCGTCCCAGATGATCCGCGCCGGCGATGTCGACGTGGTCGTGGCCGGCGGCATGGAGAACATGTCCCGCGCCCCCTACCTGCTCCCCGACGGCCGCTTCGGCGCCCGCATGGGCGACGCGAAGATGATCGACTCGATGATCCACGACGGGCTCCAGGATGCCTTCAACGACATCCACATGGGGGTCACGGCGGAGAACCTCGCCGAGCAGTACTCGATCAGCCGCCAAGAGCAGGACGAGTTCGCGGCCGGCAGCCAGCAGAAAGCGGGCGAGGCCGTCGAGGAGGGCACATTCAAGGACGAGATCGTCCCGATCGAGGTCAAGGACAAGAAGGAGACGCGCCTCGTCGAGACCGACGAGAGCCCGCGCGCCGGGACGACGGCGGAGAAGCTAGGCAAGCTCAAGCCCGCATTCCGCAAGGAGAGCGGCACGGTCACCGCCGGCAACTCCTCGGGCATCAACGACGGCGCCGCGGCGATCGTGGTGATGTCCGCCTCGGCGGCGTCCGAGCGTGGACTGGAGCCGCTGGGGACCGTCGAGAGCTACGCCTCGGTTGGAGTGGAGCCGAAGATCATGGGCATCGGCCCCGTCCCGGCCGTCACCAAGGCGCTGCAGAAGGCCGGGCTCGAGCTCAAGGACATCGACCTGGTCGAGCTCAATGAGGCATTCGCTGCCCAGTCGCTGGCGGTGCTGCGCGAGCTCGAGCTCGAGCGCGAGCGCGTCAACCCTCACGGCGGCGCGATCGCCCTCGGTCACCCGATCGGCGCGAGCGGCGGGCGCATTCTGGTCACGCTGCTGCACGAGATGCGCCGCCGCGACCTAAACCGCGGCGTGGCCGCGCTGTGCGTGGGCGGCGGCCAGGGTCAGGCGGCCGTGATCCGCAACGGCGCTCGCAAGAACTAGAGGAATAACGGAGCGACGCGCGCTGGCGCGCGCGTCGCTCTTATATTTGAGGGATGCCCGAGCATCCCGCATCGGTAGAGGACATCAGCGCTGGGCTCAGGCAGGTGGGCTATCTGCCGGGCGCCTCGACGGCGCTGGTCTCGTATCTGGCCACCAGGCTCGGCAAGCCCGTGCTCGTCGAAGGTCCCGCCGGCGTGGGTAAGACGGAGCTGGCCAAGGCGCTGGCCCGCTACCTGCGGCGCACGTTGGTTCGCCTGCAGTGCTACGAAGGGCTAGACGAGGCCAAGGCTCTGTACGAGTGGAACTACCGCAAGCAGCTCCTGCGGATCCAGACGGAGTCCGACGGCGTCGGCTGGGAGCAGGTCCAGGACGACATCTTCGGCGAGGAGTTCCTGCTGCCCCGGCCGCTGATGACGGCGATCGCCTCGCACCAGCCGGTAGTGCTGCTGATCGACGAGATCGACAAGACCGATCAGGAGTTCGAGGCGATGCTGCTGGAGTTGCTCTCCGACTTCCAAATCTCGATTCCCGAGCTCGGGCGGATCGAGGCGCGCACGCGCCCGGTGGTGCTTCTGACCTCCAACAACACCCGCGAGCTGACGGAGGCGTTGAAGCGTCGCTGCCTCTATCTGTGGCTCGACTACCCCTCGCTGGAGCACGAGCTCGCCATCGTGCACCTGCACGCGCCGGAGCTCGACCGAACGATCGCCGCGCGGCTGGTGGAGATCGTCCAGCAGGTCCGTGAGCTCGACCTCAAGAAGCCCCCCAGCATCGCGGAGTCGATCGACTGGGCGCGGGCCCTGCTGCTGCTGGGCGCCGACGAGCTCGACGACGCCACGTTCCGCCAGACGATGAGCGTGATCGTCAAGCACCGCACCGACCTCGACACGGTCGCCGAACGGGTGGGTTTGAGGCTCGCCGATGCCGGCACCCCCGCGTAGGGCAAAGCTGTTCGGCGGCACCCGCGAGCAGCGGCCGGGGGCTTTCGACGCAAAGCTCTTGGCGTTCGCCGAGGACCTGCGCGAGGAGGGCGTGGCCATCGGCACCTCCGAGCTGCTCGACGCCTTCGAGGCGCTGGGGCACATCCCCTGGACGGCCCAGAGCGACTTCCGCGAGACGCTCGCCGCGACGCTGGCCAAGTCCCCGGAGGACCGGCGGGTCTTCGAGCTCGTGTTCGAGCGCTTCTTCTTCCGCGCCGCCGAGGCGGAGGCCTCGCGGCGCGAGGTCTCCGAGGCCACCGCGAGGGGCGGCGGCGGCGCCCCGGAGATCGACCTCGAGACGCTCAGGCGCCAGATCGCCGCGGCGCTGCGCGAAGGCTCGGACGCTTCGCTGCGGGACCTGGCGCGGCTGGCGATCGCGGCGTTTGCCGCCGGCGAGGGCTCAGGCGTGCTGGGCGTCGATGTACAGAGGATCAGGCGCGCGCTCGGCCTGCGCACGGAACCGCAGCTCGATCTGCCCGACGACGACCCCAGGCGCGCGGGATTGCCGCGCGAGCAGCTGCGGCGCTTCGAGCAGCAGCTGCGCCGCGAGCTGGAGCGAGACCTGATCGAGCGCACGGCATCGCTGCCGCCCAAGCGCCCGCTGTCGGAGCTTGACCGTGCCCTGCCTACCGGCCCGATCCAGGACCTGGCCAACGTCCACCGCGTGGTCGCGCAGCTCAAGCGCAGGCTTGCCACTCAGGGCCATGAGCTGCGCGGGCGCCGGCGCCACGCACACGTGGACGTGCGCCGGACGATGCGCGCCTCGCTCGAGACCGGAGGCGTCCCGATCACGCTCAAGTACCGCCCCCAGCGCCCGCGCCGGCCGGAGATCCTCGTCCTGTGCGACGTCTCGACCAGCGTCACCAGCGCCTCGACCTTCTTTCTCAGCGTGCTGCACGCGCTGCACGACACGTTTCGCAAGCTGCGCTCGTTCGTGTTCATCGAGCGGATCTCGGAGGTGACCGAGGTGTTTGAGCGCGAGCGCGACTTCCAAGCGGCGAGCGAGGCCGTCTCGCGTGATGCCGGCGTGGCCGACGTCTCCGGCTATACCGACTACGGCCGCGTGTGGACCGAGTTTCTGGCGCTGATCGAGGATGAGCTGCATCCGCGGGCGACCGTGATCGTGCTGGGCGACGCGCGCACCAACGGCCGTCCGCCGCGTGAAGACGTGTTCGCCGCGATCACGGCCAAGGCGGGCCGCACGTTCTGGCTGAACCCCGAGCCGCGCCTTTACTGGAACTACGGCGACTCGGTGATCGCGGCCTACGAGCAGCACTGCACGGCGTTCGAGTGCTGGCGCACCGACCAGCTGGAGGAGTTCGTGAAGGTCCTATCGCGCTAGTGGCGGGCGGCGCTGGCGGGATAGGGCCTCAGGCGCTGACCGCGCCGGTCGTCTCGTGAGAATGACAACCCGGTAGGATCAGTGGCAGTCATACAACCCAGGGGGGCTGGCGGGTAAGCCGGCTGAGATAGCGCCCCACTCCACCTGGCGCTGACCCTTCGAACCTGTGTGGGTAATGCCCGCGAAGGGAGTAACAGAGGCAGTCATCGACGCTCCGCCTCGCGACGCATCCGGAGGTGTCCGGATCGAGGCGGTGAACCGCGCGTTCCGCACCAAGCGCGGCCCGGTGGCCGCGCTTGCCGGCGTGTCCCTTCACGTCGCGCCACGGGAGATCGTCGCCGTGGTCGGGCCGAGCGGCTGCGGGAAGAGCACGCTGCTAGAGCTGATCTGCGGTCTCCAGCAGCCCGACGCCGGTCGCGTCGTTTCCGGCGCGGCGGCGCTGATGCCCCAGCGCGACCTGCTGCTCCCATGGTTGAGCGCGCTCGATAATGCTGCGCTGGCGCTGCGGGCCCGCGGCGTCTCGCGCCCCCAGGCCCGGGCGGCCGCGGCGCCGTGGCTCGAGCGCTTCGGGCTTGCGGGGTTCGAGCACGCGCGGCCGGCCGAGATGTCGGGCGGGATGAGACAGCGCGTGTCGCTACTGCGCTCGCTGCTGGCCGGCAAACCCGTCCTGGCCCTGGACGAGCCGTTCGCGTCGCTGGACGCCATCACGCGGGCCCAGATGCAGGGCTGGCTCTCGCACGTGCTGGAGCGCGAGCCGCGCACCGTGGTGCTGGTGACCCACGACGTCGAGGAGGCGGTGGTGCTGGCCGACCGGGTGATCGTGTTCTCACCACGACCCGGGCGGGTGAGGGACGAGATCGAGGTCGCCCTAGCGCGGCCCCGCCACCGCGCCGACCCGGCGCTCCTGGCGCTGCGCGAGCAGGCATTCGAGGCGCTGGGGGTGGGGGCGTGAGGCCTGTACTTCGGCACCCCGGCGAGGCAGTCGGCGGTGGGCGGCTGAGATCGCTGATCTCAGCCTGGCGGCCGGCCCTGGTGCTGATCGCGCTCATCGGGATCTGGGAGCTCTATGCCGACTCAGGCGGCGTCAGCCGGCGGCTGATCCTGCCGGCCCCGCACCAGGTGGCGAGCTCGCTCTACGACGACCGCTCGCTGCTGTGGTCAAACTTTCTGGTCACGGCGGAGGAGGTCCTGCTGGGGATCGTCGTGGCGGCCGTTGTGGCGTTCGCGCTCGCGGTGGTGATCCACTTCTCCTCGACGCTGCGGCGAGCGCTCTATCCCCTGCTGGTGGCCTCGCAGACGATCCCAATCCCGATGATCGCCCCCTTGCTCGTGCTGTGGCTGGGCTTCGGGATTCTTCCCAAGCTGGTCGTGATCGCGCTCGTGGCGTTCTTTCCGATCGTCGTCACGACGCTCGCCGCCTTGGCGTCCGTCGACGCGGACCTGCTCAAGCTGATGCATACCTTCGACGCCTCTCGCTCCCGCACATTCCGCCTGCTCGAGCTGCCCGCGGCGCTGCCTGGCGTGCTGACGGGAGCCAAGATCGCGGTCGTCGTCGCGGTGATCGGCGCCGTGTTCGCCGAGTGGGCGGGCGCCAGCAACGGGCTCGGCTATCTCTTCGCCCAGTCGGTGCCGCAGGTCCTCACGGCCAGGGCCTACGCCGCGGTCGTGATCCTGTCCGTGTTCGCGATCGTCCTGTTCGCGCTGCTGAGCTTGGCGGAGCGGCTCGCGGTGCCGTGGGCCTATCAACGACAAGGAGACCCCTCGTGATGAACCGCCCGTCCGCAGTCGGGGCGCTGTCCAAGAAACCGACCGCGGAGGTCGGTTCCTCCACACGAGTTCGCCTGTGCCTGGCCGCCACCGCGCTGGTGGCCGCGCTCGCCCTCGCCGGGTGCGGAGAGAAGAAGGAGACGACCACTCCGGCCAACGGCAGCGCCCAGCCTCTGTCGCTGATGCTCGACTGGTTTCCGAACGCCGACCATGTCGGGATCTATCAGGCGCTTGCCGGCGGCGACTTCGCCGCCGCGCGTCTCGACGTGCACGTCCAGATTCCGTCCGACCCCGCGGCACCGCTGCAGCTCTTGGCCGCCGGCAAGGTCGACCTGGCGATCTCTTACGAGCCCGAGCTGATGCTCGCGCGCCAGCAGGGCGAGCCGCTCGTGTCGGTGGCCGCAATCGTCCAGCAGCCGCTGACATCGATCGTCTCGATCGGCTCCAAGCGCATCAGAACGCCCGCCGAGCTGCGCGGCAAGACTGTGGGCGATGCCGGCATTCCCTACCAGCACGCCTACCTGACGACGATTCTGGCCGACGCCCATGTGCCGGTCACGTCCGTCAGGGAGCTCAATGTGGGAGCCAACCTCGTCCCCGCGATGCTCTCGGGACGCGTCGACGCGACGCTCGGGGCCTACTGGAACTATGAGGCGATCCAGCTCCAGCAGCTCGGCAAGCGGCCGAACGTGGTCCGCATGAACCAGGTCGGCGTGCCGACCTACGACGAGCTCGTGGTGGTGGCGCGGGAGAATGAGCTGACGGGCGGCGAGATCGCCCTCGTGCGCCGCTTCGTGCAGGCTCTGGGGCGCGGCTACGAGTCGGTGCGCAGCGACCCCGCCGCGGCGGTCGACAACCTGGTCCGCGCCAACCCCAGCCTGAGCCCCAAGCTGCAACTGGCATCTGTCAGGGCAACCCTCTCGTCGTTCTTTCCCTCGGCTGCCGACGCGGGCGAGCCGTGGGGCTGGCAGGACGAGGCCCAGTGGACGGCCTACGGTAAGTGGATGATCGCCAACCACCTGATCTCGAACCCCGAGGCGTTCGACGGCGCCTCGACCAACGAGGTGCTCGCCGGTCAGGGGTCCTGACAGGCGGGCAAGGCGGTCGGCCCCAGAACCGGCGGTCGCCTAGCCGGGCCCGGCGTCTCCTGCGACACGCCACCCCGGCCCCGACAGCTAGTGTTCCGTACAGCGTGAACGGATCTTCACGTGCAGACGGTAGGCGTTCGCCCGCGCCGGGCGACCGCCAGCCGCGCCACCGCACCAAGGCCGCCCAGCGTGAAGCGACCACCGGCGCGCTGGTCGGCGCGGCACGCGAGCTGTTCTCCGACCGCGGCTATGCGAACGTGGGAACGGAGGAGATCGTCCAGCGGGCCGGCGTGACCCGGGGCGCGCTGTATCACCACTTCCGAGGCGGTAAGGAGGAGCTGTTCCGCGCGGCGGTCGTGCAGATCAGCGCCGAGACCGCGCAGCGGGTCAGGGACACCGCCCGCGCCACGCCCGACCCGTGGGACGCCCTGGTGCAGGGCATCGACGCCTTTCTCGACGCATGCGCGCGTGCCGACGTCCAGCGGATCCTGCTGGTCGACGGGCCCGCGGTTCTGGGCTGGGACGTGTGGCGCACGATCGACGCCGACTATGGGCTGGGGCTGCTGGAGAACGCTCTGCAGCGGGCGATCGACGCCGGCCGCCTGCCGCCGCAGCCGGCCCGGGCCGCGGCCCACGTCCTGCTGGGCGCACTCGACGAGGCGGCGATGGTCGTCGCCCGCGCCGACGACGCGCTCGCGGCGCGCAAGGAGATGGGCCAGACCGTTCACCGCCTGCTCGAGGGACTGCGCGTGCCGCTGCGCTAGGACCCTGTGGCGCGTTTCTCCCCGATTACGCGAACGTGAACGAGGAAGGTCCGCCCCGCGCCCGTGTCGGGCGACGTCGGCGGCGAGCGCCGCAAGTCAAGGCCCTGTGAGCGGGCCAGCCTGCGTGCCGAGCGCCGCCTGACGAGCGCCATCGTCGCCGCCCCGGCGACGAAACCGGTGGCGGCAACCGCGGCCGCCTGCACGGCCGGCAGCGGCGGCAGCGGCGCCGGCTCGATCGGCCGCACCTCGGCGAGCACCGGCAGCCCTTCTACCGTCTCCTCGGGCGAAGGCTCGATCGCCTCGCCGTCGGACTCGATGAATTCCTCTGCCACGCCGACATGGTGACAGTGGCGGCAGCGTTTTGGAAGTCGGTCCGGGCGTGCCCGGGACGCCCGTTACGATCCTCTCGCCATGACCACCACGATCGACGTTTTCGCCAAGGCCCGCGAGCACGAGGATCTCGAGCGACTCAACCTGGCCCGCGAGCTCGGCGCACTGCCCTACTTCCACGTGCTGGAGGGCCCGACCCTGCCGATCGTCGAGATGGAGGGCAAACGGCGGATAATGCTCGGCTCGAACAACTATCTGGGCCTGACCGGCGATGAGCGGGTCAAGCAAGGCGCGCGCCAGGCGCTTGAGCGCTACGGCACCGGGCTCACCGGCTCCCGCTTTCTCAACGGCACCACCGACATGCACGTCCGGCTCGAGCAGGAGCTGGCCGACTGGCTGGGGACCGAGGCGGCGCTCGTCTACACGACCGGCCATCAGACCAACATCGGCACGCTGGGGACGATCCTGGGCCCAGGCGACACCGTCGTCGTTGACTCCGGCGACCACGCGTCGATTTTCGACGGCTGCATCCTCTCACGCGCGAAGCTGAGGGCGTTCCGGCACAACCGCCTCGACCGGCTCGAGCGGACCCTGGAGAAGGCGGCCGGCGACGGCGGCGGGATCCTGGTGGCCGTCGACGGGGTCTTCTCGATGGAGGGCGACGTCGCGCCGCTGCCCGCGATAGTCGAGTTGTGCGCGCGGTTCGGGGCTCGGCTGATGGTCGACGAGGCCCACGCCCTCGGCGTCCTCGGCGCTCGCGGGGCGGGTGCCTCGGAGCTCTTAGGGGTCGAGGATCGCGTCGATCTGAGGATGGCGACGTTCTCCAAGTCGCTGGCCTCGTGCGGCGGGGTGATCGCCGGGCCACGGGAGATCATCGAGTACCTGCGGGTCTCGTCGCGGCCGTTCATCTTCACCGCCTCGGCGGTGCCGGCGGCGGTCGGGGCAGCGCTCGCGGCAGTGCGGATCTGCCGCTCGGAGGAGGGTCGGGCGCTATTCGCTCGCGTCTTGGAGAACGCGCGCTACCTTCACTCGGGCCTCGCCCAGCTGGGCTTTCACGTCGTCGACCCGACGCAGCTCTCCGACGGCATCGAGCTCGTCACCCCCGTCGTCCCCGTCGTCGTCGGCGATGACTGGAAGGCGGCTTTCTTGTGGAAGGCGCTGTATGACGAGGGCGTGTTCGTCAACACCGCGATCCACCCGGCAGTCGCTCCCGGGCGTGCGCTGCTGCGCACGAGCGTGATGGCCACCCATGATCACGAAACGCTCGATCGGGCGCTCGAGATGTTCGCCGCCGTCAAGCGGAGCTTCGAGGCCGAGCACGGGCCGCTGCAGGCGCCCGAGTGAGGCATACCGCTGCGCCCGGCTGTCCATCCGGGTCCCAGGAGCTTGTCCGCTCCGGCACAAGGCTCTGGAAACAAAAAAATTACGCTCTAAGCACATGCGTTACCGGTTGTGACGTTGCTGTGACCGGCCTCGTCGCGTAGCGTCCCCGTCGTTGATGATGTGGCCGGACGGTCGTCAACGCTCATCAAGGTAGGGTGAGCGGGGGGCGGGTCAGAGGCCACACGCCGATACGCCGAGAGGCGGGAGAGAAACTGGAGTGCGGTGGGAGCGCGGTTCGGAATCGCGGTCGCCACGCTGTTGTACGGCCAAACCGGTCCGCGGCGCGGACCATGACCCAGGGAGAGGCACAGAATGACGTTCAGCGCCACGATGACGCCGGAGCCGCAGCGGATGCAGGCACTGGAGCGGGCCAATGCGGTACGGCTGAAGCGCGCGGAGCTCAAACGCATGATGGCGGATGGGCAGCTGTCCGCGGCGGATGTCGTCCTCGACCTTCCGTGGGAGGCCAGGAACTGGTCGGTTGGGGAGCTGCTGACGAGCCAGCGCCGCTGGGGGAGCATTCGCACCCGCAAACTGCTGGCCGGGCTTCACATCTCGGAGAAACGACCGGTCGGCGAGCTGACAGAACGTCAGCGCCGGGTGCTCGCCGGCCGTCTCAAGACTCACGCGTCCGAGGAGCTCGAGTTCGTCGTCTAGCGGATTGGCAGGGGTCGGCACAGGTGCCGACCCCTCGGCCGGCTCATGAGCGCTTCGGGCCTGCCACGCGCTCCGTCCCCAGCCTCGGATTCATGCTCGGGCCTGGCCCTAGGGCGTTAGGCGCTGCTCGACTCCGCCCACAGGTTGATGCCGCCGTCTACCGCGTGCTGCTCGATCTCCTCGAGCTCTGACTGATCGAACGCCAGCCGCTCCAGGCTGGCGACGTTCTGTTCGAGCTGCGCCACGCTGCTCGCGCCGAGCAGTGCGGAGGTGATGCGCGGATCGCGCAGAGTCCAGACGATCGCCAGCTGAGCCAGGCTCTGCCCCCGCAGCTGCGCGATCTCGTTCAGCGCCCGCACGCGCGCCAGGTTCTCTTCGGTGATCATCTCTTCAGAGAAGTAGTTGCCGCGCCGCAGTCGTGAGTCGTCCGGCACGCCGTCCAGATACTTGCTCGTCAGCAGTCCCTGGGCCAGCGGCGAAAACACGATCGCGCCCACGCCCTCGCGCTCCAGCACGTCGAGCAGCTCATCCTCGATCCAGCGGTTGAGCATCGAGTAGGACGGCTGATGGATGAGTAGAGGAGTGCCCAGCTCGCGTAGGATCCTGACCGCCTCCTCGGTGCGGCGCGGTCCGTAGGAGGAGATGCCCACATAGCGGGTTTTCCCCTGCCGGACCGCTGCATCGAGGGCGCCCATCGTCTCTTCGAGCGGCGTCTCGGGGTCGAAGCGGTGCGAATAGAAGATGTCCACGTACTCGAGGCGCATCCGCTTGAGGCTCTGCTCGAGGCTCGCCAGCAGATACTTACGCGAGCCCCACTCGCCGTACGGGCCGGGCCACATGTCGTAGCCGGCCTTGGTGGAGACGATCAGCTCGTCGCGGTACGGGCGGAAGTCCTCAGAGACGATCCGCCCGAAATTGATCTCGGCGCTGCCGTACGGCGGTCCGTAGTTGTTCGCCAGGTCGTAGTGCGTGATGCCAAGATCGAACGCGCGGCGCAGGACCGCGCGGCTCGACTGCAGCGGAAAGTCGTCGCCGAAGTTCTGCCAAAGCCCAAGCGAGATCGCCGGCAGGCTCAGCCCGCTGCGCCCGCAGCGGCGGTAGGGCATCGAGTCGTAGCGGCTCCGGACGGGGACGTAGAGCTTCGGCGCCAGCTCGGGGTTGAAGGGCACGAGGTGAGTATCTCAAGCCTTCGACCGGCGGCGATCGCCGAAGGGCGCACTTTGCCCGCCTCTACAAGGACCGCGGGGGCCCCATGGCCTACATTTCCCCCGCTCCCGATTACTCCAGGCAGGGAGGACGATGCTTCTGCCCGCCGCGACCTACCACCTGGTCGTGGCCGACGACTTCTGGCCGCTACCTAGGTACTCGGAGATCCTGTTCGCGCGGGAATAAGCGATCGGATCGAGGCGGTTCGGGGGCGCGCCCGGGCCGCGTGCAACTGCTGCGTCAGCCACGGTCACCGCCCCGAAACTTTTCGGTTAAAGCTGGGTTCTGCTCTCGGTGGCACGCCGTATGCAGCAGGCCCGGCGGGCGCGGGGCAGAGGCGGTTGTCTTCTCGGGCGTCTGCGCTACGCCCTGGCCGTGCTCGGCCTGATCGCCGCGGGGATCATCGCCGCCCCCGCGAGCGGCCGGATCACCTTCAAGGCGAAGGCGCACGCCGCCGCGTCCAATCCCTTCGCCACCCGGGGGATGTGGATCTGGATGCTCAGCGACTCGGATGGCGGCAATCTGTCATCGATCATCGCCCAAGCGCACCGCTACCAGATCGGCACCCTGTACATAAAGAGCAGCGACGGCAGCGGCATGTGGTCGCAGTTCAACCGCAGCGTTGTCTCAACCCTGCAGGCGCACGGCATCAACGTGTGCGCCTGGCAGTTCGTCTACGGCAACTATCCGGCGCAGGAGGCGGAGGCTGGCGCCACCGCGGTCAGAGACGGCGCCAACTGCCTGGTGATCGACGCCGAGGGCCAGTACGAGGGCAAGTACTACCAGGCGCAGACATACATCACGCGGCTGCGGCAGCTGATCGGGACGAGCTTCCCCGTCGCGCTGGCGGGCCTCCCCTACATCGACTACCACCCCGCCTTCCCCTATTCGATCTTCCTCGGCCCGGGCGGCGCCCAATACAACCTCCCCCAGATGTACTGGCACGACATCGGCACGAGCGTCGACCGGGTCTACTCGCACACATACTCCTATAACCGCCTGTATCTGCGCCCGATCTATCCCCTGGGGCAGGTGTACAACTTCCCGCCCACGTGGCAGATCCTGCGCTTTCGCCAGTTCCTCCACGTCTACGGCGCGAGCGGCATCAGCTGGTGGGATTGGCAGGAGTCGAGCGGCAGCGAGTGGTCGGCGGTCTCGAAGTACGTCGGTTTCCTCACAAACGTGGCGGCCGTCCCTGGATACGCCACGCTGGGCAGGGGGGCGGCGGGCGATGTCGTCATCTGGGCGCAGGAGCACCTGCTGGCGGCGGGCGAGACGGTCGCGGTAGACGGCGGCTTCGGTGCTCTAACCCAGGCCGCGGTCGAGAACTTCCAGCTCGCGAACGGCCTGCCGGTCGACGGGATCATCGGCACGGAGACCTGGTCCGCGCTGCTGCGCTACAAGCCCGCGTTCATCCGCTGGGCCAAGCCCCAGAGCACCAAGGGCCTTCGGATCGCCCGTGGCCGGCGGATCACCGCCGCCGCGGTTGCCGCCGCTGACACGAGCGCCGCGGGGTGGAGCTCATCGGCGGCCAGCACGCCCACGCCCCCATCGGCGCTGCTGCCCGCCAAGGGCAGTCAGCTCGCCGGCGCCCCGGGCGCTGGGCGGCCTAGGGTCCTCGTGCAGCGACGGCCCTAGGCAAGCGCCGCAGGCGCTACGGTCGGCGGCGATGGCCTGGCCGCCGGTGTTTGACGGACACAACGACGCGCTCACGCGTCCCGACCATGCCCTGTTCGCCGTAGGCCGCGTCGACGGGCACCTCGACTTGCCGCGGATGCACGCCGGCGGCATGCGCGGGGGGATCTTCTCGTTCTTCACCCCCTCGCGTGGCGAGCGCAAGCGGCCTCTGGCAAGGACCGACGGCGTGATCGAATTCGAGCTGGCACCGCCGGTGGGCCACCACAGAGCCGCGGCTCACGCCGACGCCGCGGCCGGCCGCCTGCTCGCGCTGGAGCGGGCCGGGCGGGTGCGGGTCGCTCGTCGCATCGAGGACTTCGACGCAGCGCTGCGCGGCGAGGGCTCGCCGCTCGCGGTGATGCACCTGGAGGGCGCCGAGGCGATCGATCCGGCGCTGGAAGCACTCGAGCTCTGGCATGCGGCCGGCCTGCGCTCGCTAGGCCCGGTCTGGAGCCGACCGAACGCCTTCGGCCACGGCGTGCAGTTCGTGTTTCCCTCGAGCCCCGACATCGGTCCTGGGCTTACGGCCGCCGGCAGGGAACTGGTCGCGCGCTGCGCCGAGCTGGGGATCATGGTCGATGTCAGTCACCTCAGCGAAGCTGGATTCTGGGACGTGGCGCGCATGGGCCACGGACCGCTGGTGGCGACGCATTCCGCGGCGCACGCGCTGTGCGCCGCGTCGCGCAACCTGAGCGACGCACAGCTCGAGGCGATCGGCGACTCCGACGGGCTGGTCGGTCTCGTGTTCGCCTGTTCGTTCCTACGCCCTGATTTCAAGGAGGATCCCGACACGCCGCTCGAGCTGATCGCCGCGCACGCCCGCTACATCGCCGACCGGATCGGCGTGGCCCACCTCGCGCTGGGTTCTGACTTCGACGGGACGACGATCCCCACCGCGGTGGGCGACGCCACCGGTCTGCCGCGCGTGCTCGACGCCCTGTCCGCGGCCGGCTTCGCGCACGACGAGCTCGCGGCGATCGCCTGGCAGAACTGGCGGCGCGTGCTTGCCGCCAGTTGGCGGGAGTAATCCAGCTCAGCGCCGCCGGCGCCGGCGCCGGACGGTGACCAGCGCGGAGCCCGACGCGCTCGCGGGGGGGCCGAGATAGAGCGCGCGGACGCTGGTGCTGCGGTTCACCGTGATCGTGGCGCTCCAGGCGCCGTTCGCATCGGTCGTGGCGGTGGCGATCGTCGCGGCGCCATCGGAGTTGATCCGCTGCAGCTCGAGCGGCGCGCCAGGGACCGCCCCGCCATCGAGCTGCTCCAGAACGCCTGAGAACGTCACTGCCGATCCGGGACTGACGGCAGCGTCCGAGGCGGACAGCGTCAGCTTCAGCGGCGTCCCCCGCGAGGAGGCCAGCGCCGTCACCCGTGGCCTGAGCGCCGGGAGCTTCGCGTAGAGCGCGTTGCCTGGGCAGTCCGTCGAGTCCCCGTCACGGTGTCCAGCCACGCGCGGCAGCGACACGTGAGCGCCAGGCGGAAATGGCGTATAGAAGGCGTCAGCGGGATTGACGCGGACGGTCACATGCCCTTCGGTGGGCACGCCGTGCAGCGACAGCTTCCAGGCAAGCACTCGCTCGAGCGCACCGAGCGCCGAGGTACTCGGCAGCACGCCCATGAACGTGCCGAGGATCGCCACACCTGTCGATTCGGTGTTGTAACCGCCGGCCTGCGCGCCGACCACCGGCTCGTCGATTCCGCCCTTGCGCGCCTCCCAGATCCGACCAAAGAGGTCGATCACGAAGTTGTAGCCGATATCGTCCCAGCCGCGCACGTAACGGTGGAACTGGTAGATCGCCCTCAGCATCGCGGGCACCTCATCGGGCGAGTAGCCGTTCGGGTTCTCTGTGTGGTGCACGAACGCGAGCTTCACCGCACCGTAGGCTGGCGGCACCGCGGGCGGCGCCTGGCCGTGCGCCCAAGCCGTCCTGGCGATGATCGGCGGCTGACCGGGACCGGCGTCAAGCACCGGCCCCGCCGGCGGCAAGGACGCGATCTCGGCGCTCGACCGGGATCCCACAGCGACGAAATGCAGGCGGACCCCCGAGAGCGGGCGCGAGCTTCGAAGCTCGACGATGTCGGCTAGTCCGGTCCAGATGCCGTCGCCGATCAACGGCCTGGAGCGAGCCGGTTCGTCGGGGCCGTGGCCGAGCACCGACGCCTGGGCCCACGGACTCCAATGACCGCCGCGGCGCTTGGCGCGCAGCTCGATCCGCACCCGCGCGGGGACGCTCCACTCAACGCCGACTAGCTCGAACGGCCGCGGGGCTGAGATCTCGCCTGATCGTGTCCCGAGCGAGCCGATCGAGCGGCTGAACACGGACGGGGGTAACGCCGTTCGAACCACAGCCGCCCACGAGCCGGCGGGTCGCAGCAGCGATGCCGCCCCCGCTCCGGCGAGCCCTCCGAGCGCCGTCCGCCGGGTCACCCTGAGATCGCGCTCTGGAGCCCGCTCCGTCATCCCTCAAGTACCGCTCCGTCGCCGATCTGCTCCGGCTCCGACGTCTGCAGCTCAACGGAGCCTTTGATCTTGACCTCGGCACCGAACGTAAAGTCGCCCTCGACGACGAGCCGGTCGGCATCGCGCAGCGAAGGCGGACCGTGGGGGAAGCGGGCCTCGAAGTCCTCGAGCATCTTGTAGTAGTGCGAGTCCAACTCGACGAACGGCAGCGAATCCCGTGCCGGCTGGACCGCGTCGTCGCCGCCCAGCGCATAGGCATCCGAGCGCAGCACGAGCAGGTCGTCGGTCGTTTTGACCGGCGCAAAGCGGGTGCGCGAGACGCACAGGATCCGCGCACCGGAGAAGCTGCCGATTGCCGCCCCCATCGCGCTCTCCAGCTGCAACACCTCGGGCGACTCCGGATCGCGGGGATCGACCGTCTTGCGGTTGACGATCAGCGGCAGCTCGAGCACGCCGTCGCGGCGCTCCAGCTCTTCGGCGAGCGCTCGCAGGTCGACCCACAGGTTGTTGGTGTTGTAGTAGCGCCAGTGGCGAAAGTCTCGGAAGGACTCCTCATCCTCGGGCGGGGTCTGGGCCGTCTCGCGCAGGACGAGCCGGCCGTCGGAGCGGCGGCGGGCCATGTGCCCCCCCTTGCGGTCGGCCTCGGTGCCGATCACCACCTCCATCAGAAACGGGATCCGCTCGGCAGCCAAAAAGCTGGCGATCCGCGGGTCGACCGTGGCACCGAGATTATCCGCGTTGGAGATCATCGCGTACTGGAAGCCGTGCTCGAGCAACGCCGCCAGCATCCCCGAGCGCCGGAGCGCGCCGTAGACATCGCCGTGCCCGGGGGGACACCACTCGAGCTGCGGCTCAGCTGGCCAGCTGACCGGCTCGTGCGTCTCGGCGTCGATCTTGGGCTCCATGCTCTGGAGGAAGTCCGGCTCCAGTTGCCCACTCGCATCGTCGGGCAACGCCTCGAGCGTCGGCGCGCGCGTGGACTCGCTGTTCATCAGCACGAGCGGGAGCCGCACCTGGTCTCGTCGCCGGATGGCGCGCGCCTGGCCGACGATAATGTCTAGGAACGAGCGCCCGTCGCGAGCCTCGACCAGCGACTTAGGCGCCCGCAAGCCCATCGTCGTCGCCAGCCCGCCGTTCAGCCTGATCGTCGCCACCTGCCGCAACGCCTCGCCGGCATCCGCATGGGGCAGCCCGTCGAGCGTTTCGACGTCTCCTGCCGGTTCGAGCTCGTCACTGGGCAGCAACGCCGACTCGCCCGACTCGAGGCGCTCATATGCGCTGCGGAAGGCCCTGATCGCCTCCTCGTCCTGGCCGGCGGCACGCATCTTCTCCTCGGCGGCTCGCAGTCCGTCGGTGCTCATAACCTGGATTGTGACTAGATTGCGCGCATGAGCGACGACTGGCGGCTAAGGATCGCCTTCGAGGAGCACGGTCACGTCCACCGCCTGCTGGAGCGCCTGGACGCCTCCGAGCTCGAGCACCGGCTCGAGCGATCGTTTCCGGACCGGGTGATCGTCTCGCGCGAGGGCTCGGAGATCTTTTGCTACGCCGGGACGCGGGAGCAGGCGGAGAGTGTCGCACAGCTGGCGGAGTCGCTGGCCTCCAAACAGGGGTGGAAAATTGAGTCCGAGCTGCGTCGCTGGCACCCCTCGGCCGAGGCCTGGGAGGAGCCCGATAAACCGCTGCCGGACAGCGACGCCGAGCTGGCCGCAGAACACGCCGAGCGCATCGCTCGGGAACGCCAGCAGGCCCCCGAGTTCGAGGTGCGCATCGAGTGCTCGAGCCGTGAGGCCGCGCGGGAGCTGGCGGACAGGCTTCGAGCGGAGGGGCTCGCCAATGTTCAGCGCTTCCGCTATGTCCTCGTCGCCGCGGCTGACGAGGACAGCGCAGCGGCGCTGGCCGAGCGCGTGCGCGGCGAGGCGCCGGCCGGGAGCAAGGTAACCACCGAAGGCACCGTGGCCGCGGTGCTCTCCAGCGTGGGCACCAACCCGTTCGCCGTCTTCGGCGGAATGGGGGGCTGAGCCATCGCTTAGTGCCGCGGCTCGCCGCGGCCCAGCAGCCGCGCGCCGGGTCCCGCGCGGACCTCGATCGCGCCCTGCGGCGGGCGGGCGTCGGGCGGGAGCAGGCCTAGGACGTGACCGCCGAAGCCGCCGCCCACAATCCGTGCCCCCAGCGCCCCCGCGCGACGCAGCAGTGAAACCGTGGCCTCGACCGCCGCAGTCGAGACCTCGTAGCGGTCCCTGAGGCTGGCGTGTGAGGCATTCAGCAATTCGCCCACCCGCTCCAGGTCGTTGCGCGACAGGGCGACCACGGTTTCGTCCACCCGTTCGTTCTCGCTGACCACATGGCGTACGCGGTCGGCCAGCGGCGATGGCAGGCGGTCGGCCATCTCCAGCGTCGCGTCGCGCAGGCTCTCCAAGCCCAGCTGCTCGCAGGCGCGCGCGCATTCCGCGCGCCGCTCGTTGTAGCCGGAGGCCGCGAGGCTGTGGCGCTCCCCCGAATCGAGCGCGACGAGCCTGAAGTCGCCCAGCTCGAGCGGCGTCGGTTCGATATCGAGGGAGCGGAAGTCGATCCGCACCGCGTGGTCGCGCTCTCCGAAGAGGGAGGCAAGTTGGTCCAGCAGACCTGTCCGGGCCCCAACCCACTCGTTCTCGATCCGTGAGCACAATCGCGCCAGCGCCACCCGATCGGGGGCCGGACTGTCGCTCAAGGCGATCAGCGCGAGGCACAACGACACCTCGAGCGCCGCGGACGACGAGAGCCCGGAGCCCCGGCGGATGTCGCCCGTGATCTCGAGTTCGGCGCCCTTCAGCGCCAGGCCGGCCTGCCCCAGCTCGGCCACCGCGCCGCGCACGAACGCCCGCCATCCGTCTGCGCGCTCCGGCTCGGTGAGCGCGAACGTGTCCTCTTCGTCAAGGTCCACAGCGGCCGCCGAGATCGCAGTGTCCTGCCGCACGCGGGCTTTGACGGTGACGCCCTCCGTGACCGCCAGCGGCAGCGCGAGGCCGTCGTTGTAGTCGGTGTGCTCCCCGATGAGGTTGACGCGGCCGGGGGCGAAGGCGGTTACGAGCTCAGCCATGGCGCCTGCCTGCCGCGATCCGACCCAGTCCTTCCCACACTTCGGCGTCACGCCGCTGGGCGGCCTGGTCGTTCCAGCGAAAGCGGACGCCGGCGTCGATTGTGAACGCCTTGCGGCGGTGATCCTGCACGCCGTCGACTTCGACGAGGACCGCGACTACGCCTTCGGGCATGGGATCTTCGAGCACGCGCGCCATCCCGTGGGCGGTGAGCGCGACGTCGTCCTCGGCCAGAACCACCAGCGCGACGCTCGGGTCGGCCCTCAGCCTGGCGAGTGATTCTCGGCCGGCACCCAGCGCGATCAGGATCGTCTCACCGCCGCCGCGGAGCGCGGCCGAGACCGGTATGGCGTGCGGCGAGGAACCGGCAGTAGCGAGGACCGTGACCGTGCCGTCGGGCCAGCTGGGCAGCATCCCGCGGGACGCTACCGGCCCGCGGTGTGCTCGTGCGGGTGAAGCGGTGGGCTCGTTTGGGTGATTGCGGTGCGCTCGTGCGGGTGAAGCCGGGACGCCAAGCCGAGGTTGCTCGGCTAGCATCGCTGCGGGCATTGAGCCGCATCGAGACCTCGAGAAGGAGCAAGGGATGGATCTGATCGACCGCATTCGGAAAGACATCCAGGATCGCCTTGACGCCGTCCTCGGCGAGGCGGACAAGCTCCGCAAGGCTCTCTCGGCGCTCGATCCGAGGAGTGGCTCGTCCTCGCATGACGGGGCTCGTCGCTCCAGGGCCACCGCTTCCCGAAGCTCCCGGCCCTCCACCGCTGATTCCTCGAGCGCGCGGCAGCCTGCCGGCGGCTCCTCGAGCGCGAGGCGCTCGCGAAGCTCGCAGCGGCCCTCTGGCGCGCGGCGCACGCCTCCCGGGGCGACCAAGAACCGCGTACTGGAGGCGCTGTCGGACGGCAGGTCCCGGACCGCGGGCGAGGTGGCCGAGGCCACCGGCCTGGCACGAGGCACGGTGTCGACGACACTCTCGAAGCTCGCTCGGTCCGGAGAGGTCGTCAAGGCTGAGCGCGGCTACCGGCTGCCGACCGAGGCCGCCCCGGGGACGACGGCGGG
The DNA here is from genome assembly GCA_963830405.1 of uncultured Actinomycetes bacterium. Classification (GTDB taxonomy): domain Bacteria; phylum Actinomycetota; class Thermoleophilia; order Solirubrobacterales; family Solirubrobacteraceae; genus Palsa-465. Next base: position 138,316 of record CAWHMB010000003.1, read on the forward strand.
GACGACGGCAGGGACGACGGCGGCGATCCCGGCTGCCGAGTCCGAGTAGTACCAGCGGCTCGACGATCACCGCTGCGATCTACTCGCCGCAAATAGCGGACAAACTGTGCGCATGCACAGTTTGTTGCATCCGCGCTACATGACAGGGATCTTGCTGGTACTCTCACGCGCCGACATAGCCGAGTCGCCGCGCCATCCGTGGGCGGCGAGCGGGGGACCCACTGCGATCGGCCGGATCGCATGGGGCGAAACGCCACAAGTTTGTGGCGTAGCGCGATGCCCATAGGCGCAGCGCGCTAGCCCGTCAGCTAACTCCGCAGGCTTCCAGTCCGTACCGAAAGGGAGAGTTGTGGATTACGCACGAGATCTTGGCCGGGTCGATGTGTGGGAGCAGTCCCTTAAGCGCTCGCTCGAGCGCCGTGGTCGTCCACGACGGTCGTCGGTGGAGCTCTACCGTCTGAGGCCGGAGCGCGACCTGACGTTGGGCGACGTCCTCGAGCGTTCCGCCTACTACTCGGAGCTGCGCCGCAAGGCGGTCCAGCGCACGGCGATGCCGCGCCCCAGCGTCGCGCTCGGCGGCATCTCCGCTCTGGCATTGGTGGCCGGCTCGACCCTTCCAAGCCTGCTCGGCGGGGGCGGCTCGGCTCGCAAGGAGCGAGTGGCGTACGCCGCCGACGCCCACGCCCATGCCCGGACCGAAGCGGCCGTCCGCGGCAGCTGGGGAAGCGCGATCGAGCCCGTCCTGGCAGGCGCGAGCTCGCTGTCGCACGCCTCGCAGTCGCATGCGTCCGTCTCCCACTCGCCGCGGCACCCCGCGGTCGCCCACGCCGCCGAAGTCCTTCCGGATGCCGCCGGTGCCGTTGTTCGGTCCGCCCCGGAGACGCTCGCGTCGTCCTCCGGTGGCACCGCCGTCGCCAAGGCCGCGGCGGTGGCGCCGACGGGAGTCCGGCTGGCTAGCGACACCACCCCCGCCGACACCCAAGTCCCGCCGCTCGTCGCACAGGTACGCGAACTCCAGCAGCACCTGCGGCTCGACCCCGTCGACGGTTCGTTCGGGGCAGTCACCGAGCAGGGCGTGGCGCAGTTCCAGTCCGAGCACGGTCTACCCATCACGGGTGTCGTCAACGACGCCACCCGCGATGCGCTGGGCCTCGGAGCGGGACCGACGCTTTATCCCGAGCCGTCGCCGGTGACGGTGGCCACGCCAAAGCCCGTCTCAACCGCACCGGTCGTCGTGCAGGAGCGGCCTGCCGCTCCTGCAAGCGGGGAGCAGGTCAGCGGCGGCGTGCCCGACCAGCAGACGCCGGTCACTACCGCCCCGGTCAAGACCGCCCCGACCACGACTGCCCCGACCACGACCACCCCGACCACGACCACCCCGACCACGAGCACCCCGACCACGACCACCCCGACGACGCCCACCACCACCTCCGGCCCGAGCTCCACCGTGCAGTCGGGGGTGAACAGGATGATCGCCGCCGGCAACCAGATCGCCACGCGCCCGTACGTCTACGGCGGCGGCCATGGCTCGTTCAACTCCAACGGCTATGACTGCTCGGGCTCGGTGTCCTACGTGCTTCACGCCGCGGGACTTCTCAGGTCTCCCGAGGACTCGACCGAGCTCGAGAGCTACGGAGCGCCGGGCTCTGGCCGATACGTCACGGTCTACGCCAACTCGGGACACGCCTGGATGACGGTCCAAGGGCGCCGGTTCGACACGGTCGCGCTCGCCGAGACCGGGTCGCGCTGGAGCAACACGATGGCTTCCACGGCGGACTACGTCGTACGGCATCCACGGGGCTACTAGCACCAGGCCTCGGTCCCGCCGGCGGCGGCGTCACGCCGTCGCCGGCGGGCCCGCTAGCCGCTGGCCCGAAATCGCTGCCGCGAGCGCCGAGGCCAGCTCGGCCACGTCGCCGTCGGTCGTGTCCCAGGCGCACATCCAGCGCACCTCCGAGCGCCGCTCGTCCCAGACGTAGAACTGGAAGCGCTCGAGCAGCGGCGCGACGGCGGCCCGGGGGATGCGGGCAAAGACGGCGTTTGCATCCACGGGGTGGCTGATGCTTACCCCGCCCAGCCCACCGATGGCCTCGGCGAGGCTCGCCGCCATCGCGTTCGCGTGAGTCGCGAGCCGCAGCCACAGCTCATCGCGCAGCAGGGCCTCGAACTGCGCGGCCAGGAAGCGCATCTTCGAGGCGAGCTGTAGCGACTGCTTGCGCAGGTGGGCGAACCCCACATCGAGCCCCGGGCGTAGGAACACCACCGCCTCGGCTCCCAGCAGACCGATCTTCGTCCCCCCGAACGACAGCACGTCGACCCCCGCCTGGTCGCTCAGCTCGCGTAACGAGACCCCCAGGGCGGCGGCGGCGTTGCACAGCCGCGCGCCGTCCATGTGTACGAGCAGGCCGCGGCTATGGGCCAACTCGCCGAGCGCCGCGACCTCCTTCAGCGAGTAGACGGTGCCGAGCTCGGTGCTCTGAGAGAGAGACACCACCCGCGGCTGCACGGCGTGCTCGTCTCCCAGGCGCTCGATCAGGGACTCGACGAGCTCCGGCGAGAGCTTGCCGTGCTCGGTGGGCACGCTCAGCAGCTTTGTCCCGGCGATGGCTTCGGGGGCGCCCGCCTCGTCGACATTCAGATGCGCGCTCTGCGCACAGATCGCCGCTTCCCACGGTCGGCACATCGCCCGCAGCGAAAGGACGTTCGCGGCCGTGCCGCCCCAGACCATGTATGCGCGCGAATGACCGCCGAACACGTCCTGAAAGCGCCGCTCGACGCTGCCGGTCAACTCGTCGTGGCCGTACCCGAAGGCGTGACCGCGGTTGGCGGCCGCGATGGCCTCGAGCGCGGCTGGGTGCACGCCGGCCGCATTGTCGGACGCGAACCCCCTTCTCGCCAGGCCCTGATCGCAGGCCGGCTCGGCGCTCACGCCGCGAGCTTGCTGGCCGCCGGCGGGGTCATCGGCGCCAGCTTAGCCTTGAGCGTCGAGTAGAAGATCGACAGCGGGAACTCGTCGTCGAGCACCTCGTCGACGTATGCCCGGGGGTCGTCGAGCTCGTCGAACGACCGGGACTCCCGCGCCCAGCGGGAGCCTGACGCCGGCGGGACGCTGGCGGCGATCAGGTCGTGTGCCGCGGCCCAGTGAGCCAGCTTGGAGCGATCGATCCCGGCCCGGTAGAGCTCGAGGAGCTCCGCGTGCAGCGCGGCGACGCCGTCGCCAACCCGTTCCCAATCGACCGTCAGCCGGTTGTCCTCCCAGCTCAGATAACAGTGGCGGTGAAGGTAGGCGAACAGGAGCTGACCCCCGAGCCCGTCGTAGTTGCGGACCCGGGCGCCGGTGATCGGAAAGCGCAGCAGCCTGTCGAGCAGGATCGCGTACTGCACGTGGCGGGCGATCGGCACGTCGCCGTCCTCGAGCTCGGCGGCCTGGCGGAAGGCTCCCAGATCGCAGCGCAGCTCCTCAAGAGCGTACATCCAGTATGGGGCGCGCTGGCGGATCATGAATGGATCGAACGGCAGCTCGCCGTGGCTGTGTGTGCGATCGTGGATCAAATCCCAGAGGATGTATGCCTCCTTTGAGATCGACCGGCTGTCCAGCAGCTGGGCGGCGTCGGGCGGCAGGTTGAGTCCGAGCAGCTCGGCGGCGGTACCGGCCGCGTGGCGCAAGCGCTCCGCCTCGCGGTCGCAGAAGATCGCGCCGAAGTTGTTGACCGCGCGCTCGGCCGTCGAGACCATCTCCGGGAACAGCACCGCGCAGTCGCTGTCGTAGCCGCGCGTGCCGGCCACGAGCTCCACGGGCACGAACTTTGGATTGTCGTACCGCGTGCGTTCGAGCTCCGCGATCGACTCGGGCCACGGGACGCGCAAGATCAGGGCCTCGAAGGTGCGCTCCCTGGGGCCATTCTGCTTGTACATCGGAAAGAAGACCAAGTGCTCGATGCCGTCTCGGCGCGCGAGCTCGGGGCGGAATGACGCCAGCGCGCGGCTGAAGTCAGGCCTGGCGAAACCACCCTCGGCCCACGCCTGCAGGTCGCCGGCCACCGCTTGCAGATACTCGGCCTGATGTGCGAAGCGCGCTTGGAGTCGTTCGAGCGACGCGACGATCTGCGCAACCCGGCCGCGCGCCGCCTCGCGGTCGCCGTCGCCGGCGAGCGATCCGTCGCTGGCCTGCATGAGCGCGAGCGCGTTTGTCTGATCGCGCAGGCGCCCCCACGCTGGATCGAGCCTTCGGGCGGGTGCGGCCCGCTCACGCTCCCGGGGCGCCGCCCAATAGGCGATGTTCAGCCAGAGCTCCCGATGCTGGAGCTCGTCGATGCAGTCATCCCCGAAGAGGTCGGAATCGGCGAGCACTACGACCCGGCCCCGGCCGTGCCTCGCGGCCACGATCAGCGGCGCTGCGGGCACCGATGCACTGGTGTGCGTACGGGCTATGACCCGCGCTGTCTCGTTGGTGAACGACAGCGTCGTCGCCCGATACATGCAGATCGCGCCGACGCGGGCCAGCACGTCGCCCTCGCGCCCTCGCCCCCCTTCGCCGAGCTCCGCCAGGACCCAGCTGGGCGCGCGCAGGCAATGCTCGTAATCCTGCACGGTGTCGTTCTCGACGTGTATGCCCAGGCGGCCCAGCAAGGCGGCGACATTGTTGCCGTACTTCTCCTGCTCGGTCTCGGCCAGCACGATCAACCCGCCCCCACCGCTGACAAATGACTCGATCGCCTGGAGTTCATCGGCGCTGAAGGAGGGCGAGCCGGCACCTGTGGTCCGCTCCCATCTGGGATCGGAGGGGTGGGGGATGACGAGCAGATCGCAGTTGCGCAGCGTCGAGGCCACCAACGGCCTGTCGGCATTTACCGCGACCTGGAAGTCGCGTTCGGCCAGAAGCGCCGCCGCTCGCCGCAGCGAAGCATCGGCGGGATGGCTCGGCTGCATCGCGCGGGCCAGCTCCTCGCGCACCGTCCACGCCTCGTTGTGGGCCTCGTCGAACAGCACCCGGACGAGCTTGGCGACCGGCATGAGCTGCAGCTTAGCCTGGGCCGCGGCGGTTGTCGATGCCGAGATGCGTATATTCTCTGCAATGGATCGCCGGATGGAGACCTTAGATCGCAGGATTCTTGCGCTTTTGGTCGCCGACGGGCGGCGCACCTACGACGACATCGGCCAGCACGTCTCGCTCTCGGCCCCGGCGGTCAAACGCCGCGTGGATCGGCTCCGCGCACGGGGGGCGCTACAGGGCTTTACCGCCGTTGTCGACCATGCGGCGCTCGGGGCGCACACCGAGGCCCTGATCGAGCTCTTCTTCGCCCCGGGCACGCTGCTGGAGGAGGTCGCCGCCACGCTGCGGGCCCACCCGGAGGTCGTCGAGGCTTGGAGCGTGACCGGCGAAGCCGACGCGATCGCTCGCGTCCGGACCGAGGACAACGCCGATCTCGAGCGGTTGATCATGGACCTCCAGCGCGATGGGCTCGTGCAGCGTACCCGCTCTCAGGTCGTCCTCTCCCGGCTGACGCACCACTGAGCCCTCGGGCGATCATGACCGCCACTGCCAGGCGGCCCCGCCCGGGCGCGCAGGCGCGAACCGCCCGCAGCGCAGGAGCTGGCGAGCGCCGCTCAGATCCGTTCGAGCACTACAACCGGAATCTCGCGCTTGGTCTTGTTCTGGTAGTCGTCGTACGCCGGCCACTGCGCGGTCATCGTCCGCCAGAGCTCCGGCTTCTCCTCGGCGCTCGCGTTCCGGGCGCGGACCTTAAAGCGCTCTGCCTTGACCTGGATCTCGGCTTGGGGCCGAGCCTCGAGGTTGCGGTACCACGCCGGAGGCTCGTCGGCGCCGCCCTTGGAGGCCACGACCAGGTAGTCCTCCCCGTGGCGGCCGTAGATCAGCGGCGTGCTGCGCGGATCCCCGGATCTGCGACCGGTCGTCGTGAGGATCAGCGTGTGAGTCCCCTGCCAGTCGTGCCCCTCCTTGCCATCAGTCTCCCGATATCGCCGTACGTGCTCCTGACCGAACAGCATCGCCCGCTCCTTTGCTTTCTTAGCCTCCCGAGAGCATTGCACGACCACCCGCGGCACAGCAGCGGACCGCGCGGCCGCTCGACGCCATGACAGAAGGCCGTCTAGCGGATCCTGCGCAGCGCCGGGTACAGAGCGCGGAAGCGCTCGCGCTGCTCGCGGTAGCGCTCCACCCAGGCGGACACCGGCTCGACCGGCGCGCGGGGGCGGACCGTCGCGGCCACCGCGGTCGTGCCGACGTCGATCCCGATCAGCGCCTCGCTCACGCCCCCAGCGCCGCGTAGACGATCTCTTGCGCGCGGACGGCGTCCTTGTGCCGCTGTGCCTCGCGCAGCGCCTCATCGTCGATCCGGGCGGCGACCGAGTCGATGAAGCGCCACTGCAGCAGCGAGCGCTTCACCGCCCCCACCTGATCCTCCGTGTAGGGATAAAGATCGAAGCCCAGCCGCTCGCCGTTTGACCCGTACTTACAGCGGCGGAGCTCCAACGCCAGCTCGAGCGTCTCCATGAACGCCGTCGCGCCGACCATGTTGTCGTCGTCAAATGTGCCCCAGCCGGAGTTTGCGTGCTGATGGCCCAGCAGGCCCTCGGCGGCGAGCATCGCGGCGTACTCGGGGAGGTGCTCGCCGTTCATGATCAGGTGCTGCCAGTCCATGTTGACCTGGACGTTGTCGATCCCCTGCGCCCGGAGCGTATGGATCACGTGCAGGGTCATGCCGATGTTCCGCATCAGGATCTTCATCGCCGGCTCGGAGTTCTTGTGCTCCAGGAACAGCTTGATGCCGTGGCTGTCACACTCGGCGGCCGCTTCGCCTAGCCCCTCGATCAGCCATCGCCAGGAGTCCGCATACGGCGTCTGGAAGGGATAGTTGTATCCCTCGCCGCCGGGCCAGATGATCAGCTGTGCGCCGAGCGAACCGGCGAACTCGGCCGCCTCCCGCAGGATCCTGCGCGCTTCGGCGCGGAGCCGCTCATCCGGATTGACGAGTCCTCCATGGGCGAAGCGGGGATCGAGGTGGAGCCCGCCGGCGATGCAGTAGATGTCGTGCTCTGAAAGCGCCGCCCGCACTTCATCCACGTTGTCGGGCGAGAGCTCCTGTGGAAAGTGGAACTCGTAGCCGTCGATCAGCTCGCCCAGCCCCTCGACGGCGCGGTGGACCTTCTCCGCGACCGGCTCGGCCTCATAGCTGTGCTCGGGCTGATAGCCGACGGGCACGAAGCGAGTGACCATCGGACCGAGGGCCCAGATGCCAAGGCTCGTCTTCATCTCTTCTCCTTCGGGTTCGCGCCGAAATGTGTGACTGGATTGGGGCGGTCGGGGGGCGAGCAGCCATCAAGATCGAGACGGGATCGGTCAAGGTCGAGAGGGACCTCGATCATATAGCCGCGTTAGCGATAACATCGGCGACAGCGCGGCGCAAATCACGCCCGGAGAGGCGCAAGTGGAGGAAGAGGACAGAACGCCCAGCCGCCGTCGGCGGGCGGTGATGCTGGATGTGGGGCAACTAGCGGGGGTTTCGCACCAGACCGTTTCGCGGGTGATCAACGGATCCCCGCACGTGCGGCCCGAGACCCGCGAGCGCGTGCTGAGTGCGATGCTGGAGCTCGGCTACCGACCGAACTCGGTCGCCCGGGCGCTGGTCACGGGACGCTCGAACACGCTCGGGGTTGTGAGCTTCGACACCACGCTGTACGGCCCGGCGTCGACGCTGCTGGGAATCGAGCGAGCGGCGCACGAGGCCGGGTACTTCATCATCGTCGCCAGCCTCAAGGCGCTGGACCGCGCGTCGGTCGCCGACGCGGTTGAGCGCCTCCGGCGCCAGGGGGTCGACGGAATTCTCGTGATCGCGCCGCATGAGCAGGCCGCCGACGCGCTGCTGCACGCTCCGGGCGACGCGCCGCTTGTGGCTGTGGAGGGCGGCCCGGACGACGCCGTGCCGCTGGCCGCCGTCGACCAGTTCGCCGGGGCCGCGAGCGCCACGCGCCACCTATTGGACCTGGGCCACGACACGGTGTGGCACATCGCGGGCCCGACGAACTTCCTGGAGTCTCACGGGCGCCTACGCGGCTGGCGCAAGACGCTCGAGGCCGCCGGCGTCGAGGCGCCGGAGCCGCTGGTCGGCGACTGGAGCGCCCGCGCCGGTTACGACCTCGGGCGCCGCCTCAGCGCAGATCCGGACGTGACCGCGATCTTCGTCGCCAACGACCAGATGGCCCTGGGCGTGCTGCGCGCGATGCACGAGCGCGGGCGGCTTGTGCCCGAGGAGGTCAGCGTCGTGGGGTTCGACGACATCCCCGAGGCGGCGTTCTTCTTGCCGCCGCTCACCACCGTGCGCCAGGACTTCGACGAGCTGGGCAACCGCAGCGTCCGGCTGCTGCTGAGGTTGATGGCGACGGGCGGCCCGGTGCTGTCCGCTCCCCGTGTGCAGCCCGAGCTCGTGGTGCGCTCCAGCACGAGCGTCATGATCAGGGGACGTTGACGGTGGCCGATGTGATCGTTAACATCGCGCACCGTTGAGCAAGCGCCCACCGTTGCGCAAGCGTTAAGGCGAGTGGACACCGGCGCCCGGCTCTGCAAGGTTACGGTTGGTCGGCACTCAGAGGAGAGGAGCGAGAGAATGGCGGACCTGGACACGGTGGGCGACGCGGTAGAGCGTCTGGAGTGGGACGAGCGTAAGGAGCCGGAGAGCCCGCTGAAGGACTGGCGGCAGATGACGCGCCGCACGGCGCTGACCGGGGGCGCGGCGGGGATCGCGGCGCTGGCGCTCGAGGCCTGCGGCAGCAGCAAATCGACTTCGAGCGCGTCCGCGTCCGGCGGAGCCGCATCGGGCATCTTCGGCACGAGCGCCAGCTATCACTTCCAGATGGTCAACCACGTCACGACGAACGTGTTCTTCACCCCAACGCAGAGCGGCGCCGCGGACGCCTGCAAGCTGCTCGGCTGCTCGTACACGTGGACCGGCTCGGCGACGAGCAACGTGTCCGAGATGGTCAACGCGATCAACTCGGCCGTCAGTTCCAAGGCGAACGGGGTCGCGACCTCGCTGATCGATCCGACTGCGTTCAACAAGCCAGTCGCCGCCGCGCTCGCGGCTGGTGTTCCGGTCGTCGCCTACAACGCCGACGAGCCAGCGACCGGGCGCCTGTCCTACATCGGCCAGGACCTGTTCCTCTCCGGCCAGCAGATGGGCACGCACATCGCGAGTCTCGTCCCCTCCGGTGAGATCGCCCTGTTCATCGCCACGCCGGGCGCCGCCAACATCCAGCCGCGGATCAACGGCGCGCTGGACACGCTCAAGAGCCACCCATCGATCAAGGCTGATGTCGTGGCGACCGGAGCTGCGGTGCCGGCCGAGTTGACCGTGATCGAATCGTGGGCCACCGGACACTCCAGCGCGAAGGGCATGTTCGCGGTGGACGCCGGCAGCACGCAGGGCGTCGCGCAGACGATCCAGAAGCAAGGCCTGAAGTCCAAGGGCTGGATGGGAGGCGGCTATGACCTGACGCCGATCACCGAGCAGCTGCTGGCCGCGGGCTACATCGAGTTCACGATCGACCAGCAGCCGTACCTTCAGGGCTTCCTGCCGATCCTGCAGCTCTACCTGTACAACGCCTCCCAGCACCTGACCGGTATCGCCGACGTCGACACGGGCCTCAAGTTCCTTGACAAAACGTCGATCGTTCCGTACAGCACCACCAAGAGCAAATACGAGGGCACGGGCACCAGCGCCGGGGTACAGAAGTCCTAGCGGTGGTCGGCGAGTGAACCGAAGCTGATCGAGCAGGCGATTTCAGGGTAGGAGGTGAACATGGCCGTCGAGTCGCCCCCAGGCGCCGAGCCAAGTGCCAGCCCGGAGGGGCCGCCTCCGAGCCGGGCAGGCGGCCGGCCAGGGGTCGGGCTGCTGACGCGGTTTTTGACGCTGCGCGAGGGCAGCATCATCGTGGTCACGCTCGTCGCGTTCATCTACTTCGCGGCGAGCACCAACCACTTCCTGACGGGCAGCAACTTCAAGAATCTGCTCCCGTACTTCGCGCCGTTCGCGATTCTGGCGGCGGGCCAGGTGTTCGTGATGACCCTGGGGGAGATCGACCTGTCGATCGGCGCGGTGTACCTGGTCACGCCGTTCGTGTACTACAAGCTGTATTCCGCCGGCATCCCGCTGATCCTGAGCCTGATCCTCGCGCTGGCGATCGCAATGGTGATTGGGGCGATCAACGGCTTCTTCACCGCCTACGTCGGGATCGCGTCGTTCGTGGCCACGCTGGCGATGCTGTTCTTCCTCGACGGCATCACGCTGATCATTTCCCATTCCGAGCAGGTCACGACTCCCGGCACCCAGATCGTCCATGTCTCCACGTTCGCCCAGGTCTTCGGCGGGGGCACCTACTCGGAGCTGATCTGGGCGCTGCTGATCGTGATCGTCCTGCAGGTCGTGCTGTCGTTCAGCCGCTGGGGGCTGTACACCGTCGCCGCGGGCGGAAACCGACTGGGCGCGGCGGAAGCGGGGATCAACGTCCGGCTCGTGCTGCTGCGCAACTTCGTGCTCTGCAGCCTGACGGCCGGTTTCGTCGGGATCCTCGAGGCGGTGCGCACCTCGAGCGTGACCCCCGACCCGTCGGGCTCGAACGCCAACCTGCTGCTGGCGGTGGCGGCCGTGATCATCGGCGGCACGCTGATGACCGGCGGCTCGGGCACCGTGGTCGGCGCCCTGATCGGCGCGCTCTTCTTGGGCATCCTCACCGACGGCCTGGTCGTCAAGAGCGTCAGCGCCACCTACGAGGATCTCTACCTGGGGATCGCGATCATCATCGCGATGACGCTCAACACCTACATCCAGCGCGTTCGGAGGGGCGCGGGCCGTGGCTGACGAAGCTCTCGCCGGCCAGCCGATCGTCGGTCCCACCTCGGCCGATGACGATGTGCTCCGGGTGGAGCACATCGCCAAGCGCTTCGGCCCGATTACGGCGTTGCGAGACATCAGCCTCCACCTGCGCAGGGGCGAGGTCCTCGGCCTGCTTGGCGACAACGGCGCCGGTAAGTCGACGCTGATCAAGATCCTGTGCGGATTCCACAAGCAGGACTCGGGCACCATGTGGCTCAAGGGCGAGACGTACGCGCCCAAGAGCGTGGACGACGCGCGCAAACTGGGGGTCGACTGCGTCTATCAGGATCTGGCGCTGGTCGACGAGCTGTCGGTCTACCACAACCTGTTCCTCAACCGGGAGCGCGTCACCCGCCCGATTCCGCTTCTGTCCAACCGCAGAATGCGGCGCGAGGCACGCGGCGCGCTCGACGAGATCGGGATCCAGATCCCGAGCCTCGACCTCCCGGTCGCCCGCCTATCGGGCGGGCAGCGCCAGGCGATCGCGGTCGCCCGGACGATCTCCTCGGACGCCGACGTCATCCTGCTCGACGAGCCGCTTGCCGCCATGGGAGCCAAGGAGGGGGCGATGATTCTCGACCTCGTCGCGCGCCTGAAGCAGGAGGGAGAGGTCTCGATCATCATGATCCTGCACAACTACGTGCACGTCTTCCAGGCCTGCGACCGCGTCAGCCTGATCCAGGAGGGGGTGATCGCGCTCGACAAGCCGACCAGGGAGACATCGATCGACGAGCTGAACGAGATCGTCGTCGAGGAATACCGCCGGGCCCGGCTGGCCGCCGCCTCCTGAGCGGTTCGTACTCGATAGGGGCCCGTGCCTCCAGTCTCGCCGCGCGTGACGAGCACGACCGGCGCCCGCGCATCGGCCTGCTCGGGATCATGCAGGAGCTCTACGACGAGATGATCCCCGGAATCACCGAGCGCCAGGCCGACTACGCACGGAACCTGGCGCAGCGGCTGGACGGCGTCGCCGAGGTGCTCTTTCCCCGTCCGGCGCGCACCCGCGAGGACATCGAGGCCATAACGCGAGAGCTGCTCGCGAACCGGGTCGAGGGCATCGCGATCGTGATGCTGACCTACGGGCCGGCGATGCGCTCGGTTCGCGCATTGCTCGATACACCTGTCCCGCTGGCGCTGCTGAACGTCCAGCCCGAGCGCTCGATCACCCCGGATTGGGACATGGCCGATCTGACCTACAACCAGGGCATCCACGGCGCCCAGGACCAGGCAAACGCGCTGGTCCGTGCCGCAATACCGTTCTCGGTGATCACCGGCGAATGGCGCTCCGAGCGCTTCGGGCGGGCATTCGCGGACTGGGCGCGGGCGGCGCGCACGGTGACGGCGCTGCGGGCCGCCCGGATTGCGTTGCTGGGCTATCCGATGAACGGGATGGGCGACATCCTCTACGACCCCCCAGCGCTGCTGCGCCGCATCGGTCCCACCGTTGTAAACGAGGATCTCGGCAGGCTGGCCACACTCGTCGAGGAAGTCGCCGATCAGGACGTCTACGACCTGGTCGCCGAGCACCGCGAACGCTTTCAGGTCGCGGACGAGCTGCCGCCTGAACGCCACGCCTACGCGGCGCGGCTGGAGTTGGCGATCCGCGCGCTGCTCGCAGAGGGCGGCCACGCCGGGTTCTCGTTCCACTTCGATTCGATCGGCGGCGACGGACGGTTTCTGCAGCTGCCGCTGCTGGCGGCGTCCGACCTGATGGCCGGCGGCTACGGGTACGCCGCGGAAGGGGACACGAACACCGCGGCGCTGATGTGCGCGGCCCAGGCGATGATCGGCGACGCCCACTTCTCGGAGATGTACGCCATGGACTGGGAGCTCGACTCGGTGCTGATCAGCCACATGGGCGAGGGCAACTGGGCGATCGCCCGGGACGACCGCCCGGTGCGCCTGATCGACCGTGAGCTCGGCATCGGGGGTCTTGACAACCCCCCCACCCCGGTGTTCGCGGCCCAGCCCGGGCCGGCCACGACCGCGGCGCTGGTGCCGCTGGAAGGCGATTATTGGCGGCTGGTGGTCGGCCGCGGCGAGGTGCTCGACACGGCGGAGCTGCCGAAGGTGGAGATGCACCACTTCCATTTCCGCCCGCGCGGCGGCGCGGAGCGCTTCATGGATGACTGGCTGCGCGCCGGCGCTCCGCATCACTTCGTCCTGAACCTCGGGGAGCACGGCGCCCGCTGGCGGCGGCTGGCAGAGCTGCTGGACCTCGAGCTGGTGGAGCTCTAGTAGGTCAATAACGGTGGCCGGGCCGCGCGAGCGGCCCGGCCACGCATTTATCTAGCGGCGCTTCGCCACTCCGAACTGATAGATCGTCGTTGAGTTGAACGTCTGCCCCGGGTTCAGAACCGTCGAGGGGAAGTTCGACTGGTTGGGCGAGTTCGGGAAATGCTGCGTCTCGAGCGTGAATCCGTCCGATTGCCGGTAGGTGTGACCGCTCGGGCCCACCAGGTCGCCGACCAGGAAATTGCCCGAGTAGAACTGGACCCCGGGCTGGTCGGTGTACGTGGTCAGTGTCCGCCCGCTGTGCGGATCCTCCGCGACGGCGGCCAGGCGCAGGCCGCTCCCGTTGAGCACGAAGTTGTGGTCGTAGCCGTGGGCCAGCACCAGCTGCGGGACCCCATCGCGGATGTCGCGCCCGATCGGCTTCAGATGCCGGAAGTCGAACGGTGTGCCCGCGACTTTGTCGAGCACGCCGGTCGGGATCAGGCTGGCGTCGATCGGCGTGTAGCGGTCGGCGTTGATCCGCAGCAGCTGGCCGAAGACGTCGCCGGAGCCTTCACCCGCCAGGTTGAAGTACGAGTGGTTGGTGAAGTTGACGACTGTCGGCTTGTCGGTCGTCGCCGCATAGTGGATCTCCAGCTGGCTCGAGTCGGTCAGCCGATAGGTCACCGTGTTCTGGACCGTTCCGGGGAAGCCGTTCTTGCAGTCCGGATCGGTGTAGGTGAGCTTCAGCCCCACGAAGTCCGAGCCTCTCTCTTCGGTGGTGTTCCAGACCTGCGTGTTGTAGGAGTTGGGCCCCCCGTGCAGCAGGTTGGCGCCGTTGTTGGGCGTCGCCACAGTGGGGCACGGCGGCCCGGATCCCAGCGGATACGTGTGGCCATTGAGCGTGAACATTGCGTTCGCGATCCGGTTCGCGTAGCGCCCGATGATCGCCCCGAAGTACGTGTCACCCGAGCCGCCGGTCGGCGGGTTGGTGAAGTCGGTCACGTACTGCGCAAGGCTCGAGAACCCGAGCGCCACGTCGGCCACGCGGCCGTCGCGGCCGGGGACCAGAATCGACTGGACCACGCCGCCGTAGTTGCTGATCCTGACCGTCATGTTGCGGCCGTTCGTCAGCGTGTAGAGACTGACGGCCTGGCCGTCAGGGGCCGTGCCCCAGGCCGTGCTGCTGATGCTCAGATTGCCCCCGGAATGCCCCTTGTGCGGGGTCTTGCCGCTGCGCGCGCTGGCCGATCCTTCCATCGCCAGCGACGCTACCCCGCTCGCGACGAGCGCGGTGACCGAAACCGTGACCAGCAGCCTCAGGCGGCCACGAATGGCGTAATGCATGAACCTCTCCCTTGTCGTGCTTGCGCCGGCCGATTCACAAGCGTTCTCTAAGTCGCTCTGCAGTCTACCCCCGAATGTGAGCGCTCACACGTGGGCTTTAGGCGCCAGCCGGCGGTCTCGCGCAGGCCGCGAGCGCGACTACGTGCTCCAATCACCGGATGGCGGACCTTCTCAGGGACAGCTCCCGCCGTGTCGGTCGCCGAGCTAAGCGCAGGCGCTGGATCGCCGGCCTGATCACGGTCGCGGTAGTCGCGGCCCTGGCCGTGCTGGCGGTCAGCAAGCTAAATCCCGCGCAGGTCGGCCATGTCCTGGCGCGGACAAACGTCGGGTGGGCGCTGCTGGCGCTGGCGTTGATGGCGATCGCCTTCCTGGCTAGGGGTGAGTCATGGTTCGCCGTGATCCGCGCCGCGCTCCCGGGCAATCGACTCGGCCGCGCGGTGGTCACGCGCGGCATCCTGATCGGGATGGTCGGCTCTACAGTGGCCCCCGGCCGTCTGGGGGAAGCGGCACGCACGCTGGTCGTCGCACGGCGGCTCGGCGACCCGGCTCGGAACGTGGCCCTCGTGCTGGGCACGGTCGTCTCGCAGGCGCTGATCAACCTGCTGGCCCTGGCGATCCTGGCGACGGTGACGATCCTCGGCGCGGCGCTGGCCGGGGCCCGGAGCGAGGCGATTATCGGCGCCGTTGCGGTTCCCGCGGCGATCGTGGCAATCGTGCTTGGCGGCCCGCCCGCCTTGCGCCTGGCCGCCGGCTCGCGCGTGGGCTGGCTCCGCCGCGCCGCGCGCTGGATCCAGGATCAGCTCATTCACTTTCGCCGTGGGATGAAGGTGTTCGCCAACCCACGCGCGGCGACCCACGCCGGTATCAGCCAGCTCGGCGCCTGGGGGCTGCAGTTGTTCGCCTGCTACTCGGTCGTTCTAGCGCTGGGGCTAGAGCACCAGGCCAATCTGATCGCCGCCGCGGCTGTGCTGCTGGCGGTCAACGTCACGGCGATCGTGCCGCTCACGCCGTCCAACGTCGGCGTCTTTCAGGCAGCCTGCATCGCGGTGCTGGCGCCGTTCGGCGTCGGCGCCAGCCAGGGCCTGGCCTACGGGCTGATCCTCCAAGCGGTCGAGGTCGTCGCCGCCTTCGTTCTCGGCGTGCCGGCGCTGCTGCGCGAGGGCCTTTCGGTGGGCGAGCTGCGACGTGAGGCGCGCGGTGCTCCAAGCGAGCCGGACGACGAGCCTGAGCCGCCGCGCGGGCAATGATCGCCGCAGCCGCCGCCCCGCACCTGCCGGGCGTGCTGCATACCCTCGAGCCGACACTCAACCATTACGGGTACCTGGCGATCGCCGCCTTCGTGCTGGTCGAGGACTTCGGCGTGCCGCTCCCGGGCGAGAC
Organism: uncultured Actinomycetes bacterium; assembly: GCA_963830405.1. Taxonomy (GTDB): domain Bacteria; phylum Actinomycetota; class Thermoleophilia; order Solirubrobacterales; family Solirubrobacteraceae; genus Palsa-465. The sequence continues at coordinate 154,146 of CAWHMB010000003.1, forward strand.
GACGTTGGTCCTCGGCGCGGTGTACGCGGGCGCCGGGCGCCTGAACGTGTTTGCGGTCGCGTTGATCGCCTTCGGGGCGGCGGTGCTCGGCGACAACATCGGCTTCGCGATCGGTCACTTCGGGGGCCGCCCGCTGGTCGAGCGCTTCGGCCGCTACGTGCTGCTCACCCCGGAGCGGCTCGACAAGGCCCAAGGCTTCTTCGAGCGTCACGGTGGCAAGGTCGTCGCCATCGCGCGCTTCGTCGAGGGGCTGCGGCAGGCGAACGGGATCGTCGCCGGGCTGGCCGGCATGCACTGGAAGAAGTTCCTCATCTATAACGCTCTTGGAGCGGCGCTGTGGGTCGCCGTCTGGACCAGCGTCGGCTACTTCTCCGGCAATCACATCGATTCGATCTACGCCGCCGCCACCCGCTATGTCACCTACTTCGCGATCGCGCTCGGCGTGCTGGTGCTGGCCCTGATTGGACGCTGGCTGTGGGGGCGGCGCTCGCGAAGCTCGAAAGACAGGGCCTGACCTCGCCGCGTCAGACCCCGGCGCGCACTCTCTCGGAGCCCAGCGCGACCGTCGCCTTCGCTGTCACGAGGTGATAGAGGATCAAGAGCTGCACGAGCGCCAGCGACTCCGACCGGTGGAGGTCGTTGCCGATGACGAACTGGCCGAGGCGTTCGGAGCGCAGGTGCGAGGCGAAATGCAGCTTCTCCCAGATCGCCTCCTCGATCTCGTTCGCCTGTCCAGGCTGGATATCTCCGGCGATCTTCACCAGAAGCTCGGACTCGCGGTCCTCGACGCTCACCCCGCGCCCGCCACCGTCGCTAACGGGCGAGAGGTCGGGGTGTGGAAGGCTCTCGCGCAGTAGCAGCTCGGCATCGAGCGCATGTGGATCACGGTCTTTGCCCTCGCAAAAGGAGACAACGACGTCGGCGTGGCGCTCCTGGGGGCGGATGAACTGGGCCGAGTCGGGTTCACGCTTGTCAAGCTCGCGCAGCACCTGGTCGGTGGTGTAGCCCCGCCGCGATGTGTCGCGGTTGACCTTCCAGCGGCGGCGCAGATCCTCGGGCGGGGCGAGGTAGACCCGGACGTCGTAAGCGCCGAGCAGCGCCTCGGAGTAGTACCCGAGCAGTCCCTCCACGATCGTGAACGGCTTGGGACTCACGTACACGGGTGGCCCGAAAGTGCCATCGGAGTGAACGTAGACGGGCTTCAGAATCGGTTCGCCGGCCCGCAGGTGGGAGAGATGCTGCGACATGATGTCGATGTAGTTGCACTGCGGATGCAGCGGCGTGATACCCCGGTCGGCGCGCTGCTTTCGGTCATAGCGGTGATAGTCGTCGGTGGAGACGGCCGTTACCTGCTCTTCACCAAGGATCCGTACGAGTCCCCGCGTCATGGTCGTCTTTCCGGCCGCGGAGTCGCCGACGACGCCAAGGATGATGGGGCGCGGCATGTCTCCTCCTAGCGTCGGGGCTCAGCGCCGGCACCGGTTCCGAGCACCGTGCCCTCGGCGGTGCCGATCTCGCGGTCATGCTCGGGTTCGTTGAACACCGAGCTTCGCAATATGTCTTCGGCCTCGATCGTGACGAGCTCCAGCCTGGTCAGCTTCCGGTTTGAGTCGAACAGACGGGTGGCCTGACGCATCCGGGCCCGCTCGACCGCGTTGCGAATGCTGCGGCCGTGGGCGAACCGGGGCCGACCGATCCGGCGCTCGATGTATTCGCGCAGCGCGCGCGCGGCTTCTTCGCTCATCACGTAGCCCTGCCTGTCCACCATCAGGCGCGCGATATCGAGCAGTTCGCCCACGTCGTAGTCGGGAAACTGGATGTGGTGCGCCACGCGCGATCCCATGCCGGGGTTTGCCTGGAAGAACTCCTCCATCCGCTCTTCATAGCCGGCCATCACGACGACCAGGTCGTGGCGCTCTGACTCCATCACCTGCAGCAGAACCTCGACCGCCTCCTGCCCGTAATCGCGCTCGTTCTCTTGGCGGTGGAGGTAATAGGCCTCGTCGATGAACAGCACGCCACCCAACGCCCGCTTTATGACGTCTTTCGTCTTAGGCGCCGTATGACCGACGTACTGGCCGACGAGATCGTCGCGGGTCACGGACACCAGGTGACCTTTTTCGATGTAGCCGAGACGGTGGAGGATGCTGGCCATCCGCAGCGCAACCGTCGTCTTACCGGTGCCTGGGTTGCCCGTGAAGCTCATGTGCAGCGTTGGGCGCTGGCTGCGTACGCCCATCTCTTCGCGCAGCCGGTCGATCACCAGCAGCGCGGCGATCTCCCGGATGCGCCGCTTCACGGGCTCCATTGCGATCAACTCGCGGTCGATCTCCTCCAGCACCTCGTGCACCCGCGAGCTTTGCACCACGGATTGCACATCGGCCTCGCCGTCCGTGATCGCCTCCGAGAAGTCGACCGAGTCCACGGCAGAACCCCGGCGCGCACCCTCGTCAGGACGCACGACTTTTCCGGTGAACTCATCGGAGAAGGACGGGGATCCACGCTCGCCGGCGCCGAAACCCCGCGCCCGCCCTGCCGCGCCCTCATCGGCCTGAGGATCGAGCGGCCTGCCCGTCGTGTCGAGACCGCGCGGAGCCACTAAGACTCGCCGATCCCCTCATCGCTGGCCGGAGCAACCCCATAGCCGGGCGCTGCGCCGTCGCGCTGAGTCCCCAAGTCCCCGTGGTTGCCGTACCGCCTCCCGACCGGCTCGTGCTGGGCGTAAGGATGAACCGTGTAGCGGATCTGGCGGTCGGCCTTGTCCTGACGCTCGAGACGGAATCCGGGCTCCTGCGCCGGGCGGTTGACGATGAAGCTGAGCTTGGACGTCTGGCGTCCGAGTGAGCTGTCGTAGCAGACCACCTTCACATAATGGTTCGGAAACGCCTCACGGCACGCGCGTACGTCGCTCATCGCCACGTCCACCTCGTCGGGCGTCAAATCGAACTCCGGCTGCTTCCACATCTCCCAGAAGCTGTTGCGAGGGTGCGGATCGTCGGTGTACTCGACCATGATCGCCCAGCCGTTCTCGAGCCCATAGCGGATCTGCATCTCGATCTCTGCGTCGGTCAAATCGTTCAGGAACGAGAACGTCCCCTGTGTGATCCTCATAACTATTTCCTCGGCTTCCTGCGCGGATTAGCGGCTGGCCGTGGGAGTGGCCACGGCATCGGGGGTGTCAGTGGACTCGAACTCGAACGTAATGTCCTTCCAGACCTCGAGCGCGGCGTCGAGCTCAGGGCAGCCCTTGGCGGCGTCCCGCAGGATGTCCGGGCCCTCCGAGTAGTAGTCCTTGCCTTCGTTGCGAGCCTTGATGATCGCTTCGACCGCCACGCGGTTGGCGGTGGCGCCCGCGGCGATCCCCATCGGGTGACCGATCGTGCCGCCGCCGAACTGGAGCACCGCGTCCTCGCCGAGGTAGTGCAGCAGCTGATGCATCTGGCCGGCGTGGATCCCCCCGGAGGCGACCGGCATCACCGGGGCAAGCGAGGCCCACTCCTGGTCGAAGTAGAGCCCGTTCTCCGGACTGGCCGGGTTGAAGCGCTCGCGGCACACGTCGTAGTAGCCCTTGATCATGTGGGGATCGCCCTCGAGCTTGCCGACGACGGTCCCTGCGTGGATGTGGTCGACGCCCAGCATCCGACACCACTTAGCGATCACCCGAAAGCTCACGCCGTGCGTCTTCTGGCGCGTGTATGTGCCGTGACCTGCGCGGTGCAGATGCAGGATCATGCCGTTGCGCCGCGCCCACTTGGACATCGACTGCATCGCGGTGTAGCCGACCGTCAGGTCCATCATGATGATCACGCTGCCGATCTCCTTGGCGAACTCGGCGCGCTCGTACATGTCCTCCATCGTCGCGGCCGTCACGTTCATGTAGTGACCCTTGACTTCGCCGGTGGCGGCGGACGCCCGGTTCACGGCCTCGATTGCGTGTAGATAGCGATCGCGCCAGCGCATGAACGGCTGCGAGTTGATGTTCTCATCGTCCTTGGTGAAGTCGAGGCCTCCACGCAGGGCCTCGTAGACGACGCGCCCGTAGTTCTTGGCCGATAGTCCGAGCTTCGGCTTCGTCGTGGCGCCGAGCAGCGGGCGGCCGAACTTGTCGAGGTACTCGCGCTCCATGACGATCCCGTGCGGTGGCCCCTGGAAGGTCTTCAGATAGTGCGGCGGGATCCGCATGTCCTCGAGCCGCAGCGCCTTCAGCGCCTTGAAGCCGAAGACGTTGCCGATAATCGAGGAAGTCAGGTTCGCAATCGAGCCCTCCTCGAAGAGGTCGATGTCGTACGCGATCCGCGCGATGTACTGGCCCTCGACGCCCGGCACGGAGTCGAGCTGGTATGCCTTCGCCTGGTAGTGCTCATGGGGGGTGAGCCGGTCGGTCCAGACCACGGTCCAAGTCGCGGTCGACGACTCGCCGGCGACCGCAGCCGCGGCCTCGATCGGGTCGACGCCGGGTTGCGGAGTGATCCGGAACGCGCACAGGATGTCGGTGTCCTTGGGTTCGTAATCCGCGTTCCAATAGCCCATCTCGGCGTATGGCGTGACGCCAGCGGCCCATCTGGCCTTGGCGCCGTCTGAAGCAGCCGCGCGGGAGTCGGTCGTTGGTGTGGTGCTGGGTGTCAAGGTCAGCTCTCCAGTCGAGAAGTTGCAACGAGCGTAAAGCAGTTTTCATAGTCGTCAAGTATGTATTTACCTTATATGCATTGATAACTGTTTATGTCACATGCCCGACGTTGCCCATAGGGCTACGCCTATCAATAGGACAAAACTTTTGTTGGATCTTCGATGCCGGATCGTCTACCGTCGCGGCCCTGCCCGTGGATGCCCTGATCCAAGTTCTGAGCCCTTCCCGGCCGCCGGCCGGCGCCCCTCGCGCCGCGCAGGCAGCGCTCGGGCACCGGGCCCGCTGCAACGGCGCAGCGAGCGCTGGGCGCTACACCGAGGGGCTCGAGCGGGCCTTCGCCGCGGTGTGATAGACGTCGCCCTGACCCCGGCGGAGGTCCGCCGATCAGACGTTGCGGTGGTGATCGATGTGCTGCGTGCGACATCGACCGCCACCCAGGCTTTGGCGGCGGGTTACGAGCGGATCCTGTGCACGGACACCATCGACCGGGCAAGAGCGCTGCGCGCGCCGAGCCGGCTCGTGGCCGGAGAGCGCCGCTGCCTGAAGCCCGACGACTTCGATCTTGGCAACTCGCCGCGGGCGGTCAGCCGCCGGCGGGCAGACGAGCTGGTGCTGGCCACCACCAACGGAACGCCTGCGATCATCGCCGCGGCCAGCCGCGCCGACAGCGTGATGCTGGGCTGCATGCTCAACCTCGGGGCGGTCATCGACGCCCTAGGCCGCGGGGCCTTGCGCCGCGGCGTGCGGACCCCCGAGGCCACGGTGCAGATCGTGTGCGCGGGATCGGAGCAGGACCTGGCGCTCGAGGACGTGTACGTTGCCGGCAGGCTGTGCGCAAAGCTGCCGGGCCCGCGTACCGACGCCGCTCGCGTCGCGCAAGCTGCCGCGCGGCTCTACGCGACGCCGCTTGAAGGCCTGAACGCCTCCGCCCACGGCAAGGTGCTCGGGCATGCAGGTCTGGCTAGCGACGTGGCGTACTGCGCGCTGGAATCCACTCTGACCACGGTTCCGTTGGTGACAACCACCAGCGCCGGCGTCGCGGTCTTAGTCACAGCCACGTCGGCGATGCCCGCGCCGGTGAGGAGGCAGGACTCGATCGCCGCGCTAGCGTGACGGCTATGGACGGGACAGAAGCACGGCCGTTGCAGCCGCGAACCGAAGCGGCGGCCTGACGATGCCCCGGCCCATCCTGCTCGGCATCGTCGGCGACTCTGCTGCCGGTAAGACCACCCTCACCCGGGGCCTGGTACGGATCCTCGGCGAGCAACAAGTCGCCCACATCTCCGCTGATCATTACCACCGCTACGACCGCAAGCAGCGCGTCGAGCGGGGGCTCACGCCGCTGGACCCGGATTGCAACTACATCGACATCCTGGAGCAACATCTCGCACACCTCCGCGCCGGTGAGCCGATCCTGACGCCCGTCTACCGTCATCAGGACGGGACCTTCCAGCCGCCGGAGTACGTGCAGCCGGCGGACTTCATGATCGTCGAGGGCCTGCTGGGCTTCCACACAGCGGCGATGCGCGAGCTCTACGACGTCCGCTTGTATCTGGATCCGCCCGAGGAGCTACGGCGCGAGTGGAAGGTCCGGCGGGACTGCTCGCGAAGGGGCTACACGACCGACGAGGTGTTGGAGGAGCTCGACCGGCGGGAAGCCGACGCGGAGCTCTACATCAGGCCGCAGCGGCGCTACGCGGATATGGTGATCTCATTCACGCCCGGCGACCCGGGCGACCAGGAGCACCTCGACGTCAAGGTGACCATGCGGCCAGGGCTCGTGCACCCGGAGCTGATGCCCCTCGTCGACGAGGACGGCGGCGGCATCACGTTGGTGAGGCGGCGCGCCGAAGCATCTCTCTGGATTCCCGGCACGATCCCGTCCGCTCACAGCACGGCAATCGAGGAGGCGATCTGGGAGCGCATGCACTTCGCTAGTCATCTGCGCACCGAGCGCCTCGGCGAATTCACCACCGGAGTGCAGCTTCAGCGCTCGGAGTCGCTTGCGATCACGCAGCTCCTCGTGCTCTATCAGCTGGTCACGGCGCGCGCGGCCGTCGCCGTGGGAGCGACCGGGACGCGCACGGATGGTCGACCGCCTGCCCGAGCGCTTGGCTCCACGCTCCCGGCCCGCGGCACATAGGCGCATTCCGCGCGCGGACGGCGATCTTCGATGGATGAGGAGGGAAGCGACAGCTATCCATGGCCCATGCACGGATACGACCGCTCGCGGACCGTCTCCGCCGCGCGCTCGATCCTGGCGCAGGGTGGCTGGTGCGTGCTGGAGGTGTGCGTAGATGTCGCGCAGCAGCGATGGGAGGGGCGCGTCGTGATCTTCGACCTGACTCCGGAGGCCGTCGCCGACGCGGTCGCGGCGGAGATCGATTACGAGCCTGAGAAAGACGCCCGCCTCACGGGCTGCAATAGGCGTACGCTTCAACCTGACGGGGGCATGGGTTCCCATCTGTGCTACGTCGTGAGCACCCCCGCTTCCGCGACGAGCCAGACCCCGGGAGCCGCGTCCCAGGTTCCAAGGACCAGAAGGAGGGAGATGATGCTGGTACGCGACGGGATGAACCCGATCGTCGTCACGGTCGGAACCGACCACACGCTCCGCGAAGCGGCGCGGCGAATGACAGCTCATGGCGTCGGCGCGGCCGTCGTGATCGATGACCAGGGGCAGGGTCCGTCGATCGTCACGGAGCGCGACATCCTGCATTCCAATGGAGTCGGACAGCAGATCGACGACCAGCTCGTTCGCGACCACCTGACCGCTGAGGTGGTCTACGCGGCCGCCGACTGGTCCCTGGAACGCGCCGCTGGAGCGATGGTGCGAGGCGGCTTCCGACACGTCATCGTTCTCGATGGCTCGGAGGTCGCGGGCATCTTGTCGATGCGCGACATCGTCCGCTGCTGGATCTCGGAAGGCGCCAGCTGCGAGGTCGTTGCCGGCTGACGATCGGAGACGAGGCTCATGAGGGTGTATCCGGCGACCACGCCCGAGACGTTTGCGACGATCACGCCCGAGGCGCTTGCGGAGTACGGCGAGCTGACCGACCACGTGGGCGGCGCGGCGGCCGCCGCGCGGGCGTGGAACGACGCGGGCTTCAACGAGCAGGGGGCGAAGCGATGGCTCGCGGCGCGCTGCTTCGCTCCAAGCGCGGCCCTAGCCCTGAGCGAGCTGGGGGTCGCACCCGAGCAGGCCGCGGCCCGCACCCGGGATGGAGATGGCGGCATGGACACGATTGCCTACAAGGTGGCGCTCGGGGCACTCACCCCCCGCCAGGGAGCGGCACGGTCGCTCTCGAGCCGCTAGGGGACCGGTAGCGGCGTCAGCCGTCGCGACCGGCCTGCCGGCGCGCGAAGTCAACGAACGCGCCGGCCAACGCGCGCGAAGGACCGGCTGACGGGAGCACCACGAACCACGGTCGGGTCGGTGGACCGTCGCTCAGACGGATCTCCGCCAGCTGCCCGGCGGCGAGCTCCGACTCCACGGCGGCGCGCGAGAGCAGCGATACGCCGAGCCCCGCGCGAGCGGCCTGCTTGATCGCGCCGTTGGATCCGAGCATGAGCGTCCGAGGGCGAAGACCGTTCTCCTCCAGGAAACGCTCGTTGAGCGTGCGCGTGCCCGAGCCCCGCTCCCGAAGCAACCATGTGTGGCCGCGCAGCTCGCCGGCGGCCAGCTCCCGATGATCGGCGGCCGCCGGATCGTTCGGCGCGGTGATGCAGACGATCTCGTTGTCGATCAGCGGTTCGACCACGAGCCTCGCGTCGCTGGGCGGCCTACCGGAGATGGCGAGGTCAACGACGCGGCTTAAGAGCCGCTCCGTTACCGCCTCGGCGTTGCCGACATCCAGTACCAGCTCGGCATCGGGATGCTGGTCGGAGAACGCGCGCATCAGCGGGGGGACGAATGACTCCGCGGCCGTGGTGACGGCCCCTATACGGAGCCTGCGGCTGACCACGCCGGCAGCCTCTCGCACCGAGCGGCGACCTTGCTCTAGCAGACCGATCACATCCGCGGCGTACGGGACGAACGCGGCACCCTCGTCGGTGAGCCGGACGCCCCGGCCCGCGCGCTCGAACAGCTCGCAACCCAGCTCCCGACCGAGCGCAGCGATCGCCGATGAAACGGACGGTTGCGTGACGACAAGTTCGTCGGCGGCCGCCGTGACCGAGCCGCCCCTGACCACGGCCAGGAAAGACGAAAGCTGAGTGAGCGTTATAGCCATCGACCTAGCCTTCAACATTCTTGCATTGATGCGGGCCTGTGGGTATAGACGCCGGGGTGGGGCAGCGGAGTCGCTAGACCCGGCGAAGCGCGACAACCTTGCCACGGCTGTGTCAAGGTTGGCGTCTGCGCTGGTAGCATGGCCGGATGCGCGATTTCCTGGGAGCCACGCGCGAGCGCGTCGTCGTGTTCGACGGCGGCATGGGCGCGACGCTCGAGCAGTTCGACCTGAGCCTGGAGAATGACTACCGGCTCCCCGGTCGCTGCCACGAGGCACTGGTCCTCAACCGGCCCGACATCATCGAGGGCGTCCACGCCTCGATGCTCGACGCCGGAGCCGAGGTTCTCGAAACCGACACCTTCCAGGCCTCTAGGCTGAAGCTCTCGGAGTGGGGACTCGGGGAGCACACCGAGGAGATCAACGTCAAGGCGGCCCAGATCGCCCGCAAGGCGGCCGGGGAGCGGCGCTTCGTCGCGGGCTCCATTGGTCCCACGGGCTTCCTGCCCGCGAGTGACGACCCCACGCTCGGTCAGATCCGCTTCGGCGAGCTGGTCGAGGTATTCGAGGAGCAGGCACAGGGCCTGGTGAAGGGCGGCGTGGACCTGATCATCATCGAGACCGCGCAGGACATCCTCGAGGTCAAGGCCGCGATGTTCGGTGCGCGCCAGGCGTTCAAGCAACTCGGCAGGTCCGTGCCGATCCAGACCAGCGTGTCGCTCCTGCCGCAGGGCGGCAAGATGCTGCTGGGCACCGACATCAGCTCGGTCCTGACGACGCTCGAGGCGCTGGGCGCCGACGTCATCGGCCTGAATTGCTCGACCGGGCCCGAGGACATGCGTGACGCCATGCGCTTTCTCGGCGAGCACTCGAGCCGGCCCGTGCACTGCATCCCGAACGCCGGCATCCCCCACCAGGGGCCAAACGGCGAGACGGTCTTCCCTGAGCAGCCCGAGCCGCTGGCAAACGTGCTCGGCGAATTTGTCGAGCGCTACGGGGCGGGCATCGTCGGCGGCTGCTGCGGCACCACGCCGGCCCACATCGAGGCGCTGGTCGAGCGGGTGAGGGGACAAAAAACGGGGGGCCGCCCTCCAGGGCGCCCCCCCCATATTTCCTCGATGATCGCCGCCACGCCGCTGGTGCAGGACCCGCGCCCGACGCTCGTCGGCGAGCGCGTCAACTCCCAGGGCTCGCGCAAGGCCAAGGAGCTGCTGCTGGCCGATGACTACGACGGGCTGCTGACGGTCGCCGAGGACCAGGTCACCGGCGGAGCCCACGTGCTCGACGTCTGCGTGGCGCTGACCGAGCGCCAGGACGAGGACGAGCAGATGCGCCTGCTGGTCAAGCGCATCAGCCTCACGCAACCGGCACCGATCCAGGTCGACTCCACGGAGCCCGAGGTGATCGAGACCGCGCTCGAGCAGATTCCCGGGCGGGCGATCGTCAACTCCATCAACCTCGAGGCCGGCCGCGACAAGCTCGACCGCGTCGTCCCCCTAGCCAAGTCCCACGGCGCCGCGCTGATCGCGCTGACGATCGACGAGCAGGGCATGGCCAAGACCGCGGAGCGCAAGGTGGAGGTGGCAAAGCGGATCACCGAGCTCTGCTGCGATGAGCACGGACTCGATCCCGAGGTTCTGATCTTCGACTGCCTGACGTTCACTTTGACCACCGGCGACGACGAGTGGAAGCCGAGCGCCATCGAGACGATCGAGGGGATCCGCCGGGTCAAGAGGGAGATCCCAGGCATCAAGACATCGCTCGGCGTCTCGAACGTCTCCTTCGGCGTCGGCGTCCCTGCACGGAGCGTCCTGAACAGCGTCTTTTTGCACCACTGCGTCGAGGCCGGGCTGGACCTGGCGATGGTGAACCCCAATCACATCACCCCCTACGCCGAGATCCCGGCGCAGGAGCGCGAGCTCGCCGATGACCTGGTCTTCAACCGCCGCGAGGACGCCCTCGAGCGGTTCATCGCCCACTTCGAGTCGAAGGGCCCGGTCCAAGACGCGGAGAAGGAGGACCCGACCGAGGGCATGGAGCCCGAGGAGGCGCTTCACTTTCACATCCTGCGGCGCAAGAAGGAGGGGGTCGAGGACTGGATCGACCGCAGCGTCGAGAAGATCGGCGCCGTGCCGACGCTGAACGACGTGCTGCTGCCGGCGATGAAGGAGGTCGGCGACAAGTTCGGCGCCGGCGAGCTGATCCTGCCATTCGTGCTTCAGTCCGCGGAGGTCATGAAGCGGGCGGTCGCCCAGCTCGAGCAGTACCTGGACAAGATCGAGGGCTACACGAAGGGCACCGTCGTGCTGGCCACCGTGTTCGGCGACGTGCACGACATCGGCAAGTCGCTGGTCAACACGATCCTCACCAACAACGGCTACTCGGTGATCGACCTCGGCAAGCAGGTGCCGATCTCGACGATTCTGGACGCCGCCGTCGAGCACCAGGCCACGGCGATCGGTCTGAGCGCGCTGCTGGTTTCCACTTCCAAGCAGATGCCCGCGGCGGTCCAGGAGCTGCACGCCCGGGATTTGAAGTTCCCGGTGCTCGTCGGCGGCGCGGCGATCAACCGCAACTTCGGGCTGCGGATCCTCTATCCGCGCGGCACCGACTCAGAGGAGATCTACGAGCCGGGCGTGTTCTACTGCAAGGACGCGTTCGAGGGGCTGGCGAAGATGGATCAGCTGGTCGAGCCCGAGCGGCGCGAGCTGCTGGTCAACGACATCCGCGAAGCGGCGCGCAAGCTGCGCGAGAAGCCGGTCGAGGAGGACGAGGGGCCGCCGGTCGACGACGACAGCGTGCGCAGCGCAGTCGACACGGATAATCCGGTCCCGGAGCCGCCGTTCTGGGGCGTCAGGGAGATCGAGGTGAAGATGGACGAGGTCTACTACCACCTCGACACACACGTGCTGTTCAAGCTCCACTGGGGCGGCCGCGGGGTCAAGGGCCAGGAGTGGCAGCGACTAGTGCGCGAAGACTTCCAGCCGCGACTGGAGCGCATGTGGCGCGAGCAGGACTATCTGCACCCCCGCGCGCTGCTCGGATACTTCCCCTGCAACTCGGACGGGAACGAGCTGATCGTCTGGGATCCCGGGAGCCCGGGGCAGCGCGAGCTCGAGCGGCTCGTTTTCCCCCGCCAGCCCAGGCACGGCCGGATCTGCCTGGCCGACTTCTACCGGCCGCTTAGCTCGGGCGAGATCGACGTCGTGGCGATCCAGGCCGTCACCGCCGGACACGAGGTCACCGAGCTGATGGCCCGGCTCGAGGCCGACGGCGAGTTCGCGGAGCAGCTATTCGTCCATGGCCTCGGGGTGCAAACGGCCGAGGGCATGGCGGAGTGGCTGCACGCCAGGGTGCGCTCCGAACTCGGCATCCCCCAGCAGCAGGGGCGCCGGTACTCGTGGGGCTATCCGGCCTGCCCAGAGCAGTCCGAGCACGAGAAGGTCTTCCGCCTGCTCGACGCGCCCGCGATCGGCCTGCACCTCTCCGGCGGCCACGCGGTTGAACCCGAGCAGTCGACACTGGCGATCGTCGCCCAACACCCCCAGGCCGTCTACTTCGGCATGAAGTCAGGCTTCTTGCCGAAGACCGAGAAGCAGGCCGCCGACGAGCTGATCGCCGGCACCGACAAGGATCCGACGCGCCTCACGGAGCTCACCGACGCCGAGCCGGTCGCGGTTGAGGAGGATGGACAGGGCGCCGTGCAGGCCGGCCAGGACGAGCCGGCGATGGCCGAGGCCTAGCTGGCCCGCCCGAGCCTTAGGGTCCGCTAAGAGCCGCCGGTAGCTTTCCGCCGGCATGCTGGCGTCCTTCAAACGGCTGGGCGGCCTCACGCCGCCGGTCGTTGCGCTCCTCTGCGGTCTGACTGCGTGCGGCGGAGGTCACAAGCACAAGCCCGGCCGCCCAACCCTGCCGGCGACGATCTCCGCTCCGACGCCGACTGGGATTCACAAGATCCAGCACCTGATCGTGATCTTTCAGGAGAACCGCTCGTTCGACTCTTACTTCGGGACCTACCCTGGCGCCGAGGGCCTTCCGGCCAAGGACGGGCACTTCACGACCTGCATCCCCGACCCTCGGCTGGGTAAGTGCGTGAGGCCCTACCACGATGCTTCGCTCGTCAACGGCGGCGGGCCACACGGCCAGGGCGCGGCCGCGGCCGACATCGACGACGGGTTGATGGACGGTTTCGTCCGCGAGTCCGAGTCGAATGGGGGCCGTGGTTGCGGCGGCTTCTCGAGCGTCTGTGAGGCGAGCTCGCCGTCCGACGTGATGGGTTATCACGACGCGCGGGAGATTCCCAACTACTGGGCGTATGCCGAGCACTTCGCGCTCGATGACCACATGTTCCAATCGGACGCCTCCTGGAGCCTGCCCTCCCACCTTTACATGGTCTCCGAGTGGTCCGCGCGCTGCGCGACTCAGGGTGACCCCAACAGCTGCGTCAACAGCGACCAGTTGGGCGGCTTTCGCACCCGCCAGATCACGAGGGCCGCGGGGGCTGTCGGCGGCGCCACTCAGGGCACCTACACCACCTGCGTACGCTCACACGCGGCCCGGCAGCGCCGCGCTCACGGTGCCCGCCGGCGCGCCCGGAAGTCGCAAGTCATCCGCGCCTGCCGGGCGATAGTCGCACGCCGCCAGGCGCGGATCGCCTCGGCGACGGCCGGCGCTTTCAACTACGCCTGGACTGACATCACCTATCTGCTGCACAAGCAAGGGGTCAGCTGGGCCTACTACGTGAGCCCGGGAGGCCAGCCGGACTGCGACGGCGGCAACGCCAATTGCCAGAGCGCCCCGCTCAGCGCCGGAACGCCCGACATCTGGAACCCGCTGCCGTCCTTCACCGACGTCCGAGAAGACAATCAGCTAGCAAACATCCAGGCCACATCCGGCTTCCTATCCGCGGCCGGCTCCGGCTCGCTGCCGTCCGTTTCATGGATCGTGCCGGACCAGGCCCACTCCGATCACCCGCCGGCCAACCTGGCTAACGGGCAGGCCTACGTCACCAACCTGATCAACACGGTCATGCGGGGACCCGACTGGGACTCGAGCGCGATCGTCCTCGTGTGGGATGACTGGGGCGGGTTCTACGACCACGTCGTGCCGCCGAAGGTCGACCAGAACGGCTTTGGGCTGCGCGTTCCGTCGATCGTCATCAGCCCCTACTCGCGGCCGGGCTTCATCGATCACCAGGTGCTGAGCTTCGACGCCATCAACAAGTTCATCGAGGATGACTTCCTGAGCGGCGAGCGGCTCGATCCCCGGACCGACGGGCGCTCTGACCCGCGGCCCAAGGTGCGGGATGCGCTCCCGGGCCTCGGCAATCTGGCCGCCGACTTCGACTTCACGCAGGCGCCGCAGGCCCCGCTGATCCTGCCCCTGCAGCCGGCGCCGGGGCCGGCGTCAAAGCCAGGCGGGTGAGCCCCGGTCCTGCGGTGCCGCTACCCGCGCGTCTCGAGCGCGCCGTCGGCGCGCCGCGGGGGACGGGCCGGGAGCTTGACCGGCGTGGCGTGCATCGCCCGTAGCTTGACCTCCCGCCACGACATTCCCTCGTTCAGCAAAGCGGGCATGCCCATCAGGATCGCGGTCGATATCTCCACCGCCTGCAGGATCACTCCGTAAGCGACGGCGGCCGGGATCCCTACGTGCCAGCCGGTGTGGAGCACCGCGACACACGCCGCCTGGAACACGCCGAGGTTGGCCGGCGTGACCGGCAGGACCGCCGTGACGTTGACCGCGAACAGGACCGCGGCGGCGGCGCCGAACCCGGCGTGGCTGTCGACCCCGAGCGCTCGGAACAGGATGTAGCAGGACAGGCACTGAAGCCCCCAGGCGATGAACTGCGCGGCGGCCGCTGCCAGCCCCAGCCGCGGACGGCGGAAGACGGTCAGACCCGTCCTCAGGCGAGCGAGCATCCGGCGCAGCCGGGACATGAGCGCCTTTGAGCGGGAGGAGCGCCGTGCATCCATCGCCTGCCCTCCGGCCAGGGTCTTGACGACGAGCACGATGGCGAAAAGTGCAAGCGGCGCCAGAGCCGTGATCAGCAGGGCGTTCTGGTGACCGCCCAACAGGTCGACCGAGGAGAACATGACCGCCCCGAGCGCAGTCAGGGCCACCATGTTCAGCAAGGACTGGGAGACGAGCGTGCCGAGGACCACCGGCAGGTTGTCCCGAGGATGTCCGCTGCGACGGGCGACGACGAGCGCTCGCGACGGCTCGCCGAGACGCGCCGGCAACGTCGAGGACATCAGTACGCCGATGAACGTACCCTGCATGGCGTCGGCGAGCTTCAGCCGGCCGCGGGGCAGTGCCGCCCGGAGAATCGCGTGCCAGGAGAGCGCGCGCATGACCATCGCGCTGCACATCACCGCCAGACCCAGCAGCACCCACAAGGGCGACGAGTTGATAAGCGCGGAGACCACATTGCCGACGCCGATCTTCTGCAGCGCAAACACCGCCAGCCCCGCGGCGGTGAGAGAGACAGCGGCCAGCCCGACGCGGCGCGCCAGCGCCGCCACCGGCGACCGGCCAGCGCGCACCTCCTGGGGCTCGAGCGGAGCGAGCCGCTCGGCCGGCACATGGGGCTTGAGATCGGCGGCGCGAGCCCCGATCCTGACCGCGGCCCGCTGCAGCGCGCCCTCGGGCGCCGGCGTGGCGATCGCCTCCTCGTAGGCCTGGAGCACCTCGGCCGCCACGTGAGGCCAGGCAAAGCGCTCGACGTCGGCGGCGGCCGCCCGGGCCATGGCCTCTCGGCGGACTGGCTCCTCGTGCAGGTCTCGTAGGGCCTCGGCCAGCGCCCGCGCGTCGCCACGCGGGACGAGCAGACCATCGACCCCGTCTCGGACCACGTCACGGTAGCCGGGGATGTCGGAGGCAATCACCGGCGTGCCGGCGGCGAACGCCTCGGTAAGCACCATCCCGAAGCTCTCGCCACCCAGCGACGGCGCGCAGAGAACGTCGGCCCGCTCGAGCTCGCGGCGCTTGTCCTCATCGGCGACCTTCCCCAGCGCCCGGACGTCACGACCGTCAAGCATCAAAGGGGCGAGCTCCTCGGGCGTAGAACCGATCACGGTCAGCTCGCAGGGGACGTGCTCGCGCAGCGCCTCGAAGGCGTGCAGCAACAGCGGCAGGCCCTTGCGCTCGACGGCCTGCCCAACGAACAGGATGCGCAGAGGGTCGCCCGGTCGGCGCTCGACGGCGCTCACGGTACGTCCGGCGCTCTGGGCGAGTCCGGCGCTCTGGGCGAGTCCGGCGCTCTGGGCGAGTCCGGCGCTCTGGGCGAGTCCGGGATCCACGTGCACGCCGTTGGGGATCACGCGGTAATGGCCGCCGAAGAAGCGCCTCGCGGTCCAGGCGGCCGCTTCAGAGACCGCAATTCGGACATGCAGGCGGTTCAGCATCCGACGTACGCCGATCAGGTTGGCGATGCCGTTCGAAAGCTTGTTGTCCGAGTAGACGTGAAACGTCCCAACGAGTGGCAGGCGCGTGGCGTCGGTCGCCACCCAACTGAGCACAGGCGCGATCGGCTCGTGCACATGGACCACGTCGAAGCGGCCCGTTCTGAGCTCCCGGTGCATAGTCGCCACGCCGTATGGGGTGATGGACAGGTTGGAGACCGCACCGTTGGCCTTGAATCCGACCGTGCGCCCGAGTGGCACCAGATAGCTCGGAGGCTGTACCACCTGCGGCCGTGCACCCCGGTGAAGCGCTATCGAGAAGGCATCGGGAGGGTCGTAGGGCGCCAGCACGCGGACGTGGTGCCCGTCCGCGATGAACTGCTCGGCGAGCGCCTCGATGTGCCTGGTGACCCCCCCTGGATATGTCCACGAGTAGGGGGACACCAGGGCGACGCGCATAGGCATCATGCTAGTCCGTAGCCCGGTGGGCTGGTGGTTTTCCGCTGCGTATCATCCGAGTGGTGCTCGGTCCGACGCGCCATTTCGTCAAGTACACGTTCCTGAGGATGGATCCCGCCTGGCGGCGGCGCGACGATGAGTCCCGCGCCGCCGACAAGCGGGAGTTCATAGCGGCCTGCGAGGACTTCGCCGACGGCCACCTGCTGCGCGCTTTCTCGCTCGTAGGTACGCGGGGGGACGCCGATCTGATGCTCCTCAGCCAGGCGCAGAACCTCGAACGCATCCACGAGTTTCATGTCGTGCTCTTGCAGAGCGGCCTGATGAAGTGGTGCGGGGTGCCGTATTCGCTGCTGGCGATGACCAAACCCTCGGAGTACTCGGACGAGTCCCGCCTAGAGGTTCGCCCAGCACACGGCAAGTACCTGTTCGTCTATCCGTTCGTCAAGACCCGCGCCTGGTACGGCCTGCCGGCCGAGGAGCGCTGGCGGATCATGCAGGAGCACATCAGGATCGGCCGCGAGTACCCCTCCGTGGACCTCAACACCAGCTACTCCTTCGGTCTCGACGACCAGGAGTTCGTGGTCGCCTTCGAGACCGACAACCCGGCTGATTTCGTCGACCTCGTCCAGCGCCTCAGAACCACCGAGGCCAGTTCGTACACGCTGCGTGACACGCCGACGTTCACGTGCATCTCCTGCTCGGTCGAGCGCGCGCTGGGAGCACTTGACGGTGCCGCGCTGACGCTGACCGAGTCGACGTGAGCACGACGCTGGGCGAAATCGCGAGCACCGAGCGTCTCGTCCGGGACTTCGACGAGGTCCGCGATATCACCGTGATCGGCGCGGGACCAGTCGGCCTGTGCACCGCGTTCTGGGCCGGCATGCGCGAGGCCTCCTCGCGGATTATCGATTCACTGCCCGAGCTGGGCGGGCAGCTGACGACGCTCTACCCCGAGAAGTGGATCTACGACGTCCCCGGGCATCCACGTGTCCTGGCGCGGGATCTGGTCGAGATGCTGCGCGAGCAAGCGCTCGAGCAGTTCGACGTCCCCGTGCACCTGAACACCACGGCCGCGCAGATCTCCTGGGAGGACGACCTGATCGTGCTTCAGACCGAGCGCGGCGAGCTGCGCTCGCGCACCGTGATCGTGGCCGGCGGTCATGGCGCCTTCGAGCCCAAGAAGCTGCCCGGATACGACATGACGCCGTGGGAAGGGCGCGGCGCCCACTACATCGTCGGCCAGAAGTCGGTATTCGAGGGCAAGCGGGTGCTGATCGTCGGCGGCGGAGACTCGGCCTGTGACTGGGTCATCAACCTGCTCGACACCGCCAGTGAGATCAGCCTCGTTCACCGCCGCGAGGGCTTCCGCGCACACGAGCTGACCGTGGGCCAGGTGCTCGAGGCGGCCGAGCGAGGCGACGTGGCCCTCCATGTCCCGTTCCAGATCAAGGAGGTCTACGGCGATGGAGGGGTCGAGCGCGTCCGCTTGTTCCACTCCGAGGACGAGGCACACGAGGTCGAGCTCGAGGTCGACGCAATCCTTCTCCAGCTCGGATTCAAGACCGCCCTCGGGCCGCTCAAGGACTGGGGATTCGAGGTCATCAAGGGCGCCATCGCGGTCGACCAGGTGATGAAGACCTCGCTCGAGCGCGTCTGGGCGTGCGGCGACATCACAACCTTCGACGGCAAGCTGAAGCTGATTGCCACGGGGTTCGCGGAGTCGGCGATCGCCGTCGCGCAGGCGGTGCACGAGATCAGGCCGGAGACCAAGATCCAGCCCAAGTACTCGACGAACACGGGCGTTCCCGGGGCGGTAGGGGGACAACCGTGAGCCCGGCGCGCGGCAGCGCAGCCTCAAGCACTGCCGGCGCGGTCGCTCACCTCCGCGCCGCAGATCCGGTTCTCAAGGCGCTGATCGACGAGGTCGGGGCAGACGGCCTCAGCGACCGTCGGGCTGAGCGCCCCAGCGAGCACTACGGCGCGCTGGTGCGCTCGATCGTCGGCCAGCAGCTCTCGACCAAGGCCGCGCGAGCGATCTACACACGGCTCACGGAGCGCTTCGGTGGCCGGACGCCGACGCCGGCGGAGGTGCTCGACGACGACCCGGAGGAGCTAAAGGCTGCCGCCGGCCTATCCCGCGCGAAGGTCTCGTTTCTGCGGTCGCTGGCCGGGCACGTGCTCGACGGCTCGCTCGAGCTGGAGCGCCTTGACGAGCTGCCCGACGAGGAGGTGATCGCCGAGCTCGTCGCCGTGCGCGGACTCGGCGTCTGGAGCGCACACATGTTCCTCATGTTCCACCTTCAGCGACCCGACGTCCTCGCGGTGGGCGACCTCGGCATCCGCCGCGCGGCGATGCGCCTTTACGGCCTGGAGGAATTGCCTGCCCCTGCCGCCCTTGAGGCGATCGCCGAGCCGTGGCGGCCCTATCGGACGCTCGCCTGCCTATACCTCTGGCATTCGCTGGACGCGACGCCGGCCTAGCCGGCGTCGCGCCAGGCCCGCGCTATCCGCCGATTCTCTTACGCACGGCGTTCAGTACCGATCTTTCATGGGGAACCCTCTCCGCCGGGGGCCCCCTTCTCTGCCGACGACCGCTTTGCGGTCTCAGCATGGGAGACCTAAGTACGAACTGCCCTAAGACGCAGCGAGCAAAGGGGAATTTGGCTACACCACGCCGCGCGGGCACTCGGCGAGGGGCGGACGTGAGCGTAGTCGCTACGCGCTCCCGCCCCTACGGAGCGCACGTCGTCCGGACTCGGGAGACCACCCGGCCTCCGAGACCTGCGCCTAGACCGCCGAGACCTCTTCCTCGTCCGCCACGCGGAACGAGGAGCCACAGCCGCAGGCCGCGATCACGTTCGGGTTCTCGACCTTGAAGCCCGCGCCCTGAAGCCCGTCGACGAAGTCGATAACCGAGCCTCTGACATACGGCAGGCTCCCGCGGTCGACGAGCAGGCGGATGCCCTTGTCCTCGAACACGGTGTCATCGTCGCGCTGCTCGTCGAAAGCCAGCGCATACTGGAAGCCCGAGCAACCGCCGCCCCGAACCCCGACGCGCAATCCAGCAGTCTCGGCGACCGTCGCTTGCCCGGACAGAAACTCGCGAACCTTCTGGGCACCACTGTCGGTGAGCGTGATCATGCTTTACGAAGTATAGCCATGGTCGCGGCGCCGGGGGGTCGGTGTCGCCCCGGGGGCTGCGGCGCCGGTGGGGGTCGCTGCGGCCGGGCGAGTCCGTAGGGCAGCGAGGGCCGAAGCCGGGCAGCGTAGGGCTGGAATCCACCTCGCTAGGCTGTGACCATGTCCGCAGAGTCAACGGCGGCCACGCCGGAGGAGCTGAAGGCCCGGATCGAGACCGGGATCCCAGGGGCGTCCGCGACCGTCTCCGGGGACGGACACCACTTCAACGCCGTGGTGACGGCGCCGGCATTCCGCGGCCTGAGCCGCATTGCGCAGCACCGGCTCGTCTACGACGTGTTTGGCGCCGAGCTCGGCGGCCGTATCCACGCACTGTCCATTCAGACCCAGCCGGGAGAAACAGCATGAGCGAACCCAATCCCCTCCGCGACGAGATCCAGAAGGCGATCACTGAGAACCCGGTGATCCTGTTCATGAAGGGAACGCCCGACCAGCCGATGTGCGGCTTCTCGGCCAGGACGGTGGCGATCCTGCAGTCGGTCGGCAAGCCGTTCGCGGCCGTCGACGTGCTGCCCGATCCGAGCATCCGC
This sequence comes from uncultured Actinomycetes bacterium, assembly GCA_963830405.1. GTDB lineage: Bacteria > Actinomycetota > Thermoleophilia > Solirubrobacterales > Solirubrobacteraceae > Palsa-465. The sequence goes on from CAWHMB010000003.1 coordinate 174,589, forward strand.
CAGGAGCTCTCGTCGCTGTCCAACTGGCCGACGATTCCGCAGCTGTTCGTCGACGGCGAGCTGGTCGGCGGCTGCGACATCGTGAACGAGATGTACGAGACGGGCGAGCTTCAGCAGACGCTGGGGGCCGAGGCCGAAGCGGATCAGGCACCCATGCCCGAGCCCGCGCAGCCGGAACCGCGGCCGCTCGGGATCGAGAACCGACTTTAGGGCCCCGCTAACCCTCAGGGGGCCCGCAAAGCCTCAGGGCCGCGAAGCCTCAGGCCAGGGCCGCGAAGCCTCAGGCCAGCGCCGCGGCCCTCACCGGATCGAGGGTCTGGGCGAAGAACTGAAGCGTCCGCCCCCACGCGTCTCGGGCGGCCTCCTGGCGATAGCTGGGCCGCGTGTCGTTGAAGAATGCGTGGCCGGTGTCCGGGTAGACGCGCAGCTCGTGTTCGACGCCGGCCTCGCTCAGCGCCGACTCGAACGCCGGCACGCCGGAGGTGATCCGCTCGTCGTCCTCGCCGTAGAAGCCCCTGACCGGGCAGCCCGTCCGCGCTACCTGCTCGGGCTCCGGAGCCTGACCGTAGTAGATCGCCGCCGCCGCCAGCTCGGGCTCCTCGCACGCCAGTCTGCCCGACAGACCGCCGCCCATGCAGTAGCCAACCGACGCCACCGCGCGACCCTCGCAGGCCGGATGCGAGCGCAGGAACGCGACCGCTGCGCGTAGGTTGGCGGTGTGAGCATCCATGTCGCGGGCCGGACCTCCGAATATCGCGCCCAGCGTCTCGCCGACCTGCTGCCCCTCCCCGTCGGGCAGCTTCGACAGCGCTTCCTGGCGCCGGGCCTCGTCGCCCAACACGCTCCCCCATTCGGGTGGCGGGATCGTGTTCAGGAACTGCTTGGCGCGTGCGACGCGCTCCGGCGCCAGAATCGGCGGCCTGCCGCCGCCGGCCGAGAACAGGTCGGGCGCCAGCGCCACATAGCCCGCGGTCGCGAAGCGCTCCGCGAGGTCGGCGATGTGCTCATCGACGCCCCAGATCTCCTGGATCACGATCACCCCGGGCAGTGGCCCACTCGCGGCTCGCGGGCGCGCGACATACGCCGTCACCGACCCCGATGGGCCGTCGTACTCCAGCCATTCACTGACCAGCTCCATCGCACACCTCGCAGTCTCTATAGGCTCAGGCCGGTGTTCTCACCGGCGCAACGCTCCAATCCCCGGCGAGCGCTAAGGGCTCGTCGATCAACAACTAAAGGCTAACCTCATCCCACGTGACACCCCGTGCGCTGCGCCGAATCGCGATCACCGGCACGGTCGTGCTGGTGGCGCTGCTGGCGCTCCTCTCGGTTCTCACCCGTCTACACAACGGACAGAGCAGCGCGGACGCGACCGTGCCGGCTCCGCTGGCCGCGGGCACCGCGCTGCAACAGCCCCGCAGGCTGCCGCCGATGCCGCTGGTCGACCAGCAGGGCAAGCCGTTCTCGCTCCAGCAGTGGCGCGGCAAGTGGGTCGTGCTTGCGCCGTCTATGACGCTCTGCCACGAGGTCTGCCCGATGACCACCGGGGCCCTGATGCAGCTCCAGGACGAAGTTCAAAGGGCCGGCCTCTCAAAGCAGGTGGTGGTGGCGGAGGCGACCGTGGACCCCTGGCGCGACTCGCCGGCGCGCATCCAGGCCTACCGCCGCCTGACCGGCGCCGACTTCGCGATGCTGACCGGCACGCAGGCTCAGATCCGCCGGCTGTGGCACTTCTTCGGCGTCTACTACGAGCGCGTGCCCCAGGGCAACCCGCCCGACGTCGACTGGCTGACCCACAAGCCGGAGACCTTTGACGTCCAGCACACGGACGCGCTGTTCTTCATCGACCCCGCCGGGCAGGAGCGGATCGCCGAGGAGGGCATGCCTTCGGTCTCCCATCTCCCTCCCGCGCTGCGCCGGCTGCTGAACGACGCGGGCCAGCAGAACCTGGATCACCCGCAGCTGCCGTGGACGGCGCCCGAGGCGCTTGACGACCTCTACTGGCTGACGGATCGCAATGTTCCGGCCAGCGCCGTGCCGAGCACGCCCCCTCCCACCCCACAAGCCGCCAGCCGTGAGCTGAGCGGCTCCCCCGGAACGCTGGCCAAACTGCATGCCCAGGCCGGTCAGCTGATTGGCTCGCAGCGAGCGCTCGCGGCCCGCCTGGAGACGTTGCGCGGGTACCCGGTGGTGCTGAACGCCTGGGCTTCGTGGTGCCCGCCGTGCCGCAGCGAGTTCTCCTTGTTCGCCACGGCCGCGGCGCGGTTCGGACGGCGCGTCGCGTTCCTGGGCGTGGACACGAACGACGCGGCCGACGAGGCGCGCTCCTTCCTGAGCGGCCATCGGGTCAGCTACCCGAGCTACCAGGCCTCCTCCGCGCAGCTCGCTCCGCTGGCGTCGATCGAGGGGATGCCGAGCACGATCTACATCAGCGCGTCGGGCCGGGTGCTGGCCGTCCACACCGGCCAGTACGACACCGAGGCGACGCTTGCCAATGACATCACGCGCTACGCCCTCGGCGGTTGAGACTCACGCGCTGCGCTACGAGGACGGCGCGCTGCGCGTCCTCGACCAGACGGCGCTGCCCTGGCGGGAGCACGAGCTGATGCTGGGCAGCGCAGCCGAGGTGGCGGACGCCATCCGTCGGCTGGCGATCCGCGGCGCCCCGTTGATCGGCGTTGCCGCCGCGTACGGGCTGGCGCTCGAGCTGCACACGGACCGCCGGGCGCTCGACCGCGCCTCGGCGCTGCTGAAAGACGCCCGCCCCACGGCCGTAAACCTGGCCCGGGCTGTGGACCGTGTACGAGCCGCCGCCCCGGACGGCGACCCAGACGCGGCGCTCTGCGAGGCCCGCGCGATCGAGGCCGAAGAGCAGCGGGCGAGCGACGCCATCGCGGCTCATGGTGCGGATTACCTGGCCGGCGCACGACGGATCATGACCCACTGCAACACAGGGGCACTGGCCGCTCCTGGGCGCGGCACGGCGCTGGCGGTGATCGCCGAGCTGGACGCGCGGGGGCAGCTGGAGCTCGTGCTGGCCACCGAATCGCGGCCGCTGCTCCAGGGCGCGCGGCTGACCGTCTACGAGCTGAACCGGCTGGGGATTGCGCATGAGCTGCTGGTCGATTCGGCGGCGCCCGGGCTGATCGCAGCCGGAGCTGTCGACGCCGTCATCGTAGGCTGCGACCGCGTGGCCGCCAACGGCGACGTGGCGAACAAGGTCGGCACCTACGGGCTGGCGCTTGCGGCGAACGCCGCTGGGATCCCGTTCGTCGTCGCCGGGCCCACCTCCACCATCGACCACGACTGCCCGTCGGGCGATTTCATCGAGATCGAGGAACGCGACCCGGACGAGGTGCGCGCCGCGGCGGGCGCCGCGCTGACGCTGCCGGATACCGCTTGCCGCAACCCCGCGTTCGACGTCACCCCGGCGGAGCTCGTGACCGCACTGGTCACCGAGCGCGGCGCGACGGCGGCCAGATGAGGGTCGCTCGGTCGGTCGCCCTCGACCGCGTTGAGATCGAGCAGGTAGAGGATCCGCTGCCGGGCCCGGGAGAGGTCGTCTGCGACGTGCTGGCCTGCGGCGTCTGCGCTTCCGACGTCACCGACTGGTACGTCAAGGCCAAGCTGCCGGCGGTCCTCGGCCACGAGCCGACGGGCGTCGTCAGCGCCGTCGGCGACGGGGTCAGGCACGTGCGGGTGGGTGAGCGCGTCGCGATCCACCACCACACCCCGTGCGGCGAGTGCCGCCGCTGTCGCCGCGGTCATGAGACGCTCTGCGAGCGCTTCCGCTCAACCCGCCTGGATCCCGGAGGTTTCGCCGAGCGCGTCAAGGTGCCGGCCGACCTGGTCGGAGAGCTGCTGCCGCTACCGGACGGGCTGGAGCCCATCGAGGCCACGCTGGTCGAGCCGCTGGCTTGCGTGCTCCGCGCCCAGGACCGCGCCGGTCTGCGCCCAGGCGACGGGCTCCTGGTCGTCGGAGCCGGGGTCAACGGGCTGCTTCAGATCGCGGCCGCCCGCGCCCGGGCCGTAGAGGCCGTCTGGGTGCGCGAGCTCCGCGCCGACCGCCTGGCGCTGGCCGAGGGTCTCGGCGCCGAGCGTCACGGCAACGAGCTGGTGGATGTAGCGGTCGTGTGCACGCCGAAGCCCGACGCGGTCGTGGCCGCCGCCGCGGCACTCGCGCCCGGCGGGACGCTTTGCCTTTACGCTCCGCCGGCGCCGGGCGCGCCGCCGCCCCTCGACGGCACCGCGCTGTTCCTGCGCGAGCTGACCGTCACCGCCAGCTACTCCGCCGGCCCTCGAGACATGCGTGCCGCACTCACGCTGCTGGCCGACGGCGTGCTTGACGCGCGCGCTCTCGTCACCCACCGCTTGCCGCTCGAGCGCACCGCGGAGGCGCTCGAGCTTCAGCGGCGCGGCGAAGCATTGAAGGCCGTAGTCGTGCCGTGAGGGCGGCGATCCTCCACGGACCGCGAGACCTGCGAGTGGAGCAGGTCCCGGAACCCGATCATGAGGTTATCGTCGAGGTGCAGGCGGCGACGACGTGTGGCACCGACGTCAAGATGTGGCGTCACGGACACCGGGTGCTGCCGCCCTATCCGTGCCCATTCGGGCACGAGACGGCCGGCGTTCGCCTCGATACCGGTCAACGCGTGCTCGTATCGGATTCGGTGGCCTGCGGCCAGTGCGAGCCGTGCCTGGCCTCGCGGCCCCAGATCTGCAGGGCCCCCAGGTGGGTGCTGGGTGGGTTCGCCGAGCGGATCGCCGCGCCCGCGCGGGCGCTCCACGCGATTCCGGAGGGCCTACCGCCGGACGCGGCGGCGATGGCCGAGCCGCTGGCCGCCGCGGTGCACGCCGTGGCGCGGGGCTCGGACGCCGCCCAGGCCGGCGTCCTCGGCGGCGGCTCGATGGGCTTGATGCTGTGCTCCCTGCTGCTGGCCCAGGGGCGCTCGGTGACGCTCGCCGATCACCACCTCGAACGCCGGGCCCAGGCGCAGAAGCTGGGCGCCCGCTCAGTGGAGCGGCTGGACCCTCAGGAGCTGGTGTTCGAGGCGGTCGGGCGGCCAGAGGCTTGGCGGGCGGCGGTCGACACGGTCAAGCCGGGCGGCGTCGTGGTGCTGGTCGGTGGTTGCCCGTCCGGAAGCACGGTGGAGTTGGACGCGGGACCGCTGCATTACGACGAGCTCGAGCTACGCGGCGCCTTTCACCACTCCCCGGCGGAGGTCGACGCCGCGCTCGAGGCGCTGGCGCAGGGCAGCGTCGACTGGCGCGTGCTGCGCGGCGAGACGATCGGGCTCGAGCAGCTGCCGGACGCGCTGTCCGCGCCGCGTGGCGGCCCGGCGCGCAAATGGGTGGTCGATCCACGCAAGGGCCCTAAGCAACAAGGACCGGCATGACTGCCGGCCGATAGCCTGCTCGCGATGGCGGTCGCGATCGTGTCCGACACCTGTCACTACCTTCCGCGTCAGCTGGTGAAGGACAACGACATCCACCTGGTGAGCCTCTACGTGCACCGCGACGGCTCAGCCCAGCGGGAGATGGATATCGGCGACTACGACGAGTACTACCGCCAGCTCCGCGACCTGCGCGGGCTGCCCACGACCTCGCAGCCCTCGGTCGGTGACTTCCTCGAGGTGTACGAGCCGCTACTCGACGAGGGCCTCCAGATCGTCTCCATCCATCTGGCGGGCGGCATGTCCGGGACTGTGGGCTCGGCCCAACAGGCGCGACAGGCGCTGGGCGTTCGCGCTGACCGGGTCCACGTGATCGACTCCGCCACCGCTTGTGGCGGGGAGGGACTCGTGGTGCTGGCGGCCGCGGCCGCCGCTCGCTCCGGCGCGGACGCCGCCACGGTCGCCGAGCGGGCGCGTGCGGCGCGCGCCGAGCTCAGGATGTGGTTCGCGATCGACACGCTGGAGTTCCTGCGCCGCGGCGGCCGGATCGCCGGCGCTCAGGCATGGCTCGGCGCGGCGCTCAGGATCAAGCCGATCTTGACGGTCGAGGCGGAGATCACTCCCGTCGAACGGGTCCGAACCTCGCGCCGGGCGTTCGAGCGGATGGTCGAGCTGCTAGCGACGTGCAAGGAGGACGGCCGGGATGCCTGGATGGTGCAGCACATCCAGGCGCCGCACGAAGCCGAGGAACTAGTCGCTCGAGGGGTCCAGATCTTCGGCTCTGGACCGACAGCGGTGTCCGAGATCGGCCCTGTGATCGGCACCCACGTGGGGCCAGGGCTGTTGGGTGCCGGAGGGCTACCGAGGTCGTTCGTATAGGACATCGGGTCGCTCTATTGCAGTTTTTGCGAAGGAACCTCCACAAAAGCTTCGAATAGGCTGGACCTCTGACCGCATCAGGCGATGCTCAGCGTCCAACCGGCCCCGGAGGACCACCACCCTTGTTTCTCACCGCAGGTTTGATCGCAGCCGTCGCCTGGATTTGCTTGCTGATCCTGGTGCTCGCACTGTGCGCCGCCTCCTCGCGCGCTGACGCGGCGGCCGACCGCGCGTACCACAGAGGCAAGGCGCTCGAGATCTAGCGGCGCCGCGGCGCTCAAGATCTAGCGTCGCGCGGCAGTCGTGATCTAGCGCCGCGCGGCGCGGCTCAACCGGGCTCGAGCGCGCGGCGCTTCTTGCGCCCGCCGCCCGACGCCAGCCCGCTGAGCGCGGCGATGCCCCCACCGAGCACAAAGCCCGCGACGCCCGCTGCGATCAGCACCGGCGTCCGGTGGCGGCGAAGCTGGCCTCGCCAGTCGGTCATCCGGCCTACCTCTACGCGTAGCTTCTCGAGCGAGCCTCCCAGCTGCTGCCGGCTCTGCTCGATCGAGGCGCGGATCTCCTGGGGCGTCCGGTCGGGCATCAGGACCCGGATTTGCTCGTCACGGTGGCGCGGATCTTCTTCGCCTCGTCGATCGCCATGTTCGGCATCGGCGCGCCGACCTTCAACTTACGCCAGGCGAACGCGAACGCTCCCACCGCCAGCAGGATCAGGACGCCCGTCACGATGGCGAAGCCGACCCAAATGTCATCGGCAGAGTCGGTGATGATCGCGTTGAGCCCCCAGGCCAGCGTCGACAGTGCCACGATCAGCGCGAAGAGGCCGAACACGGCGCCGATGGCGACTGCGGCCAGGCCCCGAGCGAGGATCGAGACCTTCTCCATCGTCTCGGCCTTGGCCAGCTCGATCTCCTCGCGGACCAGGATCGTGACCCGCTCGGAGACCTCGCTCACCGCGGCCGCGAGATTCTCGTTGCCGGGGTCAGCTGGCAAGGCGCTTGAGAATCAGGGCGGCCAGGAAGCCGCCGGCTAACACGGCACCCGCGAGGATCTCGGGGCGTTCTTCGATTAGGGCGGCGGCGGCGCCTGATCCATCGCCGGAGGCGGGCGGCTGCGAGGCGAGGGGGGGCGCTGGGGCCACCGGCGAGGGTGCAGCCGTGGGGCTGGGTGTCCAGCCGCCGGGCGGAGATGAGGGGCTGGGCGCCGGAGCCACCGCCGGTGATACGGGGGTGGCAGGGGGAACCGCGGCGGGCTCGGTGGGCTCCGGCGCGTGGTCGCCAGCGGGCGGCTGAGGTTGCTCCGTCACTCGGGTGGCTCTTCGCCGAAGACGCGCTTCCAGATCACGCCGGCCATGCGCGTCGATGCCAGGGTCGCAAGTGCGCCGGTGCCGGCCAGCAATCCGGACCACAACAGCCGCTTGACAAGGGGGCTCTCCTTCATCGGCGGAGCATTCAATCAGACTTCATGCTCGTCTGAGCGATCGCTCGGGCACAAGTAACAGACTCCAACTGGGCGGACGCTCCCTGCAGGGGTACCCAAGCGGCCGGGTCGCTAACCCTCGAGCCCCCGGCAGATGGTCTCGACGATCTGGCTCTTGGCCCGCTCCAGTCGCTCGGCGCGCACCGGCTCGAGCTCGAAGATCCACCCGGTGAGCACCTGCTCGATGCAGCCGTAGAAGGCCAACGCCGCGAACTCGGGGCTGACCGCCGTGCGAAACGAGCCCTCGGCTTGGGCGCGGGCGACGATCGCCGCGATCTGCGAGTACGCCTCGCGGATCTTCGCCAGGTGCGTGCGCCCGAACGTGTTCGCCGCCCGCGTGACCTCGACGATGATCACCTTCATCAGCTCCGGGTTGTGTCGGTAGGAGTCGATGATGAACGCGGCGATGGCGTGCAGCTTGTCGCGCGGCGAGCGCTCGGTGGCGTCGGCCTCGGCGATGGCGGCGAGCATCACGTCCCAGCGCTCGAGGAACAAGGTGTCCAGGATCTGCTCCTTCGAGCTGAAGTAGTGGTAGACCAGCCCGTAGGCGACGCCCGCCTCGTTGGCGATGTCGGACACGCGGCACGTATGAAAACCGTGGCGGGCGAACACACGCACGGCGGCGTCCAGGATCGTGCGCCGCTTGTCGAGCGGGGCGCGCGCGGGCGAGGCCATCATGCCGACATCTCCTGGTCCGTCACGCCGATGACTCCCAGCCATAGACGCGCGGGCGCCGGTGCGTCAGCGACGGCAGGCGCCGTCGCACGTCGCGCAGCACCTCCCGGTCCAGATCGGCGATGATCACCGTCTCCAGATCGGGAGCGCTGGCCAGCACCAGCCCCCAGGGATCGACGATCATCGAGCGGCCGCCGGAGCGGTAACCGCCGGGGTGCGAGCCGATCTGGTTGGGGGCAACGACGAAGCACTGGTTCTCGACGGCCCGCGCCCGCAGCAGGACCTCCCAGTGATCGCGCGTCGTGGCCAGCGTGAACGCGCTGGGAACGGATACGAGCTCGGCCCCCCGGACGGCGAGCAGCCGATAGAGCTCGGGAAAGCGGATGTCATAGCAGACGCTCATTCCCAGCGTGGTGCCGTCGGCAAGCTCCGAGACGACGATCTCCTCCCCCGGCCGCTCGTGCGCCGACTCCCTGTACTCCACCCCGTCCACCTCGACGTCGAACATGTGCAGCTTGCGGTATACGCCCCGAGGCTGACCGTCGGGCGCGACGTGGACGCTGGTGTTGAAGGTCCGCTCCTGCGAGGCGACGCGCTCTACGATCGATCCCGCGACCAGATCGATCCCGAGCTCGCGGGCGGTCTGGCGCGCCCAGGTGATCGCCGGCCCGTCGAGCGGTTGCGCCCCCGCGCTCAGCTGCTCGCCGGTACCGAGCACGCTCCATTTCTCGGGAAGTACGACGAGCTCGGCGCCGCGGGCGGCCGCCTCGCGCACCAAGCGATCGGCGCTCTGCAGGTTGCGGTCGGTGTCCGCGGTGGAGTTAAGCTGAATGGCGGCAGCGCGCACGGGATCCTTCGACTGACCGGTCAGTCGAGGATATCCGGGTTACGCCGTTACAGCTGTCCCACCAGATCCGCAAGATGTCGGAGCAGCCGCTCGCTCTGCTCGCGCTCGCCCGGATCGAGCTGCTCGTAGAGGTGAGACCTGCGAAGGACCAGCTGCCGGCGCTTGTTGCCCAGGCGCCGGCGGCCACGCGGAGTCAGCGAGACGAGCACCGTACGGCGGTCGTGGGGCGGGCGCTCGCGGCGCACGTCGCCCGAGCGCTCTAGTCCGTCGATAACCCTCGTGGCCGTCGGCCCGGCGATGCCTGCCCGGTCCGCGAGGTCACAGAGCGCGACCGCGCGACCGCCCTCCAGCGGCTTCAGCAGGTAGTACTGGGAAAGCGTCAGCTCATCGGCGGCCTGACCGCGAGCCTGGGCCCGTCGGATCGACCGAGCGGGTCGTCCACTCGCTGGACATCGAGCGCGAGCCGTCGCTCAGGCGCGAGCCGTCGCTCAGGCGCGAGCCGTCGCCGAGCCGCGAGCACGTCGCCGCGTAAGCTGACTCAGCTCGCAAGCTCTGGAAAGGGCCGTCGCCTAGGCGCCGGCCCTTTTGCTATCCCGCCGGGAACCGATGCTGGGCTTGCCAGCCGAGGAGCTTCTCGGTGGATGCGGGATCAAGCAGTACGTCCCGCCCCGGCGCCGTCGCGTGCAGCAGCGCAAAGCGATAGTCGGCGGTTATCGCGCGCTCGAGCAGCGACATCAGGTCGGGGACGGCGATGAACGTGGCCGCCATCCACCCGGCATCGCAGGCCCGCGCGGCCTCGGCTGTCTGGAAGGCGCCGATGCGCACGGCTGCCGCCGACATGGGAGTGCTCTGCGCGCACCAGAAGGCCAGCGCCTCGACGAAGCACTTGCTGACTCCGTAGAGGTTCGCCGGCGCGACGGCCTCGCCGGGCTGGACCGGCTGCCGGGCGGCCGCGAGCACGGCGTGGACCGAGGAGGCCACGATCAGCCGGCGGCAGCCGGCTCGGATCGCGGCCTCCGCGACGTTGTAGGGGGCCTCGACGTTGGCGGGCAGAAGGCTCTCCCACTCGGCGCGCGGGTTGGGATCGCCGGCCAGGTGGACGACGGTGTCGACGCCGGCGAACAGCTGATCGGGCAGCCGCCTCGAGAGGTCAAGCTCCACCACCGTCTCGTCTGGACCACTCCCCGCAAGACCGCGACCGGGTAGGTCGATCAGCGTCAGCGGATAGCCGTGCGCCCTGAGGTGCTCGGCCAGCGCGCAGCCGATGTTCCCGGCGGCGCCCGTCACCGCGACGCGCCCAGGTTGCAGCTTCGACTGCATCGCGCGGTCTCCCTCCCTAGGCGCTCATGAACGAGCCCGGCACGGCACCCGCAGCCGGCCCGGCCACGGCGCCCGAGGCGTGCAGCTCGACGATCTCGCCGGGGCTGTAGCCCGCGCCGGCCAGGACCTCATCGGTGTGCTCGCCCAGGGCCGGACCGGGTGCCCTCGATGGGTCGCCCGGCGTGCGGCTGAGCTTGATCGGGACCCCCAGCAGCCTGACAGGGCGCCGAGCGCCCGGCTGGGCGAGCTCGGCCACCATTTCGCGGGTCCGCACCAGCTCAGATTCGAGCGCCTCGTCTAGCTCCAGCACCGGCTCGAGGCAGCAGTCGTGCTCGGAGGCGAACGCCCGCCACTCGTCCCGAGTTCGCGCCAAAACGATCTCCGAAACCGCCCGGTGGGTCTCTGAGCCGGGCGGATCGAACGCTCCGCCGAGCAGATCCTCGCGCCCGACGCCGCGGCAGAACGCGCTCCAGAACTTGGGCTCGAGCGCGCCGAGAGTCACGTAGCCGTCGGCGCAGCGATACGGGCGGTAGCAGGTGAGCCCGCCGGCCAGGCGCAATTCGCCACGCTGCGGCGCCCGCCCGGTCGCCAGCGTCTCGGCCGCTACCATCGCCAGCCACGACAGCGCCCCGTCGAACATCGAGCAGTCGACGAGCTGGCCTTCTCCCGAGCGCTCGCGCTCGCGCAGCGCGATCAAGGTCCCGATCACCGCCATCAGCGCGCCGCCGCCGATGTCTGCGATCTGGACCGCCGACTGCACCGGCGGGCCGTCGGCTTGGCCCGTCAGCGCCAGCAGGCCGTTCAGGCCAAGGTAATTGGTGTCGTGCCCCGCGCGGTCGCGGTCCGGACCCTCCTGGCCGTAGCCGGTCACCGCGCAATACACCAAGCGAGGGTTCGCCCGCCGCAGCCGCTCATAACCCACGCCCAGGCGATCGAGCACGCCGGGGCGGAAGGACTCCAGCAGCACGTCCGCGTCGCGGGCCAGCCTCAGCAGCACCTCCTTGCCCGCTTCCGATTTGAGATCGAGCCGGATCGAGCGCTTGCCCCGGTTCAGCGCCAGAAACAGCGCTCCTCGGGCCGTCTCATCGGCGCCCTCGTAGTGGGGCGGCGCCCAGCGGAGATAGTCGCCGATCCCGGTGTCCTCGACCTTGATCACCTGGGCGCCGAAGTCGGCCAGCAGCAGCGAGCAGAAGCCGCCGGGTAACAGCCTGGAGAGATCGAGGACCCTCAGCCCGTCGAGCGGCAGAAGGCCAGGCTTTTCTCCGCTCAAGCCGCCCGGCCCTCAATCATTTGCGGACCCTTGTAGCTCATGGAGCGGAGAAGCTACATCACGATCGCCTGTACTTTCTGCGCCCCCGTGGGGCTTCCGTGCCCGCCCGACCCGGGTCCTACTCACTGGAGTAGGTTCTTGGGGAGTTATCCGGGCTCTACATGTGCGCTCAGGCGCGCTCGGGCTGTAGCTGCGCCGCCGCGGTTACGATGCACGCCGTGAGCAAGAGGCTCCTGGCAGCGACGGCCGCCATGGCGTGCCTAGCGACGGTGGCCAGCGGATGCGGGTCGAGCAAGAAGAGCACGTCGAGCACGTCGAACCCGTCGGGCACGGTGATCCGCGCCGCCGACACGACCGCCCAGGCGGCCGGATACCGGCTGGCGGGCACGATGTCGATCAACAGCGCGCGCACCGGCGCGATCAACATTGCGGTCGCAGGGGCATTCGATCGCGCCGACCAGGTGGGGCAGATGACGGCGGCCTTCGACGTCGGCGGGAACCGCGTGCAGTTCTCGGAGCTGCTGGCGCAGCTGACCGTCTACCTGCGCACCACGGCTATCCCAGCGCTGGAGCGTGCCACCGGCGGTAAGCCGTGGGTCAAGCTCGACGTCCGCGGCGAGATGGGAAGCTTCGGATTGAGCTCCCTGCCCACCGCAACCGACCCCACGCAGTTTGTCGACTACCTGCGGGCCGTCAGCTCGAACACCACGCCGCTGGGGACCCAGACGGTGCGCGGCGTGAGCACGAACGGCTACCGGGTCACGGTCGACCTCGACCGCTATCCCAATTTGGTTTCGCCGTCGCAGCGTGCAGCCGTGGCCCGGGGCGTGAAGTCGCTGGAGGCGGTCATCGGGCTGCACACCCTCCCGATGGAGGTCTGGGTCGACGGCAGCGGCCTCGTACGACGCCTGGGAATCTCGTTCCCAGAGTGCGCCCAGGGCACCAGGTTCCTGTTCAGCATGAACGCGGATCTGTACGACTTCGGTGCGCAGCGCAAGCCGCAGATCCCGCCGGCGAGCCAGGTCTACGACCTCACGCCGCTTATCGCGCACGATCTCAAGAGCGCCAAGCTCGGCTGCTCCTAACGTGCCCGTCCTTCACCCGGCGTGGTCACCCGCCGCCACGCTCGAGAAGTTCGCGCAACTCCGTGCTTCATGGAGGGTTGCAGGCAAGCGATGAGAGTGACCATCGATCCCAGCACCGGCGTGCGCCTGCATGTCTGGCGCGATGAGCAGCTGTTCCACGCCATCCGCGAGGACGCCCTGGAGACGCCGCAGATCTGCCTCGGCATCGATCTGTTTGAGGTCGTGGCCGAGCTCGCGGGGCTGAACCTTGAGCGCCCCGCCGAGGCCGAGGAGGCCAGCAGGCTGGCGACAGAGGCCCAGCGGCGACTGGCGAGTGCCCCGGCAGCGGACGAGCCGCAAGACGGTCGGGGGGAGCGGGGATTCGAACGGGCAACCTAAGGCGGCGCGTCGCGCGCGGGTGCCTGAGCCGGCCCGGGTACTGCGAGCGGGCCCGGGTACTTTGAGCGCGCCCGGGTGCCCTGAGCGTGCCCGGGTAGCCTGAGCGCATATGGAATCCGCCCGCGGAAAGCTCCTGATCGCTGGCCCGGCGCTGCTCGACCCGAACTTCTGGCGTACGGTCGCGCTGGTCGTAGAGCACAACGACGAGGGCGCCCTGGGGCTGGTCCTGAACCGTCCCTCGGAGACCACTGTCGGGGATGCCGTCGAGGAGCTCGATGCGCTGATCGACCGCGATGAGCTTCTGTTCATCGGCGGCCCGGTGCAGCCCTCGGCCGTCATCGTGTTGGCGCAATTCGAGGATCCGGGCGACGCCGCGCTCACCGCCTTCGACGACGTCGGCGTGCTCGGCACGGCCACGGCCCCCGAGGAGCTGTCGGCCGGTGTCCGTCAGGCGCGGGCGTTCGTGGGCCACGCCGGCTGGGGACCGGGCCAGCTCGATGCGGAGCTCGAGCGCGACGACTGGATTCTCGAGCCGGCGCGACTGAAGGACGCCTTCTCCACCGAGCCCCGCGCGCTGTGGTCGAGCGTGCTGACGCGCAAGGGCGGAAGCTACGCCCTCGTCGCGCGGATGCCGGCGGACCCGTCTTCCAACTGATGCTCAAGCGCCGCTGACAGCCGGCCGGCACTGATGGCCCACGCGCACGCCCCCAGTCGTGAGACCGAGCGCGGAGCGCTCAAACTGGCGCTGGCACTGATCGTGCTGTTCATGGCCGGCGAGGTCACCGCCGGGATCCTGGCCTCCTCGCTGGCGCTGCTCTCCGACGCCGCCCACATGCTGACTGACGCCGGCGCGCTCGCGCTGTCACTGACCGCCGCCAGGCTGGCAACCCGCCCGGCGGCGGGCGCGATGACCTACGGACTGGGCCGGGTGGAGATTCTGAGCGCGCAGGCCAACGGCATCACGCTGCTGGTACTGGCGCTGCTGATCGTCTACGAGGCGGTGAGGCGGCTCGTCTCGCCGCCCGCGGTCCAGGGCGTCACCGTGCTCGCCGTGGCCGCCGCGGGCGTGGTGGTCAACCTGCTGGCGGCGCGTGTCCTCGCCCGCAGCGGCGAGCACCGGAGCCTCAACGTCGAGGGCTCCTATCGCCACATCGTCACCGACCTTTACGGCTTCATCGCCACCGGCATCGCTGGGGCGGTCATCGTGGCCAGCGGCTTTAGCCGTGCCGACGCGATCGCGTCGATTGTCGTCGCCGCGCTGATGCTGCACGCCGCCTACGCCCTGCTCAAGTCCTCGGGGAGGGTGTTCATGGAAGCCTCGCCGGCGGGGATCGAGCCCGACGAGATCGGCCGCGTGCTAGCGGCTCAGAAGGGCGTGGTCGAGGTCCACGACCTGCACATCTGGGAGGTCACGTCGGGCTTTCCGGCGCTGTCGGCGCACATCGTGGTCGCCGCCGGCGAGGATTGCCACGAGCTTCGCCGGCAGCTGCAAAGCGTCGTCGAGCGCCAGTTCCTGGTCCGTCACACCACGCTCCAGGTTGACCACGCGGCTGCCGAGCAGCGCCCGCTGCAGATAGAGGTCGCGCCGGTAGACTCGCGCCATGAGGGTGGTTAAGCCCGGCCCCGACCGCGAAGTCCCGCGCGGGGTCGTCGGGGGGGCCGAGATCTCCCAGGCCACCGCCGGAGCGCAAAACATCTACATGGGCGTGTTCCGCGTACCCCCCGGGGCCCAGTCCCGCCCCCACTACCACGAGCGCTGCGAGAGCGCCGTGTACATGCTCTCCGGCTGCCTGCGCGTGAAGTGGGGTGACCACCTCGAGCACGAGGTGACGCTCGAGCCCCGTGATTTGGTCTACGTCCCGCCGCGCGAGACGCACCTGCTGGAGAACGTCTCCGACTCACAACCCGCCGAGTACGTCGTGGCCCGTGACGCGCCGCTGGAGGACGCGGTGGTCGTGCCGTGGGCCGAGGAGGGCGAGCACGTGACGTCGGGCGGGGCGCTGTGAGCCACCGCGAAGGCGATCGCCCGGACGTGCCCGAGCACCCGGACGTGCCAGAGCACCCGGACGTGCCCGAGCACCCGGACGTGCCAGAGCGGCTCTACTTCACCGACTTGGACGATGCCAATGCGATGATCGCCTCCGATCCGCTCGCGCTGCTGGTGGGCTTCGCGCTCGATCAGCAGGTGACCGTGCAGAAGGCTTTCTCCGGACCGCTGGTCATACGTCAGCGGCTGGGCGCCTTCGACGCCGATGCGCTGGCCTCTTCACACCTCGAGCCCGTGTTCCGCGAACGCCCGGCGATCCATCGCTTCCCGGGTTCGATGGCGCGGCGCGTGCACGAGCTGGCGGTCCATGTCCGCGACCGCTACGACGGCGACGCGGCCCGCATCTGGGCCGACGCCGCCGACGCCGATCAGCTGCGGGCGCGGATAGGCGCGCTGCCGGGCTTCGGCGAGATGAAGATCAAGGCGCTCGGCTCGGTTCTCTTCAACCGCTTCGGGATCGAAGCCGCGCGGGGGCTTGTTCCATCGCATCCCACGCTCGGCGATGTCGACTCCGCCCAAGCGCTCGCGGATTATCAAGCCGCCAAGCGGGCGCACAAGGCACAGTGGTCGCGCGCGCGGGCCTGACGCGGCGACGTTCTATCTGCCACGATCCTCCCGAGTGACGGCAGCGCGGCGAGCGGTGCAACCATCAACTTCGGCTTCCGCCGTGAGGGTGCTGGACGCGGATCCGGACCTGGGGAGCGACCTCACCGCGGAGCGGTTCGGCCTGGCCCGTCAGCACGCCATCGCACGCGTCAGACGCTACGGGCCCGGCCGTTGGGACATCCGGCCTAGCGACTTCGACCGAGCCGGCAGCCTGGGGCTACTGGTGCTCGACGGCGTGCTGATGCGGAAAGTCACAGTTGGCGAGAGGACCTGCGCCGAACTGCTCGGTCCAGGCGATGTGACCCAGCCGTGGCTTCAGATCGGACCGGACGCCTCGGTCGGCACGGAGGTTAATTGGCAAATCGTCCAGGACCTGCGCCTGGCCGTCCTCGACCATGCCTTCACGGGGCGGGTGGCTCGCTGGCCCGAGATTTCCGCGGGCGTGGCCCGCCGGCTGACCCTTCGGGTCCACTGGCTGTCATTTCATCTCTCGGTGTGTCACATACGGCGCGTGGACGATCGGCTGCTGCTCGTGCTCTGGCACTTCGCCGACCGCTGGGGCAAGGTCACTCCGCGCGGAGTGGACATCCCATTGCCGCTCACGCACAACCTGCTCGCGCTGGTGGTCGGCGCCCACCGCCCTTCGGTGACGCTGGCGCTGAGGAACCTCGCCGAGGCGGGGCGACTGGAGCGGGTGTCACGATCCCGCTGGCTCTTGCACGGCGAGCCGCCGGTGGAGCTGCGTCATGTCCACGAGTACGCCACGGGCCACGACCGGCGGTTACCCGACCAGCTCCAGGACGCCGATACGGAGCGAAGGACTGAGTAGGATCCGGCGTCAGTCGAGCAAAGGAGACGGAAGATGCTGTCCTACGCGCACGGGGCCTGTGACGAGGCGCTGCTGGGCGAGACGATCGGCGAGAACCTCGAGCGGACGGTGAGCCGGGTCCCGGACGCAGAAGCGCTCGTCTCCACTCGTCAGAACGTCCGCCTCACCTACGGCCAGTTCAACGAAGCCGTCGATGCCCTGGCCAGCGGAATGCTCGCCGCCGGCATCGAAAAGGGCGACCGAGTCGGCGTCTGGGGACCGAATGTGGCCGAGTGGACGCTGGCTCAGTACGCAACGGCCAAGCTCGGCGTGATCCTCGTCAACATCAACCCCTCCTACCGGGTATCGGAGCTGCGCTACGCGCTCGGCCAGTCCGGCTGTCGCTGGATCCTCTCCGCCCAGGGTCTGAAGGACGCCGATTTCCGCGAGATGGTTCGCGGGGCGGCCGCCGACCTGCACACCCTCGAGCGCGCGGTCTTCTTCGGCACCGATGAATGGGAAGAGCTTGCCGGCGCGCGCCAAGCGCCCGACCAGCTTGCGGCGCGACTCGCACAGCTCGACTTCGACGACCCGATCAACATCCAGTACACGAGCGGGACCACCGGCTTTCCCAAGGGCGCCACGCTCAGCCACCACAACATCCTCAACAACGCGCATTTCATCGCCGGCCTACTCCAGTACACGGAGGCCGACCGCGTCTGCATCCCGGTGCCGCTCTACCACTGCTTCGGAATGGTCCTGGGCAACCTGGCCTGCACCACTCGCGGCGCCTGCATCGTCTACCCGGCCGAAGTGTTCGAGCCCGTGGCGACTCTTACGGCCGTCGACTCTGAGCGCTGTACGAGCCTCTACGGAGTGCCGACGATGTTCATCGCCCAGCTCGGCCATGAGCGCTTTGGGCAGTTCGAGCTGGGCTCGCTACGGACCGGGATCATGGCCGGCTCGCCGTGCCCGATCGAGGTGATGAAGCGCGTAAACGCCGAGATGGGGATCCGCCAGATCGGGATTGCGTTCGGCATGACGGAGACCTCGCCGGTCTCCACGCAGGTGCGGATCGAAGACACGCTCGAGAACCGCTGCGAGACCGTCGGTCAGGTGATGCCACACACGGAGATCAAGATCGTCGACCCGTCCACCGGGCAGATCGTCCCCCGCGGCGAGCCCGGGGAGTTCTGCGCCCGCGGTTATCTGGTGATGCGTGGCTACTGGAACGACCCCGAGCGGACGGCGGAGGTGATCGATCCCGCCCGCTGGATGCACTCGGGCGACCTGGCGACGATGGACGACGACGGCTACGTTCGCGTCGTCGGGCGGATCAAGGACATGGTGATCCGGGGCGGCGAGAACATCTACCCGAGGGAGATCGAGGAATTCCTCTACAAGCACCCCCAGATCGCCGATGTTCAGGTGATCGGGGTTCCGGACGAGCGCTACGGCGAGGAGCTGATGGCCTGGATCATTCCCCGGCCCGGCACGGCGCTGACCGACGACACGGTGCGCCAGTTCTGCGACGGTCAGATCGCGCGCTACAAGATCCCGCGCTACATCAAGTTCGTCGACTCCTTCCCGATGACCGTTACGGGCAAGGTGCAGAAGTTCAAGATGCGCGAGACCGCGATCGAGGAGCTGGGACTGGGCCAGGCAGCGGCGATGGCTACGGCCTAAAGGCCCGGACGAACCCTAACCGTCCGCGGCGGAAAACGACTTTCCGCTCAGGTACTCCGTGTGGTAGTCGCCTCGCCTGAAGCCTTCGTCCTCGAGCATCCGGATGTGGAATGCGATCGTCGTGTCGATGCCTTCGATCACGAACTCATCGAGCGCCCTTCGGCCGCGCGCGATCGCCTCCTGACGATCCCGTCCCCAGACGATCAGCTTCGCCACCAGCGAGTCGTAGAAGGGCGGGATGCTGTACCCGTCGTAGATCGCGGTGTCCACCCTGACGCCCGGACCCCCCGGCAGCTCGAGCCCCTCGATCTTGCCGGGAGAAGGCCGAAAGTCCGCGTCCGGATCCTCGGCCGTGACTCGGAACTCAATCGCCGCGCCGTCCTGACGAACGTCAGCCTGCTCGACGGCAAGCGCCTCGCCCGCCGCGATGCGAAGCTGCTCCTTGACCAGATCCACGCCGGTGATCATCTCGGTCACCGGATGCTCGACCTGGATTCTGGTGTTCATCTCGATGAAGTAGTAGGCGCCGTCAGCGAGCAGGAACTCCACCGTCCCGGCGCTGGAGTATCCGGCCGCTTGCGCCAGGCGAACCGCAGCGGCGGCCATGTCCTCTCGCGTGCGCGGATCTAGGCCCGGCGAGGGCGACTCCTCCAGCAGTTTCTGGCGGCGGCGCTGAAGCGAGCATTCGCGCTCGTAGAGGTGGACGGCAGTGCCCCGTCCGTCGGCCAGCACCTGCACCTCGACGTGGCGCGGATTCTCGATCAGCTTCTCCAGGTACAGCGCGCCGTTCCCGAACGCGGCCTCGGCCTCCCGGGCGGCGTCCCTGGCGCCGTCCTGGAGCTCGTCCGCGCTGCGGGCGATGCGGATTCCCCTCCCGCCGCCGCCTCCAGCGGCCTTGATCATCACCGGATAACCGATGTCCTCGGCGGCGCCCAACGCGTCGTCCGGCGCGATCGTCCCCTCGGTGCCGGGCACCACCGGCACCTCCGCCTGCTCGGCGAGCTTCCTGGCTGCTGCCTTGTCTCCCATCCGTTCGATCGCCTCCGCGGGCGGGCCCCACCCACACCAGTCCCGCGTCCTGGCAGCGGCGCGCGAACTGCGCGTTCTCGGACAGGAACCCGTATCCCGGATGGACGGCGTCGGCACCCGTCCGACGCGCGGCGTCGATCAATGCGTCGTGGTTCAGGTAGCTGTGGCGGGCGGCCGCCTTTCCCACGCAGACCGCCTCGTCCGCCTTGCGCACGTGCAGCGCCGTCTCGTCCGCCTCCGAGTAGACGGCCACCGTCTCCAGCTCGAGCTCGCGGCAGGCGCGGATCACGCGCAGCGCGATCTCGCTCCGGTTGGCGACCAGCACGCGGCGCATCGGATTCCTACTCGCCGAGCACGGCCAGGTCCTGGCCGGCCTCCACCGTGTCCTCGTTCTCGACCAGGAAGCGCTCGACGACCCCGCCCTCGTCCGCCTTGATCTCGTGGAAGTTCTTCATGATCTCGACCAGCCCCACGACATCTCCAGCTTCCACCGAGTCTCCCTCGTTCACGAACGGGTCAGTGTTCGGATCGGGGCGCCTGTAGAACGTGCCCGGCAGCGGCGCCTTGATCGTCTTATCGCTCATCGACTGCTCCTCTGTCCAGTGGTCTCACGCTTCCTGAAGGCGCTCCGCGCGCAGGCGCCCGCCGAGCTCGCGCTCCAGCGCGATCGCCTCCTCGAGATTCACCTCCCTGAAGCGCACGTGGTCTCCGATCGGTCGTAGCTGACCGAGCTTCCACATCGCTCCGCGCACCACTGTGGCCGCGACGATGAACCCGCCGGCCGTCGGGCCATCCGGCCCGAGCAGTACCGGCAGGTCGCCGTTGATGTTGACCGCCCCGACCGGGTAAGGGTTATCGAGAATGTTCGAGGGATGGCCGCCCGCCACCCCGCCGCCCTCGCGTGCCCATTCGAAGCGATGCGACTCGAGCCGCACGCCGGTGCGGTCCGAGTTGCGATCGACAGCCCAGGAGCGGGACAGGAACCCCTCCATGTCGGACTCGGTCAAGTAGTCGGGCGTGGCCTGCGGTCCTCGCATCACCTCGATCTCCCACTCGCGCCCGTACACCGGCCGGGAGCCCTCGGGAAGTTTCCGCAGGCGAGCCTCTTGGGCTTGGCCGAGCACCAGCCGGTCGCCTTGCTTGAGCGTCCGGCCCTCGAGCCCCCCCAGGCCACCCATCGTGTAGGTGGCGCGCGAGCCGAACAGCTCTGGAACGTCGATCCCGCCGGAGACCGCCACGTAGGAGCGAAACCCGGGACCGGGCGAGATGCCGATCCGCAGCTCGGAGCCGGAGGCCGCAGCAGCGGCGCTCCAAGGTTCGAGCGCCTGGCCATCGAGGGTGATCTCCGCTTCGGCGCCGCAGACGGCCACCGTCGCCTGCTCCTCGATGCGCATCCCAAAGCCGCCGAGCGTCACCTCTATGCCGGCCTCGTCCTGGCGATTACCTACAAGGAGATTGGCCGCCGCCAGGGCGAAGAAATCCATCGCCCCTGAGGGAAAAAAGCCCTGGCGGAGCATGCCCGGCCTGCCCACGCTGTCCTGTACCGTGGCCTGGAGGCCGGGCTCGAGGATCTCGACCGTCCTTGACCTCGAACCCGCGCTCACGGCACCTCCACCTTGGCCGATGCCTCCTCGCGGCGCCGGTCGCGTTCCTGTGCCTCGTCTCCGACCTTTTGGCGCAACTCGAGATAGGCGCCGACGTCGAACGGCTGCTCCTCGATCCGGTAGGTGTAATCGTCGCTGTGCACGGCCTCGAACATGGACATGAGCTCTGTCTCGCTCGTGCGATGGAAGCTCACCCTGTCGCCCGGGCGTAGCAGCAGCGGGTTCTCCCGGAAGGCCTTGTTGCGAGCCCTGAGGTCATAGACGGGGAGGCTCCGCCCAAAGAGCTGATAGCCGCCGGCCGATTCGACCGGGTAGATCGCGTAGCACGGACCGCCGAGGCCCACCGCGCCCTCCGCTGTCCAGGTCCGGGTGGGGTTGTACTTGGGCGCCACCACCGTGTGACGGGGGTCGACCGGGAACATGAATGGCAGGCCAGGAAAGAAGCCAATGAAGCCTGTCCAGTGCTCGGTGGCCAGCACCGCCTCGTAGAACTCCTCGCGATCGTCAAATCCGTTGTAGTCGACGATGTAGTCGATGTTGTTGGCGCCCTCGCAGTTCGGCGCGTCCTTGCGGATGCTGCCGATGTAGCGCTCCACCGCCGCGCGGGACTGCGAGTCATCGAAAGCGATCGGCAGCTCGATCACCCGACTCGGGATCTCGATCTCCTGCTCCGCGGGCAGCGACTCGTGCAGGCGGGCGAGGTGCGCCACGAGCTCCTCGGTGGAGATCGCCAGCGGGTCGTAGCGGACGAGCATCGAGCGAAAGCCGGGAGCGTTCTCGAGCAGGCCATCCACAGGCTGGTCCTGGAGCGCCGTGTCGGCGGCCAGGACGAAGAAGTTGAGCGTGAGGTCGAGCTCCATATCCCCGTACTCCACGAGCACCGCATGATCCCCGGCCTGCCTGTAGGTGATCGCCGGATGCCCGCCCTCGGGGTCGGCGCGCTCGAGGATCGGGCTAGTGGCGGGACTCATCGCCTCCCATCTCCCAGCGTGCCGAGAAGCTCCTTCAGTGGCTTGACCTGGACACTCTCTGCGTCGAGACGTCCTCTCACCGCGCGGGCGACCTCGACCGCATTTGGTGAATCGCCGTGCAGGCAGACGCTGCGCGCGGAGACCTCGAGCTCGCTGCCGTCGCGGGCGTCGATCTTTCCCTCGCGCGCCACCCGCAGCGCACGCGCCGCAACACGCTGGGGATCCCACGGCTGTTTGACAGATTCGATCATCAGGCTGCCGTCCCGCTCGTAGTCGAGGTCGGGGAACGCCTCCGTGACCAGGGTGATTCCGTGCTCTCGCACCGCGGGCGCGCCGTCCTCGCTCAGGAGCAGCAGCAGCAGCTCCCGGTCCACTTCGGCCGCCGCCTCGGCCACCGCGGCGGCCAGTTCCTGGTCCGCGGAGCACATGGCGTAGAGGGCGCCATGCGGCTTCACGTGGCCGAGCGTCCCACCCTCCGCCTCGACAAACGCCTTAAGCGCGCCGATCTGGTACAGAGCGTCATCGCGCACGTCCTCCGCAGAGATGGCCATCTTCCGGCGGCCGAAGCCGATCAGATCCGGGAGCGAAACGTGCGCGCCGATCTGGAGTTCATTGGCGACCGCCGCGCTCACCGTGCGCCGGATCGTACGGGGGTCGCCGGCGTGAAAGCCGCAGGCGATGCTGACCGAGGAGATGAACGGCATGATCCTCTCGTCGTCGCCCAGCTGCCAGCGCCCGAAGCTCTCGCCCATGTCCACATTCACATCAAGCGCGGTTGCTTCGGGCATCCGGTCTCCTTTACCTCTCACCACCACTTGCCTTCGCGCGCGAGCTCCGTGCGACCCGTCCGGTCCAGCTCGTCGAGCTGCGCGACGTCGTCCTCGGAGAGCGTGAAGTCGAAG
Source organism: uncultured Actinomycetes bacterium (assembly GCA_963830405.1). GTDB lineage: Bacteria > Actinomycetota > Thermoleophilia > Solirubrobacterales > Solirubrobacteraceae > Palsa-465. The sequence goes on from CAWHMB010000003.1 coordinate 197,568, forward strand.
ATCTGCAAGTTCTCCTCGATCCGCTCGCGGTGCGTGGACTTGGGGATCACGACCAGCTCGTGCTCCAGGCACCACCGCAGCAACACCTGCGCGGGCGTACGTCCGACGCGCTCGGCGATCCGAGAAACGGTTGCGTTGTCCAGGTGACGGCCCGTTCCCAGGGGACTGTATGCCTCGAGCGCGACGTCGCGCCGCCTACAAGCCTCGAGTAACTTCTGCCGGTACTCGAACGGGCTGAACTGCACCTGGTTGACGACGGGCGCGACGCTGGCTCCTTCGCTCACGTGCTCGAGCTCTGAGACGTCGAAGTTCGAAACTCCGATCGAGCGCGCATGGCCGCGCTCGCGGGCCCGCTCCATCCCCGGCCAAGCCCAGGTAGGACCGCCCTGCGGCCAATGAATGATGTACAGCTCGACCTGGTCGACTCCCAGGTGCCGGAGGCTCTGCTCGATCTGCTGGGCCGGGTCGTCACGCGCCGGATAGAACTTGGTGGTGATAAACACCTCCTCCCGGGGCACGCCGCTCTGGCGCAAGCCCTCGCCGACGCTCTCCTCGTTGCCGTAAGCCTGCGCGGTGTCGACGTGGCGGTAGCCGAGCTCAAGCGCCCAGCGCACCGCGTTCACGCACTCCGGCCCGTTGGGCACCTGCCACACGCCGAGCCCGAGCGTCGGCATCTCGTTGCCGTCGGCGAGCGCGCGAGTCCGGCGGTCGTTGGTCACCGGCGCCCCCCGGCCCTCGCCGCTTGGAGCGCTCCCCGGTGCCCCAGCCGCGAGAGCTCTGAGTGCATTGCCCTGATCCGCTCCAGGATCAACTGCGCCGCTTCCTGCTGCTGCTCGCGCGCTGGGTGCTCGACGGGCTCGAAGCGAAATGGCGCGCCGTACCACACGGTCACGCGCGGAAACCTCAACCGCTTCCAGTTGCGCACCTGGTAGGAGCCGAGGATCGCGATCGGCACGATCGGCACGCCGGACTCGAGCGCCAACCGCCCGATCCCCGGCCTCGCCTCCCCCGCGATCACACCCGTGCGCGAGCGGCCACCCTCGCAGTACATGACCACCGCACCGCCGCGATCGAGGATCTTGAAGGCGGTCGCGAACGCCTCCTCGTCCTGGTAGCCGCGCCTGACCGGGAAGCAGCCGCCGTGGCTGAAGACGTATTCGCCGACTCCCTTGAACAGCTGCGACTTCGCCATGAACTGAACACGGCGGCGGATGAAGGCCCCGGTGAAGAAGTGGTCCATGAACGATGCATGGTTCGGAGCCAGGATCACCGGGCCCGCGGGCACGTTGTCCGAGCCGATGCCGCGGGCCCGGAAGACGATCAGCGCGTGCAAGACGGTCAGGACTCGCGTGAGCTCATAGACCTGCGGCTCTGGCTCGCGCGAGCGCACGCGCTCGTGGAAGCGGTCGAAGTACTCCGTTGGCCGGGGGTCCTTGTAGACCTGCGGCTTGAGCTCAACGTCGGGCACCGCTTATTGATACCCCGCCCGGGCCGGCCCGTGACGCGCTAGCCCGTAAGCGGCAGCACCATCGCCGGCTTCTCGATCTGGTGATCATCGCTGATCGGTATCACGCCGGTGCCGATCGCGAAGAACTCGATCACGTGCGAGCCCCACCCGTGACTGCGCTCGATGATTCGGGCCCCGACGATCCCGCCCGCCCGGAGCTCATCGGCCTCCACCTGCATGCGCTCCATCGCCAGCTCGCGCGCCTGATACAGCGCCTGAGTGAAGTTCGTCATCTCCACATTGCGCCCCATCTGCCGCAGCGAGGCCAGCATCCCCTGACGGGCGACGTGGTAGACGCAGTTGCCCATCACGAGCCCCACGGGCCGGTAGCCGGCGCGGAGCAGCTTGGCGAAGTCCTGGCCGCTCAGGTCGGATGTGAACGGACGGCCGTTGGGCGCGCGGTGAAGCTCGCCGCCACTGTGCTTGACCGCCGTGCCCACGGCGATGAACTCGGCCAGATCGGCGCCCCACTCGTAGCGTCCGATGTCCAGCCGCACGCCGACGATCCCGTCCGCACCGAGCTGATCCGCCTCCTCCTCCATGCGCGTCATCGCCAGCTCGCGAGCGTGATACATGGCCTGCGTGAGGACCGTCATTTCCTGACTCTGGTTCCACATCGCCTGTTGAAAGCCGATGTGGTAGATCGAGCTGCCGAGCACCAGCCCGATCGGCTCAAACCCGGACTGCTTGACCAGCAGGAACTCGTCGACCGACAGGTCGCTGGTAAAGAAGCCCCGCGCGACCTCCTGCTTCATCCGCGCGATTCGCTCGCGTCCGGACTCCGGAATGCCGGCTAGCGAGCCGGCCTCGTACCGGGCCGCGTGCGGCGCTTCCCCGGAGACGGGGGCGGGCGGAGCCTGCGCCTGACCCGGATCGTCGTCGTCGCGTCTCAGGAATCCCATAGTTTCCAGTCTCCTTATCTCATCAGCAGCCGCTCGAGCGCCTGACGTGTGCTCGCGCTGCGCTGCGCCTCCGTTGCCAGCGCCGCTCCAAGTGCCCGCAGCCACTCCTCCGGCTCAACGGTTTCGCTCTTTAGCACGATCCCGCCGGACAGCTTCGCACGCTGCGCCTCGAGCGCGCCGCCGTTCAGGCGAAGCTCGAGCCGCTCCTCGCCCAGCTCGACCGCGATCCGGCGCACCGGCTTTGGGCCGAACAGGCGCGTGCGCCAGCGGCCCACGCGCACCCGTCCGGGGAGCGCTTGCTCCAGCTTGGCGGCCAGTGCTTCGACGAACGCGGCAAGGTCGGACTGATCGGCACGCAGCGAGGCGGCGATCAGATCGACGTCGAGATCGTCCGGCACCACGCCTTTCAGGCTACCTGGACCTCAGCTTATGCCTCTGACAGGCCCGATCGATGGCTAGGATCGCGCCGGAACGGGAATCCATAGCGACCATGAACGAAAGAGTCCCAATCCTCGAGATGAACGATGGCCATCAGATCCCGCAGCTGGGCTTCGGCGTGTTCGAGGTCCCGCCGGGAGACACGGTGGACACCGTCATTCAGGCGCTGAAGGTCGGCTTTCGCTCGATCGACACGGCGGCCATGTACCACAACGAGTCAGAGGTGGCGGAGGCGATCGCCCGCAGCGGCGTCCCTCGTGACGAGGTGTTCGTCACAACCAAGGTTTGGAACGGCGACCACGGCCGCGAGCAGACGCGGCGGGCGTTCGAGGAAAGCCTGCGGCGCTTGGACGGTGACTACGTCGACCTCTACCTGATCCATTGGCCGGTCCCTTCCCAGGATCGCTATGTGGAGACCTGGCAGACGCTGGTCGAGCTCAAGGACTCCGGAGGTGCCCGCTCAATCGGCGTCTCGAACTTCCAGATCGACCATCTGGAGCGGATCATCGAGGAGACGGGCGTCGCACCCGCGATCAACCAGATCGAGCTGCACCCCCGTCTGCAGCAGCCCGAGCTGCGTCAGTTTCACGAGGAGCACCGGATCCTGACGGAGGCCTGGAGCCCGCTCGGCCGCGGGGCGGCGCTGGAGGATCGAACGATCCGCGAGGTCGCCTCGCGCCACCAGCGCACTCCGGCGCAGGTCATCCTGCGCTGGCACATCCAGATTGGCAACGTCGTCATCCCACGCTCGGTCAACCCGTCGAGGATCGAGGAGAACTTCCAGATCTTCGACTTCGAACTGACCGACGAGGACATCAAGGCCATCGAAGGGCTCGATGAGGCCGAGCGGATCGGCCCGGATCCGCGGACGTTTGCGGTCACCTAAGTGATCAGGCCGCCGGGCTGCCCGCTCGAACGGGCAGCCCGGCGGCCCGTATTTCACAGTCTCACCCGCCTCGCGAAGAAACCGTCGCCTCGCGCCAGTAACTTCCGACGACCCAAGCACAGGAGGCGCGCTTGCCGCAGGTCGAAGCCCACATCACCGGCACCGTCTGGAAGGTAGAGGTCGAGATCGGCGATCATGTCGAGGAAGGCGACACGGTCGTGGTCTTGGAATCGATGAAGATGGAGATGCCGGTCGAGGCAGAGGACCCTGGGGTCGTCAAGGACATCCTGTGCGAGGAGGGGCAGTCGGTGTCAGAGGGAGACACGCTCGTTGTCCTCGAGTAGCACCACCGGGCACGGCGCACTCGACGTCGACGAGCCGGCCCCCGGAGTCGCCCGGCTGACGATCTCAAACCCCGGCAAGCGCGGGGCCCTCGATCACGACATCCTCGAGGGTTTCGCCACCACCGTGCCCCAGCTCGACGCCCGCTGCCTGATCGTCACCGGCCGGAACCGAACGTTCTCGGCCGGCTACGACATCGGCGACCTCCCCGAGGGAGTGTTCGCCGACGAGGCAGAGAAGCTGGTAGCGCATCCCTTCGCCGCCGCGATCGAGGCGATCGAGCGCTATCCGTACCCCACGATCGCCGCCTTGAATGGTTCCGCGATTGGTGGCGGCCTCGAACTGGCGCTTTCGTGCGATCTGCGCATCGCCGCTGCGACCATCTCGCTGGGGATGCCGCCGGCAAAGCTTGGGCTGGTCTATTCCCACACCGGGATCCAGAAGTTCATCGACGCTATCGGCGCCCCGCGGACACGCGAGCTGTTCCTCCTGGGCCGACCGGTCGACGTGGTCACCGCGCGTGAATGGGGACTGGTCAACGCGGTCACGGAGCCCGAGCGCCTGGCTTCGGCAGCGCTGGCGATGGCCTCGGAGATCGCCTCGGGCGCCCCACTAGCTCAGCGGGGCAACAAGCGGGTGATCAACGCCGTGCTCGACGCCGCCGCGCAGCTCGATCCCATTGACGAGCAGGAGCTGATCGAGCTTCGCCGCGCGTGCTTCTCCTCCGAGGACTTTCGCGAGGGCGTGCGAGCGTTCGGGCAGAAGCGCCGGCCGCGCTGGAAGGGGAAGTAGCCTTGCCGCCGCCGCTCGCAAGGGTCGACGTCGAGGTCTCGGGAGGAACGCTGGCCGCGTACAAGCTCGGCGGCGGCGGACCACTGGTCTTGGCCGCTCACGGCATCACGGCCAACAGCCACGGATGGGTGGCCGTGGCCCGAGCGCTCGCCGGTCGGGCGACGTTGGTGGCTCCCGACCTTCGGGGCCGGGCCGCCAGCAACGGGCTCCCCGCGCCGTACGGCATGGCCGCGTACGTGCGCGACCTGCTCGCGCTCCTGGACGCCTTCGCGCTCGAGCAGCCCGTGGTCGCCGGCCACTCGCTGGGCGCCTACATCATCGCCCGGCTGGCCGCGGATCATCCCGAGCGCGTCCGGGCGGCGGTGCTTGTCGATGGTGGACTGACGATTCCAGGCACCGTCGATGTCGACCCACAGGAATTCATCAAGGGCTTTCTAGGTCCGGCGCTGGCCCGTCTTCAAGAGCGATTTGCGAGCCGGGAGGCCTACCGGGACTGGTGGCGCGCCCATCCCGCGTTTGCCGGCGACGGCGTGCGCGACGAGGATCTGGCTGCCTACGCCGACCACGACCTCGTCGGCGAGGAGCCGGAAATGCGTTCCTCGGTGCGCGAGGAGGCAGTCAGAGACGATGCCGACGAGATGTTCGAGATCGGGGAGGCGGCGCATCGCCTGGCGGTGCCGGCCACGCTGCTATGCGCCCCCCGGGGCCTGCTCGACGACCCAAACCCGATGCAGCCACTCGAGCTGGTACAGGCCTGGGCCGCCGAGGCGCCGGAGCAGCGCCAAGGGACCCAGGTGACCGGCACCAACCACTACACCATCACGCTCGGGACGACGGGTGCCCGGGCGGTGGCCGCGGCGATCGCCGGCTATCTAGGGGGTTAGGGCTAGGGAGACCGGCTAAGCGGCCTCGGGGCACGGGAGTGGTGCCACGTCGCCAGCTGTCTGCATCGGAGCGGGACGCAGGACCACGAAGGCGATCACCAACGCCGCGATCACCAGTCCACCGGCCAGCAGATAAGCGAGGTGGTAGCCGCTCGTGAGCGCCGAGGCCAAGCTCGTCCCGTGCGCGAGGAGATGGTGGGAGCGCGTGGCGGCGAGCGTGTTGAGCACCGCGAGCCCGAGCGCGCCCCCGACCTGAGCGGTCGTGTTGACGAGCCCCGACGCCAGGCCCGCCTCGCTCGGGGCCGCGCTCGACATGGCCAGCGTCATGAGCGCCGCGAACGACACGCCCACGCCCGCTCCCAGCAAAACGAGCGTCGGCAGCACGTCGGTCAGGTAGCTGGCGTGCACGGGTGAGCGGGTGAACAGCAGCAGCCCCGCCGCCATCAGCACCAGGCCGGGGATCAGCGTGCTCCTGGGGCCGAAGCGAGTGATGAGGCGCTCGGAGTAGCGGATCGAGAGCCCTCCCATCAGCAGCGTGGTGGGCATGAACGCCAGTCCGATCTGGAGCGCGTCGTAGCCCAGCACGCGGCGTAGGTACAGCGAGCCCGTGAAGAACATGCCGAACATCCCGGCCACGGTCAGCGCCTGGATCGCGTTTGCGCCCGACAGGTTGCGCGAGCGGAAGATCCGCAGCGGGATCAGCGGGTTCGCCGCGCGGCGCTCGCGCACCACGAACGCGGCCAGCAGCACGAGCGCCGCTGCACCCAGCGCCAGCGTGCGCCCGGAGCCCCACCCGTAGTCCGCCGCCGGCTTGACGATCGTGTAAACGGCCAGCATCAGCGCGGCGGTGATCAGGGCGGCGCCCGGGGCGTCCGCTCCCCGCTCCAGGCCGATGCCGGCGTCGGGCCTCAGCAGGCGGCGGGCGAGCACCGCCGCCACGAATCCGATCGGCACGTTGACGAAGAAAATCCAGTGCCAGTCGATGGCCTGCGTGAGCGCCCCGCCGACCAGCAGGCCGATTGAGCCGCCGGCCGAGGCGACGAAGGCGTAGACGCCGATCGCCTTGGCCTGCGCGCGCGGCTCGGGAAACATCGTCACGATCATCCCCAAGATCACGGCCGAGGTCATGGCGCCCCCGATCCCCTGGACGAACCGCGCGGCCACGAGCACGGCCTGGCTCTCGGCCAGCCCGCAGACGAGGGAGGCGCCCGTGAACACGGCAAGCCCTGCCAGGAACACGCCGCGGCGAGAGATGAGGTCGCCCAGGCGGCCGGCCAGGAGCAGCAGCCCACCGAAGGCGATCAGGTAGGCGTTGACCACCCAGGCCAGGCTCGACTGCGAGAAGTGAAGATCCGATTGGATCGAGGGCAGGGCGACGTTCACGACGGTGACGTCGAGCACGATCATCAGCATGCCCACGCACAGCACGACGAGCGCCAGCCAGCGATTCTCCGAGGTCATGTCTGTCTCCTGTTTCGTCATTTGGAGCATTGGACTCGGGCCGGGCGGGGAACTCATCGGTGGTGAGGCACCAGTGAGGCACCAGAACTCATCGCCGGTGAGGCACGAGGACTCATCGCCGGTGAGGCATTTCTGGGGAGCGGTGCGCCGTGCGTGACGCGCCGCCCGCGTCGCCGGTGAGGCACGAGGACTCATCGCCGGTGAGGCACTTCTCGGGGAGCGTGCGCCGTGCGTGACGCGCCGCCCGCGTCGCCGCCACGTGGTGCAGAAACTCACAAACCGGCTCCCCGGTGCGGCAAGAGTGAGCTTCGGCATGAAATGCATGCGCAAACTCACAAGAGTCCGAGCCGGCGGCGGGAATGTGAGGTCACGCATCCACGCCGCCGGCGGGCGCGTGTGCGGGCGCGGAGCTCGCACATCCCTCGGACAGGCCCACGCGGAGCGGCCGGTCCTGGGCGAGCCTACGAGGAGACGTCCGGAGCTCGCCCTACAGTCCACGCCCGATGCCGCCGCTCATCACCCGCGAGGAGGCCCTAGCGCTGGGGCAGCTCGAGGACCAGGTCCTGATCGGGGAGCTCGTCGAGCGGGCATGGCGGGCGCGGCGCGAGCGGTTCGCGGACGCCACCGACATGTGCTCGCTGGTCAACGCCAAGTCGGGCGGCTGCGCCGAGGACTGCGGCTTCTGTGCCCAGTCGCGCTACGCCGAGGCCGACACACCAATGCACGCCATGATGGAGCCCGAGCAGATCCTCGAGCACGCGCGGGCAGCCGAGGCGGCCGGCGCTCACCGCTTCTGCATGGTCACCCAGGGCCAGGGCCTCTCACGGCGAGACTTCGACAAGGTGCTCGAGGGCGCGCGGCTAGTGGCCGAGCACACCAACCTCAAGCGCTGTGTCTCGATCGGCCACATGTCGGCCACCAAAGCTGCCGCGCTCAAGCAAGCCGGCGTGCAGCGGGTGCATCACAACGTCGAGACCGCCTCCTCCTACTACCCCGAGGTCTCGACAACCGTGCGCTACGAGGGGCGACTTCGCACGATCGAAGCGGTGCGCGAGGCAGGCCTCGAGACCTGTGTCGGCGGCATCCTCAATCTCGGCGAGAGCCGCGAGCAGCGTGTGGAGATGGCCTTCGAGCTCGCGGGGATCGAGCCGACCAGTGTGCCGATCAACCTGCTGAACCCCCGCCCGGGAACGAAGTTCGGCGACCGCGAGCTGATCGACCCCTGGGAGGCCGTCAAGTGGATCGCGATCTTCCGCCTGATCCTTCCGGATGCGCTGTTCAGGCTCTGCGGCGGACGCACCGAAAACCTGGGCGAGCTTCAGCCACAGGCCGTGAAGGCCGGGCTCAATGGCGTAATGATGGGCAACTTCCTGACGACGCTCGGCAACGCGCCCGAGGAGGATCGGGCGATGTTCGAAGAGCTGGGGCTCAACGTCGCGCGCCAGCCTGATAACGGCTCCAACCCGAGACCCGACAACCGCAATGGATGGCTGGACGGAGAGACGCCCGACGTCGTGGGCGAGGCCTTGGACGGCGGCGCGGTCGCGGGCGGCAGCGCGGCCGATGGGCTCACGGTCAGCCTGTGGGATCCCTCGCGCCAGCTGCGCTTCTCGCCCAAGCGCCGGGTGCCTCCAAGACCGGATGGGACCCCCAACAGCGGCAGGCATCGGGCGCCTGCCCCGCATGGCGGCAGCGATGAAACGGGGGCGCGGGGCGCGGGCAACAGCGGGGCGGCGGGATGATAGAGCTGGGGGCGCGGCTCGACGAGTTGAAAGCCCTCGGCCTGCGGCGGCGGACACGGCTGATCTCCGGGCCCCAGGGCCCCCACGTGCTGCTAGACGGCAAGCCCGCGCTGCTCTTGTGCTCGAACAACTACCTCGGGCTCGCCGACCACCCCCGCGTCAGGGCAGCGGCGGCCGAGGCGGCAATGCGCTGGGGTGTGGGCGCGGGCGCCTCGCGGCTTGTGTCCGGCACGATGACCATCCATCGCCGCCTGGAAGAGCGGCTGGCGGAATTCAAGGGCCGCCAGGCGGCGCTTCTGTTCGGCTCGGGTTACCTTGCGAACGCCGGTGTGATTGCGGCGCTCGCGCGGCCGGGAGACGTCGTCTTCTCCGATGAGCTAAACCACGCGTCGATCATCGATGGCTGCCGGCTGTCGCGCGCCGAGACGTTCGTCTACTACCACCGCGATGTCGAGCACCTGGCATGGGGAATCGCCCAGGCCGAGGGCCGCGGCGCGCTGATCGTCACCGACAGCGTCTTCTCCATGGACGGAGACGTGGCGCCACTGCAGGCGCTGGTGGAGCTGGGCCAGCGCCACCGGATCCGGATCGTGGTCGATGAGGCCCATGCCACCGGGACGCTCGGCCCGGGCGGCCGGGGCGCGGTCGCCGAGGCGGGCCTCGAGGGTCAGGTCGACGTCATCGTCGGCACCCTCGGTAAGGCGCTCGGCTCATATGGCGCGTTCGTGGCCTGCGACGAGGAGATGGCGCGCTACCTCGTGAACTCGGCCCGGACGTTCATCTTCTCGACCGCGCTTCCACCGCCAGCGGCGGCGGGGGCCCTGGCGGCACTCGAGCTGCTCGAAGAGCGCCCTGATCGCGTTCACAAGCTCCAGACGAACGCTGCCACGCTTCGCGCAGAGCTCGCCGGCGAAGGCTTCGAACTCCACGGCGCTCACACCCACATCGTGCCGCTCGTGGTCGGCGATCCGGCGCTCGCGGTCGAGATCTGCGAGACGGCGCTGGAGCGTGGTGTGTTCGCGCAGGCGATTCGCCCGCCGACGGTCCCCCCGATGACGTCTCGGCTGCGCCTGGCTGTCATGGCCGCCCACCGCGGAGAGGAGCTGCGAGCGGCCGCCCGGACGCTGGCCCAGGCCGCTCGAGCAGCCGGCTTCAACCCACGGCAGCAAGCCACGAGCATCAGCGGGCGCGAGTACGGGAGCTTCGATGGGGACGACGCTGACGAGCAAGGCGAGAGCGCCTACCTCACGGCCAGCGGCCACTTCGAAGCCGCGGACGACGCGGCCGCAGGCCTGTTCGACTTCGAGGACAGCGGCTCGGCCTCCGGCGGCGTGTTCGATTTCGAGGACGAGCCGCCTTTCGCCAGGGCGGCCTAACCGCGCTTTGCGCGGACTGTTCGTCACCGGCACCGACACCGGCGTCGGCAAGACGGTGCTCGCGGCCGCGATCGTCGCGTCACTACGTTCACGTGGCATCTCCGTCGCGGCGCTGAAGCCAGTGATCACCGGCCTGGACGACCAGGCCCCGCCCGCCTGGCCGGCCGATCACGAGCTGCTGGCACGGGCGGCGGGTTGCCAGCCCGACGCCGTGGCACCGGTCGCATATGGGCCGGCTGTATCGCCGCACCTGGCGGCAGAGCTTGCCAACCGCCCGATCTCGACGGCGGCGCTGAAGGACGCGGTGGCAGAAGCGGCCCGCCGGGCGGACGTGGTCATCGTCGAGGGGGTGGGCGGGCTGCTGGTGCCGCTCTCGCCTCCAGACGACGTGCGCTCCCTGGCCCGCGCGCTCGGCCTGCCGCTGCTGATCGCGGCAAGGCCAGGCCTTGGCACGATCAACCACACGCTGCTCACACTCGAGGCCGCGAGAGCCGCGTCGCTGACAATCGCGGCCGTCGTGCTCACCCCCTGGCCTAGGACGCCCGGGACCATCGAGCGCTCTAACCGGGCGACGATCGCCAGCCTGGGCAAAGCCGAAGTGGAAACCTTGCCCTACGTTGTCCGCGGCGAGCCCGAACTGCTCTCACAGGCCGTGTCCGGGCTGCCGCTCAACCGCTGGCTGGGCGGCCAGCCGATGACCACGCGAAGGCCGCCGGCCCAGCGTTCCGACCGGCTCGCGAGCTAGCGTCCGTCCATGCGCACCGTCGTCGAGCTTCAGGACGCCGACCGCAGCCGCCTCTGGCATCCCTTCACCCAGCAGCGCGGGTGGTGCGAGCAGGAGTCGCCGCTGCTAATCGACCGCGCGGCGGGCACGAACCTCTACGACGCCGACGGAAACGCCTATATCGACGGCGTGTCGTCGCTGTGGTGCAACGTCCACGGCCATCGCCACCCGGCGATCGACGCGGCGGTCCGCCGTCAGCTAGAACGCGTTGCCCACTCCACGATGCTCGGCCTCTCCCACCAGCCGGCGATCGAGCTGGCGGAACGTCTTGTGGCCGTCGCGCCGCCTGGATTGACGCGCGTCTTTTACTCGGAGAGCGGCTCGACGGCCGTTGAGATCGCCCTCAAGATGGCCTTCCAGTTCTGGGCGCAACGTGGAGAGCCCGAGCGTACGCGCTTTATCTGCCTGGAAAACGCTTACCACGGCGACACGCTCGGCGCGGTGTCTGTCGGCGGCATCGAGCTTTTCCACTCGCTCTACGAGCCGCTGCTGTTCGAGACGCTCCGCGCCAGGGCGGGCGACTCCGACCAGCTGGAGCGGCTACTGGAGCACCACTCCGAGACCGTCGCGGCGGTGATCGTCGAGCCGCTTGTCCAGGGAGCCGCGGGAATGGTGATGCAGCCCGACGGCTATCTGCGCCGCGTCCGCGAGCTGTGTGATGCCCACGGCGTGCTGCTGATCTGCGACGAGGTGGCCACCGGGTTCGGTCGCACGGGCAAGCTGTTCGCCTGCGAGCACGAGCAGGTAACACCCGATCTGATGTGCGTAGGCAAGGGCCTCACCGGCGGCTACCTGCCGCTCGCAGCGACGCTCACGACCGAGCGCCTATACGACGGGTTCCTGGCGGAATTCGAGGAGTTCAAGGCTTTCTTCCACGGTCATACCTACACGGGCAACCCGCTCGCCGCAGCGGCGGCGATCGCCACGCTCGAGGTCTTCGAGCGCGAGCGCACGCTCGAAACGCTGCAGCCGAAGATCGGGCTGCTGGAGTGTCTGCTGGCTCAGCGGGTAGCTGTCCTGCCCGGCGTGGCCGGCGTGCGGCAGCGGGGGTTCATGGTCGGGATCGAGCTGATCGAGCAGCCGCCGGCAGACCGCGTCGGCCACCACGTGACCCTCGCCGCGCGCCGCCGGGGCGCGGTGGTCCGGCCGCTGGGCGACGTCGTCGTGCTGATGCCGCCGTTGACGATCTCAGAGACCGATTTGCGCCGGCTCGTGGCGATCACCGCCGCGGCGATCGCCGAAGCCACCGCGGGAAGGCTGCATCCGCCGGCCGATCCCTCCGGAGCCGCGGCCGCGGAGGCGCCGCACGCGGCGCCGGAGGAGGGTTCGGTCTGTGCGGCGGACGATGACCCGGTTGACCCGGCGCATCGCCTGCCCGCGGCGCCGCCGGAGAGCCCGCCCGCCGTTGCGGCTTAGACACCTGGCGGTAGGGTCCACCCGGCGATGCGCGTGCTCCGCTCCCTCGCCGGACCGTTCTTCCTGTTCGCTGGCGCGATGCACTTCATCATCCCGCGCGCGTACCTTCGGATCGTGCCCCCGTACATCCCGGCGCCCGGCGCGATGGTCCATGTGAGTGGCGTCGCCGAGATCGCCGGCGGCGCAGCTCTCATCCCTACGCGCTCGCGGCAGTTGGCGGGCTGGTGGCTGATCGCCACGCTGGTGGCCGTGTTCCCCGCCAACGTACACATGGCACTTCATCCGGACGAGTTCCCTCAGGTGCCGGGCGGCCGCCTTGCCCTCTGGGGCCGGCTGCCATTCCAGGGGGTGTTCATCGCCTGGGTGCTGAGTGCCATGAGGCGCTAGCGTCAGGCGCGGCCCCGGCCCGCAAACTCGCCCCCGCCCGCTGACTCGGGCCGCCCGCCTCGGCCCCGGCCCGCGAACTCGCCCCCGCCCGCCGACTCGGCCCCTGTCCGACTCGGACCCTGCCCGCGAACTCGGACCCCGCTCGCCGACTCGGACCCCGCTCGCTGACTCGGCCCCTGTCCGCGAACTCGGACCCCGCCCGCTGACTCGGCCCCTGTCCGCGAACTCGGACCCCGCCCGCCGATTACTCCTTGAAGGGCTCGAAGTCCTGCTTCCGCGCGCCGCACACGGGACAGAACCAGGTGTCCGGGATCTCCTCGAACTGGGTGCCGGGGGGAATTCCGCCATCCGGATCCCCCTCATCCGGGTCATAGATGAAACCGCAGGATGAACACATGTATTTCACGCGCGGAAGGGTAGCCTCGGCGAGCCCTTCGGGTCCTTCGGCGCCGGCCCGGCGGGATCTATCGCGCGCGCCTGCGCGATCGCGCGTCCTCGGAGCGCGCGGCCTGCAGGCTCGATCGCGCGTCCTCGGAGCGCGCGGCCTGCGGGCTCGATCGCGCGTCCTCGGGGCGTACGGCCTGCGGGCTCGATCAGGCGGAGCGCAGCGATCCCTGGCTTCGCGCAAGTGAATAGCCGGATGGCGCCCCCAGCAAGGTGCTTAAGGGCGCGCGCGCCCCCCGCGGGTGTAAAACCTCCCAAGTCGCATGCGATTCCCCGCAGGACCGAGCTTTGGCATGAAATCCGTGCCCAAACTCACAAAAGTCTGATCCGCCGACAGGAATGGGAGGTTCGCACGCGTGTGGGGGGAAGTAGGTGCGCACGCGTGTGGGGGAAGTAGGTGCGCACGCGTGTGGGGGAAGAAACCGCGCACGTGGTGGGGGGAAGAAACCGCGCACGTGGTGGGGGAAGAAACCGTGCACGTGGTGGGGGAAGAAACCGCGCACGTGGTGGGGGGAAGAAACCGCGCACGTGGTGGGGGAAGAAACCGTGCACGCGTGTGCAGGAGGTTGCTTGCGCGGCCACGGGGCGAGAGCAGCCCGCTTCCCCGGGGCGAGAGCAGCCCTCGTCCCCGGGGCGAGAGCAGCACGCACCGACGACCGACGGCAACCAGCACCGACCGCCGCGCCGAACCCCCACGCAGGACGGCGCATCGCTCGGGACGCCGCGCGCTAGCTTCGTAGCCGTGGAGATCGACCGACCTGGCCCCGGCGAGGAATTGAATCCCGGGCGCGAGACCGTGCCTCGGCTCGCGGCGACCGTGATCCTCCTGCGTGGAGGATCCGAGAGGCTGGAGGTGCTGCTGGTCAAGCGCAACCCCGTTTCGCGCTTCATGGGCGGAGCGTGGGTGTTTCCCGGAGGCGCCGTCGACCGCCGCGAGGGACGCGGCGACCGCGCGCTGCGGACCGCAGCGCTGCGCGAAGTGCAGGAGGAGGCCGGCGTAGAGCTCGCGGATCCCGCGCAGCTGATCCCGTTCTCCCGCTGGATCACCCCGGCGCAGGTGAAGACCCGCTTCGACACGTGGTTCTACCTAGCGCCGGTTCACGAGGACGCGCGCGTGAGGGTCGACGGCGGCGAGGTGGTGGAAGCCCGGTGGTATGAGCCTGCCGCGGCGCTGCAGGCGGCCGAGCGGGGTGAGCTGCTTCTGGTATTCCCGACGATCAAGCACCTGGAGCAGCTCTCGGGCTTCGCCTCGGCTGAGGAGCTGACTGCACACGCCCGTGGCAGGGATGTCCATCCAGTCCAGCCGCGTGTGCTGGTCTCGGGCGAGGCGGCGCGGATCATCCTCCCCGGCGAGCCCGGCTACGAAGACTAAGTAGCTCGAGACGCGACGAACCCGGAGCGGACGCCCTGTACGGTCAGCCGCCGCGCAGGGCCGCCACACCGCGGCGCGTGGTAACCGCCGCCAGGGTGCTGGCCAGCACCATCCCCACCAGCTGCGAGCCCAGCACCATCGTCGTCGGAAGGTTGAGCGGACCGTTGGGGCTAGCCGCCAAACTCGGCGACTCGAGCACCAGCAACATCGCGTAGAGCCCCACGGCGATCGTCAGCACCGCCATGATGCGCGCCAGAAGCCATGCTCCGGCCACGCCGAGCACCAGTTGCGCCGCCGGGAGCCGTGCTCTCATCAGACAGGCGCGCGCAGCCAGGGCACAGACGGCGGCGACCACTATGGCCAGTCCCGCCCATAGAACGAAGAGCGCGTGCCCCAGTAACGAGGGGCCTTGGCTGCCCCGCGCAAACAGGGCCAGCAGCGCGGTGGCGACGGCGAACCCGCCCACTGCTAGCACCGCGATCATGATCGCGCGCCTCAGCGCCGGCGTTCGCTCCTGCCAAGCCTGAAGCATGACCGTGTATGCCAGCGGGGCACCGGCGAGCGCGATCACCGCCGCGCCGACGATCGCGAGCACCAAGACCAGCAGCCAGGCATCGCCCAGCAGCGCGTGGGCGCCACCGGCGATCCGGAACGCGCCGTCCTCGGTCGCCTGCCAAAAGCCGGCCCCGAGTAAGGCGAGCGCGGTCCAGCAGCCGAGCGTGGCCACGATCGTGCCCCGCATCCGCTGGGGCGGCGAGGAAGTCAGCCCCTGGGGACTCAGGTGGGCGTCAAACGCCCCCCGCAGCAGGTCTACGACCCTCGCCGGCGACAGCCGGCACTCCCCGAGGAGCGCCAGCAACTCAGGCTCGTAGCGGGCTCGCCAAGCCCGCGGGTACAGCCCCACGGCCCACAGCGCGAGGCGGCGGATCATGCCGGCGCTCCCTGCAGGCGGCGGAGTCCAATCCCCGCCACTCGCTCGAGCGCGCTGAGGCGCCGCTCGAGTGCCGCGGCGCCGACTGCGGTCAAGCGATAGGGCCGGCGGCGGGCCTCGGCGGGCAGCGGCTCGATCAGCCCCCGCTCCTCGAGCCGCGCCAGTGCGCCGTAAAGCGTCCCTGGACCGAGCTCGACGCCCGCCATCTCCTGCACGTCCTGCGTGATCGCGTAGCCGTGCTTGGCCCCACCCGCCAGACTCGAGAGCACGAGCAGCGAGGGCTCGGTGAAGCGCCCGAGGTTTCCGAGCCGTTCCGTGTCGTCTGAGCCAGACATACTACGGCCGCCAATATATCGGCGGCCGTAGTAGCTGTCAATCTCTCCAACCGGGCGCCCCTAGGCCTGCTGGCCCCCGGCAACCACGGCACCCCCGGCGACCACGGCGCTCCCCGGGAGCCCCTAGGCCGGCTGGCCCCCGGCAACCACGCTGCCGTCGGCGACCACCGAACCCTCGGCGGCCGCCGCACTGGCGGTCGCCGCGCCGCGCCGCCGGCCTCCGGTCAGCAACGCCGCGACGATGCCCAGCGACGACAGCCCCACGGCCACCCAGACCGCGATGCTGAAGCCGTGGATGAACGCGTGCGGGGTCGAGTAGCCGCCGTGGGCGGCGAACACCGACGCCAGCACCGCCACGCCCAGCACCCCGCCGAGCTCGCGGATCGCGCTGTTGGTTCCCGACGCCACGCCCGCCTCGCGCAGCGGAATGGCGCCCATGATCGCGCCCGCCACCGTGGGGAAGCAGAACGAGGTGCCGATCCCCGAGAGCGTGAACGCCGCGCCCAGCTGCAGGTAGTCGACGCCCGTGGTAGCGATGCTCGCCACCCATGCATACCCCATGGCCTGGAGCGCCAGGCCCAACACCATGAACGGCCGGTTGCCATAGCGGTCGGCGAGCATCCCGGCCACCGGCGCAATGAACATCGGCGGCAACGTCCAGGGCAGCAGCCGCAGACCCGCTTGAAGTGGCGAGTACCCGAGCGCCGTCTGGAGCAGCTGGCTCATCAGAAACAGCGCCCCGAATAGCCCGGCGTACATGAAGAAGCTCACGCCGTTGGCCGCCGCAAAGCCAGGCGCGCGGAACAGCCCCGGCGGCACCATCGGCGACCTCGCCCGCCGTTCCCAGGCGACGAACGCCGCCACGAGCACCGCACCCACCACCAGCGATCCCAGCACCTCCACGCTCGTCCAGCCGGCCGCACTCGAGCGAACCAGGCCCCAGGTGATGCCCAGGGCGCCGCCGCCCGCCAGCACCAGGCCCAGCAGGTCAAGCTCGGGGCGCGGCCCGTAGCTCTCGCGCAACCGGGTCAGCCCGGCCGGGACGAGCGCCAGACCGATGGGGACATTCAGCCAGAAGATCCAGTGCCAGTCGATGCCTCCTACGACCGCACCACCGACAACCGGACCGGCCGCGACTGCCAAGCCCGCGATTCCGCCCCACAGCCCGATCGCGACGCCGCGCTTTTCGACCGGGAACGCCTCGGAGATCAGCGTCAACGTCAACGGCGTGACGATCGCAGCGCCTGCACCCTGAAGCGCGCGGGCGGCAACGAGCGCCTGCACGGTCGGCGCGAGCGCCGACGCGGCCGAGGCGGCGGTGAACGTGAACACCCCGACGGCGAACATCCGTCGCCGGCCGAACCGGTCGCCGAGCGCGGCGCCCGTGACGAGCAGGCAGGCGAACGCGAGGTTGTAGGCGTTGACGGTCCACTCCAATCCGGACAGCGTGGCGTGCAAATCCACTCTCAGCACCGGCAGCGCGGTCGTGACCACGAGCGTGTCGAGCGCTGTCATGAACGTCGCCAGCCCGGCCAGCACGAGCGTCCAGGTTTTGTTGCGGTTGTCAGAGTGATCCTGCATGGCGTGCCTCCTTTTCAGCGGTTGTTCGCCGGTGAGACGAACGAGCCGCCGGTCAGGGGACAAGGGTCTGCAGCTCTTTGATCCGCCGAGCCAGAAAGCGCCGCTCGGGCTCTGACCTCGCCAGCTCGAGCGCCCGCTGGAACGCGGCGCAGGCCTCCGCCCGGCGCCCTAGGCGTCGCAGCAGCTCGCCCCGCGTGGAGTGCAGATACTGGTATTCGGGCAGCTCGAGCCGCTCGACGATCTCGAGCGCGCGCTCGGGAGATCCGGCCTCGGCCACGGCGACCGCCCGGTTGAGCTCCACCACAGGCGACCCCGTCAGCGATGCCAGCCGCCGGTAGAGCGCCGCGACCTCGTCCCACTCAATCCGCTCGGCGCTTTGCAGTGAGGCGATCGCCGCCTGCAGCACGTAGGGGCCGCCGCCGCGCAGCGCGAGGGCGCGCTCGAGCGCCTGGTGTCCCGCTTCAAGCTCAGCGCCATCCCACAGCGAGCGATCCTGCTCTGAGAGCAGCACCAGCTCCCCCTGGGCGAACCGCGCCCGCCGCCGCGCGTGCTGGATCAGCATCAGCGCCAGCAGTCCGTGGACCTCCGGCTCGTCGGGCATCAGCGAGGCCAGCACGCGCCCCAGGCGGATGGCCTCGGCCGCCAGGTCGACGCGTCCGCTGTAGCCCTCGTTGTAGATCAGATAAATGACCGCCAGCACGGCGTCCAGACGGTCCGGGAGCAGATGGTCGGAGGGCACCTCGAATGGGATCGCGGTGGCCTTGATCTTCGCCTTGGCCCGGGAGAGCCGGCGCTTCATCGTCTCCTCGGAGACCAGAAACGCCCGCGCGATCTCCTCAGTCGAGAGGCCGCCCAGCGCCCGCAGGGTAAGCCCCACCTGGGCCTCGGTCGCCAGCGCCGGATGACAGCAGGTGAAGATCAGCTCCAGTCGCTCGTCCTCGATCACGGTGTCGTCCTCGTACTCGTCGACGGTCGCCTCGGGGACCTCGAGCAGCTGGGTCTTGGCCTGAAGCACTCGCTGGCGGCGAATGCGGTCGATCGCCCGGTTACGTGCGGTGGCCAGCAGCCAGGCGCCAGGATTAGCCGGCACGCCGCCGCGAGGCCAGCGCTCGGCCGCGATCGCGAAGGCCTCCTGAGCGGCCTCCTCGGCGAGGTCGAAGTCACCGAGGAAGCCGATCAGCGAGGCCAGTACCCGGCCCCATTGGTCGCGGAAGACCTGCTCGAGCAGCGCTACTGCTCCACGACGGGCCGCACCTCGATCGCGCCGCCCAGCCGCGCCGCCGGGATCCGGGACCCGAGCTCGAGCGCCTCGTCGAGGCTCTGGGCTTCGAATACGTAGTAGCCGCCGAATACCTCCTTGGTGTCGGCGTAGGGGCCGTCGGTGGTCAGCGTGCTGCCGTCCTGCACGCGGATCGTGGTGGCGGTCTCGACCGGCTGCAGCTGCGCGCCCGCGACACAGCGGGGGTCCTCGCTCAGTGCCATGTACTCCGCATACACCGCCTTGGACTCGTCCTCGGAGAGCGCCTCGTGCGAGCCGGGCTTTGAATAGATCAACGTCGCGTACTTCATCTCGTACCTCCTTTGTGAGGGATTTTGCCCCTAAGACGAACGAGGAGGCCGGATGGGGACAGCCGTACGAGTCGCTTATGTGTCCGAATTGAGGTTCGGCAGGCCGACGTCCTGCAGCCAGTGGTTGACCGTGATGTTGAGCTGCGTGAACTCGCCCGTCCAGATCAGCACCCCCATGCCGATCAAGACCACCCCTCCGACCCCGATCACGATCGCGTAGTGGCGCTTGATGACGTTGAGCCCCGAGGTCACGGTGCCGAACGCCAAGCCGGTAACAAGGAACGGCAACCCAAGGCCCAGGCAGTAGATCGCCAGCAGGAACGCGCCGTGCGCGGCCGAGCTTGAGACGCCGGTGGCGCCGATGATCGCGCCGAGCGTGGGCCCCGTGCACGGCGTCCAGGCCAAGGCGAACGCCGCCCCCGTGATTATCGGGCCGCCCCGGCCAGCCCGCTCCATCAGCCGCCCGACGTGCCACTCGCGACCGAGCCGGGGCACAAGCGGTGCGAGCACGAACAGAACCCCCATCGCGACGATCAGCGCGCCGCAGACCTTGAGCGCCGCGGGCCCGGTGAGCGTGGCCCGAAGCGCCCGCTGCCCGAGCAGGCCGAGCGCGATGAAGATCGCCGAGAAGCTGGCCACGAATGCCAGGCTCGGCCCGAGCACCCGTCGCGGGCGCACCTCCGCGGGCGCCACGCCCGCCACGGCGGAGATGTAGCCGGGAACGAGGGGCAACACGCACGGCGACAGAAACGAGATCAGTCCCGCGCCGAACGCCACGGGAATTCCGATGCCCGATGCCGGGTCCATCACTCAAATTATGGAGGGGTCGGCACATGTGCCGACCCCCCGGGCCGATCATGATCGGCCCGGCGCCCGGGCGCATGCGCCCGGGCGAACTACGTTGGACCGGTGGTACGTTTGCCCCGTGCGGACGCTCCAGAACTTCATCGGCGGGGCGTTCGTCGACGCCGCCGAGGGCCGCCTCGAGGACGTGCTCGATCCCTCCAGCGGCGAAGTCATCGCCCAGGCGCCCGTCTCCGGCGAGGCCGATGTGTACCGTGCGGTCTCTGCTGCTCGCTCCGCGTTCGAGCGATGGGCGACCAGCACGCCAGGCGAGCGCGCTGAGGCGCTGCTGAAGCTCGCCGACGCGCTCGAGCAGCACGGCGAGGAGTTCGCCCGGCTCGAGTCGGCCAACGCCGGTAAGCCGATCGCCGCGGTGCGCGAGGACGAGCTGCCGTTCATGGTCGACAACCTGCGCTTCTTCGCAGGCGCAGGGCGGTGCCTGGAAGGTCGCTCGGCGGGCGAGTACGTCAGCGGCTACACATCGATCATCCGGCGCGAGCCGATCGGCGTCGTCGGCCAGATCGCCCCCTGGAACTACCCGCTGATGATGGCCATCTGGAAGATCGGGCCGGCGCTGGCCGCGGGCAACACGGTGGTCCTCAAGCCGGCCGAGACAACCCCGCTGACGACGACGGCGCTCGCCGAGTACGCGGCCGAGATCTTCCCTCCAGGTGTGCTCAACGTGATCTGCGGACACGGCGATCCCGCCGGCCGCGCGCTCGTCACGCACCCGCAGGTGGACATGGTGTCGTTGACCGGCTCGATCCAGACGGGCAAGTGGATCGCCAGCCATGCCGCCGACACGCTCAAGCGCGTGCACCTCGAGCTGGGCGGCAAGGCGCCCGTGGTCGTGTTCGACGACGTCGAGCTAACGACCGCGCTTGAGACGATCGCCGGCACCGGGTATTACAACGCGGGGCAGGACTGCACCGCGGCCACGCGGGTGCTGGCCGGTCCCAGGGTGCACGACGACGTCGTGGCTGGTCTGGCCGATCAGGCCCGGTCGCTGGTGCTGGGCGACACCAGTTCCGAGCAAACGACGCTCGGGCCGCTGAGCTCGGCGCGCCAGCGCGAGCGCGTCGAGGGCTTTCTGGAGCGCCGGCCCTCACGCGGGGAGATCGTGACCGGCGGTCATGAACCGCAGCGCGCCGGCTTCTACCTCGAGCCGACCGTCGTGGCCGGCCTCGCCCAGGACGACGAGATGATCCAGCGCGAGATCTTTGGACCCGTGATCACCGTGCAGCGGTTCTCTGACGAGGCAGAGGCGATCGCCTGGGCGAACGGAACGCCGTACGGGCTCGCCTCGTCGGTGTGGACGCGCGACGTGGGGCGCGCCATGCGCGTGGCTAACGCTCTGCGATTCGGCTGCGTGTGGGTGAACGACCACATCCCGCTGGCCTCGGAGATGCCCCACGGAGGCTTCAAGCAGTCGGGATACGGAAAAGACCTGAGCTCCTACGCGCTCGAGGACTACAGCGAGATAAAGCACGTCATGGTCTCCTTGGGCTAGGGACGGTCCGGCTTCGGTCGCCGGAGACGTCCATCTCCGCTGATGATGAGCTTTGGGGTCCTACGGCGCGTTTTTGCTGCGCACTTTCGGGCCCCCGCTCGGTCCGTCGAGCACTTTCGCCGTTCGGCGCGTTAGAGTGGGTAAAGGAAGATGGAGGCATCTGCCATCCGTGCCAGGGCTGGGGTGCACCGGCGTCGCGTTGCGGTCGCAGCACCGCTGCTCAGGCTGCGCTCGGATCAACAGCTCGTCGCCCAGTTCCGGGCCGGCAACGAGGATGCTTTCAGGGTCATCCACGACCGCTACCGCGCGCGGCTGCTGGCATACGTGCGGCAGATGCTTCACGGCATGCGCCCAGACGCCGAGGACACGCTTCAGGAGGTCTTCGTGCGGGCGTACGCCGGGCTGCGGGCGGGCGACCGCGAGCTGAGCCTGCGCCCCTGGCTCTACCGGATCGCCCACAACCGCTGCGTGGACGTCGTCCGGCGTCCGGTGCCCACTCCGACTGAGTCGCTCGAGCTGACGGAGAAAACCGGTGATCCGGTGGTGGAGAGCGAGCAGCGGGAGTCGTTGCGGCGGCTCGTGACCGACATTCGCCGGCTTCCGGAGCAGCAGCGATCCGCGCTTTTGATGCGCGAGCTCGGCGGCGTCGCCTACGCCGACATCGCGGCCGCTCTCGACGTGTCGGTGCCGGCGGTGAAATCGCTGCTCGTCCGATCTCGGATGGGTCTGGCGGCCGCATTCGAGGCGCGCGACACGGCCTGTGAGCTGATCCGCCAGGAGCTGGCAGACGCACATGATCGTGGTGTCCGTCCGAGCGGGATCGCGCGCCGCCATCTGCACGACTGCGGCACTTGCCGGGAGTACCGCGCTGAGCTTCGGAGCATCAGTCGTCAGTTCGCGGCGCTGGCGCCGGCGATCGGCCCGCTGGGCTTGCTCGCAAAGCTACTCGGCGCGGGCGGAAGCGCAGGCGGAGGCGTGGCCGCCGGCGGCGGAGCCCTGGCCGCAGGCGGCGCCGCTGGTGCCGGCGGAACGATCATCGGGGTGGCTACAAGCCACGTGGCCGCGCTCGTCGCGGCGGCGGTGGTGACCGCTGGTGGAGCGGTCGAGTTGCAGCGCACCGTCAAGCACCTGGCCTCGCCCGCGGCGCACCACGCCGCCCTGGCACCGGCGCGCTACGTCGATCGGAGCGACGCCGCCGCTCAGCAGGCCGTGCCGGTCGCGCCGCCGCATGCGGCGCACACCGCCGCGGCAGCGAGTGCGCAGATCTCAGCGCAAGGTTCAGCGCAAGCGTCCACGACCACCCGGCGGGTTGGCGCCGTGAAGTCGCCGGGCGTTAGCGCTTCCACCACGGCGCCCAGCACGCGTGTCACCGGCTCAAGCCCTGCACCCACCGCCTCGACAAGCTCGCCCGCACCCGTAGCCAGCACGAGCCCAGCCGCGCCCGCTGGATCCCCATCTACGACGCCGTCGTGTCAGGTCGCCGAGGCCCCCGCTACCGCACCATTGGCCACCGCCACCGCGCCGCTGGGGACGGCGCCAAGCGCGGCGACAGGCTCGGCGCCAAGCGCAGCGACAGGCTCGGCGCCAGGCTCGGCGCCGGGCTCGGCCACGAGCTGCACGCCGACTACAGGCGACGCAAACGGCGCTGCACCGGCGCCGCCGGCGAACTCAAGCACATCACCGACACCCGCTCCGGACGCGTCGAGCACCACGACCAGCGCCCCTCAGACGAGCTCCTCCAGCTCGAACCTACGCGGCTTCACGATCCGCCGCCATAAAGCTCAGTACTAGGACGCTCCACCTCCGCGGGCAACCGCCCCTCGTCTGCGAGCTTGTCGAGGTGAGCGGCGAGCGTGATCGCCGCCGCTGGCCGGAGCGGCGCGGGGACGTCGGCCCACGCGTCGTCCAGGAGCTCCTCAACCCGGCGCTTCCCGGACCGCAGCGCGGCCAGAAGTCGTCGCTCACGATCGAGCCGGTGGCTCATGTACTGGCTGAGCTTCGCCATTGGATCTCGCACCAGCGGTCCGTGGCCGGGACAGAGGACATCCAACTCCAGGCTCAGCAGTCGTTCCAGGGCCTCCAGGTAACCGCTTAGCGCGCCCGGCTCGGGGGCGATGAACACGCTGCCCTCGCCGAGCACGGCGTCGCCGGTCATCGCGGCGCTCCCGAGGACAAACGCCAGATGGTCGGGCGCGTGGCCTGGCGTTCCGAGGACCGTGAGCGGGCCGATCGGGTCGCCGTCGTTTACGACCACATCGGCGCGGCCACCTGCCGCGGCGACGAAGGCGTCCGGGAAGCGCCTCCGTACCGCGGCGGTGGCCTCGGTGTGATCGGCATGTCCGTGCGTGAGCATGATGGCGGCGAGCCCTCCTCGACGTTTAAGCACCTCGACCAAGGCCTCCACGTGCTCCTCGAGCGCCGGGCCGGGGTCGACGAGCCAGGCCGGATCGCGCCCCACGACCCAAGAATTCGTACCGGTCAGCGTCAACGGCGAAGGATTGGCCGCGCGGATTCCGACGATGTCGTGTCCCGGGACCGCGATCTCGCTCACGCGATGAGGATCGCAGGCGCCCGCAGCATTGGTGAGCGATCTCTCACGACGGGCTTAGCGCGCAATTCGAGCGGCTAGCGATGCTCGGAGCATGCCGCCTACTGGAACACCGCTGCCTTGGAGATGGCTGGCAACGGTAGGCGTCGCGTCGCTCGCGCTCGCGGCCTGCGGAGGGACCACCACCACCGAACAAAGCCCCCGACCGCACCCGGTGAGCCGCCCCCGACCGATAAGCGTTCACCGGGCTCCGTTGTCCCCGCCGTACCCGCAGCTGCTCTCGGCCCCCTCAGGGACTGGCGCCGCTACGCTGGCGCCGGCGACCCGCTGGGACGGACAGGTTTCGGTGTGGGTCACCCGCTCGCCGTCGGGAGTGGCGCTGCTCTTCTTCGACCAGCGGCTAGTCAAGCTCGTGCTGCACTCCGGCACGATCGATGCGGGCGGCATCGGCTGGCGCTTTGGTCCCCTGGTCGCCGGCTCAGAGCTCGAGCATCTCATCGCAGCGTTCAACAGCGGCTTCAAGCTCGATACTGGCGCGGGGGGCTTTGAGTCCTATGGCCGCACCGCCGTGCCGCTGCGCCCTGGACTCGGTTCGATCGTCACCTACGCCGATGGCTATACGGACGTTGGGTCCTGGCACCAGGAGCTGCCTGCCCCCGGGCGGCCGATCGTTTCTGTCCGCCAGAACCTTGCGCTGCTGATCGACCACGGCACCGCCGCCCAGACGCTCGGCTGCTTGTCCTGCTGGGGAGACACCTTGGGGGGCATCGCGGATCCCGCCCGCTCGGCTCTTGGGGTCACCGCGGGGGGGCGCCTCGTGTGGGCGGGCGGAGAGCACCTGACCGTGCAAGACCTGGCGAACGCCCTCCTCCGGGCGGGAGTGGTTCGCGCCGCGGAGCTCGACATCAACCCCGAGTGGGTAGCTGCTTACCTCTATGGGCACCGTGGTGGCAAGGGTCCGCTCGCGCCGGTGCCGATGGTGCGCGCACAGCCAGGCGTACCGGGGCAGTTTCTAACGCCCTACGGCCGGGACTTTTTCACCGTCATCGGCCGCTGAGACGTCAGGCTTCTGGGGTGCTCGGAGCCGCTTGTCGCCCGATGGCCGCCGGCCTGCTCGTCGCATCGGTCCTCATGCCATCAGGCTGCGGGGGGTCTTCCAGCCACAGGCCTACAGTCGCGACTGGCACCTCGGCGACCGCCCGGTCGACCGCCGCACGGTCCGCGCCGTCGCATCGGGCGCCGTCGCATCGGGCGCCGTCGCATCGGGCGCCGTCGCATCGGGCGCCGTCGCGTCCGGAACAGCCAGCCCCCTTCGCCGTCGGCGAGAGAATCGTGACGTTCATCGATCACGGCCGGACGGTTGCGATCCCCGGAAGCGGGCGCCAGCCGCGGCGGCTCGTGACCGTGATCCGCTACCCAGCTCTGGCTTCCGGGCATGGAGACGTTCGCGGCGCTGCACCCGCGCGGGCGGATGGGCCATTCCCGGTGGTCGTCTTCGGCCACGGATTCGCGGTCACCCCGGCGCCCTATGCCCCGCTGCTCCGAGCCTGGACGCGGGCGGGCTATGTCGTCGCCGCGCCCATCTTCCCGTTGGAGAACGAGTACGCGCAGGGCGGTCCCGATGAGCAGGATCTCGTCAACCAGCCTCGTGACATGAGCTTCGTGATCAGCCAGCTGCTGACGGCGAGCGCCGCGCGCGCCGGCTTTTTGTCGCGGCTGATCGATCCCCGCCGAGTGGCGGTCGCGGGCCAGTCGGATGGCGGCGAGACGGCGCTGGCCGTGGCGTACGACCGCTACTTCCTCGACCGCCGCGTTCGGGCGGCGATGATTCTGTCGGGCGCCAAGATTCCGGGCGTGGGCGGCTTCGACTTCCCCGCGCCCAGCCCGCCGCTGCTGGCGACCCAGGGAACCGCCGACACGATAAACCCCCCGAGCTTCACCAGTGCCTTCTTTGACATCGCCCCACCGCCGAAATATCTGCTGAGCATGTTCCGGGCCCCCCACCTCGGCCCGTACACCTCCGAGCAGCCCCAGCTGAGCATCGTCACGCGCGTCACGATCGCCTTCCTCGACCGTTATCTGGAAGGCGCGAGCGCCGCATTTGATCGCGTCGTCGCGGCGGGGGACGTCCCCGGTGTCTCGACGGTGGCAGCGGAGCCATAACCGGGACGTACGCAGCGGCCGTCGGCGA
Source organism: uncultured Actinomycetes bacterium (assembly GCA_963830405.1). GTDB lineage: Bacteria > Actinomycetota > Thermoleophilia > Solirubrobacterales > Solirubrobacteraceae > Palsa-465. The sequence goes on from CAWHMB010000003.1 coordinate 223,809, forward strand.
GCACTACGCCGTCTGAGCAGAAGGCCTGAACACTGCCCGCACCGAACTGCTCCTCGTAGAGCCGCGCGTACAGGCCACCGCGCGCAACCAGCTCGTCGTGGGCGCCGCGCTCCACTACCTGTCCGTGGTCGAGCACAAAGATCACATCGGCGGCGCGGATCGTCGAGAGCCGGTGGGCGATGGCGATCGTGGTCCGCTCGTGCATGACAGATTCCAGCGCCTGCTGGACGATCCGCTCGCTTTCGGTGTCGAGCGCCGACGTGGCCTCGTCGAGCACTAGCACGCGGGGGTCTTTGAGGATCACCCGCGCGATCGCCAAGCGCTGGCGCTCGCCGCCTGAGAAGCGGTATCCGCGCTCGCCGACGGTCGTGTCGTAGCCGTCGTCGAGCTCGAGTATCCGGTCGTGGATGAACGCCGCGCGCGCCGCCTGCTCAACCTGCGCGTCGCTCGCGTCCGGACGCCCGTAACGGAGGTTCTCGCGCACCGAAGCGTGGAACAGATAGCTCTCTTGGGTGACCATGCCGCAGATCCCGGCGATCGATGCCAGCGTCAGGTCCCGCACGTCGTGCCCGTCGATCCGCACCGCCCCCTCGGTCACGTCGTAGAGGCGCGGAATCAGATAGGAAATCGTCGTCTTGCCCGCGCCGCTTGGGCCAACCAATGCCGCCAGCTGCGCCGGTTCGACCTTCAGGCTCACCTCGCGCAGGGCCCGCTGCCTCGGCGACGCATCGCCGTCTTGCGAGGGGCCCTCCCCCGGCCCGTAGGCGAACGAGACGCCGTCCAGCTCGACCTCGCCCCGCACGCGCCCGGCCGGAAGCTCGGCCGCGCCCGGGCGATCGACGATCTGGGGACGCAGGTCGAGGTACTCGAACACCCTGCCGAACAGCGCCAGCGAGGACTGCACGTCGACCGACACCTGGAGCAGCTGGATGATCGGCAGGAGCAGCCGCGTCTGCAGTGTGGTGAAGGCGACGATCGTGCCGGCGCTCAACGCGGAGTGGTGATTGCCGTGGAGCTCGAGTCCCGCAACCAGGTAGAGCAGCGCCGGGCTGATCCCAAAGAACGCTTGGGTCACGGCGAAGAAGGTGCGTCCGGTCATTGCCTGGCGCACCTGGAGATCGGCCTGGCGTGCGTTCTCGGCGCCGTAGCGGGCCATCTCGCCGGCCTGTCGACCGAAGACCTTCGTGAGCAGGATGCCCGAGACCGACAGAGTCTCCTGGGTGATCGCGCTCATCTCCGCCAGCGAGGCCTGGGTCTCGCGGCGCGCCGCGCGACGGGTCCTGCCGACGCGGCTTGAGACCAGAACGAAACCGGGGGTGAGCGCGACCGACAACAACGTGAGCAGGGGCGAGAGGACCAGCATCGCGACGAGCGCCGAGACGACGATCACGACGTTCGAGACGACAGTCGATGCGGTGCTCGTGATCGTCTCCTGAACGCCGCCCACATCGTTGGCCAGGCGCGACTGCACCTCGCCCGTGCGGGTCGCGGTGAAGAACGCCAGTGACATCCGCTCCAGATGGCCGAACAGCCGGTCGCGCAGGTCTCGCATCACGCGGTTGCCAACCCAGTTCGTGAGGTAGGTCTGGACGATGTTCAGCACGCCGGTGACGATCGGGATCGCGATCAGCACCGCTACGAGCTCCACCAACAGAGTCAGATTCGGGCCGCCCTTCGGGAACAGCGCCTTGTCGAACACGACCTTGATCAACAGCGCGGAGATCACGCTCAGGATCGAGCTGATCAGGATGACCACGACGATCAGGGAAACGCGCGCCCGGTAAGGGCGAAACAGGGCGAGAATCCGCCGGCCCAGCTTCTGCCCCCTCGCCCCGTCCGAGGGCCGATTGCCCATCCGAGGGCTTCTCATGGGAACACACTAGCTCCCAAGCGCAGGCGCGGCTAACCTGACCGGGTCAGAAGCCAGGCGGCCGAGGATCGCCTGCGACCGAGCGAGCATCGACCCGAGGAGTGCGCATGGGCTTTGACCAGTACCACGAGCCGCCGCAAGAGCTGCCCGCTGCGACGCGGACGTTTGCGCGCCTGTGTGCGTCGCTGACTGAGGAGGCGGAGGCAATCGGCTGGTATGAGCAGCGTCTCGCCGTGGAGACGGATCCCGAGGCGCTGGCGGTCATGCGCGACGCTCAGGGCGAGGAGTTCAAGCACTTCAGCATGGACCTTGAGTTCCTGCTGCGTCGCATGCCGGCATGGCGGGAGATCGCGCAGGGGGTCCTGTTCCAGACCGGGGACATCGTCGAGCACGGCGAAGAGGCCGAGTCCGAAGCGCTCGAGGGCGGGGGCGCGGGGACTGAAGGTGCGTACGAGGACGGATCGCTGGGAATCGGAAGCTTGAGGGGAGCGTCGCGATGAGCCACCTGCTCCGCTCACACGCTCCGATCAGCGACGCGGGCTGGCGAGAACTCGACGAGGAGGCCCGGGAGCGCGTTGCTCCCGCGCTCGCGGCCCGAAAGCTGGTCGACTTCTCGGGCCCGCATGGTTGGGAGCATTCCGCCACCAACCTGGGACGGACGACTCCGCTTGGATCGGCGCCTGCCGATGGCGTCTCCGGCCTCCAGCGGCGAGTGCTGCCGCTGGTCGAGCTGCGAGCCGATTTCGAGCTCTCGCGCGCCGAGCTGCGAGACGTCGATCGGGGTGCCGAGGATGCCGACCTCGAGGCGCTCGACAAGGCCGCGCACCAGATCGCGCTGGCCGAGAACATCGCCATCTTCCACGGCTGGGAAGGTGCGTTCGCGGGTATCTCCCAAGCCTCGCCCCACGATGCACCCCGGCTCGGCGAGGACACGGAGCGCTATCCGACGCAGGTCGCGGGAGCGGTCGAGCGCCTGCTGTGCAACGGGATCACCGGACCCTACGGCCTTGCGCTGGGACGCGAGCAATACCGCCGCGTGGTCGAGACCGCCGAGCACGGCGGCTACCTGCTATTCGACCACCTGCGCAAGATCGTCGAGGGTCCGCTGGTGTGGGCGCCGGGACTGAGGGGCGCCGTGGTGGTCAGCCTGAAAGGCGGGGATTTCCTGTTCGAATCCGGGCAGGACCTGTCGCTCGGCTATGACTCACACGACGCCGAGGTCGTGCGGCTGTACCTGGAGGAGAGCTTCAGCTTCCACATCGCCACACCCGAGGCCGCGGTGGCGCTCGTCTGAGCCTGCCGCTGTGCAGGCGGCAGCGCACCACTGACAGCGTCCCTCAAGCGACGGCGCCTGGAGCGGTTGTCGAGGGCGTGACTCCGAGCAGCGGCCCTTGCGGTGCCGCGCTGCTCGGAGCAGCGCGCCTTGCGGTGGCGCGCCCAGCGTGCTCTCCACCATGCGGTCGAAGTCGAGCGCAGTCCGCACATCACGATCGCGAGCACGGCGATCGACCAGCGGTGCTTGGATACGCGCCGATGCCCGATCACCTCGTCATCGTTCGCCACGGCGAGTCGGCCTGGAACGCCGAACAGCGCCTACAGGGCCAACTCGATCCGCCGCTCTCAACGCTGGGCCGCAAGCAGGCGCAGGCCCTGGCGGGACTCGTAGCAGCCCTCGACGTGCCTACCGACCACGTACGTTGCAGCGACCTCGCCCGGGCGCGAGAGACGGCAGAGCTGCTGGGCGTGGAAGTGGGCCAGTTTGACCGGCGCTGGCGCGAGATCGACATCGGCACGTGGGGTGGACGGACCGCCGCTGATGTCGACGCCGAAAGCGACGTCCTTACCAACTGGCGCGGCGGCCCGCGCACCGCGCCCGACGGTGAGCCGTGGAACACGTTCGCTGCCCGCATCGCCGACGCGGTCAAAGAGCTTGCCGCCGCAGGCGGCAACTGGCTGGTGATCTCCCACGGCGGCTGCATCCGCGCGGCCTGTGCCCATCTCACCGGGGCCGACGCGCTCGCGCTCGCAGCACCCCCCAACGCCAGCGCCACGAGCTTCGAGCTCGGTGTGAGACCGCGTCTGCTCACCTACGGCGCGCTGCCCGACGGTCGCCCACCCACCGGGCTCTACTAGGACCGCCTCGAAGTTCGACGCCATCTGGCTGAGACCTCAGCGACACTTAGGGTTGTCAGCTGCGCACCAGGGTGACGGTTGCAATCGCGCTGGCTAAGAAGAGCCCTGTGGGTGCCGCGATAGCCGATCGTCGCTCGCCCAGCGCCGGATCGAGCCCGCCCCCGCGGGGCGCGCCGTACGCCTTACCGCCGCCAGCCATAAGGGTCTCAGTGACACCCTCGGAATCGATAGCGACGAGCCCCACCTGACCCACGGTGCCCGAAGCCCCGCGAACCAGCTCGCAAAACGACCGCGAGTCAGCGGTCGGCGCGGGGATCCGAGAGTGACGAACAGTCGTGTCGCGATAGCTAGAGGGAATGTTCCCGAGCGCGATATATGCTCAGCTCGTGTTCGACACCGCGGCTAGTGACCGACGGATGCCGAGCCTTCGGGCCCCACGATGACGCCGCTCGATCAGTCAGCCAGGGCGGCGGCGTTCCGCGCGCTTCACGAAGGCGAGCCGTTCGTGATTCCCAATCCGTGGGACGCGGGATCGGCCAAGGTGATGGAGGCGCTCGGGTTCAAGGCGCTGGCCACGACAAGTTCCGGGCTGGCGTTCACGCTCGGGCGGCTCGATGGCGGGGCAACGCTCGACGAGGTCGTGGAACATGTCGGCATGCTGGGCCGCGCGTCGAGCCTGCCCGTCTCGGTTGACCTGGAGAACGGCTACGGCTCCTCGCCTGAGGCAGTCGCCACCGCGGTCGAGCGGGTCGCCGGCGCCGGGGCGGTAGGTGGCTCGATCGAGGACTGGGACCCGGACGGCGAGTTGTACCCGGTCGACCGAGCCACCGAACGCGTGCGGGCCGCCTGTGAGGCGGCCCGCGGCCTCCGCTCTGCGTTCACCGTGACGGCTCGGGCCGAGAACCACATCCGCGGCACCCCGGATCTCGGCGACACAATCGCGCGGCTGCAGGCCTACGAGCGGGCCGGCGCCGACGTCCTGTACGCGCCCGGTCTAACCGAGGCTGAGCAGATCCACGCCGTCTGCGCCGCCGTCACGAAGCCGGTCAACGTCCTCGCGCTGGGCGGCCTCACGCTCCGCCAGATCGAGGAAGCCGGCGCTCAGCGTATTAGCGTCGGGGGCGGGCTCACCTGGACAGCGGTCGAGGCGATGGCCCAGACCGCCGAACAGATTCGCGACCACGGTGACTTCTCCGGTCTCGGCTCGCCAGTCCGGATCAGAAACTGGCTGCGGGGTCGATCGTGATCCGGTTTGGACTTTGCCGCAGGTAGCGGTGGCGCCGCTGCAGGATTGATGGCCGTCTGATCGAGAGGCGTGGGAGATGCCCGCGGCTACGGGGAAGTGGCTACAGCGGTTGCATGGCAGGAGCAAGGCCCGGGCGTCCGCCAGCCGCTGAACCGTCTCTCATGGCATCAATCTGACGGAGCAACGCGATGTGCACGGTCACCGGCTGCCGCCCCTGCGTGAGCTTTGACCGTCGCCAGGCCCTAGGCCGGAAGGCACCGACAGCAACGGTGAGCCCGACACACGACACCGCCGCCGGACCGAGCTGACAGAAGCCAACGAACGTTTGCCGGCGACCAGCCGATCCGACGCTTCCTAGCCCCGTACACCCGGGGCTTCGTTATATCGGGGCGCCCGGATTTGAACCGGGGACCTCACCGACCCGAACGGTGCGCGCTACCAGGCTGCGCCACGCCCCGATCGAATCAGTATTCCACACCCCTGTCAGCTGAGCCGGCGGTCCGGTCGGGGAGGGCGGCAGCGCAAGTCGAGGCGCCGGCAGCGCGATGCCGCCGCGCCGGCGGCACGATGCCGGGCGATCACGCTGTCGCTAGCCGGACGCTAGGGGAGCCCGCTCGTCACGCTGTTCGTCAATCCCTTCACCGTGCCCGTGACCTGAGAGCCCGCGTGGCCTGCCTGCGACGTCACCGACGAAGTCGTCTGTTGAACTGCGGGAACCTGGGGAACGCTCGGGACCTGAGGGACGCTCGGGACCTGAGGGACGCTGCTCGTGATCTGGGAAACCCCCGGGACCTGAGGGACACTCGGGACCTGAGGGAGGCTGCTCGTGACCTGGGAGACGCCCGGAACGCGCGGGATCGAGACCGGCGGGATCTTGGGCACACTCGGCAGCGACCCAGTTGCCAGCGAGAGCCGGGAGCCAGAGTGCTGGGATGTCGTTTGAGGCGCGGCGGACGACCGCGAGGCACCCGACGGTGAGGCAGCCGACGGCGAGGCAGCCGTGTTCGAGGTGCCCGCTCCCTGAGACGACCCGCCAGCGCGAGCGACGCCAGCGGCCGGACCAAGCCCTGAGCCCTGTGGCCCATGCCTCACCGCGCGCTGCGCGTGAGATGCGACCGGCCCGGATCGAGAATGACGATGCCCGGCCGCTTGCGCGGCGATGCCCAGAGACCGCGACCTATCGGCGCTGGCACCCGCGTGCGAGGATGTCGGAGCGTGGATCGCTGGTGCATGCCTCGCAGGGCCCTGCTTGTGTGCCTGGACGGCGTTGACCGCGCCGAAGACGCCGCCGCCCGCGACCGCAAGCGCTGCGACGGCGGCGGCCACCCGCTCGAAACCGATACCGGAGGCTGCTGGGTCTGCTAACCGAGCGGCGGCCTGCGCCGAGTGCGCCGCCCGGCTGGAGTGGATGGAGCCGGCCCCGGGCTTCTGGCGCCCTCGCCGGCGCCAGCGCAGGAAGGCCGGGATCGGCAGCAGCGCAGCGATCTTCTCGGCGACGCCTGTGCGCCGGAGTTCCGACTCGTCGACGCCGGCGTCGAGGGCGTAGCGCCGGCACGGTTGGCAATGCGAGACGTGTCGCTTCAGGCGGCGCCGATCGCGGACGCCGAGTGAGCTCAGCGAGCTCTCTACACCACCGTCCAGCACCGCGTGAACCTGCTCGCAGCGCCGCCCGCTGGCAATCTCCTCATACTCGGCGCCGAGCCGGCGGCGGGCCCGGAAGAGCGTGCTCTCTACCACCGGACGGCTCATGCCGAGCCGCTCGGATAGTTGGGTGTAGGACAGCCCCTCGAGCTCGCGGAGCACGAGGATCTTGTGGTGCGTCTCGGAGAGCCCGCGGAATGCCCCGCGGAGATCGTCGAGCTGCTGACGGCTCTCGAGGGCGGCGTCCGGCGACGCCACGCCGGACACTAGGCGGCGGTCGGGTCCGTCGGTGTCCTCATCCGACTGTAGGGGGACCTCCAGTGAGCGGCGATTGCGCCTGAACTCGTCTATGCAGGCGTTGCGAGCGATCTCATAGATCCAGGGCTTGAAGGCGATTGGACCCTCGGTGACGCGCATCCGCCGCAGCGCGGAAATGAACGCGTCCTGCGCGATGTCCTCAGCGCGGGCGTGGTCACCGACCATGCTCGCGACGTAGGCCACGATGCGCTCGCCGTAACGCTGGTAGAGCTCCCCAAACGCGCCCTCATCGCCGCGCCTAACCGCCGCGACGAGCTCGTACTCGTCGCGTGGGGTTGTTGGCTGAGGTGATGTGAGCGCTGACACTTACACCCAGGACGTGCGGGGCCTTTCGACCAGCAGCTGAGGCGATGAGCGCGCTGACACCGACATCCCTTGCGCTGAGTCCCTACCCATGCTCGGGAACTCTAACGTTTATCCTCCACCTGTCCAGAGGACAGCAGCGCTTTTCCGGGAAATTGCGCCGCGGCCCCGCTCCCTGCGGCCGCGCTCGCCGAGGTTGGATTCCGCTCAGAGCACACAAAAATGGGCCGTTGGCGTTGAGTCCGTCCGCCTCGGTCGGCATACTGTTGCGCATACAAGCGGCAAAGGAGGAAAAGGTTATATGGCCAATCACCTGACGCCCACGGAGCTTGCGCGAGAATCCGGACTGGACCGGAAAGCCGTAATCGCCAAGTGCATCGAGTTGGGCGTCCCGATCTTCAACGGTCGGATCGATAAGAGCTTGTTCCTCTGCAGTCTTCGCGAGTCGTCCGTCGCACAACATTCAAAGCCCCAGCCCGTAAGGGCCTGAAGCTCGGGCTGACAGGCCCGCTGGGCGCCCACGGATCACTTATCCCGCGCCGCCCGCGAATCACTGGCCGTGCGGCGCTGGGCGCCCGCGGATCACTAATCCCGCGCCGCCCGCCAATCACTGGCCGTGCGGCGCTAGGCGCCCGCGACTCACTCTCCGCGCGGACCTAGGCGCCCGCCAGTCACTCGCCGCGCGGTGCCCGCAATTTCTCCGCCTCGAAGCGCAACCTTCCCACCTGCTCGGCTGTTAGGTAGCAACGATGCTCCGGGTCCGCAGGCCTCTGGTAGCGCTCGCCGTGGCGGTCGCGCTCGCCGTGGTGGCGGTCGCGCTCACGGCGCCGGCCGGGGCCCTAGCCGCGCGCCCCCGCGCCACGCCACAGCAGTCCCTGAGCGCGGCGCTGACTAGCGGCCTCCACGCGGCCGGCGGAGCGAGCGGCGCATACGTGGTGGACATGACGACCGGCGCAGTGCTGTTTGCTGCCGGAGCCCAAACCGGACACCTGCCGGCATCGGTGGAGAAGCTCTACACCACCTCCACCGCGCTGCTTCGGTTCGGGCCCGCCGCCCGGCTGTCCACCCGACTGCTCGGAAGCGGCAGCATGACTCCGGGCGGAACCTGGATGGGGACCCTGTACCTCAAGGGAGGTGGCGATCCGACGTTCGGCTCGAGCGTCTTTGACCGCCTCAACTACGGAACGGGCGCCTCGATTCAGCACCTGGTCGCCAATCTGGTCCACGCCACCGGTATCAAAGCCATCAGGGGACGGATCACGGCGGACGGGTCCTACTTCGACTCGCTGCGCGGCACTCCGGCCACGGGCTTTGCGCCGTCTATCTATGTGGAGGGAGTGCTAAACGGCATCGCCTACGACCGCGGCTGGGTCAATTCGAGCGGCACGCTGTACCAGGCCAGGCCGACGCTGGTCGCCGCCCAAGAGCTCGCCGCCGCGCTGAGGGCCGCCGGGGTCAAGGTTCCGAGGAGCACCCAGATCACCGCGGGTGTCATGCCGGCCGGCGCAACGCCGCTGGCGCTCGTCCGCTCCCCGACGATGGCCAGCTTGATCCAGCTCACGAACACGCCATCGGACAACTACATCGCAGAGACGCTGCTGAAGGATCTCGGCGCCGGATTCGGTGGTCGCGGCAGCACGGCGGCCGGCGCTTCCGTGGTCCGCTCGGAACTGGCCGGGGTGTTCGGCCTCGCTCCGCGGCTCGATGACGGCTCGGGGCTATCGCGATACGACTCGACCACGCCGGCGCAGATCGTCACGCTGCTCGAGCGGATGGCCGGCAACGCCAGCTTTGTCGGCTCCCTGGCCGTCGCCGGCGAGACGGGGACGCTTCAGAGCGTCGCCCCGGGCACGAGCGCTCAGGGTCACTGCCGGGGCAAGACCGGCACCCTGAACGACACAGCCAACGTCGCCGGCTACTGCCTGGCGAACGATGGGCACACGCTCGCGTTCGCGTTCATGAGCGACGGGATCGGCGACCCGGACTACGTCCACAACGTGGAACAGGCAAACATGATGGTCGCCGTCGCTCGTTACGACGGCTGAACCCGGGGGCGATCGGCGCCTCTCCAACGACGGTGAGCCTTGGGGTTTTCCGCGCCTCTCGCCGCCGCCGGCGTTCAGACCCGTAGCTTCAGCGGACGAGCTCGCGCAGCCCGTGCTCGTCGATCACGGCCAACCCGAGCCGCTCGGCCTGAGCGAGCTTCGATCCGGGGCTCTCGCCGGCAACAACGTAGTCGGTCCTGCGTGACACCGACCCGGTGACTTTGCCCCCAGCCGCCACGATCAGCTCCGTCGCCTGCTCGCGCGTCAGCGCCGGCAGCGTGCCCGTCAACACGAACGTCTTGGTCGCCAGCGGCCCCTGCCCCGGAGGCGGTCCCTCCTGCTCGAACTGAAGTCCCTGCGTGCGCAGGTCCTCGATCAGAGATCTCATCTGGGGGTCAGCCAGCTGGGCATGAATCAGCTGGGCCATTTTGGGACCAACTCCCGGCGTCTGCTCGATCTGCTCCGGCGTGGCCGCGAGCAGGGCGTCGACCGAGCGAAATTGCTGCGCCAACGCCCTCCCGGTGACGTAGCCCACCTCCTCGATTCCAAGCGCGTAGAGCACCCGGCCGAACGGCTGGGCCTTCGACTGCTCGATCGCGCTCACCAGCTTGCCGGCCGAGATTTCGCCGAATCCGGTCCGCGATGCGATCTGATCCGCCCTCAGCCGGTAGAAGTCTGCGGCGGTTCTGACCCAGCCCAGCTCCATGAACAGGTTGACCTGCTTCTCGCCCAGCCCATCGATGTCCATCGCGCCGACGAAGTGCTTGAGCAGCTGCCAGCGCCGGCCTGCACAGTCACGATTCGGGCACCTGGTGAAGACCGAGTTCTCGTCCTTGACCGTCTGCGTGCCGCAGATCGGGCAGTTCTTCGGCGGCACGGGGGGTGGCGGGCGGTCCTTGTGCTCGGCGACGTGCGGAGCCGGAGAGAGCACCTGGGGGATGACGTCGCCTGCACGCAGCACGATCACATCCTCGCCCGGGCGGATGTCCTTGCGTGCCAAATCCTCCTCGTTGTGAAGCGTGGCGAGCTTCACCGTCACGCCCCCGACCTGGACCGGCTCGAGCATCGCGTACGGGTGAAGATCGCCGAACTTCCCGGGGTTCCAGCCAATCTCGTTCAGCCTGGTGACCGCGGTGGTAGGAGCGAACTTCCAGGCGATCGCCCACCGCGGCTCGCGACCGACAACGCCAAGCCGGCGCTGTAACTCGACGTCGTTGAGCTTGACGACTACGCCGTCGATCTCGAACTCCAGCGAGCCGCGGCGCTCCTCCCAAGCCCGGCACTGGGCCACGACCTCCTCCTCGGTATGAAGCAGCTTCACGTCTGGGTGCACGGGAAAGCGCTGTTCTCTCAGCCACTGAAGCGCATTCCAATGCGAGCTGAAGCTGAGACCCTCGGTCGCGCCGATCTGATAGGCCCAGAACGACAGTGGCCGCTCGGCGGCGAGCTTGGGATCGAGCTGACGGATCGTGCCCGCGGCCGAGTTGCGGGGGTTCATGAAGGTGGACAAACCGGCCTCGGCGCGGCGCTCGTTGAGCGCGGCAAAATCCGGCAGCGACATGTAGACCTCGCCCCGGACCTCGACCAGGCCGGGGGGCTTCTTCGCCTCGAGCCGGAGCGGGATCGCCTGGATCGTCCTCAGGTTGTGCGTCACATCCTCGCCGATCTGGCCGTTGCCCCGCGTGGCGCCGCGCTCGAACACGCCGTCGCGGTAGAGGAGCGAGATCGCCAGCCCGTCGATCTTGGGCTCAGCCACGAACTCGAACCTGGGCTCCGCGATCCCCTCCCGGGCCAGGAAGTTCCGCATGCGGTTTATCCAGGCACGAAGCTCCTCCTCCGAGCGGGCGTTCGCGAGCGAGAGCATCGCCTGCGGATGTCTGACTTTGACCAGGTCGGATACCGGCTCGCCGCCCACGCGCTGGGTCGGTGAGTCGGGCGTGACGAGCTCCGGATGCTCGGCTTCCAGCCCGCGCAGCTCGTCGAGCAGCGCGTCGTACTGGTCGTCTCCGATCTCGGGATCGTCGAGGACGTAGTAGCGGTAGCCGTGGTACTCGAGCTGGCGACGGACCTCGGCGGCGCGTCCGGCGGGGCCGTCCTCGGCCGCAGTCCGTTCTTGCTTGCGAGCGGTGCTCACCCTTCAACCTCGCTGGCCGCGGGGGCGATCAACCGCGCCAGGTCGTAGCGCTCGAGCGCGCTCAGCCCGTCGCGGTCGGTCAGATCGAAGTGGATCGGAGTCACGGCGATGTTGCCCTGCGCTACAGCGACCAGATCGGTGCCGGTCTCGTCGCGTTCGTAGCTAGCGTCGCCATAGATCCGGTACTGGCGCCGGCCGCCGGACCCTTCGTCGATCAGCGCCAGCTCGTCGCTGTAGATCCGCTTGCCGAGCCGCGCTACCTCAACCCCCTTCGGCTCGCCCCCGGGCACATTGACGTTGAGCAGCGTCCCGGCGGGCAGCGGGACATGCTGGAGCTCCGCCACCAGTCGGGACGCGAAGGCGGCAGCGACGGAGAAGTCGAACCCCGATCCGGCTCGGAAGTCGAGCTCGCGTGCGCTTGACTGCTGCGAGACGGCGATGCCCGGCAGGCCAAGGACGATTGCCTCGAGCGCGGCGGCCACGGTCCCGGAGTAGGTGATGTCGTCGCCGAGGTTAGAGCCGTGGTTGATGCCCGATACCACCAGTTCGGCGTCGAAGCCATCGATCAGCCCCAAGCGAGCGAGGCGCACGCAGTCGACTGGCGTGCCGTCGGTGGCGTAGCCAACGGTACCGTCGCCGAAATCGACCTCCTGCACCCACAGCGGACGCCGCGTGGTGATCGAGCGGGCCATCGCCGAGCGGTTGCCGTCGGGGGCGATTACGGCAAGCTCGGTGCCCGCCAGGTCTAGCAGCGCCTTGCGCAGCGCCTGGAGGCCCTCGGCCTCGATGCCGTCGTCGTTGGTCAGGAGCACGTGCACCGGCGCTGATGCTAGTGAGCATCGCGGCGCTGGCCGGTCACGATGCGCTGCGGCCCACAGTCGCACCGAGCGCCCGTGCGATCGTGGCCACAACCGCCAGCGGCTCGTCGACGAGCTGCCGCCACGTTACCCGGATCACGCGGTAACCCGCGAGAACGTGCGCGGCGTCACGCTTGCGATCGCGCTCGAACGCCGTCCGGTGGCTGTGGAACTGATAGCCGTCAACCTCAACGATCAGCTTTTGCTCAGCCCAGAGGAGGTCGGCCTCAAAGCCCGCAGCACGCGCATTCGTCAGCGGTTCGGGCAGCCCCGCCTGGCGCAGCAACGCCAGCAGCTTGGCTTCCGCCATCGAGCGCGTCCAGCGGGGGCCGCCCTTGCGGCGCAGCTCGGCCCGCAGCGCTCCGACGCCTGCGCGGCCTGGCGCCCGCGTGATCGCATCGCGGATCTGGCCCTCGGTGACCAGCTTGAGTGCGTACGCCTCGGTCACCGTGCGCTCGAGCTCCGCGGGCATGGCGCTGGCCGCGTAGTCGAGGAGCGAGCGCGCGGGCGAGGTGACCGGGATGCCGTTCTTCGAGCCGCGATCAGGCTGATCCAGAGACGCGACGCGATGGACCCGAATCCCCTCGCGCGACTTGCAATTTCGGCCCACGACCGTCACATCAACCTCATCAGCGGTGGGCCTCGCCAGTCCCCAGAGCGCTACGGCCGACCGGTGACTGACGAGCGCTCCACTGCCGCAAGCAAGCACCGCCGCCAACTCGTGCGCTCCAGGGACAAGGATCTCGTGCCCCACCACGTAAACGCCCTGATGCACTCGATGAAGCAGCCCGCGCCTGACGCGGCTTTCAAGTCCACCCCGCGTGATGCCCGCGGACCGGAGCTGGTCTACGGTGACGAGCCCTAGTTGCTGGGAGGCGATCCAGGCGACCGCACGATCGCCCCCGCCGGCAATCTGCAAAAAGTGGCAAAGCGCGGCCTGCGAAACGAGTTTGGCCACATAAGCAGCTTGGGCAGGCACTTCTGACCAGCGCCCGGTTGATGCGCGTGGTTTGGTCCGATTTGCATCGTCTCGAGACCGCACTCACCTCCTAAGAGCCCCCAAACGCGGAAAGTCCGCCCCCCAAAGCGCGCGCACTCGTCCGCCCCCCAAAGCGCCCGCACTCGTCCGCCCAAAGCGCGCGCACTCGTCCGCCCCCCAAAGCGCCCGCACTCGTCCGCCCAAAGCGCGCGCACTCGTCCGCCCCCACAAAGCGCGCGCATTTACACCAACACCCTGTCCCCCCCGTATCCCACCCCAGCGAGGTAGAGCCCGTGGGCGGGGGCGGTGGGGCCAGCCTCGGAGCGCGGGCGTCCGGAGAGCAGCGAAGCAAACGAGGACACCGGCCGCGCGCCGCGGGCCACCTCCAGCATCGTCCCCACCAGCACGCGGTTCATGTGGCGCATGAACGCGTCGGCCTCGATCCAGAACTCGACCAGCTCCCCCCACCGTGCCTCCGGTCCCGAGCGCCGCTGGCCCCAGAAGGCGGCCTCCGGTCCCGCGCGCCGCTGGCCCCAGAAGGCGGCGTCCGGTCCCGCGCGCCGCCGGCGCCAGAAGGCGGCGTACACGTCGCGCTGGAAGCGGACGTGCTCGGTCTCCGTCGGCGTGAAGGCCGTGAAGTCACGGGTCCCGAGCAGCGCCGCCGCGCACTCCTCGAGCGCTGAGTAATCGAGGCGGTGGGGCCAGTGCAGCACGCGGCCGCGCTCGAGCGCGCCGCGACCCGGGCGCATCAGCAACCGATAGCAGTAGGCACGCGAGGTGGCATCACGGCGGGCATCGAAACCCTCCGGCGCCCGCTCGCAGGCGAGCGCCGCAACATCGTCCGGCAGCAGCGCGTTCAACCCCGACACGGGCACCGGCTCGCCGGCGTAGGACACCACCTGGCCCAAGGCGTGGACGCCGGCGTCGGTGCGCCCTGCCACGGTCAACGCGACCGAAGAGCGCAGCAGCACCTCCAGGGCGCGCGAGACCTCCTCCTCAATCGTGCGCACGCCCGGCTGCCGCGCCCAGCCCGCGAACGCTCCCCCGTCGTATTCCAGGACCAGCCGGGAAACCGCGGTCAGACCAGCTCCAGCAGCACCATCTCTGTGGAGTCAGAGCGCCGTGGCCCGAGTTTGAGGATGCGCGTGTAGCCCCCGGGGCGCTCCGAGTAGCGCGGGGCGATCTCCTCGAACAATTTGTAGACCATGAACTTGTCCTGTCCAAGCGCGGACAGCGCCTGCCGGCGGGCGTGCAGATCGCCGCGCTTGCCGAGCGTGATCAGCTTTTCGAGCTCCGGCTTGACCGCCTTAGCCTTGGTCTCGCTGGTCTGGATCCGCTCGTGGGCGATCACCTCCTTGCAGAGGTTCATCAGCAGCGCCTTGCGGTGCGACGGGGAACGGCTGAGCTGATATCGCTGTCGTTGGTGGCGCATGAGTCAAATCTCACAAGTCCGGGGTCTTGCCCCGAGCTCGGGGGTGTTACCACAAGCCCGGGGTCTTGCCCCGAGCTCCCGGGGTCTTACCACAAGCTCGGGGGTCTCGCACAAGCTCGGTCCCACGAGCTCGGGGTCTTGCCACAAGCTTGGCGGCTGCGGCGGAACGGGGAACTGAGCCTAATCCTCCCGGAGTGCGAGCCCACGTGCGTTCAGGGTCTCGACGACCTCGTCGATCGATTTCTTGCCGAAGTTGGGAATCGCGTTCAGCTCGGCCTCGGTCTTCGACACCAGGTCGCCGACCGTTTGGATCCCGGCCCGCTTGAGGCAGTTATACGAGCGCACACCAAGCTCGAGCTCTTCGATCAGGATGTCGTCCATCGCGTTTGGCGGACGCGATGGAGCGCCGGTCGCGCCGGCGGCGAATCCAGCCTCGAGCACGCCCGGGCCGCCGGTGTCGCGCAGCTCGACGACGCGGTCGGCGTCGGTGAAGATCGCCAGCTGGGAGATCAGGATCTCGGCTGCCTCGCGCAGCGCGGCCTGGGGGTCGATCGAGCCGTCGGTCTCGATGTCGAGCGTTAGCTTGTCGAAGTCCGTCCGCTGGCCGACGCGGGCCTGTTCGACGTTGTAGGCCACGCGGCGCACCGGCGAGAAGATCGAGTCGATCGGGATCACGCCGATCGGCTGGTCGGGCGACTTGTTCTCCTCGGCCGGGCGATAGCCCCGACCGCGCCCGATCGTCAGGTAGACCTCGAGCTTGGTCTTCTTCTCGAGCGTCGCAATGTGGGCGTCGGGATTGAGGATCTCGACTCCGGAGGGAAGGTCGATGTCCTTGGCGGTGATCTCCCCCGGGCCGGTGACGACCAGCGGAGCCTCGATCTCGGTGGCGTCGGAGTGCATGCGGCAGACGACGCCCTTCAGGTTGAGGACGATGTCGGTCACGTCCTCCTTGACACCGCGGATCGTCGAGAACTCGTGCGCCACGCCCTCGATCCGCACGCTGGTCACCGCTGCGCCGGCAAGTGAGGACAGCAGCACGCGTCGCAGCGAGTTGCCGAACGTGTAGCCAAAGCCCCTGTCGAGCGGCTCTATCGTGAACGAGCCCTTGTTGTCGTCTACTGACTCTGAGGAGATTCGGGGGACTTGGAAGTCGAGCATCAGGGTCCTAACGTCGTGGGTTACTGCCGCCGCCTGGGGCGGTTTCAAATCGCCGCGCAGCACCGAGGGGGGCGGCCCGGCGAAAAGCTTCGGGTCACTTCGAGTACAGCTCGATGATGAGCTGTTCCTGCACCGGCGCCGCGATCTCCCGGCGCTCGGGTCTGCGCAGCACCTTGGCGGTGAGCGAGTCATGGTCGGCCTGCAGCCATGCGGGCACCTGGCCCGTGAGTTCGGTCGCGTCGCGGATCACCTGGGTCGCCGTGGAGCCAGCGTGGATGGCGATCACGTCGTCCCCGCGCAGCTGGTAGCTGGGGATGTTCACGCGCTTGCCGTTGACGGTCCAGTGGCCGTGGAGGATCAGCTGCCGGGCCTGGCGGCGGGATGCCGCAAAGCCAAGGCGTACCAGCACGTTGTCGAACCGGCACTCGAGCATCCGCAGCAGATTCTCGCCGGTGATTCCGCCCTGTCGAGAGGCCTTGTCGTAGTAGATCCGGAACTGCTTCTCGAGCACTCCGTAGTAGCGCTTGGCCTTCTGCTTCTCGCGCAGCTGCAGGCGGTACTCGCTCTGGCGCTGGCGACCGCGGCCATGGTCGCCCGGCGGATAGGAGCGCCGCTCTACGCCGCACTTGTCCGTCAGGCAGCGCTCGCCCTTGAGGAACAGCTTCTGGCCCTCGCGCCGGCACTGCTTGCACTGAGGTCCGGTGTCTCTGGCCATCTCAGACCCGCCTGCGCTTCCTAGGGCGGACGCCGTTGTGGGCCTGCGGGGTGACGTCACGCACCGCCGAGACCTCGAGTCCCGCGGCCTGCAGCGAGCGGATCGCGGTCTCGCGACCCGATCCGGGACCCTTCACGAACACCTCGACGCGCTGGAGCCCATGCTCGATGCCCTTGCGGGCGGCGGCGTCGGCAGTCACCTGCGCGGCGAACGGTGTCGACTTGCGCGATCCCTTGAAGCCGGCGCCGCCGGCCGACTCCCAAGCGATCACGTTGCCCTCACGATCCGTGAGCGACACGATCGTGTTGTTGAAAGAGGTCTTGATATGGGCCTGTCCCACCGGGATGTTCTTGCGGACCCGGCGGCGGCCGCGCTGCGGCCTTCTCGGTGCTGGCATCTAGGGCTAGGCGCTCACTTCTTGGTCGCCTTCTTCTTCCCGGCCACCTGCATGCGCTTCGGGCCCTTGCGGGTGCGAGCGTTGGTCTTCGTGTTCTGGCCGTGGACCGGCAGCCCGCGACGGTGGCGAAGCCCGCGGTAGGAGCCGATCTCCTGAAGCCGCTTGACGTTCTGCTGGCGATCGCGCCGCAAATCACCCTCGACCATCAGCCGGCCGTCGATCAGCTCACGCAGCTTGATGACGTCGTCCTCGGTGAGATCGCGCACCTTACGGTCCGGCTCGACCCCAGCCTCGGCCAGCAGCTCGTTAGCCGTCGAGCGCCCGATGCCGTAGATGTAGGTCAGGCCGATCTCGGCGCGCTTGTTGAGCGGGATGTTGACTCCTGAGATTCGCGCCATGGCTTACCCCTGACGTTGCTTGTGTCGCGGATTCGAGCAGATGACGAGCACCCGTCCGTCACGACGGATGACCTTGCACTTCTCGCACATCGGCTTGACCGAGGGTCGTACCTTCACACTCGTTTCCTTCTACACGTGTTCCAAAAATGTTCCCGCGGCGTCAGCTCTGGCGACCGGTACGGTCGCCGCTACCGCGCCGAGGAGCCGCAAGCAGCGCAAACGATTGCGCTCCGAGCGCACCGAGCGATATTAGCAGGGGCATGGCTGCGCGCGAGCGCCGGCAGGACGCCGGTTTACGCCGGGGCCCGCGGGCGCACGAACCCCTGCATTAGCGTCCCCATCTCAATTTTCGCAGTCCCCGTGGTCACGGCCGGGTCGCCTGCGGCGAAGGCCCGCAGTTCCTCCTCGTCCTCGGCCTCCACCACGCCGAGACCCCACGACCCGTTGTCGTCGAGCACAGGTCCGAAGATCACCATCTGACCGGATTCGATGTATGGCTGCCAGTAGGCCCCATGGCGACCCATTGTCTCCCGCTCCTCGTCGCTCATGTCCTGCGCGAAGGTGGGACGAGGCGCTATCAGCCTGAATACGAACGTGCTCACGCCGCCGCGCGCCCGTTGCCGGCTCCGTGCCAGGGCGTGAGGATCCTCGGCCCGCCGGCGGTGATCGCCACCGTGAACTCGAAGTGAGCGGCCAACGACCCGTCCTGCGAGTAGATCGCCCAGTGGTCCTCGCCCTGGCGGACACCGTGGCGGCCGGCGGTGACCATCGGCTCGACGGCCAGGACCATGCCCTCCTCCAGCGGCACGCCCGTGCCGGGATCGCCGTAGTTCGGGATCTGCGGGTCCTCGTGCATGTCCCGTCCGATGCCGTGGCCGACCAGCGACCTGACGATCGACAGCCCCGCCGCCTCGACGTGCTCCTGGACCGCGTGCGAGACGTCTCCCAGGCGGTTGCCGGTACGGCATTGCTCGACCGCTACGAGCAGCGCCTCCTCGGTGATGCGCAGCAGCTTGCGGGCGATGGGGGTCATCGGGCCGACGGGGAAGGTCCGGGCCGCGTCGGCGACCCAGCCGTCGTAGACCACGCCGATGTCAATCGACAGGATGTCGCCCCGCTCCAGACGGTAGGGCCCGGGGATGCCGTGAACGATCATCGAATTGGGCGAGGTGCAGATCGAGCCCGGGAAGCCGCGATAGCCCTTGAACGCCGGCTCGGCCCCCTGCGAGCGGATGAACTTCTCGGCAGCGGCGTCGAGCTCTGCGGTGGTAACCCCGGCCCTGACCTTGCCGGCCAGCAGGTTCATCGTCCTGACCAGAATCGCACCGGCGCGCGCCATGCGCTCGATCTCCGCGGGGCTCTTCTTGATGATCACGGGGCGTCAGACGTCGTCTTCCATGCGCAGCGTGGCGATCACTGCCCGAATGTGGTCGTGGACCTCCTCCGGGCTGCGCGTGCCGTCGATCCGCCTCATCAGGCCCTGCTCGTCGTAGAAGTCGATCAGCGGCTCGGTCTGCTTGTGGTAGACCTCAAGGCGGTTGCGTACGACGTCTGGCTGGTCGTCGTCGCGTTGGATCAGGCGCGAGCCGTCCTGGTCGCAGACCCCCTCTCGCTTGGGGGGATCGAACTCGATGTGGTAGTTGTGGCCGGCCTTGCTGCACACCCGTCGGCCCGACAGCCGGCGCACGAGCTCCTCGTCGGGGACCTCGATCAAAATCGCCGCCGTGACGCGGCGCTTGAGCTCCGAGAGCTGCTTGTCGAGCGCCTTGGCTTGCTCGAGCGTTCGGGGAAAGCCGTCGAGGATGAAGCCGTCCTGGGCGTCGGGCTCGCCGAGGCGCTCGGCGGCCATGGCCACGATCACATCGTCGGGCACCAGATCCCCCGCGTCCATGTACTGCTTGGCCTCCTTACCCAGCTCGGTCTCATCCTTGACGTTGGCGCGCAGCATGTCGCCCGTGGAGATGAACGGCAGCCGGAAGTCGATCCGCAGGCGATCGGCCTGCGTTCCCTTGCCGGCGCCGGGAGGACCGAACAGAATCAGGTTGAGCTCCGGCATACGGCCAGCTTATAACGGGCGCGCGGGTGCGCGCCTGCGCACCCGCGCGCCTATTTCAAGAAGCCCTCGTAATTGCGCATCATCAGCTGGGCCTCGAGCTGCTTCATCGTGTCCAGCGCGACACCGATCACGATCAGGATCGAGGTGCCGCCGAAGGCGAAGTTGGCGTTGGTCTGGCTGATCAGGATCGTCGGCAGGGCGGCGATCGCGGCCAGGAACAATGCTCCTGGAAAAGTCAGGCGAGCCAGGATGCGGTCGAGGAACTCGGCCGTGGGCCTACCTGGTCGCACCCCGGGGATGAAGCCACCGTACTTCTTGAGGTTGTCGGCCTGGTCCACGGGGTTGAAGGTCACCGCCGTATAGAAGTAGGTGAACAGGATGATGAATATGCACTCGCCGAACACGTAGTGCCAGCCGCCGGGGGTGAAGAAGACCGACAGGTGGTAGGCGAACCCGTGGGTCTGGTTCTTGGCGAACAGCTGGCCGACGGTCGGCGGAATGGCCATCACGCTGGCGGCGAAGATCACGGGGATGACGCCGGCCATGTTCACGCGCAGCGGCAGGTAGGTCTGGCCGCCCTGCGTCATCCGCCGCCCGATCACGCGCTTGGCGTACTGGATCGGGATCCGGCGCTGCCCTTCCTGCACGAAAACCACGGCCGCCACGACCGCCAGCGCGATGAAGGGCATCGTCACCTTGAAGACCTGCTGGGGGTTATTCCACCACGACTGAAGCCCGCCGGGGATGCGGGAGACGATGCTGGCAAAGATCATCAGCGAGATGCCGTTGCCGATCCCGCGCTGGGTGATCAGCTCGCCCATCCACATCACGAGCACCGTTCCCGCGGTCAGCGAGATCGCGATCAGCAGCACCTTGCCCAGGTTGAAGTTGGCGATCAGCGTCACGCCCGCCTGCTGCTCGAGGCTGCGGAACAGGAACACGTAGCCGATCGACTGGGCGAACGCCAGTCCCACGGTCAGATAGCGCGTGTACTGGGTGATCCGCGCCTGACCGACCTCGCCCTCCTTCTGCAGCTTCTCCAGCGAGGGCACGACGACCGTCAACAGCTGCAGGATGATGGACGCCGTGATGTAGGGCATGATCCCCAGCGCGAAGATCGCAATCCGGGTCAGCGCGCCGCCCGAGAACAGGTTGAGCAGACCGAGGATCCCGTTGCCGCCTAGGTTCTTCTGGATCTCCTTGACCGCGCTGGCGCTGATTCCGGGGGCGAGGATGTGCGTGCCCAGGCGGTAGAGGCCCAGCATGGCCGCCGTGAACAGCAGCTTCTTGCGGATCTCTCGGATCCTGAAGGCGCCCATGATGGTCGAGATCATGCGCTTACCCGAGCGACTTAGCCCTCGATCGTCTGGCAGCTGCCGCCGGCGGCTTCGATCCGCTCGCGCGCGGCCTTGCTGAAAGCGTGGGCGTGCACGGTCAGCGCCTTGCTCAGCTCGCCCTTGGCCAGGATCTTCACCGGGATGCCCTTGCGGGTGGCGAGCCCCTTGGCGTTCAGCGCCTCGAGCGTGACCGTCTCGCCGGACTCGAACCGCTCCTGCAGCACGGTCAGATTGACCGGTTGCGTGTGCGTGCGGAACGGCTCGAACGGCATCGACTTCTTCATGTGCGGACCGCGCAGCTTGCGCATCCGCATGTGAATCGGATTCTGGCCGCCCTCGAAGCGATCGCGCCGCTTGGCGCCCGAGCGGGACCCCCAGCCCTTCTGGCCGCGGCCGGCGGTCTTGCCCGTCCCCGAGCCCTCGCCGCGCCCGACGCGCTTGGGTGCCTTGCGCGAGCCGGGCGCCGGCTTCAGGCTGTGAAGCCCGATCCGCTCGGGCTCAGGCATCGTCTGAGACCTCCACCAGATGCCTTACCTTGTGGATCATTCCGCGGCTCTGCGGCGAGTCAGGCACGCGGGCGGTATGCCCGATCCTGCGCAGCCCGAGCGAGCGCATCGTCTCCCGCTGGCGCTTGTCGCTGCCGTTGAGTGAACGCCGTTGGGTGACCTTCAAGCTGCTCACTGTGCCTCCCCGACCGGCTGCTCTGCGGACGGCGCCTCGCCGTTGCTCAGCCCCAGGACCTGGTTGATCGAGAGGCCCCTGAGCTCGGCGACTTCGTCGGGGGTGCGCAGCGACTCCAGCCCGGCCATGGTGGCCTTGACCAGGTTGATCGGGTTCTGGGAGCCGAGGCTCTTGGAAAGGATGTCGTTGATGCCCGCCAGCTCGAGCACGGCGCGAACGCCACCGCCTGCGATCACGCCGGTACCTGGCGCGGCGGGTTTCAGCAGCACGCGGCCGGAGCCGAAGATGCCGGTGACCTGGTGGGTGATCGTCGAGCCATGCTTGGGGACGCGATAGAGGTTCTTCTTGGCCCGCTCGACACCCTTCTGGATCGCGACCGGCACCTCGTTGGCCTTGCCGTAGCCGATGCCCACCACTTCGCGCTCGTCGCCGACGACCACGAGCGCCGTGAACGAGAAGCGCCGGCCGCCCTTGACGACCTTGGCCACCCGGTTGATTTCGACCACGCGCTCCTGGAGGTCGAGACCTGTGGCTGAGACTGTGCGTTCACGGGCCATGGGGCTGATCCAGAGTAGCGGAGGTGCTCAGAAGCTCAGGCCGGTCTCGCGGGCGCCCTCGGCGAACGCCTTGACCCGGCCGTGGTACTGATAGCCGCCGCGGTCGAACACGGTCCGCTCGATGCCTTGGGCCTTGGCGCGCTCAGCCAGCGCCGCTCCCGCGCGGCGCGCCTGGTCGAGCGGTGGCAGATCTTTCAGATCTGACTCCGTCCAGCTCACGGCCGCGAGCGTCCTGCCCGCCCCGTCGTCGACCAGCTGGGCGAAAATGCCGCGATTGGAGCGAAAGACCGAGATCCGTGGCCGCTCGGCGCTGCCGTGGATCTTGGCGCGCACCCGGCGACGACGCTTGAGGCGACGCTGCGGCTTGGTGGTGACCGTCACCTCTTGCCTCCCTCCGGTAGGCGCCTTTGATCTCGACTGGGGGCCTGCGGCCCCGGAAGACCACTCGCCTGCGGCTCGCTCATGCGCGCTTACCGACCTTCCGGGCGACGTACTCGCCCTCGTAGCGGATCCCCTTGCCCTTGTAGGGCTCTGGCTTGCGCTGCTTGCGGATGTAGGCGGCCACCTCGCCCACGCGCTGCTTGGAGATGCCCCTGACGACGATCCTCGTCGGCTGGGGAACCTCGAAGTCGATCTCGTCGGGCGCCTTGACGGACACGGGGTGCGAATAGCCGAGCGCCAGCTCGAGGTCACGGCCGCGCAGCTGCGCGCGGTAGCCGACGCCTTGGATCTCGAGGCGCTTTTCGAAGCCGTCGGTGACGCCCTGCACCATGTTCGCCACCAGCGAACGGGTCAGGCCATGCAACGCTCGATGCTCGCCGCGGTCGGTGGGGCGGGTAACGATGAGCTCCTCGCCCAGCTGCTCGACCTTGATGGCGCGGGGAACGCGCTCCGAGAGCTCCCCCTTGGGGCCGTTGACCATCACGCGCCCAGGCTCGATCGCCACCGTCACGCCGGCGGGAACCGGGATGGGCTGTTTACCGATCCGGGACATGGCTCACCAGACCTTAGCTACGACCTCGCCGCCGATCCCCTCACGGCGCGCGTCGTGGCCGGTCATGACTCCTCTGGAGGTTGAGATGATCGCCGTGCCCATCCCGCCCTGGACCCGCGGGATACTGGCGTGGTCGACGTAGGTGCGCCGCCCGGGCCGGGAGACACGCTCCAGGCCGCTGATCACCGGCCGGCGCTCGCTCGTGTACTTGAGCGTCACGCGCAGCTCGCCCCCCGGGCTGCGAGGGGACGGCGGCAGCTCTTCGTATGCGTCGATGTAGCCCTGCTCGGAGAGGATCCGCGCCAGCTCGCGCTTCAACCGCGAGTAGGGGATCGCGACGTCGTGGTGCTGAGCGGCGGCGGCGTTGCGCAGCCTGGTGAGGAAGTCAGAGACTGGATCGGTCATCGACATGGTGGGATCGCCTTGCCTCCGTCCGCTCGCGCTTGCCGCGCGCTCGGCATCCGGCCTCGACAAATGCGCGGCGCGCGAGTCATCCGGCTGCGTTTGTGATGCCGCCTGCGGGCCTCCAGCCCGCAGCAACCATTCGCTTTGCTCATTGTTCCTACCAACTTGACTTCGTCATCCCGGGGATGTAGCCGTTGTGGGCCAGCTCGCGCAGGCAGATGCGGCAGATGCCGAACTTGCGATACACGGCGCGCGAGCGCCCGCAGCGTCGGCAGCGCGAATAGGACCGGGTCTTGTACTTGGGGGTCCGCTGCGCGCGGATTACCTGTGAGGTCTTGGCCATCGGCTCCTTCTAAGTCTGGGTTTGCGCGCCGTCGCGGCGATCCCTGGCGAACGGCATCCCGAGCGCCTGGAGCAACGCGAAGGACTCATCGTCACTCGAAGCGGTGGTGGTGATCGTGATGTCCAGGCCACGAACCTGGTCGATCGCGTCGTAGTCGATCTCGGGGAAGATGATCTGCTCGCGGACGCCCAGTGAGTAGTTTCCGCGCCCGTCGAACGCGCGCGACGAGAGCCCGCGGAAGTCACGGATCCGGGGGATGGCGACCGACATCAACCGGTCCAGGAACTCATAGGAGCGCTCGCCGCGGAGCGTCACGGCTACGCCGACGGGCATCCCCTCGCGAACCTTGAATTGGGCGATCGATTTCCTCGCGCGGCGGACGTTCGGCTTCTGGCCGGTGATCGTCGCCAGCTGCTGGGTAGCGGCCTCGAGCAGGTTCGAGTCCTGCTTGGCGTCGCCCACCCCCATGTTGACCGTCACCTTCTCGATCCGCGGGGCCTGCATTGGCGAGGAGTAGCCGAAGCGCTCGATCAGGCTCGGGCGGATCTCCTCCAGGTAGCGCTGCTTGAGCCGGGCTTGTGCCATCAGTCGAGCCTCGTACCGCTGCGCTTGGCGATCCGGTAGCGCTTGCCCTCAGCGACCTCGATGCCTACGCGGGTCGGCTTGCCGTCTTTGGGGTCGAGCAGCATCACGTTCGAGGCGTGGATCGGGCCCTCCTTTTCGATCACGCCGCCGACCTGCTCCGGGCGCTGGGCACCGGCGACCTGCTGCGGGCGCTGGTGGCGCTTGACGATGTTCAGCCCCTCGACGTACAGGCGGCCCAGCCGCGGCTCGACGCGCAGCACGCGGCCCCGCTTGCCGCGGTCCTTGCCGCCGGTCACGATCACCTCGTCGCCGGTCTTGATCTTGGCGGGCATTTACAGCACCTCCGGGGCCAGCGAGACGATCTTCATGAAGTTGCGTTCGCGCAGCTCGCGCGCCACGGGGCCGAAGATGCGCGTTCCGCGGGGGTTGTTCTGGTTGTCGATCAGCACGGCTGCGTTCTCATCGAACGCGATGTAGGTTCCGTCGTTGCGGCCATGGGACTTCTTGGTGCGCACCACGACGGCGGTCACGACCTCTCCCTTGCGCACCGATCCCTGGGGATTGGCCTGCTTGACCGTCGCGGTCACCACGTCACCGATCCCCGCATAGCGCCGGCGCGAGCCGCCCTTGACGCGGATCACGAGGATCTCGCGCGCGCCGCTGTTGTCCGCGACGCGTAACCGGGTCTCGTTCTGGATCACTGTTATTCAGCCTTCTCAACTACTCGCACCAGGCGCCAGCGCTTGCTCCGCGACAGCGGTCGTGCCTCACGCACGATCACCGTGTCGCCGACGCCGGCTTCGCTTCGTTCGTCATGGGCGTGCAACGTGCGGGAGGTGCGCACGATCTTGTCGTAGCGGCGGTGACGCCGCGTGGTGTCGATCCTCACCGTGATCGTCTTCTCGGCCCGGTCGGACACGACGACGCCCTGGCGGGTCTTCTGCTTGCCGGGGCCGTGCGCACGGGGCGGCGCCTGCCGGGTCTCGCCGGTTCGGGTCCGCGACTTCTCTCGCGCCCGCAGCCTGCTCACGCGGCGAATCTCTCTTTTGCGCCGGCGATCGGCTGCCCGCTCGGCCTGACGCTCCTCGGGGCTCCGCTCCGGCCGGGCGGACTGCGCGGCAGCCTTCTGGGCGCGCACGCGCTGGCGGCGCTCCTTGGGGGAAAGGGACTCGGCGGGCTGGGGCGCCGCCTCGGGCGCCTGCTCCTGAGTGCCGGCGTCCTCGGCCGGTGTCTGTTCGTCAGCCATGGATCTCGATTTCTCGTTCCGCCGCCACCGTCAGCGCCCTCGCCACCTCGCGCTTGGCGTGACCCAGGGAGGCGGTGTTGTCGAGCTCTCCGGTCGCGTGCTGGAAGCGAAGCCCGAACAGCTCGCGCCGCGCGGTGCGCACGTGCTCGACCAGCTCGGCCTCGCTCAGATCACGCAGCTCGTTTGCCTTCACAGCTCCTCCCGAAGCACGAACTTGGTGCGCACCGGCAGCTTGTGCCCGGCGAGCCGCATGGCCTCGCGCGCCAGCGGCTCGGGGACGCCCGCCAGCTCGAACATCACGCGCCCGGGCTTGACGACCGCCACCCACCCCTCGGGCGAGCCCTTACCGGAGCCCATGCGAGTCTCCGCCGGCTTCTTGGTGTAGGGCTTGTCCGGATAGACGTTGATCCACACCTTGCCGCCGCGCTTGATCTTGCGGGTCATCGCGATCCGAGCGGCTTCGATCTGCCGGTTGGTTAGCCATCCGTTGTCGAGCGCCTTGAGCCCGTACTCGCCGAACTGAACCTTGACCTGACCGCGCGAGAGGCCACGCCGCCGGCCACGGTGCTGCTTGCGATGCTTGACCCGCTTGGGCGAGAGCATCAGCGAGTTACCTCCGGACTCGAGCCGCCACGACCGCCGCGACCGCCCTGACCCCCGCGACCGCCCTGACCGCCGCCGCGGCCTCCCTGACCGCCCTGACCCCCGCCGCCGCGCCCGCCAGGACCGCCCTGGCCGCCGCCGCGCCCCCCGGACCGCCCTGGCCGCCGCCGCGCCCCCCGGACCGCCCTGGCCGCCGCCGCGCCCCCCGGACCGCCCTGGCCGCCGCCGCGCCCGCCCGGACCGCCGCGGCCGCCCGGACCGTTCCCGCCACGCCCACGTCCGTCACGGCCGCCGCCTGGACCGCCGGCGCGACCGCGACCGTCACGCGGGCCCCGCGCGCCCCGCTCGGGCGCTTGGGGAGCCGGCTCGTCCATGCTTGTCAGCTCGGCGCCGGTGTAGCCCTCCGGCATGATCTCGCCCTTGTTGATCCAGCATTTGACGCCGATGCGGCCGAACGTGGTGCGGGCCTCGTAGAAGCCGTAGTCGATGTCGGCCCGCAGCGTGTGCAGCGGCACGCGGCCGTCGGAGTAGCCCTCGGTGCGCGCCATCTCGGCACCGCCCAGACGGCCCGAGACCTGGACGCGGACGCCCTTGGCGCCGGAGCGCATGGCGCTCGTCAGCGCCCGCTTCATCGCCCGGCGGAAAGCGACGCGGTTCTGGAGTTGCTCGGCGATCGACTGGGCGACGAGCCGGGCGTCGAGCTCCGGGCGCTTGATCTCGAGAATGTTGACCTTGACCTGCTTACCAGTGATGCGGTGCAGATCGCGCCGTAGCTGGTCGACCTCTGAGCCGGCCTTGCCGATCACGATCCCCGGCCGCGCGGTGTGGATGTTGATCTCCACCTCGGTGGCGTTCTTGCGGATCGTGATGTCAGACAGGCCGGCGTGCGACAGCCGCCTGATGATGTGGCCACGGATCTGCGTGTCCTCGTGCAGGTAGTCGGCGAACGCGCGCTCGTTGAACCAGTTGGACTTCCAGTCGTGGATGTAGCCCACGCGCAGTGATTCGGGATGAACTTTTTGACCCATGGGCTCGTCTAATCCTTTGGTGTAAGCAAGATCGTCAAGTGGCTGGTGCGCTTGCGGATCCGCGTCGCCCTTCCCAGGGCGCGCGGTCGGTAGCGCTTGATCGTTGGACCCTCGTCGGCCTGGACCGCCTTGACGTACAGGTCCTCGCCGACGAGCTCGTGGTTGTGCTCCGCGTTGGCGACCGCCGACTCGAGCAGCTTGCTCCAATCACGCGCGACCGCGCGCGGCGCAAGGGCGAGGATAGCTCGTGCGTCTTCAACGCTCTTGCCGCGGATGTGGTCGCAGACGAAGCGCGCCTTGCGCGCCGAGGAGCGCACATACTTGGCCTGGGCCCGTACGACAGGCGGCGGGCCGGGTGTCGGTTCCCGGCGATCGCGTCGCCGGCTGGGAGCGGCGCGTCTGGGCGCACGAGGCGTGGGCTCGCGCTCGTCAGGCTCAGACTGCGCTTCAGGCTCCTCTTTCTCGTCGGCAGCGGGGGCCGGCTCAGATTCGGGTGCCTCTTGGGGCTGGGGAGTCGGGGCCTCCGTCTCGGCATCAGGTTGCTCAGCCTCGGGTGTCACGTCGTCCTCGGAGGGACTCGAGGCCGTTGCCTCCGAGGGCGATGTGGCCTCCGGGCCTTCCTCGGAAGGCTTCCGCCGACGCCGTCGGCGCTTGGGCTTCTCCTCGGGCTCTGGCGTCTCGGTCTCGTCTGCCATTACCGCCTCCGGCCCGTCCCGGCGTGCCCCCGATACAGCCTGGTAGGCGCGAACTCTCCAAGCTTGTGTCCGACCATCGACTCCGAGATAAACACCGGCACGTGCTTGCGCCCGTCGTGGACGGCGATCGTGTGACCGACCATCTCGGGGAAGATGGTCGACGTTCGTGACCACGTACGCAGCATCCGCTTCTCGCCTGAGGCGTTCATGGCCTCGATCCGCGTCATCAGCCGCTCGTCCACGAACGGCCCCTTCTTGCTGGAGCGACTCACCGCTTCTTACCTCGCTTCCGGCCGCGGACGATGTAGCGATCGGAGCTCTTGCCCTTCTTGCGCGTGCGGTACCCGAGCGTCGGCACGCCCCACGGCGTCACCGGGTGGCGCCCGGGCGTCGTTGAGCCCTCGCCGCCACCGTGCGGGTGGTCGACCGGGTTCATCGCCGTGCCGCGGGTCTGCGGGCGCACGCCCATGTGGCGCTTGCGTCCCGCTTTGCCGATCTTGACGTTCTGGTGGTCGGCGTTGCCGATCACGCCGACGGTGGCGCGGCACTCGGCGCGGACCATGCGCATCTCCCCAGAGGGCAGTCTGAGCGTCACGCGGTCACCGTCCTTGGCCAGCAGCTGGACGCCGGCGCCCGCGGCGCGTGCCATCTGGCCGCCGCGTCCCGGGACCAGCTCGACGTTGTGGACGACGGTTCCCGCGGGCATGTTCTGGAGCGGCAGCGAGTTGCCGACCCGGATGTCCGCGTTCGGACCCGACTCCACCGTGGCCCCTACT
The DNA here is from genome assembly GCA_963830405.1 of uncultured Actinomycetes bacterium. Taxonomy (GTDB): domain Bacteria; phylum Actinomycetota; class Thermoleophilia; order Solirubrobacterales; family Solirubrobacteraceae; genus Palsa-465. Next base: position 252,741 of record CAWHMB010000003.1, read on the forward strand.
CGCAGCCGCTGCGGCGCCAGGATGTAGCGCTTCTCACCGTCGGCATAGTGCAGCAGCGCGATGTAGGCCGAGCGATTGGGGTCGTACTCGATGTGGGCCACCTTGGCCGGCACGCCGTCCTTGCGCCGCTTGAAGTCGATCTTGCGGTACAGGCGCTTGGCGCCGCCGCCGCGGTGGCGGGAGGTCTTGCGCCCATGGACGTTGCGCCCGCCTGACTTCTTGAGGCCCTCGGTTAGCGACTTCTCGGGCTCGGAGCGCGTCACCTCGGCGAAGTCCGGATAGCTGACGAAGCGCCGTCCGGGAGAGGTGGGCTTGGGTTTACGAATGGGCATCGCTCACGCTGCTCACTCCGCCGCCTCGAGCGCCGTGCCGAAGATCGGAATCGTCTGCCCAGCTTGCACCTGGACGATCGCCTTCTTCCACTGGCGGGTGCGCCCCGAGGTATAGGCGCGGCGCTTGGGCTTGCTCTTTACCGACGCGGTGCGCACTTCCAGAACGTTCACCTCGAACAGCTGCTCGATCGCCTGGCGGATCTGTGTCTTGTGCGCCTTCTCGTGCACGCGAAAGGTGTACTTCCCGGCCTCGGCCAGAGCGTAGGTCTTCTCGGAGACGACAGGCCGAATGATCACCTGGCTCGGCTCCATCAGTGGCCCTCCTGCACACTGGCCCCTGCCGCCCGGGCGGAGAGCGAATCGAGCGCCGCCTGCGAGACCAGCAGCGACGCCGCGGCGATCACGTCGGCGACGCCCGCGTTCTGCACCGGCATTACAGAAACCCGTGCCAGGTTGCGAAACGACTTGCCGGCCGCGACCTCGTCGCCCGAGAGCAGAACGAGCACTGGCAGCCGCGCGCCCCAGTCGGAGATCAGCTCAGCGGCCTGGGCGGTCGAGGGCGCGGTGAAGCGCGCCCCGTCGAAGACCGCGAGCGACTGGCGCTCGGCGTGCACCGAGAGCGCGCTGCGCAGTGCGCCCCGGCGAGCTTTGCGGTTGACTTTGACCGTGTAGCGCCGGGGCGTCGGTCCGAACACGATGCCGCCCCCCGCCCACAGCGGCGAGCGGTTGGAGCCCGCCCGGGCGCGGCCGGTGCCCTTCTGACGCCAGGGCTTCGCACCCCCGCCGCGGACCTCGCCGCGGGAGCGAGTGGAGGCCGTCCCCCGCCGGCGGGCGTTCAGCTCGGCGCGCACCGCCTCGTGCACCAGCGGCATGTTGAAGCGGGCCTCGAACGCCATCGGATCTAGCGACACGCTGCCGCCGCCGAGTACCGGAGCCTCCCTAGGCATCGGTCCGGACCTCCACGGTCCCGCCCGTCGGGCCGGGCACGGCGCCGCGCACCAGCATCAGGTTGCGCGAGGGGATCACGTCGACCACCGTCAGCCCCTGCTGCGTGATGCGTCCGCCGCCCATGCGGCCGGGGCCGCGCAGGCCCTTCGGGACCCGCGAGGGCGTCGCCGAGGCGCCGATCGAACCCGGGGCGCGGACGTTGTGCGAGCCGTGCGACTTTGGGCCGCTCTTGAAGTTGTGGCGCTTGATCGTGCCCTGAAAGCCCTTGCCCTTGGCGCGCCCTGAGACCTTGACCCGATCCCCGGCCGAGAAGGCATCGACCGTCACCGTCTGGCCCACCCTGAGCTCGCCTGCCTCGTCGCGGAACTCCGCGAGTCGGCGATGCGCGGAGGCGCTCGCCTTGCGCAGGTGACCGAGCTCCCCGCGGGTCAAAGCCTTCTCCTTGCAGCGGTCAAATGCCAGCTGCACGGCCTCGTAGCCGTCGCGGTCGTAGGTACGGATCGCGGTCACCGGACAGGGACCGGCCTCCAGCACCGTCACCCGCTCGACGCGCCCGTCGTCTTCGAACCGCTGAGTCATGCCGAGCTTGCGAGCCAGGATCGCGGCCATCAGGACGCCAGGCGGATCTCAATGTCCACCCCGGCCGGCAGGTGGTCGAGTCGCTGCAGCGAGTCAACCGTCTTCGGCGTCGGCTGGTGGATATCGATCAGTCGCTTGTGGGTGCGGATCTCGAAGTGCTCGCGCGAGTCCTTGTCCTTGAACGGCGAGCGGATCACGCAGTAGACGTTCTTCTCCGTGGGCAGAGGCACGGGACCGGAGACGGTGGCCCCGGTGCGGGTTGCCGTCTCGACGATCTCCTTCGCCGCCGTCTCGATCGCCGAGTGATCGTAGGACTTGAGGCGTATGCGGATTTTGTTCTGGGCGATGGTTGCCACGGAGTCTGCTCACTGAAAGAGGGCGAGTCCCGGATCACGGGGCCCGCCCCATGTGTCGTATCGCTTTACAAAAAAGGGCGGCGGGCCCAAAGGGCCACGCCGCCCTCGTTAATTACTTGATGACTTCGGTGACGACCCCCGAGCCGACCGTGCGGCCGCCCTCGCGGATCGCGAACCGCAGACCCTGGTCCATGGCGATCGGCTGGATCAGCTCGATCTCCATCTGGATGTTGTCGCCGGGCATGACCATCTCGGTTCCCTCGGGGAGCTTGGCCACGCCGGTGACGTCGGTCGTGCGGAAGTAGAACTGTGGTCTGTAGCCCGTGAAGAACGGGGTGTGACGACCGCCCTCCTCCTTCTTGAGCACGTAGACCTCGGACTTGAACTGGGTGTGCGGCGTGATCGAGCCCGGCTTGCAGAGCACCTGGCCGCGCTCGATGTCCTCGCGCTTGGTGCCACGCAGCAGGCAGCCGACGTTATCGCCGGCACGGCCCTCGTCGAGGATCTTCTTGAACATCTCGACGCCGGTCACGACCGTCGTGGTGGTGTCCTTGATGCCGACGATCTCCACCTGCTCACCGGTCTTGATCACGCCCTGCTCGATCCTGCCCGTCGCCACCGTGCCGCGGCCGGTGATCGAGAAGACGTCCTCGACCGGCATCAGGTACGGCTTGTCGAGGTCGCGGACCGGTTCGGGGATGTAGGTGTCGAGCGCCTCGGCGAGCTCGAGGATCTTGCCCTCCTGCTCCTCGTCGCCCTCGAGCGCCTTGAGCGCGGAGCCCGTGACGAACGGGATGTCATCGCCGGGGAACTCGTATTCGGAGAGCAGGTCCCTGATCTCGACCTCGACTAGCTCGAGCAGCTCGGGGTCGTCGACCATGTCCGCCTTATTGAGGAACACGACGATGTACGGCACGCCTACCTGCCGCGCCAGCAGGATGTGCTCGCGGGTCTGTGGCATGGCGCCATCGGCCGCGGAGACGACCAGGATCGCCCCATCCATCTGGGCCGCTCCGGTGATCATGTTCTTGACATAGTCGGCGTGACCCGGGCAGTCGACGTGGGCGTAGTGCCGGTTGGGGGTCTGGTACTCGACGTGTGAAGTCGCGATCGTGATACCCCGCGCCTTCTCCTCAGGAGCGTTGTCGATCGAATCGAACGACCGCACCTCGGTGCCGCCGTACCTCTCGTTCAGCACCTTGGTGATGGCGGCGGTCAGCGTCGTCTTGCCATGGTCGATGTGACCGATGGTCCCGACGTTGACATGGGGCTTGTCGCGCTCGAACTTGGCCTTCGCCACTTTTGTTTCGCTCCTTCTGGTTCAGGTTTCCGTCCGCCCGAGGGCGAACTTTTCAAATATAACTTCCGTCCGCTGCAAGTGCTATGCGCTCATGCGGGCTGCAGCTCGCCCACTACCTTCTCGACGATGTTCGCCGGCACCTCGTCGTAGCGCTCGAACTGCATCGTGTACGTCGCGCGTCCCTGCGTCGTCGAGCGCAGGTCCGTCGAGTAGCCGAACATCTCCGACAGGGGCACGAAAGCGCTCACTACTTGGGCGTTGCCGCGCGGCTCCATCCCTTGGACGTGTCCCCGGCGGCGATTCAAATCACCGATCACATCGCCCATGAACTCCTCCGGGGTGACGACCTCGACGGCGAAGATCGGCTCCAGCAGGACCGGCTTGGCCCGCCTGGCCGCTTCTTTCAGCGCCAGCGAGCCGGCGACCTTGAAGGCCAGCTCCGAAGAGTCGGTGTCGTGGTACTTGCCGTCGTCCAGCGTCACGCGGACGTCGACCATCGGATAGCCGGCCCGTGGCCCGTTCTCCATCGCCTCCTCGACGCCCTTCTCCACGGCGGGGATGAACTCCGTCGGGATCGCGCCCCCCTTGACCTTGTTGACGAAGTCGAAGCCCTCGCCCGGCGCCGGCTCGACGTCGATGTAGACAATGCCGTACTGCCCCGCGCCGCCGGTCTGGCGCACGAAGCGGCCCTCCACGTTCTGCGCGGCGCCCTTGATCGTCTCCCGGTAGGAGACCTGCGGGCGGCCGACGTTCGCCCCGACCTTGAACTCCCTGAGCATGCGGTCCACCAGCACCTCGAGGTGCAGCTCGCCCATCCCCGAGATCTCGGTCTGACCGGTCTCGTCGTTGGTGCGCACCTGGAAGGTCGGGTCCTCCTCGGCCAGGCGGCCGAGCGCCGTGGCCATTTTCTCCTGGTCGGCCTTCGTCCGGGGCTCGATCGCCACCTTGATCACCGGCTCGGGGAACTCGATCGTCTCCAGACGGATCGGCTTGTCGGGCGCCGACAGCGTGTCGCCGGTCGAGACCTGCTTGATGCCCACGGCGGCGGCGATGTCGCCGGCGTAGACCTCCCTGACCTCCTCGCGGTCGTTGGCGTGCATCATCAGGATGCGTCCAATCCGCTCGGTCCGCCCGGTGTTGACGTTCAGCACCCGCGAGCCCGCCTCGAGCTTGCCCGAGTAGACGCGGAAGTACGTGAGCTTGCCGACGTAGGGGTCGGCCATGATCTTGTGCACGAGCGCGGCGAACGGCTCGTCGTCAGCGGGATAGCGAACCGCCCGCTCCTCGTCGCCGTTGCGCGAACCCCTGGCCGGCTCGACGCCCTCGATCGGCGGCACGTCGAGCGGGCTCGGCAGGTAATCGAGCACTGCATCGAGCAGTGGCTGGACGCCCTTGTTCTTGAAGCTCGACCCGCACAGAACGGGGGTGAGCTTGATGTCGAGCGTGGCCTTGCGAATCGCGGCCTTCAGCTTGTCCTGGGGGATCTCCCGCTCCTCCAGGATCATCTCCACCAGCTCGTCGTCGTAGTTGGAGACCTCCTCCAGCAGGTGCTCGCGCGCCGCCTGCGCCGGCTCTGAGTATTCGGCCGGGATGTCGATGATCTCCTGCTCCTTACCGAGCTCGTCCTTGTAGATGATGGCCTTCATCCCAATCAAGTCGATGATCCCGGTGAAGTCGGCTTCGGAGCCGATCGGTAGCTGCACGGGCACCGGATGCGCGCCGAGGCGCTCGACCATCGTCTGCACCCCGCGCTCGAAGTCGGCGCCGATGCGGTCCATTTTGTTGATGTAGGCGATCCGCGGCACGCGGTACTTGTCGGCCTGGCGCCAGACGGTCTCCGACTGGGGCTCGACGCCGGCGACCGCGTCGAAGATCGCGATCGCGCCGTCGAGCACGCGCAGTGAGCGCTCGACCTCGACCGTGAAGTCGACGTGGCCGGGGGTGTCGATGATGTTGATCCGGTGGCCCTTCCACTCGGCGGTGGTAGCCGCGGATGTGATCGTGATGCCGCGCTCCTGCTCCTGCTCCATCCAGTCCATGACGGCGGCGCCCTCGTGGACCTCGCCCATCTTGTAGGTCCGCCCGGTGTAGTACAGGATGCGCTCAGTCGTCGTCGTCTTACCGGCGTCGATGTGGGCCATGATCCCGATGTTGCGAATGTTCTCTAGCTTGAATTTGCGAGGCATGAGCTTGGTCTGCGAGGCATGAGCTTGGTCTGGAGCCTGTCCCCAGGCATGAAAAAGGGCCCAGCGGGCCCGTTCACGACATGGGGTGTCGGCTCCGGGCGTGTGTCTAGTTCGTCGGCGTCTCCATTGCTTGGATATTCCGCGTCCGGGGGCGAGCACACGTAAGCGGAACGCCGCCCGAGGCGAGTATCAAATATAGCAGAGCACGCTTGAACTCCCGGGGCCCTGACGGCGCCAGCTACGGCGCCTCGCCAGGCGCTCGTGAGGGGCTCGCGGGCGGGCGCTCGTCAAGGGTTTGGGGCGCGCTCGCCTGGCGTGTGGGCGGGCGCTCGGGAGGGGGTTCCGGGGGCGCTTGAGAGGGTTTGGGCGGGTGCTGGGGAGAATTTGCGGGGCGCGCTCGGGAGGCATTGGGCGGGCGCTCGGGAGGAGTCGCGTCCGGGCGCCAGGGCGTGAGTCACGTCCCGGGCGCCACGGCGCAGTCGCGTCCGGGCGGCAGGCGCAGTCGCGTCCGGGCGGCAGGCGGCGCCGGGCGGCAGGCGCAGTCGCGTCCGGGCGCCAGGCGCAGTCGCGTCCGGGCGGCAGGCGCAGTCGCGTCCGGGCGGCAGGCGCGCCGGGCGGCAGGCGCAGTCGCGTCCGGGCGGCAGGCGTCAGTCCGGATGCTGACCAGCCCACGTGCCCGAGGATTGAGTTGTGGGGCAAATGGCTAGGCTAGGAAAAGCGAGGGTTGACCTGCCGCAGCCCCCGGTCCCGTGCGGTGGGCGGCCCTCGCGTCTGGGTCTACCAGCGGTAGTGAGCGAACGCGCGGTTGGCGACGGCCATGCGGTACACGTCGTCCTTGCGCTTGAACGCGTTGCCCTGCTGCTGCTGGGCGTCGAGCAGCTCATGCGCCAGACGCTGGGCCATCGTCTTCTCGCGGCGCTGCCGGGCGAACTGCACGAGCCAGCGGACGGCGAGCGTGCGGGAGCGGCGAGCAGGGACCTCCACCGGCACCTGATAGGTCGCCCCGCCGACCCGCCGGGAGCGGACCTCGAGCGACGGCGTCAGGGCCTTGATGCCCTCCTCCAGCTGCTGCACCGGGTCTGCGCCCGAGCGCTCGGCGAGGATCGCGAGCGCGTCGTAGACGATCTTCTCGGCCACGGACTTCTTGCCGTCCAGCATGACCTTGTTGATCACCTGCTGAACCAGCCGGTTGCGGTGCACGGCGTCCGGTTCGATCTTGCGGATCTGCGCTGCTGCACGGCGCGGCATCAGTGCTTCCGCGCTCCGATCAGGGCCCGGCTCACGCTACCTGGCCTTGACGCCGTACTGCGAGCGCGACTTCTTGCGGTCGGAGACGCCCGCCGCGTCCAGTGCCCCGCGGATCACTTTGTAGCGGTATCCCGGTAGGTCCTTGACTCGACCGCCACGGACCAGCACGACCGAGTGCTCCTGGAGGTTGTGACCCTCCCCGGGGATGTACGCGTTGACTTCCATGCCGTTGGTCAGCCGCACGCGCGCGACCTTGCGCAGCGCCGAGTTCGGCTTCTTGGGCGTGGTCGTCTGAACCCGGGTGCAGACCCCGCGCCGCTGCGGCGCGGCAACCTTCTTCTTGCGACCCTTCCCGGACTTCAGGCCGGGGGTGTCAAGCTTCTTTTTGGGGGTGGTCCGTCCCTTGCGTATCAGCTGGCTCGTGGTCGGCATGCGGGCGCAAGCGTAGCAGGGGCCAGAATCTTGACTTCGATGCTTCGCCGCCGCCCAAACCGGCCTCTCAACGCCGGTCGTCCACCCTGGCGAGCGCGCGCCCTCCGGCCGCCGTTCGCGCTGCTGCTCGTGGTTCTACTCGCGGCACTCGGGGGCGCAGCGCTGCTCGCCAGCGGCGGTAGCGGAGGGCCTGGCGGCGCGGCAGGCGGCGGCTCGCGCACGCCGCCGCCGAGCGTGCTCGGCTCGGGTCCGGCGAGCGTCTGCATGACCTCGCGAGCGGCCGCCACCGCCATGGCGAGCTCGGCGGTGCGGGCGCAGGTCAGCGCCTCCGCGCCCGTGGCCGTGAGCGAGCGCGCTCGGGTGGGGCCCGCGGCGGTGACCGCCTCGCTATCCGAGAACGTGACTGAGCGGGCGATCGCGGACCGCCCGGTGGCGGTGCGCCGCACGGCGGTCGCCGCGCGGCGGGCGTGCGCTCGCGGGGAGACGCTGGATGCCGCCCGCGGGGCGGCGCTTACACGCGGGTATGCGAACGCGCTGGCGGCGGCGCGTTCGGAGGCCCGCGAGCAGGCCGAGAGCGAGGTCAAGGCGCTGGTGGCCAAGCTGACTCCGGCGACGCTCACCAGCGCCCGGCAGCTCGCCGAGTCCAAGGTCCACGCGGCCGCCGCGGCGGCGCAGCCGGCGCTCGCCAACCGCGCGCTGGCGCAGGCCCAGGCCAGGGCGCGGGCGCTGGCGGGGCGGTGAGGCGCGGGGCGGGGCGGTGGTGAGGCGGCGTCCCCCGGGGTGGTGAGGCGGCGTCCCCCGGGGTGGTGAGGCGGCGTCCCCCGGGGTGGTGAGGCGGCGTCCCGGCCCTCGCGGCCCTCGCGAGCCCGGGCGCCTGGCGCCTGGCGCCTGGCGCCGCACCGGCGTCCGCGCTGGCGGGGGCGCGGTTCCAGGTCCGCCTAGGGGCACGCACGCACCAGCGGCACGCACGCACCAGCGGCACGCATGCACCAGCGGCACGCGCGCACCGCATAACTCGACAAACCGCGCAAGCCATTTGGAGAATGGTCAGCTAAACCGCCATAACACGGCTTTCGGAGCAAAGCGCTCGGCGGCCGCGAGGTTTGTCACTTTTTGCAGCGCAAGCGCCGCAGGCCGCGCCCAGCACCAGGCGCCGATACGCAGCCGCCCAACCGGCGACTACGCCTCCGCCCTCACCCTTCGCAGCGTCTCCTCCACAGGCACATACGGGGTCCCGACGGCCTCAGCGACACCCTCGTAGCAGACCTGCCCTCCAGCGACATTCACGCCCAGCCGCAGGCCCGGGTTCGCGGCCACGGCCTCCGAGACTCCCTCGGAGGCGAGCTGGAGCACATACGGCATCGTCGCGTTCGTGAGCGCGTAGGTGGAGGTGATCGGGACGGCGCCGGGCATATTGGTCACGCAGTAGTGCGTGATGCCGTCGACTTCGAAAACAGGGTTGGAGTGGGTCGTCGGTCGCGAGGTCTCAAAGCACCCGCCCTGGTCGATCGAGACGTCGACCAGCACGGCCTGGTGCTTCATCAGCCCCAGCTGGTCCCGGGTGACGACCCGCGGCGCCCGTGCGCCGTGGACCAGGACGGCGCCGATCACCATGTCCACATCGGGCAGGCGTTCTTCGATTGACAAGGTCGTCGCAAAGCAGGTGTCGGCCCGGCCGCCGAAGGCGATGTCGAGCTCACGCAGTCGGTCGATGTCGCGGTCATAGACATACACCGTCGCCTCCATCCCCACCGCGATGAAGGCCGCATTCATCCCGACCACGCCCCCGCCGATGATCATCACGTTGGCCGCCGCGACACCTGGCACGCCACCAAGCAGGATCCCCCGGCCGCCGAGCGGCTTCTCGAGCATGAACGCGCCCGCCTGCGTCGCGATCTTGCCGGCTACCTCCGACATTGGCGCCAGCAGCGGCAAACGCCCGCGCTGGTCCTCGACGGTCTCGTAGGCGATGCAGGTGGCGCCCGACTCCATCAGCCCGTGCGTCAACGCCGGGTCCGCCGCCAGGTGCAGGTACGTGAACAGGGTGTGCCGAGGCTCGAGCAGCTCGACCTCGTCCGTCTGCGGCTCTTTGACCTTGACGATCAGCTCGGCACCGCCGAATAGCTCGAAGGCGTCGGGGACGATCGTCGCCCCCTGCGCCGCGTAGGCCTCGTTTGTGATCGCAGAGCCCAGCCCGGCGCCGCTCTGGACCAGCACGCGGTGCCCCGCGTCGGCCAGCTCACGGACGCCGGCGGGCGTCAGCGCGACGCGGTACTCATCGGCCTTGACCTCGGTGGGGACGCCGACGATCATGCTCCGGTCTTCGTCTCAACCGACGCCGGTCGTTCCCGTGCGGGCGACTGCACCTCACGCCCCGCAGCGGGCGACTGCACCTCACGCCCCGCAGCGGGCGACTGCACCTCACGCCCCGCAGCGGGCGACTGCACCTCACGCCCCGCAGCGGGCGACTGCACCTCACGCGCCGCAGCGCGGGCCAGGTGGCCAAGCGCAGTACCGTCCACGGAGGGCCGGAGGCCGTCAAGGGCTGACGCCGGCGAGCGCCCCACGAGTTCCCGGCCGCGAAGCGCAAGCCAGAACTCGATCCGGTCACGCGCGTTTTGGACGCTCCGTCCGGTCAGGGACTCGACACGCCGGATGCGGTACCGAAGCGTGTGTCGGTGGCAGTAAAGGCGTTTGGCTGCACGCTCCCACTGACCGTTCTCCTCGATGAAGGCCTCGAGCGAGCGCATCAGCTCGCCGCCGTAGCGGCCCTCGCTCGACTCGACCGGCCCCAGGATCGAGTCGCAGAACAGGCGCAGGGCCTCCTCGTCCTGAAGCGACAGCAGAAGCTGGAAGGACCCAAGCTGCTTATAGGTGGCGATCGTGTCGTCCATCTCCGCGGGACGGCTCTTTACCCCGGCAGGGCGCCCAGCGGCACCTGGCGGGCCGCTGGGCCCAGCGGCCCCTGGCGGGCCGCGCCCCACAAGACCCAGCGAGAGCGCCTCGAGCGCGCAGCGGGCCTCATGGAAGCTGCGGCGAGCCCGTCCGCTCGGTACGGCCCGTCCCACGCCCACAGCCGTCGGCGCCCCCGGGGCCGCGACGAGACGCTCCGCCACCCGTCGCGTCATCGTGAACAGCTCCTCTTCGGGCATTCCCGGAACCAGCGCGCAGGTCAGCCCGCCGGTGGAAGCCACCAGAGCGGCCACCGCCTCGTCCCTCAGAGCCTCAGTTAGCGCCTCGTCAATTGAACCCGGCGCCGCGGCGCTGCCACCCTGTGTCTGAGAGACGACGATCGTCGCCGCCTGATCACGCAGGCCAAACGGCTCGAGCCGGCGTGCGAGCTCCTGACCCTGGAGCTCGCCGCTGACGACCGCTCGCAGGACGTCGCCGGCGAGGCGGCGTTCGGTCTCTCCCGCGACGCGACTGCGCAACAGCTCGAGCGCGACGATCGTCACCGCCTGATGCAGCGTCAGACGGTCGAAGTCGGTCAGCGACCCCGTGTCCTTGAGCGCCACCAGCCAGGCCTGCGGGGCCCTCCCCGAGCCACCAGCTCCCGGAGCTCCGTCCGCGGTGACGGGCAGCGCCAGGCCGTTGCCGGCATCGGTTCCGGCGGCCGGCACGAACGCGCGCCCGTCCCGGCGCCCAGCGTGCTCGCGCACCTCCGCTTGAAGCCCGGCGACGGTCTGCTCCTCGAGCGCGCGGCGGAAAGCTCGCTGAACGCGCATCTCGCCGCGCCCGTCGAAGACCAGCACCGACCCGCCGACGAGCGACGCCAGCGCGCTGCCCAGCGCCTCGATCCCCCGCTCCGAAAGCACGATCCGCTCCAGCCGTTCATGGGCGGCTATCGCCCGCCGCAGCACGGCGTACTGCTCGTTGACCAGCTCGCTGAAGGCCGCCTCGGTGATCGCGATGAACGGCACCTCGTAGGGAACCTCGAACACCGGGAACTGGCGCTCGGCGGCCACCTCGAGCATCGGCTCCGGGATGCGCGCGTGGCGAAATCCGGTCCCTACTCCGAGACCCGCGAGCTGGTGGTCGGCCAGCCGCGTGACGAACTCCCGTTGGCGCGCGGGCCTGTCCAGCTGCAACCCCGTGGTGAGCAGCAACTCGCCGCCGGACAGCCACTGGGTAGGGTCGAGCAGCTCCGAGATATGCACCCAGCGGACGGGGAGGTCGAGCCCGCCCTCACCCGCCAGCACCGGCAGCTCGAGCCCGCCGATCAGCTCCCTGACGGTCAGCATCACTAAGGATCGTGGCGAGGCCGCAGAGGCGCTCCCCGCCCGCCCGCCTCGTGTACGTGCATGCGCTCGCTCGCCTCTGTCAGGACCGGTCTGAGGACCGCCTCGATCTCATCGAACTGCTCCGGCCCGGCGATCAGCGGCGGCGAGAACTGCACCACCGGATCTCCGCGGTCGTCGGCCCGGCAGATCAAGCCTCGCCGGTAAAACTCGCCGGATAGAAAGCCGCGCAGCAGCGTCTCTGACTCCTGGTCTGAAAACGAGGCCTTCGTCTGCTGATCTTTGACCAGCTCGATGGCGTGGAAGTAGCCGGCGCCGCGCACGTCGCCCACGATCGGGATGTCGCGCAGCGACTCGAGCATTGAGCGCAGGTCTGACTCGTGCCGGCGCACGTTCTCGAGGATCCCTTCCTGCTCGAATACATCGAGATTCGCCATCGCCACGGCCGCGCAAACCGGATGGCCGCCGAAGGTGAAGCCGTGGGTGAAGCTGTTGCTGCCGTCCAAGAACGGCGACGCGACCCGGTCGGAGGCGATCATGGCGCCCATCGGCGCGTAGGCGCTCGTCAAGGCCTTGGCGGTCGTCACCAGGTCCGGCTGGTAGCCGTAGCGCTGGCAGCCGAACCACTCGCCGAGCCGGCCCCAGGAGCAGATCACCTCGTCGGAGATGAGCAGCACGTCGTACGCGTCACAGATCTCGCGCACCCGCTGGAAGTAGCCGTCCGGCGGGGTGAAGCAGCCGCCGGCGTTCTGGACCGGCTCCAGGATCACCGCCGCCACCGTGTCGGGCCCTTCGAATTCGATCCGCTCCGCGATGGCATCCGCGAACCATTCCTCACTCAAGCCCTCCCGCAGGCGGAAGCTGTTCGTGGCCGGCACGTGGCTGTCGCCGGGAACCAGCGGCTCGAACGGCTCGCGCAGTGCGGTGATGCCGGTTGCAGACAGCGCGCCGAGCGAGGTCCCGTGATAGGCGATCTCACGCGAGATCAGCTTCGTCTTGTTTGGCTTGCCGGTGACCTTGAAGTACTGGCGAGCCAGCTTCAGCGCCGACTCCACCGCCTCGGAGCCGCCGCTGGTGAAGAACACGCGGTTTAGGTCACCGGGCGCCATCGATGCGATCCTCGCCGCCAGCTCGATGGCGCGGGGATGGGCATAGGACCAGTTGGTGAAAAAGCCGAGCTCCGCGGCTTGGTCCGCACCGGCCTGGGCGATGTCGGCCCGGCCGTGGCCGACGTTCACGCAGAACAGCGCCGAGAGCCCGTCGAGGTAGCGCTTGCCGTGTTCGTCGTAGACGTAGCAGCCCTCGCCGCGCACGATCACCGGGATCTCCTGCTCGGCGTAGGACGACATTCTGGTGAAGTGCATCCACAGGTGGCGCTTGGCGAGCTCCTGCAGGTTGCTCTGAACGCTGGGTGCTCGGGTATCGGTGCTTGCCATGATCGTTCCTCGGGCCGCTTGGACGTTTCGTACAACGGTACCCTCGCCTGCAGAGGGGCCGCATTCGCCACTCTGCACAAACTTACCCCAGTTGGCCGTCCCCTGCGTCAGGGCGCTCGGAGGCGCCGACGCAGGTCCCTTACTCAGGGCGTTGAGGGGGCGGTGACCGTCCGCTTCGCCGGCGCCTTTCCGGGGATAGAGTCCGGCCCGATGGAGCTCAACTACCATCGGGCCGGGGTCGGAGAGCCGCTGGCCTTGATCCACGGGCTCGGCAGCCGCTGGCAGGTCTGGGAACCAGTCCTGGGCGCCCTCGCCGCCGAACGCGAGGTGATCGCCCTCGATCTGCCGGGCTTTGGGGCCTCGCCGATGCCGCCGCAGGGAACGCCGGCCGGTATCGGGTCGCTTACGCACCTGGTTAGCGAGTTCCTTGATGAGCTCGGGCTAGAGCGCCCGCACGTGGCGGGAAATTCGTTAGGGGGCTGGCTCGCCCTGGAGTTGGCCAAGCAGGGCCGCGTGGCCTCAGCTACCGCGCTCTCCCCCGCCGGCTTCTTCAACCGGCGCGAGTCGACCTTCGCCCGCACGTCGCTGAAGCTGATGGTCAGTGGGGCCCGCGCGCTGGCGCCATCCGCCGATCAGCTGCTGCGGCCGCCTTCGGCCCGCGCTCTGGCTTTCGGCCAAGTCACCGCCAGGCCGCGGCGAATCCCTCCTTACGACGCCGCCGAAGCGGTCCGCGCGTTCGCCAACGCGCCCTGGTTCGATGAGACCCTCGAGGCGACCAGTTTCCCGGAGCGCTTCGTGGGCGGCGAGCACATCTCGGTGCCGGTGACAATTGCCTGGGGAGAACGTGACCGCCTGCTGCTGCCTCGCCAGGCGTCCCGCGCGCGGAGCGCGATCCCCACGGCCGATCTGGTGATGCTGGAGGGTTGCGGTCACGTCCCAACCTACGACGACCCGGAGCAGGTGGTCACCGTGCTGCTGGCGGGCAGCGCGCTGGTCTGAAGGCCCCGTAACCGACTACTGACGCCTGCGCACGTAGCTACGATGGCTGCCGTGTCGGGGTCCAGTGAGAGCGGGGGGCTGGTAGGGGACCGCCCCGAAGGGGAGCAAGTCGAGCAGGCGGGAGAGGCTCTCAGCCGCCGCTCGCTGCTGGTCAAGTCGCTGGTCGGCGGCGGAAGCCTGGCGGCGCTCGAACTGGGCGGCGCTCAGAGCTCCTTGGCGGCAACATCTGCTGCTGCGAGTGATCCCGTGTACGGCGGCTCTCCGGTGGGGACGGCATCCACCACCTACTTCGCCGACGAGACGATGAACTTTCAGACCCTGTTCGCGCTCGGATCGGTCGGCTACGGGATCTCGGAGGTGGGCGAAGTCCTAACGACCGTCGCGAACATCAACGCCCAGAGCCCTAGCTATCAGTCCTTCTACGAGCAGTTCCTGGCTCTGGGCCGACGCCTCGGCGCCGAGGCGGCCGACGCCGACCGTCACGGGCGTCGGGTGACGGCGAGATCGAGGTACCTGCGCTCGGCGGAGTACTACAGCCAGGCCCTGTACTTCGTGCTGGGCACCGACCGTCCCACGCGAGCGCGGGAACGAGCGGTCTACCGCCTGATGCAGCACAGCTGGGACAGGGCGACGCAGCTTCTCTCGCCGCCCGCTGTGCGCGTCCGCATCCCCTACAAACGCACCTGGCTCCCGGGCTATCTCCTGCGTCCGGACAGCACCGGCCGCCCGCGGCCGACGGTGATCCTCAACAACGGCTCGGACGCCCAGAACGTCGATCTCTACGCATTCGGCGGTGCGGCCGCGGTGGAGCGCGGCTACAACGCGCTGATCTTCGAGGGGCCGGGTCAGGGATCGGTGCTGTTCGAGCGCAACATGCGCATCGTCCCGGACTGGCAGCACGTCGTCAGGCCGGTGATCGATGTGCTGCGCGCCCGCGGCGACGTCGAGCGCCGAAGGATCGCGATCGTCGGCTGGAGCTTCTGCGGGGTATCAGTGGCCCAGGCCGCTGCACACGATCGCCGGCTGGCGGCGGTGGTCGTCGACCCCGGCGTCAACAACATCGTCTCCCCCTACCACTTGGGCAGGCTCGTGCCGCTGGCCGACGCCGGGGAGAAGCAGCAGGTGAATGCGATCTGGGCCGACGCCCTCACCCGCGACTCGCCCGCCGACCGCTTCACGATCGCCAAGCGCAGCGAGATCTATGCGCAGCCGAGCTTTTACGACCAGATCCGCTACATGCAGAAGTTCAATATCAGCGCCGGGACGATTGCCCGCATCAAGGCCCCGACTCTCGTCATGCAGGCCCAGAATGAACAGTTCTATCCCGGCCAGTCGCAGGAGGTCTACAGCCAGCTGCGTACGCGCAAGACGCTCGCGAGGTTCACGGTCTCCCAAGGCGCCCAGTACCACGACGAGCCAATGGCTCCCCAGACCCGAAACGAGGTCCTCTACGACTGGCTCGATCAGACGCTCGGCCTGTGAGATCTTCGCCGCGCCTCCCGCTGAGCTTCATTCCCCGCGCGCGATGGGCCGCTCCGAGCTTCATTCCCCGCGCGCGATGGGCCGCTCCGAGCTTCATTCCCCGCGCGCGATGGGCCGCTCCGGGTCGGTGATCCACTGGCTCCACGAGCCGACGTAGAGCGAGGCCCCGAAGCCGGCCAGCTCCAGCGCCAGCACCTCGTGAGCGGCCGCGACGCCGGAGCCGCAGTAGGCGCCCACCGGGACGCCCGCATCGATGCTGAGCGCCGAGAACGCAACTCGCAGCTCCCCGCGCCGGCGGAAGCGGCCGTCCTTAGTCAAGTTTTCGCTGCTCGGCCGGTTGCGTGCCCCCGGGATGTGGCCCGCGACCGGATCGACCAGCTCGGCCTCGCCGCGGAAGCGCTCGGGTGCGCGGGCATCAAGCAGCACGCCGGAATGAGCCAGCCGCGCCGCGTCGTCTGCCTCCAGCAGCGGCATCCTTCCGGCCCTGGCGCGGAAATCCCCAGGGTCGGTCGTCGGGACGCCCCGCTCGAGAGGATGTCCGGCGGCCACCCACGCACCCAGGCCGCCGTCCAGCACGGCCACACGCTCGAGGCCGAAGTAGCGCAGCAGCCACCAGGCGCGGGCGGCGGCCACCGACGTCAGGGCGTCGTAGGCGACAACCGGGCCGCCGTCCCTTACCCCGGCGCCACGCATGCTGGCCTCAAAGTTTGCGGCATCTGGGAGCGGGTGCCGACCCCGCTCGCCCGGCGGCCCGGCGAGCTCTGCGTCGAGTTCGACGAACGCCGCACCCGGGATGTGGCCCTCCAGGTACCGCTCGCGCTGGCTGGGCTGGCCGAGCTCCCAGCGAACGTCCAGCAGCGCCGGCGGGCTACCCGACTGGATCAGCCGCGCGAGTTGAGCGACACTGATGAGCGGCGTGGAGAGCTTGGCGTCTCTGACCAGGCAATAATCCTAATTACTATGCCGTACGACGAGGACCTGGCCAACCGCGTCCGCGAGCTGCTCGCCGAGGAGATCGGCGTCAGAGAGCAGCGGATGTTCGGCGGCCTGGCGTTCTTGATCGGCGGACACATGGCGGTCAGCGCCAGTGGCCGGGGCGGGCTGCTGCTGCGCTGCGACCCGGACGAGACGGACGAGCTGATCGGCAAGCGTCACGCCTCCCGCTTCGAGATGCGCGGCCGGGCGATGGACGGCTGGCTGCGCGTCGACCCTGAGGGCGTTCGCACCAAGCGCGAGCTCCAGCGCTGGGTCGCCCGCGGCGTCGCTTATGCACGCTCGCTGCCGCCCAAGGGCTAGCTCCAAGCGACAGAGCCCACAGAGCGCAGAGGCGCAGAGCGGCGGCGCAGACCCGAGGTCAGCGGCGCGAGGGCTCGGTCAGCTCCGTCAGCAGCTCGTTCAGGGTGGCGCTGGGGCGCATCGCGGCGCTTGCCTTGTCTCCGTCGGGGCGGTAATAGCCGTCGATGTCCACCGGCGAGCCCTGGACCTCGGTCAGCTCGGAGAGGATCTCTTCCTCGTCGTGTGCCAGTCGCTCTGCCAGCGGCGCCAGGCGCTCGGCCAGCTCCGGATCCTCGCGCTGAGAGGCCAGCTCCTGCGCCCAGTAGAGCGCGAGGTAGAAGTGGCTGCCGCGGTTGTCGAGTTCGCCGGCCTTGCGCGAAGGCGAGCGGTCTTCCTCCAGCACCCTGCCCGTCGCCTTGTCCAGTGCGCCAGCCATCAGCTTGGCGCGCGGGTTGTCCTGCTTGTCGGCCAGCAGCTCCAGCGAGGGGCCCAGCGCCAAAAATTCTCCCAGCGAGTCCCAGCGCAGGTGGTTCTCCGTGAGAAACTGCTGAACGTGCCGCGGCGCCGAGCCGCCGGCACCTGTTTCGAACAGCCCGCCGCCGTCCAGCAGCGGCACGATCGAGAGCATCTTGGCGCTCGTCCCGAGCTCGAGGATCGGGAACAGGTCGGTCAGGTAGTCCCGCAGCACGTTGCCGGTCACCGAGATCGTGTCGTGGCCCTCGCGGGCGCGCGCAAGCGTGTACCGCGTGGCCTCGGCCACGTCCTTGATCTCGATCTCGAGGCCATCCGTGTCGAGCTCCTCGAGCGCAGGCTTCAGCTTTCGCAGCAGCTCGCCGTCGTGCGCCCGGGTCTCGTCCAGCCAGAACACGGCCGGTGCCTCTGTCTCCCGTGCCCGCCTGACGGCGAGCCGCACCCAGTCCTGGATCGCCTCGTCCTTGGTCTGGCACATGCGCCAGATGTCGCCGGCGTCGACCTCGTGCTCGAGCAGCGTCTCGCCGTCATCGTTCACGACGCGAACGGTGCCGGCCGCCTCGATCTCGAACGTCTTGTCGTGCGAGCCGTACTCCTCCGCCGCCTGGGCCATCAGGCCGACGTTCGAGGTGGAGCCCATCGTCGCCGGGTCGAACGCGCCGTGCTGGCGGCAGTGCTCTACCGTCTCGGCATACAGCGGCGCGTAGGAGTGGTCGGGTATTACGAACTTCGCGTCCTGTTGCTCACCGTTCGCGTTCCACATTTGGCCCGAGGTTCGGATCGCGGCCGGCATCGAGGCGTCGATGATCACGTCGCTTGGCGCGTGGAGGTTGGTGATCCCCCGATCGGAATCGACCATCGCCAACGCCGGCCCTCGGGAGTAGGCGTCATCGATGGACTGCTCGATCTCCTCGCGTTGCTCGTCGTCGAGCTTCTCGAGCGCCCGCCCTAGCGCCGCCAGGCCGTCGTTTGGGTCCCAGCCGAGCGACGCGAGCGTCTCGCCGTGCTGGTCGAAGAGGTCGCTGAAGTAGGCGCGGATCGCGTGGCCGAAGATGATCGGGTCGGACACGCGCATCATCGTTGCTTTCACGTGGACCGAGAACAGCACGCCCTGCTCGTCGGCTTCGGCTAGCTGCCCCGCGAGGAACTCGTCGAGCGCGGCGCTGTGCATGACGGCCGCGTCAAGCACCTCCCCGGCCTTCACGGCGATCGAGTCCTTGAGGGCCGTGACGTCCCCGTCGCCGGAAACGTGCTCGATCCGCACCGCGCCCTCCCGCTCGACGGTGACCGAGCGCTCAGTGGAACGAAAGTCGCCGTCCTTCATCGTCGAGACGTGCGAGCGCGAGTCGCGCGACCACTCACCCATCGAGTGCGGGTGCTTACGCGCGTACTCCTTGACCGAGGCCGCCGAGCGCCGGTCGGAGTTGCCTTGCCGTAGGACCGGGTTGACGGCGCTCCCCTTGACTGTGTCGTAACGCGCGCGTGCCTCGCGACGCTCGTCATCGCTCGGGTTCTCCGGATAGTCGGGGATATCGAAGCCCTTGGTCTGTAGCTCCTCGATCGCCGCCTTGAGCTGCGGCACCGAGGCGCTGATATTGGGCAGCTTGATGATGTTCGCCTCGGGCGTCTTGGCGAGCTCGCCGAGCTCGGCCAGAGCGTCGGCGACGCGCTGGTCGTCGTCGAGGTGGTCTGGGAACTGCGCCAGGATCCGCCCCGCCAGCGAGATGTCCCGGGCCTCGATCTCGATGCCAGCCGCGCCCGCAAACGCCCGGATGATGGGCAGCAGCGACCGCGTCGCGAGCGCCGGCGCCTCGTCGGTAAGCGTGTAGACGATCTTCATCGCCGCACCCTACCGCCCAAACGGATGCGGGCACGGTCGCGTAGCTGGGGTCCGACGCCGCTCGCGGCGCCGGTGGCCCGCACGCGAATGATCGCGTCGAGCTGGGTTCCAAACAGAAATACGGTGGTCGAGATGTAGAGGTAGCCCATCACGACGATGCCTGCTGCCAGGCTCCCGAACACCGATTGGTACGAGGCGATCCTCGTGAGATAGAGGTAGAACACGAGCGACACGATTACCCACGATCCGATTACGATGGTTGCGCCTAGGCTGACCCAGGGCAGGGGTTGCGCGGTCGCGGGGGCGTGGCGGACCAGCAGCCCGACGGCAAGCAGCAGAAGTGCGACAGTCAGAATCCAACGCGCCAGGAATGCGAACACCTCCCAACCGGCGCCGGCGTGGGTCATTGAAACGAACGGCGCGAGCAACACGCACAGCGCAGCCAGGACGAAGCAGCCTCCCACTGCGATCGAGAGCACGAACGAGATCAAGTACCGCTGGAGAAAACTTCGTTCGGCGTGCGCGCCGTAGATTCCCGCCAGCGCGCCCATCACCGCGCGCACCGCCCCGGAAACCTGCCACAACGCCAGTGCGCCGCCGCCCGTGGCCCACAACACGCGTTTCGCGGCGAAGACGTTGTTGACTGCATTGGAGATCACTTCGAATACGGCCGGCGAGACATTCGTCCGGATCTGCGGCTCCAGATGGTCACGCCAAACGCTGCTCAGGTGCAGCAGCCCGGCGACCGCCAGCACGAATAGCAGGAACGGGATGATCGCCGTCAGAATTTGGAAGGAGATCGCGCTCGCGTAGGTCAGAAGGTCGTGCTGCTTGAAGCCGTCCAACAACGCGCGCCCGAGTTCCCTCGCTCGCGCGGCGCGCTGCGATCGGTCGCCCGCGCTGCCTGTCGCTAGGGCTTCAGCTCTTCCTCGGCCAGATCCGGCGGCCACGGGACCTCCTGGGGCGACTTACCCTCCTCGTCCTCCCAGGCCGTGAACGCCTCGGCGTCACGGCCCTCGTGCGCGCCGGCCCCGCCCAGCGCCAGCAGCAGCAGGCGGCCGCTCCGGCGGTTGACGAGCTGGCGGCGCACCTGCGGCTCGACACGGATCAGCTCCCCCTCCCCCAACTCGATCTCTTCGCCCTGCACCAGCAGCGTCAGCGTGCCCTGGAGCACGAAGTAGACCTCCTCTTGGCCCCGGTGGCGATGGATGCGGCTGCGCTGGCCAGGCCCCAGCACCATCTGGTTGATGCCAAACGAGCTGACGCCGAGCTGACGCCGAAGCGGCACGAAGCGCTCGTCTGAATCCGGTACCAGACGGGCTCGGGTGACGCCGTCCGCCATCGCCTAGCGACCGAACACCCGCACGAACTCCCGCGAACGCTCGGGCAATCCGCCAATCAGCTGCCGCACCTCGCTGAGGCCGGCGCGAAGCTCGGGGTCGCCCACCTCGACCGGCATCAGCGAATCCTGTAGCGCGACCAGCTCCGTCTCCGCCGCGTCGACCGCCTCGACCGCGTGCTCCACGTAGCCCCGCACGCCGGTCGAGGGCGCCTCGGGGACCGGGGTCGTGAACGAGCGGCGCGGTAGACCGTGACGGTCCGCGAAGCTCGTGTAGGTACGCTGAGCGCGGCCGTAGGCACGCTGCACGGGGCGGAAGAGCTCTGCCTCGAGCCGCTCGCCCTGCTGCTCATCGAGCTGCTCGTAAGCGGCGCTCAGAGACGCCAGCGCTCGTGCCAAGTGGTCGGTGGCCCCGGCGAGTGCGTCCAGGAGTTGCTGCCGGGCTTCGATGTTGGTGTAGGACATCGCAGTGAAGAGTAGTTACCCGGCTAGGCTGGCGCGCATCATTGAACTCGCCACACCGCAGGGGCCCGCCCACGTCCACCTGCAGCCGGTCGAGCATCCGGTGGCGGCGCTGGCCTTGGGACACGGCGCCGGAGGCGGCGTGCAGGCGCCCGACCTAGCGGCGGCCGCCACGGCAGCCCATTCGCTCGGCGTCGCCGTCGCGCTCGTCGAGCAGCCCTACCGCGTCGCCGGCAGACGGTCGCCCGCGCCCGCGCGCCAGCTCGACGCGGCTTGGATCGCGGTGCTGGCAGCGCTCCGCGACGATGCTCTGCGCGGACTGCCGCTGGTAGTCGGGGGACGTTCGGCCGGGGCCCGCGTGGCCTGCCGTACGGCCGACGCGGCCGCAGCGGTCGCCGTCCTGTGCCTCGCGTTTCCGCTCCATGCCCCTGGCCGCGGGGATGATCCGTCGAAGAGCCGCTTGCCCGAGCTAGACGCCGTCCGCCTGCCGACGCTGGTGGTGCAGGGCGAACGCGACCCGTTTGGGATGCCGCCGGCCGCCCGGAACCGAAAGGTGATCCGCGTTCCTGGCGACCACTCGCTGCGAAGCGGTGCGGCGGTGCGAGCCGCCGCGGCGGACTGGCTCGGGGCGCTGCTCGAGCGTCACCACAACTCGCCGTTGCGCCAGTCGCAGATCAGCTCGCGGGCCGTGTCCAGCGGACCGGCGACCTCCAGGACGTAGATGGTTCCGTCTTCGTCCTCGGTGCGCGTCCGTCCATTCGGCGTGATCGCCCACGTCGCTCCCCTCCAGCGCTTCCATCCGCGCGCCGTATAAAGGCGCGCGCCCGCGTCGCTCGCGCCGAGGGCACCCAAGTCATAGGCACCGCGCACCACGCGCTCCAGCGCCTCCATGATCGCCCCGCCGTACCCGCGTCGGCGGCGGTCGGCACGGACGGCTACCGCTTCCACGTAGCCGGTGCGCAGCGCCCGGCCGCCATAGAGCAGCCGCCGCTGCACCACCGAGCCATGGGCGACGAGCCGACCTGCTTCCCAAGCCAGAGCGTGCATCCCGCCCAGCGCGTGCTCCCAGTCGTCCTCGGTCATGCCCGCGCCGAATACCTGATCAAGAAGCGCCCGGGCCTCACCCAGCGCCCCGGGCTCGAGATCGGCCGTGTGAGCCACTTGCAGCACCCTCCCTAGTTCAGCCGCCGCCGCTCGCCCCTTTGGCGCTCAAGCCTTGGCGGCCGCCGCGGCGGCCGGGGCGCGCCCCGGCGCTCCTCCCGCTCTTGTGCCCTTGCCTCTCGCTCGCGCTCGCGGTCCTCGCTCAGCCCGACCTCCATGAAGATCAGGCCGGTGATCGCGACCAGCCCCAGTCCGCCCAGCACGGTCGCCAGCAGGCCGCCGGCCTCGCCGCCGATCACCAGGCCACACGCGACCCCGATCACGACGAGGAGCCCGGCCAAGCCGTAAGCGAGGATCCGGCGGTTCCTAGTCATGGTCTTCGCTCGCCGCCGGGCGCACCCGCCCGCTCCCATTCCTGCAGCAGCCGCCGCGGCGCCTTGCCCTCCCAGGCATCGCCCAGCAGCTCGACGAGCAGCGGCTGCTCGGCGTGCGCCAGATCGACGCTGACGGCCGCCAGCCGCTTGCCCCACCAGCGCTCGGCGCAGACACCGGGGTGCTGCTCGACGGCGGTCAGGATCCCAGCCCGATCGAGCATCACGTTCATCGTGCGCTCGTCCCACAGAGTGGCGAAGATCTTGCCCGCCACCTTGAACGATGGCCGGCCGTGGTGGTCCTGCTCGCTGGCCTGAGGAAACCCGAGCGCGAGCCGCCGTGCTTCCTCCACTTCCACGCCTTGGCGATCAGCTTCCATGCCGCTCAGTGCCCGTAGGGATCGTAGGTCCCGAACGACCAGGCGTTGCCCTCGATGTCGCGGGCGCTGTACTCGCGCGAGCCATAGGGCTGTTCCTCGAGCTCCCGCACGATCTGGGCTCCGGCGGCCTTGGCCCGCCGGTAGTGGCTGTCGGGATCCTCGACGACCACATACAGGCTGACCGTCGAGGCCAGCGGCTCGGGCGCTTTTCCCGAGAGGAAGCCGTTCTCGTCGAACTGGCCGAACATGATCAGGCCGGCGCCGAGATGCAGCTCTGCGTGGTGGATCTTGCCGTCGTCAGCGCGATAGACGGCCTTCTCCTCGCAGCCGAACGCGCGCTTCAGCCACTCGAGCGCCGCTTCGGCGTCGCGGTAGCGCAGCGCGGGAAAGATGTTGGGTCGTAGCTCTGCGGTCATGGCGGTCCTTTCGCTTTGGCTCTATTCGCGACAAACCGAGATTCGCCACAAACCGGAACCTAGGCCTCCACCCCGCCTGGGTCTTGTACAAATGAGCGCCGCGTCAGGCACCGGCGCTGACCGCCACCCCATCGCCCACCACCCCACCGCCCGGTATGCAGCGGGCCAGGAACTCCGACGGCGTCGTGCCCGCCAGCTCACGGAAGTCACGGTTGAGGTGCGGCTGATCGCAGTAGCCGGCGTCGGCGGCGATCTGAGCCCAGCGCGTCGGCGCCGCTCGCAGCCGCTTGCAGACCTGCTCGAAGCGGACCAGCCGTCCTGCGGTCTTCGGCGGCAGGCCCACCTCGGCGCGAAACCGGCTGAGCAGATAGCGGCGGCTGCAGCCAATCTCCGCCGCCAGCTGCTCCACCCGGCAGTTGCCACCGCTCGAGCGAAGCCTCCACCATGCCCATTCGACGGCGGGAGTCGGCCCGGGCCCCCGCGTCAACCGCGCCAGCAAGAACCGCTCGACCACATCGAACCGCCGATCCCAATCCTCGAGCGCGCGCACCTGCTCCGCCAGCGCGCGCCCGTGCGCCCCGAACAGATCCTCAAGCGAGACGACGATCCCCTCGAGCTCCGATAGCGGCATCCCGAGGATCCGGTAGGCGCCCAGCGGGTTGAACTCCAGGTCGATCGACCCGTACGCCCCACCGTCGAAGCCGACGACGGCGTACGTCGAGGTGAGCCCTCCGAACCACGAGTCGGGCAGCTGCTCGTGCTCGACGCTGATCGCCCCGTCCAGGTCGATCATCAGGGTCAGAGCCGGACGCGGCGGCTCGAGCCAGCTTGAGAAACCGGCCCCGCTCAGCGTAAACCCGTACAGGTCCCGGTACATCAGCGGCGCGAGCCGGTGATGTGGCGCCCGCGTCGCGTACGTCCAGCTGCCGAGCTCTAGTTCCCGGCGAATGAGGCGGGTACGAGCAATCGATGCGTCGGTCATGAAAGGCGGTCCGTAGCTGCGTCGAACACGGCTGGGGGGCTGCCGCATAGTCAAGCAGGCCAACATCAGACGATTTCGCACCCGCGGACAGCCTCGAGAATTGGCTTCGCGCCGAGCACGAACTGACCGCCCCTGACGCGGCTGGCCGCCGAGCACGAACTGACCGCCGCCTGACGCGGCGCCGGGCCGCCCGCGAGCTAACGCGGCCGGCCCGGGGCCATCAAGTGGTCAGTTCTCGTCCGAGGCTGAGGAGCCGTCGCCGTCGCCGGCCGGCACATCGAAGTCCTCGAGCTCCTCGATGTAGCCGCCCGACGAGCCGCCGCGGCCAATCTCCTCGAGATCTGACAGATCGGGCTCGACGCCGCTGAAGCCCGATAGCGATTCGCCGTCGGTCAGCCCCAGCTCGGCGGCCAGGTCGTCGTGGTCCAGCAGGCCGGTCTCGTCGATTCCGCGGGGAAGCGGCTCGGCCGGCTCGATCTCGATCCGCCGGTAGCGCTTGAGGCCGGTGGCGGCCGGGATCAGCTTGCCGATGATCACGTTCTCCTTGAGCCCGTTCAGGCGGTCGATCTTGCCCTCCAGCGCGGCGTCGGTGAGCACCTTGGTGGTCTCCTGGAAGGAGGCCGCCGACAGGAACGAGTCGGTGTTGAGCGACGCCTTGGTGATCCCGAGAATGATCTCCTCGGCCTGGGCGGGCTCGCCGCCCTGATCGATCACCGCCTGGTTGACGCGCCCGTAGTCGAAGCGATCGACGAACTGGCCCGGCAACAGCGTGGTGTCGCCCTTCTGGTCGACTCGCACCTTCTTCATCATCTGGCGCACGATCAACTCGATGTGCTTGTCGTTGATGTCGACGCCCTGGGACTTATAGACCTCCTGCACCTCGCGCACGAGGTAGAGCTCGGTCTCGGTGCGGCCCCGGATCTGGAGCAGCTCGTGGGGATACAGCGAGCCCTCGTTGAGCTGGGTCCCGGACTCGATCTTCTGAGAAGGCTCGACGAACAGGAGCGTCCGCCGGGGGAACGTGTGGCGGTGCTCCTCGCCCGCGTCGTCGGTGATCACGACCGTGACGGCCTTATCCGAGTCCTCGACCGAGACCTTGCCGCCCATCTCCGCGATCTTCGCCAGGCCCTTCGGCTTGCGGGCCTCGAACAGCTCCACCACCCGCGGCAGGCCGTGCGTGATGTCGGCGCCGGCGACGCCGCCGGTGTGGAACGTGCGCATCGTGAGCTGGGTGCCCGGCTCGCCGATCGACTGAGCGGCGATGATGCCCACCGCGTCGCCGATCTGGGCCAGCTTCCCGGTCGCCAATGAGCGCCCGTAGCACGCCTGGCAGACGCCGGTCGGAGCCTGGCACTTGAGCACCGAGCGCACCGGGATGTTGATCACCTGGCTCTTCTCGGTGTCATCGGCCCAGGCCGAGACGATGTCCGCCAGCTCGGCGCGGTCGATCTCCTGGCCCTTCTCGACCATCATCCGGCCACGCTTGGTCATCACGTCAACCGCCGCGATCCGCCCGATCAAATTGTCGTTGGGCTCCCCGGTCGGCCGCAGCCTGCGCGTCTCGGGGTCGACCTCGAGCTGCGAGACCGGCATCTCGATGTACTCCTCGGTGCCGCAGTCCTCCTGACGGATGATCACGTCCTGGGAGACGTCGACCAGGCGGCGCGTGAGGTAGCCGGAGTCCGCCGTACGCAGTGCCGTGTCGGCCAGACCCTTGCGGGCGCCGTGCGTGGAGATGAAGTACTCGAGCACCGTCAACCCCTCCTGGAAGGAGGCCTTGATCGGACGCTCGATGATCTCCCCTTTCGGGTTGGCCATCAAGCCTCGCATACCGGCCAGCTGCCGGATCTGCGAGAACGACCCACGGGCGCCGGAGTTGGCCATCATGTAGATCGGGTTGAGCTCGTCGAGCGAGTCGTTGAGCGCCTGGCCGACCTCGTTGGTGGCGTCGTCCCACAGCTTGGTGACCGCCTCGTGGCGCTCCTCCTGGTTGATCTCGCCGTTCTCGTACTGCGACTCAATCGTGGCCAGCTCGTCCTCGTAGCGCGCCAGGATCTCCGCCTTGTTGGGCGGCGTCTGGACGTCGTTCTTGGAGATCGTCACACCGGCCTGCGTGGCGTAGTGAAAGCCGACGTCCTTGAAGGCGTCCAGCACCTGCGAGATCGTCGGCGCCCCGTAAGCCTGCACCAGGCGATCGACGAGCTTCGTGGTGTCACGCTTCTTCATCGAGTAGTTGACGAACTCGAACGTCGAGGGGTCAAACCCGTCGCCGAGCGCCCCCTGAACCGCGCGCTCGATTCTGTCGTTCCACAGGATCCGCCCGACGGTCGTCAGCACGTGGCCGCCCTCGCGGCCGAGCGGCCGGTACTCGGCCAGGTCGTGGAGCTTCACCACCCCGTGCTCGTAGGACCACTCCGCCTCCTGGGCGGTGCGGAACACGTGCGGCCGCGGGTCGTGGGTGGCCGGATCGATCTTCGCAAGGTCGCCCGGCTCGGGGCCGTAGGTCAGGTAGTAGGCGCCCAGCACCATGTCCTGGGTCGGCGTCGCCAGCGGTGAGCCGTGCGCGGGCGAGAGGATGTTGTTGGAGGACAGCATCAGGATCCTTGCCTCGGCCTGGGCCTCCGCGGACAAAGGCAGGTGAACCGCCATCTGGTCGCCGTCGAAGTCGGCGTTGAACGCGTGGCAGACGAGCGGGTGGACCTGAATCGCCTTGCCCTCGACCAGCACCGGCTCGAACGCCTGGATACCCAGACGGTGGAGCGTCGGCGCGCGGTTGAGCAGCACGGGGTGCTCGCGGATCACCTCTTCCAGCACGTCCCACACCTCGGGGATCATCGAGTCGACCATCTTCTTGGCCGCCTTGATGTTCTGGGCCGATTTGCGCTCGACGAGCCGGGCCATGATGAATGGCTTGAACAGCTCGAGCGCCATCAGCTTCGGCAGACCGGCCTGGTGGAGCTTCAGCGACGGCCCGGCGACGATCACCGAGCGGCCCGAGTAGTCGACGCGCTTGCCCAGCAGGTTCTGGCGGAAGCGTCCCTGCTTGCCCTTGAGCATGTCGCTCAGAGACTTCAGCGGCCGGTTGCCCGGTCCGGTCACCGGGCGCCCGCGGCGGCCGTTGTCGAACAGGGCGTCGACGGCCTCCTGGAGCATGCGCTTCTCGTTGTTGACGATGATCTCCGGAGCGCCCAGGTCGAGCAGCCGCTTGAGGCGGTTGTTGCGGTTGATGACGCGCCGGTACAGGTCGTTGAGGTCGGAGGTCGCGAAGCGGCCACCGTCCAGCTGGACCATCGGCCGCAGCTCGGGCGGGATCACCGGCACGGCCTCGAGAATCATCATCTCCGGCCTGTTGCCAGAGTTGATGAACGCCGAGACGACCTTCAGCCGCTTGACCGCGCGGGCCTGCTTCTGGCCCTTGGCGGTCTTGACCTGCTCCTGCAAATCGGCGGCCTCGGCGTCGAGGTCCACCTGCTGCAGCAGATCGCGCACCGCTTCGGCGCCCATGCCCCCGCGGAAGTACTCGCCGAAGCCGTAGGGGGAGCCGAAGCGGTCCTTGAGCTCGCGGAAGAGCGTCTCGTCGTTGACGATGTCCTTTGGCTTCATCGTCTTGAACAGCTCCCACACCTGGCGCATGCGCTCGGCGGCGTCCTCGATGTACGCCTCCGTGTCGTCGATGTCGGCCTGGAAGCTCTTGCGCAGCTCCTTGAGCATCTTCTCGCGCTCGTCGTCGGAGAGCTTTGCGACGTTGACCTCCAGCGTCTCGGTCCAGAGGTGGTCCTCGTCCGAGAAGTCGCGGCCGGCGCGCCCTGACTCCAGGTACTGCTCCCGGCGTGCCAGCGACTCCTTGAGCTCGAGGATCCGCTCCTCCTTCTCGGCCGCATAGGCGTCGAGCACCTTGTTCACTTCGCCTTCCAGTGACTCGACGTCGCGCTCGCGCGCCTCATCGTCGACCGAGGTGACCATCGAGGCCGCGAAGTAGAGGACCTTCTCCAGCTCCTTGGGGGCCATGTCCAGCAGGTAGCCGATGCGGCTGGGGACGCCTTTGAAGAACCAGATGTGGCTCACGGGCGCCGCCAGATCGATGTGGCCCATGCGCTCACGGCGGACCTTGGAACGCGTCACTTCCACGCCGCAGCGCTCGCAGACGATGCCCTTGTAGCGGACGCGCTTGTACTTCCCGCAGTAGCACTCCCAGTCCTTGGTCGGACCGAAGATGCGCTCGCAGAAGAGCCCGTCCTTCTCGGGCTTCAGCGTGCGGTAGTTGATCGTCTCGGGCTTCGTGACCTCCCCCGAGCTCCAGGAGCGGATCTGCTTGGAGGAGGCGAGGCCGATCTCGATGGCGTCGAAATTGTTGATGTCGATCATTCAGTTCCTTTTTTCAAATAGTCAGTGCCTCTGGGACTGGGCCGCTCGCGGCCCCGTTCCGTCGGCTCACGCTTCGGCTTCGTCTTCCTCCAGAACTCCTTCGGCCTCGCCCTCGGGGACCTCCCCTTCGATCATCGCGTCCCCGTCGCTCGAGAAGTCCTCCTCCTCGAGCTCCTCGCCGGGCTCGAGATCCGGATCCTCGGCCTCGGCCTCCTCCTCGGAGGCCTCCACGGTCTCCCCTTCGTGCTCGGTCTGCTCGTCGGCGCCGCTGCCGTCCCCGGCGCGCACGCCACTGAGATCGATGCCCAGCTCTTCGGCTGCCCGGAGCAAGTCGTCGTCCT
This sequence comes from uncultured Actinomycetes bacterium, assembly GCA_963830405.1. GTDB lineage: Bacteria > Actinomycetota > Thermoleophilia > Solirubrobacterales > Solirubrobacteraceae > Palsa-465. Next base: position 281,620 of record CAWHMB010000003.1, read on the forward strand.
CCTCGCGCATCTCGGCGCGCTCGCCCTCCTCGGAGACCACGTTGACGTCGAGCGCCAGCGACTGCATCTCCTTGAGCAGGACCTTGAACGACTCGGGAATCGAGGGCTCGGCGATGTTCTCGCCCTTGACGATCGACTCGTAGGCCTTGACCCGTCCGACCGTGTCGTCGGACTTGATCGTCAGCATCTCCTGGAGCGTGTAGGCGGCGCCGTAGGCCTCGAGCGCCCAGACCTCCATCTCGCCGAAGCGCTGGCCGCCGAACTGCGCCTTGCCGCCCAGCGGTTGCTGAGTGACGAGCGAGTAGGGGCCGGTGGAGCGGGCATGGATCTTGTCGTCGACGAGGTGCAGGAGCTTGAGGATGTACATGTAGCCCACCGTCACCTGCTCCTCGAACGGCTCGCCGCTGCGGCCGTTGAACAGCGTCACCTTGCCCGAGGCCTGCTCGCCCGGGCGACGATTGGAATCAACCTCCATCCTGATCTGGCCGGTGTGCTGCTCCTGCCAGCGGACCAGCGCGGTGTCGACGTCGTTGACGGTGGCGCCGTCGAACACCGGCGTGGCCACGTAGACCTTGCCGTTGCCGTCCGAGCGCTGGCGGCCGTCGGAGCCGTCCTCGTACCAGCCGTTGGCCGCCACCCATCCGAGGTGCGTCTCCAGGATCTGGCCCAGGTTCATCCGGCTCGGCACGCCAAGCGGGTTGAGGATCACGTCGACCGGCGTGCCGTCCTCTAGGAACGGCATGTCCTCGACATCGACGATCTTCGAGATCACGCCCTTGTTGCCGTGACGCCCGGCGAGCTTGTCGCCCTCGGCGATCTTGCGCTTCTTGGCCACGAACACCCGCACCAGGTCGTTGACGCCCGGCGGCAGGTCGTCGCCCTCGTCGCGGCTGAAGGTCTTGACGTCGATCACGACCCCGCCCTCGCCGTGCGGCACCTTGAGCGAGGTGTCTCGGACCTCGCGCGCCTTCTCCTTGAAGATCGCGCGGATCAGCTTCTCCTCGGCGGTCAGCTCCGTCTCGCCCTTGGGCGTGACCTTGCCCACCAGCAGATCACCCGAGGCCACCTCGGCGCCGATGCGCACGATGCCCCGGTCGTCGAGGTTGCGCAGCGACTCCTCCGAGCGGTTCGGGATGTCGCGGGTGATCTCCTCGTCGCCCAGCTTCGTCGTGCGGGCGTCGATCTCGTATTCCTCGATGTGGATCGAGGACAGCTCGTCGTCGGAGACCAGCCGCTTGGAGATGATGATCGCGTCCTCGAAGTTGTAGCCCTCCCAGGACATGAAGGCCACCAGCAGGTTCTTGCCCAGCGCCATCTCGCCCTGGTCGGTGGCCGAGCCGTCGGCCAGCACGTCGCCGGCCTTGACCGTCGTGCCCACGTCGACGATCGGCTTGTTGTGGATCAGCGTCCCCTGGTTGGAGCGCATGAACTTCTGCAGCACGTACTCCTCGGTGCCCCCGTCCTTGTTCTCGACGACGATCTGCTCGGCGTCGACGTAGGAGACGGACCCGGGCGCGTCGGCCAGCACCAGGTCGCCGGTGTCAATCGCCGCTCGGCGCTCCATGCCGGTCCCGATCAGGGGCGCATCGGTCTTGAGCAGCGGCACCGCCTGAGCCTGCATGTTCGAGCCCATCAGCGCGCGGTTGGCGTCGTCGTGCTCGAGGAACGGGATCATCGCCGTCGTGACCGACCAGATCTGCTCGGGCGAGACATCGATCAGGTCGACTTCCTCTGGCGTGGCATTGACGTACAGGCCTGCCTGCGTCCGGCACAGGATCTCCTCGCCCGAGAGGCGCCCCTCGCCGTCCACAGGAGTGTTGGCCTGGGCGATCAGCGACTCCTCCTCCTGCGTTGCGTCGAGGTGGAGGACCTGGTCAGTGACCTTGCCGTCCTTGACCACCCGGTAGGGGGTCGTGACGAAGCCATGCTCGGAGATCTCGGCGTAGGAGGACAGCGAGCCGATCAGGCCGATGTTCGGACCCTCGGGGGTCTCGATCGGGCACATGCGCCCATAGTGAGTGGGGTGCACGTCGCGGACTTCAATTGGCGCACGCTCCCGGGTAAGACCGCCGGCACCGAGCGCCGACAAGCGGCGCCGGTGCCTAAGACCGGCGAGGGAGTTGGTCTGGTCCATGAACTGCGACAGCTGGCTTGAGCCGAAGAACTCCTTTAGCGCCGCCACGACTGGGCGGATGTTGACGATCGTCTGCGGCGTGATCGTGTCGGCGTCCTCGGTCGTGAGGCGCTCACGCACCACACGCTCCATCCGGTACAGCCCGATCCGGAAGGCCTCCTGGATCAGCTCGCCGACCGTCCGCAGGCGGCGATTGCCGAAGTGCTCGTACTCGTCGAGGTGGTCCTGGATCGGCTCGCGGTTGAGCGTGATCGCCTCCGCGGCGAAGTCCTTGATCTCCTCACCCGGATCCTCGGGAATCCCGAGGCGCTTGGGCAGCGAGACGAGCTCCTTGACCAGCGCGATGATGTCGTCGTGGGTCAGGGTGCGGGTCTCCAGGTCGACGTCGAGCCCCAGGCGTGAGTTCAGCTTGTAGCGACCGACCCTGGTCAGGTCGTAGCGCTTGGGATCGAAGAACAGCTGGTTCAGCAGCGCGCGCGCAGCGTCGACCGAGGGCGGCTCGCCGGGCCGCTGCTTCTTGAAGAGTTCGATCAGCGAGCCCTCCTCGGAGCGCACCACCTCCGGGTCGGCCTCCAGTGTCAGGCGGATGTACAGCGAGTCGTCGAACAGGCGCAGGATCTCCTCGTCGGAGTAGCCCATGGCTCGCATCAGGACCGTGATCGGCAGCTTGCGCTTGCGGTCGATGCGGACGTACACGCGACCCTTCTTGTCGATCTCCAGCTCAAGCCACGAGCCCCGCGCCGGCATCAGGTTGGCGATCAAGACCTGCTTCTCGCGGTCCTTGGGCTCCATGACGTATGCGCCGGGGGAGCGCACGAGCTGCGTGACGACCACACGCTCTGTGCCGTTGATGATGAACGTGCCGCGGTCGGTCATCCACGGGAAGTCGCCCATGAACACCGACTGCTCCCTAATTTCTCCTGTCTCCCGGTTGATGAACGCGACAGTGATCGTCAACGGGCGCGAGTAGGTCAGATCCTTCTCGCGGCACTGTTCGAGGTTTGCGATCGGCTCATCGAAGGTGAACGCGCCGAACTGCACGGCGAGATTGCCGGTGTAATCCTCGATCGGCGAGATGTCATCGATCGTCTCGCGCAGCCCGCCCTTCTCAGGGTCCGTCAACCACGCGAACGACTTGCGCTGGACATCGATCAAATTGGGGACTTCTAGGACCTTTTGCAGACGCGCGAAGCTCCGGCGCGTCCGGGGTGCGTGAGCGGTTGCCAAGGTGGCGACTCCTCGGGCGGTCGAAAGGCGAGCAGAGATGCGCTCGCGGGTGGCAAGGTTTCCCCGGTGAAGGTCTTCCCAGCCCCCATGGAGCGCGACCACCAAAGATAGCACACGGCAACACTGCCCTGTGCAGGACGGTCAGCTCTCACGGACCCCGTCCCTGGACCACCGCGTATGTGGCGCGGCGCCGCTTGACTTGGGACGGCTACGGCTATTGGCCGACCGGGGCAGTGTACGGGGAAATGCCTGCAAGGGCAAGTCCGGGGCTCTGGCCCCCGCTCCCCTCGCAAAAGGTGTCAAGGCGCACGCGGTCCGACGACGCTGGTCAGATCTGCGTCGCTGACGCGCTTATCTGACCAGCGTCCGCCCCGGGCACACGCGTTGTCACGAAGTGCAGCTTGGGCGCTACTTCAGCTCGACCACGGCGCCGGCCTCTTCGAGGTCGGACCTGAGCTTGTCGGCCTCGTCGCGCTCCACGCCCTCCTTGATCGGCTTGGGCGCCTCGTCGACGAGCGCCTTGGCCTCCTTGAGGCCCAGTCCGGTCGCGGCGCGGACGACCTTGATCACCTGGATCTTCTTGTCGCCCGCCGCCTGGAGGACGACGTCGAACGAGGTCTGCTCCTCGGCCGCCTCGCCAGCGCCGTCGGTCGGCGCGAGGGCCGCCGGGGCCGCCGCGGCGACGGCGGCCGCCGAGACGCCAAACGTCTCCTCGAGCGCCTTGATGCGCTCCGAGAGCTCGAGGACCGAGATGCTCTTGAGCTCGTCGATCCAGTCTTGGGTGGTGGTCATGCTTCCTCCTGCGGTTCGTCAGATTCGGTTTCGGATTCGGGTTGGTCCGGCTGCTCGGAGGCCTCAGTGGCGGCCTCGGGCACAGCGTCGGCTTCCGTGGGGGCCTCGGGCCCAGGCTCCGCTTCCGGGTCGGCTGCGGCCTCGGTCTCCGGCGCGGCCTCGGTCTCCGGCGCGGCCTCGGCCTCCGGCGCGGCCTCGGCCTCGGGCTCGGGCGCGGCCGGTGCCTCCGGCGCGGTCTCGGTCTCCGGCGCGGCCTCGGCCTCGGGCTCGGCCGGTGGCTCCGGCGCGGCCTCGGGCTCCGGCGCGGCCTCGGGCTCGGGCGCGGCCTCGGTCTCGGGCGGCGCCGGTGCATCGCCTTCCACCAATCCCTGCTCGGCCACCTGCTGCAGCTGGATCGCCAGGCCGCCGATCAGGGCATTCAGCGTCCGGACGAGGCCCGACAGTGGCGCCGCGATCGTGCCCACGAGCTGGCCATGAAGGATTTCTCGAGAGGGCAGCCGGGCGATCGAGCGGATCTCGTCGGCGCTCAGGACGTCGCCGTTCATCAGGCCGCCCTTGAACGCGAGCACGTTCAGCGCCCGCGCCGTGTCGTTGAGGGCCTTGGCGGCCAACGCCGGATCGCCCGCGACGAGCGTCAGCGCGGTGGGCCCGTCGAGCAAGTCCTTGAGCTGGACGGTGCCGGCCTGCTCGGCGGCACGCTCCGTGAGCGAGTTCTTGACGATGCGGAACACGGCGTCCGCCGCGCGCAGTCGGGCCCGGAGCTCGGCGGCCTGCGAGACGGAGATTCCCCGGTAGTCAACGGCGAAGACCGCTTCGGCGCGCTGAAGCTGCCCCGCAATCTCGTCTACGACTTGAGCTTTCTGGTCTCGGTTCAAGTTTCTCTCACAAATAACGCCCGCACACAGGCGGGCGTCGACCATCGATCGAGGCTCCGCCTACCCAGGACTTACGCTGGCGCGCCGCCGGGGATCTCGGGCAGAAGTTCTGTACCTAAAGAGTCTACGCCGCTACGGGCTCCTCGACGATGTCGCGGGTGCGGGTGGGGTCGACCTTGACGCCCGGACCCATCGTCGAGGCAAACGTCACCGAGCGGATGTAGCGCCCTTTGGCCGCGGACGGCTTGGCTCGAATCAGCTCCTCGATCACCGCAGCGTAATTCTCGAGCAGGCGACGCTCATCGAAGTTGGTCTTGCCGATCACCATGTGCACGATCGCGTTGCGGTCGGTCCGGTACTCGACCTTGCCGGCCTTAGACTCCTCGACCGCCCTGGCCAGGTCCATCGTCACCGTGCCCACCTTGGGGTTGGGCATCTTGCCCGCCGGCCCCAGGATCCGGCCGAGGCGCCCGACCACCGGCATCATGTCCGGAGTGGCGATCGCGACATCGAAGTCGTCGAAGCCGCCTTGAATGCGTTCGGCCAAGTCCTCGGCACCGATGACGTCAGCACCGGCATCTTCGGCTTCCCTTGCCTTCTCGCCCTTGGCGAACACCGCCACCTTGACGTCCTTGCCCAGGCCGTTTGGCAGCGCGATCGTGCCGCGTAGCTGCTCGTCGGCGTGGCGTACGTTGAGGCCGGTGCGGACGTGCACCTCGACGGACTCGTCGAACTTCGCTCGCTTGAGCTGCCTGACGAGCGCGATCGCCTCAGAGGGGGCGTACTCGCGCTCGCGATCCAAGCGCTGACGCGCGTCGAGGTAGGTCTTGCCATGCGTTGCCATCAGAGACTCCTTAGGGAAGCACTTAAACGACGTCCACGCCCATCGAACGCGCCGTGCCGGCGATGATCTTCGCAGCCGCGTCCAGATCGTTGGCGTTGAGGTCCTTCATCTTCTTCTCGGCGATCTCGCGCAGCTGGTCCTCGGTGATCCTGGCGACCTTCTCGCGGTGGGGCTCGGGCGAACCCTTCTCCACCGACACGGCTTGCTTGATCAGCACCGCGGCCGGCGGGCTCTTGGTCACGAAAGTGAACGAGCGATCCTCGTAAACCGTGATCACCACCGGGATGACCGTCCCCGAGTCGCTCTGCGTCTGGGCGTTGAACGCCTTGACGAACTCCATGATGTTGACGCCGTGTTGGCCGAGCGCAGGACCCACCGGGGGGGCCGGGCTCGCCTGCCCGCCGACCGCCTGCAGCTTGATTTCCGTAAGAACCTTTCTCGCCATAACCAAAACGGGCCGCCCCAGCGGCCCCGATAGAAATCTAGATCTTCTTCACCTGGTCGAAGCCGACCTCGACCGGCGTCTCGCGGCCGAAGATCGAGACCAGGACCTTCAGCCGTTGAGCGTCCTCGTTGACCTCGCTTATCTCCCCTGAGAAGTCCGATAACGGGCCGGAGATGACCTTCACCGACTCGCCGATCGAGAACTGCGCGCGGCTGCGCGGCCGGACCTCGGCCTCGCGGTGCAGAAGCCGGTTGACCTCGTCCTGGGTCAGCGGCACGGGCTCGTTCGAGGCGCCGACGAAACCGGTCACGCCCGGCGTGCCCTTGACCAGCGACCACGAGTCCTCGTTGAGGTCCATGTTGACCAGCACGTAGCCGGGCATCGTGCGCTTCTCGACGGTCACCTTCTGGTTGTCCTTCATCTCGGAAACGCTCTCGGTGGGCACGACGATCTGGCGCACGGCACGCTGCTGCCCGAGCGAGACCACGCGGTGCTCGAGGTTGTGCTTGACCTTCTGCTCGTGGCCTGAGTAGGTGTTTACGACGTACCAGCGGAACATGGCTTAGAGGTGCTGAGTTAGAAGTGACCGTTGATAACGAAACCGACGAGCTTGCCGGCAACCCAGTCTGACACGCCGAGGAAAACGCCGGCCACGATCACGAACCCGATCACGACCCCCGTGGCCTGCATCACCTGCCGGCGGTCCGGCCACTGTACTCGCTGGAGCTCGCGCCAGCTGCCCTGAAGGAAGGTGATGAGCCGGTTGCCCGGAACGGCGCGCCGCTGGGCCACGGTACCGCCCGGTAGAGCGAGCTCCCCGCCGCCCCCGCTCGGGGGACCACCGCCGCCTCGCTCGCCGTCAAAGCCGCCGCCGATGCGCCCGGCGCCCCCGCGACTTCCTCCGCCGAACTCATCGGGCTCAGGCTCTTCGAACTCGTCTGGCTCTGCCGCCTCCTCGGCAGGCGCCTGCTCGTCTTCCAGCGACTCCAGCGCGCCCAGCTCCATCTGAACCTCGGCGATCTCCGCGTCCGGTGCCGCGTGCTCCAGCGGCGGCGGCGCCTCGCCCTCGGGCGGCTCGGCGATCGAGGGCTCTAGCGGCTCGGGGAACTCCTCGGGCGCGAGCTCTTCGACCTCCTGCTCGGCTTCGACCTCGTGCTCGGCCCCTACCTCTTGCTCGGGCTCGACCTGCTCGGGCAGGCCGTCACGAGCCGCGCCCTCACGGCCGCGGCTGGCGACCGGCTGCGGACGGCGGGCGCGGCGCTCCTTGGCGCGTTTGCGGTTGCGAGCCACGGCTCCAGCTCAACCTCTCAGCGCGTCTCACGGTGAGCCGTGTGACACCGACACCAGTGGCAGTACTTGCGCAGCTGGAGTCGTTCGGGGTTGTTCCGCTTGCTTTTATTCGTTTGGTAGTTCCGGCGCTTGCACTCTTCACAGGCGAGTGTCACTGCGATCCGGACGTCTCCACGGGCCATCGCGCTTGCAGTCTGGTCGTATCAATCCGTCTGGCGGCCTGATGCGGGCGCGTCTCTATACGCCAACCGGCGCCGCGACCGAGTGTAGCCCCTCGCGGGGCCCTACGCGCTCGATCGGGAGCGCTCTACCCCCCCAGCTCGATCGGGGCCGCCACCAGATCCAGGAATTGATCGCCGCGCAGAACCCGGATGGGCAGCGGCCTTCCGATAGCGGCCTCTGTCATCGCGCGCTGGACGTCGTCGACGCGCTCGATGGCAAGTCCGTCGAGCTCCACGATCAGGTCCTCGGAGCGCAGCCCGGCCCGTTCCGCCGGACTCTCGGCCACTACCTCGACGATCTCGACGCCAGCGGCACGGCCGATGCGAGTGCGGGCATGCGGAGGCAGCGGACGCGGCCCGCCGGCGATTCCCAGGTAGGCGCGTCGGACACGGCCGTGGCGCATCAGCGCGCCGATGATCTGCCGCGTGGCGGTGTTGATCGGCACCGCGAGCCCCAAGCCGACGCCAGCCAGCGCCGTGTTGACGCCGACGACGCGGGCCGAGCTGTCGACCAGCGCTCCGCCCGAGTTGCCGGGATTGAGCGCGGCGTCGGTCTGGATCACGTTGTCGATGTAGCGCACGGTTTTTCCCGCGCGCGCGGGGAGCGAGCGGCCGAGCGCCGACACCACGCCGGCGGTGACCGAACCGGCAAAGCCGTTGGGGTTGCCGATCGCCACAACCAGCTGGCCGACGCGGAGCCGCTCGGCCTCGCCCAGGTTGGCGGGGCTTAACCCATCGCCGTCGGCGCGCAGCACAGCCAGGTCCGACAGCCGGTCGACGCCGACGATCTGGAAGCTGAGCTCGCGCCCGTCGACGAACGACGCCCGCCCACGCCGCCCCGGTCCGGTCACGACGTGGGCGGAGGTCAACAGGAACCCATCGGGCGTGAGAACCACCGCGCTGCCGGCGCCGGCCGGCACCTGGCCACCGCGGCCGCGGCGCATGACGCGCAGGTTGGCGACACTCGGCGCGAGGCGCTCCGCGACCTCCACGACGATCCGAGAGTAGGCGTCGAGCGCCTCTACTTCGGCGTGCGGCACCTGGCGGGGATCAGCGTCGGTGGTGCTCATCAGAACGCCACCGTGACCGTGCGCTCCTCGTTGCCTCGCAAGACGCCCAGCTCGAGCTGGCCATCGCCGCGCACGGCGTCGAGCGCCTCGTAGAGGCCGTCGATGCGGCTTATCTCCTGTCCGGCGGCGGCAACGATCAGATCGCCGCGCTCGATTCCGGCACGCTCCGCGGGGCTTTCGTCCTCGACCGCCCGGACCAGCACGCCGTCGCGCTCCGGCAGCCCAACGGCCCGCCGCAGGCGGCGTGCGACCCGGGGGGGCGCGACCGCCACACCAAGGCGAACGCGCGCGGGCGCCTCACCGCGGGCGAGCAGCTCTACGCGCTCACGCAGGGCGGCATCGGCCGGAACGGCCAAGATCAGACCGCCGTCGACGCGGACGGCGTTTATGCCCAGCAGCCGGCCGTCGAGGTCGAGCAGCGGCCCACCGGAGGAGCCGCGGGGGAGCGGCGCGGTGTGCTCGATCGCGCCGCGGACCCGCCTGCCCCTCGGCCCGCGGAAGCTGCGAGCGGCGGAGGAGACGTACCCCAGCGTGACGCGCAGGCCGCGGCCGCCGGGGTTGCCGAACGCCATGACGGGTTTGCCGATCGCCGCCTGCTCGACGTCGTCTGACCACTGCACGGGTTCCACGTCGCCCGTGTTCACTTCGATCACCGCGATGTCAACGTCGGGGTCAGAGCCCGTGACGCGCCCGTTCTCGCGGCGGGCGTCAGCGAACGTGACCGTGGCCTCGTCGTGGCGCAGGTTGTGGGCGTTGGTCAGCACCCGGCCGGGAGCGATGACGACACCCGAGCCGACGCCCCAGCCGCGCCCGAGCCCCACCACGGCCGGTCCCAGGCGGCTGGCCGCCTCGCCGATCGCGGTTTCTGTTTCCTCAAGCAAAGCCATAAATATTCCTCAGTCAGTAGTTACTTGCAATATGCAAGTCGCTATCGTAGCAGCGAGCGATGTCTACGATCCCCACACAGATGGCAGAGGAATCGACCCCAGGGGCGGACGCTGTGGCGGCGTCGGCCGAGACGGTCGATCCGTCGGCTTCGGCCCTGTCCGACGCGCTCGCGACCGTCGGCGACCGCTGGACGCTGCTGATCGTGGCCGCACTGCTCGACGCGCCGCGCCGCTTCGGCGAGCTCCAGCAGGAGGTGCGCGGGATCGCGCCGAACGTCCTCGCACAGCGGCTGCGCCAGCTCGAACGCAGCGCGCTGGTCATCGCGCGCCCGTACTCCGAGCGGCCGCCGCGCTTCGTCTACGAGCTGAGCGCCGCCGGTCTCGAGCTGGCTGGAGCACTGCGAATGCTGGCCGGGTGGGGCGCGCGCAACGCCGAAGACGCCTCGGCGCCCCGCCACACCGTGTGCGGGACGCCGATGGAGGCTCGCTGGTGGTGCCCGAGCTGCGAGCGCCCGGTCTCTGACGACGAGGGCGAGGAACTGCACTTCGCGTAGGCCTGGCGCTGGGCGTTGCCGGCGGGCCGTTCAGGGAACAATGGCTGCATGCTCCGCCTGATCGCGCTCGTCGTCTCGATCGGGCTTGCGGACTCGGTCAATCCCACGACCATCGGCCCGGCGCTCTACCTGGCCGGCGGCAAGCACGCCCGCCTGCACGTGATTCAGTTCACGCTGGGGGTGTTCGCGGTCTACCTCCTGGGCGGGCTGCTGCTGGCCCTGGGCCCCGGGCAGCTGCTGCTGTCGCTAGTCCCGCACCCCGATCGTGAGGACGGCTATGTGCTCGAGACCATCGCCGGGGTGGCGATGCTCACGGCCGGAGTGTTTCTGTTGAGCTACCGACGTCGGCTATCGAGCTTCCAGGTCCAGACTCCGAAGGCCACGCGCAAGTCGAGCGCGATCCTGGGGGCCACGATCACGGCAGTCGAGCTGCCGACGGCGTTTCCGTACTTCGCGGCGATCGCCGCGGTCGTCGGATCGGGATTTGACGCCGCCCGGCAAACGGTCCTGATCGTGCTCTTCAACGTCTGCTTCGTGCTGCCGCTGGTGGCGATCGTCGTGACGCTCACGCTGGCGGGCGACCGTGCGCACAGCGTGCTTTCCACGGCCCGGGCCAAGCTCGAGGCCAACTGGCCGATCGTGATCGCGACGCTGGCGCTGCTCGCCGGTGGCTTCGTGACGCTACTCGGGGTCACCGGGCTCGCCGGCCTGGGCCACGGGCACTTCGGCGGCTTCGCACGCCATTTTCGACACTTCCTGCGCCCGTGAGTCGCTTTTAGAGCGAGGGCTCCCGCACCAGCTCGCGTGCCAGGCGGGTGAGGAGCGTCGCGAGCTCGTCGTATCGCTCGGGCTCCCAGCCCTCGAGCAGTCGCGCCAGGCTTGCGCGGCGCTCGGCCACGAGCCGCTCGACGAGTTCCTCTGAGCGCGGCTGAAGTTCACGGGCGCCGTGGCCGGCCTCGCGCAAGAGGTCCCGCGCCTCGAGCTCTCTGATCGCGCTCTGGCCGGCCTCGACCGGGATGTCGAAGCGCCGGCACAGGGCGTCGACGTCGGCGCCTGGATTCTCGTGCAAGCGGACCAGCAGCCAAGCAGCCGCCGGCGAGAGGTCGACGCCTGCCCGCTCGGTCAGCCGCGCCACCAAGCGCCGCCGTCCCTCGCGTCCCACCAGCACGCTGAGCGCGCGTGAGATCTCCGCCAACGAATCGGTGTGCTTGGGCACCGCGAAGCTCTCGCCCAGACCGCTCCCCGCGGAGACGCTGTCGCGAAGCGGCCGCTCCTCGAGCGCCCAGCTGAGCAGGAATGCCACGGCAGCCACTGCGGCGGCCACCTCGAACACCGTTCCCAGCGAATTGGTGAAGGCGTGCACGTAGCCTGAGTGGACCGCCGGCGGCAGCTTCTTCAGCGCGGCGGGGTTGGCGGCGATGTTGCTCTTGCCGGCCGTGGCCCCGGCGCTAGCGGGCAGCGTGCGCTTGAGCTCCGACGCCAGGCGGCTCGAGAACACCGAGCCCAAGAGCGCGGTGCCCACCGAGCCTCCGATCGAGCGAAACAGCGTTGCTCCGGAGGTGGCCACTCCGAGGTCCTGGTAGTCGACGGCGTTCTGCACCGCCAGCACCAGCACCTGCATGACCAGCCCCAGGCCCAGCCCAAGCACGAACATGGAGGCCGAGGAGACCAGGTGCGTGGTCGAGGCGCTCATCGTCGAGAGCAGCAACAGCCCAACGACCATCAACGCCGTGCCGGCGACCGGGAATGGCTTGTAGTGACCGGTCCTGGTGATGAGCTGGCCGGAGCCGATCGAGGTGATGAGCAGCCCCGCCATCAGCGGCAAGAGCTGCAGCCCCGATCCCGTGGGCGAAGCGCCGTTCACGACCTGCAGGAACAGCGGCAGGTAGGTGACCGACCCGAACAGGGCGAAGCCCACGACGAACCCCATCGCACTGGTGACCGTGAAGACACGGTTCGAGAACAGGCGCGGCGGCAGCACGGCCTCGTCCGCCCTTCGCTCGACGAGTGCGAAGGCGACGATCAGCGCCAGCGCTGCCGACCCCAGTAGAACCGTGAACGTCGAGCCCCACTTGTAGCTTGTCCCACCGAGCGTGCACTCGAGCACGATGGCGCTGACGGCGGCGGCCAGCAGCCCAGCTCCCAGATAGTCGATCTTGTGATGGACGCGCTCCGTTTGGGAGGGCAGGGTCGCCGCCAGGACCACGAGCGCGAGCACGCCGATCGGGAGATTTACGTAGAAGATCCAGCGCCAGCTGAGACTGGACGTGAAAAAGCCGCCCAACAGCGGACCGATCACGCTCGCCAGCCCGAACACGGCGCCGAACAGGCCCTGATAGCGCCCCCGCTCGCGCGGCGGCACAACGTCGCCGATCGCCGCCTGGGCACTCACGATCAAGCCGCCGCCGCCCAGTCCTTGCAGCGCGCGGAAGGCGATCAGCTCGGTGAGGCTCTGGGACACCCCACAAAGCGCGGAGCCCACAAGGAACAGCACGAGACCCACCTGCAGCAGGATCTTGCGGCCGTAGAGGTCGCCTAGCTTCCCGTACAGCGGCGTGACCGCCGTCTGGGCCAGCAGATAGGCCGTGACCACCCAGGAGATGTGGTTGAGGCCACCGAGGTCGCCGACGATCGTCGGGAGCGCCGTAGAGACGATCGTCTGATCGAGCGCGGCCATCAGCATCACCAGCATCAGGCCCGCAAACACGACCATCAACCGCTCGCCCCCGCCTCGATCAGCAGTCGCGGCCGCCACCGTGCTCACCGCCCGATCATATGGGCCTAGTCTTGAGCTCATGGCGACCACATACCAGGGCGATCACCAGCGGTTTGAGCCCCGGTCGCTGCGCGCGGCTGCCAGCGCGATCGCTGCACTCGTCGTCCTGCTCGCTGCTCTGCTGGGCGGCGTCGGGTGGCTCTACGGACTGCGTGGTCTCGGCTGGCTTGGGGCGGGTCCGCCAATCCATGATGCGCTGCCGCTGCTGCAGCTCGCCGCGCGCGACACGCAGCCGCTGGCGCGCGTCGCGGTGGCGTGGCTAGCCGCCGGCGTTGTGGCTGGGTTGGCGCTTGTCCGGCTGCCCCGTCTGCTGCGAGCTCTGCCGGCTGCCGCGCTGGCCTTGGTCCTGTTGCTGCTCGCCTCTCAGCTCTCGTTCGCGGTGACGCGCAATCAGCGCTTTAGCGACATAGTCCTCTCCCGCCAGCCCGGCGTAGGGCCTTGGCTTGAGGCCGCGCTGTTCGCTGCGGGCTGCGCGATTCCGGGTAGCGTCGCGGGGCTCGATCGTGTCCGCCAGCTCACTCTGCGCCGCCGCCAGCACGGGCACGCAGGCCAGGACAACGAAGACCGCTAGCAGGTGCCCGACGGTCACGGAGCTGCCGCGGCCGAGCGACTCCCCGAACGCCAGCAGACCGCTCGCCAGCGCCACGAGCGCCGCGAGGCAGTTCATCAGCGAGATCGACGCCACGGCGCTGCCTCGGCGCAGAGCGCTCTGGAAGCACAAAAAGCCCGCGAACGTGGCGCCGGCGGCGAGGATCGTCCATCCCGAATTCAGTGCGCCGGCACCATGCGCCCTCCAGAGGACCGCGATCGCCTTGATCGCCGCATCGGCGACGCCGTAGAAGAGCCCGGCAGCGACGGCCCGGAGCGCGGGGGCGGCTGGCGCCGCAACCGCCAGCGCGAGCGCCAGAACCATCGCCGTGGTCATCGCCAGTCGTCCCGCCTCGAGGTGGTCGGCGCGCAGCCCCAGGCCAATCGGCAACGCGGCGAGCGCGATCGCCACGAGCGCCACCGCGAGCCGCTGCTCACGGGAGATGCGGTGTCCGAAGACCCCAGCAGCAAGCGGCACGGACAGTGCCAGCCCCCCCGCCGCGAACGACTGCACCAGCGCTAGGGGTGCGATCGAAACGGCCACGATCTGAGCGCCGAAGCCCGCCCAGCCGAGCGCCTGACCACCAAGCCAGGAGTGGTTTCGCAGCAACGCCACGGCCAGGGCCTGGTGCCCGCCACGGAGGTTCCGCGTCGCGCCGAGGCCGCGGTGCTGGAGCAGGAACCCCAGATTGATCGCCGCCGCCGAAGCCAGCGCCAGCAGCAGCCCGGCGATGATCACGACCAGGCTCCGTGCGTGGCCGGGGGTGTTGCGTGCCTGTACGGCGACGGGTCGTGGCACGGCGATTGGCGGGACGGGGGCGAGCACCCTCGGAGCCGCCGGCCGGGCGCGTGCATGCGTCAGCGGCTTAGGCACCAGCGGCCGGGTCACATCGCGGCCGACGATGATCAGCATCTGGTCCAGGTGCGCGGTCCAGAGCTGCCAGTCGTGGCCGCCCGGATAGATCCCGTAGCCGACGTCGGCGCCACGGGCCGCGAGCTCTCGGGCCATCGGCGCGATCAGGATCTTGGCCGGGTCGCGGCGCCCGGCGTAGATGAACACCCGCAACGGCAGCGCCTCGAGCCGGTGCGATATCGCCAGCACGTAGTCGGAAGGGCTGTTGTACGCGAGCGTGGCGCGCGTGGCGTGAGCGAACGCCCCCGCTGGGTTGGGTTGGCTGAAGTAGCCCGACCAGACCTGAACGGCGCCAAACACCCGCAGATGGTGTAAGGCGATGTTGAGCGCGCCGTAGCCGCCCTCCGAGTAGCCCCCGATCACACGGTCCTCGCGATCCGGGATCGCTGCGAACCGCAGATCGACGTCGCGCACCACGTCCAGGACATAGCCCTCGTAGCGCCCGTACCGTGCATTGGCCCATTCCGAGTCAGACAGCGAACTGCCGCCGACCCGGCCGTCCGGCAACACAAGGATCATCGGCGGGACCTTGTGTTTGCTGATCAGATTGTCAAGCCGAACGTCGATGTTGCCGGCGTCGACGAACAGCTGCGGCCGGCCCGGCGACCCGTGAAGCAAATAGAACGTTGGATAGCGCCCAGCGGGGCTATAGCCGGGGGGCAGGTAGGCGAGGTAGTCGGCCTCTCGCCCTAGCGCGGGCGAGTAGAAGTGGACCGTCTCCAGATGGCCGGGCCGTGCGTACGGGAGCCGCGCTGGGGGGACGAAGCCCCGGTGCTGGTAGTAGGACTCCCAGTAGCTGCCGGCGCCGAAGCAGCCAATCAGCAGGAATGCCGCCAACGCCAGGTGTCTGATGCGGATCCGGCCCGCGAAGGGCTCTCTAGCGAACCGCATCGGGGCGCAAGCGGGGCAGCAGGCGCGCGAGCCATGGCAGCCGCGGCCCCAACCGCCGGCGCTGCGGGAGATACCCCTCCACCTGAAGCACCCTCAGGATCGCGTGGGGTAGGCCTAGGCGGGATTCGTAGACGAGGTAGCGGGGCCGCCACTGCGGCGAGAACTTCTCGTTGAAGCGAACCAGCCGATCCATCTGAAAGCGGCTCCTCAGCAGTCGCAGCAGCAGGCGGTTGAGCGCCTTTGGCCCGTCGCCTCGGCTGCCGCGGTCCCGGGCGAGGTGCCCCAGTCCCGCGTAGTTGAGGCTGACCTCCCGGACGTTTCGCTCGCGCGCGATCTCGAGCGCCTTACACACCAGTGCCTCATTCAGCCCGTTGGGCGTGTCATCGAGGCGCCGCATCGTGTCCAGCGAGAGCTTGTCGACGTGCGTCACGAACCGCATCGCGGCTCGGAGCTCCCCCGTGGGCGAGCGGGCCAGGAAGTACAGGTCGTCGGGACGCGTATCGGCCTCAAACTCGCCCGACCCCATCGCAAAGCCCAGTAGGCGCCGCTTGGTCCGGCGCCAGGCATCATCGAGCGCTTCGATCTCGGCCACGAGCCGCTCGTCGAGCTCACGGCCCTCCAGGCCCGCGATCTCCCAGCCGCGCCGCCGCACGCGGTGCACCGACTGGCGCAGCTTGCGCACCGCTCTGCCCTCGAGCGTGAACGAGGCGGGCACTACGAACGCCTCCTCTCCGGCCTGCAAAGCGTGCAGACCGAGCTCCTTATAACGGCCAAGGTTCCGTCCCGAGGCTCCCCATAGCGCGACTCCCCAACCCTGCGTGCGAGCGTGATCGCGGAAGCTCTGAAGCACCTGCGCGGCCTCGCCGTCCGACGCCACGGGGTCACCCGAAATCACTGCTGTCTCCCCGACCACCCGGTAGGCGAGCACGCCGTCGCCATGGAAGTGAAAGCTCTTGTCGGGCCTGAGGATGAACGGCGACAACGAGTCTTCACCGTGGCGCTCCACGATCGCCCTCGCATTCCGGTACTCCGATTCGCTGTGAGCGGCGCGCAGCGCCGCGGGCCGAAGCAGCGAGCGCAGCGCGAGCAGCGAGATAGCGGCGGCACACGCGATCAGGAGCTCCACGAGGAGCACCCAGGCGTCACTGAAGCGCTCGGGCGCATGTAGGACACGGCCCAGGGCCTGGTGCAGCGCCCCCCTTATCGCCCGGCCATGGACGACCATCAGGGGGTCGGCCAGGACGGCCAGGTAGGCCAGTGCCCAGGCGGCGCTGGCGCCCAGCACGAGCGAGGGCTGTGGGCGGTTGCGCGAGCCGAGTGGAAACGCCCGCCAGGCGAACATGAGGGCGACGGCGAGGCCAAGCCCCACGGCTCCCGCCCCCAGCGCTACCGGACCCGCCGCATCCAGCATCGACAGTGAGCCCAGAGCGCCGATCGCAATTGGGACGGCAAGGCGCGTCCCGCGGAGGATCTGGGGCGCGAGCACCAGCAGCGCCAGTGCCGCCAGGAGCACCAGCACGTGAACCGCAGACGGAGGCGCCGTGGGGTCAAGCCACGAAATCAGGTGCCCGGGCGTTGGATCCGCAGGCACGAGCGTCCACAGCACGGTAGCTATTCCGACCACCGCGACTCCCAAGGCAGCGAATTGCCGGACCGTCAGAGAACCGATTGTGCGCACAGACCCTCTGTTTTTTGGCTTAGTCCAGGCCAAATTGTTCTCTACGGACCTAAAGCGCAGCCATGTCCAACAGCCCGCACACGGCGGTCGTAACTTTTCGCTAATGGCCCGGGCCGGTGGATACAGTCTGCTCGATGGACCGCGAGCCCTCCACTCCCGCGGCGCTCGAGCCCGGGATCGAAGCGGCGAACGAGTTCGAGGTTGAAGGCCGGTTGCTGACCGACGTCGCCGGAACGCTCGATGCGGCCGTCCTGTCGACCCCGGGCATGATCGCGATCATGGAGCGGACAGCGTCGATGCTCGTGTACCCGCTGTTGCCCTCGGGAAAAGCGACCGTGGGCTTTGAGGTATGCGTCAAGCACGTCCGCGCCGCTCCCGAGGGGGCGCGCTGCATGGCCAGGGCCAGGCTCGAAGAGCTGCTCGACGGCCGCAAGCTCCGCTTCAGCGTCGAAGTGCTCGATGGCGAAGGCCGAACGATCGGCGTCGGCAGCCACGAGCGCCGCATGATCGACGTCGGAGACTCGTAGCTCCGAGCTTGGAGCTCCCGCGCCCTGCGTGGAGCCGCACGCTGCGACTCGGACCCGCCCGGCATCGCCGGGCGCTGCGGCCCGGGCCCGTGCGGGCCCGGGCCGCTCACGCGGAACCGCGCTAACGCAACAGATTGCTGATGTGTGCGATGCGGGAACTGGTGCGCTGGCCCCCGCGCACATTGGGCGCCCCTTCAGCCACCGGGCGGGAGAAGTCGAACATGTCGAACAGATCGCCGATCGCCGGGCGATTGTTGGGCACGTAGGGATCCGCCTTGTCGCTGACGGGATCGGGCAGGTTGTCGAGACTGCGGTTCGACAGCGGCGGCAACCCCCAGTTGCGCTCGATGAACTTGAGCACCGAGGCGTGGTCGGTGTAGGTGTGGCTGACGTAGCCGACTTTGGCGTAGGGCGAGATGACGATCATCGGTATGCGCGTGCCGTCTCCGAAGTACCAGACCGGCTGAACATAGCCCGAGTCGTAGTAACCCCCACCCTCGTCGAACGTGACGAAGATCGCCGTGTTCTTCCACAGGCTGGGGTTGTTCTGGACCTCATCGACGGCGTGCGTGACGAAGGCCTCGAACGCCGCCAGCGTGGAATAGCCCGGGTGTCCGTCGTCGTCTCCGGGCTTGAGGAATGACACAGCAGGCAGGTTGCCGCTGACCGCATCGGCATCGAAGTCCTCGGTGCCGTGCTGGACGTTCGCCCGCAGGGCGGGGCTGGTCATGATCTGGCTCGAGTACTGCATCGGATCGCAGATCCCGCAGTAGTTAGGTCCGGGCGTGCCGTTGTCGTAACCCTCGCCGAAGTAGCCCCAGCTGAGCCCGTACGTCGACAGCTCGCCGCCGATCGTGGGCAGGTCGTGCTGGGGAGGAACGGTGAAGGTGGAGGTATTCAGCGACCCGTCGACGTTGTAGGCGGGGTTGTAGTTGTTGAGCAGGTAGTAGTGGTTGGGCGCGCAGTCTCCCTTGCGGAACGTCTTGTAGTGGAGCGTGTTCAGGTAGGCGAAGACTCCCTGCACGCCCGGGGCGGAGTGGTCTGAGCAGTTCGAGTAGCTGCCGCCGTTCATGGTGCCGCTCTGCCCGTAGCCGTCCTGCGTGTAGTAGTTATTGGTTCCGGGCTGCGGGTTGGGGTTCTCGATCTCGCCGCTCGGCGGAGGCGTGGGATTGCCGCTTGAGTCCTGGTAGAAGGCGGCGTCGCCGGTGCCGAGCGCGATGTGGTTGGCGCCGGTGCCGCCCATCACGGCCTGGTGGTAGTTATCCGACATCGCGTAGTGCTGGGCGAGGAAGTTGAGCGTCGGCGCGTCGCCCTGAGCCATGTTGTAGAAGCCCATGTCGAGTGCGCCCTGGTTGGTGGACTGGTCGGTGAACGGGCTCGGCGGCGGGTTGCCGTTGGAGTCGCCGGCGGTCTCGTGCACCCACGTCCAGAGGTCGTTCTTGTTGTCCGAAACCTCCTGATACATCTGGTAGAAGCGATGAATCGGGTCGCCGACCACGGCGCCGTTGAACTCGCAGGTCCCGTTCGCCGAGTACTGGCCGTGGTCATCGAAGTAGGGGACGTACTTGGTGATCTGGTACGGCGCGTTCGGCAAATCCGAGGGGAAGCGCGCGTCGGGGACATCCTGGTCCTGCCCACTGCAGGCCTTCGTGACAGAGGTCGTGTTGGGCTGGGGCAGAGTCGCGTATGCGCCAGTATCCGGCGGGTCGATCATGTAAGTGGTCGTGTCGCTCGCCGTCTGCTGGAGCGCCTTGCCGACGTTTGAACCAGGGCTCCCCGAGGCGGTCACGATCCCCTCCGAGAGAAGGTTGCGGACGTGCTGACCTCGGGGCGGACGGTAGGTGGCGAACACGTTGTCGAACGTGTGGTTCTCGCCGATGATCACCACGACGTGCTTGATCGGCGTGGCGGTGACCGCGGCGTTGGCGTCGTGACGCCGCTTGCCACCGTGATGTTTCGCGGTATGGCCCCGGCGATGTTTTGCGGTGTGGGCTCCTGCGGTAGCGACCGCAGCGCCCCCACCGGCGAGCGCGAACGCAATGGCCGCCGCCGTCAGCGAGCGGCCTGACCCGATCCGAACACCGAGCATCGACACCCCTTTCTAAAGAACACGACGGTTGTAGGGCTCGGCAGCCTACGTGCGACCCTCGGGGCGGATGTTGAGGATCAGTAAACGCCGAACCTAAATCGCTCCCATCAGTACCAAAGTGCCGATGATCAACAGCACAGCAGCGGTGATCGCGTTGCCCCAGCGCTCAAGCCAGTGGCCACGTACCTGGTAGCCGGCGGCAGTAGCCAGCAAGGTCAGGCCGACGATGGTCGAGATCGTCACCATGGCGAAGGCCAGCAGCGACCCGATCGCCGTGCCCGCACCCGCCGCGGCAGCGGCAAGAAACGCGGGCAGGATCGTCAAGTCCGGTGAGGCTGCTGCCCCGAACGGGACCATGATCGATGCCAGGCCGCGCAGGCCGCGCGCGCGACGCTCCGGATGGTGGTGGTGGGGATCTTCGTGCCGAGCGTGAGAGTGGCCGCGTCCCAGGAGCTCGAAGACCACGACGCCGGTGACCAACAGCACGACCCCCACGACCTTGTCCTGTGCGTGCTCCACGGACGAGCGAAGTGAAGCCCGACGACCACGATCACCGCCCCCAGGAGCAGCGAAACCAGAACATGCGCCGCTCCCGCCAGTCCCGACAGGCGAGCCACGCGCCTCAGTGGATACCGGCGCGTGCGCCCCACGACCGCCAGCGGCACCCAGTGGTCGGGCATGATCGCGTGCCCGAAGCCGACGCCCGCAGCCGCGGCAATCAGCGCCGGCGTCGTCGCGCTCACGGCTGGGCCTCCATGGCGGGCGCGGGCAGCGCGGCAATCAGGCCCGCGCGCCGCTTGGCCGCGCGCACCTCCTGGGTCAGCGTGTCGATGTCGTAGACGCCATAGTGACGGCGGCCGTTGATGAAAAACGTCGGGGTGCCCGAGACGCCGCTCTCATCCGCGCTCGCGACGTCCTCGCTGACCCGGCCCGCGTGCTCGCGCCGACGGAGCTCGTCGATGAACCGCTCCCGGTCCAGTCCCAGCTCCTGCGCATACCGCACAAGATCGCGCGTGGTGAGATCGTCCTGATGGCTAAGCATCAGGTCATACATATCCCAGAACCGATCCTGGGCCGCCGCGGCCTCAGATGCCTCCGCCGCCAGCTGTCCGTGCGGATGGACGTCGTTTAAGGGCAGGTGCCGCCAGACGTAGCGGACGTCTGATCCCATTTCGGCGAGCAGCTCACGGATCACCTGCTCGGCCTGCCCACAGTACGAACACTCGAAGTCGCCGTACTCCACCAGCGTCACGGGCGCATCGTCCGGCCCGCGGATGTGATCGCGCGCAGGATCGACTTCCTCGGCCAGATCGAGAATCGGCTCTGCCGTCGAGCCCAACGCTCGGGCCAGGACGTCCCTCGGCAGCCGCCAGGCGATCCCCCATACCGCCCAGCTCACGAGTGGGGCCAAGATGACCGTGACCAGCGTCCCGAGCTTCGCCTCCTCGAGCCGCGCGCCGCTGAAGCTCAGACTGGAGATCAGAAGCGAAACCGTGAATCCGACACCGGCGAAAGCTCCGGCCGCCACGCGCAGCGGCGCCCCCAGCGTCGAGCGCTGGCCGTGCAGCGCCGGGCGGGAAGCCAGCCACGAGCCGGCCGTTATCCCCGCCGGCTTGCCGATCAGGTAACCGAGGATGATCCCCCACGTGATCGGTGAGCTGGCGGCGTCGCCGAGCAGCTTCCCCGTCAGGTGGATGCCTGCGTTCGATAGGGCGAACAGCGGCACGATCACGTAGCTCGTCCACGGGTGCAGGTCGTACTGCAGCCGCTCGTTTGGCGAGATCGCCGACGCCACTCCCTGCTGGGCGGAGCGCGCAAGCTCAGGCGTTGGCTGCTCACGGAATTCCCGCGCCAGGGCGCTGGCCCGCTCAAGATCAATGCGCGCCGGCGTATAGGCGCTCGTCGCCAGCCCGATGGCCAGACCCGATATCACCGGATCGATGCCCGACTTGAACATCGCCACCCAGACCCCGAGCGCCGCTATCACCGACAACGGGGTGCGCCAGACCGGCACATAGCGCAACGCCAGCAGGACGCCGAACAGCACAGCCGCCACGGCCAGCGCGGCGTACGAGATGTGCCCGGTGTAGGCGATCGTGATCACCGCCAACCCGGCGAGGTCGTCGACGATCGCCAACGTCAGCAGGAAGACCCGCAGCCGGGTGGCGCGGGGGGCCAGCATTCCGACCATCCCAAGCGTGAACGCCGTGTCGGTGGACATCGCGGTGCCCCAGCCGTGCGCCCCGGCGCCACCGGCGTTGAGAGCGAGGTAGATGAGGATTGGCACCACCACGCCGCCCAGTCCGGCGAAGACCGGCACCGCCAACCGCCGCCGCTCGCGAAGCTCGCCCAGGTCCAGCTCACGCTTGGCCTCGAGCCCGACGACGAGGAAGAAGAACGTCATCAGCCCCTCGTTGATCCAGTGGCGCAAGCTGGCGGAGATTTCGTGGCCGCCGACGCGGATCGCGAGGGTGGTTCCCCAGAACGACTGGTATGAGTGCCACCACGGCGAGTTGGCCCACACCAGCGCCACGACCGCCGCACCGAGCATCGCGGCGGCGCCGCCGGTCTCCGTGGAGAGAAAGTCGCGGACCGGCGCCGCGAGGTTACGCGCCCACGCGGTCCGGCCGCCTAAGGAAACAGTCTCTGTGTCGGCGGTGGTCATGGTCGCCTGATTATGGTGGCGGCCTTGACCGGCCCCCGCAGGCGCCTACCCGTTCACGTGGCGGCGCCGCTACTTGATCATGTCGCGAGCGGCGGCCGCCCAGGCGGCGGTCACGTCGCGAATGAACTTGGCCTGGGTGTTGGCCAGATGGGAGACCCACTCGACGTCGCTGCTTCCGGGGCCACGCTCGACGGCGCTGGCGATCGCCTTGAGCGCCTTCTCGTAGTTCGTGAGCGTCGTCTCCCCCGCGTCCCTGCCGGCGGCGATGATGCGTTCGTTCAGCTTGCGAAGGCGCTGGGCGACTGCCTCATACTCGGCCTCGGCGCCACTCGCCGTGGCCCTCGCCGAGGATGCGGCCCCACCGCCGGCCGGCCGCGCGCGCTGTCCGCGGCCTGCGGTCGAACGCGCGGAGCCCGATGAGCTGCGCGACGAGCGACCGCCCGAACGCGAGCTTCCGGACGACGAGCGTCCGCCTCCGGACGACGAGCGCCCGCCAGACCCAGAGCCTGAACCTCCTCGTCTTGCCTGCGGCATCTTCTCTCTCCTTTGACCGGTTTCCGTAGCGACGCCTGCACCCTAGCGCCTACGGCGCCTAGCGGGACGAAAATCCCCGCCGGCCAACTGGGGCGGCGCGGTTCTCTGAAAGACTGAGCCCATGCGGCGCGCCGCGTTCAGCTGCCTCGTGGCGCTCGTGGCGGCGGCGTGCGTCTCGGCCTCCGGCTCGGCCTCAGCGGCGGCCACGCACCCCGGACGAGCCGGTGCTTGCCTGGTGCCCGGAGTCGGCCGGCCGCTTGACCGCGTCTGGCGGCCGGACATGGGAGCCGCGATCGCCTACGCCCACCACCGCCAGGGTGACGTGGCCTTCGCCGTCCGCACGGGCGGATCGTTCTATGGCTACCGCCCCGACCACCAGGAGTGGTCGGCGAGCGTGCTCAAGGCGATGCTGATGGTCGCCTATCTGGACCGGGCGTCGGTCGCGGGCAGAGCCTTGAACGACCACGACCACTCGCTGCTCTATCCGATGATCACGCGCTCGGACAACCCCGCCGCCGACACGGTCGACACGATCGTGGGCGCCGGCGGACTCGACGCGCTCGCCGCGCGAGTGGGGATGACGCATTTCGCCGCAGCGGAGCCGATCTGGGGCGAGTCGGAGATCACCGCTCGCGACCAGACGAAGTTCTTCCAGCACATCGACAGCTACATCGTTCCCCGCCATCGGGCCTTCGCCATGCATCTGCTGGGGAGCATCACCGCCTCGCAGCGCTGGGGCATCGGAGAAGTGGCGCCGCGAGGCTGGAGGCTCTATTTCAAGGGAGGCTGGGGCACGGGCACCGGCCTGATGGATCACCAGGTCGTGCTGCTGAAGAGAGGGTGTGCACGCGTCTCGATGGCGGTGCTGACGATGTACGACGGCTCGCACGACTACGGCAAGCAAATGCTGAGGGCGATCTTCCGGCGGCTGCTGCGAGGGCTTCCCACCAGCCGGCGCTCGCGCTACCCCTAGGGATCGGCATTTATATACGTGGCGGCCGCCCTGCGGGCCGGACCGCCACTTTTTTCTTTTAGGCCGCCGTATCTTGGCCCGATGCGAAGGTGGCCGCTGCTGCGCAACCGCGACTACATGCTCCTGTGGAGCGGTCAGACCCTGTCCGAACTCGGGTCGCAGACCTCGACCATCGCTTACCCGCTGCTGGTCCTGGCGCTCACCGGCTCGGCCGCGAAAGCCGGGGTGGTCGGCCTCGCAAAGTGGCTGCCGCTGGCCGTGTTCGCCCTACCCGCCGGAGCGCTCGCCGACCGCGTGGACCGCAAGCGACTGATGATCGCCACTGACGCGATCCGCTTCGCGGGTGCCGCCAGCATCGTCGCGGCGCTCTGGCTGAGCCGGCCGCCCTACCTGCAGATCGTGCTGGTCGCCTTCCTGGACGGTGCCATGTTCATCACCTCGCACATCACCGAGCGCGGCGCTCTGCGACAGGTCGTCCATCCGGCGCAGGTGCAGGACGCGGTGGCGCAGAACGAGGCGCGCTACTTCAGCGCGAGCATCGTCGGCCCGCCGCTGGGAGGGCTCCTGTTCGCGGCAGCTCGCGCGCTGCCGTTCCTTACCGACGCCGTGTCCTTCCTGTGCTCGATGACCGCGACGTCGCTGACCCGCACGACGTTTCAGACCGGAGCAGAGAAACCGGGCGTTCGCGCAGGCCTCACCGAGGGGTTTTCGTGGTTACGTCGCCAGCCGTTCTTTCGGACCGCCTCGCTGCTGTTCGCCGCCGGCAACCCCGTCTACACAGGGCTCTATCTGCTCGCGATCCTGCTCGCCAAACACCACGGCGCATCCTCTGCGGCCGTCGGCGCGATGTTCGCCATCGTTGGCGCCGGAGGAGTCCTGGGAGCGATGCTCGCCGGCCCCGCCAGGCGCCGACTGACCCCACGCGGCGTGATCGCCGGAAACGAGTGGCTGCTCGTGGGCGCAGTGCTCCTGCTCCTAGTCGCCCACAACGCACTGCTCATCGGCCTGCTCGTGGCGGCAGCTGAATTCGCGACACCCATCAGCAACTCGCTGGTGGCCGGATCTCGTGTCGCAATGACGCCCGATCACCTTCAAGGACGTGTCGCCGCGGTGTCGGCGATGGTCGGGATGTCACTCGGCTGGCTTGGGCCGCTCGCCGTGGGCTTGGCGTTCGAGCGCGCCGGCGCCACGGCCACCGTGCTCATCGTCGGGGGCTGGGCGAGCGCGCTGGCGACCGCCACGACGCTGGCCCCGGCGCTGCGCGATGCGCCCAGCGCACAGCGTCAGCGCGTTTGAGCGTCAGCCTTCCTGGTGCTCGCCGTCGCTCTCCTTGATGTCTTCAGCCACCTTGTCCTTGAAGGGCTTGAGCGTTTCGTAGAGCTCGTCCGGCGCCGTCTTGGCGTGGGGCTCGGACTCGCCCACCAGCCAGGGCGCAGCCTCCACCGCGGTCCGCCAGGCCGCTTCTTCGGGGACGGTCTCGAGCTGGTCTCCTTGGTCCGCCGGGCCAAGCGCCTCCACTTTGTCCAGGTAGACGTTCGCGTACTGGCCGCGTTGCTGCTCGTGATATTGGATCCGGACACGCTGACCTTCGAGCCCCCTGGCCGCATTCCCTATCGCTTCGCGGAACGTCGTGTACTCGTTGCCGTCCGCGTCGCGCACCACATACCGCAAGTTGCCGCCCCGGGTCTCAAAAGTTCGCACGTCCTTCAGGGTGGTCAGCGTTTCCATGCTCGACCGATACCCGCCCCCGCGGCTCCTAACCGCCCCCGGGCCGCGGTCAGCGTTCCAAGGTTCCGGCGGGGATTGGAGGCGAAGGACTGACCTCTCGCCCCAGGGGTGGGACCGCGCGTTCTTTCGTGGCCCAGGCGGCGATTAGTCCTTGACTTCCCATCGGTCTAGGAGTGTGACTACTCACCTACAGGCAACCACAATCAAGGAGATCATCGTGGGCAAGATCGCCGTACATGAATTCATCACGCTGGATGGCGTGATCGAGGCACCGACGTGGACGTTCGACTATCCGTTCGACCCGAGGATGGGCGAGAGCATCGGGGCGCTGATGGGATCGTCGAAGACGATCCTGCTGGGCCGCCGTACCTACGAGCAGTTCGCCCCCGCCTGGTCGGGCCGGACCGCCGAGGAGGACCCCGGCGCCCCGTTCATGAACGAGTCGCCGAAGTACGTGGTCTCCGCGACACTGCAAAGCGCCGACTGGAACAACTCGACGATCGTCGGTCCTTACAGCGCCGGTGCCATTCGCTCGCTCAAGGATTCCGTCGAGGGCAATATCTACGTCTCGGGGAGCGGGACACTCGTGCGGGCGATGCTCGCCGATGGGCTCGTGGACGAACTGCACCTATTCGTGTTTCCCTTGGCGCTGGGAACCGGTGAGCGGCTGTTCGTCGACGATGGTTCGGCGACCAAACTCGCGCTGATCGGAACGGACGCCTATCAGAGCGGCGTCGTGCATCTGGCATACCAGCCGGCCGGCTGATGGCCAAGCTGATCTATTCCGCGATCGCATCGCTCGACGGCTACGTCGAGGACGAGCAAGGAAGCTTCGATTGGGCGGCGCCCGACCATGAGGTGCATGCCTTCGTCAACGACCTCGAGCGGCCGATCGGCACCTACCTCTACGGGCGCCGGATGTACGAGACGATGGTCTTCTGGGAGACCGTCGATACCGGTCTCGACCAGCCCGGCGAGGTGCGCGACTTTGCCCGGCTCTGGCGGGCGGCCGAGAAGGTCGTCTACTCACGGACGCTTCACTCCGTGTCAAGCGCGCGGACGCGAATCGAGCACGGATTCGATCCTCAGACAGCCCGCCACCTGAAAGAGACCTCGGGACACGACCTGAGCATCGGGGGTCCAGAGCTCGCCGGCCAGGCGATCGGGGCCGGGCTGGTCGACGAGTGTCATCTGTTCGTTTCGCCGGTGCTGGTGGGCGGGGGCAAACGCTCGCTACCGGCGCACGTGCGGTCGGACCTCGAGCTACTGGACGAGCGGCGCTTTGGCAACGGCGTCGTTCACCTCCACTACCGGATCGACGGCTGAGCGCGCATCGGCGCCCGGCCGGGAAATACCGTCGCGATCAGGATGCTCAGCTCGTAGAGCGCCACCAGCGGGATCATCTCGATCAGCATCGAGACTGGGTCGACCCCGGGGAGGACGGCGGCGATGAGCGCGCAGATGACGATCGCGTGCCGTCGTTTGGCCCGCAGCTTCTGGGGGGTCGTGATGCCGAGCCTGGTGGCGGCGAGGATTCCGACCGGCACCTGGAAGACCAGCCCGCTCGCGAGCACCGTGATGCCGAAGAACGAGTACCAGTCACGGGCTCGGAGCTGGAGGTTGAACTGCTGCTGGTTGAAGTGCAGCAGGAAGTGCAGCGCGGCGGGGAGCACGATGAAGTAGCCGAATCCGACGCCCCCGGCGAACAGGACTGGGATCATGGCCAGCAGCGGCCGCGCCGTCCGTCGCTCGCCGGCGGTGAGCGCGGGCACCAGGTAGGCGTAGAGCTGGTAGAGCAGCACCGGGAGGCTCAACGCGACGGCGGCGTAGGCCGCGACCGTGAGGGTCACCGTGAAGGGCTCGGCGACGCCGAAGGTCACGGGCCGCCGGCCTTGGAGCGGCGCGTTGACGATCTGCAGCAGCAGGTGGTTCTGCCAGAAGCAGACCGCCAGCGCGACGCCGAACACGCTGAGGCAGACGACCAGCCGGAACCGGAGCTCGTCGAGGTGCTCGACGACGGTCACCTAACTGCCGCCGTGAGCAGGTCGCAGACGTCTGATGGCGGACCGCGCCGGCGCGTTCATCACGCGGCCGGCGGGGTCGAGGGCGCGTCGACCGAGGCGCCCTGGGCGGGGGTCGAGGGCGCGTCGACCGAGGCGCCCTGCACGACCGGGGCGGGCTGGGCGACCGCGGCGGGCTGAGCGACCGCGGCGGGGTGCACAACCGGGGCCGGCTGGTGCACGGTGTCTTGCGGCGGCGCGGCGGCGGCGAGCGTCGCGCGCTGGTCCCCTGGCTCGGCGCCGATCGAGTTCTTGAACTCCCGCATCCCGCTTCCCAGCGAGCGGCCGAGCTCGGGCAGGCGCTTTGCGCCGAACACGAGCAGCAACACGACGAGCAGAACGACGATGTGGGCTGGGCTTAACAATCCGGTCATTTCAGGCTCCTTGGATGTTTGAGCTGGAGTGGCTGCTTGGTATGGCGCCGATCAGCGCACCGAGCACTGGGCGGCTGAGGCGTGCTTCAGCGGATCCGCCGCTGGGCGGCGTCGGCCTCGTCGGCTAGCCCCATGACGAAGCGGAAGAACTCCCGCGACTGGCCCTCGAAGAGCCCATCGGCGGCGAAGCTCTTGATGGCCGCCCGTGCGCCACCGAGCGCGTCCGAGGTCGGGCGCACGACCGAGCACTTAGGCAGTCGCGGAGAGATGAACTCGGTGGGCTCCGGGAGGATCAGGTTGGTCTGCAGCGCCTCTGACTGCGAGGCGTTCAGATCGGGGAAGTGAAGCCCGGTCTCGGGGTCGGTCACTCCCGCCAGCGGCTGCGCGACTGCGTTGCCCGCCTTGTCGTGCCATAGCGAGAAGTGGTTGGTCTCAACGCCGCCGATACTGACGACGATTCGCAGCACTTCCAGGCTTGAGACCTTCAGGCTGAGCGTGGAGTAAAGGCTCGAGCCGCCCTGCTCGATGAACGCGAAGTGAAAGCCGGCAGCGTTCGCGATCGCCTGCATCCGCAGCGCCGCCTTGCCCGAGCTGGGCGGGACCGACGGCGAGGGGACCGTCGTGTTGGGCGGCGTATCGGTGTCCGAGAGCGGGATCGCCGGCTGGTCTTTGATCGTCACCGCCTGCGGGAACTGCGCTCCGAAGTCGGGGTTCTGTCCCGACCGGTAGCGCGTGTACCAGCTCGTA
This sequence comes from uncultured Actinomycetes bacterium, assembly GCA_963830405.1. GTDB lineage: Bacteria > Actinomycetota > Thermoleophilia > Solirubrobacterales > Solirubrobacteraceae > Palsa-465. The sequence goes on from CAWHMB010000003.1 coordinate 310,502, forward strand.
TCGACGTTCAGCCGTTTGAGGTTCGTCAGCCGCTTGTGCTTCCCGGCGCCAGTCGCGTCGCTGCCGTGCAGGGTCCGGAACCGCTCCAGGCTGACCGGCGCCGCGCCCTTAGAGCGCAGGTAGGCGTTGATGAACGCGGCGTGACTCAGCTCATCGTCGGTGTTGTCCGCGATGTACTGGGGCATGTCGGAATCGAGATTCTGAAGCGCCGCCATGTACGCGGAGTTTCCGCCGTTGACACCGCCGAGCTCGTTGTACTGCGACCACAGGTCTGACTCGATGATCTCGGCGGCGGCCAGCAGCCGCAAGATCGCGAAATCCCCCTGCGTGGGGCGGGAATCGGCGGCGAACGAGCTGCCTGCGCCCAGAATTCCTGCCGCGGGTACGGCCGCGGCACCGGCGACGCCGACGCCTCTAAGGAACGAGCGGCGGCCGACGACGCGCTGCCAGAGACCGTGAAGCTCTTCGGCGTTCGGTGCGGCCAGGGTGACGGGATGAGGGTGGTTGGGCATGCTGGGGGTCCTTTTGGGAGATGAGCCGAGCGGGCTCTGGCGATGCCAGGCGCCGCCCGGTCTTGTGGGGTGGTTATTGGTTGCCGTCGCCGTCGCTAGGGCCGCCGTTGTTGTCGCTGTCCATATCGCCCCCGTTGTTCTGCGGGATCCCTGTAGCGGGCGTGCTAGCGGCCTGCTTCGAGGCGGCCGTGCTCGTCGACTGGTTGGCCGCCGGCGTGCTCGTCGACTGTTTCGCCGGCGACGTGGCGTGGGTGACCGACGATGAGGTCGCGGGGGCCGCGCCGTAGCCGCCGCTTCCGCCGCTTCCGCCGCTACCGCAGCCGGCGATGGCGATCGCGCCGCCGACGGCCAGTCCGGCGAGGCCGAGCTTGATGGTTCGGACGGAGAGGTGCATTCGTGGCTCCTTGGTGTGTCAGCGAGCCCACGTTGGGCCGCCGTTAGCAACCAAAGACCCCGCGACGCCGCCAAACCTTCCGGAGGCGACCAGGGGAAGGTTCAGCCCCCGGCGGAGTCCTTCGCTTAGCAGACACGCACCCGCGCCACCACCTCGACAAGGAGAAACTGAATGCGACCGACCCGACCCATCGGCACCCTGATCGGGATGCTCGCGATCGCTGGCGTCGCCGCCGGCTGCGGGGCCTCAAGCCGTAGCGCGAGCGTGGCGCCGCGGCCACCCACGCCGGTGGCGAGCCACCCGGCCGCGCCCAAGCTTCTGTTCCTCGCGCCGAGGAGCGGCGCGTCCGTCGGCTCTGGCGTGCAGGCCCGAGTGGAGATCAGTGGCCCCGGCCATGTTCGCTTCGTGCTCGACGGTGGTCCGCCGCGGCTCGCCGCCGGGACGTCGATCAGCTACCGCGATCTCGCTCCGGGCTGGCATCGACTCGTCGCCCAACTCTTGGACTCCGCGGGACAAGCCACCGCGGCGACCGCATCGGTGCGCTTCGACGTGCGCCGGCCGCCGATATCGCATCGGATCGCGCCGCTGGTGAGCTCGACCGCATCCTCTTCGTCTACACCTGCTCAGACGCAACAACCCGCTACCGGGGCTTCCCAGGCAAGCCGGCCGCCGCCGAGCACTCCCCCGAGCACTCCGACCTCCTCCGCCCCGGCGCCGGCCCCGCCGCCGCCTCCGCCTTCCAGCCCCAGTCCGGCGACCCCGTCACACGCCGGGTCAGGGATTCCTCAGGGGGGCGGCGGGGATGGCGATGGTGATAACCACGGCGGGCCCAGCGACGGTGATGGCAACGTCTAGCCGCACGAGGTCGAGGGGCGTGTGTGCGACGCTCGCGCCTGCGCTCGCGATCCTCGCCCTCGCCGGGTGCGGGACCGCCATGACCTCGAAGACGCCAGCGACGGCGCCGACCCAGACGACGGCAGGGACCGGTAGCGGCTCGTTCGCTTGGCTGGCAAGCGGTCGCGCAGTGGGAAGTGCACCGGCCGGTGTGCTCGCCGCCGGCGCGCTCGCCCGCCCGTCCGGCTGGCGACCGGTGCGCGGAGACCCGGGAAGCGTCTCCTTCGCGCAGCTCCGAGCAGGTGCGATCGTCGGCTATCTTAACGCCACCCCACGCTCCGGCGCCGAGACGCTCGCGAACTGGTCACGCTTTCGCATCGCCCACAATGCCGAGGAGGGGGATCGCGAAGTGCGCCTGCTGGCCAGCGTAACCCGAATGGGAGTTGGGTCGGCGCGGGTTTCCTGCGTGGTGGACGCGTACCGCACCTCGCTCAGTCGCTATCGCGAGATCGCCTGCCTAGTCGCTCGCCCCGGGGGCGCCGCGGCCGTCGTGCTCGGCGCCGCACCCCCCGGCGCCTTCTCGCATCTGCAGCCGGATATCGAGCGCGCGATCGCCGGCTTTACAGCCGGCCGCTGAACCTGGCGCCCAGAGCTGTCAAGAGCCGCTCAGCGCCCGCGCCAGACCGGCTGGCGCTTGTCAAGGAAAGCGCTCATGCCCTCTTGGGCGTCCTCGGCGGCGGCGTTGCGGCTCATCACGTCCTGACAGTGCTCGTAGGCGCCACCGAGGTCCAAGTCGACCTGCTCATAGTAGGCGCGCTTGCCGACCCGGACCGTCAGCGGGCTGGCGGCCGCGATCTGGCGGGCCAGCGCATGCGTGTTCTCCGTGAGCTCGTCGGGCTCGACGACGCGATTGACCAGGCCCCAATTGGCGGCGGTCTGGGCGTCGATCGGCGAGCCGGTGAGCAGCATCTCGAGCGCCCGCTTGCGACCGACGGCCCTGCTGACCTCCACCATCGGCGTCGAGCAGAACAGGCCGATCTTGACTCCCGGCGTGGCGAACTTCGCGGTGCGGCTGCAGACGGCGAGGTCGCAGGCCGCGACCAGTTGGCAGCCGGCGGCAGTGGCGATGCCGTGCACGCACGCGATCACGGGCTGGGGCAGCTCGTGGATCGCACTCATCAGCTCCGTGCAGGTGGCGAATACTGTCCGGTAACCGTCGAGATTGAGGCCCAGCATCTCGCCGAGGTCGTGACCCGCACAGAACGCCGGGCCGGCCGCAGCGAGGACCACGACTCGCACGTCCGGATCCTCGCGCAGCTCACCGAGCGCGCCGATCAGCTGGCTCATCAGCTCGAGCGACAGCGCGTTTCGCTGCTCGGGCCGGTTCAGCGTCAGGATCGCGAGCTCCCCGTCGCGCTCGGTCCGCAGCAGCTCTCTCGTCGTGACCTCCACAGCTCCGCCCTCCTCGCTCGTCGACGCTTTTGATCTTACGCGCCTGGCGCTCCCTCGAGCGCTCGGCCCCAGAACCCGCCGGCGGCGAACAGCTCCTCGACGCAATCATCGAGGACCCCGGTCTCATTGACGAGATCCAGGATGGTGTAGCGGCTGCGGATCATCTGTGCTCTGCGGTAGGTCGCCTTGAAGCGCTCCGCGCTCAAGCCGATCTCACCCGGAGTGGTGGGGCAGCCCGCCTCCTCCAGCAGCGTGCGCAGGCGACCCGCCGGCATCAGCTGCTCCCGGACCCGGTCGCGCAGCTCTGACCAGCGCTGCGTGAGCAGCTCGAGTCGTCGAGCGAGGTCGTCCGCGTCGATGTACTTGGCACGCGTCTGCTCGACCGCGGGGTCGTCGAGACCGGTGGACGCGAGGGCAGCTCGAACGCGTCGTTCGACGTCCCCCCACGGCGGCCAAGCCTGGACGGCGGCCTCGATGTCCAAGCGGTCAAGGTCGCGCTCCAGCACCCGTTCGTACAAGGCGGCGATCGAAACCGTGCCCACCCCCACCTTGAAGCCATGTGAGAGGGGCGGCTCGCCGTCCTCTGGGCTCTCACCGAGCCCCTCCATTTCCCACAGGTGGCTGAACTGATGCTCGGCGCCTGAAGCGGGTCGGGACGACGACGCGGCCTGCATGGCCAACCCAGACATGACGAGGCCCTCGATCAGCGCCTCCATGGCCGCCGGATCGCCCGCGTGGAGATCGCTTGGGCGTCCGGTCGCCTGGCGCAGCGGCTCCTGAACCAGCGACCACTCCTTGGCCTTGACCGGCTCGATGTCCAGCACGTCGGCGACGATCCAATCGGCGCCGGCGGTGATCTTGGCCAGCAGGTCGGCGTAGCCGGCTGCGGTCATCCGTGCCGGCGCCTTCGTCAGCACCGCGAGATCCGCCACCACCGCACGCGGCGCCGGGCACTCCATCGTCTGCTTGAAGCCATCCTTGGTAATCGATGCACCGAAAGACGTGTAACCGTCCATCGAAGCCGCGGTGGCGACGTTCATGTATGGGCGATCGCACTCGTGTGACGCCCGCTTGACGATGTCGTTAACGGTCCCAGAACCCACCGCCACCGGAATCGCTCGATGCGGGCGCAGCGACTGGATCACGGCATTGACGTTCTCGTAGTCGGCGTGGAGGGTGGGCCGGCCGGGGAAGACGAACGGGTCGATCACCTCGCGTCCGGTCTCCGCGAGCGTCCGGCTGACCGTGTTGCCCGCCAGTTCGAAGGTGTTCTGATCCCCGATGACGACCGCCGCGCTGTCTCCAAAGCTACGCTCGAACACGTCTGCCACCGAGCCGAGCGTGCCTTCGCCGATCACCACGTGCTCGGTGTCAGTCGCCTCGCGCAGAGCCTCGTTCACGCGGCGGTCATCCATGCCCTGGTCCCGCGCCCTCTGAGGTGAGGGCCGTCTGCGAATCGCCGCCAAAGAATGAGCTCCACGGCATGTCCACTGCTCGCTCGAGCTCGATCACCTCGTAGAGATGGCGCAGCAGCGGAAAGTCTTGCCGGTCGAGGACGCCGCGCTCACTGAGTGTGGGCAGCGCTCCGCCGATTTCGCGGATTGCCGCGGCACCCTCGAGCGTGGGGTTACCGAGGTGCTCCGACGCCTCCGCGAACCCGAGCCCCGCTCCCAGGAGCCGTCCGAGGCGGACGTTTCTTCCGCCGGTGCTCGTCACGTACATGTCGCCAATGCCGGGCAGCCAGCCGGCGGTCTCGGGTTTTCCGCCGAGGAGCGCCACCATCTGCCGCATCTCCGCGGCGCCCTGGGCGAACAGGGCCGCTTCGTAGTTGTGCATCCGGTCTGCGCTGTCCGAAGCTGCTCGCGCCTCCAGCACCCCTTCCGCCAGCCCGACGCCGAGTGCATAGCAGTTCTTCATCGCGGCGCAGACCTCGCAGCCGACGAGGTCAAGCGACGTCCAGACCCGGTAGCGCTCGGTTTGGAACATCGCCGCGAGACGGCCGAGGGCAGCTTGATCTTGTCCGGTGAAGACAACGCACGTGTCGCGGCGAGCTGCGACCTCTCCGGCGATCGAGGGACCGGTAATGGCGCACACTG
>CAWHMB010000004.1:0-1096274 GCA_963830405.1 uncultured Actinomycetes bacterium
GGGCCCATGAGTCGATCCAGCACGTCAGGCATAAGACCGATACCGACGGGATGGCAGGGCCTCTCTCGTTCCGTGCCGACCTGACGCGGAGAGCCCCGGCAAGCACGGAGCTTGCCGGGGCCGTACCGTGGAGACGCCGTCGGTGTCAGCTGCGGCCGCGCAGTGAGAGACCGGGCGCGTCGTACTTCGATGCCAGCCGTGCGAGTGTGAGCGCGGCGAGCATCAACCCGAAGTCGCGCAGCGCGATGTCGTAGTAACCGGAGTAGCTGAGCAGGTTGACGATGATTCCGCCGAGCCAGGCGGCGACGACGTAGGCGGCGTAGCGCGGCTTGATCGCGACGAGCACGCCGGCGGCGATCTCGATGATCCCCACGACGTGCATTGTGTGCAGGGCGCTGAGCGGGCTGATGTTCCAGATCCAGTGGGCGAGGTAGTGCTCCCAGTTGACGAAGTTGTTGAAGAACTTGTCGATCCCCATGAGGATCGGCAGGACGGTGAAACCTACCCGCAGGGTGAGGAAGGCCTGGTAGGCGGGGTCGCCCTTGATGCGCTCGAGTACACGCTGCCCAGTGGTCGCGGCACCTGAGCGCGTAGACCCGGGCGTCCTGAAGGTTGTGGCTGACATTGGTGTCTCCTTCGGTTCGGTTTTCGGTTCTGGCTTATTGGTGTCGTGTGCGGTCACGGTCTTACGCGTCCGCTCGTCGCCGCCTGGCCAACCCGCAGGCGTTGCCCGCCCGTAAGTAAGAATCGCTGCGCACGGGACACAAAGCTGGTGTGAGAAGCGTTGCCTCGCATGTGAATCCCCAGCCGACTCGCCGGGCGGTTGATGGATGGCGGGTTGCGCGGTTGCGCGCCGCCGGCTTTAGCGGCGAGCTGGCCAAGCGGCTGGTCGCTGACGGCCGTTATGACCTGCACGCGCTACTCGTGCTGGTCGATCGTGGTTGCCCGCCGCGGCTAGCGGCCCGGATCGTGGCGCCGCTCGATGACCGGGAGGGACGATGCTGATGAGGGCGAGCGCGGTGCTCGGGTCGAGGCCGGGCCGGTCGCGGGCCTGGTTGGCTAGCGTTGGCGGGAGCGTGATGCCCCCGTTCGCCCGATCAGCGCTGGCGCCGCGCGGCCTGGACCGCGAGTCGAGTCTGTGGCTGCGACGGCTGCATGCCGGCGGCGTCGAACGCGATGCGGCGGTCGGCGAGCTGCACGAGCTGCTTGTGCGCGCGGCGAGCTTTGAGGTTCATCGGCGGCGGGCGTCGTTGCCGGCGTTGCGTGGCGGTGATCTCGACGATCTCGCGCAGCAGGCGGCCGATGACGCACTGGTCGCGATCCTGCGCAAGCTCGATGAGTTCCGTGGCGAGAGCCGCTTCACGACCTGGGCCTACAAGTTCGCGCTGTACGAGGCGGCCACAAAGGTCAGGAAACGCGCCTGGCAGGGTCGCGAGGTGCCGCAGGTCCCGGAGGCGTGGCCGCTGCTCGCAGATCGCCATGCCGCGCCGCCTGAGGATGCGCAGATGCGCGAGCTGCTGGCGGCGCTGGCAGAGGAGATCGACCGCGGCTTGAGCCCTCACCAGCGCGAAGTGCTGGTTGCCTTGGCGCTGAACGAGGTGCCGCTCGACGTATTGGCCGAGCGGCTGAACACCACGCGCGGAGCGCTGTACAAGACGCTGCATGACGCGCGCCGCAAGCTCCGCGCTGCGCTCGCGGCGCGCGGTCTCGATGTCGAGGAGGTGGCGAGGTGAGCAGAGCCTCACGGGGTAAGCCCGATCCGGTTGTCGGGGGGCTGCTGGGTCCGGCCGGGCCGGAGCTGGGCTGCGATGAGTGCTTCGAGCTGCTGGACAAGTATGTCGAGCTGGAGTTGGCGAGCGCCGACGCGGATGGCGCGATTCCCGGCATGCGCGCGCACCTTCAGGGCTGCGCGGCGTGCGCGGAGGACCATGAGAGCCTGCGCGCACTGCTGGCCGCTGACTCAGGCGCTTCGAGCTAGCCGACTGTCCCACCGCTGAGGCGCTGGGTAAGAACGCCGCGATTAGGTACGCAAAGAGGTGCATGACCACTATTGCGTGCTTGAGCCTGACCGGAGGAGAGTGTGATGAGCCATAAGACGTTCGTGATCGCCGGCGCGAGCTTGGCCGGCGCGAAGGCCGCCGGGGAGCTGCGCGAGCACGGGTTCGACGGCAGGGTCGTGTTGATCGGCGCGGAGTCCGAGCGCCCGTATGAGCGTCCCCCATTGAGCAAGGACTACCTGCGCGGCGAATCCGAGCGCGAGAAGGCGTTCGTCCACGGGGAGGGCTTCTATCGAGAGCACGACATCGAGCTGCTGAGCGGCACGACCGTGACGGCGATCGACTCGGGCGCCGGCCGGTTGACACTCGATGGCGAACGCGAGCTCGCCTTCGACCGGCTCCTCTTGACCACCGGCGCCGAGCCGCGGCGGCTCCAGATCCCGGGCGCCGAGCTTGGCGGGGTCCGTTACCTGCGGACGCTGGCCGATTGTGAGGCGCTGCGCGAGCGGCTTGACGCGGGCGGGCATGTGGTGGTCGTGGGCGCCGGCTGGATCGGCTCAGAGGTCGCCGCCTCGGCGCGGCAAAAGGGGCTCGAGGTGACCGTGATCGATCCGCTGAAGCTGCCGAACGAGCGGATCTTCGGCCCGGAGATCGGCTCCTTCTACCGCGACGCGCACGCCCAGCACGGAGTCGAGCTGCTGCTCGGCGAAGGCGTCGAGTCGTTCGAGGGCGACACGTCGGTCCAGCGCGTATGCACCTCCGGCGGCAAGACGGTCGAGTGCGACTTCGTCGTCGTGGGGGTCGGCGTGGTGCCTCGCGTCGAGCTGGCGGAAGCGGCGGGTCTCGAGATTGAGAACGGGATCGTGGTGGACGAGCACCTCCGAACCTCGGCCCCGAACGTGTTCGCGGCCGGCGACGTCGCCAACGCTTTCCATCCTTTCTACGGGCGACGGATCCGGGTCGAGCACTGGGCAAACGCGCTCAACCAGGGGCCGGCGGCCGCGCGCGCGATGCTCGATCAGAACGTCGGCTATGACCGGATCCCGTACTTCTTCTCAGACCAGTACGAGGTCGGGATGGAGTACTCGGGCTATGCGACCGAGTGGGACGAGGTCCTGTTCCGCGGGGAGCGCGACTCCGGCGAGTTCATCGCCTTCTGGCTGAAGAACGGTCGCGTGCTGGCGGGCATGAACGTCAACGTGTGGGACGTCAACGAGCACGTGCAGGCGCTGATCCGCTCCCGTCAGCAGATCGATCCGGACGGGCTGCGCGACCGAGACACCCCGCTCGAGGAGTTTGCCGGCCGGGCGGCCGGCCGAATCTGAAAGGAGACCGATGGCACCCAACCAAAACCTCAAGCGTCTACACCAGGCGGGGGTTTCGATCTGGCTTGACACGCTTTCGCGCCAGCTGCTTCAGAGCGGCGAGTTTGCCGAACTCATCCGCGATTTCAGCATCACCGGCGCGACGTCGAATCCGACGATCTTCGCCAAGGCGATCACCGGCTCGGACCTCTACGACGATGACCTCCGCGAGCTGGCCGGGGGCGGTGAGCGCGACTTGCAGGAGCTGTTCTTCGCGCTCGCGCTCGATGATGTGCGCGAGGCCGCCCGCGAGCTGCGCCCCACCTTTGATGAAAGTGGTGGCCGGGACGGGTTCATCTCGTTCGAGTGCACGCCAGATCTCGCCGACGACACCGAGGCGACGATCGAACAGGCCACCGACCTCTGGCGGAGGCTGGATCAGCCGAACGTGATGATCAAGGTGCCCGGCACCCTGGCCGGGCTGCCGGCGATCGAAGAGCTGACACGCCGGGGGGTGAACGTCAACGTCACGCTGCTGTTCTCGATCGAGCGCTACGAGCAGGTGATCGACGCCTATCAACGTGGCCTCGCCTCGCGCACCCAGGCCGAGCAGCCCGTCGACCGGATCGCCTCGGCCGCGTCGTTCTTCCTCTCGCGGATCGACGCCAAGGTCGACGACCGGCTGCCCGACGGTTCGCCGGTGCGCGGGAACGTGGCGATAGCGAGCGCCCGGGTCGCCTACCATCGCTATCTCGGCAAGTTCGCCGGCGATGACTGGGAGCGACTCGAGGCAGCAGGCGCCAACCGCCAGCGGCCGCTGTGGGCCAGCACCGGCACCAAGAACCCCGACTACTCCGACACCCACTACGTCGACGAGCTGATCGGGCCGGACGTGATCAACACCATGCCCGACCACACGCTGCGCGCGTTCGCCGATCACGGCCAGATCGCGCGAACGGTCGACGCTGGCCCCGAGGCGGCAGAACAAACGCTCGCCAAGGCCGCGAGCGCCGGCATCGACCTCCAGCGGGTCACCTCCGAGCTCGAGCGCGAGGGCGTGCAGTCGTTCTGCGACTCATACCACCAGCTGCTCCATTGCATCGAGGGCAAGATCGGGGCGCTGGCTGGCGCAAGGGGATGAGATCGATCACGTTGTCGACTGGCGCGACACCGGAGTAAGAGGAGGCTGCCATGCTCCTCGTTGCAACCTGAGCTGCCCTCGAGGCGTTGCATCTTAGGCCCGGCAAGCACGTGTCGTCGGTATGCCGTCGTCTCGGACTCGAGGACCCCGACAGCGTCCCGCGACTGTGTGCAGAGCACCGACTGGACAGCCCTGCGCTGCCTGTGGAGTGACTTAGGCGATTCATCGGTGCGTGCCGCGAGCTTGCGCGCTCACGTACAGCGTCCCCCGGCATTGACAACTGACGCGGCTCGCCGGGGCTTTGGCCGGATTCACCACCGGCCTGAAGCGGTCAGGGACTGAGCCCCCACATCCCTGACCTACGGGGAGCCGGAACGGATTCCGGCTCCCCGACCACTGCGGCGGTCCCCTTCACCGTCTGAGCGAAGCGACCAATCGGCGGAGCTCGAGGTCCGGCATTGATGCCTCTATCAGTGGGAACAGCTCACGCTCCTCTCGTCGGACGTGCTGCTCGAGCTGGGCGCCGAGGTCACGCAGCGCAGTGAGCGGCGGACTATCGGTGCCGGCGAGGCTGTCTGCCAGGTGCCGGATCCGCAGGTGATCCGTCAAGACCTTGGTGACGATCGACCCATCCACGTCGATGAACCCAACGCAGGCCGGAAGCAGAATCTCCTCCTCCTCGCGAAAGTGCTCTCGGCCATCGGACTCCCAGTAGGAGGTGAAAGCATCCCGGGCCTCGGCCGCCGTTGCTTCTTTGGCTCGCTTCAAGCGCTGGGCGACGACCAGCGCGTGATGGTGATCGCGCGAGAGCTGCTCCAGTGCGGGATGGCGTTTCAAGCTCGAAGGTAGCGCTGTCTTCGATCGGCCCCGATCCATCTTGGCAGTCGGGCGGCATAGGTCCGCCGCGGTAGCTCTAAGCACCGACCGGCGGTTCGAGTAGGTAGCCCAAGCGACGGGGGATGAGCGCGCGCCGCCGGCCAGCGTGAAGCGAGCGGGTCCCACCGGCGCTCGGTGAGATGCTCCAAACGACGAACAGGGGATGTCTTCGGCGGGCAATCCGGCGCGATCGAGGCTCTTGATCACCGATCGAGCAGAAGCGCGGCTGAGCCGGACGGGCCTCCCGGAAAACCCAAGCCGCCTGGTTACGGTCGCTAGGGTGGCCACTTCGAGATCCGAGCTGGACCGTGTGGTCGAGCGCCGGCGCGCCGTGGCGCTCGCCCAGCACTACCGGCACGTGGAGGGCCTCTCGATCGCTCAGATCGCCGGGCGCCTGGGCCGCTCGCCGGCCACGGTCAAGGCCTACTTCTACGACCCGACCGGCGAGAAGGCCCGGGCGGTCAAAGCCCGCTACGTCGGCCTGTGCCGCGGCTGCGGCGCCTACACCCAGCCGCGCAACGGCAAGGGCGACGCCTACCGGTACTGCAAGCGGTGCCGGCCGGGGGCGATTCAGCCGAAGTGGACTCGGAAGCTGGTGATCACGGCCATGCTCGAGTGGCAGATCCGGTATGGCACGGTGCCGTCCTCCTACGACTGGTCGCGCACCCATGCGAGAAAGCGTGGTGGCGTCGCGCTCGAGCGGTTGGGCGAGGGTCGCTGGCCATCGGCGAGCGTCGTCGGTCAGCTGTTCGGGAGCTGGCAGTCGGCTCGCGAGGCGGTAGAGGACGAATTGGGGACGTCGACGTCTGCTACGCCCGGGCTCCCACCGATTCGTCAGGCCTGGGCCGGGACGCCGCTCAAGTTCGCCTCGCCCGCGTAACGCTGGAGTCGGCGACGCGGTCGCCCTGCTGCCACTCAAGACTACGAGAAGGAAGGCGGCGCGAGCGGGGCTCTTGGCGGGTCGCGCCATACCTGGACTTCAGAGTGCCGATGCCGTCCAGGCGAAGCGATATTCCCGCCGTGCGTGCACTTGGGTGCGTCCTGGCGACGCGCCTAAGGCCCATTGATGAAGCGACGAGGGCGGCGTGAACGATCGGACGCCAAGGGATCGGTCACGCCTGGAACCGCCGGAGAACATTGCGTCACCCTGCAGCGATCGCGAGTTCCTGACGCCACGTGAGGTTGCACAGCGTGTGGCGGTCTCGTATCACAGCGTGCTGCGGGCGATCCGGCGCGGTGATCTACAGGCGTTTGACGTGGTAGGCCGCCTGCGGATCCCAATCGGCGAGTACGAGCGCTGGGCGCGTGCCAGTCCGGTGGGGGCCGCCGCACCTACTGGCGTGGGCACGAACCGGGAAGGGCGAATTCGACGTCCGAGCGGAAAAAACAGACGCCGCACTGGGCGCGGCTCTCCAGCGGACGGTAGCTTTGCCGGCGAACTGAGAGCCATCGAGGGAGAGGCCCGTGGATCTACGCAAGAAGCCCAACGGGACGTGGGAGCTTCGCTGGCGCGAGGGCGGAGCTCGGCGCTCCCGCTCGTTTGACCGAAAGAAGGACGCCGAGGATTTCGAGTCTGACCGTCGGCGACGCAAACAACTCGGGCAGGTCGCGGTCCCCGAGGACGTCCCACTGCGCGAGTTCGCCAAGACGTACTGGCGGCTGCACGCGATCCCGAATCTCGCCGAGTCGACGCGCGAGTTCTATGCCCTTGCGCTCTCGAACCACATCGTGCCGAGGCTGGGTGACTACGGCGTACGTGAGCTGACGCCCAAGCGGCTCGCTCGATTCCGAGAGGAGCTTGAGCGCTCCGGCACCGGCGCAGCGACAGTGAGAAAGGTGATGGCGATCCTGCAGTCGGTCCTGTCGTTCGCCGTCGCCGAGGAGGTGGTCGAGTTCAACACAGCCGCCGCGGTACGCAAGCCGCGCTACGAGCGGGCGCGCGAGCCGCACATCTTCCAGCCCCGCGAAGTCGAGCAGATCCGGAGCAAGCTCGGGCTCCGTGATCGCACATTGGTCTCGGTGCTGGCTTACTCAGGGCCTCGGCCGGAGGAGGTCGTGTGCCGTCTGACATGGGCAGACATCGGCGAGCGCACCATCCGCTACCGCGACGCCAAGCGTCATCGCGAGCGCTACACGCCACTGCTTGAGCCGCTCGCGGACGATCTCCGCGAATGGTTCCTAGCCAGCGGCCGTCCAGCCGCGCGCTCCCCCGTCTTCCCAGCACACGACGACGGATTATGGAACAAGTGGGACTGGTCCAACTGGCGGCGGCTCGTATGGAAGGGCGAGCCCGAGCGCAAGTACAAGCGGGGGACGACGAAGGCCACCGTGGGATGCGCACCAGCCGGGACGCGGCCGCGGGACCTCCGCTCAAGCTTCATCACCGTCCAGATCTACGCCGGCATTCCGCTGACCACGATCGGCAAGCAGTGCGGCACGAGCGTGCTGATGATCGAGAAGCACTACGCCGGGATAATCGAGAACTGGGACGGGATGCAGATGCCAGCCGCGGACCAGATCAAGGCCGCGCGCGAGCAGCTTCGACGCCGCACCACGACCTAAGCCGAATCGCTGGACGCCGAGCCGAAGGCCGCTTGCAAGAGCTGGTGGTCGGACGGCATCGAGCTGGTTTCTTCCCCGCGCGCGGGGGCCGAACGGGAGTGTCTCGTGAACCTGATGGACGCTAAATGGACGTCGCCCTTAAGTTCGCCGCTTCTCGCCACTCTAGGATTATGCTGATTAGCAGGCAAATTTCCCAAGCCCGCCGGGGGACTCGAACCCCCAACCCCTTCATTACAAGTGAAGTGCTCTGCCAGTTGAGCTAGGCGGGCAGCGTGTGGAGGATGGTAGGCAGTGGATCGAAGCTGCGACGGGCGTCGTGTGGTGGTCCGGCATCCGTCGGCGTAACGCGGCACCATCCGACGCCATCGGCATCTGCCTGCTGAAGATCAGAGCCTTTCTTCGCGCTCGCGGACATGCGACGCTCGTGGTGGCCCCTATCGCGTTGGCTCTGGCATTGATCCCGGTCGCCGTGGCCGTCAGCTCGATCCGTCATCACGCAGCGAACGTGGAAGGTCTGAAGCTGGCGGCAGCCAGGACGAGCGGGCCGTTCGCGGTGGGCGAAATGGTCATCGACTTCAAAGACGGCAGTCGGCGTGTCTCGTTCCCCGGACGGCGGCCCGAGCCGCGGCCACTCGTAACCGTGATCCGCTACCCGGCGATTGGAGATCCGTCGCGAGTGGACAGCAGAGACGCCCCTCCCGCGCGTTCTTCCGGCCCGTTTCCCCTGATCGTCTTCGGACACGGGTTCGACGCCACGCCCGCTACGTACGCCCGGCTGATGCGGGCGTGGGCGCGTGCGGGATACGTCGTCGCGGCCCCGGTCTTCCCGCTGACGAACGCGCACGCGCCAGGCGGCGCCGAGGAGTCCGACCTCGTGAACCAACCTCTCGACATGAGTTTTGTGATCAGCCAGATGCTCGCCAGGAACGCCAATCTCGACGGGGTTCTCGCGGGCCTGCTCGCATCTGACGAGATCGCGGTCTCGGGGCAGTCGGACGGAGGATCGACAGCGCTTGCGGTGGCCGACAACAGCCACTTTCGCGATCGGCGGGTAGGCGCGGCGATGATTCTCTCAGGCGCAGAGATTCCGGGCGTCGGCGGCTACGACTTCCCGGCGCCGAGCCCGCCATTGCTGGCCGCCCAGGGCACGGCAGACGTGAGCAACGTCCCGGCTTCCACGTATCGCTACTTCCGGATCGCGCCGAAGCCGAAGTTCTTGCTGTCCCTGCTCGGCGCCGGTCACCTCCCTCCCTACACCGGTCAGGAGCCGCAACTCAGCATCGTCGAGCGGGTGACGATCGCCTTCCTCGATCGCTACCTGAAGCATCTCCCTGGGGCGCCGGCGCGGATGGCGAAAGCGGGAGACGTCACGGGCGTCGCGACGCTCAGCAGCGGTTAGTGAGAGGCCTCGCGCAAGCGGACAAGAGCGCCTACGACGTTCGCTCGACCGGCAGCGAGTCCTCCAGCGAGCCGTGTCCATTGCTCGAGTACTGCACCTCGGCCGCGGCCACTACCGGCTCGGGCTCGGCGTTCAGCCGTCGCTCGAGTTCGCCCAGCACCACCCCGAACAGCAGATGGCGCCAGGTGGCCTGGGCAAACGCTCGCCGGTTGCCCCCCAACTCAGGCAGTCGCCCACGCGCGGGATGAAAGCGGTCGCTGAGACGGCCAAGCGGCCAGAGGACAACGTGCTCGGTCAGCCCCGCGACCGGTCCGCGCAGCGCCGGCGGCAGCGGCATCGCCGGCGCCAGGTTTGCATACACCGCGCCGAACAGGGCGCCGTTCTGAAGATGGAGGCCCCATCCAGCCAAGTACCAGCCGTCGCCTTGGCTGACGACTTTGCCCAGCAGCTCGACGTCGTCGTAGCGGCTGCCGAACACATTTTTGTCGAGTGGCTGCTGGAGGGCCCACACCGCCGCAGCCACCGCGCCGCAGGCGGCCCCTCTCAACGAGCGCATACGGTCGACGTCGAGGGCCACACCGAGCAACTGTAACGGCCAGCACCGCCGCGGGTACGGCAGTGTGCGATGGGCCACCAGGGCAATGTGTGATGAGTCACCAGGCGTTTCACGCGCGCGCTAGAGACACGGGCGTCAACCCGTGCGTCTATTGGATCGTGCGAAGCCTGTGCCAGCCGTTCTTTCATATCTACCTGCGCATGAGCCGGATTGGACGCGATTACATCCCCGCAGAAGGCCCGGTGATCATCGCCGCCAACCACCGCAGTTTCCTTGATCCGTTCGTGATCGCCACCATGAGCCGGCGGCCGATGTACTACGTGGCCAAGAAGGAGATCTTCAAGCCCAGCTTGCTGGCATGGTTCTTGGGGGCGCTGGGGGCGTTCCCGGTCGACCGCGGTGCCGGCGACCGCGAGACCATCGAGACGGCGAAGGCGATTCTGGCTCGCGGCGACGTCGTGCTGATCTTCCCGGAGGGCACGCGGACCCGTCCGGGATCGCTGGGCGAGCCGAAGCGGGGCGTGGGCCGCCTGGCGCTAGAGACGGGCGCCCCGGTCGTTCCGGTGGCCGTGATCGGTACAGAGGCCGTGCGCCGCGGCTGGCGAATCCGGCCGCACAAGGTGAGGATCCGCGCTGGTCGGCCGCTGACGTTCCCGAAGCTGGAGAACGTCTCGCCCGGGCTGGCTGGTGCCGTGACCGAGCGCATCTGGCCCTGCGTGATGCTCCAGTGGGAGTGGCTCGGCGGTCTTCCGCCGATCCGCCGCGCCGCGATTGTGGGAGCCGGGGCGTGGGGCACCAGTTTGGCCGTCTCCCTGGCCAGGGCCGGCTTTGAGGTCGAGCTCGGCTGCCGCACCGCAGAACAGGCGCAGGCGCTCGCCGAGAAGCGCCACAACGAGCGCTATCTGCCGGGAGTCGAGCTGCCCGACTCGGTCGGGGTGGCGCGCGCCGCGGAGCTCCAGCTCGGCGGCCACGACCTGATCTGCCTGGCGGTTCCGGCGCGTGCGCTCCCGGCGGTGCTCGCGGCGCACGGCGAGCGCATTCCGCCGCGGGCCGGAGTGCTCGTAGCCTGCAATGGGCTCGTCCCGCCACTGGGCACCCTGCCTTCGGCATTCGTCGCCGAGCGCTGCCGTGCGCGGGCGGTGGCCGTGCTGGGCGGCCCGGTACACGCGGCGGAGGCACTCGAGCACGGCGCTTCGGTCGTCTTGGCGTCTATCGACAGGGCTTTCGCCCGGCAGCTCTCGGACGCACTGCGGGCCGCGGGCTTTGATGTCTCGATCACCAGCGATGTAAGCGGAGTGGAGCTGGCGGGCTGCGCCACGAACGCCGCCGGGCTGGCGGTAGCAGCGGCCGCCGGCGCCGGGCCGGACGTGGCCGGCGCGGCGGCCGGCAAGGTTTTTGCCGAAGTTGACGCGATCGCGCGCGCCAGGGGCGGGCGTTCCGAGACGTTTGCCGGCCTGGCCGGGGCGGGTGATCTCGTGGCTACCGTGGTGGCGGCCAGCTTTCGCAACCGCCGGGCGGGCGGGCTCTTGTCGCAAGGCATCCGCGCGGAAGGGATCAGCGCGGTGCTGGGCCAAGCGGTGGAGGCCGTTGACTCCGTTCCGCTGCTCGTCAACGTCGCCCGTGACGCCCGGCTCAAGGCACCGGCGCTCGAGGGTCTGGCCGCTGTGGTTGAGGGACGGCTCGAGCCTGAGCGATGGACCGCTACGGTCACCAAGCCATCGCGCCGCAAGCGTGCGCGGCCTGTTCGCGCAGCGTGAGCCCGGGTACGCTCCCAATGAGGTGGAAGTCAAAGTGCCCGAGAGCAAGGCGGAGCTCGACGCGCGATTCACGGAGCTGTATCGCTCTCATCTGCGCGACGTCTACTCCTACAGCTACTACCGGGTCGGTAACCATCACGACGCCGAGGACCTCACCGAGCAGACTTTCCTGCAGGCCTACAGGCACTTCGAGCGGGCGCTGCGGGAGTCAAACGGCCGGCCGCTCAGACCGTGGCTCATCCGCATCGCCCACAACCTGGCGGCCAACTTCTACCGTGACCGCTCGCGCAAGCCTGAATCAACCATCGAGGACGCCGGCGTGATCTCCGCGCCGCACACCACCGAGTCGTTGGTGGAGGGCCGGGAGGAGCTCAAGGCGATCCTGGCTGGGGTGCAGGAGCTTCCTGATGACCGCCGCGAGGCGCTCATCATGCGCTTCGCGCTAGGGATGGACAACCGCGAGATCGCGCGCGCGCTGGGCCGTACCGACGGCGCGACCAAGGTGCTGCTGCACCGCGCGATCCGCCAGCTGGAGGCAATTGTCTCTGACGAGGCATCCAAGGAGGGAAGATGAGCGCAGGTACGACAGACTTCGAGGCGCTGCTGCGCGAGGCGCTTTCGCCGGTTGACCCGCCGGCCGCCCTGATCGAGCGTCTCGAGCTGACGCTCGTGAGCTTGACCGAGCTGGCCCAGGAGGAGCTCGAGTCTTGGGAGCTCTCGGCGATGCGCGATCCGCGCAACTGGGTGCGCCCGGCGGCCGCGGCGGTGGTTGGCGCCGGCGCCGGGACAGCGCTCGTGGTGCTCCGTGTGCGCGGCCGGCACCGCAGCCGCAGAGCCCAATCTTCGAACCTGCTCGAGCTCGCTGAGCGGACGCTGCACGACGTGGCCGAGGAAGCGCGCCGGATCTTGCCGGGCCGTTAGCGGGCACAACCCGGCCCCAGCGCCCTCGGAGCCGCCCATACCCACTGCTAGCGTCCGCCGGATGGCCGTCTGCTATCGCCACCCTTCGCGCGAGACAGGCGTCTCGTGTTCCTCGTGCGGGCGGCCGATCTGTCCCGATTGCATGACCCCCACGCCGGTCGGGATGCGCTGCCCCGAATGCGCGCGCGAGCGCACCAGGGTCAGGACGATGCGCTCGCTGCCCTCGAGGCCGGTCGTCACCGAGGCCCTGATCGCGATCAACGTGATCGCATTCATCGTCGAGATCGCGACCGGCACGCCGCTCGGCGGCGGGGGCGGAGGCACCGTTTACGAAAAAGGCGCCTTGTTCGGGCCGGCAATCGTGCACCAGCACCAGTACTGGCGGCTGGTGAGCTCCGGCTTCCTTCACTACAACGTGCTGCACATCGCGTTCAACATGTTCTTCCTGTACGTGATGGGACCGATGCTCGAGCCGGCGATCGGGCGTTTGAACTTCGCCGCCGTGTACTTCGCGTCGTTGCTGGCAGGCTCGTTCGGGGCGCTGCTGTTCGAGCCCGACGTCTACACGGTGGGAGCGTCTGCTGCCTGCTTCGGCGTGCTCGGGGCGCTGATCGTGGTCGCCCGTGATAGGAAGATCCCAATCTGGCGAAGCGGCCTTGGCGTGACGCTCGCGATCAATATCGTTTTCTCGCTGAGCGTGGCCGGCATCTCGATCGGCGGACACCTCGGCGGGCTGGTCGGTGGCTTGATCGCCGGCGCGGCGATCGTCGAGCTGGGCGAGCGCCGCCGCCTGGCAGGCGCCGCGCTCACGTGTTGCATGGCCGTCGCGGCGCTGAGCGTGTTGGGCGCGATCGCCGTTTCCGGCGCTCACGGCTTGACGCCCACCGGCGTCGGATTCGGCACCTAGAGATCGACGGTCAGCGCTTCGCCCGGCGCGTCTGGAACCAGCTCCGGGTGGAGGACGTGCGCCAGCAGCTCTAGCCCGTCGACGATCCGAGGTCCCGGGCGCGAAAAGTAAGCAGCGGCGTCGACGGCGACGACCTCGCCGGCGCCGAGCGCTCGCAACTCATCGCGGTGCATCTCGGCCTCCCGGTGCGCGATCTGGGCGTCGTAGCCGCACGGCATCACGATCACGATGTCGGGCTGAGCAGCGGCGACTTCGTCCCACGTCCGCTCCTGCGAGCTCTCGCCTGGGAAGCCCAGCACGTCCTGCCCGCCGGCGAACTCGATCAGCTGCGGGGTCCAGTGGCCGGCCGCGAACGGCGGATCGAGCCATTCCAGCGTGGCCACTCGGGGCCGCGTGGCCCGCCGCGTCGCGAGCCGCACGCGGTCGATCCGCGCGGCCGCCTGGTGGACCAGCGCGACTGCCGCGTCTCTGCGGTCGGTCGCCTCGCCGAGCGTTTGCGCGTCACCCAGCACCTCGCCCACGGTCTTCGGGTCCAGCGAGATCACGCGGGGGCGGGTCTCAAGCTCTTCGGCGATCGCCCGCACGTCGTCGTAGGAGACCGCGCACACCGAACACAGCGCCTGCGTGACGATCAACTCGGGCCCCAGATCGTGGAGCTGCTCGATGTCCAGCTCGTAGATTGAGCCGCCCTGGAGCGTGTGCTCCTTGACCGCGGCGTCGATCTCGGCGGCGCTCAGCCCTGGCGGCAACACGTCCCGTGTGACCTTCGGCAGTTCGAGCGCCGCCGGGGGATAGTCGCACTCGTGGGTCACGGCGATAAGGTCGGGGCCGAGGCCGAGCGCGAACAGCATCTCGGTCGCTGATGGGACCAGGCTCACGATTCTCATCAAGGTGCAACGATATGGCAGAGCTGCTGAGCGACGCGGAGATCTCCGACCTGCTGCGCGACAGCGACTGGAAGGCTCCAAGGGGAACACATCGGGGGTCTCTAGCCGGTCACGTTTTGCCCCGGAGCTGCTGCTAGGGTTCGCGCGTCTGGGTAGATGAACGAAGACGACCCACCCCGAAGTAGCAACGCGCGGAAGGAAGGCCGCGCCGCGCTAGCCCAGAGCTGGTACGCCGGCCGTAGCCTCCGCCAGTGACGGCGCTGTTCATCATCCTCACGGGACTGCTGGTCCTCGTGAACGCGTTTTTCGTGATTGCGGAGTACGCATTGGTGCGCTCGCGGCGAACGCGGCTCGAGACGATGGCCGACGAGGGCGCTCGCGGCGCGCGGCTGGCGCTGTCGCAGATCGAGAACATAGGCGACTACATCGCCGCCTGCCAGGTCGGGATCACGATGGCCTCGATCGGTATCGGGGCACTCGGCGAGCCAGCGATCGCCCACCTGCTGGAGCACGCCATTGGCTCCGCGCTCGGGCACGCGGCGGCGGTGGCGATCGCGGTGGTCATCGCCTACCTGCTGATCACCGTGGCGCAGACCATCGTCGGCGAGATCGTCCCCAAGCTCTACACGATTCAGCACGCCGAGGGGTTGGCTCGGGCGATCGCCCGCCCACTGCAGTTCTTCCGCATGCTGTTTCACCCGTTCATCGTGGTGCTGAACGCCTCCTCGAACTCGATCCTGCGGATGCTGGGGACCGACCCCAAGGAGGAGGAAGAGGGCGGGACCCCCGAGGAGCTCAAGCGCCTGATCGCCCAGTCGACGACCGGCGGCCAGCTCGACATCGGGGAGGCCAGCATGCTGAGAGGTGTCTTTCATTTGCACGAGCAGGAGGCCCGTCAGGTGATGACGCCGATTCCGGCGGTGGTCACAGTCGACGAGTCGGAGACCGTCGAGGCAGCGCTTAGGCGCTGTGTGTCGAGCGGCCACTCACGGCTGGTGGTGACCGAGGACGGAAACCAGGACCGGGTGAAGGGCATCATCCACGTCAACCAGCTGGTCAAGCAGCTCATGTCAGACGGGGAGGAAGCGAGCTTCACGAGCCGCGTGCGCGCGGCGCCGCTGGTGCCGGAGACCAAGCCGCTCGACGACCTCTTGGCGGACCTTCAGCGCGAGCGGACGGAGCTGGCGGTGGTGATCGACGAGTACGGACGCACGGCGGGCATCGTGACCACCGAGGACATCATCGAAGAGGTGGTGGGGGAGATCTCCGATGAGACGGACCCCGCCGGAGGTGCTGTGCGGCGGCTGGCCAACGGCGACTGGTTCGTCCGCGGCCACGTGGCGGTCACCGACCTCGAGGACTATGGCCTGAGCTTGCCGATCGATACCGACGCCTACAACTCTGTGGGGGGGCTGGTGTTTGCGGAGCTAGGCCGGCTGCCGAAACGCGGCGACACGGTGGCCGCTAACGGCTACTCGATCCGGGTCGAGTCGGTGCGCCAGAACCGGATCGAGGCCGTGCGAATCAGGCCGCGGCTGTCGACGGCTGCGAGCGAAGCGCGGTAGGAGCATCTTTTCGCAGCATTCGTTACATTTCGCATCACACAACGGCCGGGTTTTTGCCGCCGAGGCGCAGAGTCCTCATCCCGGTGGTTGAAGAGGAGAGATGAAGCCGGCCCCAAACCCGGGTCGGCTTCGACCTTTCATACGGAGGATGGCCGGCGCTCATGAGCGCCGGCCTCGGTCCGATCATGATCGGACCGGCGGGTGCCCGCATGCGGGCACCCGAAAATCAACAAAAAAAGAAGCCGGCCCGCTGGGGACGGGCCGGCCTCGTGCTTCTGGGGAGGAGGTGCTGCTATGAGGTACGTCGCGAGCGGAAGTGTCGTCCTCCGAGATGAACGAGTCCTAAAAACTCCGCACGGGGAGCGTAAGCTCGGCATGGCTGCGGCCGCGACCCACCGCCGCGGCGGTCACGTGTAGAGGTAGAAGCCGCGAGAGGACTTGCGCCCGAGCGCGCCCTCGCGCACGAGCTCCCGCAGCGCGTCGGGCACCGGCACGCTGATCGCGTCGCCGATCGCCTCGGCCACGTCGAGCCCCACGAAGTCCAGCAGCGCCAGAGGGCCCATCGGCAGACCGGCGCCGAGCGTCATGCACTGGTCGATGTCCTGCGGTGAGAGCTGTGTCTCGGACATCAGCCTGACAGCGTTGAACAGGTATGGGAAAAGCAGCCGGTTGACGACGAACCCCGGGACGTCGGGGACCTCGACGGGTGTCTTGCCGAGCCACTCGCAAAGCGCCCTCGCACGGGCGCGCGTCTTCTCATCCGACTGCGGCGGGAACACGAGCTCGACCAGCTTCATCCGGGGCACAGGGTTGAAGGGATGAAGCCCCACGAAGCGGTCTGGGCGCCCCGTGGCTCGCGCCAGCTCGGTGATCGACAGCGAAGAGGTGGTGGTCGAGAGCACCGCCTGCTCCTGGGCGTGGCCGGAGAGCTCGGAGAGCAGCTGGACCTTCTTGTCCTGATTCTCGACCACCGCCTCCACCAGGAACGTGGCGTCGCCCAAGGCATCGAGCTCGCGGACGACGCGGAGGTTCTGCGAGATCGCCGGGTCCCCGTTGAGCTTGCCGCAGATCCGCTCCACGCTGTCTCGGGCGCGCTCGGCCGAGGCGTCAGATCGGGCCCACATCAGGACCTCGCCGTGGCTGGCGGCGGTGGCCGCCAGCCCGCAGGCGATCGCGCCGGCTCCTGCGATTCCTAGCTTCTCCATTGCCGCTTACAGTACGGCACCCTTCAGTCAAACTCCGCGCTACACGACCGCGCCGGGCCCAGGGCTCCGGCGGCCTTTCGACGGCGCTCAGTCCCCCTGCTCGCTGGGACGGAGCATGAGTTCGTTGATGGCCACGTGGCGCGGACGGGAGACGATGTAGAGGATGGCGTCGGCGACGTCCGTGGCCCTCATGATCTCGATGTCGGCGAAACGCTGTCTGATCTGCTCTTCGACCTCGGGCCGGTTGTGGGCTTGCAGCTCGGTGTCCACCGCCCCGGGCTCGATAAGCGATACCCGCACGTGGCGGCCCGCCACCTCCTGGCGCAGCGACTCCGAGAACGCGCCGACGCCGTGCTTGGTCAGGTTGTAGACGCCCGAGCCCTGGCGAGCGACCCGCCCCGCTACCGAGCTCACGTTGACCATGTCGGCGATCCCGCGGCCGCCGTCCTCGGCCGCGCGCAGCAGGTACGGCAGCGCCGCGTGGGCACAGTACAGAAGCCCGGCCACGTTCACGTCCAGCATCCGCTGCCACTCCTCGAGCGGGCCGTCGACGATCGGTCCCAGCAGCATCACGCCGGCGTTGTTGATCAGGGTGTCGAGCCGGCCGAGCTCCGACGCGGTGCGCTCCACGACGGCTTGCGCCTGCTCCGCCGAGCTGACGTCCGCCGCGATCGGCAGGGCGGTGCCGCCGTCACCGCGGATCTCGTCCGCCAGCGACTCGAGCCGGTCGCCGCGGCGCGCGGCGATCGCCACCGAGGCGCCTTCGGCCGCCAGCGCCCGGGCGGTGGCCTCGCCGATGCCGCTCGAGGCGCCCGTGACGAGCGCCACCGTTCCTTGCAGCCGTTCGCGGTTCACGCCGTCGCCCATCGGAATCCGATCCTAGAGGGCGCCGGCGGCAGCGGACTGGTCGGCAGCCCCCGCGGCGGGTCATCGACGTTGAATCCGGCTGGCGCCAGGTCGTTCGGCGTGTCGGGGTGAAACAGCGAAGCCAGGTACTGGGCCTGCCCGCGTCCGGGACCGAGCTCGAACTGCCCGCCGCCGTAGGCGCCGATCCCGCGCTCGGCGCAGTAATCGTAGGTGTCGCAGAGCTGCTTCAACCCGCCGACGCGCGAGGGCTTGATGTTGACCATCTTGGGGACGAACGGCAGGGCCTCGATGTCGGCGATCGCGTGGATTGGCGCATCCCAGGTGATCCTGTCGCGCTCGTCGGACAGGACGGCGGCGGTCTCGGCCGTTACCACGTCGGGGTCCTCGAGCCACGCGCCAGGGAAGGCCTCGACGACGCGGCGATAGAGCACGGGATCCGGCGCCTGGTCGACGACCGTGCCGCGGTAGAAGCTCTTGAAGTCGATCGAGTCGACGGCCTCCGTGGCAGCCAGTTCGGCGATCAGCCCCGGCGTCCAGGAGCTAGTGGCATCGAGCTTGAAGCGAAGCTCGGGATAGCGGCCGAGGCGGCGCTCGATCGGCTCCAGCGACGGTGGCTCGCCCAGCCGCAGCGAGACGACGAATGTCAGCGGACGCGTCTGACGCCCCAGCGCCACGGACAGCGAGCGCCCGGCCTGGCCCAGTGCGAGGTCGAGCGCCGCGCTGTGAAACGTCCAGCGGCGGTAGAGCCGCGATACTTCGCGCTGGGGAGGCTCGGGAAACAGGTCGAGCGAGTCGATGCGCTGGCAGAACTCAGCGAGGGTGTAGCGCCCCGCCAGCTCGTGGACTTGTCCCGCGCGCTGGAGCGCTTCCTGATCGACCCCGTCGTAAACGACGTCCTCGCCTACGCCCTGATGGCCGCCGCCGTGCAGCCGAACGACCGTCGTGAGGCGCTCGAAGCCGCTCGAGACCTGGGCCTTCAGACCCTGGAGCGCGTATCCCTCGACTTCGATCGGAAGCTCCGCCAGGAGCTCGAAGGTGGACATCGGACGCGGGATCCTATCCACGCCGATCACTGGCCTAGGTGACGGCGGTGCTCAGCGCGGTGCGCGAGACCAAGGCCCACAACATGCGCGAGTTCGCGTCACCCCTGCTCGCGCGCGCCCTGCTCGAGCCGCGCGACCAGCTCCTCGAGTCGCAGCTCCTCCAGACCGCGGGTGACCGCCTCGAGCTCGGCCGCGCAGTAGGCGACGAGCTCGCGGCCCTCGCGGATCAACTCCAGCGTCTCGCGCAGCTCGGCGTCGCCGGAATCGAGCCGGCGGATGATCTCCTCGAGCCGAGCCACGGCCGTCTCGTAGGTCCGCTCTTCTCTCACCGCTCCGCCTCCCGTTCCACGCGCGCGGGGACGACGTCGTCGTGGAAGCGGACGTTCAGCTCACGCGCCTGGCGCGCCGCGGCCGCCGAGGTCAGCGGCTGTCCACGCCGGTTCTCCACCATCGCATACCCGCGCGCCAGAGTTCGCTCAGGATCGTGTGCCGCGAGCGCCAGCGCCAGACGCTCTAGCTCGCGGCGGCGGCGGGCGGCGTCCGAGCTGCGGGCCCGCTCCGCGCTTCGCCGCAGCACGAGCAGGTGCACCGACGCCAGCGAGCGCCCCTCGGCGGCCGTGCGCCGGGCGCTGGCCCGCAGCTCGCGCAGCGACTGGTGCAGGCGCGCGCGGTGCCGGGCGATTTGCTCCGCCGGCGCGCGCGAGAGCTGCGCGAGCATCCGCGCGCGGCCCAGCACGGCGCGCCGACCATGACCGGCGAGCCTGCGTGTGTCGCGCAGTAGCCGCGCCCGGGCCTCGTTCAGGTCGAGCGGCACCGCGGCCTCGGCCGCGTGTGTGGGCGTCGAGCAGCAGACGGCGGCGACGTCGTCGATCAACGTGCGGTCGCTGTGGTGGCCGACCGAGGAGATGACCGGCACCCGGAGCAGCGCGACAGTTCGGCAGAGCGCCTCGTCGCAGAACGCGAACAGGTCCGCCAGCGAGCCGCCGCCACGCGCCACGATCACCACCTCGACTTGCTCGATCGCCGCCAGCTCCCTCAGCGCTGCCGCGATCTGGGGAGCGGCCTGTCGATCCTGAACGGGAGCAAAGGCCCACACCAGGCGTCCCGCCCAGCCCCGGCGCCTGAGCCCCGCCAGCACGTCGTCGCGCGCCTTGCCCCGCTCCCCGGTGACCACGCCGATGGTCCGCGGCAACGCCGGGCGCTCCAGCCGCTTCTGCGGTTCGAACAGACCGTCCGCCGCCAGCCGCCGCCGCAGCCGCTCGAGCGCCAGCAGCAGGTCTCCCTCGCCCGCGATCCGCAGCTGCGAGACCGCGAAGGTGAAAGACGGCGAGGCCGAGGCGCTGCCCGGGTAGTAGTCGCAGCCGCCGCCGACGACCACCCGCACGCCGTCGGCGAGCGTGATGCCCATGGCGTCGAAGTCCGCGCGCCACATCGAGCACGGCAGCGCGCCGCGGGGGTCACGCAGCTCGAAGTAGACGCGGGCGCGGCTCACGCGAAAGCTCCACAGTTCGCCAACCAGCTGCACCGGGGCGAACTGGCGCAGCCGGCGCCTGAGCTGCTCCGCATACGATCCGACCGGGAAGGGACCTGGCAACTCGCTGCCTTCGATGCCTTCGGTCGTCGAAGCCGCGGGGGTTTGGGGGTCGAGCATCGAGCCTGGCCGAGGCTAGCGCCCGGCTAGGATCATCAGCCGTGGATTTGACGCTCTCGAGAGCCGAGGAGGCGTTCCGCGACGAGCTTCGGTCGTGGCTTACGGCGAACCATCCCGGCCCGGAGCCCAGGGGCGACGAGGCCTCCTTCGAGTTTCGCCGCGCCTGGCAGCGCCGGCTCCACCAGGCCGGCTGGGCAGGGGTGTCGTGGCCGCAGGAATACGGGGGCCGCGGCGCAACGCTGATCGAGCAGGCGATCTTCAACGAGGAAGTGGTCCGCGCCCGCACGCCGGCGGTGGCCAACGTGCTCGGACTGGCGCTGGGCGGCCCGACCGTGATCGCGCACGGCACCGAGCAGCAGCGCCGCCGCTACCTGCCGCCGATCCTGTCCGCCGACGAGATCTGGTGCCAGGGCTTCTCGGAGCCGGATTCTGGATCGGATCTGGCGTCGCTGAAGACCCGGGCCGTCCGCCGTGGAGACGAGTGGATCGTCACGGGCCAGAAGGTGTGGACGACGTTCGCCCACCACGCCAAGTGGTGCATGCTCGTCGCGCGCACCGACCCCGACGCGCCGAAGCACAAGGGCCTGACCTACTTCCTGATGGATATGGAGCAGGACTCGGTCCAGGTCCGGCCGCTCGTCCAGATCACGGGCGAAGCGGAGTTCAACGAGTTGTTCATCGAGGAAGCGCGGATTCGCCACGAGAACATCATCGGGGGGGAAGGCAATGGCTGGGCGGTGGCGATCACCACGCTGATGCACGAGCGCGCGACCCTGGCGTTCGGCCTCCAGGTCTCGGTTCAGATTGCGCTCCGCGAGCTGCTGGACGAAGCAGGCCGGACGCGCGGCATGGACGGCCAGCCGGCGAGCGCCGATCCCGTGATCCGCCAGCGGCTCACGCAGCTGATGATCGAGTCCGAGGTGTTGCGCCTGAACGCCTATCGCGGTCTGTCGGCGACGATGCGCTCCGGTGTGCCGGGCGCCGAGGGCTCGTTGGGCAAGTGGCATTGGTCAGAGGTCAACCAGGCGCTGACCGAGCTGGCGATGGACATCGCCGGCCCGCGGGCGATGGACGCTGGACACGGCTGGGCGTACCGCTTCCTACGGGCGCGCGCCAACTCGATCGAAGGCGGCACCACGGAGATCCTCAAGAACATCGTCGCCGAACGAGTGCTCGGGCTCCCGAGGATGCGATGAACTTCAAATGAATTTCGATCTGAATGAGGATCAGCGCGCGATCAAGCGCACTGCGCGCGAGTTTCTCAGCGACCGCTATCGCCCGCAGACGGTGCGCGAGCTGGCGGGCAGCGAGCGCGGCTTTACCGATGAGCAGTGGCGCGAGCTATCCGAGCTGGGGTGGCCGGGGGTGATGATTGCGGAGCCACACGGGGGTCTTGGACTGGGGGCCGTCGAGCTGCTCGTGATCGAGGAGGAGCTCGGCTACGCCCTGGCGCCGACGCCGCTGTTCTCTACAATCGCCGCGGCCTTGCTGCTCACCGCTGCGGGCACGGACCAGCAGCGCCAACGCTGGCTCGAGCCGTTGGCAAGCGGCGAGGCTAGGGGGACGCTGGCCGTGTGGGACGAGGGATCGGGCTGGGCGCCGGACCGCTCGGAGGTGGAAGCGAGCAACGGGACGCTGTCAGCTAGGAAGGTGGCCGTTCCGGACGCCGGCAGCGCCGACTTCGTGATCGTCGCCGGCGCCGATGGACGCCATCATCTGGTCGAGACCGTGGCCCCGGGGGTTGAGATCGCGGCGATCAACCCTCTTGACCCAACGCGCAAGCTGTTCGAGGCGCGCCTCGAGCGGGCTCCCGCCGAGCCGCTGCTCGCCGGCCGCGGCGAGGAGGTGGCCCGCGCCTACGCGACGATCGTCACGGCGCTTGCGGCCGAGAACGTTGGCGTCGCCCAGCGAGCGATGGAGATGGCGGTCGCCCATGCCAAGGACCGCAAGCAATTCGACCGGCCGATCGGCGCCTACCAGGCGGTCTCCCACCGCTGCGCGCAGATGCTGCTCGAGGTCGAGGGCTCACGCTCGCTGTCCTACTGGGCCGGTTGGGCGCTTGACAACGAGCCCGAGACCGGCGTCCGGGCGGCCTCCATGGCCAAGGCCTACGCCAGCGATGCCGGCTTCCGCGTGACCGCCTCGGCGCTGCAGGTTCACGGTGGAATCGGCTTCACCTGGGAGCATGACCTGCACTTCTTCCTCAAGCGGGCGAAGGCCAACGCGCACGCGTTCGGCGACGCCCGCTGGCACCGGGATCGGGTGGCTGAACTGGCCGGGATCGCCGCGCCGGCCGTGCCGGTACCCAGCGCGGCACCTGTGGGGTGAGCGGCTCTGATCACGATTCGCGGCGCTCCGAAGGCGTAGCCGGGCAGAACGCCGGGCACGGGAGCGCTGCACCCGACGGCGGCGGGCGCGAGGACGTTCCGCCCGACGACGCCGGGCGCCAGGACGTTTCGCCCGACGACGCCGGGCGCGAGGATTCCGAGCTGGACGCCCAGCGAGCCTCTAGGCGACTATGGCACGGGCTGATCGCGCTGGCGGTTCTGGTCCTGATCGTGGTCGGGCTGTTACTGGCGATCCCTGGGCTGCACGGCGTGCAACGTACCGTTACCCGCATGCCCCTGGGATGGGTGCTGGCTGCGATCGGCCTCGAGGTGCTCTCGTGTCTGGGTTACGTGTTGGCTTTCCTTCAGGTCTTCGAGCGGGCGCCGCTGCGCTTTGGCGCCCGCGTGGCGCTCTCCGAGCTGGCGTTCAACGCCGCAGTCTCCCTCGGCGGCGCCGGGAGCGTCGCCGTCGGCGCGTGGCTGCTCGTGGAGCGCGGCGCCTCGCCGAGCCGCGTCGCCGAGCGCTCGGCCGTGCTGTTCCTGCTCACAAGCGCGATCAACGTGCTGACGTTCGCGCTCGCCGGGTTCGTGTTGTTCACCGGCATCCTGCCGGGACCGCGCAGTCTGCTGCTGACGCTGTTGCCCGCAGGCGTGGGCACGGCCGTGTTCCTGTTCTTCCTGGCGCTCCCGCGGGCCATCGATCGCGGGCTCGATAGGCGCCTACCCCATCGGGTGAGGGTGGTGCTCGACACGAGTGCGCAAAGCATCCGCGACACGCGCGACCTGCTGAGGCACCCTGACTGGCGGATCATCGGGGCGATCGGCTACCTGTGGTTCGACATCGGCGTCGTCGTGGCGTGCTTTGCGGCTACGGGTCACGTGCCACCGATCGCCGCCATCGTGCTTGCGTACCAGATCGCCTACATGTCGAACGTGATACCAGTCCCCGGCGGAATCGGCGTACTGGATGGCAGTCTCGTGGGGATGCTCGTGCTCTACGGGGCAAATGCCACCGCAGCCACCGCGGCAACGGTCGTCTATCACGCGATCTCGCTGTGGATCCCGGCGATGTGGGGGACGATCGCGTTTCTGCTCCTGCGCCGCACCCGCGGCGAGCCGCTCACCCTTCGTCCCCCGCGGGCCGATCGGCACGGAAGGCGTGAGGAGGAACGCCGGCTCGGAGCGGGGCGACGATGAGCGTGCTTGAGGCCATTCCGCGCGCGCTCGGGCGGCTGTTGGCTGCACTGGTGCGGATGTTGCGCGGGCGGGTGGTGAAAACCGTGGGCGGCCCTGCTCGGGCCCGGGTGATCACGATCTTTGCCGCCGTGCTCGGGCTGTCGAGCGCCGACTCGAGCACCGTCGGCGCCGTCGCGCCGCAGCTGGAGCACGCGCTGCACATCGGCAACGCCAAAATCGGGTTGCTGAGCTCGGTCGCGCTCCTGGTTGGTGCGGTATTCGTGCTGCCGGTCGGACTGCTGGTCGACCGGATCAAGCGGATCCCGCTGCTGGCGACCACGATCGTGATCTGGAGCGCCGCCTCACTGGCCAGTGCCTTCGCCCCCGGCTACTCGACGTTGCTCATCACCCGCCTGGCGCTGGGAGCGGTGACGGCCGCCGCCGGGCCGGCGATCGCGTCGCTGACCGGCGACTACTTCCCGGCCAGCGAGCGCGGACGCGTATACGCGTACATCCTGGCCGGCGAGGCGGCGGGAACCGCGGTGGGGTTCGTCATCTCGGGCACGCTGGCCACTGCGATCTCGTGGCGCGCGGCGTTCGTGGCGCTGAGCATTCCCGGGTTCTTTCTGGCCCGCGCTCTGTGGCGGACGGTCCCGGAGCCGCTGCGCGGCGGCCAGAGCCGCTTGGGGCCGGGCGTCGAGGACCTCGGCGAGGCCCTCGCCGCCGCCCACTCGCGAGCCGAAGCGGAATGGCAGGAGCCGTCAGAGACGGCCACCGCGGACGAGGGCGAGCTGGCCCGGGCCGCCGCCAGCCGGCGGGGGGTCGAACCCGACCCCAGGCTGGTGCTGCACGAGGACGCGCAGCAGATGGGTCTCATCAGCTCGATCAAGTACATCTTCTCGGTGCGTACGAACCGGGTCCTGATCCTCAGCCAGGCGCTCGGTTACTTCTACTTCTCGGGGCTCAGCGTGTTCGCGCTGTTGTTCGTCCGCGGTCACTATCACGTGAGCCAGTTCACGGCGGAGCTGGTCCTGCTGCTGCTGGTGATCGGCGCTGTGATCGGCACGCTCGCCGGCGGCCGGATCACGGACGCCTTGCTCCGCCGTGGGTACCTCGAGGCGCGAATCTGGCTCCCTGCTTTGTGCTACATCGCGGCCTCGATACTGCTCGTGCCGGGCATCCTGGGCTCGCGTCTGACGCCGGCCGTGTGGTTCGACATCGGCGGGGCGACGCTGTTGATGGCCGCTAACCCGCCGCTGGACGCCGCGCGGCTGGACGTCATGCCGGCAGGGCTCTGGGGACGTGCTCAGAGCACGCGTGCACTCTTGAGCTCGTTGGCGCAGGCACTGGCCCCGCTTGTGTTCGGCGGCCTGTCCAGCCTGATCGCCGGGATCGTACCCGCACAGACGCCGATCGGCACCCATGCCGGGGTGGTCTCCTCGAACACCGCTACCGGGCTCGAGATCACGTTCCTGATCCTGCTGGCCACGCTCACCGCCGCGGGCGTCTTTTTGGCGAGCGCCCGCCACAGCTATGCGCGAGACGTGGCCACGGCGGCCGCCTCTCAACAAGCCCGCTCACGCCCGCGGGCCGTTTCAGCACCGTCACAAGGTCCAGCGGTTCCGGGGTAGCGCTAGGAGCCCGGGGACGCGGACGCGAGGCGCTCCGTGCCCTCGCGTTCGCGCAGCCAGGCGACGGTCTGCGCCAGCCCCTCTTCCAGATCCACGTGTGCCTCCCAGCCGAGCAGCTGGCGTGCCTTTTGCACCGATGGCCAACGCCGCTGGACGTCCACCTCGAAGCTCGGCAGGTGTTCGAGCTCGAACGCCTTGGCCTCCTGCCCGCACGCCGCCCAGACCATCCGGGCGATCTCGGCGACGGTCAGCTCCCGTGAAGCGGAGATATTGAAGTCCTCGTTCTCGCCGGCCCGGGCGGTCATCGCCGTGAAGATCCCATCAGCGATGTCGTCGACGTGCGTCAGCGTACGGGTCTGCTCGCCGGAGCCGAAGATCTGCAGCGGGCGCTGAGCACGGAGCGCCTTGCCGATCAGATCGGGAACCGCATGGGCGATACCGGGCTCATCGGGATCCGGGACCTCGCCCGGGCCGTAGGCGTTGAACGGGCGGCAGATCGTGTAGGAGAGGCCATGCTGGTCATGTGCGGCACGCGTATAGACCTCGCCGGCGAGCTTCGAGAAGCCGTACGCCGAGCGAGGTGCCGGGCACTCGAGCAGGTGCGATTCCGTAGTCGGGAACTTCCTCGCGCGCTCGAACACCATCGACGAGGACACGTATACGAACCGCTCCACGCCGCCCTCGATCGACGCCCGGACCGTCGCCCCGGTCAGCGCGTTGTTCACCGCCGTGAGCGTGTACGGCAGTTTGTGGAAGTTGGCGATCCCGCCGACGATCGCCGCCAGGTGGATCACGTGCGAGCAGCCCTCGATCGCGATGCGGGCCGTGTCGTGCTCTCGGAGGTCGCCGCGGTGAAGCTCGCATCGGTTTCGCATCCAATCGGGCGCCGGCCGATGGTCTGCGACTCTGACCTGCCAGGAGGCGGCCTCGCGCAGCAGGCGGCGGACCACCGCGGAGCCGATCGTGCCGGCTCCGCCGGTCACGAGCACCTTGCCGCTCAATTGGGGTCGCCGTCTGTGAACGCGACCGCTGGCTCTGCCACCGATCTGACCTGGCCGAGGTGGCTGAATACCTTCCCGGTCCGCAATGCGTTCCAGGGGTCGACCAGCAGGCAGTCGGGCTTCGCCGTGGCGGCGATCGTCTCCAGTGCCTCCGGACGCTCGAAGGCCGAGTGATTGGTGGCGACGATCACCGCGTCGGCGCCTTGCACCGCTTGGGCCAGGGGCTGCGTCGGGCTCGGAGCGTTGGGGTCACAGACGGCCACGTCTGCCAGTTCGCGCTCCAGCAGCCGGATCAATTTCGGCGACAGCGAGTCTCGTTCGTCGTCGGTGTCGCGTTTGAAGGTCAGCCCGAGCACTGCGAGCTTCCTCGCGCGAAGCGTCCCCAGCCGGCGCTTGACGCCCTCGACCAAGAACAGCGGCACGGCCTCGTTGACGCGTGAGACCGCTAGCAGCATGCCGGGCGAGTTCGAGCGCTCCTCTGAGAACGCGAAGTCTTTCCGCAGACACGTGCCGGCGGTCAACCCCGGGCTGGCGATGCCTCCGCGCGGATAGTCGCGGTTGATTAGCTCGATGACCTCGAAGACGTTCGCCCCGTAGCTCTCGCAATCCATCATCAGCAGATTGGGCAGCGCGAAGTTGGCGTACCGGAGGATGTTGGTCCAGATCTTTGCCAGCTCGGCCTGCACGGGCGTGGTTCTGACGATCGGTGCGCCGAAAACCGCGAACAGGCCCGCGGCCCGCTCGGTCGAGGCCTCGTCGACGCCGCCGATGATGCAGGGCAAGGTCGATATCTCCTCCACGAACCGACCGGCGGCGATCCGCTCGGGCGCGTGGGCGACGAACACGTCCAAGCCCGGCCTCAGTCCCCGTCGCTTCTCCAGATAACCGGCGACGAACTCGGTGGTGCCGGGAGCGATCGTCGAGCGCAGGATGACGGCGTGACCCTCTCGCAGCAGCGGCAGCAGGTCATCAAGCGCGGCGCGAACCTGTCGGAGGTCCGACTCCACGTGCGAGAACGACGGCGTCCCCAGCGTGATCACGATGTCCTCGGCCCGGGCGGCTTCGGCAGCCCGGTCGGCCAACTCAAGTCGTCCGCTGTCTCGCACCCGCTCGAGCATCTCCTGCGTGCCGGCCTCCTCGAACGGCATCTTCCCCGCCCGCACCGCGTCGAGCACGACGTGGTTGTGGTCGATGCCCAGCACCCGCAGGCCGCGATCGGCAAAGCACAGCGCAAGCGGCAGCCCGACCCTGCCGAGCCCGATAACCGCTATCGACCGTTCGCTGCTCATCACCGCGCTGATGCTCGAAGATCTGCTTCCGCCGACCCTGCCTAGACCCCAGACGATACGGCCATCTTCGGCTAGTTGCGCGAGCCGCGGCCGTAGAGGAGCTTCAGCAGCCGGACCAGCATGCGGCTGCGGAGCTTTCCGTACGGGAACATGTAGACGTCCTTCTTCATCGCGAAGCGCGTGAAGACGATCGTTTGGGAATGGGTGTACTTGCGGATGCCCTGTGGCCCATGACGGACCCCGAAGCCTGAGCTTTTCCAGCCTCCCATCGGGGCTTCGAGCGCCGAATAGTTGGCGACGCAGTCGTTGACGACGACCGCGCCGGCCTGTAGGCGCCGAGCCACCGACTCGGCCTTGTTCATGTCCTTGGTGAACACCGAGGCCTGTAGCCCGTAGCGGGAGTCGTTGGCGAGCCGAACGGCCTCGTGCTCATCGCGGACCTTCATGATCGGCAGTGTTGGCCCGAAGGTCTCCTCGATCATGCAGTCCATGGAATGATCGACGCCGGCCAGCACGGTCGGCTCGAAGAACGCGCCGTCGCCCTCGACGCGGCTTCCGCCGGCGAGCACGCGGGCCCCCCTATCGACCGCGTCCGCGACGTGTGCCTCGACGACGTCAGCCTGCGGCGGGTAGATGAACGAGCCGACTTCGACCGATCCGTAGTCGCCAGGCACGCCCTGGCGAAGCTGGCGGACCCGGCCGGCGACGAGCTCCACAAACCGGTCATGGATCGGCTCCTCGACGTAGACGCGTTCCACCGAGACACAGGTCTGTCCTGCGTTCTGCATCGACCAGAAGACCGCGGCATTGGCGGCGCGCTCGACGTCGGCATCGGCCAAGACGATCATCGGGTCCTTGCCGCCGAGCTCCAGCGATACCGGCGTGAGCGTCTTTGCCGCACGTGCCATCACGCTCTTGCCGGTCTGGGTCGAGCCGGTGAACATGACCACGTCAACGTGGTCGATCAGCTCCTCGCCGATCGCGCCGCGTCCCACGACCACCTGGAATACGTCGTCGGGAATCCCGCAGTCGTGCAGACATTCCTCCATCAGCAGCGAGGTCAGCGGGGTGACGCTCGAAGGCTTGAGCAGAACGCTGTTGCCGGCAGCCAGTGCCGGGATCGCGTCGCCGATGTTGTTGACCAGCGGGTAGTTCCAGGGGCCGATGATTCCGGCGACGCCGATCGGCTCGTAGCGGACGAGCACTCTGCGCCCGAGAAGGAACGGCGATGAGGTCCTGACCTTCTCGTCGGCCAGGTACATCGGCGCGTGCTTGGCCCAGAAGCCGAAGGCTGCCAGTGGGATGCTCAGCTCGAGCAAGATGTCCTCGCGCGTCTTGCCGCTCTCGGACAGCTCGGTCTCGATAACCCGCTCGACGTTGTCCAGCAGCCATTTCTGCGCCCGCCGCAGCACCTTCCCGCGTCCGTTGAACCCGAGGGCGTGCCAGGACGGCTGCGCGCGGCGCGCACGGGCGGCCATCTCAGCCAATTGCTGCGGGGTGCAAGCCGGGAGCGTCGCGACGACGTCCCCCGTTGCAGGGTTGGAGACCTCGATCGAGTCGCCCGCCCCATTTCCTGCGGTCGAAGCCCGCCGTTCAACGGTGGTCGCCATCCTCACGCTGCCTTTCTCTGGGTCCTAGAGAGCCTACCCAGCCATCCCCCCGAACTGCCCGCCGGTGATGTGCAGCACCTGACCGGAGACGTAGTTGGACCACGGCGAGCAGAGGAAGAAAACGCCGCCCGCCGCCTCCTGGGGCGTGCCGGGGCGCCCGAGCGGGATCAGCATCCAGGCCGCCTGGCGCAGCGGATCGGGGATTCCCAGTTGCACGCGCTGGCCGCCGATGTCAACCACGTTCTGCTCGTCCTTCAGCGCCGTCAGGCGCGTCTCGATCCAACCGAAGGCGACGGCGTTGACGTTGATCTTGAACCGTCCCCACTCTTTGGCCAGCGTCTTCGTCAGGCCGACGACCGCCGACTTGCCGGAGGCGTAGTTGGCCTGACCGGGGTTGCCCATTGTCCCCGAGATCGAGGACACGTTGACGATCTTGCGGAACACCTCGCGGCCCTCTTCGAGCTCCTGCTTGGCAGGCTCGCGCATGTGCGGCGCGACGGCGCGGCACATGCGAAACGGCACCACGGTGTGGATGTCGAGCATCCGCTGAAACCACTCGTCGGACATCTTGTGCGCTGGCGCGTCGAGCGTGTAGCCGGCGTTGTTTACAAGAATGTCGATCTGGCCCCACTGGCCGATCACCTTCTCCACCAGTTCCTCCGGAACGCCCGGCTTCGAGAGGTCGGCGGCGAACACGAGCGTGTCGCCGACGATCTCCTCCGCTGTCTGCTGGGCCAAGTCACCGTCCAGATCGTTGATGAGGACGCTGGCGCCCTGTTCGGCCAGCAGCTCTGCGGTGGCCCGGCCGATGCCGCGCGCCGAGCCGGTGACGATCGCGACCTTGCCCTCTAGGACTCTCATCTTGCCTGCCTTTCGTTGGCTCGCGGAAGCCGGGGATCATGCCAGCGCCCCGGCGGAAGCCGGGGATCATGCCAGCGGCCCGCGGATCCTGAGCCACTCGCGCCCTCGCGGCGTGTGGATAGAGTCCGGCCATGAACGCAAAGCAATGGCTCGCCGCTTTCGCAGAGCGGCTCGGCACCGATCCCCCGAGCACGGACGAGTTCCGGGTCCTCCTCGACCTCGCCGCCGAGGCCGCCCATGCCTCGGAGCGCGTCGCGGCGCCGGTCGCCTGCTGGGTGGCGGCGAAGGCCGGCACCCCGCCCGAGCAGGCGCTCGAGGTCGCTCGAGACCTGGGGCAAAGCGTCACGAGCGATGGCTGAGCGCCAGTTCGACGTGATCGTGCTCGGCGCGACCGGCTTCACCGGCGAGCTGACGGCCGAGTACCTTGGGCGCAGCGCCGGTGAGACGCGCTGGGCGATCGCCGGGCGAAACCAGCGCAAGCTGGAGCAGGTCCGCGACCGGCTGGCCGCAGCAGGCCTCGCATCGCCGGAGCTGCCACTGCTGGGGGCCGACGTGAACGATGCCGCCTCGCTCAGGACGCTCGCCGAGTCGACCCGGGTGCTGATCTCAACCGTCGGCCCCTACCTCCACTACGGGGAGTCGGTCGTCGGCTCCTGCGCCGCCACGGGCACTGACTACGTAGACCTCACCGGAGAGCCCGAGTTCGTCGATGAGATGTGGCTGCGCTACCACCGGCAGGCGCAGAGCACCGGCGCGCGGCTCGTCCACTCCTGCGGCTTTGACTCGATCCCCTACGACCTGGGCGCGCTCTACACCGTCCAGCAGCTGCCGGAAGGCGTCCCGATCGCACTCAGCGGATACGTCCGGGCGGGCGGCGCGTTCTCGGGCGGGACCTACCGCTCGGCGATCAACAGCATGGGCCGCCTGCGGCAGGCCCAAAGGGTCTCCCGCGAGCGCCGGACACTCGAGGGACGCCCGCCAAGCCGCAAGGTCAGGGGCGTCGCCGGCACACCCCACTACGAACCAGACGCCGGAGGCTGGGTCATGCCGCTACCGACGATCGACCCCCAGACAGTGCTCCGCTCGGCACGGGCGCTGGAGCGCTATGGGCCCGATTTCAGCTACTCGCACTATCTGGTGTCAAAAAGCCTCCTGACGCTCGCCGGGCTCGGCGCCGGAGCCGGGGCGCTGGTGGCGCTCTCGCAGTTTGGGCCGACGCGCGAGGCGCTGCTGAAGCTCAAAGACCCGGGCGAGGGTCCGTCGCCCGAGAAGCGCGCCAAGGGCTGGTTCAAGGTGCGGTTCGTGGCCCGAGCCCAGGGCAGGTGCGTCACGACCGAGGTCTCGGGCGGCGACCCGGGCTATGGCGAGACGGCCAAGATGCTGGCCGAGTCGGCGCTGTGCCTGGCACACGACGAGCTGCCGCAGCGCGCCGGACAGCTGACGCCTGCAGTGGCGATGGGCCAGGCGCTGGTCGATCGCCTCAGGAGCGCGGGGATCGAGTTCCGGGTGAGCCAGTCGGGCGTGACGGCCGGACGGGCGAGCGCGCCTGGCGCGACCGGACGCGCGAGCGAAGCGGCGTGATGGCCGACCGCTGGACGGCCGCCGACATCCCGGACCAGAGCGGCCGCCTGGCTGTAGTCACGGGCGCCAACATCGGACTGGGGCTCGCCACCGCGCGGGAGCTGGCGCGCGCGGGCGCCACTGTGCTGCTCGCCTGCCGCAACACCGCCAAGGGTGACGAGGCCGCGCGGCAGATCACGGGCGCCGTCCCTGACGCGCAACTCGCCGTCTGGCAGCTCGACCTGGCCGACCTTCGGTCGGTCCGCGCGTTCGCCGAGCGCTTCTCGGGCGAACACGGCCGGCTCGAGCTGCTGATCAACAACGCCGGTGTGATGGCGCCTCCGCGCCGGACGACAGTCGACGGCTTCGAGAGCCAGTTGGGCACCAACCATCTCGGTCACTTCGCCCTGACCGGCAGGTTGCTGCCGGCGCTGCTGGCCGCGACGGAGCCACGGGTTGTGACGCTGTCGAGCGGCGTGCACCGAATCGGAAAGATCAACTTCGACGATCCCCAAGGCGAGCGCAGCTACAACAACTGGCGCGCGTACGGCCAGTCGAAGCTCGCCAATCTGATGTTCTGCTTCGAGCTGGCTCGCCGCGCGAGCGACGCGGGATCGACGCTCAAGAGCCTCGCTGCGCATCCGGGCTACGCCGCCACCAACCTGCAGTTCGCCGGCCCGGCGGCGTGGTACGAGCGCCTCGGCGGCGCGATCGGCAACCTCGTGATCGCGCAGAGCGCGGACATGGGCGCGCTGCCGACCCTCTACGCGGCAACCGTTCCGGACCTTCCCAGCGGCACGTTCATCGGCCCCGATGGCTTCATGGAGCAGCGCGGGCATCCGCGCATCGTCACCGCCGCGGGCAAGGCTTACGACCAGCGGGCTTGGCGGCGGCTGTGGGACGTCTCAGAGGAGCTGACAGGCGTGCATTACGAGTTCCGCGCCGCCGCGGCGTGAGCGACCTGCGCACTGACGGCGCCGCCGCGCTCGAGTGGGCGGCCAGCTACCTGGAGCGCGTCTCCGAGCTGCCGGTGCTGGCGCAGGTCGAGCCCGGCGAGATCCGCTCGCGGCTGCCCGATAGGGCGCCCGAGCACCCGGAGCCATTCTCCGCGCTGCTGGCGGATCTCGACCGGCTGCTCCTCCCAGGCGTGACCCACTGGCAGCACCCACGCTACTTTGCCTACTTCGCGACCAGCGCCTCTGAGCCGGCGATCCTTGCCGAGCTCCTGGCGGCGGCGCTCAACTCAGTTGCGATCCTGTGGCGCACTGCGCCCGCCGCGACCGAGCTCGAGGCCACCGTGCTCGACTGGACCGCCGAGCTGCTGGGGCTGCCGGCCGGCTGGCACGGTCACATCGAGGACAGC
Organism: uncultured Actinomycetes bacterium; assembly: GCA_963830405.1. Lineage (GTDB taxonomy): Bacteria > Actinomycetota > Thermoleophilia > Solirubrobacterales > Solirubrobacteraceae > Palsa-465. The sequence continues at coordinate 33,457 of CAWHMB010000004.1, forward strand.
GCCTCGACCTCCACGCTGGCGGCGCTGATCGTGGCTCGCAAGGCCACCGGCCGCGATGTCGTCGTCTGCTCGGATGAGGCCCACTCCTCGGTAGAGAAGGGGGCGCGGATGCTGGGGATGAAGCTGCGCCGGGTGCCCAGCGACGAGGAGTTCCGGATCCGTCCGGACGCGCTCGGCCCACTCGAGGACGTCGCCGCTGTGGTCGCTACCGTCGGTACGACTGCGGCCACCGCCGTGGATCCGGTCGGGGCGGTCGCGGACGCCTGCGCCCCGACCGGGACCTGGCTGCATGTCGACGCGGCCTACGCCGGCGCGGCGATGGTCTGTCCCGAGCACCGCTGGGCGTTCGGCGGGGTCGAGCGCGCCGACTCACTGGTCGTTAACGCCCACAAGTGGATGCTGACGCCGATGGACTGCTCGCTTCTGTGGACGCGCAGGCCCGAGGATTTCCGGCAGGCGTTCAGCCTGATCCCCGAGTATCTGCGGACCCCCGACGCCGAGGACGCGCTCAGCCTGTCCGAGTACGGCCCGGCCCTTGGCCGTCGTTTCCGGGCGCTGAAGCTGTGGGCGGTGCTCCGCTGCCACGGCCGCAGTGGACTTCAGGAGCAGATTCGCTCCGGGGTCAGGCTGGCGGGGCTGTTCGAGCGCTGGGTGGCCCAGGAGCCGGGCTGGGTCCTCTGCGCCCCGCGCCATTTCTCCGTAGTCTGCTTTCGCCTCGAGGGCGGCGACGGGCGCAACCGCCGGTTGCTCGAGCGCGTCAATGCCACCGGCGAGATGTTCATCTCCCACGCGGTGCTTGACGGGCGCTACGCGCTGCGGCTCGCGGTCGGCCAGCAGCGCACGACCGAGGAAGACGTGCGCCGTGCCTGGGAGGTGCTGCGGCGCGAATCCTCATTTGTTTGATTTAGGGGTCGACCGCACGGGGCCCTGTTCAGCCGCGGTCTTGGAGGCGACTGGTGACGCGCGGCCCGCCAGCAACGTCGGGGAGCCCTGGCCCGAACTCGGGATTACACGTCAAACTACCTGGCCAGCCGAGTGACGCTCGTGGTACGGTGGCGCCGGGCGAGCGATGCCGACCACGACGAACCCGCAGTTCACGCGCGAGGAGGTTGGGCTCGCGCTGCGCAACCCGGGGATGCCGCTCGAGGCATTGCGCTATCCGATCACCCCCATCGGAATGCACTACGTGCTCGTGCATTTCGACATCCCTGAGGTCGACGCGGACAGCTACGAGCTGCAGGTCGATGGCCGCGTGCGCCAACCGCTCTCGCTGACGCTCGAGGATCTGCGCTCGCGTCCGGCGGTCGTGATGCCGGTGATGATGGAGTGTGCCGGCTCGGGCCGTGCTCGCCTCACGCCGCGCCCGATCTCGGCGCCGTGGCACGACGAGGCAATCGGCTGCGCCGAGTGGACCGGAACGCCGCTACGCGGAATCCTCGAGCAGGCGGGATTGCACGACGACGCCGTGGAGCTGCTGTTCACCGGCTACGACCGCGGGATCGATCAAGACGTCGAGCAGGACTACCAGCGCAGCCTGCCGATAGACGAGGCGTTGCGGGAGGACGTGCTCCTTGCCTACGCGATGAACGGGGAACCGCTGCCGGCGCCGCACGGCTTCCCCTTGCGGCTGATCGCCCCCGACTGGTACGGGATGGCGTCGGTGAAGTGGCTGCGGTCAATCACCGCCATCGCTGAGCCTTTTGAGGGTGTTCAGCAGACTGTCTTGTACCGCTATCGCCACTCGGAGGAGGAGCCGGGCTCGCCTGTCACTCGTAAGAAGCCGCGTGCCTTGATGGCTCCCCCCGGGATACCCGAATATCTCTCGCGCGCGCGGCACGTGCGCGCCGGTCACGTTCTCGTTGAGGGCCGGGCGTGGTCCGGCTACGGCGCCGTCCGCCGCGTTGAGTTCAGCGCCGACGGCGGACGGACGTGGGCCGACGCGCGACTCGAGCAGCCGGTTGCTAAGCATGGCTGGGGCACCTGGTCGTATGACTGGGACGCTCGCGAGCCTGGGGACTATGAGCTCTGCGTTCGCGCTACGGACGCCGCGGGCAACAGGCAGCCGCTCGACGCCGCAGATGCCTGGAATCAAGGTGGCTACGCGGTCAACGCCGCTCAGCGAGTCCCCGTCCACGTGACGTAGAGCGCGGCAGCTCCCTGACGCCTGAGCTGTTTCCCGGCGCGGCGGTCATCCTGAAATCGCCACAATTGGCCGAGCAGCGCCACCGACCGCCTCTTACGTTTTTCTTACATTAGCCGCGTCATGCTGATGTCATGCGCGTTCTGATCGCCGAGGACGAGCGCCGCCTCGCGGACGCGATCGCCCGCGGGCTGCGACGCGAGGGGATGGCGGTCGACCTGGCCCCGGACGGCTCGGACGCGCTGGTCAAGGCGCGCGTCATCCGCTACGACGTGATCGTGCTCGACCGCGACCTGCCGAGCGTGCACGGCGACGACGTCTGCCGTACGGTCCGCGACGAGCGGCCGGAGACCGGGATCTTGATGCTGACCGCGGCCGGCACGCTGGAGGACATGGTCCAGGGGCTGTCGCTGGGAGCGGACGATTACCTGGCCAAGCCGTTTCGCTTTGCGGAGCTGGTGGCACGCATCCACGCGCTCGCCCGTCGGGCGTCCCCCAGCCGGCCGCCGGTCCTCCGCCACGGTGACCTGGAGCTCGACCCGGCGCGCAGGACGCTGACTCGCGAGGGCAGGCCGATTGAGCTGGCGCGCAAGGAGTTCGCGGTGCTCGAGACGCTGATGTCCGCCGACGGAGCGACTGTGTCGGCCGAGGAGCTGCTTGAACGCGTATGGGACGAGTACATCGACCCGTTCACGAACGTCGTGCGAATGACGATCATGACGCTGCGGCGCAAGCTGGGCGATCCGCCGGTGGTTGAGACCGTCATCGGAGTCGGCTACCGGTTGCCATGATGGGCGGGTGGCTGAGGCGGGCTTCGCTGCTGCGCTTGCGTCTGGCTGACAAGCTTCGCCCCCGCACGGCGAGCGTCCCGGCGCCACGGCCGACGCTCCGGCTGCGGCTGACCCTCACATACGGGCTGGTGTTCCTGATCACCGGCGGCGTGCTGCTGACGATCGGCTATCTGCTGGTGCGCAGCAACATCCACGGGCCGGGGCCGCACCCGTTCCGCGGGCTCTTCTTCCGCAGCCCCGGGGCGGCGGCGATCCAGCGCGCCGATCGGGCGCTCCGAAACCAGATCGTCGACGCGGCGCTGCACCGGCTGCTCGTCGAGTACCTGCTGGCCCTGGTGGTGATGACGATGATCGCGGTCGGCACCGGATGGCTGCTGGCCGGCCGGGCGCTGCGGCCGCTGCGGGAGATCACCGCCACAGCCAGGCGGGTCTCGGGCGAGAACCTGGGCGAGCGGATCGCGCTCAGCGGGCCTGCCGATGAGCTCAAGGAGCTGGCCGACACCTTCGATCGGATGCTGGCGCGGCTCGACGGCGCGTTCGCCAGCCAGCGGCACTTCGTCGCAAACGCCTCGCACGAGCTGCGCACGCCGCTGGCGATCATGCGCACCGAGCTCGACGTCGCCCTGGCCGATCCCGACGCCTCGCGCGGTGAGCTACGGGCGATGGGGGAGGCCCTGCGGGAGACGATCGATCGCTGCGAGCGGCTGATCGAGGGCCTCTTGACGCTCGCGCGCAGCGAGGCCGGCGCCGGGCGCGAGGAGCCCGTCGACCTGGCGTCACTGGCCGGCGACTGCATCACGGACCTGCGCGCCCGAGCGGCCGACGCCGACGTGCGGATCGTCCCCGAGCTCCGTCCGGCGTGGACGCCGGGAGAGCCGGCGTTGCTCGAGCGCTTGATCGCCAACCTGATCGACAACGGGATCCAGCACAACGAGCGAGGCGGCTTTCTGGAGGTCTCGACTGCGGCACGAAACGGGAATGTCGAACTGCGCGTCGCCAACGGTGGGCCGCGCATCGATCCCCCGACGGCCGAGACGCTGACCGAGCCGTTCATGCGCCTGGGCCGTACCCATTCCGGATTCGGACTGGGTCTGTCGATCGTCCGCTCGGTGGTCGAGGTGCACGGCGGCGAGCTAGAGCTCCGCGCGCCGGAGACAGGTGGTCTGGAGGTCAGGGTGCGCCTGCGCGGCGACAAGCTCCCCGCGGGTCCGCAGCCGCGGAATGTTTTCGTTTCGCGAAGCCCTCGCGCTCTTACAGAAAGCTGACACGAGCGCCGCTAGAACGCGGACACACCTTCTACAGGAGACGATGTGATGCGGATTGGACTGGCCTTGCGTCGCCGCACGGTTGCGGCACTTGTGATCGGCAGCTTGCTCGCGCTCGGGGTGGCCGCTTGCGGCTCCTCTTCTTCCTCGTCCTCGACCAGCACGAGTTTGGCGGGCTCCGGCTCCGGCGGAACGAGCACGACGTCGGCGGCCGGCCGCTACCAGGCCAGGCTCAACTTCGCCAAGTGCATGCGGGCGCATGGCGTCAACGTGCCCGATCCTTCCGCGAACGGAGGCCCCGCGGGCGGGGGTGGTGGCCTCGGCTTGCGCTCGCTGCGCAGCAGCCCCAACTTCCAGTCCGCCAACCAGGCGTGCGCCAAGTACCGCTCGCAGGCGTTCGCGTTCGGGAACGTGAGCCCGCAGCAGCGGGCCCAGTTCCAGCGGGACCTGGTCAAGTTTGCCGAATGCATGCGGGCCCACAACATCGACATCCCGGACCCCAGCACCAGTGGCGGCGGCGGCTTCGGCATCTTCCGCCAGATTCCGTCGAGCGAGCGCAACAGCCCCGCGTTCCAGAGCGCGCTGAAGGCCTGCTCCAGCAACATCCCGTTCAGGCGGGGAGCCGGCCCCGGTGGTGCGCCGAGCGGTAACACCACTGGTGCGTAGGCGTATCGCAGCCCTCGCCACCGCGCTCCGGCCGGCGCAAAGGGCGGGCCGCGCGGGTATCGCGCTCGCCGCTATCGGCGTGGTGGCGCTGGCCATCGGTGTGGTCGTGGGCGGGGGCCTGGCGGCCACCAGCAAAGGAGCGAGCCCCGCCGCCAAGGTCTCCGGAGGGGCCATCGTCCAGCGCCGAGACCTCGTCGCGACCGATACAGAGTCGGGAACGCTCACCTATGCGAACCCCCAGACTGTCTTTAACCGCCTGTCCGGCACGATCACGTCGCTGCCGTCCGTGGGGCAGGTGATCCACCCCGGGCAGACCCTGTACCAGGTGGACGGCCAGCCGGTCGTCCTGTTCAACGGCGCCACTCCTGCCTACCGTGACCTGAGCTCCAGCGCCAGCGACGGCCCCGACATCCTCGAGCTCAACCGTGACCTGAAGGCCATGGGGTTCGACCCCAGTGGCCAGATCACGGTCAATAACAGCTGGCAGACGGGGACGACCGATGCGGTCGAGGCCTGGCAGGGGTCGGTAGGGGAGACCCAGACGGGAACGATCGCGCTGGGGCAGGTGGTGTTTCTCCCCGGCACGCAGCGGATCGACTCCGTCAACGCGGTGCTCGGCTCGGCGGGCGGCTCGTCCGGCGCGGGCGCCTCATCTGGCGGGTCGGCCGGATCCTCGAGCGCCGGCTCGCCTACTTCAGGCACAACGTCGGGCACCTCCGGCCAGGTTGCCGCCGGTCCCGAGTTCGTCAGCCTCACCGTGAGCCAGCCTCAGAACGCCACCGCCGGTGGCGCGACCAACGCCGCAACGGGCTCAACCGGCTCCGCCGCCGCCAGCCCTGCGGCGCTCAAGGCCGCCTGGAACGCGGCCTGCGCGCAGGACGATGTCGCGCGGTTGCGGTCGCTCCAGAGCGCCCATCCCGCAGTCCTGGGGTCGCTTAACCCGGCGGCGTGTGAGGGCAAGAGCAGCGGTAACAGCCAAATTCTGCCCGCGCTGAAGGCGCTGCTGAAGGCGGAAACGCTGCTGCTGAAGCGAAGCGCGGCCTCGGCCGGGAGGACGTCGGGCACCTCCAGCGGCTCGGCCTCCGGCGGCAGCGCGTCGCGCGGCGCGACTTCGGGCGGCAGCGCAGGCGCGACCTTGGGCGGCAGCGCGTCGCGAGGCGGCAGCGCGGCCAGTGTCGGCGCCAGCGGTGCGGGCGGCGCGAGCGGTGCGCTCAGCGCGAGCGGTGGCTCCGGTGCAAGCGGCGCGGGTAGCGGCTCCGGTGCAAGCGGCGCGGGTAGCGGCTCCGGTGCAAGCGGCGCCGGCAGCGGCTCGGGATCGTCCAGCTCGAGTTCCGGCGCCAGTGCCCAGGCAATCCTCGGCACAACCTCGAACCAGCTCGACGTCGTCGTCAACCTCGACGCCACCAAACAGAGCGAAGCTGTCGTCGGCGAGCCAGTGACCGTGGAGATGCCGGACGGAAACGTGGTGAACGGCACGATCACGCAAGTCAGCCCGGTGGCGCAGAGCTCGAGCTCAAGCGGAAGCGGTGGCGCCGGCGGGGCGAGTTCGGGCTCCAGCAGCTCGAGCTCCTCGGGCAGCTCCAGCAGCTCGTCCGGAACGCCGTCGGCGACGATCCCGGTGACGGTCGCCCTGAAGGGGCGAATCCCCTCCTCGGGGCTCGACCAGGCGGCGGTCAGCGTCAACTTCGAGCAGCAGGTCGAACGGGGTGTTCTATCCGTCCCGGTCACGGCGCTCCTGGCGACCGCCGGTGGCGGCTATGCCGTCCAGGAGGTGGCGGCGCCGCACCGGTTGATTCCCGTCACCCCGGGTCTGTTCGCCGCCGGCTACGTACAGATCTCCAGCTCCCAGATCTACCCCGGCCTGCAGGTCACCGATTCTCAGGGATAGACCTTGGGCGCCGCTCGGAGCCAGGCTACGACGGCGGACGGCGACGCTGTCAGACTGCGTTCGGTGACCAAGGAGTATCCGGGCGGCGTGCATGCGCTGCGCTCGGTATCGGTGGACATCGGGGCCGGCGAGCGAGTGGCGGTCATCGGGCCCTCGGGCTCGGGGAAGACGACGATGCTCACGATCATGGGCACGCTGGAGCGGCCCTCGAGCGGCGAGGTCCGGGTCGCGGGCCGCGACGCTGCGAGCGCATCCGATCCCCAGTTGGCGGGACTGCGGGCGCACGAAATCGGGTTCGTCTTTCAGGGGTTTCACCTCCAGGACGGAATGAGCGCACTCGACAACGTCGCCAACGGCATGCTCTACACGGGCGTTCCCCTGAGGGAGCGACGCGATGCGGCGCGGACGGCGCTCGAGCGCGTCGGCCTCGGGGAGCGCGTTGAGCACCGCCCTCCACAGCTCTCGGGCGGCGAGCGCCAGCGCGTGGCGATCGCCCGGGCACTCGCCAAACGGCCGGCGATCATCCTCGCCGACGAGCCGACCGGCAATCTCGACTCGAAGTCCGGCGCGCAGGTGATTGCGCTGCTGCACGAGCTGGCGACCGAGGGCGCAACGCTCGCACTGATCACCCACGACGAGCACATAGCCGAGACCTTCCCCCGGCGGATCCAGATGCGTGATGGCGAGATCGTCGGAGACGACGGTCCATGAGCATCGCGCTCAACCGGCCCTCGATGACCCGGCCCGGGGCGCGCCCCTCGGACGACGCGGCGCGTATCGCTCCCCACGAGCTGTTGTGGGTGGCGCTTCAAGGGCTGCGCCAGCGGACGCTGCGGGCGGCGCTGTCCGCGCTGGGCATCGCAATCGGGATCGGCGCGATGGTGGCCGTGGTCGGAGTGTCGGCCTCGAGCCAGGCAAACCTGCTGGCGGAGATCGACAGCCTCGGCACGAATCTGCTGACGGTCACGCCCGGCACCACGTTCCTGGGCTCGAACGAGGTCCTGCCGAACACCGCGGTGCCGACGATCGAGCACATGGCGGCGGTGCAGCGTGCCTCGGCGGTGTACCAGGTGTCGAGCGCGACCGTGCTGAGGACGCCGTACGTGCCCTCCGAGGAGACCGGCGGCATCGGTGTTGACGCCACCGATCCTGGCCTCCTGCGGGCCGTCAGCGGGCAGCTGGCCTCTGGCCAGTTCTTGAACTCCACGAACGAGAGCTTTCCCACCGTCGTGCTGGGTGCGCAGGCAGCCAACACGCTTCAGATTCCGAGCGCCAACGGTCACGTCCAACTGTTCCTGGGCCGAACCTGGTTCACGGTGGTGGGAATCATGAAGCCGGTCGTGCTCGATCCGACGCTCGACAGCACCGTCTTCGTCGGACTGCCGGTGGCGGAACGGCTGTTTCAGACGCAGCCCAATCCCTCGGAGATCTACGTGCGCGCCAACGTCAACCACGTGACCCAGGTCTCGAGCCTGCTGGCGCCGACCGCCGACCCGCAGAACTCCGACGGCGTGCAGGTGAGCCGCCCCTCGGACGCGCTCGAGGCACGTGCGGCGGCGAAAGGGCAGTTCACGACGCTGCTGCTGGGACTGGGGGCGGTGGCGCTGCTGGTAGGCGCGATCGGGATCGCCAACATCATGGTCATCTCGGTGCTAGAACGCCGCGGCGAGATCGGGCTCAGACGTGCCCTGGGGGCCACAAGGCGTCACATCTCTTCCCAGTTCGTGGCCGAGTCGGCGCTGCTGGCCGTGCTCGGCGGCGTCGCCGGGCTGTTGCTGGGGGCGGTCGCGACGCTCGTCTACTCGCTGGCGCGGAACCAGCCCTGGGTGGTGCCCGCCTACGTGCTGATCGCGGCGCCCGCCCTGGGGCTGGTGATCGGCGTGGTCGCCGGCCTGTATCCGGCGACCAAGGCCGCCCGGCTCAGCCCGACCGAGGCCCTGCGGGCGACGTAGTGGCCCAAGACTGGCGGACTCGGCGACGTAGCAGCCCCAACGGGCGGATCTCGGCGGCCCCTTTTACGCCTAACTGACGCCGCACTTCATAGGCTCGCTTATATGTCGAGGCCGTGGGACAGAATGGTTGGCGACGGACAGTGGGCTGGAGGTAACCCCGCACCCAATCCCGCTTGTGGTCGTCGTCCGCGCGTCATCGACTGCGGCGAAGTGCGCCTCGCCGCATGCGGGAGCTTGCGCCCCGCATTTCCCGAGGACCAGGCGGCGGCGTGAGCCGCGACTCCCAGCCGCGAGCTCTGCTCGCGGCGCCCGCGCCGCTCGCCGGTCCTCGGGCCCTCTTTTAGTTCATAGCGATCGCCAAGCGTCGAGGAGGGGGCCCACGCTTGTCGACCGGCGACCGCCAGCCATACTGTCGCTATGAGCAATCCCGAACCGCTGTGGACCCCCTCGCGCGAGTGGATCGAGCGAGCGACGATCACTCGCTTTCAGACGTGGCTCGAGGAGACGCGAGGGTTGAGCTTCGAGGACTACGACCACCTCTGGCGCTGGTCGGTCGAGGACCTCGAGGGTTTCTGGGGGTCGATCGTCGACTACTTCGATGTGCGCTTCGAGACCCGAGGCAACCGCGTGCTCGGCCGGCGCGAGATGCCGGGGGCGGAATGGTTCCCGGGCGCGCGGCTCAGCTATGCGGAGCACATCTTCCGCGGCAGCGACCCTTCCGCGGTCGCCATTCGCCACCGCTCGGAGCTGCGCGAGCTCGGGGAGTGGACCTGGGAGGAGCTCCGCTCGCAGGTGGCGGGGATCGCCGCGGGGCTGCGGGCCTCGGGGGTCGGTGAAGGTGACCGCGTGGCGGCCTACCTGCCGAACATCCCAGAGACCGTGGCCGCGCTTTTGGCGTGCGCTTCGATTGGCGCTGTCTGGTCTTCGGCGGCGCCCGAGTTCGGTGCCCGCAGCGTGATCGACCGCTTCGGCCAGATCGAGCCCAAGGTGCTGCTGGCGATCGACGGCTACCGCTACGGCGGCAAGGACTTCGACCGGCGCCAGACCGTGCGCCAGATCGCCGGGGAGATTCCGTCGCTTCAGCGGATTGTGACGCTGGGCTACCTGGACGGCTCGGGATGGGAGGACGGGTTCCTCGAGCCGACAGCGACGCTGGACTTCGCGCCCCTGCCCTTCGACCACCCGCTGTGGGTGCTCTACAGCTCGGGCACCACCGGGTTGCCCAAGCCAATCGTCCACGGTCAGGGCGGGATCCTGATCGAGCAGCTGAAGAAGGGCCACTTGCACCTGGATGCCCAGGCCGGCGACCGGCTGTTCTGGTTCTCGACGACGGGCTGGATGATGTGGAACTTCCTGGTCGGGGTGCTCTTGACGGACGCCTCGATCGTCCTGTTCGACGGCAACCCCGGCTACCCCGACATGGCCACCCTGTGGGACCTCGCCGCCGACAGCGGCATGACGTGCTTCGGCACCAGCGCCGCGTTCATTAGTTCCTGCATGAAAGCCGAGATCCATCCGTCGCGGGGACGGGATCTGAGTGCGCTGCAAGCCGTCGGCTCGACGGGGTCGCCCCTGGCGGCCGAGGGCTTTCAGTGGGTCTACGACGAGCTGGGCTCGGACACCTGGTTGTTCTCAACCTCGGGCGGCACGGACATGTGTACCGCGTTCGTCGGCGGCGTGCCGACGCTGCCGGTCTACAACGGAGAGCTGCAGGCTCGTTCGCTGGGTGCCGCGGTTGAAGCCTGGTCGCCCGAGGGCAAGCCGCTGGTCGACGAGGTCGGCGAGCTGGTGATAACCGAGCCGATGCCCTCGATGCCAATCTACTTCTGGGGCGACCCGGACGGCGAGCGCTACCACGAGAGCTACTTCTCGATGTTCGAGGGCGTCTGGCGCCACGGCGACTGGATCAAGATCACCCAGCGAGGCACGGCGATCATCTCCGGCCGCTCTGACTCCACGATCAACCGCGGCGGGGTGAGGATGGGCACCAGCGAGATCTACAGCGCGGTGCTGTCTCTCGACGAGGTCCTCGATGCGCTGGTGATTGATCTACCGGAGGCACCGGGTTGGGCGCAGGGCGGACGCGGCGACGGCGGCTTCATGCCACTGTTCGTGGTACTGCGCGAGGGCGAGGATCTGACCGACGATCTGATCGCGGAGATCAAGCGACGGATCCGGGAGGACTGTTCGCCCCGGCATACACCCGACGAGATCCGGCAGATCGACGAGGTACCGCGGACCCTGTCGGGCAAGGTGCTCGAGGTTCCCGTGAAGCGAATCCTGACCGGGACGAGCCCGGACAAGGCCGTAAGCCGCGAGTCGCTCGCCAACCCCGGCGCCCTGGACTACTTCGTCGAGATAGCAGGCTAGGCCCTGGGGCGTCTGCCGCGGGTTGCTCTCGGCCTCGCGTCCTCGGATTACGATTACCGCCCCGATGTTCCCTCGACGGCTGTCACCAGATCCGTTTCGACCGACGTCGCGCATGACCGAGGATCTACGCCATCACGCGGTGATCCAGACGATCCTCCGCCGGCGAGACGCTGGCTCTCGCCCCGGCGAGCGCGCCGACGGCCGCCGGGTCGCACTGGTGATCGAGGGCGGTGGGATGCGCGGCGTGGTCTCAGCGGGAATGGCGGCCGCGATCGAGCAACTGGGCCTCCATGACGCATTCGACGAGGTGCACGGCGCATCGGCAGGAGCGTTCAACGCCGCGTTCCTGCTCGCCGGCCAGGCGGCCTACCTGGCCACGCTGTATCAGCACGGTTTTGGTGATCCGGGATTCGTCAGCGTGGTGCGCGCCCTGCGGGGTGGTCCGGCGCTCGACATGGATCATGTGGTCAATCGCGTTTGGACCGAGCAGCGGCCACTTCGTTTCAGCTCGATCCTGTCGAGCGCGATCACGTTGCATTGCACTGCCACGGACGCCGATCGGGCGTCGATTGTCGATCTCACCGGCCTGCGGACCGAGAATGAGATCCGCTGCGCGCTGCGCGCATCAGCGCGGCTGCCCTGGCTAGCTGGAGGGCCTGTGCGCTTCTGCGGAATGCGGTTGCTCGATGCGACGCTGGCCGAGGCAATTCCGGTGCACAAAGCCTCCTTCACGGCCACGGACCTGCTCGTCCTGCAGACTCGGCCCCAAGGGGTGCACCACGCTCCGATGTCCGCTCTGATCGCGCGGCTGACCGACCGCTATCTAGCCGGGATAAACCCAGCGCTCGTCGAGCTCCGCCGCACCCGCTCCGCCCGATACGACGCGCTCACCTCCGAGCTTGCCGCGCAGTCGGCCGATCCGGATCGGGTGCCGGCCGTGTGCGTGATCCGCCCCCCGGCGGGCTCCGTGCTTGTCGGGCAACTGGAGAGCCGGACGTCGGTTCTCCGGACCGGTGCGAGCGAGGGGTTTCGGGCAGCGTGGATGGCGCTCGTGGGCGAGGATCCAGAACTGATCTCAGCGCTGCGCGCCTATCCAGGAAAGCGCCAGCGCGCGCATGCCGACTGGAACGGCGCCTCGGCCACCGCTGGAACCGGATTCCAAGGCGAGCCTGGTACCGATCCAAGTGGGCAGGTGGTGTGGGGCGCCGAGGTGACCCCGGCGCCCGCCCCACCCGGGAGCCTCAGGCCCTGATCAGACCATGGGGGTCCAAGACGAACTTCTGTGCTACTCCGCTGTCGAAGTCCTTGTAGCCCTGCGGAGCCTCGTCGAGGCTGATGACTGTCGCGTTCACGGCCTTCGCGATCTGCGCTTTATCGTGCAGGATCATCTGCATCAGCCCGAAGTGGTACCTCATAACCGGGCACTGGCCGGTCGTGAAGCCGTGTGACTTCGCCCATCCGAGACCGATGCGGATCGACAGCGAGCCATGCTTGGCGGCCTCATCGGCCGCGCCCGGATCACCCGTCACATACAGGCCCGGGATTCCGAGCTTACCGGCCGCCCGCGTAACGTCCATAAGTGAGTTGAGCACGGTGGCTGGCGCCTCGTGCTCGGAGTCGGCACCGTGTCCCCGGGCCTCGAAGCCGACGGCATCGACGCTGGCGTCGACCTCGGGAACTCCGAGTATCTCCTCGATTTGGTCCTTGGGATCGCCCTGGGAGATGTCGACCGTCTCGCACCCGAAGCTTCGTGCTTGCTCGAGCCGCTCGGGGATCAGATCGCCGACGATCACGACGGCCGCCCCCAGCAGCTGCGCCGAGTGGGCCGCGGCCAGCCCCACCGGCCCGGCGCCCGCGACATAGACCGTCGAGCCTGAGGTCACGCCAGCGGTGACCGCACCGTGGTAGCCCGTGGGGAAGATGTCCGAGAGCATCGTCAGGTCGAGGATCTTCTCCATCGCCTGGTCCTTGTCCGGGAACCTCAGCAAGTTCCAGTCGGCGTAGGGCACAAGCACGTATTCCGCCTGGCCTCCTACCCAACCGCCCATATCGACGTAGCCGTAGGCCGAGCCCGGGCGGTCCGGGTTGACATTGAGGCACACGCCGGTGTTCCCCGTCTTGCACATACGGCACCGGCCACAGGCGATGTTGAACGGCACCGAGCAGAGATCGCCCTCCTTGATGAACTCCACTCCCGGCCCCGTCTCGATCACCTCACCCGTGATCTCGTGGCCGAGGATCAGGCCCTCGGGCGCCGTCGTGCGGCCCCGCACCATGTGCTGGTCAGAGCCGCAGATGTTTGTTGAAACGCACTTCAGGATCGCCGCGTGCGGCACCTTGCGTCCCACGTTCGCCGGATTGACTCCCGGCCCGTCCTTGAGCTCGAACGTCGGGAAGTCGATGTCCTGCACTTCCACGGTCCCACGGCCCATGTATGCCACGCCTCGGTTGTCTGCCATGTTGTCTCCTTCCGGGATTTCTGTCGCTGTAGCGCTGAGCGCCTAGTGGGCCGCAGTGATTCCCGGAGGGGCGCGATCCCGCTCGCGCGGAACCGCCGCCGGATGTCCCCTCGCGTCTTTTGGGGTGACGCGCAGCAATGCTCTCCTGCAAGGACGTGGGCTCCTGCATCGTACCCCTCGCTGCCGGGTCACTGGGATTGCGTCGAGACCCGGGCATTGCGTCGAAACCCGGGGCATTGCGTCGAAACCCGGGGCCTAGCGCCGAAAACCCGGGGCTTGCGTCGAAAACCGGGGCTGCGTCGAAAACCCGGGGCTTGCGTCGAAAACCCGGGGCTTGCGTCGAAAACCCGGGGCCTAGCGCCGAAGACCCGGGGCTTGCGTCGAAAACCCGGGCCCAACCGTATGCATGCCTGCGGCGCTCTCGGCGCACGCATGCCTGCGGCGCTCTCGGCCGCCGCACGCATGCGCAACGACCCCCTCCTGCCGGCGGATCAAGGTTTTGTGAGCTTCCGCATGCATTTCATGCCGAAACTCGGTTTGGCGGCGCGGCCAGCGCGGTTTGTGAGGTTGCGCATCGCGTTGGCGAGCCACACGGCTCTGGCCGGTGTATTCCTCCGACCGGAACCTGCTCCGCCGCGCAGAGCGATGTCTCGCATACTCGATGCGCTCGCATGCACGCTATTAGGTGCCCTCGTGGGCAAATGTGCATCCACCGCGCACGTTTGCGCCACTAGCCCCACCCTCCGCCAGCCGGCGCCCACGCTCCGCCAACGGCGCCGGCTTTACAGCTCGTATTCCGCGAGTCGTGTCCGCAGGGATTGGCAGCGGGCGAGGAGCCGGTCGGTGCGGGCGCGCGTCTCCCAATGCACCGGGTGGTCGCGCGCTCCGTCGCGCGTAGCGCCCATCGCGAACGCGTACTCCCAGCTGGCCATATGAGCTTTGAGCTCCGCGGTGGCGTCGGCCAGCTCGGCCGTCAGCCGTGCTTGGGGATCTAGCGCCTCCATCGTCGCTGCCATTGAACCAACAGCCCCGGGCGTCCGGCGGCGTTAGCGGCATCGCAGGCCACGGGCGTCCGGCGGCGTTAGCGGCATCGCAGCCCCGGGCGTCCGGCGGCGGTGGTGGCATCGCAGCCCCCGGGCGTCCGGCGGCGTTAGCGGCATCGCAGCCCCCGGGCGTCCGGCGGCGTTAGCGGCATCGCAGCCCACGGCGTCAAGCGGCGGTAGCGGCATCGCAGCCCCGGGCGTCCGGCGGCGGTGGTGGCATCGCAGCCCCGGGCGTCGGGCGGCAATGCGCGGCTGCTGGCCCGGGCGTCCGGCGGCGGTGGCGTCGTCTCCCGGGAAGGGGTATAACCGCACCGTGGATGGTCGGAGCTCCTCCGCCGAGCCGGGTTTCGAGCTTGGCGCAGGGCCGGAACGACCCGCCGGACCGGCAACCCGGAGCTGGCGGAGGGAGCTCGGCAAGAGCGGGCTCCAGACGACCGCCATCGGACTTGGGCTTGCCGCCCTGGGGCGCCCCGGCTACTTGAACCTCGGGCACGGCGAGGACTTCGAGCAGCGCTCGGTTGAAGCGCTCGAAGAGCGCACGCACGCGGTTCTCGATGCCGCTCACAGGGCGGGAGTGCGGCACTTCGATGCCGCCCGGTCCTACGGACGGGCCGAGCAGTTCCTCGGCTCGTGGCTGCGCTCGCGATCGATCGAGCCGGGCACCCTCACCGTGAGTTCCAAGTGGGGTTACACCTACACCGCCGGATGGCGCACGGACGCCGACCCGCCGGAGGTCAAGGACCTCAGCTTTGCCACCTTTCATCGCCAGCTACGGGAGACCCGGGAGCTGCTCGGTCCCTACCTGTCGCTCTACCAGATCCACTCGGCGACGCTTTCCAGTGGCGTGCTCGAGGACCTCGAAGTCCGAGCAGGGCTCGATCAGCTTCGCTCCGAGGGAGTGGCGATCGGGGTGACGGTGACCGGGCCCGAGCAGGCAGAAACAATCGAGCGCGTGACGCAGATCCCGGTGTTCGACACCGTCCAGGCGACGTGGAACCTGCTGGAGCGCTCGGCAGGCGACGCGCTGCGGTCAGCACACGAAGCCGGAATCGGTGTGATCATCAAGGAAGCGCTCGCTAACGGCCGGCTTACCTCGCGCGGCGCGGTCGGGCCACTTGCACGGGCAGCAGCTCGACTCAACGTCGGCGAGGACGCGGTTGCGCTCGCTGGACCCCTGGCCCAGCCTTGGGTTGACGTGGTTCTCAGCGGAGCCAGCACGGTAGCCCAGCTGGAGAGCAACCTCGCGGCCCTTGGGGTTCGCTGGAACGAAGCCCTGGACGAGGAGCTCGCGCTCGTGAGAGAGCCGTCCGAGTCCTATTGGGAGACGCGCTCAGGTTTGAGTTGGACGTAGGCCCGGCGGCGCTCCAGCAGCCGGCGCGGGGTCTGTAACGACTGTTACGCGCTGGGGTTGTATGGAGCGTGCTCCCGGTCCGGCGCAGCGAGTCATCGGCATCGCGCCTCAGGCGTGGGGCACAGGCGATTCGGGCCGCAGCCCCCCAGCTCGACATCCCATGGGCACGGTCTCCCTTGGCAAGCGCGGCACGAGAAGCGGTGATGCGGTTCGTCCTGGTTCCGCTGATGACGTTCTACACGCGCCGCCGCACCAGAGATCGCGACAAGCTCGCCCGCGTCCGTGCACCCGTGATCCTCGTCGCGAACCACACGAGTCATCTGGACACGCCGGCGATCCTCGCGGCGCTCCCGCGGCGGCTCCGCAAGCGAACGGTCGTGGCGGCGGCCTCCGATTACTTCTATCGCAACCGGTTCGTGGGGGCGCTCGTCTCCCTGATCTTCAACACAGTGCCCATGGACCGCAGTCGCGGCGGCGGTCTGGATAAGGGCAGCGCAGGCCACGTGGACCGTCTTCTCGACCGCGGCTGGAATCTGCTGCTTTACCCAGAGGGAACACGCTCTCGTAGCGGCGGCACCGGCCGTCTGCGGCGCGGAGCGGCCGTCCTGGCCTCCCGGCACCAGGTAGTGCTCGTGCCGATCCGTGTCCGCGGGACGCGCGAGGCGATGCCGCCGGGGCGCTTCTGGCCCTCGCGGTTGCGAAAGAATCACCGTGTCAGGCGGCACCCTGTGAGTATCTGCTTCGGCGATCCGATCAAGCCGACGAACGATCCCTCGGCGGTGATCCAGACCGTGCAGCGCTTCTTCGAAGGCGGCGAGTAGCGGCCGGTCGCGCAAAGGCCCCGGTCGGGGCGCTAATCGTCGTCGTCGAGCCAGTCGATCGTCCGCGCGACGGCCTTCTTCCACTTGCGATAGCCCTTCTCCCGCGCTTCGGGATCACTCGCCGGGAGCCACTCCGCCGCTCTGTGCCAGTTGCCCTTGAGGCTCTCGATGTCGGGCCAGAAGCCCACGGCGAGTCCGGCGGCGTAGGCCGCGCCCAGCGATACTGTCTCGGCGACGATCGGCCGCATCACCGGCACGTCCAGGACGTCAGCCAGGAACTGCATCAGCAGGTTGTTCGCCGTCATCCCGCCGTCCACGCGCAACTCGGCAAGCCCGCTGCCGTAATCGGCGTTCATGGCCTCAACGACTTCTCGGGTCTGCCACGCCGTCGCTTCCAGCACCGCTCGCGCAAGGTGCCCCTTGTTGATATAGCCGGTGAGCCCGGCAATCACGCCGCGGGCATCGCTTCGCCAGTGGGGAGCGAACAGCCCGGAGAAGGCGGGCACGAAGTAGCAGCCGCCGTTGTCCTCGACGGTCAGGGCAAGCGTCTCGATCTCCGGGGCACTGCCGATGAGCCCGACGTTGTCGCGAAACCACTGCACCAGCGCACCCGTAATCGCGATCGATCCCTCGAGCGCGTAGGTAGGCCGGCTCGAGCCGAGTTGATAGCCGAGCGTCGTGAGCAGGCCGCTCTGCGATGCGATCGGGTGCTCACCGGTATTGAGGAGCAGAAAGCTGCCCGTGCCGTACGTGCACTTCGCGTCGCCCGGGCTGAAGCAGGTCTGCCCCAATAGTGCCGCGTGCTGGTCGCCGAGCACCGAGGCGACGGGCACCCCGGCCAGTGCGATTCGGGCCTCGCCGTATGTCTCGGAGGAGGGGCGGATTTCGGGCAGCATGGCCCTGGGAACGCCGAACATCCCCAACAGCTCATCGTCCCAATCGAGCGATTGGAGGTTCATCAGCATCGTCCGGCTGGCATTCGTCACATCCGTGAGATGCCGGCCGCAGAGGTTCCAGATCAGCCACGAGTCCATCGTCCCGAACAGGACCTCGCCCTGCTCGGCACGGGCCCGCAACCCGGGAATGTGATCGAGCAGCCAGCAGATCTTGGGGCCTGAGAAGTAGGTCGTTAGCGGAAGGCCTGTCTTCTCACTGAACCGTTCGTGTCCAAACTGCTCTGCGAGGCGCCGGCACAGACGATCTGTGCGGGTGTCCTCCCAGTTGATCGCGTTGTGCACCGGTGTTCCGGTTTGACGGTCCCAGAGCACTGTGGTCTCCCGCTGGTTGGCGATCCCTAGCGCGCTCAGCTCGGCCGGAGAAAGCGCCGCCTTCTCGAGCGCCTGCTCGACGACTGTCAGCACGTTGCGCCAGATCTCCTGCGGGTCGTGCTCGACCCACCCGGGCCGTGGATAGTGGTGGCGGTGCTCCTTCTGGGCGACCGACACGATTCGCGCCCGGTGGTCAAACACCAGGCACCTCGAAGAGGCGGTCCCCTGATCGATCGCGACGACGTAGCGTCCGGTCATGAGCGCTCCATTCCTACCACGGGATCGCTCCAAGCTCTGGAGACATTCTGTGCCCTACCACGGAATCGCCCCGAGTTCACGTGAGATGGTCCGCGCCGTTTCCATCACGTGTCCCACCAGCTCGGACTTCGGATCGCCCCGCTCGCACAGACGCTCGACCGACCCGGCGATGCTGATCGCGCCGGCGATGATGCCACGCCGATCCTCGATCGGCGCGGCGATCGAAGCGATGCCTGGCAGCAGCTCGCCTACCTCGCCGGCCCACCCACGCACGCAGATCTCGTCCAGATCGTGCCGGAGCTGCTTAGGCGCCGTGACGGTCGCCGGGGTGTAGCTCGTGAGGGGCTTACTGCCGAGCTCCGCCAGGACGTATCGGTGGTGCGCGAGCAGTGCCTTTCCGAGCGCGCTGGCGTGGACGGGAACCAGGCTTCCGACCTCGAGCGCTTGGCGGCTGTCGTCCGGGCGAAAGACGTGGTGCACGATCAGTACCTGCCTGTCGTGCAGGGTCCCGATCCGGACGCTCTCACCGCTCTGGGTGGCCAGCGCGTCCGCCCAGTTCAGCGCCCGTGTGCGCAGCTCGTTGGCGTCCAGGTAGCTGGAGCCGATGTGCAGCAGTGCCGCCCCCAGCTGGTACTTCCCTGAATCGCTGTCCTGCTCGACGAAGCCGACCGTTTGCAGGGTCCGGAGGATTCCGTGGACCGTCCCTTTCGGCAACCCCAGCTGGCCGGCGAGCTCGACTACGCCGAGCCGGCGAGAGCGGCCGGAGAGCAGGCGCAGAATCGCGGCCGCCCGCTCGATTGACTGGATCGGTCCTGACACCTATCGCGCCTCACACCCTGGCCTGACCAGTACACCCGCCTCACACGCCGGCCTGACCAGTACCCCCGACGCCTCCGAACGATGTTTGACATTGCCGAACGATTTCCGGTATTGTCGCAAAGGAGGGCCCGTGGGTGGAGGGCGATCCGTTTGAAGGAGGGTGCTTGGTCGGCATTTTTGCCGCTGAAGTGGACGCGCAGCCCAGCTTCTCCGCGCCCCCGTCTCGGACGTACCGTGACCGCCAAGCCCGTGGCGCCCCGCGCGAAGCTAGTGGCGCTGTGAGGAAAGCTCGTGGCGGCCCGAATCTCCGCGCGCACCCTGTCCTTACTCTCACCTCCCGGGGGCTACATGAAGAAGCTAATCAACTCACCTGACGATGTCGTACAGCAGGCTCTGCAGGGCATGGAGGCCGCCCATGGCGACCGCCTGCGAGTCAGTTACGACCCCGCGTTCGTGGTCCGGGCGGACGCGCCGGTGAGGGGGAAGGTCGGCTTGGTCTCGGGCGGTGGCTCCGGCCACGAGCCGATGCACGGCGGTTTCGTCGGCGTCGGGATGCTGGACGCCGCCTGCCCCGGCGAGGTCTTCACCTCGCCTACTCCCGACCAGATGCAGGCCGCCACCGAGGCCGTAGACGGCGGCGCCGGCGTGCTGCACATCGTCAAGAACTACACCGGTGACGTGATGAACTTCGAGATGGCGGCGGAGTTGGCCGGCAGCAGCGATGGAGTCGAGGTCGAGGCCGTGGTCACCAATGACGATGTTGCCGTCGAGGACTCGCTCTACACCGCGGGCCGCCGGGGCGTCGGAGTGACGGTCCTGTTGGAGAAGATCTGCGGCGGCGCGGCGGAGGACGGCCGCTCCCTTCAGGAGGTAACGGAGTTGGCCCGGAGGGTCAACGCCAGCGGCCGCTCGATGGGGATGGCGCTGACTCCGTGCGTAACGCCCGGTTCGGGATCGCCCAGCTTCGAGCTCGCCGACGACGAAGTGGAGATTGGGATTGGGATCCACGGCGAACCGGGGCGCTTCCGCGAGAAGATCGGTCCGGCTTCGCAGATCGCCGAGCGGCTCATGACGCCAATCGTCGAGGACCTGCCGTTCTCCTCCGGGGACCGGGTGTTGGCGTTCGTCAACGGCATGGGCGGGACGCCGCTGATCGAGCTGTATGTGATGTATGCCGAAGTGGCGAAGCTGGCTCGGGAGCACGGGCTCCAGATCGAGCGCAACCTCGTCGGCAACTACATCACCTCGCTCGAGATGCAGGGCTGCTCGATCACGCTGCTTAGGCTCGACGACGAGACGCTCCGCTACTGGGACGCCCCAGTGAACACCCCGGGCCTTCGTTGGGGTCTCTGAACGTTGTCGGTCTTCTGCGAAACCGTTTGGGGCGTCTGAGCGTGCCGGTCACGTCCGAAACCGTGCGTGACTGGATGACTGGCTTCTCCACCGCGATGCGAGAGCATCGGCAGGAGCTGGTGCAGCTCGACACGGCGATCGGCGATGGCGATCACGGCACCAATATGGACCGGGGGATGCGCAAGGCGCTCGAGAAGCTGGACGCTCAGGAGCCCGCGGACGTGGGGACCGAGCTGAAGACCGTGGCCACCGCACTCGTCTCCAGCGTCGGCGGGGCAGCCGGGCCCCTTTATGGAACGCTGTTTTTACAGATGGGCAGCGCGCTGGCCGGCAAGGACGAGGTCGGGCTCGAGGAGTATGCGGCCGCCTGGCGCAAGGGAGTCGACGCGCTGATGGCCCGGGGCAAGGCGGAGCCCGGAGACAAGACGATGGTCGATGCGCTGCGGCCCGCGGTCGAGGCCCTGGAGCAGGCGTCGGACCTCGATGACGGCTTGCGTTCGGCGGTAGATGCCGCCGAGCGCGGGATGCGAGACACGATCCCGCTGGTCGCCCGGAAGGGACGGGCCAGCTATCTGGGAGAGCGCAGTCGAGATCACCAGGATCCCGGCGCGACCTCCACCTACTACCTCTGCCAGACCGCCGCTGAAGCGCTGGTCAGTTGAAAGGAGCGAGGGATGGCCGACTATGTGGCAGCACTAGACCAGGGAACCACCAGCACGCGCTGCATGATCTTCAACCACGGCGGCGAGGTCGTCGCCGTGGAGCAGTTGGAGCATGAACAGATCTACCCGCAGCCCGGCTGGGTGGAGCACGACGCGAATGAGATCTGGGAGCGCTCGCGCCAGGTCATGGACCGGGCGCTTGAAGAATCCGGCGGCAATGTGGGCGCGATCGCCGCCATGGGGATCACCAACCAGCGCGAAACGGCCGTGGTGTGGGATCGCAACACGGGGGAGCCCGTCCACAACGCGATCGTCTGGCAAGACACGCGCACCGACAAGATCTGTGCGGAGCTGGAGAAGGAGAGCGGCCAGGACCGCTTCCGGCTCAAGACCGGGCTCCCGATCGCCACCTACTTTTCCGGTCCGAAGGTCCGGTGGATCCTTGAGAACGTCGACGGTGCTCGCGAGAAGGCTGAGGCCGGCGATCTGTGCTTCGGAAACATGGATACGTGGTGCATCTGGAAGCTGACTGGCGGCACCGACGGTGGCCTGCACATCACCGACGTCTCGAACGCGAGCCGCACGATGCTGATGGACCTCGAGACGCTCGACTGGGACGACGAGCTGCTCGAGGCGATCGGCGTGCCCCGCTCGATGCTTCCGGAGATCCGGCCGTCGAGCGCCTCCTACGGCGAGATCAAGGCCGGGGCGTTTGCCGGCATCCCGGTAGCCGGGGACCTGGGCGATCAGCAGGCGGCGACGTTCGGGCAGACCTGCTTCTCGGTCGGCGAGGCGAAGAACACCTATGGTACCGGGAACTTCCTGCTGCTCAACACCGGCAACGAGGCCGTCCAGTCCAAGAACGGGCTGATCACCACAGTGGGCTACAAGATCGGCGATGCGGCGCCCGTCTACTGCTTGGAGGGGTCGATCGCGATCACCGGTGCGCTCGTGCAGTGGCTGCGGGACAACCTCAAGCTGATCCGCAGCGCACCGGAGGTCGAGGAGCTCGCGAAGACCGTCGAGGACAACGGCGGCTGCTACATCGTGCCTGCATTCTCGGGGCTGTTCGCGCCGTACTGGAAGGGCAGCGCTCGTGGCGTGGTCGCCGGCCTCACGCGTTACGTCAACGGCGGCCACGTTGCCCGTGCGGCGCTCGAGGCGACCGCGTTCCAGAGCCGGGAGGTGGCGGATGCGATGAATGCCGACTCCGGAGTGGAGCTCGAGTCCCTCAAAGTCGACGGGGGGATGGTCGTCAACGAGACGCTGATGCAATTCCAGGCGGACATTCTCGGCGTCCCCGTGATCCGGCCGAAGGTGGCCGAGACGACGGCGCTCGGCGCTGCCTACGCGGCCGGGCTGGCCACCGGCTTCTGGCGCGAGGTCGAGGAGCTTCGCGAGAACTGGGTGGAGGACAAGCGCTGGGAGCCGAAGATGGACGACTCGGCGCGTGATAAGGCCTACCACTTCTGGAAGAAGGCGGTCGAGCGGACGTTTGACTGGGCCGAATAGGACCGCAACGCTGCCCGGGCAGGCGCGATTCGGGCCCACGGCCTCGCGCCTGCCGGGGTGGCAGTAAGCTGGCTCGGTGGAAATCCTCAGCGCTGACGTCCTGGTAATCGGCGGCGGCGCCACCGGCGTCGGGGTGGCTTGGGACGCCGCGCTGCGCGGCTTCGAGGTGGTGCTCGTGGAGCGGGGGGATCTCGCCACCGGGACTACCGGGCGCTTTCATGGGCTGCTGCACTCCGGCGGTCGTTATGCCGTCAAGGACCCCGACGCCGCCGACGAATGCGCGCGCGAGAACAGCGTCGTCCGTCACGTGGCAGCGGATTGCATTGAGGACACGGGCGGCTTCTTCGTCACCACCCCGTTCGATGACCCGGCGTACGCCGATCGCTTCGCCCAGGGATGTCGCGACACCGGCGTGCCCTGCGAAGAGATCGAGCCACAGCAGGCGCTGCGGGAGGAGCCCCGGCTTAATCCGGCGATTTCGCGCGCCTTCCGGGTGCCGGATGCGAGCATCGATGTCTGGAAACTAGTCTGGGCGATGGCTCGCGGTGCGCGGGATCGCGGTGCGCGGTTGCTGCCCTATCACGAAGCCGTCTCAGTACATCGGGAGGGCGACGCGATCCGCGGCGCGCGGGTTCGCAGCTCCCGCACCGGGGAGGAGCTCGACGTCGAGGCGCGGGTGACGGTGAGCGCCTCGGGCGCCTGGGCGGGCAAGATCGCGGCGCTGGCGGGGATCGAGGGCGTCCACGTGATGCCCGGCAGGGGAATCATGATTGCCATGAACCACCGGCTGGTGAACACGGTCGTGAACCGCTGTCAGATGCCCACGGACGGGGACATCATCGTCCCCATCCGGACCGTGAGCGTGATCGGCACGACCGATGTCAATACGGACGATCCCGACGACCACGCCGTCCTCCAGGACGAGGTCGATGCGATGCTCGAGGACGGTGAGCGGCTGGTGCCCGGGTTCAAGGGGGCTCGTGCCCTGCGGGTGTGGACCGGCGTGCGGCCGCTGTTCGAAGATCGCAAGGACGGTGCCACCTCCTCCAGCCGCGACGTGACTCGGGCCCACGCGCTGCTCGATCACGGCGAGCGAGATGGGGTGCAGGGCTTCTTCACGATCACCGGGGGGAAGCTCACCACCTACCGGCTGATGGCCAAGGACACGGTTGATGCGCTGTGCCGCCAGCTCGGCGAATCGCGATCCTGTACGACGGCGACCGAGCGGCTGCCGGGCTCGGAGCGCGGCGAGTACTACCGTGTCGGCGACCGCCTGGCCCGCCGTGAGGAGCACCTGCTGGACGATCAGCTGGTGTGCGAATGCGAGCTGATCTCGCGCTCCCGGCTCGAGCAGGCATTCCGGCACCGCTCAACCGACGAGCTCGACGACATGCGGCGCATGCTTCGGCTGGGGATGGGACCCTGCCAGGGAGGCTTCTGCATCTACCGGGCTACCGGAATCCTGCACGGCCTCGACGGCATCGACACCGAGCACGCAAACGCGGCGATGGTCGGCTTCATCCGCGAGCGCTGGAAGGGCGTTTGGCCGATCGTCTACGGCGACCAGCTTCGGCAGAGCCGATTCGACGAGTGGATCTTCCAGGGCCTCTTGGATGTGGGGCACCTGGCAGGCCCCGTTCACGAACACGAACCCGTCGCCGGATGAGTCCTGCTTCCCGGACCTACGACGTGGTCGTGATCGGCGCCGGAGTCGCTGGGCTGACCGCCGCCATCCGCCTCGCCGAGCGCGGCGCCCGCGTCTGCGTGGTGGCCAAGGGCGTCGGGTCGACGCACCTGGCGCCGGGCACGATCGATGTGCTGGGGTATGACCCGGCCCGCGTGGAGGAGCCCGCCCACGCGCTTCCGGGCTTCGTCGACTCCCACCCCGAGCATCCCTACGCGCTGACCGGAATCGACGCGGTGCCCGCAGCGCTTGCCTGGTTCGCCGCGCAAATCGAGCAGGGCCCGCAACCGGGCTACCGATACGTCGGCGAGCTCGAGCGAAACCACCTGCTGCCTACGGCGGTTGGGGTGCTCAAGCCATCCGCGCTCGTGCCTGAGACGATGGCCGGGGGAGATGGCAGAGCTGGCTCCGCGGTGTGCGTCGTCGGCCTGCGGGTGCTGCGTGATTTCCATGCCCGCTTGTGTGCCGGGAACCTCCAGCGTGCCGGGATCGACGCACGGGCGGTCGAGATCGAGCTCGAACTCGGGCGCCCCGAGGCCAACGCCCTCGGTGTGGCGCGGCGTTTCGACGATCCGGCATTTCGGGCCGCCTTCGCCGCCCGTCTGCTGCCAGTGCTCCGCAGCGGGGAGCGCGTGGGGATGCCCGCGGTCCTCGGTCTGCTGGACCCGCATGGGGCCTGGTCTGAGCTGGAGCGTCGGCTCGGACGGCCGGTGTTCGAGATTCCAACGTTGCCGCCGTCGCCTCCGGGGATGCGGGTCTACAACGCCCTGGTCGCCGCGCTGCGAGCGAAAGGCGGCAGGCTGGTGCTCGGCGCCGAGGTGTGCGACGCCCAGTGGGAGGCTGGCCGAGTCACGGCGGTGAGGGCTCGCAGCAGTGGTCACGACACGCTCTATCGGGCGCCTTCGGTGGTGCTGGCGAGCGGTGGCGTGCACTCGGGCGCGATCGAGCTCAGCTCCGACTGGCACACCCGCGAAACGGTGCTGGGGCTGACGCTGCGCGGCGCTCCAGCTGCGGGTGAACCTCGCTTCGACGCCGAGTACTTCGGCCGGCATCCGATCTCGCGGATGGGCGTGGCCGTTCAGCCTGACCTGCGGGCAGAGAACGCGGAGAACGTGTTCGTCGCCGGCGCGGCGCTCCCTGGCGCGGAGCCCTGGCGGGAGGGGTCCGGCGAGGGCATCGCAGTGACGAGCGGCTACCTGGTAGGTCAGTCAGTGCGGCAGCGCGAGAAGGCGGCCGCGAGCGCATGAGCGAGGAGTTCCTGCACAGCCTGCTCCGCGACTCCCTTGACCACTGCGTCAAGTGCACGATCTGCGAGACCGCGTGCCCGGTCTCGAACGTGACGCCGCTGTTCCCGGGACCAAAGTACGAGGGCCCCCAAGCCGAGCGATACCGGGCGCTGGGCCAGCCCGCCCGCGAGTCGTCGGTCGACTACTGCTCGGGTTGCGGGTTGTGCACACTCTCATGCCCGCAGGGCGTGAAGATCGCCGAGTTGAACGCCCAAGCGCGCCAAGCGGTCAAGCGCAGCCGTGGCATGCCGGTGCGCGATCGTCTGATCTCCCGTCCGACGGTGCTCGGGCGCCTCGGCACGCCGGTCGCGCCGATCGCCAACGCCGCGCTGCGCGCGAAGCCGCTGCGGATCATGGCCGAACGGATGCTTGGCGTGCACCGCGACGCGGCTCTGCCGACATTCGCCGGGCGGCGTTTTAGCTCTTGGGCGCGACGCCATCGCGGACCGGCGACCGGCAAACGGATCGTCTACTTCCACGGCTGCGGGAACGAGTACTACGAGCCCGACGTGGGGGAGAAGATCGTGGCCGTGCTCGAGCACAACGGCTTTGAAGTCGAGATTCCAAAGCAGGATTGCTGCGGGCTGCCGCTCCAGTCAAACGGCCTGTTCAATGACGCCCGCAAGTACGTGCTGCGCCTGGCGCATTCGCTGGCTTCGGCGGCCGGCGACGGCACCCTGATCGTGGGCGACGCGACCAGTTGCACGGGGATGCTCAAGCGCGAGGCGCGTGAGATCCTGGGTCTGGAGGAGGATCCGGAGCTGGCGCTTGTCAGCCGCCAGACGTACGACATCTGCGAGCTGCTGCTCGAGCTCCACGATCGCGGCGAGCTCAAAACCGACCTTCGGCCCGTGGAGGAGACCGTCGCCTATCACGCTCCGTGCCAGCTACAGGGCCACTGGATCGGAAAACCGGCGCTGGAGCTTCTGGCGCTCGTGCCCTCGCTCCAGATCCGCGAGCTCGATGCCCGCTGCTGCGGCATCGCCGGCACCTACGGCCTAAAACGGGAGAAGTACCAGATCGCGATGGACGTCGGAGCCGATCTGTTCGCTCAGGTCGAGCACTCCGGCGCCGGGATCGTCGCCTGCGACAGCGACACCTGCCGCTGGCAGATCGAACACGGCACGCACCGCCCGTCGGTGCACCCCGTCGAGCTGCTGCACCGAGCCTACGGGCTCTAGCCGTGGTCGGGATCGTCGTGGTCTCACACAGCCCCGCGCTCGCCGAGGGCGTCGTGGAGCTCGCGCGGGAGATGGGGGGCGACGAGGTGGCATTGGAGGCCGCAGGAGGACTTGACGACGGCTCGATCGGCACCGACGCCGAACGGGTCAGGGCAGCGATCGAGCGCTCGATGTCCGACGAAGGCGTGCTCGTGCTGATGGACCTCGGCAGCGCGCTGATGAGCGCGGAGATGGCGGTGGAGCTGCTGGACGGGGAGGGCAAGGTGAAGCTCAGCGAGGCGCCGCTCGTGGAGGGCGCGGTGGCCGCGGCCGCGGCGGCGCGTGGCCGGGCGTCGCTTGAAGACGTGGCGGCCGAGGCCGCCGGCGCGTTGGCGATGAAAGCCGCTCAGCTGGACCCCGAAGGTTCGGCGCCCGGGACCGAGGACCGCTCCGAATCGCCCGGGACTGAGGACCGCTCCGAATCGGAGACGCCGGCGGATGCGGAGCAAGCTCGCATCCCGATCCGTAACGAGATCGGGCTTCACGCCCGCCCAGCCGCGAGCGTCGTGGAGCTGGTCAACCGCTTCGATGCCGACCTCCGCCTACGAAAGGAGGACGGCGCCGGGCCGGTGAGCGCGCGCAGCCTCACCGGGCTAATGACGCTGACCGCGCGCAAGGGCGACGAGCTGATCGCCAGCGCAACGGGTTCGCAGGCGCGAGAAGCGCTGGCGGCGCTGGAGGACCTGGCTCGGGAGGGGTTCGGTGAAGGCATCGCGGAGACTCCCCCGGGGACCGCTGCAACGGGTCGGCGAGGTCAGGCGGCCTCCGAGCCCGACGGTGATGCTCAGCCGGCGCCCAAGCCCGGTACGCGCCTGCCTGGCCTGCCCGCCTCGGCGGGAACGGCGCTTGGGCCGGTGCGCCGCTTGGAGGAGCAGTTCCGTGCCCCGCCCGAGCGGGAGTCCGAGGGGGCGAACGTGGAGACCCAGCGGCTCCGGACCGCGCTAGGGCAAGCTCGCTCCGCGATCGAGCGCGACCGCGACGAGGTCGGGAACCGCAGCACGGCGAACGAGGCCGCGATCTTCACTGCGCACCTGGCGCTGCTCGACGACGACGCGCTGGTGGGCGCAGCGCTTCAGCGGATCGAGGCCGGGGCCGCCGCCGACGCCGCTTGGTACGACGCCAGCCGGGGAGCCGCCGGCGCCTGGCGAGAGCTGAACGATGAGCTGCTACGCGAGCGCGCAGCCGATGTCGAGGACGTTGGCCGCCGGGTGCTGGCCGCGCTCGAGGGCCGCGATCCGCGCCCCGGGCTCTCGGAGGCGGGCGTGCTGGTCGTGGCCGAGCTCACGCCGGCGCAGGCCGCTGCGCTCGACCCGGAGCTGGTCCGGGGGATCGCCACCGCGCGCGGCACGGCAACGGCGCATGCCGCGATCCTCGCGCGTGCGTTCGGGATCCCGGCCGTCGTCGGCCTCGGCCCTTCGGTCCTAGCGCTCGCGCAAGGAACTGCGGTGCTCCTCGACGGGCAGGCCGGGACGCTGCTGGTCGCTCCGAGCGATGAGCAGGCCGAGCAAGCTCATCGCCAGCGTGAGCTGGAAGCTCGGGGCCGGGCGAAGGCGCGCCGCAACGCGCGCGATCCCGCGGTAACCCGTGACGGCGTCAGGATCGAAGTGGCGGCCAATCTTGGCGGCGCGGGGGAAGCCGGCTCAGCGGTGGAGTTTGGCGCGGACGGCGTCGGGCTTCTGCGAACGGAGTTCCTGTTTCTCGACCGGCCGCAGATCCCCTCCGAGGACGAGCAGGCCGAGACGCTCATAACGATTGCCGAGGCGCTCGAAGGCCGACCACTGATCGTGCGCACGCTTGACGTTGGAGCCGACAAGCCGCTGCCGTCCGTGCCGATGGAGCCCGAGCAGAACCCGTTCCTCGGCCGGCGGGGAATAAGGCTCTCGCTCGAGCACGAAGAGCTGCTGGCAACGCAGCTACGAGCGGTCCTCCGCGTGGCCGCCGAGCACCCGCTCAAGCTGATGTTCCCGATGGTGGCCACGGCAGATGAGCTCAAGGCGGCGCTGGCGATTCTCGAGCGGGCGCGTTCTGAGACAGGGATCGAGGCGCAACTCGAGGTCGGCATCATGGTCGAGGTTCCGTCCGCGGCCCTGCGCGCCGAGCAGCTCGCAGCCACGGCCGATTTCTTCTCCATTGGCACCAACGACCTCACGCAGTACACGATGGCCGCCGAGCGGGGCAACGAGCACCTGGGAAGTCTGCTCGCTGGTCCCCAACCGGCCGTCCTCGGTCTGGTGCGCGCGACGGTGAAGGGCGCCCAGCACCACGGCCGGTGGGTCGGCGTCTGCGGTGAGCTCGCCGGCGATCCGGCGGCCTCGGTCCTGCTCGTGGGGCTCGGGGCGCGAGAGCTCAGCGTGGCGCCGGCGCTGGTGCCGGAGGTCAAGGAGGCTCTGCGATCGATCGACCTGGGCGACGCCGAGGATGCCGCCGAGCGCGCACTGCAGGCACCGGATCCGGCCGCGGCACGGCGCTTTGCGGTCGATCTGCTGGGATAAGGACCAAGGGGCGCTGGTACCATCGCACTCAACTGTGGAGGCTGGCGCGCTGAGGAGGAGGCCGAGAGGCAGCACGCGCGCCAGCGTTCTGATCCTGGCTGGCACCAGCGTGCGGATCGTGGCCACGCCGGTCGTGATGGGCCTTGTGCTGAGCCGCTCCTTCCTCGCCGCCGCGATCGTGTTCCTGGCGAGCGCCAGCACCGATTGGTTCGACGGGTTCCTCGCGCGCCGGCTGCACGTGAGCTCGCGCTTTGGTTCGTTTCTCGACACCACCGCGGACAAGCTGCTGGTCACCGGCGTGCTGATCGCGCTCGTCGCCGTCCAGCGCGCGTCGCCATGGCTGTCGCTCGCGATCATCGGCCGTGAGCTCAGCCTGCTCGGGCTGCGGGCAGCCGTGGCCGGTCAGGGGCTCCATCTCGAGCCGTCGCTGCTTGGCAAATGGAAGGCCACGGCACAGTTTGCGGCCCTGACGCTGGTCATGCTGCGCCCACACGTGACCTTCGGCGGAGCCTTCCTTGACCAGTGGCTGCTGGCGCTCGCAGCCCTGGTGACGGTGTGGTCGGGCGTCGACTACTTCGTGCGCTTCTCCTCCGCCTTTCGCGCGCGCACGTGAGCCGCGTGTTCGTCACGGGCGGGAGCGGCTTCGTGGGACGGGCGCTCGTGCAGCGTCTGCTTGC
Source organism: uncultured Actinomycetes bacterium (assembly GCA_963830405.1). Lineage (GTDB taxonomy): Bacteria > Actinomycetota > Thermoleophilia > Solirubrobacterales > Solirubrobacteraceae > Palsa-465. Next base: position 63,434 of record CAWHMB010000004.1, read on the forward strand.
GCGTGGCGATGAGGTCGTGGCGCTGGCGCGCTCAGCGGAGGCCGAATCGCTCCTGCGCTCGTTGGGCGCCCAGGTGGCGCGCGGCGATCTGCACGATTCGCATGCGATCTGCAGCGCGATGGACGGCTGCACGCTGGCGTTCAACGTGGCGGGCGTGAACGCGCTGTGCGTCGAGGACACGCGGCCGATGCTCCGGGCCAACATCGAGGGGCCGCCGGTCGCCGTGCGTGCCGCCGCCAGAGCCGGCGTTCCGCGCCTGATTCACACCTCCTCGGCGGCGACCATCGGCGAGCCGCGCGGGGCATTGGGGCGCGAGGACACCACGCATCGCGGGTGGTTCTTATCAACCTACGAGCGCTCGAAAACAGAAGGAGAGCGGGCGGCGTTTGAAGCGGGCCGCGACTCGGGGGTGGAGGTGGTTTGCGTAAATCCATCATCCGTCCAAGGTCCGGGCCGGAGCGGCGGCACCGCCCGCTTCCTACTCGCGTTCCTGGATGGCCGGCTGAAGGTCTTCGTCCCCACCAACGTCAGCCTGGTTGACATCGCCGACTGCACGGAGGGGCACCTGCTCGCGGCCGAGCGGGGCGTCTCCGGCGAGCGCTATCTCTTGAATGGGATCACGCTGACGATCACCGAGGCGCTGGCGCTGGCGGCCGAGGTGGCCGGCGTCCGGGGCAAGCCTCGACTGTTGCCCCGCTCCGCGGCGATCGGCGCGGCGTACGCGGTCGAGCAGGTCTGCCGGCTCGTCCGCCGTCGGCCTCCTGTGTGCCGTGAGATGGTCAGGACGCTGCTCCACGGCCACCGCTACGACGGCTCACGGGCCGCCCGCGAGTTGGGTCTTCACTACACGAGTCCGCTGGAGACGCTGCGCCGGACCGTCGAATGGGCACGCGGCGCGGGGCTCCTGCGCTCGGGCTGATCCGCCCCGGCCGCTCGCGCTGATCCGCCCCGGCGGCTCGGGCTGATCCGCCCCGGCGGCTCGGGCTGATCCGCCCCGGCGAGCATCCGTCGTCAGCCTTCTGGAAGACATCGGGGCGACAGCACCCGCGGTGCCGCCGCCCCGATGCAGACTTTGTTATCCAGCTAGCGCAGATCCGTCGGCCGGTCCGTCACCGTCTCGCCTTCGCCCACCACGCCAGGTTCGGGCGGCCTTCGGGCCATCAGGATGCCTCGGATCCCGAAGTCGTAAAAGTAGGCCGCGATCGCTGCCCCAACCAAAGGCCCGATGATCGGTACCCAGAAGTAGCCGCTGATGTTGGGGTAGTCGCCCGGCATCGCCAGCTTCCCCCAGCCCGCGATCCAGGCGAAGATGCGGGGACCGAAGTCACGCGCTGGGTTGATCGCGTATCCGGCGTTGGCGCCGAACGAGATTCCGACCGCCATGACGATCATGCCCACAATCCAGGGGGTCAAGTTCGACTCCACCGGCTGGTTGTACTCGTCAGTCACCGCGAACACGAATAACGCCAGGAAGAAGGTGCCCACGATCTGGTCTATCAGCGGGCCTAAGACGTTGTGGAAGTACGGCGCGGGAAAAGTGGCGAAGGTGCTGTACGTCGCCAAAGACTTGGGCTGCCCCTTGATGAGGTGGTTTATCTGGTCGAAGTGGTTGATCGCGTTGTTGTAGACCAGGAACACGAGCGCGGCGCCGACGAACGCTCCCAGCGTCTGCGCCGCCCAGTACTTGGGGACCTTGTGCCACGGCAGCTGCTTGCGGATCGCGATGCCCAGCGTGATCGCCGGGTTGATGTGCGCGCCGGTGACGCCGCCCACCACATAGATGGCGAACACGACGGCCAGGGCCCATCCCCATGTGATGAGCAGCCAGTCACCGGAGGAAAACAGAGCCCCACCGGAGCTGCGCCCAGACCCGATCAGGGCCCACAGCATCGCGACAACGCCGTCGCCGAAGCAGATCAGGATGAACGTTCCGAAGAACTCGGCCCACAGCTCTCCGATGATTCCCCGGCGCCAGCGAATCGGCAGGCCTCGGGCCACTACTGATTCATCTACTGTCGACACATACCCTCCTCCAAGAAGTTGGCTTCAGGGAAGCGATCGTTCGAGCTCGGGGGAGCGATCCTTCGCACCGGGCGGTGGCACGCGACCGCCGCCGATCGATGCATAAGGCCCCCCACTGGGTACGCCATGGCCGAGCGCCGTCGGAGCCTCCACCCCGTCAAAACAGTCGGCTCCGAGTGTGACCGCGCCTCAACCACCCATCCTCGAACCCTCGCGTACCGGCGAAAGGGCCGGTCCAGCTCCACCTCACAACGCGGGCGAGATTACCAGACCCCGTTCGGCAGTGTCAAACAACGTTTGCCTTTTGGCCGGTGCGCCGGACCCTACGCTCTTACGCTGCTCTCATCGATTTCTGAATCGGTTCTCATCTACGTCTGCTTTGCTAACTGACAAATGAAATCGATCCAGCGCATCCTTCCGATCATCGCCGGGGCTATCGCCGGCGGTCTCATCGCCCTCGTCGTCTCGGGGGGCGGCGGGAAGACCAAGACGGTGAGCACGACGACCACCGTGGTGCCGAGTTCCCACTCCGCCCAGGCCGCGTCGTTCTCCAGTTCCAAAGGCTCGTCCATCAACCAGCTCTACAAGCTCACCGACCCGGGCGTAGTTGACATCACGACCTCGGTGAGCCAGTCCAGCGGGGTGTTCGGCTTCGGCCAGCAGCAGGCCCAGGGCGAAGGCGCCGGCGTGGTGTACGACTCGAAGGGCAACATCATCACCGACCAGCACGTGGTCTCCGGCGCGTCCGCCATCCACGTCAACTTCTCGAACGGTCACAGCGCCACCGGCACCGTCGTGGGCTCCGATCCCGGCGCCGACGTCGCCGTGGTGCACGTGAACGTTCCCTCCTCGTGGCTTCACCCGCTGACGTTCGCGGACTCGAGCGCCGTCCAAGTCGGTGACAGCGTGATCGCGATCGGAAGCCCCTTCAGCCTCCCCAACACCGTGACCGCCGGCATCGTGTCGGCTGTCGGGCGCACGATCACGGCGCCCAACCAGTTCACGATCCCCAACGCGATCCAGACCGACGCCCCGATCAACCCCGGCAACTCCGGCGGCCCGCTGATCAACGCCTCGGGCCAGGTGGTTGGGCTCAATGACCAGATCGAGACCAGCAACCAGAACGCGCAGGGCGAGGGCTCGAGCTCGGGCGTGGGCTTCGCGACGCCGTCCAACAGCGACCTGCGGATCGCCAACCAGATCATCAAGAGCGGCAAGGCCCAGAACGCGTATGTGGGCGTGAGCCTTGACTCCCAGGTTCCCGGCGGCGCAGCGGTCTCGACAGCTTCTCAGTCCAGCCAGCCGATCGTGCCCGGTGGCCCGGCGGCCAAGGCGGGGCTGCAGCCCGGCGACCTGATCACCGCGATCAACGGCAAGCCGATCAGCTCGGTCGATCAGTTCATCGCCACGATCGCCACCTATTCGCCTGGCAACACGGTGACGCTGACCGTCAAGCGCGGCGGCCAGACGAAGACCGTGAAGCTGACGTTGGGCGCGCAGCCCGCTAGCCCGCCGGCCACGGCTCAGAACCAGGGCGGCGGCGGCCTCAACATCCCGATCCCGTAACCAGAAGATGTTCGGGGCCGCGCATGCGCGGCCCCTGCGGGTCGGCACATGTGCCGACCCGTTCCGGTCCGATCATGATCGGACCGGGGCCGGGCCCTCCAGCGCGGCCCGCTCGGCATCCCGCCTCGCCTCACTGGGCCGCGCCGGAGTCGTCCGGCTGCGGCCCGGACCTAACCTTTTTCACTCATCACCACGATGCCCAGCACGATCGCGCCCGCCGCGCACGCCAGGCAGACCAGCGCCAGCGCGCCCCAGGCCAGGCCGGCGGCCGTACGGTGCTCGCGCCGGGCCTCGACCAGCCCGGCGGCGCTCGAGATGCCGGCGCCGAAGATCACCGAGATGCCCACCCCGGCGATCAGCGAATAACCGATCGTCTTAGCGAGCGTCGTGGCGTTGACGATTGACGCGATCATGCTTCTGCGGGCTCCGAGACCCGTCGCGCGAGCGCCAGGGCGGTCAGGGCGCCGATCGCGACCAGCGAGATCAGAACAGGACCAAGCGCCCCAGCGCCGAAGGCGTCGGCCACCCACCAGGCGAGCGCTCCGAACAGCCCGGCGGCGGGCAGGGTCAGCCCCCACGCGGCGAGGATGCTGCCAGCCACGCCCCCGCGGACCGCCGAGAGCCGTTTTGCCGCCCCGGCACCGATCGTCCCGCCGGAGATCACGTGTGTGGAGGAAAGCGGATAGCCGAAATGTGTGGAGGTGAGGATCACCGCTGCCCCGGTCGCCTGTGAGACGAACCCTTGCGCTGCGTCCAGCTTCACGATGCGGCTGCCTACGATGCGGAGGATCCGCCAACCGCCGGCGTAGGTGCCGAGGGCGATGGCCGACGCGGCGGAGATCACGACCCAGGTGGGAACGTGGAAATGCCGCGCGCTGAAATCCCCGTGCGCCAGCAGCGCCAGACTGATGACTCCCATCGTCTTTTGGGCGTCGTTGGTGCCGTGGGCCAGGGCCAGCAGCGCGCTGGAGACGACCTGGCCCAGCCTGAAGCTGCGCGTAACGATCCCCGGCCGCCGGCGGCCGACGAGGCGGTAGATGACGATGATCGAGACGCCGGCCGCGAGGAACGCGATCGCCGGCGCGACCAATCCCGGCACGATTACCTTGCCGACCACGCCCGCTACCTTGACCCCTTTGCCACCCACCGCGGCGAGCATCGCGCCGACGAGCCCTCCGATCAGTGCGTGCGACGAGCTAGACGGCAGGCCGTACATCCAGGTGATGAGGTTCCAGGTGATCGCGCCGATCAACCCCGCGAAGGCGATCGTCTCCGACACGCGGGCGGGGTCAATGATGCCGGTGGCGACCGTCGCGGCGACCTTCAGCGAGATGAACGCGCCCGCGAAGTTCAGCAGCGAGGCCAATGTCACCGCGGTGCGCGGTGACAGCGCCCGGGTGGAGATCGACGATGCGACGACGTTGGCCGTGTCGTGAAAGCCGTTGGTGAAGTCGAACGTCAGCGCCGCGGCGACGACGATCACCAGAAGCACTTCGCTGTGCATGGTTCCGAGTCTGCCCGGCCGCTCGGGGCTACTGGGCGGCGCTCGCCGATTCCTCCAGCGTGCGCTCCATCAGCTCGGCGTGCGCGCTTCGGGTCCGGCCCTGGCGTCGGGTCCAGTCACCGTCGGCGTCGAGGGTCCAGCCGAACGTGTCGTCGGTCAGGCAACGTTCGAGCGTGTCGTCGAGCTCGCCGCGCAGCGCGGGGCTGTCGATCGGGACGAGCAGCTCGACGCGCGAGTCGAGGTTGCGCGGCATCAGGTCGGCGGAGCCGATGTAGTAGCGCGCCTCCTCGCCGCGGTGGAAGGCGTAGATGCGCGAATGCTCGAGGAATCGGCCGACGACCGAAACCACGTTGATCGTCTCAGAGACGCCGGGGACGCCGGGCTTCAAGCAGCAGATGCCCCGCACGTTGAGATCGATCGGAACGCCGGCCTGCGAGGCCCGGTACAGGGCCTCGATGCAGCGACGGTCGACTAGCGAGTTCATCTTCATCGCGATCTTTGTGGGCTGTCCTTCCTGGTGGGCAGCGATCGTCTGCTCGATCTCCTCCAGCAGCGGCTCCCGCAGCCAGTCTGGCGCGACCAGCACCTTGCGCTGACGCTGTGGATGCCCGTAGCCCGTCAGCGTGTTGAACAGGTTGGCGACCTCCTGGCCCAGCTCGGTGTCGGTCGTGAACAGGCCGAAGTCTTCGTACAGGCGCGCGTTCTTGGCGTGAAAGTTGCCGGTTCCGATCATCACGTAGTGGCGCACGCCGTCGCGCTCGCGGCGGACGACGAGGATCGCCTTGGCGTGCGTCTTGAGCCCAGGGATCCCGTAGACCACGTGGGCCCCGACTTCCTCCAGTGCGCGCGACCACCGGATGTTCAGCCGCTCGTCGAAGCGCGCCTTGAGCTCCACCATGCACACCGCTTGCTTGCCCCGCTCGGCGGCCTGGATCAGCGAGGGCACCAGCGCCGAGTCGTCGGAGGTGCGGTAGACGGTCATCTTGATCGCCAGCACGTTGGGGTCATCCACCGCCTGCTTGACGAAGCGCTCGACGCTGGTGGCGAACGAGTGGTAGGGAAAGTGCACCAGCACGTCGTCGGAGCGCATCGCGCCGAACACATCAGGCTGGCCATCGGCGTCCTGGGGTCCGGGGACCAGCGAGGGCTGGGTGAGCGGCGTCCAGGGCGCCTGTCGCAGCGAGGAGTGACCGTCCAGATTCGCGATCTGCCACAGGTCGCTGAGATCCAGGAGGCCGTCGACGTCGTAGACCTGAAGCTCGTCCACGCTCAGCCACTCGATCAGCCGGCTGCGGAGCTCCGGGTCCATGCTCGAGCCGACCTCGAGGCGCACGACCTCGCCAAAGCGACGGCGGCGGAGCTCGTCCTCCACGGCCTGAAGCAGGTCATCCGCCTCGTCGGAGACCTCGAAGTCGGCATCACGCGTGACGCGGAAGAGGTCGTAGCTCAGAATCTCCATGCCCGGGAACAGCGTGTCCAGATGGTGGGCGATCATGTCCTCCAGTGGGATGAACGTGTCCTTGTCCACCTCCACGAAGCGGGGCAGCACCTCCTTGGGCACCTTGACCCGGGCGAAGACCTCATGTTCCAGCTCCGGGTCACGCAGGCGGACGAGCAAGCTCAGAGACAAGTTGGAGATGTAGGGAAACGGCCGTCCGTGACCGACCGCCAGCGGCGTCAGCGCCGGAAAGATCTGGGTGCGGAACTGTCGCTCGAGCTGCCCCGCGGACGCCCCAGACTCCTCGCAGCTGACGATCCGGATGCCCTGCTCGGCCAGCGCTGGGCACACACCGCGGGAGAAGTCGCGTGAATGGCGGCGATCGAGCTCGGCGACTCGCGTGGCGATTCCCTGGAGCATGCCCGTCGGCGAGAGGCCATCGGGGCCGCGGGCGTCGATCCGGGCGTCGACTTGGTCGTGTACCCCGGCGACGCGGACCATGAAGAACTCGTCCAGGTTGGTGACGAAGATCGCCAGGAACTTCACCCGCTCGATCAGGGGCAGGTTCTCGTCCTCGGCCAGCTGTAGCACGCGGTCGTTGAAGTCGAGCCAGGAAAGCTCGCGGTTGGCGTAGAGCGAGGGATCGCTGAGGTCGGGCGCCGCGGCCGCTTCTGGCGCGGTGGTAGTAGCCCCTTTGGTGGCGGTGCCGGGATCGTCCATGTGCGTACTGTACGACTGCCTGGGGGCGCAGGTGTTGCGATCCGCGCGACGATCAGCCGATCAGCAGCCGGCGGCCGAAGGCCCGCTCGAAGGCCTCGCCGTCGCCGTAGCGCTCAACGCTCCAGCGGGGCAGGATCAAGCTGTCGCCCTCCGCCTCCAGGTGCAGATCGACGCCGTGGCCGTTGGCTCGCAGCCGGGCCCGCGAGACCGACTGATCGCGACCACGCTCCAGGTGCTCGGCCAGCCGCAGGATCACCGAGCAGCGCTCGAGCAGCTCCTCATCGCCTGGTTCGGCCAGCGCCTCGAGCTCACCGAGCTTCGGCGTGCCCTTGCGGTGGTAGCGGCTGATCTGCGCGATCAGCGCACGCTCACGCGGGTCGAACCCCGGCAGCTCAGCGGAGACGATCAAGTACTGCGAATGCTTGTGGTGGTCGTCGTAGGCGATAGTCATGCCCACGTCGTGGAGCATCGCGGCGGCCGCCAGCAGCTCGCGCTCGCCGGGCAGGGGGTCGAGCAGGTCCTGCTCCACGAGCGAATCGAACATCTCCAGCGACAGCCGGGCCACGTGGTTCACGTGCTGTAGATCGGATTCGTACTGGACCGCCAGGTTGCGCACAGCGGCTTCGCGCACCTCCTCGAACAGCGGCTGCGGCTGGTCGGCGAGCAGCGTGCGGGCCAGGAAGACCCCCTCGCGCAGCCCAGCCTCGGTGGCCTCGATCGCCTCGAAATCGCCGATCTCAAGCACGGTCTCGAGCACCAGTGCCGCGGCGAGAATGATGTCCGCCCGCCCCGGCTTGATGCCGGGAACCGCACCGCGCTCGGGGACCGGCAGCCGGGCCAGCGTGCGCACCAGGCCGGCGAGCGTCTCGTGGGTGATCCGAAATCCCTGCACCCCGAGGTCGATGCAGTCGAGCTCGTGCTGGGCGGCGGCGGCCAGGTTGCGCACCGCCCCGCCGAGGCCCACGATCCGTCGAGGCTCGCCGGCCTTGAGCTTGGCCGGCGGCAGAAGCCAAGGAAGTCCGGCCAGCGTCTGTCGCACTCGGCCTCGGACGCGCTCGAGCTCTTTCCTCTTGGCCGGCCCGGGACCGGGCAGCAGCTCCTCAGTCAGGCGGACGGCGCCGAGCGAAAACGAGGAGCGCTCATGGGCCAGGCGGTCGGCGACGCGGACCAGCTGCAGGCTGCCGCCGCCGAGCTCGAGCACGACGCCGTCGGTCATCGTCGAGGTGTTGATTGCGGCCACGTAGCCAAAGAACGCCTCGTCCTCGGCCGAGAGCGTCTCGATCCGGAGCCCAGTTTGCTTCCCGGCGCGGCGCACGAATTCGTCGCGGTTCGAGGCGTCGCGGATCGCGCTCGTGGCGACGGGATGCACGTCTCGTGGCTTCAGGCCGTTCGCCCGGCAGAAGCGCTCGAACACGGTGAGCGTCTCAAGCCCGCGGGCGATGGCCTCCTCGCTCAGTCGACCGGTTGCTCCCAGGCCGGCGCCGATGCGGACCGTCTCATAGAGCTCGTCCGTCAGCTTCCACCACGGTCCGTGATCGCTAGGCGGTCCGGGCTGGTAGGTGAAGACCACCAGCCTCCAGGAGTTGGAGCCCAGGTCGATCACCGCCACCTGGCGGTTGTTGCGCTGCGGACCCCCCGCGGCGCGCGTTGATCGCCAGCTCACCAGTGGACCCCGCCGCAAACACGGTCGCATTCGAGCGGCCCCGGGCGGCGTCTGGCGTCGTCCTCGTCGGCTCGCGCAGCGCTGCTGCGCCACGCCTCCTGCGTCCTCGCCAGCCATCCGCCAGTGACCACTCTCGGTGCAACCGTGCTCACGGCGAGGACCACTTGCGTGCAACAGTCTTTACGGCGGGAGCCACCACTGCATCATGGGCCGTGACGCGGATGGACCGCCGCGGCGTGGCGGGCTAGCGGCCGGCCGACGGAGTTCCGGTGGCCAGGCCCCGGACCGGCCGCCCCGCAGCCGTCGGCGCCCGCAGGTAGCGCGCTATCGAGCAGACCAGAAGCACCGTTATCAGCACGGCGCTGGTGGCGCACTCCTCGCACACCGCATGAATCGAGAACAACTCGCGATAGGTCAAATAGGCGCTGAAGCCAACGCCGATCAACGTCATCCCGAGCGTCGCCAGCCGCGTCTCGTCACGGTCGGGGGCGAGCAGGCTGGCCACGATCCCCACGTAGCCAAGCAGGCCGATCAACGCCACCGGCACGCCGCCGAGCTTCGACCACTGTGAGGTCTGCACCCTGACGCAAGACTGCCCCGAGGTGCAGGCGGGCTTGATCCCCGCGTAGTGCACATAGGTCAAGTACGCGGTCAGGGCCACCGCCAGCAGCGCGATCACCAGCATCGCCAGACGCAGCTTGTCGGCGGTGAGCGCTCGGATGCTCACGACACCGAGTTGATCGCCGACTGGTAGGTGCCGTAGGTCTCGAGGCCTTGAGTGAAGTCCTGCTCACCCTTCGGCCCCGTGATGACGATCGTCGGGGTGGCGGTGTAGCCCTTGGCCTGCGCCGCCCGGGTGTCGGCACGCAGCTGCGCGGTGAGGGTGGGCGAGCTGCGATCAAGTCGCCACTCCGAGTAGTTGAGTCCCGGCACTTGACGGGCAAGGCCGTCGAGGTAGGCCTCGGTCGCGTAGCCCGTTCCCTCCTGACCCTGCTCGTGGTAGAAGAGCTCGATGTAGTGCCAGGCCTTGCTCTGCAGCCCGGCCGCGTAGGCGGCGACCTGCTGGGTGGGGAACACGTTCTGAATCGGCGAATCAGACGATGCCGTCTCCAGCGAGCGGTAGACGAGCTTCACCTTCCCGCTGCGGACATCGTTCTGGATGATCTGGTTCTCGGCACCGAGCGCGAACTCCTGACAGACCGGACACTGAAGATCGCCGAACTCGGTCACTGTGACCTTGGCCGATGGCGACCCCAGCGTCGTGCCCGATTGTGGGATTCCGGACAGCAGGGTCGTCACGCTCGCCTGTGCCTGCTTGGCCTGCGTGCTGCCGGGCTTGGCCGCCGTGGAGCCGCCGCCGCTGCTGGAGACGGCGATCGCGACGGCGACCAGGGCAGCGGCGAGCACGACCACACCGACCAGCATCCGCAGCCGGCGCTCGCGGCGCGCGCGCTCGGCGCGCGCCTGCTCCTCGGCGATACGGCGCTCTCGCGCCTGCTCCTTCTGCTTTGTCCGAGAGGCCATCTGAAAGGGGAGGTCCGGCGGGGTGTCCACACGCTGGACGACCCTCAACTTTAGCGACGCCCGCTGCCGGGCGAGCCACGCTGATCGTGGTGGTCGATCACTTGGAGGTTCGCGCGCCCGACCAGCACGATTCCTCGCAGTTTGCGTGTAAATATCCTGTTATCCGCGGCCGCCCAGACGGTCGGCCCGGACGGGCGTCCTTTACAGTGCGCCCCATGTCGCCCGATGGGAGCGGGGCGCACGCGGGCAACCATACTGGTCCGCAGCGCTCTCAGAACCGGTTACGGCTGGCCGTTATCGACCGCGATCCCGGCTTCTTACAGGTGCTCTCCAACCGGCTGGAGTCGCTCGGGTGGGACCACCGCGTGCTGGCGAGTCCGCTCACGCCTGACGCGCTCGTCGCGATGCGGCTGAATGCGCTGGTGATCGATTTGGCCGTGTTGGGACCGGCCAGCTGGGACTACCTCGAGCGCATCTGCGCGCGGCTTCCGGGCCTGGCCGTGATCGTCTGCACCGCGCCCTCATCGGTGGCTCAGCGGGTGCGCGGCCTGCGGCTGGGCGCCGACGCGTGGATGACCAAGCCTTGCCATCCGGAAGAGTTGATCTGCGTGATCGAGGCCGCGATCCGCCGGCACCGGTTGGGCGAGATGCCGGCGCTGGACGGTGCGACGCAGGTCGGCGATATCACGATCCGACCCGACCTCTACCAAGCCTACGCCGGCGAGCTGAGCCTCGAGTTGACCGCCCGCGAGTTCGAGATCCTGCACCTGCTCTCACAGGCCGACCGTGTGCTCCGCCGCGAGGAGATCTACGAGCGAGTCTGGGGATACGCGATGGCGCACGGTGACCGCTCTGTGGACGTGTTCGTGCGCAAGCTCCGTCAGAAGCTCCGCCAGGCCTCCCCCTCCTGGAGCTACATCCACACGCACTTCGGCGTCGGCTATCGGTTCGCTCCCGAGCAGGAGGAGGGCTTCGAGAACGTCCTCGCGGGGGCGGATGACGGCGAGCCGGCAGATGCGCCTCTCCCTGGCGAGCCGCAGCTCGACCCGACACTGATCGGCTGACGGGCTGGCTCGGGCTCGGCCCTCGTTTCGAGCGGTCAGCACGAGTGCCTTGACTGGCGCGCACGATTCGGTTCCGTTGCCCGTGGGTTACAGATCGTTCACATATTGATCACGCCTCGATAACGCCAGCCGGAAGCCGTGGGACGACCATCGCCTACGCATGTCAGTCGCTGCACGCTCGCGTCCGGAGGTGCTCGAGGTGGGGCCGCTCCAGATCCTCCCTGAGGAGCATCTGGCTCGAGCCGATGGTCGCCCACTGATGCTCTCACTGCGCGAGCTGCGCCTGCTGACGGAGCTTGCGCGGCGCACGGGCCGCATTACCGCCCGCGAGGAGCTGTTCAGACTCGTGTGGGGAAGGGAGATGCGCCACGGGGACCGCTCGGTCGACGTGTACATCCGCAAGCTGCGGGTGAAGCTGCAGAAGGCGCTGCCGGGGTGGCGCTTCATTCACACCCATTTCGGCTTCGGCTACCGGCTGACGGCTGAACGGCAAACAAATCGGCAATGAGCGGTTCACAACGGATTAACACTTGGCCACAGCTCGCCGAACAGACTCTGGTGCACCCCTAGCGAAGGAGATGACTTTGAGTACAAGTCGCGTGGCCGTCGTCGTCGTGGCGGTCGTCACATCAGTTGCGCTCGCAGCATGTGGGTCGAGCAAGAAGAGCTCGAGCAGCTCCGGCAGCTCGTCGTTCGTCGAGCTCGAGCAGCGGCTCGGGGACGATCAACGGGGCCGGCTCGACGCTCGCCGCGCCGATCTATCAGCAGTGGGGGATGACGCTCAAGTCCCAGGGGCTGACCGTCAACTACAACCCGGTCGGCTCGGGCGCGGGCCAGACGCAGCTGGCGGCCGCGACGATCGAGTTCGCGGGATCCGACCCGGCGCTGAAGTCATCGGACAAGGCGAAGATGAAGGGGCCGGTGCTCCAGTTCCCGGTGGCGTTCGGCGGCATCACCGTCTCCTACAACCTGTCGGGGGTCAAGAGCGGGCTGAAGCTCGACGGGACGACGATTGCCAACATCTTCTCGGGCAAGATCAAGACTTGGAGCGACCCGGCGATCAAGGCGCTCAACCCGGGCATGAACCTGCCGAGCACGGCGATCACCGTCGTTCACCGCTCGGACTCCTCGGGCACCACCGATGGTTTCACCAAGTTCCTGTCGGACGTTGACCCCACGTGGAAGTCGACCGTGGGCAGCGGCAAGGATGTCAAGTGGCCGACGGGCACGGGCGGCAAGGGCAACTCGGGCGTCGCCGCGGCTGTCAAGCAGACCCCGGGCGCGGTCGGCTATGTCGAGCAGGCATACGCGATCGAGAACGGGTTCACGTTCGCCGCGGTCAAGAACTCGGGCGGCAGCTACGTCCTGCCGACGATCGCCAACACCTCTACCGCGGCCGACGGCATCAAGGTTCCCGCGGACCTCGGGATCTCGACGATCAACTCCCCCAACCCGGCGGCGTACCCGATCGTCTCCCAGACGTTCCTCGACGTGTACAAGGATCCGTGCAAGTCCGGCGGGGCCACCACCTCGGTCGCCGCGTCGCTCAAGAAGTGGCTGACCTACGCGTTCGGAGACGGTCAGAAGACGCTTGGTCAGGGCGCCAACCAGCTGCCGTACGCGCCGCTGCCCTCGTCGCTCGTAGCCAAGAATCAGGCGCAGCTCGCCACGATGACCTGCAACGGGTCGCCGGTGTCCTAGGAAGGCCCTCGTGGAGGCAGGCGCCACCACAGTCAGAGGCGGCCGCGCAGCACTCGCGCGGTCGCCGCTGGCGCGCCTTCCCGATCAGCTGCTGCAGTGGGGTCTGAGCGCCCTGGCGACGCTGATCCTGCTGCTGATCGTCTATTTCTTCATCCGCCTGATCGGCCAGTCCCACAGCGTGTTCAGCAAGTACGGGCTGGACTTCGTCTTCGGAAACGACTGGGACACCTCGCGCAACATCTACCACGGGGCAGCGCTGGTAGTGGGGACGCTGATCACCTCGGGCATCGCGCTCTTGATCGGCGTGCCGGTGGCGGTCGCCTCGGCATTGTTCGTGACCGAGCTCTGCCCGCGGCGGGCGCGCACGCCCCTGTCGATCGTGGTGGATCTGCTGGCGGCGGTGCCCTCGGTCGTCTACGGGCTGTGGGGCGTGTTCGTCCTGATTCCGAAGCTGATGCCCGCCGAGAAGTGGTTCGCGAGCACGTTCTCGTTCATCCCCTGGATCGGCGGCGGCACCGTGACCGGGCCCAATTACTTCATCGCCGGGCTGATCCTGGCGATCATGATCCTGCCGATCGTCTCGGCGATCGCCCGCGAGGTGATCGCCACGGTCCCCGCCGAGAACAAAGAGGCGGCGCTGGCGCTGGGCGCCACGCGCTGGGAGATGATTCGGATGGCCGTGCTGCCGTATTCGCGCTCCGGCATAACGGGTGGAGCGATGCTCGGCCTGGGCCGCGCGCTGGGCGAGACGATCGCCGTCGTGCTGGTGATCGGCGCGGCGCCGACGATCGGGCATCATCTGTTCAACCAGGGCTACTCGCTGGCGGCCGTGATCGCCAACGAGTTCGGCGAAGCGACCGGCATCCACACCTCGGCGCTGTTCGCCGCCGGTCTGGTGCTGTTCGTGCTGACGCTGATCGTCAACATCATCGCCCGTTGGTTCGTCGAGCGGGGATCGCACGGCCGCCGCGGCACCGGCGCCACCGGCATGACGATCGCCTCAGGAGACGCGGGCTGATGAGCGCCACCGGCATCACCGCCAGCTCCCTGACCGAGGTCAGCGCCCGGCGCCGGCGCACCGATCAACTCATGCGGGGGGTACTGCTGGCCGGCACGCTCGTGGCCCTGATCCCGCTGCTGCTGATCCTCTACTTCCTGATCGTGAAGGGCATCGGCAGCTGGAGCGGAAGCTTTTTCACCACAGATCCTACGGGCAGCTTCTTCGGCAACCCGGGCGGCATCCGCAGCGCGCTTGTGGGGACAATCGAGATCGTGGCCCTGGCCACGGTGATCGCGATCCCGGTCGGGATCGGCGTCGCGCTCTACCTGTCCGAGTACGGCGGCAGCTCGTGGTTCGCCAACGCGGTGCGGTACTTCGTTGACGTCATGACCGGCGTGCCGTCGATCATGTTCGGCCTGTTCATCTACATCGTGCTCGTGCTCGGGCACGTGGGCGGCAATTTCACCGCGTGGAAGGGATCGGTGGCGCTGGCGCTGCTGATGCTGCCGATCGTCGTGCGCTCGGCCGAGGTGGTGCTGCTGCTCGTCCCCTCAAGCCTGCGCGAAGCGGCGCTGGCGTTGGGGGCGCCGCGCTGGCGGATAGTGCTCCGGGTCGTTCTACCGACCGCCCTGCCTGGTCTGGTGACCGGCTCGCTGCTTGCGATCGCCCGCGGCATGGGCGAGACCGCACCGCTGCTGTTCACCGTCTCGACGGCATTCGGGCTGACCGGCAGTCTCTCTGCGCAGATGAACACACTTCCGATCCAGATCTACACCGATATCCAGTCGCCCCGCGCGGCGGTGGTCAGCCGTGCCTGGGGGGCCGGGCTCACGCTGGTGGTCCTGGTGCTGATCATCAACGTCGCTGCCCGCTTTTTCTCGCGAAGGAGGCGCATGACATGATCCCGCCTGAGACGACCAGCACGGGTGCAACAGGACCCGAAACGACCAGCAAGGAACCAACCGATATGTCAACCTCCGGTGGTCCGCCTCCGGGACAGGCTCAAGTACAGCGAGAACGCTCGGCGCCCACGGCGGGACCAGACACGGGGCACGCCGTGCGGGTTCGGGCTCTGAACGCCTACTACGGCGACCAGCACGCGGTCAAGGACGTCGACATCGACTTTCCCGCCGGCGAAGTGACCGCGCTGATCGGGCCCTCGGGCAGCGGGAAGTCCACCGTGGTGCGCTGCATCAACCGGATGCACGAGGAGATCCCCGGCGCTAGGGCCGAAGGCAACGTGACGCTCGACGAGCTCGACGTCTACAGCGACGGCGTGGACGTCACCTCGGTCCGCCGGCTGATCGGAATGGTGTTCCAGAAGCCGAACCCGTTCCCCACGATGTCGGTGTTCGAGAACGTCGCCGCCGGTATGCGGCTGACCGGCACGCACGGGGGAAACCTGCGCGAGCGGGTCCACAAGGCGCTACACGGCGTCGGCCTGTGGGAAGAGGTCAAGGACCGGCTCGATAAGCCCGGCATGGGCCTGTCCGGTGGGCAGCAGCAGCGGCTGTGTATCGCCCGCACAATCGCCGTGGAGCCAGAGGTGATCCTGATGGACGAGCCGTGCTCGGCGCTCGATCCGGTGGCCACGCTGAAGATCGAGGAGCTGATCGACGAGCTCAAGTCGCGCTACACGATCGTGATCGTGACCCACAACATGCAGCAGGCCGGGCGTGTGTCGGACTCCACGGCGTTCCTGCTCGACGGCGAGCTGATCGAGCACGCGCCGACGAATGAGATCTTCACCAGGCCGAGGGACGAGCGCACCGAGCGCTACGTCACCGGAAAGTTCGGATAGGGCCAATCGCGCCGCACAAGCCCGAGAGGAGCCAGTAGCCATGCAAGAGGTTCGTCATCAGTACCGCGAGGCGCTCAAGGAGCTCGAGCGGCAGACGCTCGGCGGCCTCGACCTCGTGATGCAGGCTCTGGACCGCTCGCTGGAAGCGGTCTCCTACCAGGACGTGGAGCTGGCGGGAATGGTCGTCGCCGATGACGACCGAATCGACGGGCGCTATCTCGAGGTGCATCAGGGGATCCTCTCGCTGCTCGCTCGTCAGGCGCCGGTAGCGGGAGACCTCAGGATCGTGGCGGCGCTGCTTCACATCATTCGCTGCGTCGAGCGGATGGGCGACCAGTGCGTGAACATCGCCAAGCTCGTGCCCCTATCCGGCTACGAGGCGCCCAAGGACAAGGACATCTTGGACTCGATCGAGCGCATGGGGCGGCACGCGCGATCACAGGTCTCGCAGGCCAAGGAGGCGTTCGCTGGGCGCAACGTCGAGCTGGCCCAGGACATCGTCCGCCAGGATGCCGACATCAACCGGCTGAACCGCGTGATCTTCAGGCGCGCGGTCGACATCGGCGACGACCCCGACCGCCGCGAGTGGGCGATGTTCATGATCCTTGTCGCCCGGGCGCTGGAACGCGTTGGGGATAACACGGTCGACATCGCCGAGCAGGTCGCGTTCGTTGTCACCGGTCTGTTCCGAGAGATGGCCGACCAGGCGATGGCAGCGGACCCCGTACGGCCACGCTGACGCGGCGCGGTGGGTTCGGCGCGCCGCGGGCCTGGCGATTGCCGATGGGCACACGCTGGCGACTGTGACGTTACGGCGCGCTGGCGCCTGTTGACGATCGCGCCGCTGCCCCACGGCGACCCGCGCGCCGCACAAAAGGGCCCCGGTCCCGCAGGACCGCCCGCGCGCCGCACAAGGGCCTTTGTCCCGCACGACTGGATCGGCACCACAAAAAAGGGGCCGGTCCCGCAGGACCGGCCCCCCGTGCGACAGAGAGAGAGGTGACATGCAGGGTAGGCAGCGATGACCAGCGTATGTGACCATTCGATGTCCGAGCCACATTCCCGCCCGACGGCGCGCGAGCTGGCTGTGTGTGCTCGAAATTATCCCCCGGGGGGCGGCCGCCGTCCAGGTATTGGCCCCAGGGCCAATGACGCCCGAGCGCCGGCGCCATACGTTCCCGCCATGCGAGCACGACCTCCCCAGATCGTGGCGTTCGGGGGCGGCGGCTTCTCGATGGAGTGGGGGAACACGCTGCTCGACGACTATCTGCTGCGGCTGACCGGCGTGCAGCGACCCAGGGTCTGCTTCCTGCCCACCGCGAGCGGTGACGCCGACCACTACGTCGTCCGCTTCTATAGGGCTTTTCAGGCATCCCGCTGCGAGCCTTCGCACATCTCGCTGTTCAGGCGCGAGACGGGAGTGGGGGACCCGCAGACCCACCTGCTCGCGCAGGATCTGATCTATGTCGGCGGCGGGAGCGTCGTGTCGCTGCTGGGCACCTGGCGGGCGCATGGCATCGATTGTGTGCTTCGGGAGGCCTGGCGGGCAGGGGTGGTTCTGTGCGGTGGTTCCGCCGGCTCGCTGTGCTGGTTCGCCCAAGCGGTGAGCGGCTTTCACGAGGGCGCACCGAGGCGGATCGAGGGGCTCGGTTTTCTGCCCTGGAGCAACGCCGTTCACTACTGCGACGAGCCCGAGCGCCGGGCGGCGTTCAAGCAGGCGGTCGCTTCGGGAATGCCGCCCGGCTACGGGACCGGCGACGCCGCCGCGCTTCACTTCGTCGGCACCGAGCTCGCGGAGGTGGTCAGCTCCCGTAAGGGGGCGTATGCCGTCTACGTCTCGCGCGGCTCGCGCGGGGTGCTCGAGCGCAAGCTGCCCGTCCGATACCTGGACGGCGCGGCGGCGGCCGCCGAACCTGGCGCCGCGGTCGCCGCGTGATCGGCGCTCGCTCCGAGCGCCGCGAGCGCCCGCTGGCGCGTGGAAGTCGCTACGGTCGCCCCGTGTCCTCGCGCAAGCGACGGATCCTGGCCATGGGCGGCGGCGGCTTCACAAAGCACGGGCGCAGCACGGGGTTGGATCGCCTGGTGCTTGAGATGACCGGCAGACCCGTCCCGCGAATTTGCTTTCTGCCGACGGCCAGTGGCGACCCGCGAGAGCAGGTCATGCGCTTCTATGAGCGCTTCGGGAGCTGGCCATGCGAGCCCAGCGTGCTGTCGTTATTTCATTTGAGTGGCTCGCGCCTCGATCCGGTCGAGCACCTACTCGCTCAGGACGCGATCTATGTCGGCGGGGGCTCGATGCGCAACCTGCTCGCCGTGTGGCGCATCCACGGCATCGACGGCGCGATGCGTGCCGCCTGGGAGCGCGGGATCGTGCTGGCCGGTCTCAGCGCCGGCGCGATGTGCTGGTTTCAGGGCGGCATCTCCAAGAGCCGCGGCGCTCCGGAGCCGGCGGCCGGCTTGGGGCTGCTCCCCGGCAGCCTCTCGGTGCACCTCGTCGTCGAGCGCGAGCGCCTGCCGGCGTTTCGTAGGGCCGTGGCCTCAGGCGAGCTGCCCGCCGGCTATGCGGTGGCCGACGATGCAGCCTTGCTGTTCCAAGGCGCTCGGCTCGTGGAGTGCGTCGGCTCAGATCCGGGCGCTCGGGTGCTCCAGATCCGCGCCGACGGCTGTGGCGGCGTCATCGAGCACAGCTTGCCGGTGAGGCAGCTGCCGGTGGCCGAGCGACCGTCGCTCGGCAGCGACGAGCCGTATGCGGTCTCCGAACTGCGCGCGCTGCGCGCGGGACGCCGGCGCTGGGAATAGAGCCTTAGCCGCCGCGCCGTTCGTTCAAGGCCGCCCGCCGGCGCCGCGTGGCGCGGCGGTAGCCTCCCGCGCGCTGCCGTCCGCGTCGGCGCTGGCGACGTCAAGCCCCTCTAGAAGCGCCGCATCATCGGCTTGCGGCTGGGCCTCGAGCGGCAGGTTCATCGTGAACACCGCCCCTCCATCGGGGGCGTTCGCGGCGCTGACGGAACCGCCGTGCTGCTCGGTCACCTGCCGCACGATCGACAGGCCAAGCCCGGAGCCCTGCTGGCCACGGACATTCGCGCCTCGGAAGAAGCGGTCGAACACGTGCGGTAGATCCTCCTCGTCGACGCCCGAGCCGTGGTCGCGCACGCGGATCCCGTCGCCGTCGACGTCTACCTCCACCGTGCCATTCGGTGGTGAGTGACGCGAGGCGTTGTCGAGCAGATTGTTGACCGCTCGCTCCAACCGCTCGGCGACCCCCTCGAGCGTGACGGGCGAAAGACGTCCCACGAACTCGAGCTCGGGGGAGTTGCGCCGGGCCCGCCCCAGCGACTGCTCGACGATCCGGTCGACCCGCACGTCCTCGGTGGCGCCGCTCGGCTCGTCGCCGCGGGCGAGCTCGATCAAATCCGAGACCAGCAGGCTCAGCTCCTCGCTCTGCTCCACGACGTCGGTCAGCAGGCGGCGGCGATCCTCCTCGCGCAGCTCGCCGCCCTCGAGCAGCACCTCGATGTTGGTGCGCAGGCTCGTCACGGGCGTACGCAACTCGTGCGACGCGTCCGCCACCAGCTGGCGCTGCGCACGTACCGACTCGTCCAGCGCGGCTCGCGAACGCTCGAGGTGCTCGAGCATCGCGTTGAAGCGCGTGGCGAGCTGGCCGACCTCGTCATCGGCATGGATTTTCAGCCGCTTCGACAGATCGTCGGTCTCGGAGATGTAGGTGGCCGTCTGAGCGACTTCGGCCAGCGGGGAGAGCACGCGCCGCGCCGCCATGCGTCCGAGCGCCACAGCCAGCGCCACGCCGCCGATGGCCAGCAAAATCAGGATCACGCGCAGACGCGAGAGGACGTGGTCGGTGCCCACCAGGGAGTCCGCCAGCTGGAGCGCCCCGCCGCCCTGAAGCGGCAGCGTCAGCACGCGCAGGTGACTTCCGGCGACCGTCGCGTCCTGGAAGAAGCTCGCGCCGGACTGACCGCCGGCCGCCGCGCGCGTGCTGGCGTTCACCGGCAGGTTCAGCCCGCCGCCGGGATACGCGGTGCCATTGGGGTAGACGACCTGCCAGTACTGAGGCGGCCCGCCCGCGCCGGGCGACGCGCTCGGCAGGCCGTGCTGATGCAACAGCGATCCCGGGTCCTGGGCCACGACCTGCGCTTGGTTGTTGAGCGCGCCATCGACTTGACCGAGCAGCTGCCCCCGCACCACCAGGTAGCAGACCACCGCTGCGATCACCACCGCCAGGCCGACCGCCGCCCCAGCGGCGAACGCCACTCTGCGCTTGAGCGGCATCAGTGGCCCCCACCGCAAATGCGCTCGCATTCGAGTGGCCTCTGGCGGCGTCCGGCTTCGTCCTCGTCGGCTCGCGCAGCGCTGCTGCGCCACGCCTCCTGCGTCCTCGCCAGCCATCCGCCAGAGACGCCTCTCGGTGCAACCGTATTTACGGAGAGAACCACGTGGCTACTCCCGCAACACGTAGCCGACGCCCCGGACAGTGTGCAGCAGCCGCGGCTCGCCACCGGCCTCCGTCTTGCGACGCAGGTAGCCCATGTAGACACCGAGCGCGTTGGAGGTGGGGCCGAAGTCGTAGCCCCACACGTGCTCGAAGATCGTGGATCGGGTCATGACCTGGCGCGGGTGCTGGAGGAACAGCTCGAGCAGCGAGAACTCCGTCTTGGAGAGCTCGATCATACGATCGCCGCGGTGCACTTCGTGCGCCACGGGATCGAGCACCAGATCCGCATAACGCAGCACCTCTCCGTCGCTGCCCTCTCCCGCTCTGCGCAGCAGCGCGCGGAGCCGGGCCTGAAGCTCGCGCAGCGCGAACGGCTTGACGAGGTAGTCGTCGGCCCCCACGTCGAGTCCGGCGACGCGGTCATCGATCGCGTCGCGCGCGGTGAGCATCAGCACCGGGGTCCGATCGCCACCCTGGCGCATCCTGCGGCACACCTCGAGTCCGTCCAGCCGTGGCATCGCCACGTCGAGGATCACAGCATCGACCGGGGAGCTGACGAGCGTGTCGAGCGCCTGCTCGCCGTCGGCGGCCAGCTCGACGTCGTAGCTCTCGAGCCGCAGCGCGCGCTCGAGCGCCCGCCTGACAGCGGGCTCGTCGTCGACCACGAGGACACGGGCCATGGTCGGAAATTGTGGCGTCTGCGCGTAAAAGTTGGTGAAGAGTGACGCTGCGCCGTCGGCGACACTATGTCGTCGTATGCCGGACGAGAAGCTCTCCTCCTACCGCCGCAAGCGACGCTTCGGGGCAACGCCCGAGCCCGCGGGCCAGGGCGAAGACGGCGCCGAGCGGCGCCAGGCTCGGTTCGTCGTCCAGGAGCACCACGCCACCCGGCTTCACTGGGACCTGCGGCTCGAGCACGACGGCGTGCTCGCCTCGTGGGCGATTCCCAACGGGATCCCGCCAGATCGCGAGGAGAACCGGCTCGCCGTTCACACGGAGGATCACCCGCTCGAGTACCTGGACTTCGAGGGGCAGATCCCCAAGGGCCAGTACGGCGCTGGCAGGATGGAGATCTGGGACCGCGGCACGTTTGAAGTGCATAAGTGGACCGAGCGCAAGGTGGAGGTCACGTTCCACGGGGAGCGACTGAGCGGTCGCTACGGCCTGTTCGTGATCGGCCGCGACGAGCAGTCGAAGAACGACTGGATGATCCACCGCATGGACCCGCCGTCGGATCCGGAGCGGCGGCAGATGCCCGAGCGCATCGTCCCGATGCTCTCCCGGGCCTCCACGAAGGTGCCTCTCCCGGAGAGCGAATGGTCGTTCGAGGTCAAGTGGGACGGCGTGCGGGCGATCGCCTACATCAAGCCCGGCCGGCTGCGACTCGAGAGCCGCAACCTGCGCGAGATCACCGACTCCTATCCCGAGCTGCGGGGCCTGTTGCGCGATCTGGGGATGCGGGAGGCCGTCCTGGACGGCGAGATCGTGGCCTTCGACGAGGGCGGTCGTCCGAGCTTCGAACGTCTCCAGCGCCGCATGCACGTCAGCTCGCCTTCCGCGGTGCGCAGGCTCCTGCAGAGCACGCCCGTCGTATACGCGATCTTCGATCTGCTCTATCTGGACGGGGATGTGCTGTTCGAGGCGCCATACGAGGAGCGTCGCCGGCGGCTCGAGGCGCTAGAGCTCTCCGGTCCGGCCTGGCGCGTGCCGGCCACGCACGCCGGAGCGGGTGCTCAGCTGCTCGAGGCCACACGGGCGCAAGGCCTCGAGGGGCTGATCGCCAAGCGGCACGGCAGCCGCTACGAGCCCGGACGCCGCACCGGCGCCTGGCTGAAGATCAAGCACACGCTGCGTCAGGAGTTGCTGATCGGCGGCTGGCTGCCGGGCGAGGGTCGCAGGGCTGAGCGGATCGGGGCGCTGCTCGTGGGCTATCACCGCGACGGGGCGTTTGCCTACGCCGGGCGGGTTGGCACCGGCTTCACCGAAGCCACGCTCGATGAGCTGGCCGGGCTGCTCCGGCCCCTGAGAGCCGGGCGCAGCCCGTTCGAGGAGGCCCCCAAGCTGCCGCGCGAGGCACAGTTCGTGGAGCCGCGCCTGATCGCCGAGGTCGAGTTCCGGGAGTGGACCGCCGAGGGCGTGATGCGCGCCCCCTCGTTCAAGGGCCTGCGCGACGACCTTTCGCCGGAGGCCGTCAAGCTCGAGGGTGATGCGGCGGAGGTCGCACCCTCCGAGGAGACGAACACACCGCCCGAGGGACCCGAGGCGCTGTTCGAGGAGGTCGAGCGGCTCCCGGACGGCGGTCTCTCGGTGCTGCTTGATGGCCGGGCGCTGAAGCTCTCAAACTGGGACAAGGTGCTGTTTCCCCGGAGCGGCTTCACCAAGGGCGATCTGATCTCCTACTACGCTCGGGCCGCGCCGGCCGTGCTGCCGCACGTCCGAGGTCGCGCGCTGACGCTGAAGCGCTATCCGAACGGCGTCGAGCGGCCGTTCTTCTACGAGAAGCAGTCGCCGTCGCACCGGCCGGAGTGGGTACAGACCCGGAAGATCGCCGACGTCAACTACACCCTGGCCCAGGATCGAGCCACGCTCGTGTGGCTGGCCAACCTGGCGGACGTCGAGCTGCATACCTCGCTGTCCCGCGCCGAGCAGCCCGAGCGCCCCACGATGCTCGTCTTCGACCTGGACCCAGGTCCGCCGGCGTCTCTGATCGAGTGCTGTGAGGTGGCGCTGGTGCTCCATGGCCTGTTCGGCCAGCTGAAACTGGAGAGCTTCGTAAAGACCTCCGGGTCGAAGGGCATGCAGGTCTATGTGCCGCTCAATAACCCGAGCGTCACGTACCGCCAGACCAAGCCGTTCGCGCGCCGGATCGCCGAGTTGCTCGAGCAGCGATTGCCGGACCTGGTCACGAGCCGCATGACCAAGCGCCTACGGCCGGGGAGGGTGCTGGTCGACTGGAGCCAGAACGACGCCCACAAAACGACGGTGACCGTGTACTCGATACGGGCCAGGGAACGCCCGATCGTCTCCACGCCCGTCAGCTGGGAGGAGGTCGAGCGCTGCCGCCGCGAAGGTGAGGCCGAGCTCCTGACCTTCGACAGCGAGCAGCTTCTCCGGCGATTCGTCGAGTGCGGAGATCTGTTCGCGCCGTTGGAGAGCCTCGAGCAGGCACTGCCCAGAAACGCTTAGGGGCGGACCCTAGGTTCCTAAGTCCGAGCTGTGAACAATCATCTCCGGCGGGCCTGCGCGTAAATAAGATTGCGTGGGGATGGACTCGATCACCCTGCGCAACCGGCTGCTCGTGGCCACAGCGATGTGGAAGGAAGCCACCGGCGAGCCGCTGCCCCGGATGGCTCCGGGCGATCCGGTCGACCAGGTCCAGAGCTTCGAGCTGCGGCTGGTGGACCGCCTCTGGGAGATGGCCACGCCCGAGAACGCGCGCGAGGTAGCCGACCGTACCTGGGACCTGGTCTACGACCGCGAGGACGATGATCCGGTCAAGCGCCGAGTGGTCGAGTGCCACGAGGCGCTGGCCCGCATGACCCAGCTACGCGACTGAAGCGCCGCTCTTGAGGCGCCGATGGGGCCGGGAGAGTGAAGAACCTTTAGCGGTAGGGGCCAAAGCAAGCCGATTCGGCTCGTAAAGCTGTTCAAAAACGCCCGTACTGGCGCGAGTTCGCCGTCGCGGGTCAATCTTTTGTCCAGGTGACGTCCAGGAACTGAAGTTATCCGGGGTACGTGTCGTCAATGCCGGCCCCGTCACCAGCCGGCTCGATCAGGGAGGCATCTCGATGCAGAAGGGATCGCATAAACGAGGGCGGCTGCCCTCGCTTGGGCTGGCATTGCTGGCCTCATTCGTGGTCTTGCTCGCGCTCCCGCTCACGAGCCTTGGAGATCTGTTGGGCTCGACCGGGGGCGGGCTGGGGTCGACTGTCGGCGGGCTCGTGAACGGTGTGACGGGGACGGTCCAAACAACTGTCCAGCAGGTGGCCCCTGCGGCCAGTCCGGTGACGAGCGTGGTTCCGTCTGCGGCGGCCCCGGCGTCCCACGCGGTCGCTCGGGCGGTCGCCCCGGCGTCAAGGCCGGCGTCCGCGCCAGCGTCCGCGCCGGCGTCCGCGCCGGCGTCTGCGCCGCGGCAGAACTCGGACGGCTACACGCCGCCCATGTACGGCACCAACCCGCACGGGCAGGGGACTGTCGCTGCGGTCGGGCTCAACCCAAGCCCAAACGTTCCGTACACCTACTCGCCGGGCGGCAGCTCGGGTTCGGGTGAGGCCGTGGTCATCGGCCGCGGGCGCAGCGAGCAGTCGGGTAACTCGTACGACGCCCACACCACGATCGTTGCCCTGTTGGGTCAAGAGCTGCTGGGCGTCAACGCGACACCCGGTCAGTCGAACACCGGACCGTTGAACCCGGTCCAGACCGCCATCCTCGACAGCATCTGCAGCAACACGAACGAGGCGGTCTGCCTGACGGTGCTGGCGGCAGACACAAGCGCGAGCTCGAACGGCGCCAGCACGCACTTTGAGGCGGCCGGCCTCAGCTCCCAGCCGATCGCCGGCCTGAACGCCAGCGCGGCGTCATCCGACAGCAGCATCAGCCAGAACGGCAACTGCCAGACCTCGTCCGGCGACAGCTCGCTGGCGGACGTGGGCCTGGCGAGCGGTCCGGTCGCCAGCCTGAACAAGTCGAGCGAGAGCTCGACCGCGTGCTCGGGGCAGACGCCCACGCAGCAGTCGAACTCGAGCGTCATCGGGCTCGGCGGCAACGGGGTGCCGCTGCCGGCCCCCGGATGCGCGAACGGGACCCCGAACACGGAGTTCTCGCTACTCGCGCCGGTGCTGCCGATCTACTGCAACGCCGACAGCACCGACCAGGCATCCGATCCCGCCGGCGTCCGCGAAGCGCTGACGGTCGTCGGGCTGCAGACCCCCACTGGCGCGCTGGCCAGGGTTGCGACCGCGGCGTCTGAGTCACACGCCGTGGCGCCTTCGTCGACGACGCCCAGCACTCCCACGACTCCAGCGACGCCTGGTGGCGGTAGCAGCGCGTCGGGCAGGGGCAGCGCGTCGGGCAGCGGTAGCAGGACGTCGTCGGGCAGTGGCAGCAACTCCTCAGGCAGCGGCAGCAAGTCGCCCGGCAACGGCACCACGCCGGGTTCGGGGAACAGCTCCGCGAGCAGCTGCACGGACGCCGGCCAGAACTGTGGCATCGGTTCGAACGGCGAGCCCGAGGCCAATCGCTTCGCCGGCCAGATCACGACGGCGAAGTCATCCTCGAGTCTGCCGTTCACCGGCGAGAACGTGCTCGAGGTGATCCTCGTCGGTCTGATCCTCGCGGGGGTCGGACTGGCGCTCTCCCTCCGCGGCAGGACCCCGTTCACAAAACGGTCCTAGCCGTAGAGCGGTACCGCGCGGACGCGCCGCCCCGGCTCGCCGGGGTGGCGCGAACCGCTGTCCGCCAGGTGCTTCAGGCGTAACGCGACCGAGCGGTGCTAAGCCTGCTCGACGACGGGCGGCGCCTCCACGGGCGCCGGCTCGGGGTTGCGCGGCAGACCCGCCGCCGCGTAGGCATCGACCTGGTCGAGCGTCTCGTGGTCCAGCAGGCCGGCGACCAGTGAGTCCAGGTTCGAGCGGTGGCCGCGCAGCTGCTCCACCACCTCGTCGTGCGCCGTCTCGACGATCCGGCGGACCTCCTCGTCGATGAGCCGCTGGGTCTCCTCGGAGGTCTCCGAGGCGCCCGGGAGCAGTGGTCCCATGCCGTCGACGGGGATCACCGAGATCGGGCCGATGGCCGGGCTCATGCCCCAGCGTCCGACCATATGGCGGGCGATCCGCGTCAGTTGCTGGATATCCGATTCGGCGCCGGTCGTGAGATCGCCGAACACGATCTCCTCCGCGGCCCGGCCGCCGAGCGCGACCTTGATCTGCGCCAGCAGGTGACGCTCGTCGAAGTTGAATCGATCGGCGTCCGGCGCCGAGAAGGTCACGCCCAGCGCCTGACCGCGGGGAATGATCGACACTTTGCGAACCGGGTCGGCGCCCGGGGTGAGCATGCCGACGATCGCGTGGCCCGACTCGTGGTAGGCGGTCCGGCGGCGGTCCTCGTCCGAGAGCATCACCTTGCGTTCGGCGCCCAGCACGATCCGCTCGAGCGCGTCGGTCAGATCCTGGTTGTTGACCTGGTCGTGATTGCGCCGCGCGGCCAGTAGCGCCGCCTCGTTGACGAGGTTTGCCAGATCCGCGCCAACCATGCCCGGCGTGGAGGATGCCAGCGCCCCCAGGTTGACCTCCCGCGAAAGCGGAACGGAGCGAGTATGCACTCGCAGGATCGCCTCGCGGCCGGGGCGGTCAGGGGGCTGCACCGCGACTCTGCGGTCGAAGCGACCGGGCCGCAGCAGGGCCGGATCGAGGATCTCCGGCCGGTTGGTGGCGCCGAGCACGATCACCCCCGTGCGCGGGTCGAAGCCGTCCATCTCGGTCAGGATCTGGTTGAGCGTCTGCTCGCGCTCGTCGTGGCCGCCGGAGATGTTGGGACCGCCCCCGGCGCGGGAGCGACCGATGGCGTCGAGCTCGTCGATGAAGATGATCGCCGGCGCGGCCTGTTTGGCCTGCTGGAAGAGATCCCGCACGCGCGAGGCGCCGACGCCGACGATCATCTCCACGAACTCGGACGCCGACATCTGGAAGAAGGGCACGCTGGCCTCGCCGGCCACGGCGCGGGCCAGCAGCGTCTTGCCGGTGCCGGGCGCGCCCGAGAGCAGGACCCCGCGTGGGATGCGACCCCCGAGGCGCAGGTATTTGTCCGGGTTGCGCAGGAAGTCGACGATCTCCGTCAGCTCCTCCTTGGCCTCGTCGATACCGGCCACGTCGGCGAACGTGACGTGCTGGTCTTGCCCCTCGACGCGCCGGGCTCGAGAGCGCCCGAACGACATCAGCCCACCGGCGCCGCCGCCCGCCGCCGCACGGCGCATGATCATCACGAAGATCAAAATCAGCAGCAGCGTCGGGCCGAAGCCGAACAGCAGGCTTTCGATGAACGAGGGGCCGCTCGAGAGGGGGTGGGCGTTGATCGTGACGCCCTTTTGCTCCAGCAGGTTCTGGAGGTTGGTCCCGTTGGCGAACGAGGGGATCTGGGTCGAGAACAGCGTCGTCGACGGCGCGCTCTGGCTGTCCGGCGGGTACTTGACAGCGGTCTTGAACATGCCCTGGATCGAGTTGCCCGTCGAGGAGATCGAGCTGACGTTGCCGCTCTGGACCTGGTTGATGAAGGTCGGCGAGTAGGGGACAGAGACCCGCGGGCTGGGTGAGAGGGCCTGCGAGGAGATCCACAGGTTGAGGCCCAGCAAAGCCAGAACCAGCAGCACCACCAGCCAGCGAGGGCTGGGGCCCCGGGGCGGAGGCGTCGCGGGCTGCTGACTGCCGCGTCCATTGGGGGCGGGCGTCACCCTCCAAGCGGGCGGCGACGGCGGTCGCCCGCCGGGCCTCTGCCGGGTCGGCGGCGAGCGTCTGGCGTGCGGATCGGCCATGCTCAGATTGTCGCAGGCGACCCTTAGTGGCTTCCGCCGCAAATACGTCGCGTTCGCGCCGACTTAGGTTGGGAACGCTCGGCCCGACTCGATCCTGGCCCTGAACGACTCGGCTCCCTCCACGCTGGCCCCCGCGGCCCACGCGCGCCCCGCCAGCGACCGGTCCGAGGTCACAACGCGCACCCGGCCGGGTTGGGGATGGCGCTTCAGGCGACGGATGATCTCGTCGTCGGCGGCGTCGGCCTTGGGCCGGGGAGCGTGGGCGACCTCGATCACGCTCGAGCGGATCGGTGGCCGCGGCGGGCGCTCGAAGACGACGGTCACATCCTCGCCGTCGGCGGCCGCCCAGCGCTCGAGCAGGTCGACCAGGCGGAGCATCGCGCCGTCGCGGTCCCGCCACCACTGATCGGGCCGGCTGCCGATCACGTTCATCCCGTCCACCAGCCACAGCACTTATCTCAGGCTACGCGAGACGATCCGCTGATCGGCCTGCTAGCGTCTGCGCCCGCAAGGCCGCCGGGCTCACCGGTGGCGAGAAGGTGCCGTTGGCGGGGAGTCCTCCGCATAGCAGCACTAAGGGTCCAGGAGGACACCGAACGACATGCCAACCGGAACGGTCAAGTGGTTCAGCGACGAGAAGGGTTTCGGCTTCATCACGCCCGATGAGGGCAGCCGTGACCTGTTCGTCCATCACTCGAGCATCAACGCGGACGGTTACCGCTCGCTCCCCGAGGGGGCGAAGGTCTCCTTCGAGGAGGAGGCCGGCCCCAAGGGGCCCAAGGCCGTAAACGTCTCTCGTCTTTAGATGAAAATGTGTTCCGGCCGGAACATGTTCCGGCCGGCCGGGCCGATCATGATCGGCCCGGGGCCGGCGCGCATGCGCGCCGGCCTTCCGCTTTAAGGGCCCGTCATGGCTGACTGGGTGACGATCTCCTCGCTGGCCACCGCCGGCGGAACGCTGGTCCTCGCCGTGGCCACGTTTTCCTCGGTCAGGTCGGCCAACCGCTCGGCTCGGGTCGCGGAGCGTTCGCTGCTGGCCGGCCAGCGGCCGCTGCTGATCCCCTCGCGCGAGGAGGATCACCTCGAGCGGGTGCGCTTCGGCGACGACGTCGTGCTCGAGGTCTCCGGCCACGGCGGCGCGATCAAAGCCAAGAACGACAACGTCTACATGGCGATCGCGTTGCGCAACGGAGGTTCCGGGGTAGCGGTGATCCATGCCTGGCGAGCTGAGGCGCGTGAGATGACCGGATCGGAAGCACCGAGCCTCGAGGATTTCCGGCCTCAGTCCCGGGACCTGTACATCCCGGCCGGGGAGACGGGCTTTTGGCAAGGAGCGATCCGTGCCCGCGACGACCCCTGGTACGAGTCGCTGCGGAGCGCCGCGGCAGATCACAACCGCGTGATGGTCGACGTCCTCTACGGCGATCACGAGGGAGGCCAGCGGACGATCGGGCGCTTCGCCGTCTCCGAGTGGCCGCGGGTGGAGGGCGAGCGCGCCGACGTTGTCCGCTATTGGAACGTAGACCGATCCGATCCGCGCTGATGCACGTTAAGAAAAGGTCATGCTTGTGAGCGGCAACGGGGACCGTCGGGTCGCCCGCCTACACTTCGTAAGTGCGTCGTGAGCAAGACCGTTGAAGAGCGCGAGCGGGTGGTGGTGCGGTTCGCCGGTGATTCCGGCGACGGTATGCAGCTCGCGGGCACCCGCTTCACTGACGCCACGGCGATGCTCGGCAACGATCTGGCGACGTTGCCCAATTTCCCCGCGGAGATTAGGGCCCCCGCGGGCACGCTGGCTGGCGTCTCCGCGTTCCAGATCCATTTCGCCTCGCAGGACATCCTGACGCCCGGCGACACGCCGAACGTGCTGGTTGCGATGAACCCGGCGGCGCTTAAGGCCAACCTCCGAGAGCTCGAGGCCGGGGCGGCGATCATCGCCAACGAGGACGCCTTCTCGAAGCGCAATCTCGAGAAGGCGGGGTATGCGTCAAACCCGCTCGAGGATGGTTCGCTGAGCGAGTACCGCGTGCACCGGATCCCGATGACGACGCTCACCACGCGTGCGGCAGAGGCGATCGAGGGCGCCTCGACCCGCGAAGCGGGCCGGGCCAAGAACCTGTTCGCGCTGGGTCTGCTGTCGTGGCTCTACGGCAGGCCAACCGACGTCACCGAGCGGTGGATCGAGCAGAAGTTCGCCTCCAAGCCCGGGGTGGCCCAGGTCAACCTGGCGGCTTTCAAGGCCGGCTGGTCATTCGGTGAGACGACCGAGCTGCTGGACGTCCAGTACCGCGTCCCCCGGGCGACGGATGTCCCTCCCGGCAACTACCGCAACGTCAACGGCACAACGGCGCTGTCGCTCGGTCTGATCGCTGCCAGCGTGCGCAGCCGGCTGCCGCTGCTGCTGGCCAGCTATCCGATCACGCCGGCCTCCGAGCTGCTGCACGAGCTCTCGCGCCAAGAGCGATTCGGCGTGGCCACGATCCAGGCCGAGGACGAGATCGCCGCCGCCGGCATGGCGCTCGGCGCCTCGTTCGGCGGCCGCATCGGGGTGACGGCGACCAGCGGTCCAGGCATGGACTTGAAAGCGGAGACGATCGGCCTGGCGGTTGCGCTTGAGCTGCCGATGGTCGTGGTCGACGTGCAGCGCGCCGGTCCCTCGACCGGGATGCCCACCAAGACCGAGCAGTCCGATCTGCTGCTGGCCCTGCACGGCCGCCACGGCGAGTCGCCCCTGCCTGTGATCGCCCCCAGCACCCCTGGAGGGTGCTTCGAGGCGGCGTTCGAGGCGGTGCGGATCGCGATCCGCTACCGGACGCCGGTGATCCTGCTGTCGGACACGTTCCTGGCCTCTTCCTCTGAGCCCTGGCGGATTCCCGCGGCCGAACAACTGCCGGAGATTGATCCTGCTTTCGCCGCCGCTCGCGCCGGCGAGAACTTCGAGCCCTACGTGCGTGACGAGCGGCTCGCGCGGCCCTGGGCGCTGCCCGGAACGCCCGGGCTCCAGCACCGCATCGGCGGGCTGGAGAAGGCCGATGTCACGGGCAACATCTCCTATGACGGCGCCAACCACGCGCGCATGACCGAGCTGCGCGCGGCCAAGGTCGCAGGCATCGCCGATGAGGTCGCGCCGATTCAGATCGACGCTCAGCCCGGCGCGCGCCTGCTCATGCTCGGTTGGGGCTCGAGCGAGGGCGCGATCCGCGCCGGCGTGCAGGGCGCGCGGCTGGCGGGTCACAAGGTGTCCTGCGCCCATCTGCACCACATGAACCCGCTTCCGAGCAACACCGGCGACGTGCTGCGCTCCTTCGACCGCGTGCTGGTGCCCGAGATGAACAGCGGGCAGCTGGCCAGCGTGCTGCGCGCGAGGTTCCTTGTGGACGTCGAGTCGTTCTGCAAGGTCGAGGGCCAACCGCTGTTCGCCACCGAGATCGAGCGGGAAATCGCGGCTCGGCAATGAGCACGACCTTGATCGTGGCCCGGCGATGAGCGCGACCGTTCACAAGAACGGCAACGGCTCGGCGCCCCAGAGCCTGACAAAAGCCGACTTCCAGTCCGACCAAGAGACGCGCTGGTGCCCGGGGTGCGGCGACTACGCCGTTCTTTCCGCCGTGCAGCAGTTCATGCCGGAGCTGGGGATCCCGCCGGAGAAGACCGTGTTCATCACGGGAATCGGCTGCGCCGGGCGGTTTGCCTACTACATGAACACATACGGGATGCATGGGATCCACGGTCGTGCGCCGGCGCTGGCCACCGGCCTGGCCTCGACCAGGGACGACCTCTCGATCTGGATCGTGACCGGCGACGGCGACGCACTGTCGATCGGCGGCAACCACCTGATCCACTCGCTGCGCCGCAACGTGCCGGTCAAGATCCTGCTGTTCAACAACCAGATCTACGGGCTCACAAAGGGTCAGGCGTCGCCGACCTCCGAGCTGGGGAAGGTCACCAAGTCAACGCCGTTTGGGGTCTCCGACCATCCCTTTAACCCGGCCGCGCTCGCGCTGGGCGCCGACGCCACGTTCGTCGCGCGCACGATCGACCGGGACCGCCAGCATTTGACGGAGACGCTTCGCGCCGCCGCCGTGCATCAGGGAGCGGCGCTGATCGAGATCTACCAGAACTGTCCGGTGTTCAACGATGGCGCGTTCGCGGCGCTGACCGACAAGGAAGTCAAGGACGCGAACCAGATCCGGCTCGAGGCCGGCCGGCCCGTGCGGTTCGGGGTGGAGGGAGAACGCGGCGTGGCCCGCGCGTCAGACGGGTCGTTGCAGGTGGTCGACGTCGCCGAGGTTGGCGAGGAGGCACTGGTGGTGCACGACCCGGCCAACAGGGACGGCGGTCTGGCCTACTCGCTCGCGCGCCTGGCCGAGGATCCCAGCGGTCCCACTCCGATCGGGATCTTCCGCCAGGTGCAGCGCCCCCTCTATGGGCGCACGACCCGCACCCAATCGCCCGACTCGAGCGACGGCGAGCTCGATCAGCTGCTTCACGGCGGTGATAGCTGGACGATCGCCTAGACGGCTCTACAATGAGCCGCCTCTGAGCTTTACGCCCCGGAGGACGTTAGGGAGAGATGCGACAGCCGCCCAAACCGGGGTGGGCGGTCGCGTCACTGCCCACCCGGCGAAACCGAGGGTGGCGGTCGCGTCGCTACCGACCCGGGCGAAACCGGGGGTGGCGGTCGCGTCGCTATTGCCAGGGCAGCGTGTGCGGCTAAGCTCGAACGCATGCGCACTCCGGATGTAGAGCTGCTGTGGTGGTCGGGGTGCCCGTCTACGGAGCGGGCGAGATCAGAGCTCGAAAAGGCGCTCAGCGACCTCGGCCTCGGCGACGTCCAGATCCAGTCACTCGAGATCCGCAGCGATGAGGACGCGCAGGCCAACGGCTTCGTCGGCTCCCCGACGATCAGGGTCGACGGCAGCGACGTGGCAGCGCCCGAGGCCGGGGAGCCCCCGGGACTGAGCTGCCGCGTCTACCGCCGCCGCGACGGCCGGATCTCCCCGACACCCGACACGGAAGACTTGCGGGACGCGCTGCGCCGAGCGCGGACGGACGGCGAGATGAAGCGATGAGCATTGCGATCGGAGAGCAGGCACCGGACTTCAGGCTGCCTGACACCGGTGGCGCCTGGCACTCCCCCGACGGCGAGGAGGCCACGGTGGTCGTGTTCACGTGCAACCACTGTCCCTACGCCCTCGCCTGGCACGAGCGCATCCTGGCCGCCGCGCGCGACCACGCCGACCGCGGTGTGCGTTTCTTGGCGATCAACCCAAACGACGCTCAGCGCTATCCGCGCGACTCCTTAGAGGCGATGAAGCGGCGTGTGGCGGCGGAGCACTGGCCGTTGCCCTACCTGCACGACGAGAGCCAAGAGGTCGCCCGCGCCTACGGCGCCAAGACCACGCCCGACGTGTTCGTGCTCGATGCGGAGCGCCGGCTGCGCTATCGGGGCGCGCCTGACGCCGACTACGACGAACCGGAGCAGGACGGCGCTTGGCTGCGCCAGGCGCTCGAGGCGGTCCTGGCCGGCGGCGATCCCTCCCCCTCCGAGACCAAGCCCGTCGGCTGTTCGATCAAGTGGAAGCGCTGATGGCGCGGAGCTCGTCGCCTCGTCCCGCGCCCGTCGAAGTCGAGGTTAGGCTTCGGCCACGAACCCGTTAGCGGGCTCGAGCGGCAAGCCCGCCGCATGCCATTCGAGCAGGCCGCCGGCCATGTTGTGGGCGTCGAAGCCGGCGCCCCGAAAGGCCTCGGTGGCCATGGCCGATCGGGCGCCGCTGCGGCAGTAGAAGACGACCGGCTCGTGGCGCTCGATCTCCTCGGCGCGGGCCGCCAATTCGGCGAGCTCGATGTGACGCGTTCCCGAGATCCTGCCGGCCTCGTACTCGTGCGGCTGGCGCACATCGATCAGCTGAATCTCTCCCCGTCCGAGCTGCTCTGCGACCTGCTGGGGGGTGTAGTCGGTGTCCATCGCCACCCAGACTAGCGACGGCCCAGGGTCGTCATAACGCCAGACGACACGCATCTTGCACGTCCGCTAGTCTGCCGCGCCAACATACGAACCCAGCCGAATCCCCCGGCCGCCACGGCGCTGGGGGAACGGGGGACCCAAGGGCGCCGTTCAGGCGACCCGGGGCGAATCGCCACCACTGTGGCGTAGCGCGAGCTCTTTCAGCGCGAGTCCGACAGCTAACCCCGTAGGCGCAGGAAAGAGAAGGGGTTTACTGGCTTGCAATTGAGTTCTCGTCGCTGGGCTCCGCTCGCGGGTTTGGCGGTGTTGCTGGTGGGAGTGCTGCTCGCGCCTTCGGCGCTCGCGTCGGCGCAGCTCGGTAGCCGCGTCCTGCGCGAAGGCATGCGGGGAAGCGACGTCCTTTCCCTCCAGCGGCTGCTGAACAAGATCGGGCTCGGCGCGCCGAGCAACGGGACATTCGGTCCCAGCACCGAGAGCGTGGTGCTGAGCTTCGAGAACAAATACGGCCTGAAAGCGAACGGCCGCTTCGACAAGGCGGACGTCGCCGAGCTGCGCCGGGTGGTGAGGCTGCAGGCACCGACAGGGGGCCTGCCGATGGGCGCGCCCCAGGCGCCGGTCTCGAGCACCTCGCCCCCGCAGCTTCGCCCCGGGGCCACCGGCCACTGGGTGGCCGTCCTGCAGCAGGAGCTCACCTACGCCGGTTACGCGACGAATGTCGATGGCCAATACGGTCCGGCCACCGCGCGCAGCGTCGACGCTTTCAAGAGCGCGCACGCACTGGCGCTGAACGGCTCGTTTGGTCGCCAAGCGTGGACGGCGCTTCAGGCGGCGATCGGGGCCATGGAGAGCAGCGTTCCGGTCAGCGCGGCGGTACTGAACACCAACGGCACGGTCACGGCCCCGGCGAATGCGCCCACCGTGGTGAAGAACGTCATCGCCGCGGCCAACCAGATCGCGTTCACGCCATACATCTACGGCGGCGGCCACGCGAGCTTCATCGACTCGGGCTACGACTGCTCGGGCTCGGTCAGCTACGCATTGCGCGGCGGCGGGTTGATCTTGGCGCCCGAGGACTCGGGCGAGCTCGAGTCCTACGGACTGCCCGGAGCCGGCCAGTGGATCACGATCTACGCCAACGCCGGTCACGCCTACATGTGGATCGCGGGCCTGTGGTTCGACACCGCCGCCCAGAGCTCGACAAACGGCCACGATCGCTGGTCGGCGACGCGCATCTCGCCGCTCAGCGGTTACGTCGTGCGCCACCCGGTCGGCGAGTAAACGCGGTCCTGCGGCTCCCCGGGCCGCCCGCGGTAATGCCACGCACGACTGGGCGAGCACCGGTCATCGGTCGGCGTAGGATCCTTACCCTCGCCATGTCGCCCACGCCGCCCACTACCCGCCGCATCCTTCTCTCGGCGCTGGCGGCGCTCACGGTTGGCTTAGGCGCCGTCAGTTTGATCGCCGGCTTCAGCGACTCCTTCGCGCTTCGGCTGCTTCAGGGCCTGGCGGTGTTCGGCGCCGGCGTGGTCGTGATCGGCGGCGCGGCCCTACTCGTGATGCTCCGCGTCGCGGGATGGCGCGACCCCGAGTCCGAAGAGGACTTCGAGGCCCTGGTGCGGCGGGCTGAGATCCTGGCGGCGGGGGAGCCCCTCGGCGAGTCCGGAGAATCCGACGCGGGCTACGAGGACGAATCCGCACTTGACCCGTACGACGAGCAGGACTTCAAGGCGCTAGTGCGCTCGGCGATCGACGAGCTGCCGCTCGAGTTCCACGTGGCACTCGAGCACGTGGCGATCGTCGTCTCCGACGGCGGCGGGCGCCAGCGGGCCTACGGCCTGTATCAAGGCGGCACCGTCGCCCACGACTTCTTCCACGACCGGATCGTGATCTTCCGTGACACGCTGGTGCGTGACTTCGGACACGACCCGGAAATGCTGCGGGCGCAAGTGACCCGCACGGTGCGCCACGAACTCGCCCATCACCTTGGGTGGGGGGAGAAGGGCGTGCGCGGGCTCGGGCTGTAGGGCGCCCGGGCCCCCCGGCTTGGGATCGAATGCAGAACTATTCGAACAGCGGTCCCAAGGCCTAGCTTGGCGAGCCACCTAGGATCGCGCTCGACAACCCCCGAGGAGGACAACACATGCCCGAAGCTGTGATCGTCGATGCCATCCGCACCCCGATCGGGCGCGCGGTCAAGGGCTCGCTCAAGGCCGTTCGCGCCGACGACCTCGCGGCGATCCCGATTCGGGCACTGATGGAGCGAAACCCGGAGGTCGATTTCGCGCAAACGAACGACCTGATGATGGGTGCTGCGTCGTCATTCGGTGAGCAGGGCTACAACGTCGGGCGAAACGCGGCGCTGCTGGCGGGCCTCGACCATCACGTTCCGGCCTGCACCGTGAATCGCTTCTGCGCCTCATCGCTCCAGACGATCCGGATGGCCTTTCACGCGATCGAGGCCGGCGAGGGCGACCAGTACATCGCGGCGGGGGTGGAGGCGGTCTCGCGGGCGGGCCTGGGGGCAGGAATGATGGAGGAGGCCAAGCACCCGAAGCTAGACGGCTCGCCGGGGTCGCTCTACGACGTCTACATAGCGATGGGGATGACCGCCGAGAACGTCGCCCGGCGCTGCCACGTAACGCGTGAGCAGCAGGACGAGTGGGCGGTGGTCTCGCAGTCGCGCGCAGTCGATGCCCGCGAGAACGGACACTTCGATTCCGAGATCGTGCCGGTCACCATTCCGTCCCACAAGGACGCCGACGGGGAGGGCAATGAGGTCGATCTGCCGGAGACGGTCGTCGACGAGGACGATGGGCCGCGTCCGGGAACGACGATGGATGCGCTCGGGCAGCTGAAGCCGGCGTTCAACGAGAACGGGACGGTGACGGCAGGCAACTCCTGCCCGCTCAACGACGGCGCTGCGGCCGTGCTAGTGGTCTCAGCCGAGAAAGCCAAGCAGCTGGGCTGCAACGTCAAGGCCCGGATCGTTGCCTCCACCGTGGCCGCGATCCGTCCGGAGATCATGGGCCTGGGCCCGATCCCGGCCATCCAATCGCTGCTCGAGCAGACGGGAATGTCGATTGAAGACGTCGACATCGTCGAGATCAACGAGGCCTTCGCGGCTCAGATCGTCCCCTGCAAGCACGAGCTCGCGATCCCCGAGGAGAAGCTCAATCCGTTCGGTGGCGCCATCGCACTCGGTCATCCGTTCGGGATGACCGGCGCTCGCATCATGACCACGCTCCTAAACGGGCTGCGGGCGCTCGACGGCACCTACGGCATCGAGTCGATGTGCGTCGCCGGCGGCATGGGTCAGGCGATGCTGGTCGAGCGGCTGGCCTAAGCAAGCCGGCGGGCTCCGGGAACGCGCTCAGCGTGGCGGCATGCGCAGCGCCCC
This sequence comes from uncultured Actinomycetes bacterium, assembly GCA_963830405.1. Lineage (GTDB taxonomy): Bacteria > Actinomycetota > Thermoleophilia > Solirubrobacterales > Solirubrobacteraceae > Palsa-465. The sequence continues at coordinate 100,777 of CAWHMB010000004.1, forward strand.
GTCGAGCCGGATGACCTCGCCGTTGAGCATCTCGTTGGTGACGATGTGGGCGGCGAGAGCCGCGTACTCGTCGGGGCGCCCGAGGCGGTTCGGGAAAGGAACGGCGGCGCCCAATGCCTCTCGCGTCTCGTCGGGAAGCTCTCCCAGCAACGGCGTGTCGAACGTGCCAGGGGCGATGGTGCAGACCCTGATGCCCGCATCGGCAAGGTCCCGGGCCGCGGGCACGGTCATGGCGACGATGCCCCCCTTGGACGCCGAGTAGGAGAGCTGTCCGATCTGGCCCTCGAACGCCGCCACAGAGGCGGTGTTGATGCACACCCCGCGCTCGCCGCCGGGGCTGGGCTCGTTGGCAAGCATCGCCGCCGCCGCCAAGCGGAGGACGTTGAAGGTGCCGATGAGGTTGACCCGGACCACCTTCTCGAACGGCTCGAGCGAGTGAGGTCCACGCCGCGAGGCGGTGCGCTCGGCCCCCCCAATACCGGCGCAGCACACGGAGATCCGCAAGCCGCCGGGCCTACCGGCGGCGTGCTCAACCGCTTCCTTGACCGTAGCTTCGTCGCTGACGTCGGTGCGGACGAACTCTGCCCGCCCACCGAGCTCCGCGACCAGCTCCTCGCCTCCCTCCTCGTTCAGATCGGCGATCGTGACGTGCGCTCCGTCAGCGTGAAGCCGCCGCGCGGTCGCGGCGCCGAGGCCCGAGGCGCCACCGGTCACAAGGGCACTGCTGTCGTTTATCTTCATTGCCCGAACCCTACTTCGCGCGGGGCCAAGACGGGCGCCGGGTAGGCTCGGTGGGGGGGCGAGCCGGCGACAGCTCGACGCGGCGAAGGACGCAATCGAGCACCTGTGCGGCCCCGGCTGAGGCGCTTGCGGGGCGACCTCTACGGCTCCGACTAACAGGCTTGCGAGGCGAGCTCTACGGCCCCGGCTGAGAGGACTTGCGCGAGGCGAGCGACAGCGCGAATAGCTGTTCGTCGTCGGTGTACCACCGCTCGAGCGCCAAGCCGGCAGCATCGAAGTCGGCCTCCAGGCGCTCCCGTGTGAACTTGGCGCTGATCTCGGTGCGGAGCTCCTCGCCGGCCTCGAACTCGACGCTCAGGCCGACATCCTGGATCTCAACGGAACAGGCGTCTAGTGCCCGGAGGCGCATCTCAACCCACTCATGCCTGGCGTCAAAGAAAGCGACGTGCTCGAACTTCTCTGTCGGGAAATTCGCTCCCAGCTCGCGGTTGATCACGTGCAACACGTTGCGGTTGAACTCGGCGGTCACGCCATCGTCGTCGTCGTAGGCGGCCTCGATCACCGCCGGATCCTTGACCAAGTCCGTCCCCAGCAGCATCCGGTCGCGCGGTCCGAGCAGTGTGCCGATGTTCCGCAGCAGGTTGCGTCGCGTCCCTGGAGGAAAGTTGCCAATGGTCCCTCCCAGCAGCGCCACCAGTCTGGCGTCGCCGTCGCTCTCCGGCACGCGGTCGAGGTGGCGCTCGAAATCTCCGACCATGCCATGCACCTCGAGCCCCTCGTACTCGTCGACAAGCTGTCTGGCCGACTCCGCGATGACTCGCTCGGACACGTCGAGCGGGACGTAGCGGCGAAGTGTTTGCGCCCTGGTCATAGCGTCCAGCAGGATGCGTGCCTTCTCAGCGGCACCTGAACCCAGTTCTACAAGCTCGACCGCTCCGGTCCGGGCTGCGATCTCGTCGGCGTTGGCGGTGAGGATCTCGACCTCGGTGCGCGTCGGGTAGTACTCGGGAAGCTCGCAGATGCGCTCGAACAGCTCCGATCCGCGCGAGTCGTAGAAATGCTTCGGTGGGAGCTCCTTGAACGGCCGCGTAAGGCCGTCGAGGACGTCGTTGGCCAGGCAGCGCTCGTCGGCCTCGGACAGGCAGGACTCGATCGTGATCCCGTTCACGGCCCGTCCCTGGCCAGCCGCAGGCCGGAGAAGATCTGGCGACGCTGGGGGTAATCCCAGTTGCGGAAGGTCGGCGTGGCAACAGTGGCACGCGTGGCCCAGGAGCCGCCGCGGAGCACACGGTAGTCGGGGCCGAAGAAGACCTCCGAGTATTCGCGGTAGGGATGGGCCACGAATCCCGGATAGCCCTGAAACGTGCTCGAGGTCCATTCCCACACGTCGCCGAGCATCGCCAGGCATCCGTAGGCAGATGCGCCGTCGGGATGTGCATGGACCGGCGCCGGACCGCGGTCGCCGTGGTCGTAATTGGCGTGAACCCCCGGAACCGGAGGACCGTCCCCCCAGGGAAACGCTCGGGCTTGGCCCTTGTCCTGGTCCCAGGTCGCCGCCTTCTCCCACTCGATCTCGGTCGGCAGGCGCGCGCCATGTGCGCGGGCGAAGGCGTCGGCCTCGAACCAGGAGATGTGGACGACGGGCCTGCGGGGGTCGAGCGGCTCGAGCGCTTCCAGGCGCCACTCGGCGCGCAGGTCCGCCGTCCACCCGCCGGGCCGGCAGATGTCGTACTGCTCCTTCCAGGCCCAGCCTTCCTCCGACCACCATTCGCGACGCTCGTAGCCGCCACCTTCGACGAACGTCAGGTAGCTGGCGTTGGTGACCGGATGCCGGCCGATAAAAAAGCCGCGAACGTCGGTTTGGTGTTGCGGCCGTTCATTGTCGTAGGCAAATTTGGCATCGCTGGCGCCGATCGTGCAGTCCCCCCGCGGGACTTCGACCAGCTCCAGTCCGGTTGGGCGGAGCTCGTGCGCTTCTGATGCGATCTGCCTGCGCGCCGCCGCTCGGCGGCCATGCACCGGCTCGTACCCATCCAGCCGAGCGAGCTGGATCGTCTGAAGCATCGTCTCGTTGTGCTGCTGCTCGTGGCGCAGGACGAGCTCGTGAAGCTCGCCCGTACCGCGCTCAGCAGTCAGTGCGTTCGTTCGTGCTCGGACTTCGGCCAGATATTCGCGGGCCTCCGCGGGGCCGAGGAAGCGGAGCTCGCCACGATGTGCCCGCGGGGTTTCGAACGCGTCGTAGGTGTCAGCCATGTCCGCGCGCAGCATCGGCTGGCCGGCGAACCGATGCACGAGCCACAAATCCTCGAACGCGGCGATGTGTCCGAGGTCCCAGACCAGCGGGCTCATGAGCGGCGAGTGGACCCGCACCAGGTCCTCGTCGGCGATCGGTGCGACGAGGGCCAGCGTACGCTCGCGGGCCTCGTCGAGCGCCTCGACGACGGCGGCGTCGGTCCCGGTGCCCATCCACGCATTGTGCCCTACGCGGCGCCGCGGGGGGAAATCTCGTAGCGCATGAACAGCGACCCCTCGCGCTCCAGCAGCCAGCTGAGGCGCAGCGGCGCCGGCTGCGGCAACTGCGGGCCGGCGGCGATCGTCGGCCCATGGCCGCCGCCTGCCAGCTTCGGCGTCAGCGTCAGAAACAGCTCGTCGGCCAGTCGCTCGCCGAGGAACGCGCCGAACATCGTTGGTCCCCCCTCGCACAATATGTGGCGAACGCCGAACGTCTGGTGCAGGCCCCGAACCACGCTTGCCAGCGTCAACTCGGCCGGGTCGAGACGGATAACCTCCGCGTTAGCCGGTCGCTCGGCGGCGCTCTGGGCCGTGAACAGAACCACGCGCTGGGCCGGAGTGGTGAACAAGGGGATGTCGAGCGGAACGTTGCCGCTGCGCGTGACGACACAGGCCAAGGGCTCCGGCGCCAAACCGTTTGCCACCCGGCGCTCACGTGCCTCGGGATCGGGGATGAGGCGCCCGTAGCGCTCGGTCCGGAGCGTGCCCGTCCCGGCGATCACCGCGTCAACGTGCTCACGAAGCGCGTGGAACATCGCCCGATCGCCAGGGTCGGAGAGCGGCCCGGAGCGGCCGTTGAGCGTCGCCCGCCCGTCGGCGCTCGAGACGAAGTTGACGATCAAGTAGGGACGATCGCGGTAGGCGTCCGTGGGCAGCCGCAGTGCCTGGCGAAGCTCTGCGAGCGTCAGCGTCCGGCGCTCGGGGATCAGCCGTTGGAAATCCATCTGCGGCCTCGAACCTAGCGGCTAGAGTCGCGTCATGCTCGACTGCACTTACAGGGTCCAGATCCCTCACCGGCCGGGGCAGCTGGCGCAGGTGATGGGAGCGATCGCCCAGGGACAGGGTCTGATCGGGGATGTGGTGACGATCAGCATCGGGCGCGAGAGCTCGCTGCGGGAGATCACGGTAGAGGTGCGAGACATCGACCAAGCAGCGCGGATCGCCGGCCTGATCGACGCCCTGGAGGGGGTAAGGGTGCTCTGGCACCAGGACCGGGCGCTGATCCGCCACGAGGGCGGGAAGCTCCGGGTCGACGCCGTGCGGCGAGTGTCGAACCTTCAGGAGATGCGCGACGTCTACACGCCCGGCGTCGCCCGGGTCTGCACGGCCATCGCCGAGAAACCCGAGCTCGCCAGTCGTTACACGATGATCGCCCGCAGCGTAGCGATCTGCACCAACGGCACGCGCGTGCTCGGATTGGGGAACATCGGCCCGGTGGCCTCGATGCCGGTAATGGAGGGCAAGGCCGTCTTCTACCGTCAGTTCGCGGGTATCTCGGCGATGCCCGTACTGATCGCCACCGAGGACGTGGACGAGTTCGTCGAGACAGTCCGGCGGATCGCGCCGACCTTCGGCGGCATTCACCTGGAGGACATCTCGACCCCAGAATGCTTCGAGATCGAGCGCCGGCTGATCGACGCCCTGCCGCAACCCGTGATGCACGACGATGTCCACGGCACGGCCGTGGTGTCGCTCGCGGCGGCGCTCGTCGCCTGCCGCGCTGCCGGCGTCGATTTGCGCTCGGCCACGGTCGGTCAGCTCGGCCTTGGCGCGGCTGGGTTTGGGATCGCGGCGCTGATGGTCGACGGCGGCGCCAAGCGCGTGATGGCCTTCGATCCGCAGCCAGCTTCACGCCCGCGAGCGGAGGAGAAGGGCATCGAGATGGCCTCGATGGACGATGTGATGGCTGCGGCGAACGTGGTCGTGGCCACCACCGGCCGACCGGGGCTGATCGAACCGTCGATGGTACGCCGGGGACAGGTGATCCTGGCGCTCACCAACCCCGATCCCGAGATCACGCCTGAGCTGGCCGAGGAGGCGGGGGCAGCATTCGCCGGCGACGGCCGGAGCGTCAACAACGTGCTCGGCTACCCCGGCATCTTTCGCGGCGCGTTGCTGGCCGGCGCCAAGGAGATCAATGTGGAGATGAAGCTGGCCGCCGCGCGGGCGATCGCCGACCTGGCGGAGGACCACGAGCTCGTACCCGACGCGCTCGACAACCGCGTGCACGAAGCGGTGGCCGAAGCGGTCCGCGCGGCCGCGGAGCGCTCAGGCGCGGCACGTCAAGAGATGGCTGCCGCCGGGCTCTAGACATCCGGGAAACCGGATACGCTCGGCGTCCTCTGAGCACCGAGCGAGCAACCGTCAGGCCGGATCGCAACCTGGCCCTGGAGTTGGTGCGGGTCACCGAGGCGGCCGCGCTGGCCGCGGCGCGGATGGTCGGACGAGGCGACAAGGAGGGGGCCGACCAGGCGGCAGTCGACGCGATGCGTGCGGTGCTCGACTCCGTCTCGATGGACGGAGTCGTGGTGATCGGGGAGGGGGAGAAGGATGAGGCGCCGATGCTCTACAACGGCGAACACATCGGCGACGGCAGCCCGCCTCAGGTCGACGTCGCCGTCGATCCGCTCGAGGGCACGAGGCTGACCGCGCTTGGGATGCCAAGCGCAATCGCGGTGATCGCGCTCGCCGAGCGAGGGACGATGTTCGATCCCGGGCCTTGCGTGTACATGGAGAAGATCGCCAGCGGGCCGGAGATCGCCGACCTGCTCGACCTGGACCGTCCGCTGCGGGAGACGGTCGAGCTGGTCGCTCGGCGAAAGCAGATCGACATCCGTGACGTGATGGTCGTGATGCTCGACCGCGAACGGCACCACGACGCAATGCGCGAGGTCCGAGAGGCCGGCGCCCGGGTGCGGTTGATCATGGACGGCGACGTGTCGGCGGCGCTGCTCGCGGTCTCCGAGAACTCCCCGGTTGATTTGCTGTGGGGAATCGGCGGCACGCCGGAGGGCGTGATCTCCGCGGCCGCGATCAAATGCACCGGCGGGCAGCTGTTGGGTCGCCTGTGGGCGAGGAGTGACGAGGAGCGCGCCGCGGCGCGGGCGGCCGGCTACGAGCTCGGTCGTGTGCTCGACAGCGACGACCTCGTCGCCGGTCAGGACGTGTTCTTCTCCGCCACCGGGGTCACCGACGGTGACGTGCTGGAGGGCGTTCGCTATCAGGGCGACCATGGAGCGACCACCGAGTCACTGGTGATGCGCTCGCGCTCGGGAACCGTGCGGCGAATCAGCGCACGCCACGATCGCGCCAAGCTGCGCACTCTGAGCGGCGTCCGCTACGGCTGAGCGCCGTTAGTAAACGGCGCCTTCGCCGATCTATTGATCGGCGAGGCGCTTTATTTTGGACTCGGCCAGCTCGAGCGTGGCCAGCGATCGCAGGAAGGCGTGAGTGACCATTACGTGTACGAGCGACTGCGTGGCCATGTACGCGGGCACGCTGAATCCGGCCGCGATCGCCGGGTAGAAGTTGGCAACCTCGACCTCGATCCGCAGCCGGGACTGCTCGGTGTCCCCGTCGTCCTCGCGCCGGACGTCGAGCGCCAGGAAACCGCAGCCTCTTCCCGCCGGGGCGACGAGCAAGCCATCGCGAATGCCCCAGCGGAGATTTCCATGCTCGGCCTCGACTACATACTCGGGGGCCTCGAAGCGCAGGAGCATGAAGGGACGGCCCAGCAGGACCACGGAGCGCTCGTTCTGGCCATAGACCACACGGATCAGCCCCAGGGTCACGCGGCTCAGAAAGCGCCAGTAGGTCCGCCCGAGGTTCTCCAGGTTGGCGGCGCTCCAAAGCCGCTCGAGCCTCTCGGTCGGCATTGACAGCACGGCGGTCTGCACGGACCGGACGGCGCCATCACGCGCGATCACGGTAGACCCGCGGGGCGAGACGATCGCGGCTCGGGCCGGCAGCCGCCGTCGCCGGCGGCGGCGCACCGCGATCGCGGCTCCCGCTAACAGCATCATCAGCGACAGCGGCGCGAACACGGTCAGACTCTCATCCCGGCAGGGACTCGAGTGCGACCGCCTGGCCAACCGGGTATTCGCCATCGCCCGCGGGTATGAAGGCCAGCGCGTCCGCGCCGAGCAGCGAAGAGACCATATGCGAATCCTGGGAACCATTTGGGGTGGCGAGCACCGAGCCGTCGCGGCGCTCGAGCCGCACCCTGAGTGCCTGCGTACGCGCCGGGTTGCGCTTGACCGGCACCGCCAGGCGAGCCTCGGACTGCTGCGGCGGTCTGGGAGTGGTTCCCTGCATCGCGGCCAGCGCTGGGCGGACGAACAGGGTAAAGGTCACGACTGCCGACACCGGGTTGCCCGGCAGCCCGAAAACCAGCTGCCCGTCACGAACACCGAACCAGGTTGGTTTGCCGGGCTGGAGCGCCACCCTCCAGAACAGCTCCTGGACTCCGAGAGCGGCGAGTGCCGGCCGGACGTGGTCGTGCGGACCGACCGAGACGCCGCCGGAGACGACAACCACGTCGGCGCTCCTGAGAGCGCCCGCCAGGCCGGTGCGGGTCTGCTCCCGGTCGTCGCGCAGGCGCAGGGCCGCGAGTGGCTCGGCGCCACAGCGTGCCGCGAGCGCCTGGAGCATCGCGGCGTTCGAGTTGTGGATCTCCCCCGGGCCCAGCGGCTCTCCCGGCGCCCGCAACTCGTCGCCGGTACACAGCACGGCCACGCGCGGCCGGCGAGCGACGGTCAAGGCCCCGGCGCCCGCGCCCACGGCCGCGCCCAACTCGGCCGGACCGAGCACCGTTCCCACCGCCAGCACGGTGGTCCCCGCCCGCAGGTCATCCCCGGCGGCTCGGACGTTCGCGCCGGGCGAGGACTCGGCCTGGGTTCGGATCTCCGGCCCGCGCTGCTCGACGTCCTCCTGTCGGATGACTGCTTCGGCGCCCTCGGGCACCGCGGCTCCTGTCGAGATGCGGATGGCCTGTCCTTCTTGCAGGTACCCGCCGGCGGGAGCGCCGGCGCGGGATTCACCGGTGACGGCCAGAACCCGCTGGGCCGGACCGGCCTTGAGGGCGTAACCGTCCATGGCTGAGCACGCGAATGGGGGCACGTCGCCCACGGCGACAACGTCGCTGGCGAGGACCCGGTCGAGCGCCGCGGAGACGGCCACGATTTCCTCGCCTAGCGGTCTGACCTGCGCCAATATGGCATCTCGCGCTCGGTCGATGGGCATCAGGTCCGGGGCCATACGCTTGATTCTGACGCGCCGGATCGCGGAGGGCCCGCCGGGCGCCGCCGGCGTCTCCCCGCCGCCGCCCGTGATAGAAGAGCTGGCATGCACGCAGGGGTGCCACGACGGCGGCGGGCACGGCCAGTCGCCGACGCTCCGATCGACCCCCTTCTGGCGCGCGTCGACGACCTGACCAAGGGGTGGCTTGTGTCGCTGCTCGAACAGCTGCCACTGGGGCGGGCCTCGAGTGTCCTGGCGGCCGACTTGGCTCGCGACGGTCCTCGCATCTGCGACGCCGTGATCCGCGCATTGGCCGACGACACCGAGCTGCGCCGACTCGGTCCGGACGGGGCGCTCGAACAGCTGGCCTCGAGGGCGGGCGACGTCTGGAGTGGCGCGGATGCGGCCACTGCGTCCGGCGCCATCGATGCCCTTCATGGGGTCATCTGGAGCGCGCTGCGCGACGAGCTCTCGGGTCCCGAGCCCGAGCAGGTCTCCGAGCTGGCCGAGCGACTTTCGCTGGTAATCGAGACCGTGCGCGGGGCCACGCTCCGACCGCCCCTTGCTCGGGAGCCGTCGCCCACGGAGCCCGCGGGCCCGGCTCAGGAACCGTCGCCTACGGAGCCCATGGGCCCGGCTGAGCAGCACCGTCCGCACCCGGCGATGGCCGGTCCGTCCATCGAGCGCTCACGCGCCGCCGAAGCGGGAGCCTCAGCCGCAGCCGAAGGGGGCTCGCGAGGCTCGGGCGCAGCCCAAGCGCTCTGGATCGGCGCGCTAGAAGAGGAGCTCGCCCGCGCCGCTCAGGCCGGTATCCCGCTCGCGCTGCTTCTGGCGGAACTCGAGGAAAGCGAACGGGTGGCGGCGGTGGAGCCGCGCGGTGTCGCGACGGCGACCATCGGCCGGTTCGCGCAGGCCATCCGCGACACAGTCCGTCGACCGGATCTGTTGGCCTCCGAGACCGAGAGCCGGGTCTGGATCATCGCCCGGGACACCGGCAGAGCAGGTGCGCAGGCGCTCGCCTCACGCATCGCCCGCTCCGTGCGCAGCGCCGAGACCTGGCGGGGGGCGCCGCTGACCATCTCGATCGGGATCGCCGTGCTGGGAGAGGACGGCCGTGACGCTGACAGCCTCATCGCGGCCGCCGAGGAATCGCGCTTCGCCGCCGCTGCGAGCGGCGTGCCGGTCGTGCTGGCCGCAGACGAGGAGCGCTCGCTGCCGTGGGAACGGCAGCCCCCGGCGTAGATCCTCACGGCACGATTTGGCCAGCGATCACGGCAGCGGGATCGTTCCGATCGTCGCGATTCCGACCATCCCCAGCGCGAGGCCGGTCGCTTCAGTCAGATCCCAGCTGGCATGGTGAGCGTAGGGACCGCGGTCGATCACGGGGACGACGATCGTTCGCCCGCGGTAATAGACCGAGACGGATGTGCCACAGGGGAGCCTGCGATTGGCGACTCCGAGGGTGGCGCGCTTCAGCACCCAGCCACAGGCGGTGTGGTGCCCGTAGAGACCCGGTCCAAAGAGGGTCGCGGTCGAAGGGCGGTAGACGATCACGGTGATGGGCGGAGAGGCTGCAGCGTCGCCGGCCACAGTCGCCCGGATCGAAAACTGGCCCGTCGCACCGGAATGCCATAGAGCAGCGAACGACCCGCCAGGCGCGACCGTCGTTTCGGTGGCCGGCGTCCAAGCCGATCCGGGCGCATTGGCCAGGCGCTCGATGAGCAGAGTCCGTCCTGCTTCTGAGACCGGAACGGTGCCGGCGATTCGCAGCCCGCTGTGCTCCAAAATGACGTTGCGCGTGGTCACTGTGATGCCGTTGCCACTGACCGTCGCCGAGCTGGACCCTCCGGCCGAGCCGGTCTCTTCGGCCGAGCCGGTCCCTCCGGCCGAGCCGGTCCCTCCGGCCGAGCCGGTCTCTCCGGCCGAGCCAGAAGCTCCGGCCGAGCCAGACCCTCCAGGCAAGCCGAACCCTCCGGAGGCGGCAAGCGAGCTGGCAGGCATGGCGATTGCGCTCACGACGAGCGCTGCGGCAAGGGTGAAGTTGCCGGGACGACCCATTCGAGCCTTTCGTCTCTGTCGTCTTGCCTACGGGGTGAGCTGTCGGGCTCGCGCGATCTGCGCTACGGCCCTCTCCGGGACCGATTCGCCCCTGCGGCCTTCGGTCGCAAGTGGTTCCCCCGCCGGCCGTCCAAGGAGGACGACCGCTCGGCTGGACGGGGCGGGAGTATACGGCTCGGCTCGACGCGCGCGGTCGGCGCGGAGGTCGCTACCCGCCCGGCGCGACGGGTCGGCTCACGGCCGTGGCAGCCTGCCAAGCGCGGCTCGAAACATGCGGGCGCTCGCCGAGAGGCCGATCTCCGTGAGCTGAGCGCTCAGTGAGAGGCCGATCTCCGTAAGCTCGGCGGGGGCACGGACCACCGTCGAGACGACGTCGCCCGGGCGCCCGGAAGCCCGCGGTCGCGCCGCTCGGGTGGGCGGCGTGCCCGTCGCGTGCCGGGTGGTGGCCGTCGTGGGCTGGGTGGCCTGTGCGGCCGGCGTGGGCTGCGTGGTCGTCGTGTCCGGCGTCGAGCGTGTCGCCCTCGTGACTCGCTTGGCGCCCTTGGCGCGCTTCGCGTCGGCGCCTGTGGCCCGCTTTGCGCTACCCGTCGAGCGCTTCGCCCTCGTGACTCGCTTGGCGCCCTTCGCGTCGGCGCCTGTGGCCCGCTTGCCCGGCTTCTCTGCGCCGTCGGTGGAGCGCCCTACCCGCTTGGCGCGCTTCGCTTCTGCGCCCACGGCCCGCTTGGCGCGCCTCGCTTCTGCGCCCGTGGCCTCGTCGGGACGCGCCGGCGGCGTCGTGTCTGAGGTGGCGCCGCGCTTGTCACTGCGGCGATGGGGACGCGTCTGCGGGAGCGAGCCGAGAATCTTGGACGGGCGCTGGTCGCTCATCGTCCGCACATCATCGCGCACGAGCCGCCCAGAAGGGGTTGAGCCTCCATGCGCAACTTTGAAACGAATCGCGGCGTTGTATGTATGGCTTGCGAGATGCGGCGCCTATACTGCTCCATGTGCTGGAGTAGCGGGTCTGCGCCTTGCACCGGCCGCGTCCCGTTGGCAGATCTAGACGCCTGCTAGACCTGCTCGCGGGAAAGTCTCACGACGGAAACGGAAACAGATGTCAGTAGCTGAACTGCAGGAACTCGAAGAGATCAAGGGGCTGATGAATCGGGGCCAGCAGCTTGGGGTCCTCACGTACGCGGAGGTGGCGGGGGCGGTCGCCGAGCTGGACCTTGACGAGGCGGATGTTGAGGAGTTGCACGGCTTTCTCGAGCGCGCCGAGATCGAGCTAGTGGAGGAAGTTGACCCGGCCCTGGCGGCCGCCGACGTCGAGCGCGCGCCGGACAAGCGCGGCCGGCGCAAGCCGAAGACGACACTCGATCTAAAGCCCGACATGACCACCGATTCCCTTCAGCTGTTCCTGAAGGACATCGGCAAGGTACGGCTGCTGACCGCCCAGGAAGAGGTCGATCTGGCCAAGCGCATCGAGCGCGGCGACCTTGACGCCAAGCAGAAGATGGTCGAGTCGAACCTGCGGCTCGTCGTGTCCATCGCCAAGAACTACCGCAATCAGGGCTTGCCCTTCCTGGATCTGATCCAGGAAGGGACGCTCGGTCTGGTACGCGCGGCCGAGAAGTTTGACTACCGCAAGGGCTTCAAGTTCTCCACTTACGCGACGTGGTGGATCCGGCAGGCGATCGCGCGGGCGCTCGCCGACAAGGCGCGGACGATCCGCATACCGGTTCACGTCGTGGAGAAGCTCAACAAGATCGGACGTGCCGAGCGCAAGCTGGTGACCGAGCTCGGGCGTGAGCCGACCGCCGAGGAGATCGCCGAGGTGACCGGGATCGAGCCCGAGGAGGTCGAGTCGATCAAGCGCTCCGCGCAGGCGCCGGTCTCGCTGGAGAAGCCCGTCGGCGACGAGGAGGAGTCCGAGTTCGGTCAGTTCATCGCCGACGAGCGAGCCGAATCGCCGTATGAGCGAGCGGCGGAGATCCTCACGAAGGAGGCGCTGCGCGAGGCGCTGGAGAACCTCTCATACCGCGAGCGGCGAGTCCTCGAGCTGCGCTACGGCCTTGGCGGTGAGCATCCCCGCACCCTCGATGAGGTGGGACGCACGTTCAACGTCACGCGGGAGCGGATCCGCCAGATCGAAAACCAGTCGCTGAAGAAGCTTCAGTCGCTGGCCGAGGCGCAGAAGCTTCGCGACGTCGCCTAGCACGCGGCCCGACGCGGGCCGACACAAACCGACGCGGGCCGACACAAACCGACGCGGGCCGACACAAACCGACACGGGCAGACACGAGCCGCTCAGGCAGACACGAGCCGCTCAGGCCGGGGGCCTGACCCACTTCAGTTCGTGAAGCATCGCGCTAGACTCGGTCACTGATGGCTTCCAATGAGACATGTCCGGTGTGCCGTACCGCCGACATCGTGTGCGGCAAATGGACGATGTTGGTGATTCGCGACCTGGCGGAGGGCCGGTCGCGCTTTTGCGAGCTGGAGCGCTCGCTCCGGGGCATTAGTCCGCGTACGCTGTCGCTACGGCTGCGGGCGCTCGAGGAGGAAGGCATTGTCGAGCGCCAGACGTTCCCCGAGGTGCCACCCCGCGTGGAGTACGCCCTCACGCTGAAGGGGCGAGCACTCGTGCCGCTGGTCGAGGACATGCGCCGTTACGGTAGGGAGTGGCTATGCGAAGAAGAGGACGCCGAGGAGCAAGCCGCCGGGCGTGAGCCGGTGGCGGCAGTCGCATAAGTGGCCCCCCATCGCAGGTGAGGAGCACTAGCGGTGCGAATCGCGATCGCCGCTGACGAGTTGACCGGCGTCGCGCAGGCACTGGCGGATGAGCTTCGCCGCCGTGGGCACGAGACGGTGGCCCACGGCGCATACCGCAGCGACGAGCGTCCGGACTGGGCGTGGGCCAGCGAGGCCGCCGCACGCGATGTCGCCGAGGGCCGCGCGGAGCAGGCGGTGGTCGCCTGCTGGACCGGCACCGGCGCGTCGATCGCGGCCAACAAGGTGCCCGGGGTCCGGGCTGCGCTCTGCGCCGACGCCCAGACGGCCGCCGGGGCGCGGCGCTGGAACGACGCCAACGTGCTCGCGCTCAGCCTGCGGCTCACCTCCCCAGCGACGCTGGAGGAGATCCTCGACGCCTGGTTCGCCGGGAGCTCGAGTGAAGAGCCCGACGACGCGGCAAACGTGGAGCACCTTGCGGAGATCGAGCGCCCCGAGGCGCGCGGCTGACGGCTGCGGTTTCCAGTGCCCGCGACGCCTCGCCGACGACCGCCCGCAGTTGCCAGCTGACCGTCGGCCCTGCAATCCCGCACCCGTCGGCAGGACCCCGGCGGGAAAAGAAGAAACCGCCGCCGTGCGCAACTCGACCCTGCACGCGACGCTCGAGGCGTTCACCGGCGACGCCGCCGCGCGGCTGCAAGCCGAGACGGCGGGGGGCGCCGAGATTCCGTTCGAGGTCACCGAGGAGCGCGGCGGCCGCGCCCGGCTGTACTGCTACCGCTCGCTGACCGACCGGTTCATCGATGACCGGCTCGGTCTGCTCAGGACGCTTCCAACCTACACCGCGGCCGTGCGTGCGCTCTCGCAGCTCGAGAGCGTGGCCGCCTACCTGCGCCAGCGCGGGGAGCCTCGGATCCCAGGCGACCCGCGCGCCCGCGGCGACGCGGCACTGAAGCTGTTCCTGGCGGCCGTGTTCGAGGAGCGCAGCCAGTTCAGCTTCGAGCCGCCTCGCTTCCAGACGGCATACGAGGAACTGGAGCGCGCGCTCTACGACGGGCACTGCCTGAACACGGTGATCGCTGCCGTGCTCGGCCTCGCGCTCGACGAGGAGACCGCCGAGCTCGCGCTCGGCGATGGGCTGTCGCTGGTGCGGGGCGAGACGCTGCCCGATGCCCCACCGGAAGCAGTGTGGGGCGAGGGAGAGGATCCCAACGTGCTGGCCGTGCTCTCGGTCGTTCAGGACCGCGCGCTGCCGGCCCCCCTGGGGGAGGCGCGATCCCGGTTCAGGCGCCTGTTGAAGGCGCTGCGGCTGTTCGATCGCGGCGGCTACACGCTGGGACCGATCGCTTGGAACCGGTCTGACAACGGCCCGTGGCGCGCGGTCCCGCTAAGCGCGGGTGGCCGGCCGCGTTTCACGACGGTGGTCGCGGCGGCGCACGAGGATGAGCTGCGTGGATTCTTCAACCTGATCGCCAAGCGCGCACCTTCCTCCGGCGAGCTCGCCTGGGCGCTGTCGCGGTTCGAGATGGGATCTGAGCGGCTGGCGCCGTTCGAGGCCTTGACCGATTTTCTGCTCGCGCTTCGAGCGCTCCTAGAGCCGGAGGGTCCGGCCAGCGGGCGCCTGGCGCAGCGGCTGGCTGCGATCTGCGCAAAGCCGTCCGAACGCCCCGGGCTCGCCGATCGAACGGCGGCGGCGATCTCGCTCGAGCGCTCCGTGATCGCCGGCCTGGCCCCGCCCGAGGAGGGCGCCGGCGAGCTCGTCGAGGAGGTCGCCGAGAACCTGCGCGCATTGCTCCGGGACATGGTCTGTGGCCACCTCGACCTCGACGTCCGGACGCTCGCTGACGAGCTGCTGGAAGAGGCGGTCGCGGTAGAGGCCTGAGCGTTCACCTGCGAAGCTCATGCCGCTGTGTTTCACCTCGAGTTGCGCCGCTTCCCATATGTGGCGCGGGCGTTCAACCTCTCAGAGCAGGAGCTGCGGGCAACATTCTTGATTCCCTGGGTGCGTGGTGAGCCGGTAACGCTTGATGATCGGCGCTTCGACCCAGACCGCGCGCGGTTGACGGTCATCGAGGGGCCCGAGGTTCCAACGGAAGAGCGGGGGCTGGGCCGCGGATGGTCGGCGGTGACCCGGGAGGGCTCGGACGTGACCGCGAAGCTGCTCGATGCCCTACGCGATCAGTTGGAGGCCGAGGGCCCCGCCGCGGCGCTACGAGAACTGAAGGCGCGGCTCCTGTCGATGGGAACGCTGCCGATCGCCCGGGTCGTGGCATTGGCGCCACAGCGCCTCCGCGTGAGCGAGCGTCTGGCGCTATCCGAACGAGCGGTTTGGGAACTACTGCACGCGGGCGAGGTGGCGCTCGTCAGGAACGGGGAACCGGTTTCGCCCGAGCAGTGGCAGCCGCTGCTCTTCGACTGGGGGAGCTGGACCGACGAGCGGAGCGATCTCTATCTGGCCGAGCGCGACACCAAGTGACCGCTCACGCCACGACGTCGGCGATCATCCGCTCGCGCTGGGACTTGGAGGAGAACAGATAGCGGTGCATCCGGGCCAGTCCCTCGAGATCGTGGACATCGTCGTCAAGCTGCGGGACGAGCAGTAGCGGACGCCCGTCGAGCTCAGAGCGCAGCCGGGCGATGTTGTGTCGATCGCGCCGCGCCAACACGTGGTAGTCACGAAAGTTCTGGGCCACCGCTCGCGCCAGCTCGGGCTCGACCGCGTCCGCCAGCGCCTCGTCGAGATCAGCCGGCTCGCGGTCGCCGAGCATGTCGTGGTGCACACGGTTGACGACGACCCCGGCGAACGGCAGACCACCTTGCTCGAGCGTTCGCCGAAACCAGATCGCCTCGTCGATCGGCGCCCGCTGCGCGGACGTCACGAGCACGAACGCGGTGCTCGGCGCCTTCAGGAGCTTCTCCACCTCCGCCGCTCTCCGGCTGAAATCCTCGGTCATATCGCCCAGCAGGCCGAAGAACGTCGAGAGGTCCGTTAACAGGTCGACGCCGGTGACGTGACGCAACCCCTCGAGCAGAGGCGCCGCACCGCGCCCTAGGACCCTCATTCCGAGGCCGGTGGGGCGGACGAACGCACGCAGCGCCCGACCCTCGAGAAACGAGGTCAGGCGGCCGGGAGCATCGAGAAAGTCGAGCGCGTTGCGCGAGGGTGGCGTGTCTAGCACCAGCAGGTCGAAGTCGCCTTCGCGATCGAGCTCGAACAGTTTGGCGATCGCCGTGAACTCCTGGGAGCCCGAGACGGCGCTCGACAGCTCCCGGTAGACGCGGTTGGCCTTGATCTCCCGCGCCCTGCCGGCGTCCGGGGCGAGGCGGTCGATCAGTTCGTCGAACGTCCGCTTGGGGTCAAGCGTCATCGCCCACAGCTCGCCCTCCGCGTCCAGGCCGGCCGCCTGCAGTCGCTTCGACTCGACGCGGCGGGGTTCGTTCTCGAGCTCGTCGAGGCCCAGCGCGTTGGCCAGCCGCTTGGCGGGATCGATCGTCACCACCGCCACCTTGGCGCCGAGCGCGGCCATCCCCAGGGCGATTGCCGCCGCGCTCGTCGTCTTGCCGACGCCGCCGGAACCGCCGCACACGCACACGTGCTTTCCGTCCAGCAAGCGGGCGATGCTCACGGCGGGCAGGGCCTCGCGCCAATCACGGCTTGCCCCCTCGGCCCTGAGAGTCCGGCCTCGAGCACGTCGGCCAAGTGCTCCAGCTCAGCGAGGCCCACCTCCTCGGAGAACATGAACGGCAACTCGACCAGGCGACCGTTCATGCTGAGCCCGGCGCTCAACCGCGCCAACTGCTCTCGCTGAGTCTCGCCTCGGGCGTGCTCGGACAGGGCCGCGCGCAGCGCGCCGCGGGCGAGCGAGGAAGGCTGCGCCTGGAGGGCTCGCTCCACGCGCGCTACCTGCCGCTGATCGAACCGCGGCGGGTATAGGGCGTTGACGATCACCGCGTCGAGCTCGAGCTGGTCGCGAGCCAGCTCGTCGCGCAGCGACAGCGTCTCGTTGACGGGCATCTCCTCGGGCGTCGCCACCGCGAGCACCCCGGTGAACTCACGGTCGGCGATCGTGGCGGCGATCGTCCGTCCCTGGTGGGCGATGGGCCCGACGCGGGCGATCTCCGCGAACGTCTTGGGCGTGCGCAGCAGCCCGACGCCGTGGCCCGTCGCCGGGGCGTCGACCACGACCAGGTCGTAGGGCGCCGCTCCCCGCGTCCGCCGTTCGAGCTGGGCGAGCTCCCAGATCTTGCCCATGCTGAGCAGCTCGCGCATCCCGGGGGTGGCCATGGCCAGCGCGTGAAACAGCTTGCTCGAGCCGAGCACCCGGCCGAGCGGACCGGTCTTGACCCGCAAGTACTCCTCCATCGCGTGCTCGGGATCGATCGAAATCGTGAACAGCCGTGGCGTTAATTCCACCTCGACGAAGTGTTGGGCGGCCGGGCCCTCTTTCAGGAACGTCCGCTGCACGCGCTCCTGGCTTTGCAGCTCGGCCACGATCGTCCGCATTCCGCGGCGGGCGGCCAGGACCCCAAGCGCGGTTGCCACGGTCGACTTGCCGACTCCGCCCTTGCCGGTCACGAAGATCAGTCGTCGTTTCAGTAGCGGGGGCACGCGGGAAACATACGCCGGACCCGATTCGATGCGCTCGGCGGAGGATTCTGGAGCGCGCGTGCGAATAGTCACGGCGTATGGAGTTCCCCAACGTCCTGGAGCCTCCCGTGACTACCCGCGCAAAGGTGATCGCGCTCGCCAACCAGAAGGGGGGCGTCGCAAAGACGACGACCACCCTCAATCTCGCGGTCGCTTTCGCCGAGGAAGGCCACCGTGTCCTGTGCGTTGACATGGACCCGCAGGGCAACCTGACGATGTCCCAGGGCATCGATCCCGACACGCTCGAGCGCTCGATGTACGACGTGCTGGTGCATGGCATGCCGATACGCGAGGTGATCGAGCGCCGCGAGGTGGACATCGCCTGCGCCTCGATCGATCTGGCCGGCGCGGAGATCGCGATGTCGACGATGATCGGCCGCGAGCGCAAGCTGCAGAAGGCGGTCGAGGAGGTCCGCCCCGACTACGACTTCATGCTGATCGACACGCCGCCCAGCCTTGGCCTTTTGACGATCAACGCCCTCACCGCCGCCGATAAGGTGATCGTCCCCGTGCAGTGCGAATATCTGTCGATGCGCGGCCTGATCCAGCTTCAGAACACGCTCGCGATGATCAGGGAGAACCTCAACCCCGACGTGGACATCGAGGGGATCGTGCCGACGCTGGTCGATACCCGGACGCTCCACGCCAAGGAGGCGATAGAGCTGCTGGAGGAGAACTTCGGCGACCGGGTGTTTGCCTCGCGGATCCGCAAAACGATACGGTTCGCCGAGGCGCCGGTGAAGGGCATGTCGGTGCTCAAGTACGATCCTGACGGCCTGGCCGCCCACAGCTATAGGCAGCTCGCGAAGGAGGTCCTCTCAAATGCCAACCGGTAAGCGCGCGAGCATGCGTGAGGGCCCGCTGGCGGCCCTGTTCCGCAAGACCTCAGAGGACGCCCCGCCCCCGCCTGCCTCTGAGCAGACGGATCGCCCGGCCCCGCCGCCGGCCTCCCAAGCCCCCATGGCCGACCAGGCCCCGCCTCCGGTCCAGCAGGGGTCTCCGGCCCAGCAGGCGCCTCCGGCTCAGCAAGCTCCCGTCGGCCAGGAAACGCCTTCGGCCCAGCAAACGCCCTCGGCCCAGCAAACGCCCCCGGCCTACCAGACACCTCCGGCATACCAAGCACCCCCGGGCCATACACCGGCGGCGCCCCCACCACCGGTGCCGGAGCCGCTCGAAGAGACCGTTCCGGTTCCCTCGGCCCAGGAGCGCCTGCGCCACGCGTTCTCGGCCGATATCCCCGAGAACGTGCTCGAGCGCTCGCCCAGTCCCGAGCCGCCAGACGCGTTTGCGCGCCCCGAGCGCTCTGTGTCGGCGTACGCGCCGCCAAGCGCCGTGAGTGAACGCCGGACCACACCGGTGCTGCGCGTGGTGGGCGTCGGCGGCGCCGGCGTCAACGCGATCAACCGCATGGTGGAGGCCGAGATCGAGGGAGTCGAGTTCCTGGCCATCAACACCGACTTGCAGTCGCTTCAGACCTGCGCCGCGCACGAAACGCTGCACATCGGCGGCGGCGTCACCCGCGGTCTTGGCTCCGGCTCGGATCCAGATCTCGGATCTCGCGCGGCGCACGAGGAGTACGACCGCATCAAAGCGTTGCTGCGGGGCTCGGACATGGTGTTCATCGCCGCCGGCGCGGGCGGCGGCACCGGGACCGGCGCGGCGCCGGTGGTGGCGCAGATCGCTCGCGAGCTCGGAGCACTGACGGTCGGCATCGTGACCCGCCCCTTCCAGTTCGAGGGCTCGCGTCGCCGCGACCAGGCCGATGCCGGCATCGCCGCGCTGGCTCACGAGGTTGACACGCTGATTGTCGTTCCCAACAACCGGCTGCTGTCGGTGCTGGACAAGGGCATCTCGATGGTCGAGGCGTTCCGCGTGGCAGACGACGTCCTGCGCCAGGGCGTCCAGGGAATCTCCGATCTGGTCACACTGCCGGGCCTCATCAACCTCGACTTCGCCGACGTGCGGACGATCATGTACGGGGCCGGGCCGGCGCTGCTGGGAATCGGGATGGGGACCGGAGAGCGGCGGGCACTCGACGCGGCGGAGCAGGCAGTCGCCTCGCCGCTGCTCGAGACGAGCGTGGACGGAGCCAGGTCGATTCTGCTCTCGATCACCGGCGGCCCCGACCTGTCGCTGTGGGAGGTCAACGAGGCCGCGAAGGCCGTGGGGGAGGCGGCCCACCCAGAGGCCAACATCATTTTCGGCGCGATGGTCGACGAGAAGCTCGAGGAACAGGTGTGGGTCACTGTCGTGGCCACCGGCTACGGCGACCCGCGGCCGCGGCGGCGGGAGGCCGATTGGTCAGCGGAGCGCTCCGACCGGGTTCAGGAGCGCAGCTCCGTGCTGCGCGAGCCCCGCGGCGAGCCGCGCGTCAGCCGGGTGCATGAGCCGGGCGACCGCTCGACCAGACCGCGCTCGCCGATCGAGCTCGACGTACCCGAGTTCATCCCCCGGAGATAGACCTGACCGTGGCCGGGCCGCAGCTCGGCGTGGTGGCCGCGGGGCATCCGCGGAGCGCCCGGGCGGGGGCTGAGGTCATGCGTGACGGTGGCAACGCCGTCGATGCGGCGCTCGGCGCGATGCTGACCTCGTTCGCCTGCGAGCCGCTTCTGACGGGGCTGGGCGCGGGCGGCTACATGCTGGTCGTGGCCCCCCACCAGCAGCCGACGCTGCTCGACTTCTTTGTCGAGGCCCCCGGCCGTGGCGCCGGCCCGTCGCGGCGTGCCGAGCTGGTGCCAATCAGCGTCTCGTTCGGTGACGCCATCCAGGTGTTCAACATCGGCGCGGCGTCGGTCGGCACCTACGGTCTGCCCGCCGGGATTTGTGCCGCCTCCGAGCAGTTCGGAAACCTGCCGCTGGCGCGGCTGATCGAGCCGGCGGCGGCGCTCGCGCGGGACGGCGTGGAGTTGGCGCCACAGCAGGCCTACGTGGTCCAGATTCTCGGTGACATCGTCACCTCGACGCCAGAGGCCGCGGCGCTATTCGCGCCGCAGGGAGAGCTGCTAGGCGTCGGCGGGGTCGTCCGGCAGCCCGAGTTGGCCGTCGCACTAGAGCGCCTTGGCGCCGAAGGCGCCGAGCCGTTCTACAGCGGAGACCTCGGTGCGGCGATCGTGGAGTGGGTCACGTCCCGCGGCGGCACGCTGACCAAGGATGACCTCGAGGCGTTCGAGGTCAAGAGGCGCGAGCCCGTGCGTGTTGGCTACCGCGGGCGTCACGTGCTGACGAACCCGCCACCATCAGCCGGTGGAATCCTGATCGGCCGCGCGCTCGCCGAGCTCGAAGCGCAGCCCGGGCCGCCGAGCGTGGCGCGGATCGTGTCGGTGATGGAGGACACGCAGGCGCTCCGAACGCCCGGGTTCATGGACGGCCTTGATCAACCAGGGTTCATCGAACTCTTCCTGGGCAGCCACCGGCTGGGCTCTACCACACACGTCTCCGTGCTCGACCAGGAAGGCTGGGCCTGCTCCGTGACCTGCTCCAACGGATCCTGCTCAGGGGTCGTGGTGCCGGGCACCGGCGTGCACCTCAACAACATGCTTGGCGAGCAGGATCTAAACCCGCTCGGCTTTCACCGCCATCCCCCCGGGAGGCGGCTGCCGAGCATGATGGCCCCGACCGTCGTGATGCGCGACTCCGCGCCGGAGCTCGTCCTCGGCAGCGCCGGGTCGAACCGCATCCGCTCGGCAATCTTGCAGACGATCATTCGGGTCATCGATGAGCAGCTGGAGGCCGGAGAGGCGGTGCAAGCGCCTCGCGTTCACTACGAGGACGGGGTCGTATACGCCGAGCCCGGTGTCGACACAAGCGAGCTCGAGGCCGCCGGGCAAGCGATCGGCCGCTTCCGTGAGCGCAACCTGTTCTTCGGCGGCGTTCAGGCGGTGGCGCTCGAGGCCGGGTCGTTCTCAGGGGGAGGCGATCCCCGGCGCGGCGGCGCGGCGATCGTCGTCGAAGGCTGACGTGCGCCGGCGCTCGCCGCTGGCCGCTTTGGCTGCGCTGGTCGCCACGGGCGCCGCCGGCTGTGGGTTGAACATCCAGGCGCCCGACCTGTTCCTGCTGACGCGCACCGGCGCCGGGGCCAAGCTGACGCTGCTCGTAAATGACGGCGGCACGATCCGCTGCGACGGGGGGCCAGTCAAGCCGCTGCCGAACAACCTGCTGATCCAGGCGCGCGGCCTGGCGAGCACGCTCAACAACGACGCCAAGCAGCGGCTCCGCATCGCGCCCACCGCCGGCAGCGTCGCCACCTACATGGTCAAGGTGCAGAACGGCACTTTCTCGTTTCCGGACACCGCCGGACGCAGGCGCTCGGAGCTGGCACAGCTCGAGCTGTTCGCCGTCCAGGCCGCACAGGGCCCCTGCGGGCTCAAAGGATGAGAGCCCCCTTAGCCTTAGCCTCCCTTCAGCCGGGCGGGTAGGGTTCCCGGCCGCTCGTGCTCGCAGTGGCCCTCACCCACGGGTTCGACGCCTTCCGGGCGATCGTGCTCGGTGCGCTCCAGGGAGTCTCGGAGCTGTTTCCGGTCTCGAGCCTTGGTCACACCGTCTTGTTCCCCAAGCTGTTCGGCTGGACCGAGCTCGTGAAGTACCAGTCCAGTTCGTCGGAGAACGCGTGGCTTGCGTTCATCGTGATGCTGCATGTCGGCAGCGCGATCGGGCTGCTGATCTACTTCTGGCGCGACTGGATCGAGATCATCGGGGCGGGGTTGAGGACGCTTGCCAAACGGCGGATCGAGACGTCGACGGAGCGGCTCGCGTGGTTGATCGTGATCGCCTGTATCCCCACCGGGATCCTCGGGATCTTGCTCGAGCACGTCGCCCGGACTGCGACGGCGAAGCCCGAAGTCGCGGCGATCTTCCTGATCGTCAACGGGTTGATCCTGTTCGCCGCTGAGCGGTTGCGCCAGCGCGCCGAGGTCCGGAAGCTGGCGCTCCAGGAGGGGTTGAACCCCGAGGGCGGGCGCAAGCTCGAGACGCTGGGATACGGGGAGGCCGTCGGCATCGGCGTCGCGCAGTCCGCCGGGCTGATCGCCGGCATCAGCCGCGACGGCATGTGCATGGCAGCGGGGCTGCTGCGCGGGCTCGACAACGAGGATGCGGCCAGGTTCGGCTTTCTGCTGGCGACGCCGATCATTCTCGCCGCCGGTGTCTTCAAGCTCAGTGACCTGACCGGCCCGAACGGCAACGGGATCCGCGGCTACGCCCTGCTGGCGGCAGTCACCGCCGCGGTGTTTGCCGTGTTCACCGTCCACTTCCTGATGCGCTACTTCCGTCGCGGCAATCTGAACCCGTTCGCGGCCTATTGCGTGGTGTTCGGCGTGGCGATGGTGATTTATAACGCCTAGGATCGCGCGCGCGGCCTGAGCCTCGGCGATGAGCGAACCACGAGTTCGCTCATTCGCGGAGCCTTCGGTCAGGCCCCGAAGCGCACCTTGCCGTTGGAGCGCGCCCGCTCCTGAGCCTTGTCGACCAGATCGAGCCGCTTCATCGCGGCGCGGAACAGGCGCGTCACCAGCCGCAGGCGAGCGTTCTCGGAGCGCAGGTCGAGCAGGCCCTGCTTGGCGTCGAGGCCGAAGTCGACGGTGGCCGCCATCGCGTAGGCGCCCATCTCGGCCAGCTCCTGCTCGTCCGGCTCGCGGTCCGTGGCGCGCTTGACGAGCTCGGCGTAGGCCTCGTGCGCGCCGTCCGCCAGCCGCGTGTCTGACTCCTCGACCTTGTCCCGGACGAACTCGATCACGCCCGCCGGGTAGGGGAGATGGGCCTGGCGCTCGAGCACGCGGAAGGGCCGCGTGCCGCGCGCCAGCAGGTTGATGCGGCCGTCCTCCATGCGCTCGAGCACCTGTTCGATACTCGCCGCGCAGCCAACTTGTCTCAGGCCGTCGTCCGACAGCCAGACGATGCCGAACTCCCGCTCTGACTCCAGACAGAAGTTGATCATCGTCTTGTAGCGCTCCTCGAAGATGTGCAGCGGGATCAGCTCGCTGGGCAGCGCCACGATTCCCAGGGGGAACAGCGGGAATTCGTCCTCCGGCATGAAAACAGTCTATGGAGGGGTCGGCACATGTGCCGACCCCTGGGGGCCGCACATGTGCGGCCCCCACCGGGCCGACCATGATCGGCCCGGCGCCGGTGCGCATGCGCACCGGCGAAAACCGCTAGTAAGGCTTACGCGCGCTCAGCAGCAGGTTGTAGAACACCGCCGGCGGCAGGCGTGGCTCGAGCACGCGCTCGTCGAGTCGCTGAAGCAGCAGGTAGCCGTGGTAGGCGTACTGGCGCCAGAGCATCGGCACGTCGTCGTACGCGGCGGTGGCCTCGAGCCCCCGGTTGAACCAGCCGAACCAGTTGGCGACCAGCTCCTCGCCCCGCACGCTGACCTGCGCAAAGCCGGCGTCGCGCGCGTAGGCCGCGAGGTCGCCCGGGGAAAACGCATGGATGTCGACGCAGGGCTCGAGTCCGTGCTCATCGCCGCCGGCCCCACCCTGCTGGCCCATCATCAGCGGCCGCGCCCGCAACAGCGTCCGCCACAGCGGCGCGACGGCGCTCGCCCCCCGCTTGGGGACCGCCGCCAGCCGGTCGCCGATCCGCGAGGGCTCGCCGGCGAACACGATCCGGCCGCCTGGGGTCAGCACGCGGTGAAGCTCCAAGAACGCCTGCCGGAGGTTGGGAAGGTGGTGAAGCACGGCGTGGCCCAGCACGAGGTCAAAGCTCTCCGAGGCGAACGGCAGCGACTCGGCGTCGGCCCGCGCGGCGCTGACCTCGAGGCCCAGCCGCTTCGCGTTTGCGGCGAGTGTGGCCACCATCCCCGGCGAGATGTCGGTGCAGGTCGCCTCCCGTACGACGCCGGCCTGCAGCAGGTTGAGGCTGAAGTAGCCGGTGCCGGCGCCGATTTCCAGCGCGCGCTCATAGCGGCCGTCGAGCTCGCCTCCCAGCGCCTTGCGCAGCTTTCCCAGCACCTGCGCCTGCCCGAGCACCCCGAAGTCGATCCCCCATTTCGAGTCGTAGCCGGCCGCGGCCGCATCGTGGTAGCGGGTGTTGGCGTCGCGAATCTGATCCGCGGTGCGGAGCGCCTCCATGGCGCGCCGGACTCTACCCTCTCGTTTTCCGACGGATGGACGTCCACGTTCAGTGCAACCAGCCCCCGGGCGTTCCTCCGCTCGAGCTGACGGGCGAGCGGACGCTGCCCGACGTCCCGGCCGAGAACTACTGGTACCGCCGGCACCTGGTGGCGTACGAGTGGATCGCCGCCCGGGTCGCCGGCAAACGGGTGATCGACATGGCGTGCGGCGAGGGCTACGGCTCGGAGGTCCTCTCGCGTCAGGCGGCGAGCGTGGTGGGCGTCGACGCCAACCCCGAGTCGCACCTCCACGCCAGGCTGCGCTACGTACGGCCGAACCTGCGCTTCGAGCGGGGGCTGGTCGAGGCCTATGGCCCCCCGCAGAGCTTTGACGCGGTCGTGTTCCTGCAGACGATCGAGCACGTGCTCCACCCAGGCGCGGTCCTGGAGCACCTCCGGGCGCTGCTGGGGCGCGGCGGCATCGCCTACGTCTCGACGCCCAACGTCCTGACGCTGGCTCCGCCCGGGGCCAGCCACTCCGGCAATCCGTGGCACCTGCGCGAGTACCGCCACGAGGAATTCGAGGCGCTGTGCCGCGCGGCGTTCGGCTCGGTAACGCTGCTGGGCGTCTACCACGCCCGCAAGCTGAGGGCCCACGCGCTGGCGCTGAAGCTGGGCTGGGACGCGGTCCATAAGCGCCTGGGCGCCACGCGCTCGTTCTACGAGCGCTTCACGCCGGCGATCGTCTCGAGCGATTTCGCGCTGCGAAATGGGCCGCTCGATGAGGCGCTTGACTTTCTGGCCGTGTGTAGGGCCTGAGGCTTACCTCTAGTCGACCCAGCGGAAGGTTCTGGGCGCCTCGCGCATCCTGATGACCTGCGCCGGGATTCCCGCCACGACCGCGTTGTCGGGGACGTCCTTGTTGACCACCGCGTAGGTGCCGATGACGGAGTTGTCACCGACCGTCACGCCACGCAGCACACACGCGCCGTAGCCCAGCCACACGTTGTGACCCACGCGCACGTCTCGCTTGTAGATGCCCTGCTCGCGGATCGGCCGCTCCACTTCGACCATCCCGTGGTCGAAGTCGATCAGCATCGAGCGGTCGGCGATGATGCACTCGCGGCCGATTGAGACGTTTTGATAGGCGGAAATGGTGCACTCCTGGCCGAGCACTGACTTGGCGCCGATCGACACCGTCCCCTCGTGCACACGCAGCTTGCATCCCTGGCCGATCCATGACCACCTGCCGAGGCGGAGCTTGCCGTTGCGACCGATCTCGATGCTCACGGAGCCGCCGACGAAGCACAGTCCGTCGGTCTCGAGCCGCCGCCGCCAGCGGAGCTTCAGCCACAGCCAGCGCGCTACCAGCGGCGCGTAGCCGGGTTTCAACAGCCCGCGTCTGGTGGCAAAGAGCAGGAACGCAAGCGGCCCGCCGCGGAGCGGTGCGGGGGCCCTGCGCGCTGCGGCAGGCGTCGTGGCGCGCGGTTCCAAGCTACGCAGTGCCACGGCGGCATCTTAGGACCCTAAGGGTCCGACGGGCCCGTAGTGGCCCTGGCATGATTTCTCTCCGCACGATGCCCGATGCCGACACCGCGCTCGCGCAGCGCCTGATGACGGGGGACAAGCGCGCTCTGGCGCGCGCAATCTCGCTCGTCGAAGACGACGACCCCGAGGGCTGGGCGCTCGTGCGTGCGGTCTATCCCCACACCGGCCAGGCGGCGATCGTCGGCTTCACCGGACCTCCCGGCGTCGGCAAGTCGACGTTGCTGGGAGCGCTGACCAAGCTCGAGCGGGCGCGGGAGCGCACGGTGGGCGTGCTCTCAATCGACCCGTCCTCGCCGTTCACCAAGGGCGCGCTGCTCGGCGACCGCATCCGCCTCGCCGACCATTTCCTTGACCCGGGGGTCTTCATCCGCTCGATGGCCAACCGCGGCGCGCTCGGCGGCCTCAGCGAGGCCGCGCTCCAGACCGCGTTGCTGATGGATGCCTCGGGGCGCGACGTGATCCTGCTGGAGACCGTCGGCGTGGGGCAGGCCGAGGTCGACATCATCGATCACGCCGACACCGTGGTCTTGGTGCTGATGCCGGGATCGGGGGACTCGATCCAGGCGCTCAAGGCCGGCGTCATGGAGATCCCGGACGTGATCGTCGTCAACAAAGCCGACCATCCGCTGACCGACACGATGATCCGCGAGATCAAGAGCGTGCTGGCGCTCGGGCCGCGGGGGGAGTGGGAGGTGCCGATCGTGCGCACTGAGGCCGTGCGCGCCGAGGGAATCGAGGAGCTGCGGGAGAAGCTGGCGGAGCACCGGGCGCACATCGAGGCCCAGGGGACGCTGTCCCAGCGCCGGCGGCGCAACCTGATGAACGAGGTCCTGGCGATCGCCAGCCACCGCATGCGGCGAGCGCTCGAGGACTCCGTCCGAGAGGATTCCGAGGTTCGCGAGCTGCTAGACCGGGTTGTCTCGCGGGAGATCGACCCGGCGAGCGCAGCGCTGCGCATCCTCGAGGCCCGGGAGCGGGTTTAAACCCGCATGGAAGAAGTCCTGACGCCCCCGTTGGCAGTGGCCGCGCTCGTGCTTTGCGCGGCGGGACTGGCCAAGCTGCGCTCGCCGGCGGGCGCCGTGGCGGCGCTGCGGCGCCTCGGGGCGCCGGCATCGGCGATCTTGGTCCGGGCGGTTGCGCTGCTGGAGGTGGGGCTGGGGCTGTGGTGCCTGGCGTGGCCGTCGGTGGCTTGCGCCGCCGGTCTGGCGTTCGTCTACGCGGGCTTCTCGGGACTGGGGCTGCTGCTTGCCCGGCGCCGCTCGCCGTGCGGGTGCTTCGGCGAAAGCCAGGAGCCGGCCTCGGGCGCGCAGTCGCTGCTGAGCGCCGCGCTGGCGACGGTCGCGGCGCTCGCCGCGATCCAGGGCGCGCACGGGCTGCCGTGGGTGGTGGGCCGGCCTGCCGCGACGGCCGCCGCGCTGATGGTGGCGCTGGCCGGGGCGGTTTATGCCACAGTGATCGCCTACACGGAGCTGCCGCTCGCGTGGTCGGCGTGGGCGGGGGACTCGCGGTGAAGGGGATCAGCGGACCGGAGGGCCTTTGACGATCAGCGGGCTGGCGGAGCGGATCGCATTGTCGGCGGGCTCACTGCTCGAGCGGCGCGTCTCGCGCCGAAGCGCGCTGCGGCGCGCGGCGCTGGCGGGCTCGGCGTTCGCCGTCGCCCCGATCCGCTACCTGCTGCGACCGGGGACCGCCTGGGCCGTGATCGGCCCCGGCGACTGCTCTGGAGGCGCGGCTTGCAACGACGGCTACACGGCGTTCTGCTGCGAGATCGCCCACGGCAAGAACCACTGCCCGCACGGCACCTATGTCGCCGGCTGGTGGAAGTGCACGCAGTACAGCGGCTCGGGCATCTGCTCGCGGGAGGGGGTCCGCTATTACCTCGACTGCAACAACTTCCCCGGCCGGCCGTTCGCGGGCGGGTGCCGCTGCGCGCACGACGACTGTGACAGCCGCCGGGTGGCCTGCAACCGGTTCCGCTACGGCCAGTGCAACACCCAGATCGCGGGCACCAGCGAGGTCGTGTGCAGGCTGGTGATCTGCCAGAACCCGGCGTCGATCGACGCCTGGGGGTGCAACGACACGCTGATGGTCGACAACAACGTCTGCGGGCACGAGATGGACTGCCTCCAGGGACTGACGAGCGGCGTGCCCGGGGACGGTGGCGCCTAGTGGTTGCGCTCGTCTCGATCGAGACCGTGCTGCTCGTGCTGCTGGTAGTGCTGGTGGCGGGGCTGCTGCGAAGCCACGCCGAGATCCTGCGGCGCCTGGGCTCGGGCGAGGATGGGGCGATCCCCCAGCCCGGTGAGAACCGCACGTCCGGTGCGCTCCCCGCGGCTCCACTGATGGGAACGACCCCTGAGGGCGACGCGGTGAGGCTCGACTTCTCGCCCGACAGCGGGCGGCCGACGCTGCTGGCGTTTCTCTCGAGCGGCTGCTCGGTGTGCGGCTCGTTCTGGGAGCGTCTCGGGACGCGGCGGCTACCGGAGGGAGTGGAGACGGTGGTAGTGACCCACGGGCCCGAGCGGGAGTCGCCTGCCCGACTGCGCGCGCAGGCGCCTGCCGGCGTCCCCGTCGTGATGTGCTCGGCGGCCTGGAGCGACTACGGCGTGCCGGGGTCCCCGTACTTCGTCCTGGTTCACGGCACCGTCCGGGGTGAGGGGTCGGCCACGAGCTGGGAGGGCCTGGCGTCGCTGGTCAGCGACGCGATCGCCGACGAGCGCTTGGCCCACTCGCCGCGCCCGGCCCGTGGCGTCGACGAACGGCTCGCCGCGGCCGGTATCGGCGTCGATGACCCGAGCCTCTACCCCGGCGATGACTGAGCTCTTGGTGCTCGGTTGCGCCGCCGCCGCGGTGGGCGCGATCCGGGCCACCTGGTCGCCCTGAGGGGAGTCGATGCTGGCCAGCATCACCCCGCTCGGCGAGCGGGGCCGCAACGGTCATTGGAGCCTCACGGTCGCCGCGTTCGTGCTCGGCTCAACTGCCGCTGGGGCACTGGCCGGGACGCTCGCCGGGTGGGTCGGCGCGGTTGCCATCGGCGGTTCAGCCGGCGTGTCGACACGACTGGTTGTGCTGGCGGCTGCGGCGCTGGCAGCGGCCGCCATCGACGCCCTGGCACGCTCCGTCCCCGGTCCCCGGCGGCAGGTCGACGAGCGCTGGCTGCACGAGTTCCGCGGATGGGTCTACGGCCTGGGCTACGGCGCCCAGCTGGGCCTCGGCGTGAGCACGGTGATCACCAGCGCGGCAACCTATCTCGCGCTCGCTGCGGCGCTGCTCGTCGCCGAGCCCGCGCGCGGCGCGCTCGTGATGGGCTGCTACGGCGCGATCCGGGGTCTGAGCCTGCTGGCGGGCGCTGCGGTCAAGACGCCGCGAGCATTGTTCGCCCTGCACGAGCGCCTCGAGCGCTGGCGGGACGGCGCCCACCTCGCTGGGTTGGCCGTAACGGTGGCCGTCTGTGCCACGGCGCTGTTAGGAGCGCTGTCGTGATCCTCGACGCTCACGGGCTCCGCGTCGAGCTGCCCGGCGGATGGAGCGGGCGCGTGTTCGCGCGTGGTGAGGGTGGGGTCACGCCTCAGGGGCCCGTCGCCAGGCTTCACGCCGGCAACTTCCCGGTCGTGCTGGGCGATGGAGAGTTCGGCGATCGGAGCACCGGTGTGATGCCCAGGCCGAGCTCGTTCCTGGCGCTGGCCGAGTACCGGCCGGGAAAGGGGCTCGAGCCCGGCCGCGGCCTGTTCGCGCAGCGGCGCATCCCGCTCCCGCTCGATCCAACGGCGTTCGGCCAATCGCGCCTGGCCCACCCACGGCCGGGGCAGGCGGGCACGCAGCACTTCTTCACGGTTTCGGAGCGGCCGTTCTGCCTGTACGTAGTCGTCGCCGGCGAGCTTCGCGAGCGCCGTCGCCAACTGGCTGTCGTCGACCGGGTGCTGAGGACGCTGCGGTTCGCGCCGCGGATCTCCCATCCCGGCGCGCCGGCTGGTGGCTGATAGGTTCGGCGGCTGTGACGATTCCCGACTCGGCGCGCGCGGTGCTCGAGGGTCGTGCACTCGCGCATCTGGTGACGCTCGAGCCAGACGGCCGTCCCCAGGTGTCGATCGTCTGGGTGGGGCTCGACGGCGACGAGGTCGTGGCGGGCCACCTGCCGGAGCACCGCAAAGTACGCAACATGCGCCGCGATCCCCGTGTCGCCCTATCCGTGGAGGCCGGGACGCGCAACGAAATGGGGCTCGACGAGTACATCGTCATCCACGGACGCGCTCGCATCACCGAGGGCGGGGCCGCCGAGTTGCTTCAGCGGTTGGCGCACGTCTATCTCGGCCCCGAGGTCAAGTTTCCGCCGATCGAAGACCCGCCGCCGGGCTACATCACGCACATCACCGTCGAGCGGATCGGCGGCGTGGGGCCGTGGACGCCGTGATGCGCGCCTAGCCGGATCGACGCTTCCGTGAGCGAGCCGTTCTCCGTCCGCCTGCAGGTTCGCTACGCGGAGTGCGACATGCAAGGCCATGTCTTCAACGGCCATTACCTGACGTGGTTCGACATGGCGCACACTGGCCTCTTGACCAAGGCCTTCGACCGCTCCTACACCCAGCTCGTGGCCTCGGGAATCGACGTCGTCGTCGCGGAGGCCGGAATCCGCTTCCTGGCCCCGGCGCGCTTCGAGCAGGAACTGGAGATACAGGTGGAGCTCGACCCGCCCACCACCTCGTCGCTGACCAGCAGATTCACCGTCCGCCGCCAGGGATCGGTGATCACTACCGGCTTCTTGCGCCACGTGTGCGTGAACGCCCGGACGATGACCAAGCTGGCGTGGCCCGGAGAGCTGCTGGCGGCGCTCGAGCCCTATGTGACCGGCCGCCGCCTGTGAGAGGCTGTCGCCGTGGAGGAGAGCCCCGAGCCGCGCATCGACCGCCGACGCTTCCTGGCGGGCGCCGGCGCCGCCGGTCTCACGCTCGCGGTTTCCGGGAGCGGCTCGGCCATGGCCGGTGCCGCCCAGACGGCCCGTCGCAGGGCGGCGCGCGGCTCGCTCGCCGCGGCGATCCGCGGTCCGGTGCTCTACCCCGGCTCGCCGGGCTTTGCCGCCGCCGCCCACGTCTACAACGAGCGCTTTGATTCGGTGCTGCCGCGGGCTGTGGCGCGGCCGCTGGACAGCACCGACGTCAGCAACGCCGTCCGCTGGCTCCTGCATAATCGCGTGCCGCTGCGCGCGCGCTCCGGCGGCCACAGCTACGCCGGCTACTCCACGCTGTCGAACGGCGTGGTCCTCGATCTGCGCTATCTGAGCGGGGTGAGCGTCGATCGCGGGAGCGCAACCGCGACGATCGGCGCCGGCGCGCAGCTGATCGACGTCTACTCCGCGCTCGCCCGCTCCGGGGCCACGATGCCCGCCGGCTCGTGTCCGTCGGTGGGCGTCGGCGGTCATGCTCTGGGCGGCGGGATGGGGCTCGCCGGGCGGGCGTTCGGCCTGACCACCGACAACCTGATCGGCGCCCAGATCGTCACCGCCGACGGCCGGATCAGGACCGTCAACGCCCGCTCGGACCCCGACCTGCTGTGGGCGTTGCAGGGCGGCGGCGGCGGAAACTTCGGCGTCGTCACGAGCTTGCGCTTCGGCCTTCATCGCATCCCACGGGCGTCGTCTTGGTTCATCGTCAACTGGCCGTGGTCGTCCGCCAGCGAGGCGCTCGACGCCTGGCTACGCTGGGCGCCGAACGCCGTTCACGGCCTGAGCTCCGTCTTTCACCTCCAGTCCGGGCCTGGCGTGCTGGTCGCCGGTCAGTACCTCGGCCCGGCTCAAGACCTAGGTCGGCTGCTCGCGCCGCTGCGGCGAGTTGCCGGCGCCGGCCTCAGCTCGGGAAACCAGTCATATCTGGGGCTCCAGATCCGCTGGGCCGGCTGTCTGGGCCGCTCGCTTCAGAGCTGTCACACCACCGGCACGCGTTCGGGCGGGGCGCTCGAGCGGGCCAGCTTCAACGCCAAGTCGGACTACCTCACCGCTCCGCTGTCCGCCGCCGCGCGCGCAGTGCTGGTCGGGGCGATCGAGCGCCGCCAGGGCCAGCCCGGCTCCGGCGCGATCCTGTTCGACTCCTACGGCGGCGCGATCAACCGCGTCGCGCCGAGCGCCACGGCGTTCGTGCATCGCCGGGCAGCCGCCTGCATCCAGTACCTGAGCTACGACGGCGGTTCCTCGTGGCTCCAGCAGACCTGGGCGGCAATGCGGCCGCACGTCTCAGGGATGGCATACCAGAACTACATCGATCCCCAGCTTGGTAACTGGCGCCAGGCCTATTACGGCGCAAACTATCCCCGGTTGGTGAAGGTTCAGCGCCGGGTCGACCCCCAGCACTACTTCAACTTCCCGCAGGCGATCGGGCGCTGAGCTCGCGACCGGGGGGAGCCGCCGAGCTCGCCGCCGGGGGTGTTGGATCCTGAAGCACACCGCGGTAGACGGCCGCGTCGTGGCTCGGAGGCAGCACGCAGCGTGTCAGGTTCAGTCTGGTGCGGCCGGTGTACGTGGCTCTGATCTTGGTCGCGATCGGGCCGGCGCTCGAGCCCGAGGACGCGGTGACGCGCACGGTGATCGTGAACGGCACCGCCTCGCCGGCGGCGTGCAGCTGGCCTCCACACCCCAGCGGAGCGAGGAAGCGTGCGCCGCCTCGGTAGTAGTTCGGCGCCACGCGGTGCAGCGTCAGCGTGTCGGTGCCAGCGGCGCGCTGGCGGGTCAGTTGGACGTTTGCGCAGGGGCCCGTCGCGCACAGCGGCTGAAAGCTCCACGTGCGGGCGACCAGCTGGCCGCGGTGCTCGGCCTTCATGTGGACGGCGACCGTGACCCTGCCGGTGAGGGCAAAGCTGCCCTCGAGCCGCGCGGCGCCGCTCAGGGTGCCGGCGCCGGCCGTTACTGCGGCCGCGCTCGGGATGAACGCGGCCAGCAGCGATGCCGCGAGCGCCCCGGCGAGCGACAGCCGCGCCAAAAGCGACGCCGCGAGCGCTCCGGCGAGCGACAGCCGCGTCCTCATGCCCCCAGCGCGCGGGCGATCACGAGCTCCTGCACCTCGTCGGTGCCCTCGCCGATCGTCAGGATCTTCGCGTCGCGGTAGAAGCGGCAGACCGGATACTCCTCGATGTAGCCGTAACCGCCGTGGACCTGGACCGCTTCGTCCGCGGCCCACACCGCCAGACGACCGCTCTTGAGCTTCGCTTGCGCGGCTGTGAGCGCGAAGCTCCGGTCCTGGTCCTTCAGCCATGCCGCCTTGTAGGTCAAGAGCCGCGCCGCCTCGAGCTCGGTGGCCAGGTCGGCCAGCTTGGCCTGGATCGATTGAAACTTCGAGATCGGCCGACCGAATGCACGGCGCTCCCGGGCGTAGGCAAGCGCCTGGTCGAGCGCGCCCTGGGCGAGGCCCACCCCCATCGCCGCCACCCCGATGCGGCCGATGTCGAGCACGCGCAGAAACTGCTGGAAGCCCTCGCCCCGCGGGCCGAGCAGGTTCTCCTCCGGCACCCGGCAGCGGTCGAAGGTCAGCGGCCGCGTGTCAGAGGCGTGCCAGCCCATCTTGCGGTACGGCTCCCCGTGAGCGTACCCCGGCGTGCCGTTCTCGACGATCAGGTTCGAGATCTCGTTCTCGCCGGTCCGCGCAGTGATCGCGACGTGGCCGGAGATCTCGGTGCCCGCATTGGTGATGAACTGCTTGGCGCCGTCGATCTCCCACTCCCCGTCCTGCAGGCGCGCACGCGTGCGGACGTTGCCGGCGTCGCTGCCCGCCTCGGGCTCCGTCAGGCCGAAGGCCCCGAGCTTGCGTCCCGCGCACAGGTCGGGCAGGAACCTCTGCTTCTGCTGCTGCGAGCCGAACAGGTAGATCGGCTGGGTGCCCAGCGAGGTGTGCGCGCACATCGTGATCGCCACGCTCGAGTCCACGCGCGAGAGCTCCTCGACGGCCAGCGCGTACTGCAGAGTGGTGCCACCCGCGCCGCCCAGCTCCTCGGGGAAGGGGATGCCCATGAGGTCGAGCTCGCCCAGGCGGCGGACGATCTCGAGCGGGAAGCGGTGCTCGCGGTCGAGCTCCTCGGCGACCGGCGCGATCTCCGCTTCGGCGAACTCGAGCACCATGCCTCGTAGCGCCTCGGCTTCATCGGGGAGGTCGAACCACATCGGCGACGACTTATAGCGAACACTGATGCGGCCGCTGCAGTGCGGCGCCAGCACAAGCAGTTCGAGGAGCTGCCGGGCGTGACCTACCAGCTGTTCCGCCAGAACGGCCGCCTGCTCGAACGGATCACCGCCCTGGAGCGCGGCGTCCCGGCGCCGGAGGCCATGACGGGAGTGCCGCAGGGTGCGCCGGCTCCCGGGTTTGATCTGCCGGAGCTGGGGGGCGGCGAGCGCTCGCTCGCGGACCTGCTGGACCGCCGGGTGCCGGTGGCGCTGGCCTTCCTGGACCCCAACTGCGGCGCCTGCGGGCCGGCGGTGACCGAGCTGGCCGCGATCCGCAAATCCCGCGGGGATGAGCTGGCGGTGGCGATCCTCACCCGCGGCCACGCCGAGGCTGCCCGCCAGAAGGTGAACGGCTACGAGTTCGATGCCGTGCTGCTCGAGGCCGAGCGCGAGGTGGCCGACGCGTTCGGGGTGACCCGCGTGCCGAGCGTCCAGCTCGTCGATCCCGCCGGCCGAATCGCCAGTCCGCTGGCGGTGGGCGGCGAAGCGATCACCCAGCTGCTCGGCGGTGGGCCACGGACCGGCCTGCCGGCCGTGCAGGTGGGAGCGTGAGCAAAGTGAAGAAGCCGAGCAAGCAGCAGATCCAGCGCGAGCAGGTCGCGGCGGTGCACAAGGTGCTCTACAAGCAGAAGCGGCTGCAGGCGCTGAGCGACAACTTAGAGTCGATCTCCGTGCTGATGAACTCCGATCCGACGAGCCCGCTGCAGTCGAACGACATTCGAAACCCGCCAGGCAGCGGCCCCTCGTGGTACATCCAGGACACCGGCCAGCTCAACCCCGACATCGTCCAAGCCGCGTCGCTGTGCGACCAGGTCGCGTCCCTGATGAAGGAGATGGCACGCGACCTCGATGACGTGAGCATTCCGCACGGGGACCGGGCGAACCTGCAGACGGCGCTGACGCAGCAGGCAACTGTCTGGACGCTACGGGGTAGCTGGTGGCGTGATCCGAACCCGCCGGCGAACCCGCAGGCTCTCGTGCAGCAGATCGGCACGCACACTGATGCTTCGCTGAACGCGGCCTCGAAGGTTCAGCGCTACTACAAGCCGATCGACCAGGCAGAGGCGCTGTTGCCGTGAGCACCCACTGGTTCGATCGTCTCGCCTCGCGCCACACCCGCCGGGAGGCGCTCAAGGCTGCCCTGGTCGGCACCGCGGCGCTCGGCCTGCCGGCGCTGCAGGCGCCGCCGGCGGCGGCCGACGACCCCAAAGCCTGCCGGACCGGTTGCGCCTGGTTCGCGCACCAGTCCTACAACTCCGCCATCAACAGCTGTCGTGTGCCAAGTGTGACCGCGGTTGCGGGGGGTTTTGCGCGGTTCTTGTTCCTGTCAACCTTCAGCCCCGTCTACGGTATTTACAGAGCGGGGCGGTATGAGTTTCGCCAGCAGGATGCTTGTTGGGAGCAGGCGGCCATGCAGCAGAAGGCCGACTACTTCGACTGCCTGAAGCCGAACTGCAACAACTTCGACCCCACGCAGAAGGGTGGCCCCTGCGACACCTGCACCGCCACCTGCTGCGTCGATCCCACCGTGATCAGCGGCTACTCCTGCTGCGCGCTCGGCTGTGCCTGCGGCGGCACCGACGCCGGCGCCTGCCACGGCTCGGTCACGCCCTGCTGAGCCCCGCACTCCACCGGGGCCGCGACATTACACGCCAGCAGCTTCGCGGGTCTGTCGATCAGCTCGCTCGAGTTCGCGGCGCGTCCTCGCGCTGCTGGTCGCGGCGGTGTTCACCGCTGCGGCCGCTCCGGCTGGGAGCTGTATCGGCGTCATCGTCACACGGGTGGGTTCTCCCATTGCGGGCTTCTGGGCCGACGCTCGCTCTGGCGTATGCTCGGGGCATGAGCGTGGGAGACCGCGAGGAAGCCGGGAGCGCCGAACGGCGTTCACGGGCCGCAGAGCGAGACAGCGCCCGGGGCGGCGGGGCGATCATGGCCTCCCAGCACTCCGGGGGTTGGCTGATCGGCTTCGTCGTGTCGGTGGTTTCGGCGCTCCTGGCGGCCTTTTTGTGGTCGTCCTGGCGGTTGTAAGCGCCGTCCCCCGCTGGCCCGGCCTGAACTGAGCTCAGATGCCCAAGACCGTGATCCTGTCCGCCGCCAGAACGCCGATCGGCAAGCTCGGCGGCGCGCTCAAGGACCTCGACGCTACCGAGCTCGGCGGGACGGCGATCAACGCCGCCCTGGAGCGCGCCGAAGTCGCGCCCGAACAGGTGCAGCACGTGGTCGTGGGACAGGCGCTCCAGGCGGGGCAGGGCCAGATCCCCTCGCGCCAGGCGCAGATCAAGGCCGGCATCCCCAGAGAGGTTCCGTCGGAGACGATCAACAAGGTGTGCGCGTCGGGGATCCGGGCCGCTGCGCTGCTCGACACGGCGGTGCGCGCCGGCGACCTGGATGTGACTGTGGCGGGCGGCATGGAGTCGATGTCCAACGCTCCCTATTTGCTGCCGCAGGCCCGCTTCGGCTTGCGGATGGGGGACGGGCAGGCGCTCGACGCGATGATCAAGGACGGGCTGACAGACCCGTTCTCGGGAAAGCACATGGCGCAGGAGGCCAGCGAGGTGGCCTCCGAGCTCGAGCTGACCCGCCCCGACATGGATCGCTGGGCGCTGCGCTCGCACAGTCTGGCGGTCCAGGCCACCGACGAGGGCAGGCTCCCCGAGGAGATCGTCCCGATCACAGTAAAGGGCAAGAAGGGCGAGACGACCGTGGAGGTCGACGAGGCTCCGCGCCGCGATACAAGCCTCGAGCAGCTGGCCAAGCTGCCCCCGATCTTCCTCAAGGACGGCTCGCACACCGCGGGAAACTCGCCGGGGGTAAACGATGGCGCCGGCGCGCTCGTGCTGGCCAGCGACACGTGGGCCAAGCGAAACGGGCGGCCGGCGCTGGCTGTGATCGTCGCTCAGGCGCAGGTGGCCGATGACTTCCCCTACCTGGCGCGGACGCCGGCCAATGCCGCTGTGAAGGCGCTGGCGAAGGCCGGACTGCAGGCCGAGGACATCGACCTCTGGGAGATCAACGAGGCATTCGCCTCGGTGACGATCAACTCGATCCGCATGCTCGGGATCCCCGAGGAGAATGTCAACGTCAACGGCGGCGCGGTGGCGCTCGGACATCCGATCGGTGCGTCGGGCGCGCGGATCCTCGGCGCGCTGGTGCACGAGCTGCGCCGCCGGGGAGGAGGCCGCGGATGCGCGGCGATCTGCTCGGGCGGCGGCCAGGGCGACGCCGTGATCGTGGAGGTGAACGGCAGCTGAGCCCGGGGGAGGACGCCGCGCCCTCGGGGAAGGACGCCGCGCCGCGAGGGGGGGACGCCGCGCCGCGAGGGGAGGACGCTGCGCCGCGAGGGGAGGACGCTGCGCCGCGAGCGGAGGACGTCGCGCCGCGGGGGGAGGACGTTGCGCCGCGAGCCGCCGCCTTCTTCGACCTCGACCGCACGCTGATCGAGGGCTCCTCCGCCTTTCAGTTCGGCCGGGCGGCCTACAACGCGGGACTTCTGTCCGGGCGCCAGCTGCTCTCGGACGCGTGGGCCAATCTGCGTTTTCGGCTGCACGGCGCGAGCGACGAGGACACCCACGCGCTGCGGGACCGGATCTCGGCGTCGCTGGCCGGCTCGCGCGTGCGCGACATGCAGCGCCTTGGCCCGGACGTCCTGGCCCGGATCCTGCCCCGCGTCTATCCGCAGATGCTGGCCGTGGCCTACGAGCATCAGGACGCCGGGAGGCGCGTGTACATAGCCACCGCTGCCTCGCGCGAGCTGGCCCAGGTCCTGGCCCGCGTGCTGGCGCTCGACGGCGGCATCGGCTCCCAGTTCTCCGAGGTCAAAGACGGCGTCTACACCGGCCGGCCAGCCGGTCTGTTCATCTACGGCGCAGACAAGGCGCGGGCGATCGAACAGCTGGCGGAGCGGGAGGCCATTGAGATGAGCTCCTCCTACGCCTATTCGGATTCGGCCTCAGATTTACCGATGCTGCGGGCGGTGGGCCATCCGGTGGTGGTCAACCCCGACGCCCAGTTGCTCCGCGTGGCGCGCGAGGAGGGTTGGGAGGTGCTTCGCTTCGACCGTCTGGGCCGGCGGCTGAAGGCCGGCGCGGCGATCGCCGGCGCCGCCGTCGCGGGCGGGGTCGGGAGCGCGGCGTTCGTCGCCCGGGGACGGATCAGACGGCTTGGCGACCGGCTGCCGGGGGTGCGGCGCAGCCCCTGGTGGCGGCCGGCGCTGAAGGGGCGCTAGAGCTACCTGCAGGGGGTCATTTGCCCTCGCTCGGGCAATGCTCAGCGACGCCAACCGAGACCCGGGCTGGCGACGTTCAGGCCATAGTCCGTGGCCGCGGCGAGCGGGGTGCGCCGCAGCCCCCGGTGTGGCGGCCGGCGCTCAAGGGGCGCTGAGCGGACGTCCTTTCAGTCGGGTCCGGCTGGTGGGGGTCGGGGCGGCCGAAGCCGCCCCGACCGCGAGGTTACGACCCGGCGACGGCCCAGGTTCCCTCGACCTCGTAGTTCGTCGCAGTTGTGCCGCTTGCGAATACGACAGCCCCAAAGGGGGTTGGTGCCCCAGGATTCTGGCTAGACACAGCCATGCCAGTCGCGCCTATGATGGCGGTGATGTAGAGGCAAAGCTTGCCGTTTGCCGCTTTCGGAGCGGAAGCCGAGCCGGGGCACGAGCTGGTTGGCGGCCCGGCGAGACCGACCACGTTGAACGTTGGGGCGGTCGACAACGCAATCGGGAAGGAAATGGCGTCGTCCTGCACGAAGCCGCCGGCGGCCTGTGTGCCAGCGACAGCGAACATGCCTGTCTCAGTTTGCCCGGCGGCAAGCGGTCCGGCGATGCCCGTGACGTTTCCGGCTGTGCCTGCTCGGGTCGCGTTGGTGGCGTTGGTGGCGTTGGTGGCATTGGTGGCATTGGTGGCGGTGGGCACTGAGAGGCCGCTGGTGTTCAACTTCGATGCGGTGATAGCGCCGTTCTTGATCTTGGCGGGACCCACCGAGTTGGGACCCAGCTTGCTGTTGGAAACCGCATTGTTTTTGAGCTGCTTGGTGCCCACGCTGCCCTTGGGCAGGCTGAACGCCGCATAGCTGGTGCCGCCGAGCGCGGCGAACAGCGCCACGATCGCGACGACGAGCGCCGGGCTCGGCGCGCGCTTACGAAAATTCCTCATAACAGACTTCCTCCAGGTTGTTGTAGAGACGGCCGTTCGGCGTCGCTCAGCGGTCCTCCCTGGCCGCGCGACGCCGTCAGACAACGCGCGTCTGGCGCGTTCTGCTCGGTGTGTTTCCTTCGCCCACCCCCTTCGTGGCCCCCTCGCCCCGCCTGAATAGTGCGAGCAAACCTATCGACCGAGGTCGGCGAAGTCAATGCGCTCGAATCCGGAGAGTTAATCGAGCTGGGCGGCGTAGTCCGGCCTGCTCCCGCCGATGGAGGGTTCCGGCCGTGCGTCCTTAAGGGCGGCAAGAGGAGCCGCGCGGCGGTTCCCGCTGCCACCCTTACTGAAGTGCGCCGCGCAGAACCGCGGCCTCGCCCCCGGCCTCCTACGGCCCGATGTACGGAGCCTCGACATCTTCGGTCTCGAACGCCAGCCGGGAACGGGCATGTCCTCCGAGCGCACCGGCTCGAGCACCTCTCCCAGGGCACCCAACAGCGCCAGGATCACCACTTGCACCTCGGCGGACGCCACCGGCTCCCCTCGGCGATGCCCCGGGAATGTAAATCGAAGTCAGGTAGCCCTAACTGCTAAGGGCGAGCCGGGGCGGCGCGCAAGGCCGCCCCGGTCGTCATGCGTTCAAACGTCTCTCGCCGCTGCCGTTATGGGGCTACCGCCCAGCTACCGAGCGCGGCGTCCACCACTCTGGCGCCTCCGACGACGGAGGCGCACTGCAGCGTCGCGGTGTGGGTTCCGGCTCCCACCACCGCCGAGGCCAGCGGTGACACGGACGCGTCAACGGGAGCGGCATTCTGGTTGAAGGCGGTGTCGTTGACACCCGCAGTCGCATCGATCGTGATACGGCACACGAGGTAGAACCCCGTCGCCGTCGTATTGACTGCATGGACGGCGGCTGACGCGAACACCCGCTTCGTACCCGTGGTCGTGATCTGGATCGGCGCCCCGATCGTCGCGAAAGCGCCGGTGATCGTCTGGTTGGGGGAACTCTGCGTGAAGTTGGAGGCGGTCTGGTCGTTCGGGACCGTTAGGCCGCTCGTGTTTATCTTCGACGCGGTCACAGCGCCGTTGCGGATCTTCCCCGTACCCACCGAGTTGGGGCCAAGCTTGGCGTTGGTAACCGCCTTGTTCTTGAGTTGCTTTGTGCCCACGCTGCCTTTGGGCAGGGTGAACGCCGCATAGCTGGTGCCGCCAAGTGCGGCAACCAGCGCCACGATCGCTACGACGAGCGCAGGGCTCGGCGCGTGCTTACGAAGATGCCTCATTACAGACTTCCTCCAGGTTGTTGTAGATACAGCGGTTCAACGTCGCTCAGCGGTCGTCCCTGGCCGCGCGGCGCCGTCATACAACGCGCGCCTGGCGCGTTCTGCTCGGTTTGTTCCTGCGCCACCCCCTTGATTGCCCCGGCCCCCCGGGGTGAATTGTGCGCGCAAACCTACCCGACCGACGTCAGCGAAGTCAATGCGCTCGAAATCGGCGAGTCGACCGAGCTGGGCGCCGCTAATGGCGGCCGGCGCTCAAGGGGCGCTACGAGTAAGGGTCGGCCGACGACGCGGCCGCCGATTCGGACCGCCTGGCCAGGTTGATCTTGGAGCGGGTGATCGAATCGTTCTTGATTCTTTGGTCGTCACGGCGCCCTTTATGAGCTGACCCGTGCCGACGCTGTTCTTTGGCAAGCGAACAGCGCATAGCTGGTGCCACCGAGCGCGGCGAAAGCGCGACGATTGATTCGACGAGCGCAGGGCTCGGCGAATGCTTAGGAAAATCCTCATTGAGAGAACCCTCCAGAGCCGTGTGTGGGTGAACCACAGAGCCGACCTCAGCGAGGTCAATGCGCTGGAAACGGGAATGAGCCAAGCTGGGGCGGCGCCGGCCCGCCGCCCCAGGATCGAGCGCCTGGGAGCCGGGCTCGGGCGGCCCGGCTCCCGATGCCAGTAGAGAACGCCTTGCGCGCCCCGTTACTTGACGCTATGGGCAATCGAAGTGCCCACCACCCCGCCCCTGATGCAGACGGCGTATGCGTGCCAGGTGATGGCGGCTGCAGACCCGTTGCCGAGGAAGACGACCACTGTGTTGCCGCCGAGCGACACCTCGTTCAGCGACACGAGGGGACTGGTGCTGCTGTTGACCTCGTTGCCGCCGATCGCAACCAGCCCCGTCGGGCAGGTGACCGTTTGGCTGCCCTGAGTCAGCGTGGGCTGGGTCAGGCTAGGCCCCTGCACGATCTGTACGCCGTTGAGCGCGTTGGCCGTGGTCGCGGTCGTCGCGTTGGTCGCGTTGGTGGCGTTGGTCGCGTTCGTCGCGTTGGTCGCGTTCGGCACCGTGACGCCGCTGAAGTTCAACTTCGACCCGGTCACGGCGCCGTTGCGGATCTTCGCCGTACCCACCGAGTTGGCGCCTAACTTGCTGTTGGAAACCGCCTTGTTCTTGAGCTGTTTAGTGCCCACGCTGCCTCTGGGCAGGGTGAACGCCGCATAGCTGGTGCCGCCAAGCGCGGCAACCAGCGCCACGACCGCTACGACGAGCGCAGGGCTCGGCGCATGCTTACGAAAAATCCTCATTTGAGGCCCCCTCCACAGTTGTTGTAGGTAGAACTACTTCTAGATTCGCTCACCGGCCGACCCCCCGGCGTGCGAATGGCGAAACAATCGCGCTTTCCAGCGCGTTACGGCACTGTTTCCCTCGCGGTCCCCTTTCGTCGACACCTGCCCACTGGGTGCAATAACCGGCGCCCGGCGCCTGAGTCAACGGCGCGCGTAGACTGCTTTCGTGGCCGCGCGCGAGACCGATCGGGAGCTGTGGGAGCGTGAGAGCTCCGTGAGCGCGAAGGGCAACGGCACGGGAGCCGTGGCGGCGGGGGCGCAGAGCACATCGCAGCGTGACGCGCCGTTCTCGACGATCTCAGGGGAGCCGGTCAAGCCGCTCTATACGGAAGCCGACCTACCGCATGATCCCGACGAGGCGATCGGGCTCCCCGGCGAGTTTCCCTATACGCGGGGGGTGTACCGGTCGATGTATCGCGGCCGGTTGTGGACGATGCGCCAGTTCGCGGGCTTTGGGACGGCGGTGGAGACCAACGCGCGCTTCCGCTACCTGCTCGATCATGGCCAGACGGGTCTGTCGACGGCGTTTGACATGCCGTCGTTGATGGGGCACGACTCCGACCACGAGCGCTCGCTGGGGGAGGTAGGCCGCGAGGGGGTGGCGATCGACACGCTGGCGGACATGGAGGCTCTGTTTGCGGGCATCCCGCTCGACGAGGTGAGCGTGTCGATGACTATCAACGCGCCGGCGGCGATCATGCTGGCCTTCTACGTGGTGGCGGCGGAGCGCCGGGACATCGGACCCGAGCGGCTGGCGGGGACGATTCAGACGGACATCCTCAAGGAGTACATCGCCCAGAAGGAGTGGTGCTTTCCGGTCGATCCGGCGATGCGGCTGGTGACCGACATGATCGAGTGGTGCTCGGCGCACATGCCGCGCTGGCATCCGGTGTCGATCTCGGGCTATCACATCCGCGAGGCGGGCTCGACAGCCGGCCAAGAGCTGGCGTTCACGCTCAAGGATGGGTTGACATATGTGGAGCATGCGGTGGCGCGTGGTCTGGACGTCGATGACTTCGCGCCGAGGCTGTCGTTCTTCTTCAACGCTCACATTGACTTCTTCGAGGAGATCGCCAAGTACCGCGCCGCGCGGCGGATCTGGGCGCGGGAGCTGCGTGCCACGTTCGGCGCCCGCGACGAGCGCTCCATGCGGATGCGCTTTCACACCCAGACGGCGGGCGTGTCGCTGACCGCCCAGCAGCCGCTAAACAACATCGTGCGCACGGCGATCGAGGCGCTGGCCGGGGTGTTGGGCGGCACCCAGTCGCTGCATACCAATTCGTTCGACGAGGCGTTGGCACTGCCCACCGAGGAGGCGGTACGGGTGGCGTTGCGTACGCAGCAGATCATCGCCGAGGAGACCGGGGTGGCGAACACGATCGATCCGTTGGGCGGCTCTTACTTCATCGAGGCGCTGACCGACCGGCTGGAGCAGCAGGCCTATGAGTACTTCGCGAAGATCGA
Source organism: uncultured Actinomycetes bacterium (assembly GCA_963830405.1). Lineage (GTDB taxonomy): Bacteria > Actinomycetota > Thermoleophilia > Solirubrobacterales > Solirubrobacteraceae > Palsa-465. Next base: position 144,473 of record CAWHMB010000004.1, read on the forward strand.
TGAGTTGGGGGGGATGGTCGAGGCCGTGAAGCGCGGCTTTCCGCAACGCGAGATCGCCGACGCGGCGTTTCGCTACCAGCAGGAGCTCGAGTCGGAGACCCGCAAGCTCGTCGGCGTGAACGCTTACACCGACGGCGGCGACGGCGAAATCACAACCTTGCGCATCGATCCTCGGCTGGAGGCAAAGCAGATCGAGCGGGTAAAAGCGGTGCGCGCGGGTCGCGACCAGCAGCGGGCCCGGGCGTCGCTGGAGCAGCTGGAGCGAGCCGCGCGCGACGAGCGTCAGAACCTGATGCCCCACCTGCTCGAGGCGGCGCGGGCGGAGGCCACCGAAGGCGAGATCATTCAAACGCTGCAGGGCGTGTTCGGCAGCTACAGCGAAGTGCCCGTGTTCTGATCAAGCGTCTGGGCGGGGACCAGGGCCAAGTAGCTCCTGCAGCGGGACGGGAGCCATAACGCCGCCGCGGGGACGCGGACCAATAAACGGGCGCGCGAGAAGCGCGCCCACTAGACCCAAATACAATCGACGCTGCCGGCCATGGCCACTTCCACCGACAAGAGCCCTAAGATCCGCGTCGTCGTCGCCAAGCCGGGACTCGACGGTCACGACCGGGGGGCGAAGATCATCGCTCGTGCGCTGCGCGACGCGGGCATGGAGGTGATCTACACCGGCCTGCATCAGACGCCGGAGCAGATCGTGGAGACGGTGATCCAGGAGGACGCCGACGCCGTCGGGCTATCGATCCTGTCCGGAGCGCACATGACGCTCGTGCCGCGCGTCCTGGAGCTGCTCAAGGAGCAGGGGATCGATGATGTGCTGATCACGGTCGGGGGCACGATTCCGGCCGACGACATCCCAGAGCTGAAGTCGCTGGGGGTAGCTGAGGTTTTCGGCCCGGGGGCCTCGACCCAAGACATCGTCGACTTCATCCGCGGCGCGGCTCGCGTCTAGCGGCCGTATTGATCCGTTCCAGCATTAGGAGGATTGCAATTGAAAATATGCGTCCTGGTCAAAGAGGTGCCCGACGCCGCCGTCGAGAAGCGGATCGACCCCTCGACGGAGCGGATGGACCGTTCCGGGGAGAAGAACCTCAACCCCTACGACACGCACGCGATCGAGGCGGCGATGCAGATCCGCGAGGAGGGCTCGATCGAGGTCGACGAGATCGTCGCCGTGACGATGGGCCCCGAGTCCGCGGTCCGCGCACTGCACAAGGCGGTCTCCCTGGGGGCAGACCGCTCATTGCATCTCAGCGACCCCTCGCTGGCCGGCTCTGACGTGGCGGCCACCGGCTACGCGCTGTCCAAAGCGCTCGAGTCAGAGCAGCCAGATCTGGTCCTGCTCGGCCAGCAGTCCGACGACGGGGAGTGCTACACGATCGGCGCCGTGGTCGCCGACCACCTGAAGATGCCCTCGCTCACGCAGGTGATTCAGCTGGACGTGGAAAGCGGCCCACCCGCGCAGCTCCGCTGCGAGCGCCAGGCTGAGTACGGCTACGACACGGTCCAGGTCGAGCTGCCTGCCGTGATCTCTGTCGGGGACGCGATCAACGAGCCGCGCTACCCGTCGCTGAAGGCGATCATGGGCGCCAAGAAGAAGCCGCTCGAATCGGTCGCCGCCGGCGATATCGGCATCGACGCCTCGCTGGTCGGCGAGGATGGCTCGCGCGTCCAGTGCGGTGACTTCCACGATCCTCCGGCCAAGGCCGCCGGCCAGCTGATCGAGGATGAGGACACCAACGAGACGGTCGAGAAGATCGTCGATTGGCTTGAGGAAAGGAAGTTGATCTAGGCATGGGCGACGTCCTCACATACGTTCTTCACTACCGGGGCGAGTTCAACAAGAACTCGCTTGGAGCCGTCTCGGAGGGAGCGGCACGGGCGCAGGAGATCGGCGGTCAGTGCCACGCCGTGGTCGTCGGCGGCGAGGATCTGAGCGACGAGTTCTGCCGGTCGCTTGGCGCCTACGGCGCGACAAAGGTCTTTCGCGCTCGCGGCGAGGAGGGCCTGGCCCAGCCCGTGATCGATGTCATGTCCAAAGTGATCGACGAGAACGGGCACTCCTACGCGTTGTTCGGCGGGGGCCTGCTCGGCTTCGAGATCGGCGCGGGGCTCGCCGCGCGCAAGCAGGCGGGCGTGACGATGGAGGTCACGACGGTGCGCGCCGAGGACGGCAAGCTCGTCGCCGAACGGCCGATTCTCCAAGACTCGCAGGTCTCGGTCTCCCGCTACAGGGGCAACCTGGGCATCATCATCGGACGGATCAACGCCTTCGAGGTCGCCACGCGGGATGGTTCCTCGGCCGACGTGGTCGACGTCGAGGTCGAGTACTCGCCGTGGTCGAACAGGGCCAAGATGGTGCAGCGCGGCGAGCAGCGCGGCGCCGACGTCAACATCGAGGGTGCCGACATCCTCGTGGCAGGCGGCCGCGGCCTGGGCAGATCCGAGGGCTTCAAGCTGGCGGAGGAGCTGGCGGCCGCCTTCGGCGGCAACACCGCGGTGGCCGCCACGCGGGCCGTCGTGGACGCCGGCTGGTACCCGTACGCCGCGCAGATCGGTCAGACGGGCAAGACCGTCTCGCCGAAGCTGTATCTGGCCGCCGGCATCTCGGGCGCGATCCAGCACAAGGTCGGGATGCAGTCCTCGGAAAACATCGTCGCGATCAACAAGGACGCCAACGCGCCGATCTTCGAGTTCTCCGACCTCGGGATCGTCGGCGATCTGAACAAGATCCTGCCCAAGCTGACGGAGGCAATCAAGGCCAAGAGGGACTCCTAGTTGGCCGCCGCTTCGGGAAACGGCGCCGTGGTGCCGAGCGAATACCCCCCGCCCGTCTCGTCCCCCGAGGAGTTCATCAAGCGCGAGCTCGACGCCGAAGACGAGCGGATCGCCGTCGGCGTAGTGATTGTCGGCGGTGGCCCCGCCGGCCTGGCCTGCGCCAACAAGCTGCTCCAGCTGCTGGCCGACGAACCGGAGCTGATGGAGCGCCTCGGCGAGGTGCCTGTAGCGGTGATCGAGAAGGGCAAGGCCTGCGGGGCGCACAACTTGTCGGGCGCGATGATGCGCCCGTCGGGGCTCAGACAGCTCTTTCCGGACCTCGAGCCGTCGGACTGGCCGACGTACGGGACGGTAAACAAGGACTCCGTCCACTGGATGCTCAGCGCAAGCGCTGCGCTGCCGCTCAAGCCGACGCCGCCTCCGTTTCGCAACCACGGCAACTACATGGTCAGCGTCGCTGAGCTCTCGCGCTGGCTGGCGGACAAGGCCGAGGAGGCCGGCGCGTACATCCTCACCGAGACCAGCGCGCAGAAGCTGCTGGTGCAGGACGGAGCTGTGCGCGGCGTGCGCTCGGGCGACAAGGGGCGGGGCAAGGAGGGTGAGGAGCTATCGAACTTTGAGCCCGGCTCCGACGTCACCGCCGGGGCAACGGTTCTCGCCGAGGGAACCGGGGGCCATCTGACAGGCGCGGCGATCAAGGAGTTCCGGTTGGCCCAAGGCCGCGAGCCGCAGGTCTGGTCGCTCGGCGTCAAGGAGGTCTGGGAGGTGCCCAAGCCCCACGATCGCGTGATCCACACGCTGGGCTGGCCCCTTCGCTACGGCGCCAGGTGGCACGAGTTCGGCGGCTCGTGGATCTACCCTATGGGCTCCGAGCGCGTGTCGATCGGGTTCGTGGTTGGTCTGGACTACACCGACGCCACCGTCTCAGCCCACGATCTGCTCCAGCAGTTCAAGACCTCTAAGCTCGTGCGGCGGATCCTGGAGGGCGGCAAGCGCGTCGCCTGGGGAGCCAAGGCGATCCCCGAGGGCGGTTACTGGGCGATGCCAAAGCTCTCGGCCCCGGGGATGGTCCTGTGCGGGGACGGGGCGGGCATGGTGAACGTGCCGATCCTGAAGGGCATCCATTACGCAATCCACGCCGGGATCATGGCCGCCGAGACGATCTTCGAGCAGCTGAGGACGGGCGACATCAAAAATTTGTCGGGGTACGAGCGTCGCGTCGAGAAGTCCGTGGTCGCAAAGGATCTATATGAGACGCGCAACATGAAGCAGCCGTTCGCCAAGGGCTTCTTCCTCGGCGGCGCGATCACCAACGCGATGGTGATCTCCAAAGGCCGCTTCCCCGGCGGGCGCTGGCAGAACCAGCCCGACGCACGGGCACCGATGACGATTGGAAGCAAGCAGGACTCCTATCCCAAGCCGGATGGGAAATACAGCTTCGACAAGCTCTCGAGCGTCTATGTCTCGGGTAACGCGACCCGCGACGACGCGCCCAACCACATCCGCGTGGAGCGGCAAGTGCCGCGCGAGCTGGCCGAGACGTGGCGCTGGATGTGCCCCGCTGGGGTTTACGAGATTCCGGACGACGCGCCGCACTCGGGCCTCGTGGACGTGATCGTCAACTACACGAACTGCGTGCAGTGCGGGGCGATAACGGCCAAGGGCGGACGTCTGACGCCGCCCGAGGGCGGGGACGGGCCTTTGTACACAGTCACGTAGCGGCTCGCGTGGCGCCGCCGGGCAGCCGGGGGCGCGCTCAGGCGTAGGCGCTAAGGGCAAACGCCGGCGGACGCGTTGAGGCGTCCGTGGCAACTTCGCGGCCTGCGCGTTGTTTACCCCAGCATGCGACGGGTATTCATCGCCCTCCTGGCCGCGATCACCTGTGGATTGGCCGTCACGAGCGCGTTCGCGCAGGGCTCGACGGTGCCGAGCGACCGATCATCGCTGACGACGTTCTTCTGCCACCGGGCGCTCACAGCCAGCCAGCGTGTCGTGTCGGTGACGGCGGGAATGCGCCCGCTGCCCGGCACCGAGCGGCTGTCGATGCGCTTTGAGCTGCTGGGCTACTCCGCCGGTCGTCTGACCGCGGTCCGGGGTGGCGACCTCGGGACGTGGATCACGCCCCACCCGATAACCCTCGGGCAGCGACCGCAGGACGTTTGGATCGTCCGCCACCCGGTGACCGGCGTGCCGGTGCCCGCGCTATACCACTTCCGCGTGATGTTCCGCTGGACGGGAGCCGATCAGCGGACGCTCGGCACCGCCGAGCGTATGAGCACTAGCTGCTGGCAGCCCGACATGAGGCCCGTCCTGAGCGTCGATTCACTCGTCGCCCAGCCGCTGGCGGGAAACGCCGCCCAGGACACTTACACCGCGACCATCGCCAACGACGGTCTGACCGCCGCGAATTTGGTTCAGGTCGTGTTCACGTTCGCCGGTGCGCCGTCGCAATCGATCACGGTCTCACGCCTACGTCCCCAGGACCAGCGCCAGCTCGTTTTCACTGGCCCGGCGTGCACCGCGACTGGAGCCCCGACCGTGAGCGTCGATCCGAGCCACCGGATCAGCCAGCGGCCAGGAGGCGACGCCTCGGTGACCGCCACATGTCCGGCCCAGACGTCCAGCGGGGCGCTGACGTCGACTGGGGCGCAGACGTCAAGCGGGGAGCAGACGTCAACTGGGGAGCAGACGTCGAGCGTGGCGCGGACCGGCAGCTAAACTTGATCTTGAAATGAAGACCGAAATTCATCCCGAATACGTAGAGGCCCACGTCCGCTGCACGTGCGGCAACGAGTTCACAACACGCTCGACGAAGCCCGAGATCCACGTCGAGATCTGCTCCGCGTGCCATCCGTTTTACACCGGTCGTCAGAAGCTGGTCGATACCGGTGGACGAGTCGAGCGCTTCCAGCGCCGCGCGGCGAGAGGGCGGCGCGCGGCCCGGGCAGCTTCCGAAGGCTGAGCCACACATGACGGCTGCGGTTGGGGAGCGTCCAGCCCTGACCGCGTCGCGTGACGCCCCCGTTGGGGGCCAGGCGGTTCTGGAGGGCGTGATGATGCGCGGCATCCGCACGTGGGCGGTGGCGGTTCGCAAGCCGCCGCCCGACAACGCGACAGATGACGAGCGGGCTGAGGGCCCGGTCCGGACGCAGACTGCGAGCGGCCCGATCGAGACGCAGACCTTGCCGCTGGTCTCTTGGTTGCGGCGCCACCGGCTCTTCCGCCTGCCGGTGGTACGAGGCGTCGTCGCGCTCGCGGAGTCGCTGGCCATCGGCTTGCGCGCACTTGGCATCTCAGCAAACGCCCAACTTCCGGAGGGGGAGCACGAGCGCGTCTCCGGCGCGACGTGGGCGGTCACGGTGGCGCTCGCCATGGCCTTCGCCGTAGGGCTGTTCTTCGTCGTGCCGCTGGGACTGGCGGGCGTCGTACGCAGCGAGCTCGGTTCGTCCTCGGTGCTGTTCTGGGTGGCGGAGGGAGTGCTGCGGACAGCGATCTTCCTGGCCTATCTGACGTTGCTCTCCCGCCTCCCCGATCTCCGCCGCGTATTCCAGTACCACGGCGCCGAGCACAAGGCGATCTTGTGCTTCGAGGCCGAAGACGACCTGGTGCCGGAGCGAGCCACGCTCTACTCGCGCCTTCATCCGCGATGCGGCACGAGCTTCCTGCTGGTGGTCATGCTCGTCGCGATCGTCGTGTTCGCGCCGATCGGCGTTCCCTCCTGGTACCTGCTGCTGGCGACGCGGATCGTGGGCATCCCGGTGATCGCCGGTGTCTCGTTCGAGATCATCAAATGGGCGGGCCGCAACCGCCGGCGCAGCTGGGTGCGGGCGCTCATGTACCCGGGGCTTCAGCTACAGCGACTGACTACGCGCGAGCCCGACCTCAGCCAGCTAGCGGTCGCCATCGCGGCGCTCGAAGCGGTGCTGGCCGTCGAGTCTCCCGGTCAGGCCTCCGCCGAGGATCTGGTCGGCGTGGAAGTAGTCGCGTAGCGACTTGGCTAGTGCATCGCCGCGCTGTGCGCGCCTACACTCGAAGAGCCATGATCGATGAGCTGGTCTCCCAGATAGAAGCCCGCTTCTCCGAGCTCGAGCGCGAGCTTTCGGACCCCGCGGTGATCGCAGACCGCGAGCGGTTTACCGCTGCCAGCAGGGCATACCGGGAGCTCGAACAGGCCGCGCGGCTGGCGTCCGAGTACCGGCGGGTCGTGGGCGACCTGGAGGGAGCCCGAGAGCTGCTTTCCGAGGACGGCGACGACCCCGAGCTGCGGACGATGCTGGAGTCCGCGCGCGGGCGGATCGGGGCGCTCGAGGAGGAGCTACGCCTGGCGATGGTGGAACCCGACCCTAACGACCAGAAGAACGTGATCGTCGAGATACGGCCGGGCACCGGCGGCGAGGAGGCAGCGCTGTGGGCCGGCGACCTCTACCGGATGCTGACCCGTTACGCCGAGCGTCGCGGCTTCAAGGTCGAGCCGTTGTCGATCGGCGACGGCAGCTACACGTTCGCCGTCAAGGGCGACGGCGCCTATTCGGTGTTCAAATTCGAGGGCGGCACGCACCGCGTCCAGCGCGTGCCGGAGACCGAGTCCCAGGGGCGCATCCACACGTCGACGGCTACGGTCGCCGTGCTGCCCGAAGCGGACGACGTGGAGGTCGCGATCGACCCGGGCGACCTCCAGATCGACGTCTATCGCAGCTCCGGCCCCGGCGGGCAGTCGGTCAACACGACCGACTCCGCGGTCCGGATCACGCACAAGCCGACCGGGATCGTGGTCTCGATGCAGGACGAGAAGTCCCAGCTCCAGAACCGCGAGCGCGCCATGCGGGTACTGCGCGCCCGGCTCTACGACCGGGCGCTGGCCGAGCAGCGGGCTTCGATCGACGCCTCCCGCGCGGCGCAGGTCGGGACCGGTGAGCGGGCGGAGAAGATCCGTACTTATAACTTCGGCGAGCGGCGCGTAAAGGACCACCGCGTCAACGTGCTGCTGCACAACCTGGACGACATCCTGATGGGTGAGTTGGACGAGCTCACCGCAGCGCTCCAGGACGATGAGAAGCGCCGACGCCTCGAGGAGCAGGCGGTTGCCTGAGGCCGCCGTCGCGGTGGCGGCTGGCCCATCGAGCGGCGCCGGGGGGCCGGCGGTTCGGGAAGCCCTCGCACATGCCGTCGCCTCGCTGACGCACGCTGGCTGCGAGACGCCACGGCTCGATGCCGAGCTGCTGCTGTGCGCGGCGCTCGGCCAGCGCTGGTCCCGCGCGCGCCTGGTGAGCGCAGACCGCGAGGCGCTCGATCCAAGCGCGCTCGAGCGCTATCAGCGGCTGCTCGCTCGGCGCGCGGCCCGCGAGCCCGTGGCCTATATCGTCGGCTTCAAGGAGTTTCGGCGCATCAGGCTGGCGGTCGATCCGCGCGTGCTGATTCCCCGACCGGAGACCGAGCTGCTGGTCGAGGTGGGACTCACGCTTCCACGCGGAGCGCGGGTCGCCGACGTCGGCACCGGCAGCGGTGCCGTGGCGCTGGCGCTGAAGGACGAGCGTCCTGACCTCGAATTGACGGGCATCGACGTCTCTGCCGACGCCCTGGCCGTCGCCCGGGAGAACGCCCGGCGTCTGGGGCTCGACGTGCGCTTCGTCCATGCCGACCTCCTCGATCAGGGTGGCTATGACGCCGTCCTGTCCAACCCTCCCTACGTGCCGGCTCGAGCCGACGGACTGCAACCGGAGATCACGCGCTACGAGCCGGCTGGCGCGCTTTACGGGGGTTGTGACGGCTTGGACGTCGTCCGTCGGCTGATCGCCCGCGTCGACGGGGTGGCGCTCGTGGCGCTTGAGGTGGGGGCGGGGCAAGCGGCCATGGTTGCCACGCTGCTCAGTGCCGCCGGGTTCAGCGCGGTTGAGCGCGCGAACGACCTGGCCGGACACGAGCGCGTCGTCGTCGGCCGCCAGTGAGCGACGAGCAGTCGGCGCGGCTCGCGCGCTGCCTGGCGCTCGGCGGCGTGGCGGTGTTCCCGGCCGACACCGTCTACGGGTTGGCGTGCGATCCCGAGAACAGCTTCGCCGTGCAGCGGCTCTATCTGCTCAAGCGTCGCTCGCTCCAGAAGCCCTCCGCGGTCATGTTCTTCGACCTGGAGCGGGCGCTGGCCGCGCTGCCCGAGCTAGGACCCCGCACGCGCGAGGCGCTCGGTCGGCTGTTGCCCGGGCCCGTCGGCGTGCTGGTGCCAAATGCCGCGCGGCGCTTTCCGCTGGCCTGCGGCGCCGACCGGGAAACGCTCGGCCTCCGCGTGCCCGCGGTCGAGGCGCTCGCCCGGGTACGGGGGCCAGTGCTCCAGTCGAGCGCCAACCGCGCCGGCGGCGCCGACCCCCGCCGGCTCGACGAGGTCCCCGCGCTGCTGCGCTCCGCGACAGAGCTGGTGATCGACGGCGGCGAGCTGCCCGGAACGCCCTCGACGGTCATCGACCTGCGTGGCTATGAACGGGATGGCTCGTGGTCGCTTGTGCGCAGTGGCGCCGTCCCTGAGGCGTCCGTCGCCGAGGCCCTGTGGGGCCAGTTTCACTTCGACCCCACCACGTATTCAGAGACGATCCGGACTGACGTTCCGGCCTTCGAGCGCCTTCAGGACGAGCTGGCGACCGCGAGCGGCGCCGGCGCCCGGCGCGTGCTCGAGCTCGGCACGGGCACCGGGGAGACGGCGATGCGGCTGTTGTCGCGTCACCCGGAGGCGGTCCTGGTGGGTGTCGACGCCAGCGATTCGATGCTCGCAGCGGCGCGCGCCGCGCTGCCCGCAGATCGCATCGAGCTGCGCGTGGCCCGGCTCGAGGAGCCGCTGCCGCCGGGACCGTTCGACCTCGTGGCGAGCGCGCTTGCCGTACACCACCTCGGCGGGGAGGCCAAGAGGGACCTTTTCCTTCGCGTCCGCGATGTGCTCGCACCCGGCGGACGGTTCGTACTGGCCGACGTCGTGGTTCCACCGAATCCGGCAGACCAGGTGACGTCCCTTACCCCCGGGTTCGACCGCCCGAGCAGCCTCCAGGAGCAGCTCGGGTGGCTGAGGGCGGAGGGCTTCGAGGTCTCCGTCCCCTGGCAGCACCGTGACCTGGCGGTGATCTCGGCCCGGGTGCGGGCCCCTCCGCGCAGCGCCTAGCGCCGCTGGGGGACGCTGGGGGCGCCTAGCGCCGCTTGGGGGCGCCTAGCGGCCGCTGGGGGGCGCCTAGCGCCGCTGGGGGGCGCTGAGCGCCGCTTGGGGGCGCTGAGCGCCGCTTGGGGGCGCTGAGCGCCGCTTGGGGGCGCCTAGCGCCGCTGGGGGCGCTGGGGGCGCTGGGGGCGCTGGGGGCGCTGGGGGCGCTGGGGGCGCTGGGGGCGCTGGGGGCGCTGGGGGCGCTGGGGGCGCTGGGGGCGCTGGTATCGTCGCCTCGGTGACCGCGGAGCTGCCGCCCGACTTCTTCAACCGTCCGCTGGCGGATGTCGATCCCGAGATAGCCGAAGTGCTGGGGCTCGAGCTCGAGCGTCAGCAGCGCACGCTCGAGATGATCGCCTCCGAGAACTTCGCCCCGCTCTCGGTGCTCGAGTGCCAGGGGTCCGTGCTCACCAACAAGTACGCAGAGGGCTATCCAGGCAAGCGCTACTACGGCGGCTGCGAGTACGTCGACATCGCCGAGCAGCTGGCGATTGATCGCGCGCGCGAGCTGTTCGGCGCCGAGCACGCCAACGTGCAGCCGCATTCTGGCGCGCAGGCCAACGCCGCCGTCTATCACGCCTTGCTCCAGCCTGGCGACACGCTGATGGGGCTCGAGCTGGCACACGGCGGCCACCTGACCCACGGCATGCGCATCAACGTTTCCGGCCGCCTCTACGACATTGCCGCCTACCAGGTCGATCCGGAGACCAGCCTAATCGACATGGATGGAGCCGACCGCATCGCCCACGAACGCCGGCCCAAGGTGATCGTCGCCGGCTGGTCGGCCTACTCCCGGGTCCTCGACTTCGAGCGCTTCCGGGAGATCGCCGACGCGGTCGGCGCCTACCTGGTGGTCGACATGGCGCATTTCGCCGGGCTGGTGGCGGCTGGCCTTCACCCCAATCCCGTGCCCTACGCCGACGTTGTCACGACGACGATCCACAAGACGATCGGCGGCGGCCGCGGCGGCATGATCCTCTGCCGCGAGGAGTTTCGGAACCAGATCAACTCCGCGGTGTTCCCCGGTCAGCAGGGAGGGCCGCTGGAACACGTGATCGCAGGCAAGGCAGTGGCGCTGCGGATCGCCGCGTCCGAGCCGTTCCGCGAGCGACAGGAGCGGACGGTCGATGGAGCGAAGGCCGTGGCCTCGGAGCTGCTGTCCGCCGGTGGCGGCGTGAGCGTGCTGACCGGAGGCACCGACGTCCACCTGGTGCTCTGCGACCTGCGCGCCTCCGAGCTCGACGGAAAGCAGGCGGAGGATCGACTGGCGGCGGTCGGAATCACCGTTAACCGCAACGCGGTGCCCTTCGACCCCCGCCCGCCGGCGGTTTCCAGTGGCCTGCGGATCGGCACGCCGGCGCTCGCCACGCGGGGCCTCCAGCATGAGGATTTTCTAGAGGTCGGGCGCATCCTGGCGGAGGCCTTGCAGCCCGAAGGCTTCGAGCAGCGCCAGGACTCGCTTGGCGAACGCACGGCGGCGATCGCCGAGCGCTATCCGCTGTACGCGGGGCTCAAAGCCGCCGCGGCCGCGATCTAGCGTGGCCCGCTCCGGGGCGTTCGGGGCCGGGGGTCTCCGGGCCGGGCGTTCGGGCGGGGATCCTCGGAGGCTTGGGGGTTCTGGGGTCCCGGGGTGTCGGCGGCTCGGGTTGAGGGGGCTCGGGGGCTCGGGTAGACGGGGTCCCGGGTCCTGGTCCCGGGTCTCGGGTCCCGGGGGCTCGGGTCCCGGGTCTCGGGTCCCGGGTCTCGGGTCCCGGGGGCTCGGGACACGGGTCGAGGCGTGCCGGGGCCTCGGCCATGTAACAAGACTGCGTCAATTCGGTCGGTAGGCGCGCCGCGGCCTGATACTGGCCGACGATGCCGTCTCGAGGGCATGCAAAACCTCACACACCGACTCCCGGCGGCGCGGGACGTGAGATTCGGCATGAGATGCATGCACAACCTCACGATCCTCCAACCGCGGCGCCCATTTGGGAGCTTCAGCAGGTCACGGGCCGCGGGGAGAGCGAGATTCTCCGCGTCGCTGACCTCCAGAAGGGGCTCATCGCCGGCGTGCAGCTGCGCGCGGCCGGGCTGGGCCGTGGCGCGGTCGCTTATCGCGTGCGTCGCGGTCGGCTCCACGTGGAATACCGAGGCGTATACCGGGTCGACCGGCGTTTGCTCGAGCCGCTGGCCGCGGAGATGGCGGCGGTCCTCGCGTACCCGGGCCACGCGGTCATCAGCCACCGGAGCGCGGCAGTCGCCTGGGAGCTGCTCGAGGAACGCCCGCCGGAGATCACGCTGACGCTTGTCGCCAAGGATCGTGTTGCGCGCGCGGGGTTGCGCGTCCACCGCGTCAAGTCACTCGATCACCGCGATCTGCGCCTTCACGAGGGCCTGCCCGTCACCTCCCCGGCGCGAACCGTCGTCGACCTGGCGGCCACTGAGTCCGCAGCCGAGCTCGAACAGGTACTCGCCATCGCTCAGGCCCGCAACCTGGCGAGCGCGGGGGAGATAAGAGCCGCCGTCGAACGCGTACCGGGCCGCAAGGGCGCCACCAGCCTCGCCCGGCTGCTCGAGTCAGGCGACGCCGGCGGCTTCACGCGGTCGAGTGCGGAGCGCCGGATGCGCGCCCTGCTACGGAAAGCCGAGCTGCCACAGCCGCAGGCGAACGTGCCGCTACTCGGCTACGTCGTCGACTTCCTCTGGCCGCAGCGCATGCTGATCGTCGAAGTCGACGGGTTTGCGTTCCACTCCAGCCGCTCGTCGTTCGAGCGGGACCGCCGGCGCGACCAGAAGCTGACCGCCCTCGGGTACGCAGTCGTCAGGGTCACGTGGAGGCAGCTGACCGACGAGCCGCTGGCGGTTATCGCCCGGATCGCGCAAGCGCTGACGGCCCGCGCAGCCTAGGGCGCAAGCGCTGACGGCCCGCGCAGCCTAAGCGCCCGAGGCGTCCCGGAGACCGATCGCGCCCCGTCCCGGAGACCGATCGCGCCCCGTCCCGGAGACCGATCGCGCCCCGTCCCGGAGACCGATCGCGCCCCGTCCCGGAGACCGATCGCGCCCCTCGAGCGACAACCAGTCCCCGCAGGCTGGCATGCTTATCCCCGAGCACATGCGCTACGCGGACGCAGTGTTTGCCTTTCTCGTCGCGATGGTGATCGCGGCGTTGCTGACGCCTTTGGCCGCCCGGCTGGCGCGGCGGATCGGCGCCATGGCCAGGCCCAGCGACCGCGGCCTGGCCCAGATCGAGACGCCGGCGTTGGGCGGTCTGGCGATTCTGGCTGGGGTGCTGGTTGCGGCGGCGATCTGGATGCCGGGGACGATTCACCTACCGCGGACCGTCGGCGCCCTGAAGGGAGAGGGCGGCACGGTCCATACGTGGACCGTCGCGGGCGGAGCTTTGCTGATCGCGCTGATCGGGGCTGTCGACGACTGGCGCGAGCTGACGCCGCTGCTCAAACTAGTCGGGCAGATCGGCGCCGCGCTGCTCGCGGTCGAGGCTGGAGTGAAGGTCACCGATGTCACGCTGCCATTCGTCGGGGCGCTGCAGTTCCCGCACGAGGGGGGCTTTCTGACCGTGCTGTGGCTGGTGGGGATGATGAACGTCGTCAACTTCTCCGACGGCGTGGACGGTCTCGCTGCCGGACTGTGCACGATCGACGGCGTCGCCTTCTCGATCATCGCCTTCGATCTGAACGTCTGGCCGGCGGGGATCCTCGCCGCGCTCACCGCCGGCGCCGCGCTGGGCTTTTTGTTTCACAACTTCCACCCCGCCTCGGTGTTCATGGGTGACTCCGGCGCCAACCTGTTGGGCTACCTGCTGGGCGTCGTGGCCGTCGTCGGATCGCTGAAGACCAACGCGGTCGTGGCGTTGGTGGTGCCGCTGTTCATCCTGGCCGTTCCGTTCCTCGACACCGGTTTCGTCGTCGCCAAGCGGCTCAAGTACAGGCGCAAGCCATGGGCCAGGGACATGAACCACTTCCACCACCGCATGGCGCGGATCGGCTTCAGCCAGCGCAAGACGGTGGCCTACCTGTACGGCTGGACCGTGATGCTGGCGGGCGTGGCGATCGCCGCCCGGTTTGTGCCCTATTCCGACCACCGCGGGCATTACCGGCTTGGATGGTCGCTGCTCATGGCCGTGATCCTCCTGATCGCACTCGCGGCCAGCGTCTACCTGGTGTATGTGCTCGAGATCCTCAAGTTCAAGCGCCGCCGCGTGCGTCAGCTGCAGACGCTCGAGCCTGACACCAGCCAGTACGAGATCGAAGCAAGGGTCAGCCGCGACATCGAGACCGGCGAGTTCGAGCGCGTCGGGTGAGCCGAGCCGAGCGCGTCGGGTGAGCCGAGCCGAGCGCGTACTGCTCGGGCTCGTCGTCCTGGCGACGGCGCTCGCCGCCGTGACCCGCTACGCGGGTGGCGTCTCGCAGGTGCTGGCGTTCGGGCTGGCGACGCTGGCGCTGGCCGGCGGGGCGTGGGTCGTATCGTTCGCCACCGAGCAACTCGGCGAGCGGTTCGGGCCGGCGGTCACGGGAGTGATGCAGTCGACCGTCGGCAACCTGCCCGAGTTCTTCGTCGTCATCTTTGCCCTGGGGGCCGGCGAGCGGGTGGTGGCCGAGACCGCGATTTTGGGCTCGATCCTGGTGAACGCCCTATTGGTTCTGGGGCTGGTGATCGTCGCCGGGTCCAGGCAAGCGCGCGACGGCGTGATGCGCTTCAGCCCGCGGCTTCCGAACGACACCGCGACCTTGCTGCTGGTGTCGACGTTCATCATCGTGCTGATCGGGCTGGTCGACGCGTCCCACGATCCCGCTAGCCACCACACCAAGACGATCTCGATCGTCGGGGCAGTCGCGATCCTGCTGGTCTACGTGATCTGGCTCGGGCAGTACCTGCGCTCGAAGGAGCAGGCGGCCGGCGAGCGGCGCGCGCCACCACGGCTGTCCGCCGCCAGCGGCCTGATCCTGCTGGTGGCTGCCGGCACCGCGTCGGCGTTCGTGTCCGACTGGTTCGTCCACGCCCTACAGCCGACGATCAGGACGCTCCACATCTCGCAGGCGTTCGCCGGCCTGGTGATCGTGGCGATCGCGGGCAACGCGGTGGAGAACGTTGCGGGGATAGCGCTCGCCGCCCGCGGTCGCCCGGAGCTGGCGATCTCCGTGGTCAAGAACTCGGTGGCGCAGATCGCGGCGTTTCTCTACCCCCTGCTGGTGCTGGTCTCGCTACTGACCGCGACGACGCTGACCTTCGCCCTGCCCCCGGTCTACATCGGCGCACTGTTTGGCACCGCGGTGATCATCTGGCAGATCACGGGGGACGGCGAGGCCACGGTGTTCGAGGGTGCCGCGCTGATAGCCGCGTTCGTGATCCTGGCCACGGTCGCCGCCTTCGAGAGCTAACAACCGGGACCGGTCCGCCACATGTGGAGGAGCAAGATCGAAAATCCTGCTATTCTGACGTTTACGTAAGATGTCAGTTGGCACGCTTGACAGGCTACGCGCTGGGCCCAGGATCGGCGTCGACCGTGAGCACGACTCCTACAAGTGGTGGGCGCTGTCGTGCACCAGCCTGGGGATGCTGCTGGCGACGATCAACTCCGGCACGCTGATCATCGCCCTCCCTGACCTCGAGCGGAGCCTGCACACCACCCTGCTCGAGCTGGTGTGGGTGATCCTGGTCTACATGATCGCCTCGACCGTGCTCGTGCTGAGCGCGGGGCGGCTGTCCGATCAGTTCGGACGGAAGCGGGCCTACATTTTCGGCTTTGCGCTGTTCGCCGCCGCATCGCTCGGGGCCGGCTTCTCCGGCAACGGCACGCAACTGATCCTGTGGCGAATTGTCCAAGGCATCGGCGGCTCATTCTTGTTCGCGAACTCGGCGGCGATCGTCACCGACGCCTTCCCCCGCGAGCAGCTGGGCCTGGCGATGGGCACAAATACGATGGTCGCAGCGGTGGGGCTGGTGATCGGGCCGGTGCTGGGCGGCGCGCTGGTGGCCATCTCCTGGCATTGGGTGTTCTGGTTCAACGTCCCGTTCGGTCTGGCCGGCAGCGCCTGGGCCGCACTCATCCTGCGCGAGCTGGTAGGCGGCGGCGAGGACCACACATTCGACGCGCTCGGGACGGTCACGTTCTTGGTCGGCTTGACAGGTCTCGTGTTCGGCGTCTCAAAGGGGGGCATCGACGGCTGGAACCAGCCGCTCGTGATCGGCGGCCTGACCGCCGCCGCGGTGCTGCTGCCGGCGTTCGTGCTGATCGAGCGCCGCCACCGGGCGCCGATGCTCGACCTCACGATCTTCCGCAATCGCCTGTTCTCGGCCGCCTCGGCGGCGGCGTTCATCAATGGGCTGGCCCGGTTTGCGCTTATGTTCGTGTTCGTCTTCTACTTCCAGGGCGTCCAGGGCAACTCACCAATCCTGGCCGGCGTCAAGCTCGCGCCACTGGCGCTGGGGATGCTGATCTCCTCGCCGCTGGCCGGCGTGTGGGCGGACAGGCGCGGCTCGCGGGGGCTGGCGGTGCTGGGGATGGTGGTCACCGCCCTCGGGCTGGCGCTGATGACGCTGCTCGAGCGCGACACGACCTACTGGGCAAGCGGCGGCTACATGTTCATCGTCGGCATCGGCTCGGGCATGTTCAACAGCCCCAACACCGCCGCGATGATGGGCACCGTCAAGCCCCACCGTCGCGGGATCGCCGCCGGCGCCCGGGTTCTTGTGCAGAACACCGGAGCGGTCCTCTCGATCGCGTTCGTCTTGGCGATCGTGACCTCCGCCGTGCCGAAGGGCGTGCTGTTCAGGGTCTTCTCCGGATTGGCCAACCACATCTCAAACCAGCAGCTGCAGCCCTTCATCTCGAACATGCATACCGCGCTGTGGACGCTGGCGATCGTCTCCGTGGTCGGTGCTTTCGTCGCCGCCGCGCGGCCCTCGCAGCGCGGGGAGGACCAGCTTCAGGAGGCAGCCGCGACGCAATGAGCACGGTAGAACAGAAGCTTCGGATCGGTGAGGTCGCGGAGCTCACCGGCACGACCCCTCGGACGATCCGCTACTACGAGGAGATCGGCCTGCTTCCAGGCGGCGAGCGCCTGCAGGGCAAGCACCGCTGCTACACCGGGGAAGACGTCGCACGGGTGAAGGAGATCGTGAAGCTTCGCGACCTGCTCGGCCTCTCACTCGAGGAGCTCTCCAGCCTGCTGGGCGCCGAGGACGCCCGGGCCGAGCTGCGGCGCGAGTTGCAGCGGACCGACGGGCCAGTGGACCGCGCGCGGATCCTGGAGCAGGCGCTGGGCCACATCGGCAGCCAGCTCCAGCTTGTGCGCCGCCGGCGGCAGGAGCTTGAGAAGCTCGAGCACGAGCTGGTGGAGCGCAAACGATCGGTACGCGCCAAGCTGAAGGGGCTCGGCCAGTGACCGGTCCGCAAGCGGGCGCGACGGATGGCGCGGCGGGGCGCTACGGCGTTGATCGCCGGGCGATGGCGACGTTGTCGGCGGGGCACTTGTTCACCGACGTGGCGCAGGGCGCGGTACCGGCGCTGCTGCCGTTCCTGGTCTGGCGTGACCACTTGAGCTACGCGGCCGCCTCGGCGCTCGTGCTGGCGGCGACGATTTCGAGCTCGGTGATCCAGCCAGTGTTCGGCCATCTCTCGGATCGGCTGTCGCTGCCGTGGCTGATGCCGCTCGGTCCGGCGCTCGGAGGGCTGGGCATCGCGTTGGTCGGACTCGCCTCCAGCTACGCGCTGATCTTCGCTGCTGTGCTGCTGAGCGGCGTGGGCGTGGCGGCCTTTCACCCCGAGGGCTCGCGGTTTGCGAACTACGTCTCAGGCGAGCGGCGCGCGAGCGGCATGAGCCTGTTTTCGGTCGGGGGCAACGTTGGCTTTGCCCTGGGGCCGGTACTGCTGACGCCGGCGCTACTGGCGTTCGGCATGCACGGCACGCTGCTGGTGCTGATCCCCACGTGGCTGATGGCCGCTGTGCTGGCACACGAGCTCCCACGGCTGCGGGGCTTCCGCTCCGATGTGGTGGGCGGACGGGTCAAGCGCACCGACGCGCACGAGGCTTGGGGACCCTTCGCCGTCCTGGCCAGCGTCATCGCCGTGCGCTCGTTCATCTACTTCGGGTTGGTCACGTTCATCCCGCTCTACTACGGACACGTGCTTCACGCCGGCAAGACACTGGGCAGCGTGGCGCTGACGGCGATGCTGATCGGCGGCGCGGTCGGCACGCTGATCGGTGGGCCGCTGGCCGACCGCTTCGGCCGCCGAACCGTCCTGACGGGCTCGATGCTCGTGATTCCGGGGCTGGTGGTCGGCTTCCTGCTCTCGGGTCAGACACTCGGGATCGTGTTCGCCGCGCTGGCCGGTGCGGCGACAATCGCCACCTTCTCGGTGACGATCGTCATGGGCCAGGAGTTCCTTCCCGGACGCCTCGGCGTCTCGGCCGGCGTGACGATCGGCCTATCGATTGGCCTGGGCGGCGTCGGCGCGCCGCTGCTGGGGCTGCTCGCGGACGCCCATGGGCTCCGCTCAGTGTTCGAGGCGATCGCCGTCCTGCCGGTGCTGGCCCTGGTGCTGACGATCCTCCTGCCGCGCGCCGGCGTCGCGCGCGCCGTTAGTACTTCTGGACGCGGCGCCCGCGTGGCTGTTCCTCGGGAGCCCGCCTGAGAGCAGTTATTGACATCCATACTGTCTGTATGTGAAAATCCCCTTGGCGCTTCCGGCCGCATCGGTCGTCCGGCCCGTGGTCCGGCCCGTGGTCCGACCCGCGCGGCCGGCAGTAGCCGCGCGTGGTCCACGCCGCACTAACGAAACCGCGTCCCCAGATGGCCACCGGAAAACCGCGCCGGTAGGGTACTTTCGTCGCCCTCGATGCCTTCTCCCAACCGCCACCATGCCAAACCCGCGCCGGCCGCTGACCGGACGGGACGCGGCCGCGGCGGGCGCGCTGCTGATGTCGGTCAACCTCGTTTGCGCTGGCATCGGGGCGGGTATTGGAGCGCTAATCGGGCCGGTGGTGCCGCTGTTGCTCGTCGGGTTCTTCATCGGCTTCTTTCTTGGGATCGCAGTTGTCGCTAAGCGCTTCCGCCACCTCCTCTGAGCCGGTGCTCCTGCTCCGCTACCTGGACGTCGCCCTGGTGGCGCTCGCGGCGCCGATCATGCTGCTGATCGGGGTCCCCGCGACGGGCTATCTGGTGGGCGCAGGCGCGTGGGTGCTGCTGCGGGTCCTCGGCATCGGGGTCGAGCGCTACGCGGCGCAGGACGATCTGCGGCGCACGATCTCCATCCGGCTCGGCTACCTGATGGCCCGGCTGTTTCTGCTGGCGCTGGCGGTGATCCTGGTCCGTCGCGGCCAGGGCCGGGACGACGCCCTGGCGACGCTGCTGGTGATCGTGTTCGCGTTCACCGTCCAGCTGGCGATCTCGTTCGCGACCCGTCCGAGGCGGCGATGAGCAACACCAGGAAGGTTCTGCTCGCCATCTTTGGCGTTTACCTGCTCGGCATCGTGCTGCTGGTCGTCATCTTCGGCGCCAGCAGCCACAGGAACACCTCGTTTCAGATCCAGAACGAGTTCAAGCTCGTCAACTGGGTGAGCCTCGGGCTGCTGAGCATCAACCGGGCAGTGCTCTATCTGTTCCTGGCGGCGATCCTGACTGTGTTCACGATGGTGTTCATCGCGAACCGGATGCACATGCGGCCCAACCGGGTGCAGACGGCCGTCGAGGCGATCTACTCGTTGATGCGCGACAACATCACGGCCGGGAACATGGGCGATTCGCTGGCGGCCAAGTGGTTCCCGTTCCTGGGCACGCTGTTTCTGTTCATTTGGTACTGCAACCTGATCGGCTACCTGCCGTTGCCTACCAACTCGCAGGAGAAATTCAACCTGTTCGGAGCGCACATCCCCTCGTTTGCGCTGTATGCAGCCACCGCCAACGTATCCGTGCCGCTGGTCCTTGCGCTGGTGGTGTTCATCGCCTTCAACGTCGTCGGCGTTCGAGCGCAGGGACCGATCGGCTACATGAAGAGCCTGATTCCCGGGGGGGTAAAGGGGCCGATGCTGCTGCTGATCGCGCCGCTCGAGGTGATCTCGACGTTCATGCGCCTGGTCTCGCTGACGATCCGGCTGTTCGCCAACATCCTCGCCGGACACCTGATCATCCTGTTCATGTCCGGCGGACTGGCCGTGATCCTCGGCCTCAAAGTGTTGGGCTGGTTCACGCTGCCGTTCGGGATCCTCGTCTACCTCTTCGAGCTGGGTCTGGTCGCGACCCTGCAGGCGTTCATCTTTGCGACCCTCAGCGCCATCTACATCGGCGGCGCCGAGACCCACCACTAGCTAAAGGAGCTCTGAAGACCAAGTGCTAAGCCTGATGAACCACATCCTGACGTTTGCGGCGGGGTCGTCCTCGTCGTCCTCGTCGTCAGGGGTCGGCGCCGGGCTGGGAATCGGCATCGGCGGCGGCCTCGGCGCCGTTGGCGCCGGCGTCGGCATCGGCATCATCTTCGGCAAGGTGATCGAGGCGGTCACGCGCCAGCCGGAGATGCGCGATGAGATCACGAGCATCCAATGGCTCGGCTTCGCGCTGACCGAGGCCACATTCTTCTACGGCCTGGTGGCCGGCCTGCTGTCCTACGTCCTCAAATGATCCTTCTTCTCGCCGCCTCAAGCGCCTCGAGCAGCAGCAGTAGCAGCAGTAGCAGCAGCAGCGGCTCGTTCCTGATCTCGCCCAACGTCGGGCTGATGATCTGGACGTTGCTCCTGTTCGGGCTTTCGATGGTGATCTTGTGGAAAGTCGCTTTTCCCCGCATCTCCCAGGCGCTCGACCGTCGCCAGCGAGCGATCGAGGACTCGATCGACGCCGCCGAGCGCACGCGCCGTGAAGCCGACTCCCTGCTCGATGAGTACCGGGAACGCCTAGGGGAGGCCCGCCGGCAGGCCGAGGAGATCGTGCAGCGGGCCCGGCACGCGGCCGAGGTTCACGAGCGCGATGCCGCGGAGCAGGCCCAGGCCAGGCGGGAGCAGCTGGCGGAGCAGACTCGCCGAGAGATCGAGTCGGAGACGCGCCGGGCGATCGATCTGATCCGGCGCGAGGTGGCCGATCTGACGGTGATGGCGACCGAGAAGGTAACCCGCAAGACGCTTACAGAGGCCGATCAGCGACGGCTCGTCGAGGAGGCCGTGGGCGAGCTCGACTTCAGCACGCTGAGTCCCGGGGATCACAACTAGTGCTCGCCGGCGGCGACCACACTCGGTGCGACCGTACCTGCGGCGGTGAGCGCTAGTGGAGGAGATCGCACGGGTCTACGCGCGCTCCCTGTTCGAGGTGGCGTCCGAGCGCGACGTGCTGGACGTGGTGCGTGAGCAGCTCGGACAGTTCACGGACGCCCTGAACGAGAACCGCGATCTGGCCGTGTTCTTCTTCTCGCCCTACTTCTCCACCGAGGAGAAGAAGGAGGCGCTGAAGAAGGCGATCGAGGATGCCGAGCCCACGTTTATGAACTTTCTGGAGACGCTCGTCGAGCGCCACCGGATGCCGGCCATCTTCCGCATCCGCGCTTACTACGAGGAGCTGTGGGACGAAGCCGAGAAGCTGCTGCCCGTCGAGATCACGAGCGCCGTCGAGCTCGACGAGGACACGGTGAAGTCGATCGGCGAGCGCATCAGCGAGCAGACGGGGCAAAACGTCGAGCTCTCGAGCCACGTAGATTCCGACATCCTCGGTGGAATCGTGCTCCGAGTGGGCAACTCCATCCTCGATGCATCGATTCGCAACCGTCTGAACAAACTTCGCAAGCAAGTGGCGCGGGCCTAGCCCCCGCGCGCCGTCCAAGGAGCCACATCCAACATGCAGATCAAGCCAGATGAGATCACCTCAATCCTCAAGAGTCGGATCGAAGGGCTCGACAGCTCCGAGGCCGACCTGACCGAGGTCGGAACCGTGCTATCCGTGGCGGACGGCATCTGCCGGGTGCACGGACTGGATAACTGCATGTCGTTTGAGATGCTCGAGCTGCCGCACGACGTCACCGGTCTGGCGCTCAACTTGGAGCCCGACAACGTCGGTGTGGTCTTGTTCGGCGAGTGGGAGCAGATCTCCGAGGGCGACACCGTCAAGCGCACGGGGCACTTGCTCCAGGTCCCGGTCGGCGAGGAGCTGCTGGGACGGATCGTCGATCCGCTCGGCAACCCGCTCGACGGCAAGGGGGAGATCAACACCTCGGAGACGCGCCCCTCGGAGCACAAGGCGCCGGGCGTCGTCCAGCGCCAGCCCGTCAAGGAGCCGATGTTGACCGGGCTGAAGGCGATCGACTCGATGATCCCCATCGGCCGCGGCCAGCGCGAGCTGATCATCGGCGACCGTCAGACTGGCAAGACGGCAATCGCCATCGACACGATCATCAACAACCAGGACCGAGACCTGGTCTCCGTCTACGTGGCGATCGGGCAGCGCAAGTCGACGGTCGTGGCGCTGGCCAAGACGCTCGAGGACGCAGGCGCCCTCCAGAACACGATCATCGTCATGGCCGCCGCCGACGAGGCGGCGCCGATCAAGTTCCTGGCGCCCTACGCCGGCTGTGCGATGGGCGAGTACTTTCTCTACGACGGCAAGGCGGCCCTGACGATCTACGACGACTTGACCAAGCACGCCTACGCCTACAGGCAGATGTCGCTGCTGCTCCGCCGCCCGCCGGGCCGCGAGGCATACCCCGGCGACGTGTTCTACCTGCATTCGCGGCTGCTGGAGCGGGCGTGCAAGCTGAACGATGATCTCGGCGGAGGCTCGCTGACAGCCCTGCCGATCATCGAGACCCAGGCGGGCGACGTCTCCGCCTACATCCCGACGAACGTGATTTCGATCACCGACGGCCAAATCTTCCTGGAGCCGAAGCTGTTCTACTCCGGCGTGCGCCCGGCGATCAACGTCGGGATCTCGGTCTCCCGCGTCGGCGGCAACGCCCAGATCACACCGATGCGGAAAGTCGCCGGGACTCTGAAGCTAGAGCTCTCGCAGTATCGCGAGCTGGAGGCGTTCGCTCAGTTCGGCTCGGAGCTCGACCCCGACACCCAGAAGACGCTGGCCCGCGGCGAGCGCCTGGTGCAGACGCTCAACCAGGCCGAGCGCCACCCGATGCCGATCGAGGATCAGGTGGTTCAGGTATACGCGGCGACCAACGGCTACCTGGACCGGATCAAGGTCGAGCGGGTCGATGACTTCCTGGAGGGATTGACGGAGTCGGTGCGGGGCAACGAGCCCGAGCTGCTGAAGAAGGTCGCCGAGGGCGACTGGAGCGACCAGGTGCAGGACCAGCTGAGCTCGGCGGTCGAACAGCACGCCGAGGATTTCGGCTTCGACCTCGACGAAGAGGGCCACCCGCTCGAGGACGAGGAAGAGGGCGAGGAGCGGCGGTCCGACCGCAACGAGCAGTCGAAGGGCGAAAACGGGGAGGAGCAGGCCGAGGAAAAGGAGGAAGAGGCCGTCCCGGCATAGCCCGCCGGCGGCCGCCAAGGCATGCCCGTCACCCAGCGCGACGTTCGCAACCGGATCTCATCGGTCAAGAACATCCAGAAGATCACGCGGGCGATGGAGATGGTCGCTGCCGCGCGGCTCCGGCGCGCCGAGCAGCGGATCGAGGCGCTGAGGCCCTACGCGGCGGCGATTCGCAGAATGACCAGGGAGGCAGCTGCCGCGGCGGGCGACCTGCCGCGCCTGCCGATCCTCCAGGAGCACTCCGAGATCCGCACGGTGGGGCTACTGCTGATCGCCGGCGATCGCGGGCTGGCCGGTGCATTCAACTCGAACATCATCCGCGCCGGCGTGTCGGCGGCCCGTGAGCACGAGCGCGAGGGGCGGCAGTTGGCCTTCTACGCCTCGGGGCGGCGGCCAGCCTCGTCGCTGACGTTCCGCGGTCTGGAGCCCAAGGAGAGCTTCGTCGGGTTCACCGACCGCCCGGCGTACGCCAACGCCCGGGAGATCGCCGAGAAGCTGATGGCGGCCTATATCGACGACGAGGTGGACCGTGTCGAGGTTTTCTACAACGGCTACATCTCGCCGATCTCACAGGAGCTGAGGAGAGAGGTTCTGCTGCCGCTGCAGCAGGCGACGGTGCTCCAGGAGGGCTCAGAGGAGGATTCTGAGTCAGGGCAGGAGGGCGAGCCGGGGGATCGCAGAGGCCGCGAGGAGCGCGACGGCGATAGCGAGTCCCGGGACCGCGGCCACGACTCCGGACCTTCGGCGCTCGTGGAGTACGAGCCCGACCCGGAGGAGATCCTCAAGCGGCTGGTGCCTGACTACGTCGAGGTCTCGATCTACCGAGCGCTGCTGGAATCGACGGCCTCCGAGCACGGGGCGCGGATGACCGCGATGCGAAACGCCTCAGACAACGCGGGCACGCTGATCGAGGATTTGACGCTGGAGATGAACCGCGCGCGCCAGGCCGAAATCACACAGGAGATCTTGGAGGTCGTGGCAGGGGCGGAGGGGCTGGGATGAGCCCGATTGGGGAAGAACCGCATAATGGGGGTCGGGAACTTGGCGCCGGAGAGGCCGGCAGCGAGCTGAATCGATAACGGGAGACCCATGGCCACCGAGGAGAAGACCAACCAGGAAAGCGCTGAGCAGCAAGAGCGCGACGGCCAGCAGCGCGATGAGCAGGAACGCACCGAGCAGGAGCGCGATGGCGCGAGCGCGGACGGAAAGCAGCGCAACGTAGGCCGAATCGAGGAGATCCAGGGCGTCGTCATCGAGGCCGTGTTCCCCGACCAGTTGCCCGAGATCAACCACGCGATCACCGTCAAGCGCCCGGAGGCCGCGCGCGGCGAGGAAGAAGAGGACATCGCTGCCGGCATGGAGGACGTGCTCGTGTGCGAGGTCCAGCAGCACCTCGGCGACGATCGGGTCCGCGCGGTGGCGATGGACAGCACGGACGGCCTTTCGCGGGGGACCGAGGTGCTTGACACGGGGGGCCCGATCACGGTGCCGGTGGGCCAGGCGACCCTGGGAAGGATCTTCAACCTGCTCGGCGATCCAATCGACCTGGGCGACGAGCTGCCAGACGACGTCGAGCGCTGGCCGATTCACCGCGAGGCGCCCACGGTCGAGGACCTGATTCCGACCGCCGAGATGTTCGAGACCGGCATCAAGGTGATCGATCTGCTCGCGCCCTACGCCCGGGGCGGCAAGGTCGGCTTGTTCGGCGGAGCCGGGGTCGGCAAGACCGTGATCATCCAGGAGCTGATCCACAACCTGGCCCAGGAGCACGGCGGTCTGTCGGCCTTTTGCGGCGTCGGCGAGCGCTCGCGCGAGGGCAACGACCTATGGCTCGAGATGAAGGAGTCAGGCGTGCTCGAGAAGACGATGCTCGTCTTCGGGCAGATGAACGAGCCGCCCGGCGCTCGCATGCGCGTCGCGCTCTCGGGCCTGACGATGGCAGAGTACTTCCGTGATCAGGAAGGCCAGGACGTCCTTTTGTTCATCGACAACATCTTCCGCTTCGTTCAGGCTGGCTCAGAGGTTTCAGCGCTGCTCGGGCGGATGCCTTCCCAGGTGGGCTACCAGCCGACGCTCGAGTCGGAGATGGGCCAGCTTCAGGAGCGGATCACCTCCACCGAGAAGGGCTCTGTGACCTCGATCCAGGCGATCTACGTGCCCGCGGACGACCTCACCGACCCGGCTCCGGCTTCTGTCTTCGCCCACCTCAACGCGACCACGACGCTCTCGCGCTCGATCTCCGAGAAGGGCATCTACCCGGCCGTGGATCCGCTGGACTCGACCTCCACGATCCTCAAGGAGGAGATCCTTGGCGAGGAGCACTTCCGGGTGGCGAACGAGGTCAAGGAGGTGCTCCAGCGCTATCGCGAGCTCCAGGACATCATCGCCATCCTGGGAATCGACGAGCTCTCCGACGAGGACAAGCTGACCGTGGGCCGGGCGCGCAAGATCGAGCGCTTCCTCTCGCAGCCGTTCAACGTGGCCGAGGAGTTCACCGGGACGCCGGGGGTCTACGTGCCGGTCGAGGAGTCGATCCGCGGCTTCAAGGAGATCCTCGAGGGCAAGCACGACAACCTTCCCGAACGCGCCTTCTTCATGAAGGGAACGATCGACCAGGTGGTCGAGGAGGCCGGCGGCGAGCAGGAAGACGAGGAAGAGGAGTCCGAGGAGGGCAAGTCCGAGGAGGAGGGCAAGTCGGAGGGCAAGTCCGAGAAGGGCAAGTCGGAGGGCAAGTCCGACGACGAGTCACAGAGCAAGACCGAGGACGAGTCGCAGAGCAAGTCCGAGGACGACTCCGACGACGAGGACGAGTCCGAGGACAAGTCGGAGTAAGCGGTGGCGCACAGCAAGTTCCCGGTTGAGGTCCTCACCCCCGAGGGAGAGCTCTTCAAGGACGAGGTGGAGATGGTCTCGACGCGCACCGCGACCGGCTCGATCGGCGTGCTCGCAAATCATGCGCCGATCCTGGCGATGCTCGAGCCGACCGAGCTGCGGCTGTACAAGTCGGAGTCGGAGATCGTCCGCTTTGCGCAGGCCGAGGGCTACATGCAGGTTGCGGGCGGCCGCGTGCTGGTGCTGGTCGAGGAGGCCCGGCCGGCCGGCGAGCTCGACTCTGGAGCGCTCCGCGACCGCGTTCAGCAGGCAGACCGAGAGCTGCAGGAGGCGGGCGAGGATTCAGAACGCCGCCGCGTGGCGGAACGCGACAAGCGCCGCTGGGAACGATTCCTGGAGATCGCCGGCTCGTAGCCTCCGAGGGCGCCCGCGCGAAGCGTGAGGCGTCCTCGTAATCTCCATTGGCAATGGTCGACGAGCGCCTACTGGCCGAGCGGCTGATTCGCTACGACACTTCACGTCCTGACGAATTGGTTGCGGCGGCAGGGTTCGTCAAGGGTTGGCTCGAATCCCGCGATATCGAAGTGCAGGATTATGAGCACAACCGGCTGCCGGTGCTGGTCGCCGGAGTGGGACCGCGCGACCCTGCCGTGCCCGGCGTTGTCTTCCACGGTCACCTGGACGTCGTCCCTGGGCGACGAGAGCAGTTCGAGCCCCGGATCGAGGGCGACCGGCTGATCGGCCGCGGCGCCTACGACATGAAGGGTGCGCTGGCGGCGATGATGTGCGCGCTGATGGACCTCGCGGGCCAGGAGCGTGTCCGCGTGCAATTGTTCTGCGTCCCGGATGAGGAGTCCGAGGAGCTCGACGAGCGCTCGACCGACGAGATCCTGACGCGGGGCCTGAATGCCGGCTTTGCGATCACCGGTGAGCCCACCAACCTGCATATCGGGGTCGAGGCCAAGGGCGTGCTCGCGATGCGGATCGAGGTACACGGCCGAGCCGCACACTCCTCGACGCCCTGGCTCGGCGACAACGCCGTGCTGAAGGCGACGGATGCCTTCAGGGCGATCGAGTCGCTGCCGTTCACGCGGGAGTCGAGCGAGCTGTTCGACTGCCCGTCCATAAATCTTGGCCGGATCAGGGGCGGCAGAGCGGTCAACATGGTCCCCGACCACTGCACGATGGCCGTCGATGTGCGCTACCTGCCCGGACAGGATCCGGACGAGATCCTGACTCAAATCCGTTCAGTCGACGGCGTCGAGATCACGCGCACGTTCATCCATCCGCCGGTGACCGTGTCGCGCAAGGACCGGCACGTGCGCGCCCTGAGCCAAGCGGTGGCCCGCTCCTCGCCGGACATGGAGACCATCAGCGTCGGGCGCGACGGCGCCTCGGACGCCGCCTCGTTCATCGAGGTGGGCATACCCGCCGTGGAGTTCGGCCCGGGCGGCGCCGGCCACCACGGTCCCCACGAATGGGTCTCGCTGACTTCGCTCGCGCGATATCGCCGCATACTCCGGGATTTCGTGCGTGGACTGCCGCTGTCGCTGGAGGCACCCGAAAGCGCTCGGGCCGAGCTCAAAGCGATCGAGGGCGGGTTGGCGTGAGCTCCATCGAGGGCGCCCAGCGTTGAGCTTAATCCCTCGCACGCGCACGGGGGCGCTCGTGCGCTTTGCGCTCGCCGCGTTCGTCGTGATCGCCTTCACGGCGACCACGGCGGCAGTCGCGGGGCTGCTGCAGATCAAGCAGCTGGCCACCGACATTTCGGCTACCCCGGCCCTCAAACGGGCTCGGGTGGCGATCGCCAACCCCGGTGAGCCCCAAACGATCCTCGTGGTCGGCTCCGATCACCGGGCGGGTACTCCGTGGAGATTGGCAAACACCGACACGATGATGTTGATCCGTCTTAATCCGAACTCCTCGACGATCAACGTCATCTCGGTTCCGCGCGACCTGAGGGTCAACATCCCCGAGAACGGCATCCCGGTCACCGCGAAGCTCAACAGCGCGTACTCCGTCGGCGGCCCCAATCTGCTGGTCAAGGTCCTGCAGCGCAACGCGTTCCCTGGCCTGGTTGTCAATCACATCGTTGACGTCAACTTCGGCGGCTTCGATGCATTGGTGAACGCGATCGGCTGCGTCTACACGGACGTCGATCACCGCTACTACAACAACACCGCGCTGACCGACTACTCGAGCATCGACCTGCAGCCCGGCTACCAGAAGCTGTGCGGCGCAGCAGCGTTGTCGTTCGTGCGCTTCCGGCACACGGACTCCGACATCGTCCGCAACTCACGTCAGCAGGACTTCATCCGCTGGGCCAAGGATCAGTACAGCCAGTCGGCCTTGCTCTCAAACCGCGATCAGCTGCTGCGGATCTTCGGCCAGCACACCCAGACCGACCACGATCTCCACACCACGGATGGGCTGATCAACCTGTTCAACCTGGTCGCGTTCATGGATGGGCACACGATCAAGCAGGTCCCCTTCCCGGCAGCATTCCTGCCCTGCGCTCCTTCGGGGCCGGTGACGCCGACCATAGGCGGGACGAACTCGGCTGAGGCCGACGCAATCCAGACACCGTGCTACGTGACGGCGGACCCCGGGTCCGAGCAGCGGGCGTTCAGAGAGTTCATGACGCCGACCAGGAGCCAGCCGGCGAGCACTGCGGTTGCTTCCGCGCCAGCCACAGCTGATGCCGCTGGCCCGGCCGGCCACCGCTCAGCTCCGTCCCCCTCGAACCTCGTGGGCGACGTCGCCGACGGCAAGGCACAGGTGGCGGCGCTTCGCC
This sequence comes from uncultured Actinomycetes bacterium, assembly GCA_963830405.1. Lineage (GTDB taxonomy): Bacteria > Actinomycetota > Thermoleophilia > Solirubrobacterales > Solirubrobacteraceae > Palsa-465. The sequence continues at coordinate 173,509 of CAWHMB010000004.1, forward strand.
GCGCCGGGATGCCGGTCTATTTCCCGAGGAGGATCGCCTCGGGATCTCAGTACTGCACCGACGGAAATCCGACCTGTCCTGTCGAGGTCCAGAGCCCCGGCTCCTACCCCCGGGCGTACGAGATCCATGACCAGCGCGGGAGGGCCTATGACGCCTACCGTATGACGCTCGTGCTCAACTCGGCGCTGGGCGAGTACTACGGCGTCCAAGGCACGACGTGGCAGGATCCGCCGCTGCTGAGCAATCCCACCGCCAGACGGCTGGTGAACGGCAAGCAACTACTCCTGTACGCCAGCGGCGGCAAGCTGTCGGTCGTGGCCTGGCGCACCAGCCAAGGGGCGTACTGGATCTCGAATTCGCTGACCGACACGCTCTCGAACCAGCAGATGGTCGCGATCGCGGCCTCGTTGATGCGGGTCTAGGAGCGACGCCGCGAGCAGCCCCCCGGTCGCTTTGCGTGGCGATCTCCGGGCCCGGATCTCGCGTGGGCGTCCCGCTAGCCTCCGGCATCGATGTCCTCGGAGCGTGAACCGATCGCAGTGATCGGAACCGGCTACGTCGGCCTGGTCACGGCTGCCGGATTCGCCGAGCTCGGAAGCGAGGTGTGGTGCGTAGACATCGACGCTGAGAAGATCGAGCGCCTGCGCGGTGGGGAGACTCCGATCTACGAGCCCGGGCTCGAGGAGTGCGTCACCCGCAACCGCGAGCGGCTTCACTTTTCAACCGAGCTCCGGCCCGCGCTGGAACATGCCCGGCTCTTGTTCGTGGCCGTGGGGACGCCTCCGACCTATTCGGGGGACGCTGACCTATCGGCCGTCGACCAGGTCGTGGCAGCGATGCCCGCCTCGGATGGGCACGCGTTAATTATGAAATCGACGGTGCCCGTCGGAACGGGGGCCGCGATCAAGCGCATGTTCGCCGCCCAGGGTAAGCCGGCCTTCGCCTACGTCTCGTGCCCCGAGTTCCTCAGAGAGGGTTCCGCGCTAGCCGACTTCTTCGAGCCCGACCGCGTGGTGATCGGCGACGAACACGACTGGGCCGGTGACGCCGTCGTGCGGCTCTACGAGCCGTTCGACGCGCCCCTGCTGCGGACCGACGTCGCCAGTGCCGAGATGATCAAGCTGGCCGCGAACGCCTTCTTAGCGACCAAGATCTCGTTCATCAACGAGATCGCCGTTGTCTGCGAGGAGACCGGGGCGGACGTGCTGATGGTGGCCCACGGAATGGGCCTCGACGAACGCATCGGCCCTAAGTTCCTGCGCGCCGGAATCGGCTGGGGAGGCTCGTGCTTCGGCAAGGATGTAACCGCGCTGAAGAAGCTGGCCGCCAACAGCGGCTACCAGTTCCAGCTCCTGAACGCGTCGCTCGAGGTCAACGAGCTCCAGAAGCGGCGCGTGGTGGCCAAGCTGCACAGACACGTCGGAAGGCTCGTCGGCAAGCGCGTGGCCCTGCTCGGCCTGGCGTTCAAGCCAGACACCGACGATATGCGCGACGCGGCGTCGCTGGTGCTGGCCGCCAGGCTCCAGGCCGAGGGGGCGCATGTCAGCGCATTTGACCCGATCGCCGAGGACGCCGCGCGCAGCCTCATTACCGGCGTCGAATTCTGCCCGTCGGCGATGGAGTGCATCGACGGCTGCGACGCCATCGTGCTAGTCACCGAGTGGCGTCACTTCGCAGAGCTGGACTGGAAAGAGGTCGCAAAGCGCATGCGCGGCACGCTCGTGCTGGACGGACGCAACTTCTTCGATCCGGCGGCAATCCGCGCCGCCGGCCTCGTTTACGAGGGGATAGGCCGGCGGTAGTCATCACATGCAGGCCCTGATCCTCGCGGGAGGCGAAGGAACGCGGCTGCGGCCTTTGACCTCAACGATCCCCAAGCCGGTGGTGCCGATCGTCGGGCGGCCGTTCGTCTCCTACATGATCGAGTGGCTGCGCGGGCACGGCGTCGAGGAGGTGATCCTGGCGTGCGGCTTCATGGCTACCGATGTCCGGGCGGTGATCGGCGAGGGGAGAGCGCTCGGTGTGCGCGTCCGATACGTGGAGGAACCCGAGCCCCTGGGCACGGGTGGCGCGCTCAAGTACGCCGAGGCCCTGCTGTCCGAGCGCTTTCTGATGCTCAACGGCGATGTGCTGACGGACATCGATCTCAGCGCACAGCTGGCCCAACACGCGCGCACCGGGGCCAGAGCGACGCTGGCGCTCGTGGCCGTCGAGGACCCGTCCGCCTACGGGGTCGTGCGGTGCCGCGCCGACGGCTCGGTGCAGGCGTTCGTCGAGAAGCCGGCGCCAGAGGAGGCCTTTGCGAACCTGATCAGCGCGGGCGTCTACGTGCTCGAGCGCGATGTTCTCAATGAGATGGCGCCTGCGGGCACCAACATCTCGATCGAGCACGATTTGTTCCCCCAGTTGGTCGGCCGCGGGCTTTACGGATGCCGCGCGGACGGCTACTGGCTGGACATCGGGACGCCCGAGCGCTACCTGCGTGGGACCTTCGACGTCCTCTCAGGAGTGGTGCGCACCGAGGTGGGTGCGCGGCTGGCAGAGCACGGGTCGGTGCTCGTCGGGCCCGGCCAGGTCAGCGGGACGGTGCTCGCCCCCGCGCTGCTGGGCCCGGGTTGCGAGGTCGCATCCGACGCCACGGTCGGCGCCCACGCAGTGCTCGGCGCCGGTGTCTCGGTCGGCGACGGCGCGCGGATCGAGCGCTCGGTGCTGCTCGAGCGCGCGCACGTCGGAGCGGGTTCCGTTGTCCGCGAGGCGATCATCGGGCCCGGGGCGAGGATCGGCGAGCACTGCGTGCTCGCGCCGGGAGCGGTTCTCGGCGAGCGGGCGATCGTGGGGTCGGGCAACGTTCTGGAGGCAGGTGCGCGTATCTTCCCCGGGGTGGTGCTGGGCGAGGAAGCGATCACCCCTTGACGGCGACGCGAGCGCATAGGGCGCTGACCCCTGAGGCGATCGCCGCGGTCGACGTGTCGGGCGAGCTGACTGACCTCCTCGCGCTGCCCGACCACCTGCGCGACGCGATGTGGCGCGTCGAGTCCGCGAACCTCGAGCCCCACGACGCGCCGGGAGGGCTGATCGTCGCCGGCATGGGGGGTTCGGCGATCGGCGGTGCGCTGGCCCGGGCGGCGCTTGGCGACCGCGCTTCGCGCCCGATAGAGCTAGCGCGCGGCTACGGGCTGCCGGCCTGGACGATGCCCGACACGACGGTGCTTTGCTCGAGCTACTCGGGCAATACCGAGGAGACGCTCGCGGCCTATGAGGCGGCGGGCGCCCTCGGCGCCCGGCGGATCACGGCGACGACGGGCGGCAGGCTCGCTGCCGCCGCGCGCGCGGATGGCGTACCCGTGATCCCGCTTCCGGGCGGCTTTCAGCCCCGCGGGGCGGTCGCCTACTCGCTGGTGACCGCGCTGGAGGTGGCCGGGATCTGCGGCGTCGGTGAGCGCCTGCACGCCGAGATCGATGTCGCCGCCGCCCACGCTGAGCAGCTCGTCGCCGAGTGGGGCCCCGAAGGAGCCGACGATTCGCTGCCCAAGGAGCTGGCCCGAGGATTGCACGGGACGGTGGCCCAGATCGCGGGCTCGGAACTGACGGCGCCGATCGCCTACCGCTGGAAGACGCAGATCAACGAGAACGCCAAGGTGCCCTGCTTCGCGGGCGAGCTGCCCGAGATCGACCACAACGAAATCGAGGGATGGGGCGGCAGCCAGGGCCTCGGTCGCTTCAGCGCCGTGTTCCTCGACGACTCTGACCTGCACCCCCGCATCCGTCAGCGGATCGAGCTCACGCGCGGCCTGATCGCCTCGCACGCAGCCGCCACCTACCGGGTTGAGAGCCGTGGGGAGACCCGGATGGAACGGCTGGTCTCACTCGTGTTGCTAGGTGATCTGGTGTCGGTCTATCTGGCCGTGCTGCGCGGCGTCGATCCGGCGCCGGTGGTCCTGCTCGAGCGGCTCAAGGGCGAGCTGGCGCGCGGCTGACGCGCTCCGCGGTGCCGGGGATCGTCGTCCCTGCGGCAGCGGGGCGGCGTTGGGCGCGAACCTTGACACAGTCGTGCTAAGGTTGCCGGGAATGGAGGGCCTGACGATTCACGAGGCGGCGGAGACGACCGGCTGGAGCCCGCGCATGCTCCGCTACGTCGAGCGCTCGGGGCTGGTGACGCCCGCGCGCTCTGCTTCGGGCTACCGCCTCTACGGTCCGGGAGAGCTGCAGCGCCTTCGCACGCTCAAGGAGCTGCTTCACCGCTTCGACATGGGCCTCTCGGAGGTGGCGTTCGCCGCCCGCCTGCGTGCCGAGCCGGAACTACGCGGGGCGGTGCAGGCCTGGCTCGAGGCCAAGGCGCGCCGGCCCGGGCACATCAGGGCTGCCGACTGGTTGAACTTTGAGCAGGACAAGCACGAGAAGCTGCTGGCCGCCGCCTAGGGCCGGCAGAACGCCGACACCGATGGAGATGAGATGAGCACGACCGCGGTCAAGACCGACTTCAAAGTGGCGGACCTGTCGCTGGCGGAGTTCGGCCGCAAGGAGATCCGGCTCGCCGAGCACGAGATGCCGGGATTGATGTCAACCCGGGAGGAGTTCGCCGAGCGCCAGCCACTCGCCGGCGCCCGCATCACCGGCTCGCTGCACATGACGGTTCAGACGGCGGTCCTGATCGAGACGCTTCTCGCGCTGGGAGCCGAGGTTCGCTGGGCAAGCTGCAACATCTTCTCAACCCAGGACCACGCGGCGGCGGCGGTCGCCGTAGGCCCAGACGGGACGCCCGAGGATCCCAAGGGGATCCCTGTCTACGCCTGGAAGGGCGAGACACTCGAGGAGTACTGGTGGTGCACCGAGCAGGCGCTCACGTGGGTGGGCGCGACCGGTCACGAGGGCCCCAACATGATTCTCGACGACGGCGGCGACGCGACGCTGCTCGTCCACAAGGGGGCCGAGTTCGAGCGCGCGGGCGCGGTGCCAGACCCCGCCAGCGCCGACTCCGAGGAGTTCAAGATCGTGCTCGAGCTGCTGCAGCGCTCGCTCGAGCGCGACCCGCAGCGCTTCACGCAGATGGCCGCCGCGATCAATGGCGTGACCGAGGAGACGACGACTGGGGTGCACCGTCTCTACCAGTTCGCGGAGCAGGGCCAGCTGCTGTTCCCGGCGATCAACGTCAACGACTCCGTCACCAAGTCGAAGTTCGACAACAAGTACGGCTGCCGGCACTCGCTGATCGACGGCATCAACCGCGCCACCGACGTGCTCATCGGCGGCAAGCTGGCGGTCGTCTGCGGCTACGGCGATGTCGGCAAGGGCTGCGCCGAGTCGCTCCGCGGCCAGCGCGCGCGGGTCGTGATCACCGAGATCGATCCGATCTGCGCGCTGCAGGCGGCGATGGACGGCTATCAGGTGCTGCGGATCGATGACGTGCTCTCGGAGGCCGACATCTTCATCACCGCGACCGGCAACCGGGACGTCATCACCGCCGAGCACATGTCGCGGATGAAGCACCAGGCGATCGTGGGAAACATCGGCCACTTCGACAACGAGATCGACATGGCCGGCTTGGCCCGCATGCCCGGGATCAAGCGCATCAACATCAAGCCCCAGGTCGACGAATGGGTGTTCGCCGATGGCCATTCGATTCTGGTGCTCTCCGAGGGCCGGCTGCTCAACCTCGGCAACGCCACCGGGCACCCCAGCTTCGTGATGTCGAACTCGTTCACGAATCAGGTGATCGCCCAGATCGAGCTCTTCGGCCATACCGACATCTATGAGAAGCGCGTCTACACGCTTCCCAAGCACCTCGACGAAAAAGTTGCACGCCTGCATTTGGACGCGCTTGGGGCCAAGCTGACCGAGATGACGCTCGGTCAGGCGGCCTACCTGGGGGTGCCGCTCGAGGGGCCGTACAAGTCCGAGCACTACCGCTACTAGGCGGGATGCTCGCCGGCGGACGACTCGCGCGCGGCCCATTCAAGCGAGCCCGAGCGGGCCGCAAGGGCGCGGGCGTTGGCCCTAGCGCACGACGTAGCTGATCTGAGCCTCGCCGACGATGGCGAGGCGCGGATCGCCTGGGCCGATGGCCAGATGCCGGTGCTGGCGCGGCTGCGCGAGCGCTTTGCCGGCGCGCGTCCGCTCTCGGGCGTGCGGGTCGCGGCCTGCCTGCACGTCACGGCCGAGACCGCGAACCTACTCCGAACGCTGATTGCGGGCGGCGCTCAGGCCGCCCTGTGTTCGGCCAACCCGCTGTCCGTCCAGGACGACGTGGCGGCGGCGCTGGTCGACAGACATGGCGTGGAGGTACGGGCACGCCGCGGCGAGGATCTCGACACATACGCCTCGCACCTGCGCGAGCTGCTGGCGGCCGGCCCGCAGGTCACAATCGACGACGGGGCCGACCTCCTGATCACCGCCCACCAAGGCGACCGCGCCCCGCTCGAGGGCCTGCTGGGTGGCATCGAGGAGACCGCCACCGGTCTCGTTCGCCTGCGCCGGCTCGAGCAACGTGGGGAGCTCGCGCGTCCCGTCCTGGCAGTGAACGAGGCCCGGACGGAGCGGGCGCTCAACGACCGGCACGGCACCGGGCAGTCGGCGCTCGACGGCATCGTCCGCGCGAGCCACATGCTGCTAGCCGGGCACACCATGGTCGTGATCGGCTACGGGTGGGCCGGGCAGGGGATCGCCGAGCGCGCTCAGGGTGCGGGGGCGGCCGTGATCGTTTGCGAGATCGACCCGCTCAGAGCGCTGGAGGCGCGAATGGCGGGCTATCAGGTGATGCCGGCGCTGGCAGCGGCCGAGCGTGGCGACGTCTTCGTGACCGTCACCGGCTCCAGACGGGTGTTGGGCACCGAGCACTTCGAGCGGATGAAGGATGGTGCCCTGCTGGCGAACGCCGGCCACTTCGACGTAGAGATCGATCTCGACGAACTGCGCGCGCTGGCCAGTGGCGGAGTGCGCGAGGTGAGGCCGCTGATCGAGCGCTACGAGCTCGACGACGGCCGCGGCCTCAACCTGCTCGCGGCGGGGCGCGTCGTCAATCTGGCCGCGGGCGAAGGCCATCCGGCGCCCGTCATGGATGTCTCGTTTGCGCTTCAGGTGCTCTGTGTGCAGGAGCTCGTCCGCAACGGCGAACGGCTGGCTGCGGCGGTGCTCCCCGTCCCCGCCGAGATCGACAGAGAGGTCGCCCGGCTGAAGCTCCAGGCGCTGGGCGTGGAAATCGACGAGCCGACCGCCGAGCAGGCCGACTACCGCGAATCGTGGGCCTAAGGGTCGTCTACCCTTCCGCTCCCCGCTGTGGCAGCATCTCCGTATATGTCCGCCGCGACCACCGCCAAGACCCGTAATTCCCCTAAGCCGCGTCGGGGTGCGAAGCCTGCCGCCAGAACAGCTTCGCGTGGCGGCATCGACCTGGGCGGGACAAAGATCGAGGCCGTGATCGTCAACGCCAGCAACAACGTGTTGGGCTCGGCCCGCCGCCCCACGCCGGCGAGCGGCGGCCCGCAGGCGGTGGCCTCGGAACTCGTTGGGGCCGTGAGCGAGGCGTCGGATCAAGCCGGGATCAAGCCGTCGACGCTTCACGGCGTCGGCGTCGGTTCGCCGGGGGTCGTCGACCCTGAGAACGGCTCGGTCACGAGCGCCCGCAACCTGCCGGACTGGGAGGGCACGTTCGAGCTGGGCTCGGTGCTCAGCAAGGCGCTGGGGACCAAGGTCCGGGTCGGCAACGACGTCCAAGTGGCGACCGACGCCGAGTTCAAGCTGGGCGCCGGGCGCGAGTACCGCTCGCTGCTGGGAGTCTTCTGGGGCACCGGCGTCGGCGGCGGGCTGATCCTCGCCGGGAAGCCGTGGCTCGGCCGCGGCGGCGCGGGGGAGATCGGCCACATGGTCGTAAAGCAGGGCGGCGCTCACTGCACCTGCGGGCGTTACGGGTGCCTGGAGGCATACGCCGGTCGTGCGGCGATGGAGCTGCGGGCTCGAAAGCGACACAAGAAGGGGGAGAAGACCAAGCTGTTCAAGGTGATGGAGGAACGCGGGCGGACGAAGCTCACGAGCGCCGTGTGGGCCCATGCCCTCGACCACGACGACAAGCTGGCCACCGAGCTGTTCGACGACGCGGTAGAGGCGCTGGGCACCGGGATCGCGTCAGCGGTCAACCTGCTCGATGTCGAGGCGGTGGTGATCGGAGGCGGCTTGGGCGTCAGATTCGGTCAGCCGCTTGCGGACCGGATCGCGGCCGAGATGATGCCCCATTTGTTCCACGATTCGCGCCCCCCGGCGGTCCACGTAGCGGCGCTCGGTGACCTCGGCGGTGCGATCGGCGCGGCGCTGCTGGCGCGGTAATCTGAGGCCTTCACGAGCACAGAAGGAGGTCGGCCGATGCGCATCGAGGTCAAGGGCCGCAACCTGCCGGTATCCGACGAGTTGCGAGCGCACGTGGACAAGCGCTTTCGCAAGGTCTCCCGACAGGTATCCGAGCTGGCTGAGCTCGAGGTCGAGGTGTTCGAGGAGCGCAACCCCGCCATCGCCGATTGTGAGGTGGCCGAGGCGACGCTGCACCTCAAACGCGTAACGCTGCGGGCAGCGAGCCGCTCACCGGACATCTTTCACTCGATCAACGTCGTCAGCGACGAGATCGCGGTCCAGGTCAAGCGCCACCGCGACAAGCGCCGCAAGCGTCGCGAGTCCCGGGCGGCGGCCACGCCACCGGCGCCCGGCGACGTCTCGCCGGCCGCCTGAAAGCCTCAGGCCCCTGAGCTAATCTGAGCTCATGTCCTTTCTGGACCGCGCGCTTCGCATCGGCGAAGGCAAGAAGTTCAAGGATTACGAACGGCGTGTCGGGCAGATCAACGGCTACGAGGAGGAGTTTGAGCTCTACTCGGACGCCGAGGTTCGCGAAGCCACCGACGCCCTACGCGAGCGGGCCCGGGACGGCGAGAGCCTCGACGAGTTGATGTACGAGTGCTTCGCGCTCGTCCGCGAGGCAGGCAAGCGCTCACTTGGCCTACGACATTTCGACGTTCAGCTGATCGGGGGCATGGTCCTCCACGACGGGGCGATCGCCGAAATGAAAACGGGCGAGGGAAAGACGCTGACTGCGACGCTGGCGGTCACCCTCAACTCCCTTGGCGGCCGCGGCGTGCACCTGGTGACGGTCAACGACTACCTCGCCCGGCGTGACGCAGCCTGGATGAAGCCGATCTACGACATGCTCGGCGTGACCGTCGGCGTGTTGCAGAACATGCAGCCTTACGAGGACAAACGTGCGGCGTACGCCGCCGACGTCACCTATGGGACGAACTCGGAGTTCGGCTTCGACTACCTGCGCGACAACATGGCCAAGTCGCTGGAGGAGAAGGTCCAGCACGGCGGACGGCCCAAGCCCGAGGAAGGCCAGTCCCCCTACCACACCTACGCGATCGTCGACGAGGTGGACAACATCCTGATCGACGAGGCGCGGACGCCGCTGATCATCTCGGGCGCGCCGGAGCAGGCGGCCGATCTGTATGCCACGTTCGCTCGGCTGGCGCCCAGGCTGGAGCCCGGCAAGACCCCCGAGGGGATGGACCCTCGGGCCAAGAAGGAGTTCGTCGCGGACTTCGACTACGAGTTCGACGAGAAGCACAAGACGGTCGCGGTAACCGAGCAGGGAGTGGCCAAAGCCGAGCGCTTCCTGGGCATCGATCACCTCTACCGCGCCGAGAACGGCCACCTCGTCAACCACCTGATCCAGGCGCTGAAGGCCGAGTCGCTTTACCAGCGCGACGTCGACTACGCGGTGATCGACGGCGAGGCCAAGATCATCGACGAGTTCACCGGCCGGATCCTGGAGGGGCGCCGCTGGTCGGAGGGTCTGCACCAGGCGATCGAGGCAAAGGAGGGCGTCCGCGTCCAGGAGGAGAACCAGACGCTGGCCACGATCACGCTGCAGAACTACTTCCGTATGTACGACAAGCTCGCCGGCATGACGGGCACGGCGCTGACCGAGGCCGTGGAGTTCATGAAGATCTACGAGCTGCCGGTGGTCGAGGTCCCGACCAACATGCCGATGATCCGCTCCGACTACAACGATCAGGTCTATAAGACCAAGGACGGCAAGTGGGTCTCGGTACTCGACGAGATCGAGACCCGCTACAAGGCCGGCCAGCCCGTGCTGGTGGGAACGATCTCAGTCGAAGTCTCAGAGCTTCTGTCCGAACGGCTGTCGAAGAAGGGCATCAAGCACAGCGTGCTCAACGCCAAGCCGGAGAACGCGGAGCGCGAAGGCGAGACGATCGCCGAGGCCGGCGCCCCCGGCTCGGTGACGATCGCCACCAACATGGCCGGCCGCGGGGTCGACATCAAGCTCGGCGGCAACGAGGAGCACCTGGCGCGCCTGGAGGTGGCCAAGCTTGGATTAGAGCCCGGCGATTCCGACTATCAGTCGCACTACGAGAAGGTGCTGCCGCAAATACAGCAGCGCGTTGAGGACGCCCGCGAGCAGGTGATCGAGGTCGGCGGGCTGTTCATCCTGGGCACCGAGCGCCACGAGTCACGGCGGATCGACAACCAGCTGCGGGGGCGATCGGGCCGTCAGGGAGACCCAGGAGAGTCGCGGTTCTTCCTCTCCGCCCAGGATGACCTGGTGCGCCTGTTCGCAGGGGAGCGGATCTACAAGATCCTCGATCGACTGGGAACGGTCGACGAGGAGGGCAACGAGGAACCGATCGAGGCCAAGATGCTCTCCAAGCAGATCGAGAAGGCCCAGAAGAAGGTCGAGGAGCAGCACTTCTTGATGCGCAAGCACACGCTCGAGTACGACGACGTCGCCAACCAGCAGCGGGAGGTGATCTACCGCTACCGCGACGACGTGCTCGAGGGCCGCGACATGAGCGAGGCGGCGCGGGAGCAGGTCGCCGAGCTGATCGAGCGCCTCGTGCAGGAGTACACGGCAGGCGACTTCGTCGAGGACTGGGACATCGAGGGCCTGCTTCGTCGTGTGTCGGAGATCTTCACCCCGAGTGACTCGCTGCTCGACATCGAGCCCGACCGCGTCGACCGCGAGGACTTGATCGCCCGGCTGCAAGACGAGGCGCTGTCGCTCTACGACCAGCGCGAGCAGGCGCTCTCCTTTGAGGTGATGCGCGACCTGGAGCGTTTTCTGCTGCTCGAGATCATCGATCAGCGCTGGCGCGAGCACCTTTACGACCTCGACTATCTACAGCAGGGCATCGGGCTGCGCGCCGCAGCGCAGATCGAGCCGCTGGTGGCCTACAAGAACGAGGCCTTTGAGCTGTTCCGCGACCTGATGAACAACATCTGGGGCGACTTTGCGCGGATGATCTTCCACGTCGAGGTCGTGCTGGGCGCAGAGAACGGCGGTGGCGCGCCTCCATCTCCGGTGCCCCAGCGCCCCAGCAGCCGCTCGAGCTCCTCCACCGGAGGTGGCCGCGTCAAGTATTCGGGTGGCGGGCCGGCGCAGCCCAGCGCCCTGGCCATGGCCTCGGCCGCCGGCAGCGCCGCGGCGGCGGAGGAGATGCTTGCGGAGGAGCTGCCGCCGGCGCCAGTCGAGCAGCGCCGGGTCGACGAGAGCCAGCAGATCGGCCGCAACGACCCATGCTGGTGCGGGTCGGGCAAGAAATTCAAGAAGTGCCACGGCGCTTGAGCGCCGTGGCACTGGTTAAGGGCGACCGGAGGTAGCCCTGGGTTCTCAAGACGCGGGGCTGGAGGCCCCGCGGAGGAACACTGACGGCGCTTGAGCGCCGTGGCACTGGTTAAGGGCGACCGGAGGTAGCCCTGGGTTCTCAAGACGCGAGGCTGGAGGCCCCGTCGCCGCTTGCGGGCGGCCGCCGAGCGTGGCAGAGTTCGCGAGATCGCGACGACACAAGCCCCGGCCAAGCCCTTCGAGGGCCTGATGATGCGCACGCCGTTGCTCGTGCGCTCGATCGCTGAGCGCGCCGGGCAGCTGTTCGCCGAGCGAGAGGTGGTCAGCCTCACCGGCCAGGGCGTCGAGCGCTCGACGTACGGCGAGGTCGTCCAGCGCGCCCGCCGGCTCGCGAGCGCGCTGCGCGACCTGGGCATCCGCCCAGGCGATCGCGTGGCCACCTTCGGCTGGAATTCGCGCCGCCATCTCGAGCTCTACCTGGCGGTCCCCTCGATGGGCGCCGTGCTGCACACGCTGAACGTCCGCCTGTTCGAGGACGACCTGCGCTACGTCGTCGGCCACGCAGAGGACCGGGTCATCTTCCTCGACGCCTCGCTGGCGGAGGTGATGCCGAGCTTCGATGGCGTCGGGCACGAGGTGCTGATGCCGGATGCCGACGCCTCGCGCCAGGGGGCGATCGACTACGAGCAGCTGATCGACTCCGGCGATGCGGGCTTCGAGTTTCCGGACGTCGACGAGAACGCCGCCGCGGCGATGTGCTACACGAGCGGCACCACCGGGCGGCCGAAGGGCGTCGTCTACACGCACCGCTCGACCGTCCTGCATACGCTGCTGATCAATCAGGCCGACGGTCCCGCCCTGCGTGAGCGAGATACGGCGCTACCGATCGTGCCGATGTTCCACGCCAACGCCTGGGGGCTGCCGTACGCCGCGACGATGGCCGGCAGCAAGCTGGCGCTGCCGGGACCGAAGATGGATCCCCAGTCGCTGGCCGAGCTGATCAGCTCCGAGGCGGTGACGTTTGCGGCGGCGGTGCCGACGATCTGGCAGGCAATCGGTCAGCTTGACCCGCCGCCTGATCTGTCATCGGTTGAGCGCATCATCGGGGGAGGCTCGGCGGTCCCGGAGAGCCTGATGCGCCTCTACGACGAGCGCTTCGGCGTCCCCATCATCCAGGCCTGGGGAATGACGGAGACGAGTCCCATGGCGTCGGTCAGCCGGGTCCCGCCGGGAACTGCGGCGGATGATGAGGCCTACGCGATCCGCGCGATGCAGGGCCGGGTGGTTCCGCTCGTCGACTTCCGCGTGGATCAGGAGGCCGGAGGGGAGCTGGAGGTCCGCGGCCCGACGATTGCCAGCGCCTATTACAACGACGAGTCCGGCGCCGAGAAGTTCACCGACGACGGCTGGCTGCGGACCGGCGATGTGGCCGAGATCGAGCCCGGCGCGATCATCAAGCTGGTCGATCGCACCAAGGACCTGGTCAAGTCCGGCGGCGAGTGGATCAGCTCCGTCGAGCTCGAAAACGTGATCATGGCCCATCCTGACGTCGTGGAGGCGGCGGTCGTGGCCGTGCCCGACGAGCGCTGGGACGAGCGACCGTGCGCCTGTGTCGTCCGCCGTGCGGACTGCGGCCTCGACGGCGATGAGCTGTGCGCGTTCCTGAGCGACAAGGTCGCCAAGTGGTGGATTCCCGAGCGCGTGGAGTTTATCTCCGAGGTGCCTAAGACCTCGGTCGGAAAGTTCGACAAGAAGGTCCTGCGGGCACAGCTCGCCGAGGGAAAGCTGGGCTAGCTGGACACTCGGCTCTCAGACGCGGATCGCGAGCGCGCGGCAGAAGAGATCCGCAGCCATTACGCCGCCGGCCGGCTTGAGGAGCATGAGCTGGACGAGCGGGTACAGGCCGCCTATAGCGCCCGCACCGACGGCGAGCTGAGGGCGCTGATGGCTGACCTTCCACGGCTGCCGAGCACTCCGGAACAGCGCCGGGCCGAGCTTGTCGAGCGCCGCACCCCCATCAGGCGGCGCATGCTCCAGCAGTCCGGAGCCGGACTCGTGCCGTTCCTGATCTGCACCGCGATCTGGGTAGCGGCCGGGGCTCACGGGCCGTTCTGGCCGGTGTGGATTCTGCTCGTGGTGCTGATCCCGCTGCTGCAGAACGGCTGGCGCCTGTACGGCCCCGAGCCCCAGCTCGACGAGCTGGAGCGCGAGCTCGAGTCCCACGAGCGGACCCGCGCGTACCGCGATATGCGACGCGAGCGCCGCGCCGCCAGGCGAAGCGAACGCTGACAGTAAGCCCAAACAGCCGCTGAGCGTCGAGACGCCGCTGCTAGCCTTGCCGCTCGAATGCCGAGCGCACCATCAGAGCCGCTATCGCACCGGCTCGAGACGATCCGCGAGCAGCTCAAGCTGCTGGCGGACTATCTTTGACCCCGACGCCTTGAGCGAGCGCGTTGGCGCGCTCGAGCGGCAGATGGGCGAGCCGGGCTTTTGGGACGATCAGGAGCGGGCCGCGGCCATCACCGCGGAGCACGCGCGCACGGCGCGCAAGCTGGCCACCTACCAGGAGCTGGCGCGCGACGTCGACGACCTCGAGCCGCTGGCGGAGCTGGCGGAAGAAGATCCGGACATCGCGACCGAGCTCGAGCAGCAGGTGGGCTCGGTTCAGCGGCGTCTGGAGTCGCTGGAGGAGGCGCGGCTGTTCTCCGGGCGCTACGACACGGGCGACGCGCTGGTCACGATCAACGCGGGCGCCGGCGGCACGGACGCGCAGGACTGGGCGGAGATGGTGCTGCGAATGGAGATGCGCTGGGCGGAGAAGCGCGGCTTTCAAGTGGAGCTGCTCGAGGTCTCGCCGGGAGAGGAAGCCGGCATCAAGTCCGCCACGTTCCTGGTCAGGGGCGAGAATGCCTACGGGCTGTACAACGGCGAGAAAGGGGTTCACCGCCTGGTGCGCCTGTCGCCATTCGACGCGGCGCACCGCCGCCAAACGAGCTTCGCCGGGGTCGAGGTCTCGCCGGTGGTTCGGGAGATCGAGGACGTTCAAATCGACGACGACGACCTCCAGGTCGATACCTACCGGGCCAGCGGCGCCGGCGGCCAGCACGTCAACAAGACCGATTCGGCCGTGCGGATCACGCACAAGCCGACGGGCATCGTCGTGCAGTGCCAAAACGAGCGCTCGCAGTCCTCGAACAAGGCCGAGGCGATGACCATGCTGCGCTCGAAGCTCCTGGAGCTCGAGGAGCGAAAGCGCCGCGAGGAGATCGCGCGTGAGAAGGGACAAGCGCAGGACGTGAACTTCGGCTCTCAGATCCGCTCCTATGTTCTGCATCCCTACACGATGGTCAAGGACCATCGCACCGACTTCGAGGTGGGCGACGCCGCTCGCGTGCTGAGCGGGGACCTCGACGGGTTCGTCCGCGCATACCTGCTGAAGGCCGCCCGGGGATGAGCACGCCGCCCGGCGATGAGCAACTGCTGCGGGCCGCGGCGCGGATGAGAAACCCGCCCGAGCAGCCGACCGCGCCCTATCTGGACGCGGTCACCGCCTACGGATTCCGGGGCTCGACCCGCTTTCACATCCCGGGCCACAAAGGAGGCGAAGGCGCCGACCCGGGCCTGCGCGTCGCCTTGGGAGAGCGCGCGCTGCTGCTCGACGTCCCCCAGGACATCGAGGGCATCGACCTCGGGCCGTCGCCCACCCCCTACGAGCGCGCGGAGCGCCTGGCGGCCGAGGCCTACGGCGCCGGGCGTACGTGGTTTTTGACCAACGGCGCGACGCAAGGCAATCACGCCCTCTGCCTGGCGCTTGCCGCGAACACGGAGCCGGTGCTGATTCAGCGAAACAGCCACGCCAGCATCATCGACGGGCTGGTGCTGAGCGGGGGGGCTCCGACCTACGTGTCCCCGGAGTACCACGCGGAGCTGGGGATGGCGCTCGGCGTCACCCCAGAGGCGCTAGAACGCGGGCTGCGCGCGGCGCCGGGCACTGGAGCCGTGTTCATCGTGTCGCCGACCTATTACGGGATGGCCGCCGACGTGGGCGCCTGCGTCGAAGTGGCCCACAGCGCCGGAGCGGCGCTGGTGGTCGACAACGCCTGGGGTGCTCACTTCGGCCTGCATCCAGACCTTCCCGAGTCGCCGCTCCGGCTCGGAGCCGACGCCGTGCTGGCCTCCACGCACAAGATCGTCGGTAGCTTGACGCAGTCCGCGATGCTCCACGTGGCACCCGGTGGGCTGGTGGATCCGGACACCGTCGCCCGGGCCGTGCGACTGGTGCGCTCCACCAGTCCGAGCTCGCTGCTGTTCGCCTCCCTCGATGCCGCCCGCCGTCAGCTCGCCGTCCACGGCAACGCGCTACTCGAGCGCACGCTCGCCGCCGGCGCCAGGGTGCGGCGTGTGATCGACGCCGTCCCCGGTTGTGAGGTAGTCGGGGACACGCTCGTCGGCCGTCCCGGCGTGGCAGGGTGGGACCCGTTGCGGCTGGTCGTCGACGTGCGGGGGACCGGCTGCACCGGATATGAGGTCGCGGCCGCGCTGCGGGCCTCATACGACACCTACACCGAGCTGGCCACGCACGCCACGGTGGTGTTCGTGCTGGGTCTTGCTCAGCCCGTCGAGCCGCTCGAGCGCTTGGCGCACGACTTCTCAGAGACGGTGCGGCGCATATCCCGGCCCGGAGTGGTCCGCGAGGTGCCATCCGCGCCCGCCGGCGGGGCCCGGGAAACGGCCACGACCCCGCGAGAGGCGTTCCTCGGCGCCGGCGAGAGCATCCCCGTGGCCGAGGCGGTGGGACGCGTGTCGTGCGAGGCAATCGCCGGTTATCCCCCAGGGGTGCCGGCGCTCCTGCCGGGAGAGCGCGTCACGGTAGATGTGATCGAGTACCTTCAGGAGCTGACCTCAGCCGGGGCGAGGCTGCACGGCGCCGCTGACCCCACCTTCGCCACGGTGAGGGTGCTGGCGGAGCGACCGGCCGAGCTGGCCACCGCCTGATCCGCCAAGCCCCTGGGCCAGGGGAGGCCGTCGCGCGGGTTCCAGAGCGCGTCCACCGCCCCAAAACCCGCGCGCACGACGAGTCTCCTAGAGCTGCACCCGGAACACCTGGCCCGTCAGCTCGCCTACGTACAGCCACTGCCCCTTGATCCCGAGCCCGACGATCGGCGCCACGAACCCGGTCAGCAGCGGCTTGACACCGCCGCCGGCCAGCGGCATCGAGACAACCTGCGGTGAGTGGACCGCCCCGAACTCGGACATGTACAGCCGTCCGCCGGCGATCGCCATCCCCATCACGTCGGTGTGCGGCGCGAAGAACTTGAACGGCCTGGCGAATCCTCTGCACGCCTCGCGCTTCACCCAGTTGCACTTCGGGAAGCCGTAATCCTGCCCCGGCTTGACCCGCAGGACGAAGTCCGGCGCCTTGTTGGCCACGCTTGTCGGCGTGTCCTGACCGAGATCTGAGACGAACGGCGAGGACGAGCCGGCCGGGAACGCCATCTGCCACGGCTGGCGGATGCCGGTGGCCACGACCTTCAGCCCGCCCCCATTCGGCTTGAGCGACAGGAAGTCGTACGCGTAGGGCGTCCTGGCCGGGCCGTGATCAAACTTACCCATTGGCCCTACGTCAACACCCACGTACAGCCGTCCATCGGCCCCGAAGCCGAGCCCGTTAAAGCCCGTGAACCTCTTGGGCGCCGTGTAAACCACGCGGTGTTTGCTAAACGTGGCGCCGTTCCAGCCGCTCCAGGCCAGGATCAGCCGACCGGCGCTGACGTACAGCGTGCCTTTGTGCCAGACGACCCCAAACGACACGGGCGGCGAGCCGGGCAGACGCGTCGCGGTTCCGTTCTTGAGCAGGTAGACGCCTCCCGCGACCTTCGGACCGGGAGATGCGGACTGCGTGCCGGCATCGGACTCGAACACGGCGCCTGCGCCGAACGCAAACGCGGTCGGCGTGCCAAGTCCGATCGCCACCTGCTGCGCAGCATTGCCGTTGGATGAGGTCGGTGGGGGCGGCCCGGCCGCGCCCGCAGCCACGCTCGAGACGCCCATCGCGACGGCAGCCGCCGTCACGAGCTTTACGACCCGGAGAAACATCTAGCCTCCTTGTTTGACTGATCGCCCGCCGGCCCCGGGCCCCGAAACGGATCGCAACCTACCAGACCCGTACCGGTGCGAGCCCCATCGCGGGCGCGCGGTGACTGCCCTCGCCGATCGCCGACCCTACGCGGGTCCCAGTCGAGCGCATGCTGGCGATGGGCTGAGGACGGAGCCCGCGCCTCACCATGCGCCCGCCAGCAGATCGAGCCCGTCGTTGGCCGCCTGGCGCACCGCCGGCAGCGACTCGCGCTTGCGTGCGAACTCGGCCGGCGTGTAGCAGTGAATGTCGGCAGACCCACCCATCTCCAGCGCGTCCCACAGCGCTCCCGCCTGGTACACGCGTTCGAGCCAGGGCATGCCGTCGTAGGAGGGGGAGACGAGGATTAGTACGAATTCCGGACCCCGCTCGCGCTGGGGTGGCGCACCGCGCCCGTCAGCGACCCTGGCGCCGCCCAGGATCGCCAGCTCCAGCTGCCAGCGATCGCTGACCCTTTCGAGGTACCGGTCCAGCTCGTGTCGGTTGATGGCCGATGCGGCGTCCACTGACGCGATTGTCGCTGAGTGTTTTCGGGCCAGGGGAAAACACTCAGAGGCGCGCGATCGAGACGATCATTTTGCCCTCCAGCTGAAGCGCGCTCCAATTGCTCGGCCCGTCGATGAACAGGGCGAAGGCCAATAGCTTGCCGCCACGACCGTGGCAGTAGCCCGCGAGGTTCGTGACGCCGTCCAGCGTGCCGGTCTTGGCAATGCAGCGACCCTGGGCCGCGGTGTGCACGGCGATCGTCTGCACGGTACCTTCGACCCCCACGATCGGCAGGGCGGCTACGAGCGCCCGGCCGGTCGCTGTGCCATTGAGCTCCCGCAACAGGTGCACGACCTGCTGCGGCGAGGAACGATCCGAGCGCGAGAGCCCCGAGCCGTCGACGGTTCTGGGATGGATGCCGTAGGCGGCGATCGCCCCGGCGATGACTCGGGCGCCGGCCGCCGTCGTGCCCGCACCGGCGAAGCGTGCGCCGAGCTGCTTGGTCAGCATCTCGGCGAAGAAGTCGTCGGAGGGCACGTCCATCAACCGCACGAGCAACGACGCCGGGGGCGAGGCCACGCTGGCCAGGGGGCGCGCGTCAGCGGGCGCTTTTCCCGGGAAATGCGCCGCGCTGGCTTGGACGTGAGCCACGCGCATCGTCCGCGCGAGCTGCCGGGCGGCGAAGGCCGCCGGCGGCAGGCCGGCGGCCGCACCATGATCGAACGTCAGGCCGCTCAGCTGACCGCCGAGGTCAGGAACGTCGGAAGCAAAGCCGCTCGAGGGGGGACCGGGGCGGGGGTCGAACAGCGAGCCGTCGCCGATCAGGAGCCCGCTGACGCGGCGAATGCCGTCGGCGCGCAACTGGCTCGCGAGCTGAGCGGCCGTCGGTCCGTACCCATACTCCCAGGTCCGGTTGAAGGTCTGATCACCGAATGTGGGGTCACCACCGCCCACCAAATACAGGTTGCCGTGCCACACCCCGCTCGCTCCCAGGCGGCCAACTCCCAAGACCTTGGTGCGCAGCGTGGCGTCCTCGCCGAGCTTGTCCAGCACCGCCACGCTGGTGTACAGCTTCTCCACGGAAGCCGGGGCGCGCGCCATGTGGGCTCGCAGCGCGAACAGCGGCATGTTGTCGGTCAAGTCGTACACAGATGCGCCGCTATTTGGGCCCGCCTGCGTCAGCTGACGCACGAGCGCTGAGCTCATAGCGGCGGTGCCGGGAGGGAAGGGGCGAGCCGCGGGAGCCGCGCGAGTAGTGGTAGTGGCTGGAGGCGGGGGACTGGAGAGCACCGCGGTCCGCGGCGTGCGAACGTGGGCGCCGCCGCAGGCTGAAACCAAGCTCGCGACCGTCGCCGCGAGCGCGATCAGCCGAGCTAAGCGGACTTCAGCTCCTCCGCGGTGTGTGGCCCTACGCATGCCAGTGAGAGCTCGCGGGGAACCCGCGCGGCGACTTCGGCCACCTGATCGAAGGTCACCTTGTCGAGCAGCGCGATCGACGCGTCGGGATCGGGCCGCTCGCCGTGGAGGATCGTTTGCTGCGCCCCGTAACGGGCCACGGCGCCGGTGTTCTCGAACGCGATCGCCCGGGCGCCGGCTGCGTAGGCCCGAGCCCGCTCGAGCTCCTCGGCCGTCGGCCCCTGGTCGCGCAGTTCGGAGACGATCTCCCGCATCCTCGCCAGAGCCTCCATGCATTTGCTCGACTCGAGGCCGGCCGAGAGCTGCAGCACCGGCGTATCGGCGTAGGCGTGCGCCGCTGAGTGGACCGAGTAGGCGAGCCCTCGCTGCTCGCGGATCTCGTCGAACAGCCTCGATCCCATCGAGCCTCCGAGCAGCGTGGAGTAGATCTGAAGCGCGGCGCGCTGACGGGGATTAGAGACGTCGACGTCCGGGCGGTAGGACATCCGCAAGTGCGACTGGCTCGAGTCGCGCTCGTTTACCAGCACGCGTGGACGGGCGCCGGGCGCCGGGTCGTAGGGGTCAGGCGCCGGTTGGGGGGCGAAGCGGCCAAATAGCGCTTCCAGCTCACCGTTCTCGGGCAGCGCCGTCAGGTTGCCCACTGCGAAGGCGGCGCCGCGCGCCGGCGCCCAGCGCCTGGAGCGGAAGGCGACGATGTCCTCGCGGGTGAACGAGTCCCGGATGTGCTCCACCGTGCCCAGTACCGGTCGGCCAAGCGGGTGATCGCCGAACGCGGCCTCGTCGATCAGGTGCTCGGCCATCACTGCCGGCTGATCGTTAGCCCTGGCGATTTCCTGCACCACGACGCCGCGCTCTCGGTCGAGCTCGTCCGCAGCGATTCGGGGACGCGCCACGAAGTCGGTCAAAAGGTCGGCCGCGGCAGGGGCCTGTTCGGCACGGGCGGTGATGTGAAACGCCACCAGATCATGGCTGGTGTAAGCGTTGAGGACCGCGCCGATGCGCTCTGCCGCGGCGTTGACCTCGCGGTAAGTGGCGTACTTCTCGCCACCCTTGAACACCAAGTGCTCGAGGAAGTGCGCCATGCCGTTCTCTTGTGCCTGCTCGCTCCTGGCGCCCGCATCGAACGCCACCAGAAGCGTCACGGCCCGTGTGCCGTCGATCTCCATTCTGTACAGCGGCAGGCTGTTTTCAAGCGTGGTCTGGGTGATACGGGGCATGAAGCCCCAACGGTAGCGAGCGGCGTGCAACCACCGTTGCACGGGGTTCCCGGAAGGACGTCCTACCGCCATCGTCGGTAGGCTGCGGCGCCTCCATGTCCGCGTCCCGAGAAGATGTTCGAAGCCGCTCGCTGCGCCCGGCGGCGCGTCGGGGAGCGCCCCGGCCGGTTGATGCCGGAGGGCTGCCGCCCGCGGGCGGCCCACCGGTAATCGAGTATCGCGGGGTTTCAAAGCGCTACGACGGCGGTGATGTCGGGCTTGATCACGGGACCTTCGCCGTCTCGCGAGGAGAGTTCGTGTTCCTGGTCGGAGCGACCGGCTCGGGCAAGTCGACCGTGATCAGGCTGCTGATCAAGGAGAGCGAGCCGACCGAGGGGACGATCCGCGTCGCCGGCCGTGATCTCGCGGAGATAAAGCGCGGCCGAGTGCCTTACTACCGCCGCAACATCGGCGTCGTGTTCCAGGACTTCAAGCTCCTGCCCAGTCGCACGGTCTACGACAACGTGGCCTATGCCCTACAGGTCACGGGCGGTATTCGCCGCGAGATCCGGGAGAAGGTTCCGGACATCCTGCGCCTCACCGGCCTGTCGACCAAGCTTCACAACTATCCGGACCAGCTCTCAGGCGGCGAGCAGCAGCGTGTGTCGATCGCACGCGCGTTCGTCAACCATCCGCCTCTGCTGCTGGCGGACGAGCCGACCGGAAACCTCGATCCTGAGACCAGCATCGACATCATGAGGTTGCTGTACCGGATCAACCGCACCGGCACGACGATCCTTGTCGCCACCCACGACCAGGCGATGGTCGACAAGATGCGCCGCCGCGTGCTCGAGCTCTCCCATGGGCGTATCGTCCGCGATGAGGCGGCCGGGCTCTACACGCGCGAGGAGTCCACGCGCGAGTTCGCGCGGCGACTGCGGGCGCCCGCTACCCGGCCGCCGGGGATCTAGCCGGTGCGCTTGGGGTTCTTCCTGCGCGAGGCCTTCCGCGCGATGCGCCGCAACGCCGCGCCGAGCTTTGCGGCGCTGGCGACCGTGCTGGTGACGATGCTCGTCGTCGGCGTCTTCATTCCCGCGGTGGAGGTGACGAACGACGCCGCCAACAACGTCCGCAGCCGCTTGATCGTCGATGTTTTCATGAAGAGCAACGCCGCGCCCGCCGACGACGCTCGCGTCGAGCGCGAGATCAAGGCACTGCCGCACGTCGGCTCGGTGCAGTTCGTCTCAAAGCAGCAGGCCTTCGCCCAGCAGAAGGCGCAAAACCCCGCCGCATACACGCTGCTCGGCTACAACCCGCTGCCCGATACGTTCCACGTGACGCCCGACAACCCGGCCAACGTGCTGGTGATTCACGCGGGGCTGCTCCGCGGCGGCGGCCCGTTTGATCCCGCGATCGGGAGCGTGTCGAACAAGAAGGCCTACACCAAGAAGGCGCTCGAGCTGACCTCGGCCGTCAAGTGGGGGGGACTGGCGTTCGCTTTGCTGCTGACGATCGCCTCGATCCTGCTGATCGCGAACACGATCCGCCTGTCGCTGTTCGCGCGCAGGCGTGAGGTCGAGGTGATGAAGCTGGTGGGGGCGACGGATTGGTTCATCCGCTGGCCGTTTGTGATCGAGGGCGTGCTGGTCGGTGCGGTAGGTGCGGTGGTGGCGGTCGTCATCTTGGCCGCGGCGAAGGTCGCGCTGCTCGACCCTCTGTTCTCGGGTTGGGCGCTCGTGGGCGGCATCCGCACGATCGCGTTCCCGGCGCTGCTCGCAATCTTGATGGGCGCCGGTGTGCTCGTGTCCGCGATCGGGTCCGGGGTCTCGCTGCGCCGCTTCCTACGCGTGTAGCGCGCCGCCGGCCGCTCCGGCGACGCTCGCTGGCTACTCTCAGGATGATGTTTCAGGGCTTGGGACGACCGAGACGCTCGCCGCTGCGCACGGGCGCCGGCGTGCTCGTGGCCGGTCTGGTGATCCTGGCGCTCGGCGTGTGGTTGGGAGGGCATCCCAGCTGGCTGCCGTCGGGCCTGCGGGGCACGTTCACCGACGACTCGAACACGCGGTTGATGCAGGATGTACTGGGTGTCCTTCAGCGTGACTACTACCGGCCGATAAACACCGCACAGCTTGAGAATCAGGGCATCAGCGGGGCGATCGCGAGCCTCGGTGATCCCTATTCGCACTACTTCAAGCCCGCCGACTACCGCTCTTTTCTCAGCCAGTCGAACCCTCACCTGTCGGGGATTGGGGTCGACGTGCTTCCGGATCCACACGGCCTGCGTGTCGTCGATGTGTTCCCCTCCTCGCCGGCCGCCCGCGCAGGGCTCGTCCGGGGCGACGTCATCGTCAGTGTGGGCTCGACCTCGCTGGCCAACCGCTCCGCCGACTTCGACTCGGCTCTGATCCGTGGGCCGGCCGGCACCAAGGTGACCCTGAGCGTGCTGAACGGCGGGCATCACCGCACGGTGACGGTGACCCGGGAGAACCTGGTGGTCCCAGTCTCCAGCGGGCGAATCGTCACCTACCAGGGCGAGAAGGTTGGCGATGTGCAGCTGACCAGCTTCACCGAGGGCGCGGGCCTGGAGCTGCAGGCGCAGGTTCAGAAAATCCTCCACCAAGGTGCCCGGGCGCTGATCCTGGACCTGCGCGAGAACGGAGGCGGGCTACTCGACGAGGCGGTCAATGTGGCCAGCATCTTCATCCCCGACGGAACGATCGTCTCGACCGCAGGCCGCAGCCAGCCGCGTCAGGTCTACTTGGCGAAGGGGGGCGCGATCGCTCCCCGGATCCCCATGGTCGTGCTCGTCGACCGGGGCACGGCGTCGGCGGCAGAAATCGTCACCGCGGCCCTGCAGGATCGCCACCGGGCATTGGTCGTGGGCACGCACACCTACGGCAAGGGCGTCTTCCAGGAGATCGAGCCACTGGCCAACGGCGGCGCACTCGACATCACCGTCGGGGAGTACTTCACGCCCGACGGGCGCAACCTCGGTGGCGGCGGCGTGCGCGAGGGAGCTGGGATCACCCCCAACGTCTATGCGGTCGATGACCCGCATACGGGAGCCGACGAGGCGCTCCGCGCAGCCGAGCGCAGGGTCGCTGGCGAACTAAGGTGACGGCCGACGACCGGCGCGGCGCGGGGCACGTCGCCGTGCTGGAGCGCCGCGGCAAATTCCTCGTGGCCGAACCCTTCTTCGAGCGAGGGCCGCGGCTGGTGGTGAGCCGTGATAAACGCGCCGGCCTCGGCGACCTCGTGCTGGTGCAGGACGGAAGGCGGCGGGGTGGCCGTGCCGGTGGGCGTGCCACGATCGCTCGCCGCCTGGGCAGACCGGATGTGGCCCGCGACGTGATCGAGGCGCTGATGATCGAGCATGGCCTGTGGCGCTCCTTTAGTCCCGCGGTGGAGGATGAGACCCGAGCCGCGGAGACAGATGTCGAGCCCTCGGCCGCCAGGCGCGACCTTCGTGCCATGCCCACGTTCACCATCGACCCGGCGAGCGCCCGTGACTTCGACGACGCGATCTCGGCGCTCGCCGAGGCAGACGGCTCGTGGCGTATCTGGGTCCACATCGCCGACGTCTCGGCTTACGTGTCGTCCGGGTCGCTCGTCGACCGCGAGGCCTACCGACGCGGATGCAGTGTCTACGTCCCGGGAGCAGTTGAGCCGATGCTTCCTTCGGCGCTCTCCAACCGCGCCTGCTCGCTGGTGGCCGGCGATGAGCGGCTGGCGGTGACCGTCGAGTTCTCCGTGTCTCGCGGTGAGTCTTCGAGGCCGTCTTTCTACCGCTCGCTGATCCGCTCCGATGCGCGGTTGGAGTACGGGCAGGTCGACCGCATCTTCGCCGGCCAGGAGTCCGCTCACGCCCCGTGGGGCGAGGCGCTGGCGGTGGCGCGGGCGGCGGCCGCGTCGCTCCAGGACGCTCGGGTCACTCGGCGCGCGCTGACGCTTTCGAGCGAAGAGCCCGACTTCAGCTTTGACCATGCCGGCAACGTCGTGGCTATGCAGGCTGTCGAGCAGACGGAGTCCCACCGGCTGATCGAGCATCTGATGATCGCTGCCAACGAGCGGGTGGCGCGGGTACTGGACGAGCGGCGCGTCCCGGCCCTTTACCGTGTGCACGAGCGGCCCGACGCTCCGGCTGTGGAGCGGCTGATCGATCAACTGGCCTCGCTCGGCGTTCCCACCCCGGCCGTACCCAAAGGGCACCTCACGCCGCAGCAGGCGGCTGACGCGGTAGGCGAGGCCTCGAGGCTGGTGAGCGAGTGGGTGAAGCGCACCGGACGCGGTTCACGTGCGCTTCAGAGCCTGGTCCTGCGCTCGCTCAAGCAGGCCTACTACGACGATCGCAACCGTGGCCACGCCGGCCTGATGTCGCCGCGCTACTGCCACTTCACCTCGCCCATCAGACGATACCCCGACCTCGTCTGCCATCGGGCGTTGCTCTCGACGCTGGCCGGTGATTCGCCCCCGCCCGAGTCATCCTTCGTCGCCGCTGCCGGGCCTTGGGCCTCAGCCCGCGAGCGACAGGCGATGACGATCGAGAGGGACGCGGATGACGTGGCGCGCTGCTTTCTGCTTGAGCGCGAGCTATTCGAATCGGGCTGGGAAACCGAGTTCCAGGGCGAGGTCGTGGGGCTCCACAGCTCGGGGGTGTTCGTGGCCTTTGGCGAGCAGCTCTCCTTCGAGGGCATGCTTCCCCTGCGGCGACTGACGGGCGACTGGTGGGAGCTCAACGAGGAGGGGACGATGCTCGTCGGCACGCGGACCGGGCGGGCCGTGAGGCTCGGGGATCTGGCCACCGTAAGAGTGGGCCGGATCGACGCGGCACGGGGTAGGGTTGACCTCCATCCGGCCTCTGATCCCTTGCTGCAATGACCATCGATGGCTAGATCTCGCAAGCGCAAAGCCGCTGCCGGCGACGTGGCGACCAACCGCCAGGCGTCCTATCGCTTCCACCTGCTCGAGCGGTTCGAGTGCGGCATCATCCTCACGGGCACGGAGGTCAAGTCGCTGCGCGAGCGCGCGGTGGCGCTCAAGGACGCCTACGCTGTGGTGCGGGACGAGGAGGTCTGGCTGCTCGGCATGTACATCGCCCCATATGGTCCGGCCGCGCGCGAGAACCATGACCCCGAGCGCCCGCGCAAGCTGCTGCTGCACCGCTCCGAGATCGAGCGCCTGATCGGCAGGACCGCCGAGCGCGGGCTGACGCTGGTGCCAACTAGGGTCTATTTCTCTGGCCCGCACGCCAAGGTCGAAATCGCCCTGGCGCGCGGGAAGGACCTCTATGACAAGCGGCAGACGATTCGCCGGCGCGAGGTGGCGCGTGAGGTGCAGCGGGAGCTGCGCGAAGCGGGGCGGTAGGGGCCTGGGCGGTAGGGCGCCCCAACCACCGGCGAGCTACCCGAAGCTCGCGTGCAAGTTGGTGGCGTTCATGCCGACCACGAGCAGCGCTATCAGCGAGAGGTAGACCGCGGCCACCAGCGCCCGGTCAAGTGGCCTGACCCGGTAGTAGGCCTGCTGCTGGGCGCCGCCGGCGCGGCGCATTCGCCAGCGCTTGTGGGTCTCGAGCCCGGCAAACACGATGATGATCAGCATGATGGGGTTTGGGAAGATCACCGCCAGCGGGATCAGCGCCAGGAAGCCGAGGATCCACATCCAGGGCGCCATCGCCGCCATCGCCCGGCCGCCGTCGAGCGGAACCACGGGGAGCAGGTTGAACAGGTTGAGAAAGAAACCCGTGAACGCAAGCGCGCGCCAGATGTCGTTGCCCGTCGCGTGCCAGACCAGCAGACACAGCGCTGAACCGATGCTGCCGAGAATCGGGCCGGCCAGCCCGACACGGGCCTCGGCCAAGGCGTTGTCCCCGAGCGAGCGGGCACTGATCACCGCTCCCAGGAACGGGATGAACGTCGGCGCGCTGGCCTTGATGCCCTCGCGGCGCAGCTGGATCACGTGGCCCATCTCGTGCACGAACAGCAGCGCGACGAAGCCAACGGCGAACGTCCAGCCGAAGACGAAGCCGTAGGCCGCGATCGAGACCAGCATCGTCCCGGCGGTCGTCAGCAGCTTCAACTTGGGCAGGAGCAACAGCAGGGACTTGAACTTGGCCAGGAACGCGGCGATCGCCGCCAGGACCGGTCCCACCCTGCGCTTGAAAAACGATTGCCGGGGAGGCCGGGCCTCGGACGGCGTGAACCAGCGCGACTCCGGGAGGGGCCGCTCAGGCGGACCTGCTGGACGCTCTGTTGGGGCCGGAAGCCACTCTGCTTGCTCCATCAACCAAATTGTGGCAGCCGAGGTCCGACCGGCGGCAAACCCTTACTGGGTTCTTCGGTGTCAGGCTGGCTGTCACGGCCAGTAAAACGGCCCGGTCGTGCCCGGAGGAACGGATGCCCCGCCGCGGTCGTATGGGCCTCTACAATTAGACGTGCATACATATCCCCAGGGGACGACAGGCTTCGACGTGGTCGGCTCGTGGGGGTGGTTGCGAGCCGAGGTTCCGGGCGGCCTCGTAAATCACCCGGAAATCAATAAGTGCGGACTCGCACAGTTTCGATCTCGGTTACGCGGCTGCTTAGTCGGTAGCTGAGTCGTCCCGCCTGTCGCTCGCCTGCGGCGGCGGATCGGGATCAACCAGCAGGCTTGCCCGGTGAGGATTTGCTCCCTCCGATCCGGGGACATTCAGGGAGCTAGCCCTCGACAACCCTGCCGGCGAGGCTAGTCAAGGGCGAAGCTAAGATCGCCGGCTACGCTCGTAGACGCCACCATCTACGCGACCGCGGACCCGGGTTCGATTCCCGGCGTCTCCACCTCGCAAAACAGACGCTTCAGTCTCCAAAAGGAGGCGGGAGCGTCTGTCGGCGCTGAGCATGGCGCGCCGCATAACGCTCACGCGCTCGGATCGACGCGCCGCCGGGCCCACCGCGGATCGAACGGCGCGCCGTATATTTCGTCTCAACAGTTGTGGTCAACGAGGGAAGTTGAGGCAGCAATGGCCAACACGGGAGCCATTCGGGGAACGCATCATCTGACGTTCTGCGTCGGCGGTGCGCAGGAAGACTACGACTTCCACGTCCGCCTGCTCGGCCTCAAGAGTGTCAAGAAGACGGTGCTATTCGACGGGGAGATTCCGATCTACCACCTGTATTACGGCAACGAGCTCGGCGATGCCTCGACGCTGCTCACCGCCTTTCCCTACCGGCAGGCGGGCTGGATGGGCAAGCGCGGCACCAATCAGGCCAAGCAGCTCAACCTCTCGATTCCGCCGGAGGCGATCTCCTATTGGGCCGATCGCCTGAGCGCGGCCGATATCGAAGTGCAAAGGCTCGAGCTGTTCGGCGCCGAGCGTCTCGTCTTCGCCCATCCCTGCGGGATCACGTACACGCTCGTCGCCGATCCCGGCTTGGACGATCGCGCGCCCTACGAGGGCGGTGGTGTCCCCGCCGAGTACGCCATCCGGGGCGCGTTTGGCACCACCACCTCGGTCCGCGAGGTGGGCGAGATGGACTTCTTCATTACCGTCGGCATGCAGGGCGAGCTCGCGAGCTCACAGGGCCCCAACCACCAGTACCGGATCGGCACGGAGGATGGCTATGGCCGCATCCTGGAGCTAGTCGAGGAGCCTGACCTTCCCCAAGGCACCTGGCACTTCGGCGAGGGGACGATTCATCACCAGGCATTCGATGTGATCTCGGCTGAGAACCAGCAGGAGGTCAAGGACTGGATCGTTGGACTAGGTTTCACCGACGTCTCTGACCGCAAGGACCGCGGATATTTCTTCTCGTGCTACTGCCGCAGCCCGGGTGGTCTGCTGGTCGAGCTCGCATACTCGACTCCGGAGGGCTTCCTGATCGATGAGGCGGCTGAGGAGCTCGGCACGCACATGTGCATCCCGCCCCACTGGGAGCATCGTCGGGCCGAGATCGCTCAGCTCGAGTCGATCGACACCGTGGAGACTGTCTTCTCCTAGGCACGTGCAGGCTCCCTGGCCGCTCAGCGGGCGGTCAGCATCGCCCGCAGACCGGCCACAGCTCGGTCGTTGATGTGATGGACACGGTCCTCGTAAACCTCAAACGCCACCACGGCGCCGGACTGCTCGAACGCGCGCGCCGTGGCCTTCGCGTCCGAGAGCGCGATCCACTCGTCGTACCGGCTTAGGCCGAAGAACATCGGTAGGCCATCGATCCGGGCTGGTCTGACCCGCTCATCGGGACGCCCGAGCAGCGATCCGGTCAGCACGGCCGCGCCGGCGAAGGTCCGCGGTCGGCGCGCCAGCAGCTCGGCGACCACGCACGCACCCTGGGAGAAGCCGCCGATCACGATCCGGTTGTCATCTACACCCTGCGCGCCCGCGGTCGCGAGCGCCGCCTCACACGCCTCGATGGACCAGCTGAGATAGGGCTCGTTCTCCCTGATCGGATCGTAGTAGCGCCCGGGATACCAGCTGCGCTCTGCGGCCACCGGAAGCAGGTAGGCGATGTCGTCGAGGTTTAGGCGCTCCACTACATCCAGCATCACATCGTCGCCCTGGTCACGGCCATGGACCAGGACGCAGGCCATCCGCGCCCGAGCAAGGGGAAGCCCGGCCGTGAGTAGGGGCCGCGGCACGTGGTTTGTCTCGCTCTCACGTGCCGGCATCCCGCAGCCAGGCCGCAAGCTCGCCTCCGGGGACCGTCCAGGCTTGACCTGTGCGGCCGAGCTCGGCGATCAGCACCAGGATGTGCCGCGCACTTTCCCACCATCTCCTGTCGAGCATCAGAAACGGATGAAGGATCACCGTCTGTGCGCCCACGCCGTGGGCGAGATCGGAGAGCAGCCGCTCGGCCACAACGTGCTCGCCGAGAGGCGCGCGGCTGTCCCCCCGCCGGACCCGCAGCTCGCCGAAGTGGTCCACCAGGTGGTACGCGTCGACCAGCTCCCAGTCGAACGGGATCACCGCTAGCCCGTCTCGCCGCTCCAGCGAATCGCCCAGCGGCGACCACCAGCAGTAACCCAGCTCACGTAGCAGTGCCTCGGTGACGGCGGTGGGCTCGCCCCCGGGAGGGCGGAACGCTTGGGCCTTCAGTCCAAGCGAGGAGAAGGCTCGGCCGGCGCGCAGCAGAAGATCGAGCTCGCGCGTGGCCGAGAGCCGCGCCCACGGCTCGTGGCGCCAGCCGTGCACACCGAGCTCGTGGCCGCGGGCGGCTATCTCCCCCAGGGCCTTCGGGTAGAGGTTGCAGTTGAGCGCCTCGACGAAGAAGGTGGCGACCAGCCCCAGTGCGTCCAGCTCGTCGAGCAGCCTCGGAAGAGCAACGGTGACCGAGGGATGATGCCCGACCTGGACTTGCCTATCCCACGTGCCCCGTTGAAGCTCGCTGGCCTCGCCGAGGTTGTCGAAGCTGAGCACGATGGCACGTGGCCTGTGCTGCGGTCCAAAGACCGTGTGGCGCCCACCGTCGCCGGTCACGAACGTCATACCCTCGTCGCGTGGCGCCTGCACCGGCGTCGGCTCGGGCCTGCTCACCCCTGGGGGCCAGCGGACTCCCCGGAAAACAGCGGGGCCAGGTCGATGTAGATGCGGTAATCGTCGATCTCGCCACCGCGCTCGTGGTAGATCGTGACCACCGGGACAGAGACCTGGCTGTCGTTACGCCGCGTATAGGTGACTCTCGCCTCCACGATCGTCGTGTCGTCGATCGTCCACCGCTCTAGCAAGCGGTGTTCGACGCCGTTCAGATCTTGGCAGAAGGCAGCCCACGCGTCGCGCACGGCGTCCCGGCCGTGGACCGGCTGGGCATTCCCGAAGCGCATACTGACGTCCTGGGCGAGGTGAGCCGCAAAGCGCTCCGGGTCCATCGAATCGATGTCACTGAACAGCTGCGCACGTGCTGACATGGCTGCGCTCCTTCAGCGTTGATGAGCCTATCGCTCTGACGACGTACGGGTGTGGCTGGCTAAGACCTCGCCGCGGTCGGCTGGGCTTCGGCATCCGATCGCTCGGGCCAGCGCCGGCCCTGCGTCCAGTACTCGTCGATGTCCTCGAGGGAGCGGTCCTTGGTCTCGAAGCGCACGAACAGGATGGCGACGACGGCTAGCGCGGCGTGGAGCGGATTACGTCCCAGCGGAACGACGGCCGGAACCCACGGGCTTCAGGCTCGCGTGTCTTCTCCTCGCTGACCCGCCACTCGGCCCTCCTCCTAGCTCTGGCCGTATACGTTCTGGTAGCGGTCGTGCAGCGCGTCGATGTCGTCCTGGTTCAGGCGTCGCAGATCACCAAGTGACCGCGCGAGCAGTACGGTGCGCGCGGCGTCCTCGCACATGACCGCCGCCTTGACGGCTTCGCGGGCGTCGGCGCCAATCGTGAACACGCCGTGGCTGCGCATCAGTACCGCCTGAGAGCGGCTGTCCTGGAGTGTCTGGACGATTCCCTCTCCAATCTCCTCGCCGCCGATCCGCGCAAACGGTCCGACCGGGATGTCGCCGCCGAACTCGTCGGCCATCGCCGTCAGTACGCATGGGATCGGCTCGCCGCATGCGGCCCAGGCGGTCGCATGCGGACTGTGGGTATGCACGACCCCGCCGACCCAGTCCAGCGACCGGTAGACGTACGCGTGGGTGGCGGTGTCACTCGAGGGGGAGAGCTCCCCCTCGACGACGTTGCCGTCAAGGTCGACGACGACCATCAGCTCAGGTGCCAGCTCGTCGTAGGTGACCCCGCTGGGCTTGATCACCAGCAGCTCCGAATCGCCTACACGCTCAGAGATGTTGCCCATCGTCCATGCCACCAGACCGTTGCGGGTCAACTCCTCGTGCAGCTCAGCGACTCGTCGCCGGGCCTCGTCGATCTCCGTGCTCATGCCGGCTGCACCTCCCGCCTGATGGTCTGGAGTTCTTGCATCAGCTCCCGGCTGTCACGTCCGAACCAGTCGTGCAGCCGCGAATACACGCCATACAAGCGCTCATACACCTTCGCCTCGCGGCGATCTGGTTCGTAGGCGCGATTCCGGCGCTTGCCCATCGCGGCCGCCGCCGCGGCGATGTCGTCGTAGATGCCGGCGGCGACCGCGGCGTGCATGGCTGAGCCGAGTGCGGATCCCTGGGCGGACTCGAGCACGCTGATTGGCCGGCCCAGCACATCGGTATAGATCTGCATGAGCACCTCGTTGCGGAGGAGCCCGCCGGTGGCGATGACGTGCTCAACCGGGAGCTCTGACTGCTCGAAGGCCTCGACAATCTTGCGGGTACCGAACGCGGTGGCCTCGATCAGAGCTCGGTAGATCTCCTCGGGCCGGGTGGAGAGCGTCAGTCCGGCCATCACTCCGGTCAGCTCATGGTCGACCAAAATAGATCGGTTGCCGTTCCACCAGTCGAGCGCGATCAGCCCATGCTCGCCCGCCGACTGCTCGGCGGCCAGCGAGGTCAGGTAGTCGTGAATGTCGACGCCCCGCCTGCGCGCGTCCTCGTGATAGGCGGGCGGCACACCGGAATCGACGAACCAGGCGAAGATGTCGCCCACACCGCTCTGGCCGGCTTCGTAGCCCCACCGGTCCGCGATCAGGCCACCGTAGACGGCACCACACATTCCCGATACCTCGGTCACGTGATCGGCGACCATGACGTGGCAGGTGGAGGTGCCCATCACGACGACGAGCTCTCCGGGTTCAGTCGCCTGCGCGGGCGGCACTGTGACGTGCGCGTCCACATTGGCGACAGCGATGGGGATACCTTCCGGGAGTCCCGTCCACTCGGCGGCCTGCGCGGTCAGCGTTCCCGCTCGCGTCCCCAGCTCGGCCGGAGACGGCGACAGCTTCTCGGAGGCGAAACTCTCGAATCGCGGGTCGAGGGCCGCGAAGTAGTCCTTGCTCGGATATTGCCCCTCCTGAAACATGGCCTTGTAGCCGGCCATACAGGCGCTGCGGACCTCTTGCCCGCACAGCTGCCACACGAGCCAGTCCCCGGCCTCCACCCAGCGATCCATCCGCTCGTAGATCTCCGGATCCTCCTCCAAGACCTGCAGTGCCTTGGCGAACGCCCATTCAGAGGAGATCCGGCCGCCGTAGCGGCCGAGCCACGGCTCGCCGCGCTCGGCAGCGACGTCGGTTACGCGGTCGGCCTGGGGCTGCGCGGCGTGATGCTTCCACAGCTTCACGTAGGCATGCGGTCGATCGCGAAACTCAAGCTGACACAGCGGGGTGCCGTCAGCGGCGGTCGGAAGAATCGTGCAGGAGGTGAAATCGATGCCCACCCCGGCAACGCTCGACGGATCAATCCCCGCAGCCTCGACGGCCTCCGGAACCGCGTGGGTGAGCACCTCGATGTAATCCTGCGGATCCTGCAGAGCCCAGGACGCCGGCAAGGCCTCTCCGGTCTCCGCGAGTTCGCGGTCCATAACGCCGTGCGGATACTCGAACTCGCCCGAGCCCAACTCCTCCCCGTCGGACGCCCGCACAACGACAGCTCGACCCGACAGGGTCCCGAAGTCGATGCCGATGACGTGTTCAGCTTCGGCGGTCAACAGTCATCCTCTCCTGTTCCATCGTGTTACCCGCTGTCTGCTTCCCTAACCGCCCCCCGGCCATGACTTCTTCCGCCGGCCACCGGGTGCGCCACCGCTTCCGGAGCAGGGCGGCCTGACCAAGGCTGCTTGGCGCGCTACTTGAAGATGTGGGTGAGCTGGCGTCGACGGGCGTGATCGTGCGCGGGTAGTCGCGTGCTGCGCCGGCCGTCTCGAGGTTGGTCGCCATCACATACCGCCTTCATCGTTTGCTCCGTCAGCGCAGTGCTGTGGGCATGTCGATCCAGCCAACGTTGGTTCAGTTTCGCTAAGTCTTGACAGTTGTGGCAACATAATGCAGTGAATTGTCAGGATGGGCTCGGATGCCTGCAGGGGCCGGGGTAGTCGTTCCAGCGGATCTTGGCACTGACTTGGCCTGCCCGGATGGGGCAGTGCGACCGAACTAGGGGATTCAGGAACAGAGCCCACGAAAGGGGGGTGCCGAACCATGAGACGTTCTATTCACGATTCAGCGAAGATCGCTGAATCCACCGAGGTTCTGACGCGGCACGGCAAGGAGGCGAGGCTCACACGCCGATTCCGAGGGCCGGCTGTCGCGCTAGGGATCAGCCTGGCCGTGATGCTGGGCGGACTGCTCGCGGCGACGCCTGCCGGGGCGGTCACGTCGATGTCAAGCAGCCAGAGGGTGGCGTTGATTCCCGGACGGGGTCCTGTCCCTGCGGATCAGGGGGACGGCATCATGCCGACCTCGCAATATGTGAGCGGTCGGTCGGATGAGTCATTCAGCAAGTTCTCATTCACGAGCGTTCCGCTGAACCAGATCACGTCCTCCGAGCTCTCGCAGTTCGACACTGTGGCGCTCATTCAGGTCAGCGCGAGCAGTCTGAGCTCAACGGCAAAGTCCGCGCTCGCGGGGTTCGTCGCCAACGGCGGCAAGCTCATCATCCACGATGCCGACGAGACCGCGGGCAACGACTACTCCTGGATCTTGCCGGGCTCAAGTTTCACGCAGGAAGGCGCGGGTTGTACTGGGAACTGCGGCCAGGTCACCGGAAGCGCGCAGATCCTCGCGAACAGCGATCTGATCAGCTCAAATCCCGCCGACTCGAGTTACGTGTACCTCGCCGAGATGCAGCGCTTCACGGACGCCGTCGGCGATGCAAACCTGCTGGTCTCGACCGATCCGCGCTGGTTTGCCGTGGCCGAGGGAACGAACGCCGAGGGCGAGTCCGGAGCAGCGGAGGCATACGCGAGCAACAACGGCCTGGTCATCGTCAACGGCTTTGACACCGACGACATCAACCCGTCGCCCGCGCCACCGTGGCGCTGCAGCGGCCAATACAACGTCGGCAACTACATGTGCTCTACTGCTCCGGGTGCGCCCACTCCGTCGGTCGACTGGCTGGCGCAGATGTGGTACTCCGAGCTGAACCAGAGCTGGGGCGTTTCGTCGAACAACGGGCTTCCCGAGACCACCCCGGTAAGCACGATCGGCACGGCGGTGTCGGCTGGCCAGGCGGGCCTTCCGGCGGTTAGTGCCTGCACGGCTAACAGGAAGCTGTCGCTGCGCCTGAAGAAGCTCGTCCACCACCATCCGAAGGTCGTAGAGATCGACGTGTACGTCAACGGCCGGCGCAGGTTGCGAGAGCGCCATGGTCACTGGCGAAACGTGACGTTGGCGCATCTGCCCAAGAACAGAAGCTTCACGGTCAAGATCGTGGCCGTGACCAAGCGGCATTACTTGCTGATCAGCAAGAAGAAGTACGCCGCGTGCTGACGGTCGTGGGCCGAAACTAGCTACGCCGGGTCGGGGAGCTCGCATTGTTCGCGAGGTCCCCGACCCGCGAGCAGGGGTCCGCGGGCGGAGGCCGAATGTCGGCGCTTGCACCAGGGGGCCGACGACCTTAGGATCGGATGATGTTCGACGACGTCCCAGGCGGCGCTCGCGTCGGCTGAGGCAAAGCTGGTAGCGGTGGTGTGACGTCATGCGCGCGGTTGCACCTGTCGAGTCGGGCCATCTCTCGACGCAGGGTTTCGAGATCTCCTACGAGGTCTTCGGGGATTCGGGAGCACCGGCTGTTCTGCTGCTTCCCACGTGGCAGATCGCACCCAGCCTGATCTGGAAGATGCAGGTCCCGTCCCTGGCGCGCTCGTTCCGCGTCATAACCTACGACCCGCCTGGGATCGGCGGCGGCGAGCGTACCGAGGACCCTGCCGCCTTCGAGCTAGACCGCGTCGTCGACTACGGCGTCGACCTCCTCGACCGGCTCGGCGTGGCCCGCGCCAATGTCGTCGGGCTGTCGATGGGCGGCGCCTACGGCCTGTGGATGGCCGGGCGCTACCCCGAACGCGTCGCGCGGCTCGTCCCGATCGCCACAACAGAGCCGGCATGGGCATTCGCCGCCGACCCCACCTTCTGGGAGCAGCGCGGGGCCTACGACGGGTGGGAGAAGCGCAACGCTCACTACTGGCGCGAGAACTTTGAGGACTGGGTGGCTTTCTTCATGCACCAGGTCTTCAGCGAACCGCACTCCACCAAGCCAATCGAAGATGCGATCGGGTGGGCCAAGCAGACGACGCCGGAGATCCTGATCCGCAGCGTCGTCAACCCTCGGCTGCTGCCGGAGATCTCACTGGACGACATCCTCCAGCGCATCAGTTGCCCGGTCTTGCTGATGCACGCTCGCGACGACCGCATCGCCGCCATCGCCATGAGCAGACGTCTCGCGGATGCCAGGCGGGACTGGGAGCTGATCGAGTTCGAGGCCGGCGGACACGGAATCACCGTCCGCAACGCGGTAAGGGTCAACCTCGAGCTCTCGCGCTTTCTGAGTGCGCCGGCGCCGAAGCGGCGGACGCTGCGCCGGGCAATGTCACGCCCCGCGCCACGCGCGCTGTTCATCTCGAGCCCGATTGGGCTGGGTCACGCCCAGCGCGATCTGGCTATCGCCCGT
The DNA here is from genome assembly GCA_963830405.1 of uncultured Actinomycetes bacterium. GTDB lineage: Bacteria > Actinomycetota > Thermoleophilia > Solirubrobacterales > Solirubrobacteraceae > Palsa-465. The sequence continues at coordinate 209,810 of CAWHMB010000004.1, forward strand.
GAGCTTCGGCAGCTGGTCGGCGAACTGGAGATCGAGTGGCTTGCTCAGCACCCAGTCACGCGCCTGCTCCGGGACGCCGGCGAGACGATCCATCCGCTCAGTCATACGCTGGCCAGCGAGTCAGCCCACTGGGAGCGAGCGGCGGGCGAACATGAGTTGCACGCATTCCAGGCGTTGCGCGACATGGATGAGATCTTCCTCGCCAACTTCATGGTCTTCCTCGACGCGGTCCGCGATGGCTCCTACGACCTTTGGATCGGCGACGAAGCGTGGGAGGTCGACTACCAGCTGCACGAGAACCCCGAGCTCAAGACGGCCCCGTTCGCATTTCTCACCGACTTCGTCGGCTACCTTCCGATCGACCGCCGCGCTGACTCCCCGGAGAGTCGCCTGACCAGCGACTACAACGCCGAGATGATTGAGCAGGTTACGCGCTACCCGCGGGTGCGCGATCGGGCCCTATATATCGGTGAGTACGACGACATCGTGTCCGAGCGGTTCGGTCCGAGGCTCCCGCTGATCCGCGACTGGACAGCCGAGCACTTCTCAGCGACCGGCTACATCACCTCGTTTCGACCCGGCCGACTATGCCGACGTACCCGCCGTCCGCGCGCGCCTTGGCTACGACCCGGATCGGCCCCTTGTCATCTGCACCGTGGGCGGGACCGAGGTCGGCGAGCATCTGCTCCGCAAGGCACTCGCCGCATGGCCGCTGATTGACGCTGAGCTGCCCCAGGCACGTTGCGTCGCCGTCGCCGGCCCTCGCATCGATATGGCGAGTCTCCCGGAGCACCCAGGACTGGAGTTGCGCGGGTACGTACACGACCTCCACGAGCATCTCGCCGTCGCTGACCTGGCGATCGTGCAGGGCGGGCTGGGCACCACGATGGAGCTCACCGCCGCGCGCCGCCCGTTCCTTTACTTTCCGCTCGCCAAGCATTTCGAGCAGGTCTACGACGTTGCGCATCGGCTCGACACACACCGGGCCGGACGACGGCTCGACTACGCCTCGTGCAGCGTCTCCATGCTTGCCGAGATCGCGCTCGAGACGCTGGGGGCAGACACAAGGAGCTATCGACCCCCCGAGCCGGGAGCAGCAGGACGCGCTGCCTCCCTCATCGCAGAGCTACTCTGAGCGGCATTTAGATCGCTGTCACGCGGGAGGATGTCCGTCGAGACGCGCGTGCAGCGCCTGAGCGACCGTGCGCATTAGCAGGATCGCCGTTCCGGTCAGACCTGAGAATCCCAGCGTCCAGAGTGCGTCGCGGACGCCCTTGACCGGCGATAGAGACCCTGCCACCAGAAGCGCGCCCGAAGTCAGGGCTCCGGCAGCACTAGCTGTCAGCACCAGCACGCGGTTGAGCCAACCTTCGACCACCGGACGGTCTGGTCCGGTGTACCGTTCGGTCCTGATCGCGAGACGGCCCGAGCGCAACTGCGTCGCCAGCGCCTCCGCGTGCTCGGGTAGCGTGCGCAGGGCCGGGAGCATGCGCACGAGCTCTCGGCGCAGAATCTCTTCGGGGCTGTCACGGTCACCAGGCTGGTCGATGCCGACGAGCCGCTCGGCTTCCGAAGCGAGCTCAAAGCCGGAATCGATCGTCGTCAAGGTGCCCTCCAATGTCAACAGCGTGCGCGAAAGCAGCAGCATCGAACGCGGGGGGCGCAGACCATGGTGGTCCATCACCTCCATGACCCCCCCCATCACGGCCGGGCTGAACCCGCCTCCGTCCACTTCACCCAAGAGGACCGCCAGATCTCGCTCGAGAAGTCGAAGGTCGAGCTGATCGTCGCCGACCAGGTGCCGAACGGCCCGGGCGACGACCGAAGCGTCCCGTAGTGAAAATCCAATCGCAAAGCCCTGCAGCGCCGCATGGGTGACCGGGTCGATGCGTCCGACGGCACCAAAGTCAAGCAGCCATAGAACACCCTCGGCATCGACCAGAACGTTGCCGGGGTGCGGATCGGCGTGGTAGTAGCCGTCGCGGAGGATCTGAGCGAGAAATGAAGTGAGCAGTCGCTGGGCGAGCTCCCGACGCGCAACCGGGACGGCGTCCACCGCGACGGCGTCGGACACGGAGCGGCCAATTACCTCGTCCATGACCAGCATCCGCTCGGTGGACAGGGTGGGGTATACGACTGGAATCTGAACGCCAACGTCCTCTCCGCGGTTCTCGCGTAGTCGCCCACCTGCCACGACCTCGCGACCGTAATCCAGCTCGGCCTCGATGCTCGTGAGCAGCTCGTCGGCGAGGCCGCGCGCCCCGATCCGACGAGCTGCCTCAACGCGTTTGTCGAGCTCGCGCGCGACAAACGACAGGACGGCCGCGTCGCGCCGGACGATCTCATCGAGGCCGGGGCGCTGAACCTTGACGATCACGGGACGTCCATCGTGAAGTCTCGCTCGGTGCGCCTGACCGATCGAGGCCGCGGCCAACGGCTCAGGATCGAACGACGCAAACGCCTTCTCCGGCGGCTCGCCGAGCTCGGCCCTCAGAACGGCATCGACCTGCTCAGGCGGGATATGAGCCACGTTTGCGTGCAGGTTTGAGAGCTCATCGGTCAGCGTGGCCGGCAGAAGGTCGCTGCGGGTGGCGGCGATCTGTCCGAACTTGACGAACATCCCCCCGGAGCGCTCTAGCACCAGGCGCACGCGGCGAGCCAGATCGGGTGAGGCCAGCGCGGCCGGTGTCCGGTAGCGGACGTGCAGAAGATTCTCGTGTCGCGCGTATCCGACCAGTTCCCGGAAGCGGCCGAGCGGAGCGAGCACCGAGCGCACAGCTCGTACGGGGTGGCGCAGCGACCGTCGAGATCGTCTGCGCCCGCGAGCGCTGCGGGTGACGACGTCGAGCACGATCGCCATCGGCAACGCGGCGAGCACGCCGAAGAACACCGACAGCGGCACGATCAGCAGCGGGTGCGAGTGCTTGGGACCCAGCGCGACCGCTCCGGCGATCAGCCCCGCGAGCCATCCGAACGTCGCCGCGATCGCAGCCCGCCAGCGACCGACCTCGATGCCAAGCACACGGCTGGTAAGGACGCCGATCGCGGCGATCCAGAACGGCAGGATGAGGAGATACCCAATTCCGAGGTCGAGCCTCACCGTGACCGAGGCAACCGGCATCACAGGCATCCCGTGGAAGGGTTCGAAGCGTTTGCTCTAGCTCGGTCCATGAGGTATGAGATCCCGGCTCCTGGATGGGATCGGCGAAACGGTGCTTCGGCAACACCCTCACATGCCGCCCCATTGGTGTCGCGAGCGCGAAGTGACTCTCTGCGCTGATGCCACGCCGCCCGCCGCTCGACGGCGCGGCCAGACCTCAACGCCCGCAACGCTACTCCGATCGGCATCGATTGCAAGCGCCTCAAAACGCTAGGGGCCCTTGCGGGTCTCGACTTCCATGGGGGCCGAGGCATGGTCGGGGACGTCGGGCGCACCGCCGATCAAGTCCATCAAGCGACGACGCCTGGAGCGAGAGCGAGCGAAGCGGGCGTTCGCCCGGGCGAGCTTCCGGCTCCCTGTCGGATACCGCCACCGTGCCCAAGGAGACGTGGGCGAGGCGAGGCGGATGGCGCCGACCATAGAGACCACCGGAATGAAGACGCCGATCACTGCAATTACGGCTTTTCCCTTGAGGATGGCAAGCACACAGAGCAGCACGTCCAGCGCAACGGCCAGCAGCACAGACAGGCTGGGTGTGTTCGAGGTGCTAAATGGCGCAACTCCTAGGACGACCATGCCTCCGACCAGCGCTGCGATCAAGACTGCGTCAAGCGAGGCGCGGCCCTCACGGGCCCAGTAGACGTCCTCGAGGCGCACCCAGAGCGCGAACTCGTCGAGCGTAAGCCCCGCGCCGATTCCAAACCCGCCGGCGAGCAGCTCGCTCCACGGGCTCACGGGGTTCGCCGCGAATTCGAGAAATCCACACAGCAGCAGCAGCACGATCCCCCAAACCAGGTGATGGATGTGCAGTCCACTATTGGTTGTGACGCTTCCGGGCCACCATGGGACCTTCGGGCTGCGCATCAACCTAGCGCTGGTGCGGATGAACAGGAACGCGCCGAGGAACGCGCCGAGCAGGATGAACCCGTCACGCTGTGACTTGGTGTCCAGAAAATGCCCGTTGAGCTTGACGCTCAGCGTCAGGGCGAAAATCACGCCGACAAGTAACGCATGAGCAGAGTGCTGTTGCAAGGCGGCCCAGTTCGATAAGCCGCCAGGAACGCCTCGCACCCGACGTCATCCGCGTCGGTAGCGCTCGTCTTCCTCGACGGTCCGCTCGGCCGTCGGTAGCGCTTCCAGCCGGGCGTCGGGGATCGGCTCGCCACTCTCGATCGAGACTCCGTACGTCCCGTCTCGCAGCCTGGCTTCCGCGCGTTCGAGGGCAGCCAGCTCTTTGCGCAGTTCTTCACGGCGGCCCGCGTCGAATTCATCCTGGTAGAGGTCCTCCGAATCTACGTCGCCGGGCTCCTGGCGATCAGAGCTCTCAAGGGGCCCGTCACGCTCCAAGGCTGCTAGCGACTGCTCGATCCGCGCCCGTTCGCGCGCCAGTAATTCCCGGGCTCGATCAGCATCCACCGGCGAAGCCTAATCGGTGCGACCCAGGACGCAACATCAGGTGGTCGCGGCCATGGTGGGACACTTGCGAGAGCAATCATGAACGCGAGGAGGACGGTCGGCGCGTGAACAAATACGTCGTTATCTACACGGGTGTTCCGCCGCGAGACTCAGACGCCACCGAGATCAGAAAGTCGTGGGCACAATGGTTCAACGGGCTCGGTAGTGCCGTTATCGACGTCGGTAATCCGTTCTCGGCCTGCATGACGGTCGCTGCGGACGGATCGACCAATGACGAAGAGTCGCTTCGTCTGACCGGGTACTCAATCGTCGCGGCTGAGAGCCTTGCTGCTGCAGCCCATCTGGTCAAGACCTGCCCAGCTCTCGCCAACGCCAGCGTCCAGGTTTACGAGACCGTTCCGTTCGGTTAGTCACCGGGCGCCGGCCGCCCGAACGGACGTAAATTGCGCCTGACGGGGCGAGTGGCTTCTCCGCTGCGCGGGTAGGACCGCCACATGGCCGAGACCGAGCGCGAGCCGCGGTATCGGGAGATCCGGCGCCTGGGTACCGGCGGTATGGCCACTGTGACGCTTGCCGAGGACACCGTTCTCGGGCGCCGAGTCGCGCTCAAGCGGGTGTACGCATCCGGCGACCCGCGCGAACGACTCCGACTGAGGCGTGAGGCACTCGTGGGAGCGTCGCTCAACCACCCGAATCTCGTCTTCGTCTACGACGTAGGGACCCAGAGTGGGGGAGATCTGGTGATCGTCATGGAGTACGTCGACGGCGAATCACTCTCCGAGGTCATCGACAGGCATGGGGGCGCCCCGAACCCGCGGGAGGCGTTACGCGTTCTCAGCGGTGTGGCCGCCGGTCTCGACGCGATCCATGCCCAGGGCATCGTTCACCGCGATGTAAAGCCGGCAAACGTGCTGCTGGGCCCTGACGGGGCGGTCAAGCTTGCCGATCTGGGAGTGGCCGACCTGGCCGACCGTACCCGCACGACGAGCGCGGAGGCGGTGGTCGGAACGTTCAGCTATATGGCGGTCGAGCAGCTGGAGGGTGCGCCGCCCAGGCCGGCCATGGATGTCTACGCGTTGGCCGCGGTGGCCTATGAGCTTCTGAGCGGTAAGAAGGCCCGTCCGGAGCCGAATCCGGTGGCGCTGGCGCACGCGATCTCGACCCGACCGGCGCCGGACCTGCGAACGGCCTGGCCTGGTGCCCCCGCGGCGGCTGCGTCAGTGCTGAAGCGGGGTATGTCGCGCGATCCCAGCGAGCGACCTTCCTCCGCGGGGGAGCTGGTAAGACGCCTCCAGCGGGCGCTCGAACCCGAGGGGGCGACGCGCGCCGTCCCCGCGATTGCTTTCGCCAAGCAAGTGAAATCCTCGCCCCGCGCGGTCGGACGCCGCCCCGTCGCAAGGCTGCTCCCGGCGCTCGTGGGGCTGGCGGCCGTGGTGATCGCGGGCGTGGCCGTGGCGGCACTAAGCTCGGGATCACACACGGGCACACGAGCGCCCGCGGCGGCGTCGGCTCGCGCCGCGCGCTCAAGGCGGCCGACGACCACGGGCAGCGCGCGCCGATCGGGCGCGCCATCGGCCAGCGCGGCAGCCCAGTCGGCGCCCTCTCGGCCGAGCGCAGCCAGTTCCAAGCCTGCACCAGGACCGGGCTCCGCGCCCGCGAGCGGCGCGGCCGGCTCAGCTGCGATCGGTTCGCAGCCGGTCACACCGTCGGGCGCGGTGGAAGCGTTCTATGAGGCCGCAGCAGCGCACCAATACCCAACGGCTTGGGCGCTGGCCGACGCCAGCATGCGCACCGAGCTCGGCGGGTTCCTGGCCTTCCAGAACGAAATGAGCTCGGTGCGCGCGATCGCTTTCCGTCGAGCGCAGGTACTAGGCGGCCAGGGTTCCCGGACGGCGACGGTGGCGCTGCAGACGACCTCCGTTCAGAGCGGCCGGACGCAACAGTGCGCGGGAACCGCCAACACCGTCCAGAGCGGCGGCGTGTGGCTGCTGGACGGTATCTCGATCAGCTGTTCGTAAGTCGCAGAGCGGGGTTCGAACGGCTCAAGCCGCTGCAGCCAGGCCTGCCGCGCACCGGCGGCAGAGCCCCCAGACCACGAGCTGAGTGTGGTCGGGGACAAATCCCGTCTGGCTGGCGCGAGCCAAAGCCTGCTCGGAAACGCTCGCACCGTCGAGGTCATCTGTCGCCCCACAGCTTCGGCACACCATGTGGGCGTGCGGCTCGACGCGGGAGTCGAATAGCACCGCGCCCGTCCCGGTGCCAAACCGCCGTACGAGACCGAGCTCTTCGAGTAGCTCGAGGGTGGCGTAGACCGTCGGCAGCGAGACCCGGGGCAACACCGCAGATACCGACTCGAGCACCTGATCAGCGGTCATGTGTTGCGTGTGGGCACAGAGTGCGCGATGGATCAGCACTCGCTGCGGGGTGACGCGCAGTCCACGCTCGCGGAGCTTCGCGATCAGGTGCTGGTCAATCTGGGATGAGTCCATATCGCAAGATCATAGCTTAAATTAGGGCATCCTTATTCTAATTCAGTTGCTATAGTGACCACGTGAGCGTAGAGACCCGCGCCGAGGACGAGGGCCGGACCGGCTTCGAACGCCAGCGAGTGGCCGCCGGGGACGAGCTTTATCCGGGGATCGACCGCCAGCGGGTCGCCTTGAAGGACGAGGTTCGTTCTTCCGAGCGCAAGCGCCGCTCGCGCTTGACCCGGGCAATCGCCCGCCTGATCGGCTTCGACGAGTCGGGGTTCCTCCTGCGCGTCGTCCAGCCTGGCCTGGTTGGCATGATCGACGGCACCGTCTCGACGCTGGCGCCGATCTTCGCCGCGGCGGTATCGAGCAACTCGCACACGGCGCTCGTCGTCGGCATCTCGACCGCGCTGGGAGCGGGGGTGAGCATGGGCATCTCGGAGGCACTGTCCGATACCGGCGAGCAGACCGGCCGAGGCTCGGCCGTGGTCCGCGGGGCGATCACCGGCGCGGCCACGGCGCTCGGCGGGATGTTCCACTCGCTGCCGTTCGTGATCCATGACGTACACAAGGCGTTGATCGTGGCCAGCGTGGTGGTTGCCGTGGAGCTCTGCACGATCGCCTGGGTCCGCTACCGCTTCCTCAAGGTCTCGCTCGCCTCATCGCTGGTTGTGGTGACGCTGGGCGGGGCCATCGTGGTGGCCATCGGGGTGACGATCGGCAGCTCCTGACGCGCCTGGCGTCGCTTCGTCCTCTCCAGTCGTTATGATCGCCGCCACCTGCCGGACAAGCATGGGCCTGGTGGTGCGGGCCGCTTCTGCAAGCCGGACAAGAATCATGGAACTTCGGTCTACCGAACGCCCACAGGCGGAAACGCTGGTGCGCCCCGTCTCGATGCCTGTGCTGGACCGCTTTGCGAGCGCGGTCGTGACCGGCGCTCCGCCGGTCATCGTGGTGATCGGAATGGTGTTCGGCTGGACCGGAAACCTGCTGCGGTGGCAGGACCTGCTGATCCTGGCGTTCATGTACGTAGCGGTCGGGACTGGGGTGACGGTTGGCTTCCATCGGCTGTTCACGCACCGCAGCTTCACTGCCGGCCCCGTGGTACGGGCGGGATTCGCGATTCTCGGGTCGGCGGCCGCCGAGGGTCCGGTGATCGACTGGGTCGCGACGCACCGAAAGCACCACCAGTTCTCCGATGATCACGGCGACCCCCACAGCCCGCACGTCGACCGCGAGAAGGGCTGGCGGGGAGCCCTGCGCGGGCTGGCATACGCCCACGTCGGCTGGGTCTTCAGCGACATGGAGGTCGCCGACGAGCGGCGCTATGCGAAGGACCTGCTGGCGGATCCCCTGATTCGTTTCATAGATCGCACGTTCGTCCTATGGGTCATCCTCGGCCTGGCCGCGGCGTTTGGGTTGGGAGTGGCGCTCGGGGGGTCGGTCAGGGCAGGGCTCGAAGCACTCCTGTGGGGCGGGGCGGCGCGAATATTCTTCGTCCACCACGCGACCTTCAGCATCAATTCGCTGTGCCACTTCTTCGGGCGCCAGGACTACGACACGGGCGATGAATCGCGCAACCTGGCGTGGCTGGCGATCCCCACGTGGGGTGAGGCGTGGCATAACAACCACCATGCCTTTCCCACCTCTTACCGGCATGGCCTTCGCCGCTGGCAGATCGATCCGGCGGCCGGCGTGATCAGGATCCTCGAGCTGCTGGGGCTGGCGCGGGACGTCGTGCGGGTCGATCCCCGGCGTCTAGATCGCAAGGCGATCGTCTCCACTTCCTAAAGCGTTGCTGTCGCGTACTGGTCCGCTCCGTCGCGAGCTGGAGTCGGCCTTCCCCCGGCGTCCGTTCACGCTCCGCTTGTGGGACGGGAGCGGAGTCGAGGCCACCGAACCGGGCGCGCCGACCTTCGAGCTCATAACCCCGCGCGCGCTGGCCCACGCGCTGCGAGCGCCGGGGGAGCTGGGCTTGGGCCGGGCCTACGTGGCAGGAATGATCGAAGTCGACGATCTCGATGCCGCGCTGCGGATCGTCGACGAATGGCGACCACCAAGGCTGCGGCTGTCTCAGCAGCTGGCGCTGGGCTTCGCCGTGGTGAGGGCATGCGGGCTCGTAGTGCCGCCGCCGGTTCCGACGGCAGAGCTCCGGCTGAGAGGTGAACGGCACACCCTGAGCCGCGACCGAAGGGCCGTACGCCACCACTACGACGTTGGCAACGAGTTCTTCGCGTTGTTCCTCGATCGGTCATTGACCTATAGCTGCGCCTACTTCTCCGGCGGTGCGCGCACGCTCGAGCAGGCACAGGAGGCAAAGCTCGAGCTCGTATGCTCCAAGCTCGGCTTACAACCGGGTGAACGGGTGCTCGACGTCGGCTGCGGTTGGGGTAGCTTCGCCTTGCACGCGGCCCGCAACCATGGCGTCCGGGTACTGGGGATCACCCTGTCCGGGCCCCAGGCCGAGCTGGCGCGTGAGCGGGCGAGCGAGGCGGGACTCGCCGACCGGGTCGAGTTCCGCGTCGCCGACTACCGCGAGCTCACCAACGAGGCGTTCGACGCCATTGCCAGCATCGGGATGGTGGAGCACGTCGGCGAGGAGCGAATCGACGTCTACGCCGCCCGCCTGGCCGGCCTGCTCTGTCCTGGAGGACGGTTGCTGAACCACGGCATCGCCAAGCTCAAGGACTTGGAGACCCCTGACGAGGGTCCATTCTCCGAGCGATTCGTGTTCCCCGACGGGGTGCCGCTCCCGCTGTCGCGGATCGAGCTCGCGTTGGAGCGCGCCGGCCTCATGACCACGCACGTGGAAGGGCTCGCCGACGACTATGCAGAGACCCTGCGGCACTGGATCTCCCGCTTCGATGAGCGCTACGACGAGGCGGTGCGGATGGCCGGTGTGGAGCGAGCGCGCATCTGGCGGCTCTACCTACGCGCTGCCCGGCAGGGATTCGAGACGCGTTGGGCCTCGGTCTACCAGGTGCTCGCACACCGACCTTGACCGGCAGGAACGGCCGAGGCTCAGGCCGTGGTCTGCGGCTGCGTAACCGCGCCGGCCTCGGGTCCTTGGGGCTCCGCGACGCCCGCTGGCTCGGGTTCGGGCTGGCTCGAGGCGTACAGGTGCGCGCCGGCCGCGCCTGCGGCGCCGCCCGCCAGTGCAAAGATCGCCCACCCGGAACCGTGAAGCTTGTCTCCCATCGCGGCGTCGAGTGACGGACGCCCCGGACCGACTTCGGCGAGCGTCAACGCCGCGAGAATCACGATCAGGTTGTACTCATAGCCCTGATTGGTGATCCACGGGCCGTTCTTCAGGTGCACGCGGTTGATCGCGGTGAGCATCGTGCCGGTCAGGAGCGACGCAGCCAGCGGCGTGAACAGGCCGAGCACCATCAACGCGCCTCCGCCGGCTTCGGCCGCTCCAGCAGCCGTGGCGTGGTGCCGCCCGGGACGGAGCCCCAGCATCTCGAAGAACTGGCTCGTACCCTCGAGCCCATGGCCGCCGAACCATCCAAACAGCTTCTGCGTTCCGTGTCCAACAAACAGCCCCCCCAGTCCCAGGCGAAGCAGCAAACGTCCAATCTTCATCGGCCTTCCTTTCGGTTGATGTTGACGGATCAACTATATACCCGGCGCAGCAGCGGATGTCTAGAGCGCCCGATACCACACCCGTTGAATCGCAGTCTCAGAGCGGCTGTGGTCCTGGAGTGGGCGGCGTGGGGTCAGGCGCTGGAGGCGAGGGGGCTGGCCCCGGCGTGGGCTGGGGAATGGTCGGCTCGGGGGACTCGAGCCGTTTGACCTCGCCCCTAGGTGGTCGGCGCGACCGACTGGCCGGTCTCGGCCTGCGGCTCGGCCTCCGCGGCCACTGCCTCGCTCGCTCGGCCGCCGGGCATGCCGAAGAACGAGACCACGAATGCGATTGCCATCGCGGCGGCCATCCCGAGCACCACGATCCTGGTCGCGGAGGCGAAGTCGACCTGCACCGCATGCACGATGCCGTGCGGACCTCCGGAGGTCGGGGCGCCACCGCGTTGGTTACCGGCGCTGGCCCCGGAAACCTGGTGGGCGATTCGATCGGCGGTCGCCTTCGGGACCCCCAACCTCCCGAGCGTCTTTTCCACCTTGGAGACGGTCTCGGTGACGAGCAGCGACCCCAGTACCGCCAGCCCGAGGCTGCCCCCGAAGTTGCGCACGGTCTGGGTGACCCCGGTAACCGCCCCGTATGCGGTGCTGGCGGAGCGGTTCAGCGCGTCAGTGCTGACCGGCCCGAGCACTAACCCCATGCCGGCGCCGGCGATCGCCACGTAGACCCATTGGCTGCCGAAGGACAGCCCGCCGAGCTTGTCGGCCCACAGGTAGAAGCCAACCGCCGCCACCGCGCAGCCGACCACGACGGTCGGTCGTGCCCCACGCGCGTCAAGGATTCGCCCGCCCCATTGCGAAGCGATCGCAAACCCGCCGAAGAACACGAGCAGAAACAGCCCGGCGTTTGACGAGCTCTCACCAAGGGCCACCTGGGCGTACAGGCTGGCGAAGAAGAAGAAGGGGACGAAGCAAATCGAGAGCAAAAACAGCACCGCATTGTCGATCGCAAACCCCCGGATGGCGAACATGCGGATCGGGACCAGCGGCTCGGAGACGACCAGCTCCCAGCGCACGAAGCCGACAAGCAACGCCAGCCCCACGATCAGGCAGACCCAAGTCGCTGGACTGCCCCATCCCCAGGCGCTGGCCTGCTGTAGGCCGAGCACGCCGATCGCCATACCAGCGCACACGAGCACCGCACCGCGGACGTCGATCCGGGCACGCTGGCGCTGCTCCGCAGGGTTGGCGAGCAGCGTCAACACCACCGCCACGATCGCCACAGGCACGTTGATCCAGAAGATCGAGCGCCAGGTCCACTGCGTGAGATATCCGCCGGCGAGCGGGCCGATCGCTGTCAGTGCGCCCGAGATCGAGAAGAACACGGCCAGGTACCTGCCCCGTTCGTCCACCTCATAGGTGGCCACGACGATCGCCAGCGCCGCCGGAAACAGGAATGCCCCGCTCGCGCCCTGGAGGACCCGGAAGGCGATGATCCACGTCTGGCTGATCGAGCCGGTAGGCGTGGCGCCGCACAGCGCCGAGAACAGCGCGAACAGGATCGTCCCGATGATCACCGTCCGGCGGTGCCCGAACACGTCCGCGACTCGTCCCCCAAGCGCGAAGAAAGCCGAGATCGCCAGCAGGTAGCCGTTGACGATCCACTGCGCGCCGGTCGCCGAGAGGTGCAGCTCGTGCTGCAGGCTGGGGATCGCCAGGACGACGATCGTCTGGTCGATGAACAGCATCGCGACCGAGAAGATCATCGCGGCCAGCACCAGCGTCTTTCTGTCAGCTGCCACCCTGCTTATCCCCCAGGTGCCTGTCGGTTGACCGCTATGTCGGCTTACTTGCCTGCCGGTCGGTCGACGCTCTCAGCCGAGGCCTGCGCTTGTGATGGCGGAAGCGACACGGCGGGCGATGCTGAGCTCGTTGACGACGCGTCCGATGATGAAGCCGGTCCCGTGGACGTGGAACTGCGTCGCGCCGTCGTCCTGCTTGATGTGCACCCTCGCTCCGCTCAACGCGCCCTTGTTGACGGAGAACACGTCGTCGCGGTGCCCGGGCCTGACCGTGTAGTCGTTGCCGAGCTGCTGGCCAACTGCCTGGATAGCCTCATCGCGAGTCACATCGGCCCGCGTGACCGTAACCGTGGGCATGCCAGGAGTTTAAGCGCCAGACCGGTTTCCGTGCAAACTGCCGACCGCCGGTCTCGGTCATGTCGTCACCTCCTGGGAGACCGCCGCCCCTTTGGTCTTGGCCGCGGGCGGCGGCCGCTGTCCCCCACACCGATCGGCTGCTCGCCGGAAACTCGCTGGCCTCGGTTGAGGAGCTTGCTGTCATCCTGGAGGGGTTATGAGGGAAATCCTTTCCCAGCTCAGTCAGCCGACCGTGCGCGGCGACGACGTCGCGCTGGCCACCGTGGTCGGCGTGAGGCGCTCGGCCCCGCGACCCCACGGTGCCAAGATGGCCGTCAAGGAGACCGGAGAAATTGCCGGCGCGGTGTCAGACGGCTGCGTCGAGGGCGCCAGCGGAGTCCACGAGGTCGCCGCTTGAACGCGGGTCTGATTCTGGCCGCCGGGGAGGGGACACGCTTCGGCGAGAACTCCAAGCTGCTCGCCGACTTACAGGGCCGCCCCGTCCTGGAGCACGCGATCAGAGCGCAGTGCGCGGTGAGCGAGTTGGCGCGGGTGGTGGTGGTGCTGGGGGCGCAGGCCGCCGCGGTGCTGGCCGGCGTTGACTTCATGCACGGCGGAGCCCGTGATCTGCGAGCAGTGGCGGGACGGGATGTCGGCATCGCTGCGGTGCGGGGTCGCGGCCCTGTCTGGCGCAGAGCGGGTGATCGTGACGCTCGGCGATCAGCCGCTGGTGACACCGGAGGTAATCGCCACGTTCCTGCATGTCGAGCCCGGTACGCGGGCGACCTATGACGGCCGTCCCGGGCACCCAGTCGCGCTCGGCCCCGAGCAGCTGCGGGCCGTCAACGAGCTGCGCGGCGATCGCGGCGCGCGCGAGCTGCTGCGCAATGCGGCGACGATCGAGTGCGCCGGGCTGTGCTGCGGTCGCGACGTCGACACAACCGATGATCTGGAGGCCATCCGCGATGAAGCTCGAGCCGTCCTTTGAAGTAGCAGCGCCGATCGATCAGGTGTGGGAGGCGCTACTCGATGTCGAGCGCGTGGCGCCGTGCCTCCCGGGGGCCGCGGTGACGGGGCGCAACGAGGGGGAGGGAAGCTACGACGGCACCTTCTCGGTCAACGCGCTCATCCGTCGGCGGCGCTGAGAGCACGACTCAGCGGCGCGGATGGCTCACCGCTGCTGCGCGGATCACGCCGCGGCCCGCGCCGGCGATAGCGGTGGCCGCTCGGTCGGCGCCTGGAGCGGGCCGCTGATCCGCCCTTGGCGCTCGAGCCTCGCCGTCACCGCCTGCAGCACGTTGGATGCCATTACGCTGAGCTCGCGCAGCGGCTGGTGCGCGTTCTGACGGACGTCGAGATCGACCTGGGCCAGAGCGTCCAGGCCAACGAGCGCGTGGGCGTCCAGCAGCAGGGCGATGTCGACGCCGTAGCCCGTTACGAACGGCAGCCGCTCGAGCAGCTTGCGGGGAGCCGCCACCTCGCCGGCCAGTGGCTGCTCGAAGGCCGCGAGGTCCGGATAGAACGCGCTGAGCAGCGGTCTGGCCATGAGCTCCGTCACCCGGCCGCCTTCGTCCGGCAGCGTCATCGTGCCGATGCGAAACGGGCGCCTGTAGAAGCCCTTGACGAACGCGATTCCCGGCTCGCAGAAGAGCGGGCCCAGCAGCCCACAGACGTAATGGGCGCCAAATCGCTCGGAATCGGCGTCGAGAAAACAGACGTAGTCGCCGCGCAGCAGCGGCAACGAGCGCCACATCGCGTCGCCCTTGCCCAGCACCGGCCCGAGCTCCGGCATCAGCTCGCTCTGGGCATGGACCTCAGCGCCCAGTTCAGCGGCGATCGCCGCCGTACGATCACGCGAGTCCTCGACCACGAGAACTTGGTCGAGGATGCCGAGCTCGCGTAGCGGCGCGAGCTCCTTGAGGATCGGGCCGATCGTCCGCTCCTCGTCGCGCGCCGGCAGGCACACCGAGACCGTGCCCCTACGCTCGGCGACGAGCCGCTCAGCGGGGTAGGCGCGATGGGGGAAGGTATTGCGTCGGTGCCAGGACTGCGCGCGAAGTGACATGCGCACAGGATGACTCAAGCGGCTCCGCGACACTCCGCACCGGCCGCGCGCCCGGAAGGGGGCGCTCCGGTCCCGCCGTGGCACCCCGCGTCCGCCGGGCGGGCTGGAGCGCCCCCAGCTGCTGTGGTAGGTTAGAAATAACCCGCATGTGGCCGGTTTAGGAGACAGTTGCGGGCCTGTCAACCCGCCGGCGCGGGGTCAGTTCATGAGTGAAGCGGCGATCGACTCAGAGACAGCCGAGGCGAGCTTTCCATCGTTCTCAAGCCAGCTGCCGGTGACCGCTGAAGCCGTGCGCTTCGCGCGCGACTGGCACCGGGGGCAGCAGCGCGCATCCGATGAGGCGCCGTTCGTTCTGCATCCCCTCGAGGTAGGAGTGCTGCTCCACAACTGCGGTGCGCCGGACGAGGTTGTGGCCGCCGGCGTCCTGCACGATGTGATCGAGGACACGAGCGCTTCTCTGCCGGAAATTCGCCATCGTTTCGGCGCCCACGTAGAGGGGCTGGTGGCGGCCGTAACCGAGGACCCGGCGATCGAGCCGGAGGACGAGCGCAAGGCGGCCCTGCGGCGCCAGGTGCAGACGGCGGGTCACGATGCCGCGATGATCTTCGCGGCCGACAAGGTCTCCAAAGTGCGTGAGCTGCGGACGCGGATCGCCAACGCCCACCACGCCGGCGAGCCGCTGCCCGAGGATGCTCCAGAGAAGCTCGCCCGATATGACGCCGGACTCGAGATGGTCGAGCACGTGTTGCCGGCCCATCCGCTGGTGCGCCAGCTGCGCTTCGAGCTGGAAGCGCTACATGCGCTGCCGCCCGGCCAGTCCACGGCAGCCGGCGGTTAGCCTTCTCAGCGCTCGGCCATACGGCGCAGCAGGCCGACCGCCTCCCACATGGTCCGCTGCTCCTCGGGAGCGAGGTCCTCCTCGATGGCCGTGGCCAGCCAGCCGACGCGCGCGCGTCTATCCGCTTCCAGCGCCGCGCGGCCCGCGTCCGTCAGCTCGACCAGCGCGCGGCGACGATCCTCGGGGTCGGGGCGACGGGCGACGAGGCCGTCGGCCTCCAGCTCGGCGACGGTTTGCGCCATCGACTGGGGACGCATCCGCTCGGCGACCGCGAGCTCCGAGGTGCTGGCTGAACCGCAGCGGTCAAGCCGCCCGAGGACCGTCGCCTGGGGCAGCGGAATGCGGTGTTCGGCGCGCAGCCGGCGGATGAGCTGGCCCAGGACAACGCGTAGCTCGCTGGCGATCAGCGCTGGCTCGGTGGTCACTGTCATGAATGAATTATACAGGCAACCTGCGCAGGTTGCCTGTATAATTTACGCATGAGCGTGAATGGAGCATCAGCTGGTCGCGGCGAGGGCTACAAGTGGATCGCCCTTTCCAACACGACGCTGGCGGTGCTTCTGGCGACGCTGGACGTCTCGATCACGATCATTGCGATGCCGGACATCTTCCGTGGCATTCACCTCGACCCGCTGGTGCCTGCGAACAGCTTCTACCTGCTGTGGATGATCCTCGGCTACATGATCGTCGGCAGCGTCCTGATCGTCAGCCTCGGCCGCCTGGGGGACATGTTCGGGCGGGTCCGGATCTACAACCTGGGGTTCATCATCTACACCGCTGCGTCGCTGGCGCTCACCGTCGATTGGATGACCGGCCGCCCGGGAGCGGATTACCTGATCGTGTTGAGGATCGTGCAAGGTATCGGCGGCGCCTGCCTGTTGGCCAACGCCGCCGCGATCATCACCGACGCGTTCCCAGAGAACCAGCGCGGCATGGCGCTCGGGATCAACAACATCGTCGGGGTCAGCGGCATGTTCGTGGGCCTCGTGCTGGGCGGCCTGCTGGCGCCCGTCAGCTGGCGGCTCGTGTTCCTGATCTCGGTTCCGGTGGGGTTGTTCGGCACGGTGTGGGCGTACCTGAAGCTCGAGGAGCTCGGAGAGCCCAGGCGCAGGCCGATCGACTGGTGGGGAAACGTCACGTTTGCGATCGGACTGGTGTGCTTGATGGTCGCCGTCACGTACGGCATCCGCCCGTACGGGACCCACGCCACGGGCTGGGGGAGCCCGCGCGTGCTGATCCTGTGTGCGGCCGGCGTCGTGTCGCTGACCGCGTTTTTGATGATCGAGCGCCGGGTCCGGGACCCGATGTTCCGCTTGCCGCTGTTCAGGATCCGCGCGTTTACGTTCGGCACGTTGTCGACCTTCCTGTCGGCCGTCGCCCGCGGTGGCCTGATGTTCATGCTGATCATCTGGCTTCAGGGCATCTGGCTGCCCCAGCACGGCTTCGACTTCGATCGAACGCCGCTGTGGGCGGGCATCTACATGCTGCCGCTCACGGTGGGGATGCTGATCGCCGGACCAGCTTCTGGCTATCTGTCGGACCGCTTTGGGGCCCGGCCGTTCGCCAGCGGCGGGATGATCCTCACGGCGGTCAGCTTCGGGCTGCTGGCGCTGCTGCCGATCGACTTCTCCTACGCCGTGTTCGCGCTGGTGCTGGCGCTGACGGGGATAGCCATGGGATTGTTCGCCTCGCCAAACCGTGCCGCGGTCATGAACAGCCTGCCGCGCGGCGACAGAGGGGCGGGCGGGGGCATGAACCAGACGTTCCAGAACTCGGCCCAGGTCGTCTCAATCGGGGTCTTCTTCACCCTGATGGTCATTGGGCTCTCGAGCACGCTGGCGCCCGCGATGACCTCTGGGCTTGAGGCACACGGCGTGACGGCCGCCTCCGCGTACCAGGCCGCCCATCAGCCACCGGTCTCGATCCTGTTCGCGGCCTTCCTCGGGTACAGCCCGATCCAGCACCTCGTCGGAGCCCACGCGCTTGCCGCGCTGCCGGCGCCGCAGCGCGCGCTGCTCACAGGCCGATCATTCTTTCCCCACCTGATCTCCGGGCCGTTCCGCAACGGCCTGCACGAGACGTTCATCTTCGCCATCGTCGCCTGTCTGCTGGCGGCGGCGGCGTCGCTGATGCGAG
Organism: uncultured Actinomycetes bacterium; assembly: GCA_963830405.1. Taxonomy (GTDB): domain Bacteria; phylum Actinomycetota; class Thermoleophilia; order Solirubrobacterales; family Solirubrobacteraceae; genus Palsa-465. The sequence goes on from CAWHMB010000004.1 coordinate 227,613, forward strand.
GCGGGCGCTACCACCACGTCGAAGCATCGACAACCGCCGGCGCGGTCCTGCCGTCACGGACATCGGTGCACACGCACGCCCCGAGACGGGAGGAACAGCATGCAAGTTGAGTGGTATGGGCAGTCGGCATTCCGGCTGGCCACGGATGAGGTCACCGTGTTCATCGACCCCTTTGGAGACATGTCAGGCCTCGCCTCGCGTGGCATGCAGTTCGAGTACCCGCCGATCGAGGACGTCGAGGCCGAGCTGGTGCTCGTCACGCACGAGCACCGGGACCACAACGCGATCGAGGCCATCGCTGGATCACCGGCCGTGATCCGCTCCACCGCCGGGAGATTGCAATCCCCGGTCGGCGACATCCTGGCTGTGGCGTCCGAGCACGACACCGCCGCCGGGATCGAGCGCGGCCCGAACACGATCTTTGTCCTCGAGCTCGACGGGACCCGGGTCTGCCATTTCGGCGATTTCGGTCAGCGCGAGCTACGCGAGGAGCAGGGGGAAGCCATCGGGAACGTCGATCTCCTGTTCATTCCCGTCGGCGGTGGCCCGACGATCGACGGGCAGCAGGCGGTTAGCGTCGCCGAGCGGCTCGGCGCCCGCTGGATCGTGCCGATGCATTACCGCACGCCGCGGATCGGGTTCCTTCAGACCGCCGAGGAGTTCATCTCTCAGATGGCGAACGTGGAGCGGCTGGAAGCTCCGCGGTTCGACACCGCGGAGCTTCCGGATAAGAGCCCGCTCGCGATCGTGCCCGCGGCGCCCTAACGGCGCTCGGCCAGGGTCAGACCTTGGTGAACGTGTGAGACAGCACGGCCTTGCGGCCGAAGCATGAATCGCTGATCCGGCTGAACTTCAACTTCTTTCCGCTCAGCTTGAATTTGTACTTGCCGGTGCCTTTGCAGCCAGCACCACCCTTTGCAAAGGTGATCGTGTTCCCGGTGATCGAGTCGGCACCGCGACCCAACGTCTTTCCGTTGTAGGACACCTTGTACTTGCCGGTCGTGAAGCCAATCACCCAGCTTCCGTTCAGCTGCGCCGACGATGGATAGCCGGAGATCTTGGTCTTGTACTTGCCAGACAGAGTTCCGGCGGCCAGCGCGGCCGGCGTGAGTCCAAGCACAAGCGCTGCGGCAACGGCGACTACGAGTCGCTTCATCTGCTTTCCTCCTATCGGAATGCCGGCCGCCGCGCAATCATATGCCCTCAGCTGCGCCGCTGCTCCCAACTGAAACCGCGCACGGCGAGCAGGATTCCGAGCAGCGCCCATGCCGCGATCACGCCGAGCGCGCTGACGTTCGCGGCCAGCGACGTGCCCTTGACCATCGCCGCCGATAGGCCCGCGATCAGGTGATAGAGGGGAAGAGCTTCGGCGATGCCCTTCATGAACCCGGGTGCGTGCGCCTCGTCGAAGAACACGCCGGAGACGAAGATCACCGGCAGAAAGACGGCGTTGACATAGGCCGGTGTCGATTCGAAGTTGGGAATCGCGTGGGAGAAGGCGACGCCCAGCGAGGCGAAGCACAGCACTCCCGCGGCGACGAACACGACGAGCTCGAGCACGTTGCGCGGCCAGCCGATGCCGAAGAAGGCACGGCCGGCGAGCGTGATGATCACGATCTGCAGCGCCGTATTGGTGATCGCATTGCCGGCGATCCCGAGCAGGTAGGAAATCCCCGGCATCGGCGTGCCGTGGATCCGCTTCAGCACGCCGCGCTCGCGCAGGAAGGTCATGTTGTAGGCCAGCGCGGTGAAGGTCGTCGACATGACGCTCATGCCCGCGATGCCAGGGACGATCACGTTCAGCTCGTGCTGCTTGCCGTGGAAGATCGCGCCGAAGAACGCCAGGAAGAGCAACGGCAGCAGGAAGTTGAAAAAAGCGGCGCTCGGGTTGCGCCAGAACAGTCGTCGCTCCAGCCGGTACTGGCGCCAGGCGAGCGTCAGCACGCCCGGCATCAGCGTGATCCCCCGCGCGAGACGGGGGTACGCCGCTCCGCCCGCCGCCCGGCCTGCTCGCCGCCGCGGTCGCCGCCGCCGCGGTCGCCGCCGCCGCGGTCCTCCGCTCGTCTCGCCGGCCTCGTCGTCGCCGGCGTCGTCGGCGGTCAGCTCCAGGTAGACGTCCTCGAGCGTGGGCCGTGTAACCGTCAGCCCCTCGAGGCGCCCGCCGCGAGCGAGGGCCTCGCCGGTGAGCTCGTGGAGCAGTGCGGTGGGATCGTCGGTCTGGCGCTCAACGACCGCGCCGTCATCGTCGCGGTAGGCGACTCGGTAGGGCGTCCGGCCGGCGCTGGCGCCGAGCTCGCGCGGCGCACCCTCAATCAGGATCCGACCGTCCTTGATGATCGCCACGCGGTCGGCAAGCGCCTGGGCCTCGTCGAGGTAGTGGGTCGTCAGGAGCACCGTTTTCCCCAGCTGGCTCAGCGAGCGGATCGTCTCCCAGGCCGCGCGCCGTGCAGCCGGGTCGAAGCCGGTGGTCGGCTCGTCGAGAAAGATCACCTCGGGGTCGCCCACCAGCGCCAGCGCCAGATCGAGACGGCGTAGCTGGCCGCCCGAGAGCGTGCGGGTTACCGAGCGCTCCTTCCCCTGCAGGCCGGTGAGCGCGATCACCTCATCGACATCGCGTGGATGCGGATACATCGATGCGAAGTGCCCGAGTGCCTCACGTACCCTGATGTGGCTGTAGAGACCGGTGCTCTGAAGGACGATGCCCACCTTGGCCCGCAGGGCACGTGCGCGCTCTCCTGGGTCGAAGCCCAGGACGCTGACGCTGCCGCTCGTCCGCTGCCTGTATCCCTCGAGGATCTCGACGGTTGTTGTCTTGCCGGCGCCGTTGGGCCCGAGCAGCCCGAATACCTCGCCGGGGCGGACTTCGAAATCGATTCCCCTGACGGCCTCGAAATCCCCATAGGTCTTGTGCAGGTTCTGAACCGCGATTGCAGCAGACATCAAAAAGATGATGCACTACGGGGGTGAAGCGGGTCTTCGATCTGCCCGCCTTCCGGCGTCTGCTGGTGGCGTACGCGCTGAACGAGTTCGCCTGGTCCTTCGGAGCGCTCGCGCTCGCGGTCCTCGTCTATCGCCGCACCGGCAGCGCCGCCGGGACCACGGCGTTTTTCCTCTGCTCTCAGTTCGTCCCGGCGCTCGTCGGGCCGGCGCTCGTCGCCCGGCTCGATCAGCGCTCTCCGAGGGCCGTTCTGTTTTCGCTCTATCTGCTGGAGGGCGCGGCGTTCGCCATGCTCGCCTGGCTCGTCGACCGCTTCGCGTTGGCGCCGGTGCTGGCGCTTGCGTTCGTCGATGGGGTACTGGCCGTCAGCGGACGGGCGCTGACCCGCGCTGCGACCGCCGCCGTACTGGAGCCTGCCGGTCTGCTGCGTGAAGGAAACGCGGTGGCCAATGCAGCCCTGACCGTCAGCTTCACGGCCGGTCCCGCGGTCGCCGGGGCGGTGGTCGCCCTCGGCGGCACCGTAGCGGCCCTGTTGATCACCTGCGGGCTGCTCACCGTGATCGCGCTGGTGCTGGTGACGGCGGCCCTGCCGGCAGCGCCCGCCGAGCGGTCGCCGGTCGCCGGTCGCCTGCGGGCCTCGATGTCGCACGCCGCGCGTTCGGTCCCGATCCGCAATCTGCTCTCCGTGCAGACGGCGGCGCTTGTGTTCTTCACGATCTCGATCCCGGTGGAGGTCGTGTTTGCCCAGCGAACGCTGCACGCCGGAGCAGGAGGCTACGGGGCGCTGCTCTCGAGCTGGGGCGCGGGCGCCGTGGCCGGCAGCGTGGGCTTTGCCCGCTGGCGACGCAGTCCGATGCGGACGCTGATTGTCGTGAGCGCCGCGCTGCTCGGAATCGGGTTTCTTGTGATGGCCGCCGCACCGTCTCTGGGCGTGGCGATCGCCGGCGCCGTCGTGGCCGGGATCGGCAACGGAGTGGAGGCCGCGGCCGTCCGTACTGCCCTCCAAGAGCTGGTCGAAGCCGGCTGGATGGCGATGATGATGAGCCTGACGGAGTCTGTTAACCAGGCGGCGCTCGGTGTGGGGATCGTGCTGGGTGGTGCGCTCACGGACCTGTTCTCCGCGCGGGCTGCGCTGGCGGTCGCCGGCGGCGGAGGGCTGGTTGTTGCGGCGCTAAGCTGGCCGGCGCTGCGGCCGGCGGTGCTCGCCGTCGCGCGCAAGGGAACACGGATGCCCTCGCAAGGTGGCCGCGGCGAGGTAGGCGCGGCCCGCGCGAGCCGCTAGCGTCTGTCTTAGCCGTGCGCCGTGCCTGCATCGACATCGGCTCGAACACAACGCGGTTACTGGTCGCGGACTGCCGGCCCGGGGAGCTCTCGGAGATTCATCAGCAGCGGGCCTTCACGCGCCTGTCGCGTGGTCTTGGCCCCGGCGGGACGATCTCCAAGGAGAAGCTCGAGGAGGTGACGAGCATCGTGGTCGAACAGCTCGATGCCGCCCGGGCGCTCGGCGCCGTGGGCGTGTGCGCTCTCGCCACGGCCGCGATTCGCCGGGCTCGCAATGGCGGTGAGCTGACGACGGCCGTGCGGGCCGCCTGCGGGCTGGAGGTCAGGATCCTCACCGAGCAGGAAGAGGCGCGGCTGGCGTTCGTAGGGGCCGCCCGCACGCTTCCCTGGCGGGTGAGCGGACCGTTGGGCGTGGTCGACGTGGGCGGCGGTTCCTCGGAGCTGATCGTCGGCCGGGCACCCGATGCCGTCGGCTGGAGCCGGTCGCTGGCGTTGGGCTCGGGCGATCTCGCGGACGCCTTTCTGGGCTCCGATCCGCCGTCGGCCGGCGAGGTGGCGCGAGCGCGGGACTGTGTCGAGCTGGAGTTTGCCGGCGTAGAGGTGCCGCACACGGTGTCGGCCGTCGCGGTGGGGGGAAGCGCCACGTCGCTGTGCCGGGTGGCCGGCGAGCGGCTCGACGAGGCGGCGTTCGCGCGCCTGTTCGAGCTGCTGATGAGCGCCCGCGCGGCGGAGGTCGCTCGGCGCTACGCGCTGGACCGTCAGCGCGTCCGCCTTCTGCCCGCCGGCCTGTTGATCCTCCAGGCCGCCGCTGAGCTATTCGGCGCCGCGCTTAGGATCGGCCGTGGCGGCATCCGGGAAGGGGCTCTGCTGGAGATGGCCCCGTGAGCGAGCGGCCGGAGTCGCCGGGTCTACAGCGCGCGCCCGAGCCGCCGCGCTCGGCGCGGGAGGCGATCGGGGAGATGCGCATCCGAGCACCGACGCGTGGAAACCGCAGGCTGGAGCGCCTCCTCGAAGCGGTCAACGCCGACGAGCAGCTGAAGGCCCTGTGGCACGTCTCGGCGGTCAACGCGACCCGCCGATTGGGGATGTCCGATCACTCGTGGGTCCACATCCAGATCGTGCTCAACATCGCGCTGCGATTGGCGCGGCTGCTGTTCAGGCGCGGCGTGACACCGGGAGTGGTGGACGATTTCGCCTTGAGCGAGCGCGACGCGGAGGTCGTGATCGCGGCCGCCTGCCTGCTGCATTGCGTCGGCATGTCGGTCCACCGTGACGATCACGAGCGCTTCAGCCTGTTCTTGACCGCCGACAGGTTGCCGGCGCTGCTGGCCGATGTCTACGACGAGCCGGAGCGAACCGTGATCGTCTCAGAAGCGCTGCATGCCATCATCGGCCATCGGCGCAAGGGCGCCCCGTTCACGGTGGAGGCCGGGATCGTGCGCATCGCCGATGCGCTCGACATGGCCCGGGGCCGCTCGCGGGTGCCGTTCGAGACGGGCCATCAGAACATCCACTCGCTGTCGGCCTACGCGATCGAGGAGGTAAAAATCACGCCCGGCCGCGACCGTGCCGTCCGCGTGGAGATCGAGATGTCCAACAGCGCCGGCATCTTCCAGGTCGACGAGCTCCTGGCGACGAAGCTGCGGGGCTCGGGCCTCGAGCAGCACATCGAGGTCATCGCCCGGATCGAGGCCGATCACGAACAGCGCCTCCTGCCGGTGTTCAGGATCTAGTCCCCGTAGCGAGACTGGTCCCCGTAGCGAGGCTAGGACTGCTTCTGGTGCCGAACGTGCTGGGGCGTTATCAGGAACTTGATCCGCTGCTCGCCGGGCTGGCGGAACGGATACTCGTCCTGGTCGATGAACTTCTTCGACAGCCGGTTGATGTGCTCGTCCGCGCCATCGGTGGTGGCCTCGGCGGTGCCGCGGATCTCTACGTAGTTGTAGGGGTTGCCCGACTCGTACACCAGCACGGTGACGCGGCTGTCGCGCTTAAGGTTCGACGGCCATCGCCGGCCGATCGCGCTGTTGAGTGCCACGTTGCCGTCCTGTGTGTCCACCCAGACGATCGTCGAGAGGATCGAGCCGTCCTGGTTGTACGTCGAGACCACGGCGAAGTTCGGCTCGTCGAGCAGTTGGCGTACTTGGGGGTCTGAGATGCTTGCCATGGGCTCACCCTACCCGCGAGCGAGGCGGCGCTACCAGTGGACGCCGCGCATCAGGTGGGCGAGCGCCACCTGCTCGCTCGAGGCTTGCTCGCCGGGGTCCTTCTCGCCCCGCGCCGCGGCCGAGTCCGGGAACACCTTGTATGCGGTGGACAGGATCTGGTCGACGGCCTTCGGGGCCAGCGTGTAGGCGACCTCGCCGAACGTGCCGAGCCGCGTCCCGATGTGCTTCGGCTTGGCGCGGATCGCCTCGCAGATCAAGTCGGCCGCTTCGTCTGAGGAAATGGTTGGGAAGCTGTCGTAGATCTTGGTCGGCGCGATCATCGGCGTGCGGACCAGCGGCATGTGGATCGTCGTGAAGTGGACGTCGTCGCCGATCGTCTCCGAGCCCGCCACCCTGGTCCAGGCGTCGAGCGCGGCCTTGGAGGCGACGTAGGCCGAGAACCGCGGAGGATTGGTCTGCACGCCGATCGAGGAGACGTTGACGACGTGACCCGCCCGGCGCTGGCGCATGTGCGGCAAAAGCCCCATGATCAGCTTGATCGTCCCCAGGTAGTTCAGGCGGATCGTGCGTTCAAAGTCGTGGAAGCGGTCGTAGGAAAGGGCGACCGAGCGGCGGATCGACCGGCCCGCGTTGTTCACCAGCACGTCGATCGCCGGATGGTCGGCCAGCACGCGCTGGCAGAGGGCGTCGACGGACTCGGCGTCAGAGATGTCGGCGGCGTATACGTACGCGTTGCCGCCGAGATCCTCGATCTCCTGCCGTGTCTGCTCGAGCTTGTCCACCGAGCGGGCGACGAGCAACGGGATCCCCCCGGCCTTGGCCACCTTGAGGGCGGTGGCCCGGCCGATCCCGCTCGAGGCGCCGGTGATCAGCACCGTCTTGCCGTTGACGGCCCCCCCGAAGCTCCGGTCCTTGAACAGGTCCGGGTCCAGATTGCGCTCCCAGTAGTCCCACAGCCGGGGCGCATAGCCCTCGAGCGGCGGGACCGCGATACCGGAGCCCTCCAGGGCACGCTGGGCGTCACGCGTGTCGAACTCGGCCCTCAGTCCGATGTAGCGCAGCACCTCCTCGGGGATGCCGAGATCCGCGAGCAGTGCCCTGCGCACCCCACGGGCGGCCGGAAGCGCCATCAGCGTCCCGACCGTCCCCTTCGGCAGCGCGCGCAACAGGCCGGCGTCGATCCGCATCGACAGGCGCGGCGCGTGGGCCGCGGCGGCGAACGCGTTGATGACGTCGCCGGAGCGCTGCCGCTCGGGATTGCAGAGCTGAAACGCCTGGCCGTCGAGCCCGGGCTGGTGGGCGATGTGGTCAAGCGCCGCGGCGACGTAATCGACCGGGACGATGTTGGTGTAACCGAACTCGGGGGCGACCAGCGGGAACCACTCGGGCAAGTAGTGACGGGCCTTCTTGATCGCCGTAAAGAAGTAGTAGGGGCCGTCGATTTTGTCCATCTCGCCCGTCTGCGAGTGACCGACCACGACCGCCGGCCGGTACACGCGCCATGGGATGCTGGTCCGTTCGCGGGCGAGCTTCTCCGCCTCGAATTTCGTGCGGTGGTACGGGTGCTCGAGCTTCTGGGCCTCGTCGAACATGTCCTCGCGGAAGAACCCCTTGTAGGCCCCCGCGACGGCGATCGAGGAGACGTGGTGAAAGCAGCCGGCGCGCAAGGCGTTGGCGAGCTCGACGGCGTGACGCGTGCCCTCGACGTTGGCGAGGCGGTTGGCCTCCTCCCCGGCGGTCATGTCGTACACCGCCGCCAGGTGGAAGAAATGGTCGATCCGGCCTTCGAGCGCGGCCAGGGCCTCATCCCCGAGGCCGAGGTTAGGCAGCGTCAGGTCGCCGATCACCGGACGAACGCGCGCGGCTCCGTCGGGCCCCAGCCGCTCTGTCAGCCGATCGAGGCGGTCGGTCGAGCCGCGGCGGACGAGCAGGTGGATGTCTCCCTCCCTCGCCAGCAGGCGCTCCACGAGGTGACGTCCGATGAACCCCGTGGCTCCGGTGACGAGGTAGGCCATGGCGGCGGCGCAGCTACCAGCCGCCGCGCCAGTCCGCGTTCGCCGCGCGCCGTTTCTTCGCGTCCACCCTGGCGTGCTTGCGCTTGTCCAACCGCCACTGGATCAGCGAGAAGATCGTGATGATCGCCGGGAAGAAGATGATCACCAGGAACATGGCGTTCGTCACCGACTTATCGTCGGTCTCTCCGTACCAGCCCTGCCCGGCGTTGGCGAGCGCGGCGGGCGCCGCCACGAGCAGGATCACGACGATCGTGCTGAAGACGGCGACGAGCCGGGCGCGTTGCATGGGCCAAAGCGTACCTCACTGACTGCGCGATTTCGCGGTACTAGGCCGCCACGCTGCGGTCGGTGGAGCGTACGGCGGCGATCGCCTGGAGCAGGGCGGGGTTGTAGTCGGCCGGCTTCCAGCTGGGCTCGAGATGGCGGATTTCAGCCTCGAACTGCTGAGCCTGGAGCGCCTCCGCGAGCTCGCGCTGCTTGTGCGGCGGAACCGCCTCATCCCCGGTCGTGATGACGACCGCGGAGGGCACATCGAGCGGACGGAGCCAAGGACGGGAGTCGAAACGGCCCAGCTCGCGGCCGGCCTCGGCGATGTCCCGGGGCGAATGCCGGGTGAGCTCGGAGAGTAGCCACGCCGTCTGCTCGGACTCCGGTACCCCCACGCGCCGGAGCCCCCAGCGCCAAGTGCGAAGCGGGGCGACGGACAGCATCAAGCCCAGAGCGCCCATCGCCCGCCAGTAGCGGCGCGTCTGCGGGTCTTGCCAGTGCTGAGCGGTGCCGCTCAATACGACTCCCGCCAGAACGTCGGCATGGTCGCGCGCGAGCAGCTGGGCGATCGCGCCGCCCATCGAGTAGCCGACGACGATCGCGTCGCCGAGCTCGAGGGTCCGCAGGGCGGCCGCTGCATCCGCCGCGCAATCCGCAAGCCGGAAGGGCTCGAGCGGTCGCAGACCGCGGCCATGGCCCCGGTGGTCGATCGCCAGCACGCGGTAGCCGGCGGCTCGCAGGTCTTCGTATGCACCGCACCAGTTGAGGTCGGCGCTGGCGATCCACCCGTGAAGCAGCATCACGGTCGGACCCTCGCCTGGGTGGGTGGGACCGGTGTCTCGCAGGAAGAGCTCGCCTCGGTTGGGGGCGATCACCGTGCGCGCCGGTGGGAGGGCAACCGGCGGCACCGCAGGCCAGGGCGATGCGTGCATCCCGGCCATCCTAGTGTCGCTTCCTACCATGGCTCCTCATGGCCGTGGCGATCGCTTCAGAGGTGGGCAAGGACATCGCGGGAGAACCCCTGCTGCGCGGGGTCTCGTTCAAGCTCGAGCGAGGCGACCGCATGGCGCTGGCCGGCCGCAACGGCGCCGGTAAGACCACGCTGCTGCGGATGCTCGCCGGGGAGGCTTCGATAGATGCCGGCGAGCTCATCGTGGGCAAGGGCGTCAGGCTAGCGCTACACGACCAACGTCCCCCGCGCGATCGCGGGCTGTCGCTGCGCGACTACGTGCTCTCGGGCGCTCGGGAGCTGATCGCGATCGAGCGCCAATTGCAGTCGCTGGAGGAAGCGATGGCCGCCGGCGCCCACGACGAAGCCACGCTTGGCCGCTACGCCGACGCCCAGGCGCGACTGGAGCACGCCGGCGGCTACGCGTGGCGCGAGCGGGCGCTACAGATGCTGCGAGGCCTCGGATTCCGGGGCGAGGGCGAACTCGATCGCTCGCTGGAGACGTTCTCCGGCGGCGAGCTGACGCGGGCGTCGCTGGCCAAGACGCTAGCCGGCGAGCCCGACCTGCTGCTGCTCGACGAGCCCACCAACCATCTCGACGTCGAGTCGCTCGAATGGCTCGAGCAGCGGCTCGGGTCGCTGGACGCGGCGATCGTGCTCGTGGCCCACGACCGCTGGTTTTTGGAAGCCGTGGGTACATCGGTGCTCGAGCTGGAAGGCGGACGGGGCCGCTTCTTCGCCGGCCCGTGGCACGCTTGGCGAAAGGAGAAGGTGAAGCGCGAGCTCGCGCTGGGGCGCACCATCGAGCAACAGCAGGCGGAGATCGAGCGCCTCGAGCGGTTCGTAAGCCGGTTCCGGGCCGGCACCCGGGCCGGTCAGGCGCGCTCCCGAGCCAAGAAGCTGGCCAAGATGGACAGGCTTACGAGCGGTCCCGCGGACGGGGCGGTGCTCGAGTTCAACTTTAAGCCACCCGAACGCTCGGGTCGTGTGGTGTTCGAGCTGATCGGCGGGCGACTCGAGGCCGGACAGCGGGTCTTGCTGGAAGACGCCGAGATGTGGCTCGAGCGCGGCGAGCACCTCTCGCTCGTGGGCCCCAACGGCGCCGGAAAGACGACGCTGATCGAGGCGCTGGGCGGACGGCGGGAGCTGACGGCAGGAAAGCTGCGCCGGGGACATAACGTCAAGCTCGGGTACCTCAGCCAGCACGGCGACGAGCTCTCGACGGGCACCGCGCGTACGCCGTTGGAGGCCACGCAGCGCGCGAGCGGCCTGACCCCGAACAAGGCGCGCGCGCTGCTGGGGCGCTTCCTGTTCTCCGGAGAGGACGCCGAGAAGCCGCTCGAGAAGCTATCGGGTGGCGAGCGGCGCCGGCTGTCGCTGGCGATCCTAGTCAGCTCCGGCGCGAACGTGCTCGTGTTGGATGAGCCGACGAATCACCTCGACCTCGAGAGCCGTGAAGCGCTCGAGCGCGCCTTGCGCGCCTTCGAGGGCTCGGTGCTGCTGGTCTCGCACGACCGCGCGCTGCTCGACGCGGTGGGAACGAGAACGGTGGCGCTCGAGGAGGCGACGTTGCGCAGCTACAGCGGCGGCTGGCCGGAGTACCTGCGAGCGCGCGACGAGCGCATGGCTGCGGCCCGCGTGGCGTGAGTGGCTGGCCCCGTCCTTTGCCCTCTCTAAACTGACTGGGCGATGCCACCGTCTAGAGATGGCCTTGCCGTGCGGCTGGCGGTGATCGACGATGACAGCGGGTTGCTGACGCTGCTGGAGCGACGGTTTCAGGCGCTGCGCTGGGAATTGGAGGTAACGCCCTACCAAGCGGGGGCCGATCAGCTGGCCGCGATGCGACTCCATGCGGTGATCGTCAACCCCGGCTTGACCGGCATCGATTACCTCGAGCGGCTCGCGCTTGCGCTGCCCGGAGTGGCGCTGCTGGCCTGCGCGGCGCCGACGACGCTGGCGGACCGTGTGCGGGGGCTGCGCGGCGGCGCCGATGACTGGGTGACCAAGCCGTGTCACCCCGAAGAGCTGGTCGCTCGAATCGAGGCGGTGTTGCGCCGCCGGCGGGCCGGGGAGCTCCCACTGCAGCAGGAGTCGATCAAAATGGGCGAGCTGGCGATCCGTCCGGACCGCTTTGACGCCTACGCCGGCGAGGAGCCCGCCTCGCTGTCGCGCAAGGAGTTCGAGCTTCTGTACCAGCTGGCGGCGGCCGACGGCAGGGTGCTCGAGCGCGAGGAGATCTACCAGCGGGTGTGGGGTTACACGATGGTCCGCGGCGACCGCTCGGTCGACGTGTTCGTGCGCAAGCTGCGCCAGAAGCTCGAGCGGATCTCGCCCCGCTGGCGCTACGTGCACACTCATTTCGGCGTCGGCTATCGATTTGCGCCGGAGCCGCTCGATCCCATCGCCGACGCCCTCCCCGCCCCTACGCCGGCGCCGGCGGAATGGGCCCCAGCACCGGTCTAAGCTAGATGGCGATGCCAGCGGCGGTGCGCAACTTCGCGATCGTGCTGGCGATCGCGGCTCTGATCGTGCTGGTCCCAGGCGGAGGGACCGGTGCCAGCTTTGCGCTCCAGGCGGTCTCACTGGTGTTCCTGGGCGTGATCGGTTGGTTTGGATACACGGTCTACCGCGATCGCCGCGCGCAGCTGTTCTCGCTCGGCAGCAGGCGCCGCGCGGTTCTGTTTGCGGCCATCGGCCTCGCGGTTCTGACGCTTACCGCGGAACCGCGTCTGTGGGTGGGCACCGACGGCAAGATCGTCTTCCTGCTGCTGCTTCTGGGCGCGGCTTACGCGGTCTTCGCGGTCATGTGGTCGGCCCGCCGCTATTAACGCGGCGACGGCACCGCTGGACGCCGGCCGCGCATGCTGACCCGGGCCGATCATGATCGGCCCGGCCGGCCGGAACATGTTCCGGCCGGGGGCTCGGCACATGTGCCGAGCCCACTAATCTCGAATTAGTGTCGATCACTCCCGCAGAAAGGCGCCGCGAGCTCCCCGACGAGCCCGGGGTGTACCTGTTCCGTGACGCCCGCGGCAGGGTGATCTACGTCGGCAAGGCGAAGTCGATCCGCAAGCGCGTGGCGTCCCACTTCTCCAGCGGGGGGGTGGGCCAGAATCGCCGCGGCGGCAGTGACCTGGTCGATCTGATCGACCACATCGAGGCGCTCGTGGTCCATACCGAGGCCGAGGCGCTGCTCGCGGAGCAGAACTTCATCAAGCAGTACAAGCCTCGCTTCAACATCCGCCTCCGTGATGACAAGAGCTACCCCTACATCGCGATTTCCATGGACGAGGACTTTCCCCGGGTCTATTTCACCCGTGAGCGGCACCGTCGCGACCGCGCCTACTTCGGTCCGTACAGCAACGCCAAGCGGGTCCGCGCCACGCTCGAGGTGCTGGGGAAGGTCTTCATGTTCCGCTCCTGTGAGGGCCCGGAGCCCGGCCGGCGCTCTGGCTCCCCGTGCCTTGACTACTACATCAAGCGCTGTGAAGCGCCATGTGTCGGCTACGTCAGCCGCGAGGATTACCGGCGCGGGATCGACGGAGTGATCGACTTTCTGTCCGGCCGCTACCGGGATATCGAGCGGGGTTTGGAACGCGCGATGCGCGACGCCGCCGCCGAGCAGCGGTTCGAGGATGCCGCCCGTGAGCGCAACCGGCTCCGCGCCGTGCGATCGCTGCTCGAGCGCCAGCGGGTCGCCGGCAGGGGCACCGAGACGCTGGACGCGGTCGCGGTGGCCGTGGCGGACGGCGAGGCAAACGCGCAGGTGTTCCAGATTCGAGACGGGGTCCTATCAGACCGCCAGAGCTTCTATCTGGACAACGCTGTCGGCGGCGGCGTCGCGGAGGTCGCCGAGGCATTCATCCTCCAGTACTACGCCAGCGCCATGTCCGTGCCGCCGCTGTTGATCGTGCAGCGTGAATTCGGATCCCTGCCCAACCCAGCGCCGGCCCTCGCGCAGGCGCTGTCTGACCGGCGCGAGGGCCCGGTCGAGATCCGCGCCGCGGAGCGGGGCGACAAGCGCAGGATCCTGGAGCTGGCGGAGCGCAACGCCCGGCTCGCGCTCGATCAGGAGAAGCTCCGCTCCGAGCGCCGCCGCCAGCAGCGGGTGGAGGCGCTCGACGGGCTCCAGCGCGCCCTGGGCCTGGACGCGATCCCGCTGCGGATCGAGTGCTTCGACATCTCGACGCTGATGGGAACCAACACGGTGGCTTCGATGGTGGTCTTCGAGGGCGGCGCGCCCAAAAAGTCCGACTACCGCCGGTTTAGGGTCTTCGGCGGCGACACGGGCGTTCCCGACGACTTCGCGGCGATGGAGGAGGTCCTTGGGCGGCGCCTGGCGCGTTGGGAGCGCCAGCGCGACATCTCGCCGCACGACAAGGAATACGACCCCAGCTTCGCCACGCTGCCCAACCTGGTCGTGATCGATGGTGGAAAGGGGCAGTTGTCAGCCGGGCTGCGTGCGCTCCAAGGCTTCCGCGAGCGCGGTGTGCTGGTGGTGGCGCTCGCCAAGCGGATCGAAGAGGTGTTCGTTCCCGGGCGCGCGACGCCGCTGCGGCTCGCTCACGACACGCCGGAGCTGCAGCTGCTCCAGCGCGTTCGAGACGAGGCGCACCGCTTTGCCCTTACCCACCACCGCAGCCGTCGAGACAGGGCGATGACCGCCTCGATCCTCGACGAGCTTCCTGGCGTGGGGCCTGCACGCAAGCGCGCGCTGCTCGCCCATTTCGGTTCGCCCGATGCGGTCGTTGGCGCCTCGCGAGAGGAGCTCGAGGCCGTGCCGGGCGTGCCGGGCAAGCTGGCGCGCGAGGTCTACCGAGAGCTCCACCGCACGGGCGTCTGAGGGCCCGGGCCGATGGGCAACGCCGATCCGCGAACCCGGTGTGGCGCCCGTCCGCGAAGCCCGTCAAGCTTTGAATGATGCAGCGGACGCAGATTGCCACCCGAGGATCAGATGCCGCGGCTTCGGCGCTCACCGATCTGGTGATCATCACCGGGTTCTCCGGGGCCGGAAAATCGACGGCGATGGCCGCGTTCGAGGACGAGGGCTACTTCTGCGTCGACAACTTGCCGTCGGAGATGATCCGATCGCTCGTCGAGCTCTTCAAGCACGAGGGCTCGAAGGTGGCCCGCGCGGCTGTCGTCTCGGACGTGCGCGGGGGCACGTACTTCAGCGGCATAGAGAAGATGCTCGACGATCTCCGCGCCGGCGGCATAGCGCATCGTCTGCTGTTCCTGGAAGCCGACGAGGAGACGCTGCTCACGCGCTACAAGGAAACCCGCCGGCGCCACCCGCTGGCTCCTAGCGGCAGCGTGGCCGAGGGTATCGACCAGGAGCGGGAGCTGCTGCGACCGCTGCGGCGCCGCGCCGACGTGGTGATCGACACGACTGGGCTTACCGCGGCGATGCTCCGCCGCAAGCTGGCCGAAGAGCTGCTGACAAGCCGCCACGGGCGCCTGGCGGTCACGTTCGAGAGCTTCGGCTTCAAGCACGGACCGGTGCGCGACGCCGACCTGATGTTCGACGTGCGATTCCTGCCTAACCCGCACTATGAGGAGGACCTTCGGCCGCTGACCGGCGCCGACCCTCGGATCAAGTACTTCATCAACCGCGAGGGCGCGCTAGACGCGTTCTACGAACGGCTTTTCCCGATGCTGGACTACCTGCTTCCCCAGTACCAGTCGGAGGGCAAGGCCCACCTGGTGGTGGCGATCGGCTGCACGGGCGGCCGGCACCGGTCAATCGCGATCGCGCTGGATCTGGCCGGTCGTTACGGGGCTTCGGAGGACTACATCGTGGAGAGCGTTCACCGCGACGTCGACCGGCCGGTCTAGGCGCTCGAACGATGATCGATCACATCGGCTTCGAGGTCTCAGACCTGGCGCGTTCCGCCCGGTTCTACGACGCCGTGCTATTCGCGCTCGGCGCCCGACGGATGCTCGCTTCCGAGTACGCCGTGGCCTACGGCGTCGATGCGCCGACACTGTGGATCGTCGTCCGCAGCCGTCCGCCGGCGCCGGGCTACGGGCACCTCGCGCTGCGCGCGATCGGTAAGGCGGGAGTCGACGCCGCGCATCGCGCCGGGCTGGCCAACGGCGGCTCGGACGACGGGGCCCCGGGGCCGCGCCCCAGCTATGGACCGGGCTACTACGCCGCTTACATGCGTGACCCAGACGGCCTGCGCCTCGAGGTCGTCAGCCTGCGCTGAGTCCTATCGCCGAGCGACCGAGCTGCCCGGCGATGGCACGGCGGGTTCTGCTTTAGGTAGCCTTGGTGCGCAGGCGGGGTCGCTGGCGTTGGTCGGCGTTTCTGTTCCTTTAGAGCAAGGGAGTACCACGCATGGCGGTAAGGGTCGGTATCAACGGCTTCGGACGGATCGGCCGCAACGTCTTTCGCGCCGCCTTCGAACGCGATGCCGACATCGAGTGGCTGGCCGTCAACGACCTCGTCGATCCTAAGACGATCGCCCACCTGCTGCACTACGACTCGAACTACGGACCGTTCCCGGGCGCTGTCGAGGCGACCGACACGGGGCTGAAAGTAAAGGGCAAAGAGATCCGGGTGCTCGCCGAGCGCGATCCCGCAGCACTGCCGTGGGAGGAGTTGGAAGCCGACGTGGTGATCGAGTCGACGGGCCTGTTCACCGACCGCGAGAACGCCGCCAAGCATCTCGAGGCCGGCGCCAAGAAGGTCGTTATCTCCGCGCCCGCCACGGATCCGGACGTCACTGTCGCGCTGGGCGTGAACTTCGACGAGGCATACGACCGCGAGCACCACCACGTGATCTCGAACGCCTCCTGCACCACCAACTGCCTGGCGCCGATTGCCAAGGTGGTGCAAGACGCGGTGGGCATTCGCCACGGTCTTATGACCACGATCCACGCCTACACGGCGGACCAGCGGCTGCAGGACATGCCGCACCGTGACCTGCGACGGGCCAGGGCGGCGGCCGTGAACCTGATTCCCGCCTCCACCGGGGCCGCTAAGGCGATCGGGGCGGTGATCCCCGAGCTGAACGGCAAGCTCCACGGCTTCGCCATCCGAGCGCCCGTGCCGACCGGCAGCGTCGTCGACCTGACCGTCGAGACCGAGCGCGAGACTACCGTCGACGAGCTCAACCAGGCGTTCAAGGAGGCCGCCGACGGGTCGCTGCGGGGCCTGCTGGCCTACACCGAAGATCCGATCGTCTCCTCGGACATCATCAAGAATCCGGCCTCATCGATCGTCGACAGTCAGCTGACCGCGGTGATGGACGGCACGATGGCCAAGGTCGTGTCCTGGTACGACAACGAGTGGGGCTACTCCAACCGGATCGTCGATCTCGTCCAGCGGATCCTCTAGTGGTACGAGCGCCTCGGCCGTGAAGACGCTCCGCGACCTGGGGGACATCGAGGACAGGCGGGTTCTGGTCCGGGTGGACTTCAACGTGCCGCTCGAAGGCCGCACGCTGACCGACGACACGCGCATTCGGGCGTCGCTGCCGACGCTCGAAGAGTTGCGGGAGCGCGGCGGGCGGCTGGTGCTCGCATCGCACCTCGGACGCCCACGCGACCGCGAGCCCGAGCTTTCGATGCGTCCCGCTGCCGATCGCCTGGCGGAGCTGACCGGCGCCGATGTGACACTGGCACCGGCCGTGGTCGGGGACGAGGTGCGGGCGTTCTCTGAGAATCTGGCTCCGGGCGAGATGCTGATGCTCGAGAACGTGCGCTACGAGCCGGGGGAGACGCGCAACGATCCGGAGCTCTCTGCCGCGCTGGCCGAGCTGGGCGAGGCGTACGTCAACGATGCCTTCGGGGCCGCCCATCGCGCGCATTGCTCGACGGAGGGGGTGGCGCGACTGATCGAAAATCATGCCGCGGGCCTGCTGATGGAGCGCGAGGTTACGGTGCTCTCCAAGCTGCTCGAGGACCCAACGCGGCCGCTGGTGGCGGTGCTGGGCGGGGCCAAGGTGTCCGACAAGCTGGGCGTCATCGAGCGCTTCCTGTCGCTGGCGGACACGATCCTGATCGGCGGCGCGATGTGCTTCCCGTTCTTCGCCGCCCAGGGGCAGGGAGTCGGCGACTCGTTGTGCGCCGAGGAAGATGTGCCGCTGGCCAGAGGGATCCTTGAAGCCTCACGGCAAGCCAACGCCGAGCTTCGCCTGCCGACCGATCTCATAATCGCCGACCGCCTGGCGGCCGAGGCGCGCACCCAGTCGCTCGACGGCGTCGAGGTCCCCGAAGGATGGATGGGCCTGGACATCGGTAGCGCGACGGCGCTCGACTATGCGGAGGTGATCGCCGATGCCGGAACCGTGTTCTGGAACGGGCCGATGGGCGCTTTCGAGCTGGACCCGTTCGCCGGCGGGACGCGCACGATCGCCGAGGCCGTCGCCACGGCGCCGGGGACGACGGTGGCCGGCGGCGGCGACTCGGTCGCTGCGCTCATGCGGTTCGGACTCGCCGATCAGATCACCCACCTCTCGACGGGCGGTGGCGCCGCGCTGGAGCTGATCGAAGGCCGCGAGCTGCCCGGGGTGGAGGCACTGAAGTGAGCGCCTCAGAAGGCAATCAGGGCGCGCAGGGAGCGTCGGGCGCGGTCGGCGCCGCACGTGCCCAGGGAGCGCATGGCGCCCACGGCGCGCCGGGACGCCGCCGGCTGATCGCCGCCAACTGGAAGATGCACAAGACGGTCGCCGAGGCCGAGGCCTTCATCGCCGAGCTCTTGCCGAGCGTCTCGAGGGCGGATCGGGTCGACATCGCGGTGTGCCCCGCGTTCCTTGCGCTGAAGGCGGTCGTCGACGCCACACGGGGTTCACGCGTGGCCGTCTACGCCCAGAACATGCATCAGGCTTCTGAAGGCGCCTTCACCGGCGAGGTCTCCGCGCCGATGCTGCGCGAGGCCGGCGTCCAGGGAGTAGTGCTCGGTCACTCCGAGCGCCGCGAGCAGTTCGGCGAGACCGACCGCGCGCTACAGCTCAAGGTCCCGGCGGCCCTGGAAGCAGGGCTGGTTCCGATCCTCTGCGTGGGCGAGACGGAGGAGGAGCGTGAGCGGGGGGACACCGAGCGCAAGCTCCGCCATCAGGTCCAGGAGGACCTGGCCCGCACGGACACCAGCCGCCTCGGAGAGGTGGTCATTGCCTACGAGCCGATCTGGGCGATCGGCACCGGCCAGGTGGCCACACCCGAACAGGCGCAGGAGGCACTCGGGTTCATCCGGGCGCTCGTCGCCGGTCGCTCGCCCGAGCAGGCGGCGCGGACTCGAGTGCTCTACGGCGGCAGCGTCAAGGCGGAGAACGCCAGTGAGCTGCTGGAGTTGCCTGATGTCGACGGCGCGCTCGTCGGCGGCGCCAGTCTCGAACCGGACTGGTTTGCGGGAATCGTGGCCGGCGCCCAGTGATGGCGATCGTGTCCGCTGCGTGATGGCGACCGTGTCCGCCCAGTAATGGCGATCGTGTCCGCTGAGCGATGGCGATCGTGTCCGCCCAGTAATGGCGATCGTGTCCGCCCAGTAATGGCGATCGTGTCCGCTGAGTGATGGCCACCCCGTCTGGGCCAGCGGAGCTGCCGGCGCCGGCCGTCGCGCTGATCGTGCTCGACGGCTGGGGGCTGGCGCCGGCCGGCGACGGCAACGCCATTTCACTAGCGCATACGCCCGTGTTCGACGAGCTGTGGTCGCGCTATCCGCACACCTCGCTCACGGCGTGCGGCCGGGCGGTGGGCCTGCCGGAGGGCCAGATGGGCAACTCCGAGGTGGGCCATCTCAATCTCGGGGCGGGCGCGGTCGTGGTCCAGGACCTGACGCGGATCGATGGAGCGGCGGAGCGGGGGACGCTGGCCGAAAACCAGGTCTTGCGGGACGCGTTCTCGTCCTCCGAGCGGGTACATCTGATTGGCCTCGTGTCCGACGGCGGCGTTCATTCTGGCTTCAGGCACATCAAGGCGCTCATCGCGATGGCCGCCTCGCTCGAGGTGCCCGACCTCGTGCTGCACGCCTTCACCGACGGCCGTGACACGCTCCCGGAGTCGGGCGCTGGCTACCTGGCCACGGTCCAGGAATGGATGCAGAGCGCGGGAAAGGGGCGCATCGGGTCGGTGATCGGCCGCTACTACGCGATGGATCGCGATGGTCGCTGGGAGCGGATCCAGCGGGCCTACGATCTGCTCGTTCACGGCCGGGCATCTGAACGGGCGGCTTCCGGCGAGGAGGCGGCGCGCGCCGCCTACGACCGTGACCAGACGGACGAGTTCATCGAGCCAGTGCTGGTGGGGGAGGAGGCTCGCATCAGGCCGGACGACGCCGTGGTGGCGTTCAACTTCCGTCCGGATCGGATGCGCGAACTGACCCGCGCGCTCGCCGAGCCGGGCTTCGAGGAGATCGACCGCGACGGGGCCCAGGCCGTAGATCGATACACGACGATGACCGAGTACGAAGAGGGATGGCCATATCCGGTGGCCTTTGCGCCCGAGCGTCCCGAAACCACGTTGGCCGCCGTTGTGGCCGATGCCGGCGGGCGCCAGCTGCACGTCGCCGAGACCGAGAAGTACCCGCACGTGACGTACTTCTTCGGCGGCGGCGACGAGCAGCCGCAGCCCGGCGAGCGGCGCGAGCTCGTGCCCTCGCCGCGGGACGTTCCGACCTATGATCACAAGCCCGAAATGAGCGCGCGCGAGGCGGCGGCGGCGTTCGTGGATGTCTGGAAGGCCGACTCTCCGGGCTTCGGGATCATCAACTTCGCGAACGCCGACATGGTTGGCCACACGGGCGTGATCGAGGCCGCTGTGCGGGCGGTTGAGACGGTCGACGAGTGCCTGGCCCGGGTGGTGGGTGTCGTCCACGAGGCGGGCGGGGCGTGCGTCATCACCGCCGACCACGGCAACGCCGACCACATGCTTGAGCCCGACGGCAGCCCCAACACGGCGCATTCGCTGAATCCGGTGCCGCTCATGGTCACGGTGGAGGGCGTCTCGCTGCGCGACGGCGGCGTGCTCGCCGACGTGGCGCCGACGGTCCTCGCGATGCTCGGTATTGAGCGGCCGGAGGCGATGACGGGGCGCTCGCTGATCGAGGGCTGAAGGCAGGGTCCGGGCGGGCGCGGGGGGCGGGGGGCGCTGGGCCGGCGGGCGCGGGGGGCGCTGGACCGGCGGGCGCGGGGGGCGCTGGACCGGCGGGCGCGGACCGCGGGCGCGGACCGGCGGGCGCGGACCGGCGGGCGCGGACCGGCGGGCGCGGACCGCGGGCGCGGACCGGCGGCATTGCGAGCCTCGGCAATTAAGCGTCCAAATAGTTCGCTAAATCGCCGAGGCTCGAGCGTTTCTCACGCCGTCCTAGACTTGACAGCCTTGGACTTAGATTTTATACTCGCTCATGCAACAGGTCCCAGATCAAAGTGAGGTTCGAATGGCACTTATCCGTTGGGAACCGGTACGTGAGCTGAACACGCTTCAGAGCGAGATGAACAGACTCTTCAACACGCTGTTCGATGCGCCTGCGGGCGGAGAC
Source organism: uncultured Actinomycetes bacterium (assembly GCA_963830405.1). GTDB lineage: Bacteria > Actinomycetota > Thermoleophilia > Solirubrobacterales > Solirubrobacteraceae > Palsa-465. The sequence goes on from CAWHMB010000004.1 coordinate 248,713, forward strand.
GGCGGTGGCACGCTGCGCCGCTGGATTCCGGCCATGGACCTCGTCGAGACCGACGAAGCCTTCGTGCTTCGTGCCGATCTCCCGGGCTTGTCCGAGGGCGATGTGAACATCGAGCTCGAGGACAACGTGCTCACCGTTTCTGGCGAGCGCAAGAGCGAGCACGAGCAGCGCAAGGAGGGCTATTACCGCGTCGAGCGGGCATCGGGATCGTTCTCCCGGTCGCTGACGCTTCCCGAGGGCGTCGACCCCGAGAGCATCGAGGCCAGTTTCGACCGCGGCGTGCTCGAGGTGCGGATCCCCAAGCCCGAGGCGCGCAAGCCGCGCAAGGTCGCGATCAGTGTCGGCGGGCAGCCGCAGGCGATCGAGGGTTCCGAGACCAGCTCATGATCCAGCTGAAGTAGGGTCCGGTCTGTGTGACTACGCGGCGGATTCGCCGGTAACGAGGGCGGGAGCCGAGTCCGGTCTCCCGCCTTTCTCGTCTCCCGCCTTTCTCGTCTCCCGCCTTTCTCGTTTCTTCTCGGAGGTCACGGCTGCCGCTAGCGGCGTCCCCTCTGATCGTCGCCCCCTGATCATCTGGCTTCCAACATCGATCAGCGACATCATTGGTCGGCTGATGATCAGAGCGCGACGCCGAGACCGAGGCGAGGCGGCCCGGGCAGCCGCGGCAGCCGCACGACCAATGGCGAGCAGAGCGTTGGCTTCTGGAGTGCCGGCTGCCGGGATCAGCGGCGGCTGGATATAACCGCTGTTCCGATCACCAGTGACACGGCGACGAGCGCGCCCAGCGCGCCGAGCCAGTTGATGCCGACGGTATTACGGAGGTGGTCGGCGTAGGCGATGAAGACGATCGGCACCGCCACCGATAGGGTCAGCGTGACCGTGCGAACGATCCTGCGCTTTTCGTGCCCGCGGTCGTGGCGCTTGTCCGCGCCGGTGATCGCCGCGTCTACGGTGGCTGCATCGCCGTCGTAGAAGAGGATCGCTCGTCGACCGAGCTGTCGCGCGTGCGTCTCGCAGCCCCAGGCCATCACGACCATGAAGGTGACCGGCAGGACCCAGGTCATCACCCAGATCCCGACCCCGAGAAGGAGACTGGCCGCGGCCTTGATCCGGTCCTTCCAGTCTCGCTTTGTCGGCTTGGCAGCGGAAGGTGACATGAAGCCGCCGAGGACCAGCAGTAGGTGGACGCTGTGCACCCACGTGCGCAGCGAGCGTCGCGTGGTCGGTCGACCGGGCATCGGCGTGTCCCGAACCTTGACCAGTGCGGCCTCTGCAGTCTCGACAGTTGGATGGAGCTGGCGTAGCGCGAGCATCTCGCCGCTGGTTCGCAAATGCCGCGGGTCACGCCCGTAGAGCGCCGCGATGCGGAGCGTCATGCGCATCTCCAGCCATAGGTAGGTCAGATAGCCGGGCACCAGCGCCAGGAAGAAAGGGGTTCCGGAGATTGCGCCGTCTATCCGCGCGATCTGTGCCGACTGGACGCGCAACTCCTCGGCGAGTACGGCGGTAGGGACGTCGTGGCGGACACTCCGCGTGGAGTCAGCCCACTCCCGTGATGCATCGCCCAGCCGGTCGGCCGCATAGAGCACCAGCCGCTCTGAAACATGCTCAGGGTCGCGATACGCGATCCGAACCAGGTCACGGGAGCCGGAGAGCACCTGGCCGATCCGGCGCCTTGGGCGCTGCAATTCAATCGGCTGCGGCTGTATCGAGCTGGTTTCGTCGGATGACGCCATCGGGTGACTTGGGGTGGCGGCGAAGCGCCTCCATGACCGCATTGAGAGGAAGCCAACCTGCCCCATCGTCCATGCGCTGGCACAAACATCATCCTCCGTTTCGGGTGACGCCGGCGCCCACGTCCGCCATGTCACGATCTGGGCTCCGTTGTTGGCCGCCCATCCCTCGCAAATCTGATGTTCACCGTCCGAGCCCGCTCCGGTGACTCGCGTGCCCGCGCCGGGACGCTCCAGCTGGCCCATGGGTCGGTGGCCACGCCGGCGTTCGTGCCGCTGGCCACACGGGGGGCGGTCAAAGGGCTCGAGGCCAGAGAGGTCGCCGCGCTCGGCTATCAGTTGGTTCTGGGCAACACCTTCCACCTGATGCTCGCGCCAGGCGCCGAAGTGGTCCGGGAGTTGGGCGGGCTGCACGAGTTCATGCGTTGGTCCGGCCCGATCATCACCGACTCCGGCGGCTTTCAGGTTTTCTCGATGGGGCACGGTGCGGTGGCCGACGAGATCAAGGGCCGCGGCCACGGCGGCCACCGCGAAAGGGAGGGCCGCGGCCGCGGCGGCCGCCGCGAAAGTGAGGGCCGCGGCCGCGAAAGTGAGGGCCCCGACTGCGAAAGTGAGGGCGGCGACCGGGAGACGGAGCGCCGCGACCGGCAGAGGGAGGGACGCATCGTGGCGATTGAGGAGGAAGGCGTCCGCTTTCGCTCCTACGTCGACGGACGCGAACGGTTCCTGGGTCCCGAGAGCTCGATGGCCGCGCAGGCTGCGCTCGGATCCGATATCGCGCTGACGTTCGACGAATGCACGCCGTTTCATGTCACACGCGACTACACCGCCCGCTCCACCGAGCGCACGCACCGATGGCTCGACCGCTGCCTGCGCTGGCATGCCGAGAACGGGCCAGCCGATCAGGCCGTCTATGGGATCGTCCAGGGAGGAGTCGAGCAGGATCTGCGCCTCGAATCGGCGGCCGTCCTGGCGGCCAGCGACTGTCAGGGCATCGCCATCGGGGGATCGCTGGGGCGCGACAAGGGCCAGATGCACGAGGTCGTGTCATGGACGACCGCCGAGCTCGACCGTCGTGCGCCTGACCGACCGCGTCATCTGCTGGGCATCGGCGAGATCGACGACTTGATCGCCGGCGTGGGGATGGGTATCGACACGTTTGACTGCGCCATGCCGACGCGCCTGGGGCGCCACGGGGTGGCGCTGGTTCCCGATTCGCAGGCCCGCTGGCGCGTCGACCTTTTCAAGGGACGCTGGCGAAGTAGCTCAGAGCCGCTGCTCGATGGCTGCCCGTGCCCGGCGTGCGCCGGCGGCTACTCGCGGGCATACCTTCACTATCTGCTGCGGGCTGGAGAGCTCACCGCGGTGCGGCTCTTGACGCTTCACAATCTGAGCTTTGTGGCGCGCCTGATGGGGGATCTGCGGGTGGCGATCGAGAACGATCGACTCGGCGAGGCGGCGGCTGGTTTGCGCGACGGTGTTGCGCCAGGCGGCGGCTCGCCGGGGCCGACGGGCCCTCACTTCGTGTATTGATGGATCAGCTGCTGGAGCCCGTTGAGGGCGTGCTGGGCGTCGTTATGGATCTGGGTGGCCGTGGAGCTCGTGCTGGTGGCGATCACCACGGCCACGACCACCGCGGCGACGATCACCGCGAGAAGGATCAGTAGCCCGATCAGCCGGCGGAAGGCACGTCCGGCGAAACCGCTGTGGCGAGGAGCGACCTGCTGCACGGGTTCTGGGCGCCGCTGGGGTGCGGGAGCGGCCTCGCGGGGCGCCTGCGCGGCACGCCTGGGGACGCGCGGGGGTGGCTCGCGCAGGCGAGTCGACGCGGTGGGGGGCGCGGTGCGCGGCAGCGCGCGGGTCGAGGCGCGGGTGCCGAGGTGAGCCGTGGGCGCATCGGCGCCTCCTGGTGCGATGCCCTGCAGGCCGTCGCGCAGGGCCTGTGAGAACGCTATCGCGTCGCTCGGCCGCTGCGCCTTGTCGAGCGACAGCGCCAGTGAGACGGCGGCGCTCAGCTCCCGCGGCACCTCCGGATTGAGCTGCTCGAGCGGTGCAGGCATCTCGCGCTGCTGCTTGAGTGCCAGCTCGGACAGCGACGTCGCCTCGTACGGCAGCCTTCCGGACAGCAGCTGGTAGGTCACCACCCCCAACGAGTAGATGTCGGCTTGCGGACCAGCCTCCTCGCCGCGGGCCTGCTCTGGAGCGAGATAGGCGGCGGTGCCGAGCACCGAGCCGACCTGGGTGATGCTTGACTGATCGGTGGCGCGGGCGATGCCGAAGTCCGCGAGCTTTACGACCTGAGCATCGGAGACGAGCAGGTTGCCGGGCTTGACGTCCCGGTGGACAACCCCGTTGCGGTGCGCGTAGTCCAGACCTCGGCAGGCTTGGCCCACGATCTCGACTGCGTCCGCCACACCCGGGCGCCCCCGATCGCGCAGCAGCTCCGCGCACGAGTTGCCGGAGACGTGCTCCATCACGATGAAGTGCTGGTGTTGGCTCGCATCGAAGCCGAAGTCGAACACCTGGACGATGTTGGGGTGCACGAGCCGCGCGGCGGCCAACGCCTCGCGGCGAAATCTCGACACGAAGGTCGGGTCATCTGCCAGGTGCTCGGCCAGCAGCTTGATCGCCACCAAGCGCTCGAGGCGCTGGTCAAACGCCAGGTAGACCGTGGACATGCCGCCCACGCCGAGGCGTCCTTCGAGCCGGTAGCGGCCCGCGATTGTGGTTGCGTTAGTGGCCATGTTTGCCGTTGCCGTTGCCGTTGGCGTCGCCGTTGCCCGTTCCGTTGCCGTTGCCGTTGCCGTTGGCGTTGCCGTTGCCCGTTCCATCGCCGTTGCCAGGCCCCTTGCCGGGACTGCCCGCTCCCGGCCCTGTGCCGCCACTCGCCGGACCTGTGGGAGTAGTACCCGGCTTGGCCGGGGTCGTTGCAGGCGAAGTCGACGGGGTCGTGGTGGTGGAGGTGGTGGCCGTGGTGGTGGTTGGGGTCGTGGTGGTGGAGGTGGTGGCCGTGGTCTGGGTTGTGGTCGTGGGCGTGGAGGTTGTGGTCGAGGTCGTCTGCGGTGAGGGACAGCGTTCCGCGAGTGTCCGCACGCTGGCCACGGCCTGGGTCAGCTCGTCGCGCAGCGACGAGCCCACAGAACTCGGTAGTTGCTGCACGTCCTGAGAGAGCGCGGCGAGTTCGTTGGTGGCCGCGCTGCAGTTGCCCTGAGCAAGTTCGTTTGAGACCAGCTTCACCTGGGCCGCGAGGTTGCTTGCCTGCGCGCTCGAAGAGGTTGCCGAGCCGCTTCCGCAGCCAGCAATCAGTGAGACGGCGAACCCCAGCCCGCCGGCAATGAGTGCGCGGAGTCCCTGGCGCATCCGCGGCATGACTTTAGAGGCTGGGGCCGTTGGCTTGAGGTTAGGCACCCGACAGAAGCACTCGCGGCCTGCCGCTATTGGCCATACTCCAGGCGCTCGGCAAGTGACGCCGGGAGCTTGGCCGCGCGGATCGCGGCCGCGGCTCCCGCGATGTCGTACTCGGTGCGCCGGTAGGTGGCCTCCCAGCCGTCGAGATCGAGCTCCAGCCATGCGGCGCGGGGGTCTCCGTCGCGCGGCTGGCCGACGCTGCCGGGATTGATGAGCCACTCCCCGGAGGCGAGCTGGAGCCGGTCATCGGCCTCGCGCGTCTGGCCGGTGGCCAGCTCGCCGGGCTGGCGCCAGAACGCCAGCGCGACATGGGAATGGCCGATCAGGCAGACGCGGTGCTGCTGAACGTCGAGGCACAGCTCGGCCTGAAGCGGCGAGAGCACGTACTCCCAGACCGGGTCTCGCGGGCTGGCGTGGAAAAGACCCACTGGCTCATCCAGCATCGTGGGCTCGAGCCCCTCCAGATAGGAACGGGTCTGCTCGCTGATCGTCTGGCGCGTCCATTCGGCGGCCACGGCGGCGCCGCGGGAGAACTGCTCGAGCGGCAGCGCGCCGGTGACGACCAGGTCGTGGTTGCCGGCCAGCGAAACCGCCGCATGGTGGCGCGCCAGCTCGACGCAGGCGTCGGGCTCGGCGCCGTAGCCGACGAGGTCGCCCAGGCACCAGAGCTCTTCACAGGCCGAGGCGGCGATGGCGTCCAGCACGGCATCGAATGCCTGCCGGTTACCGTGAATATCTGAGACCACCGCTACGCGCATGCGCTACATCTACAGTCTCTCGGGTGGGTAGCGTTCGCGCAGGGCTAAGTGATCGGATCGGGGCGCTGGCCCTTGGGCGCTCTGGTGTGCTGGCATCGATGTTCGCGGCGGCGGCGGCCGCCGAAGCGGCCGTGCGGCTGCTCAGCCCGCGGCCGGCCGTCAAGCGGCCACGAGGAGTCGAACTCCGATCCTATTTCTCCGCGCAGGAAATCGCCCGCGGCACCCGCTATGCCCGTCCTCAGACGGCGCTGGCGCTGGCCCGCGTGGGCGTCGAGCTCTGCGCCCTGAGCTGGCTCGCTCGCCGGCCGCCAGCGCGCCTGCGCCACCGTCATTCGAGACCCGTGCTGGCGGGCGCCCTGACCGGTGGTGCTTTGGCCGTCGGGCTTTCGGCGTTACCGCTGCCGCTGGCCGCGATCTCCCGCCGGCGAGCGATCGCGGTGGGGCTGGTGACCCAGTCGTGGCGGGGATGGGCGGCCGACCTGCTCAAATCGAGCGCCATCGAGGCCGTGCTGGCGGCTGGCGCCGGCGGGGCGGTCACGGCCGGCATCCGGCGCTTTCCGCGAGCGTGGTGGATCCTGGCGGCGGGTGGATCGGTCCTCGTCGGCGCGCTGTTCTCCGCCCTGGGTCCCGTGCTGCTCGACCCTTTGTTCAACGACTACACGCCGCTCGAGGAGGACCGGACGCGGGCCGACGTGCTCGCGCTCGCGCAGGCCGCCGGTGTCACCGTCAAGGAGGTCTACTCCGTCGATGCCAGCCGCCGGACGACAGCCGCGAACGCGTACGTGACCGGGCTCGGCCCCACCAAGCGGGTGGTCCTGTTCGACACCCTGCTTGACCGCTATAGCCAAGAGGAGATACGCGTGGTGGTCGCGCACGAGCTTGCCCACGTGCGCCACCGCGACGTGGTGCGCGGCGTGGCCTTCGCCGCGATCGTCGCGGCGCCAAGCGCCTACGCGGTCATGCGAATGGCCTCGGGGCTATCCCGAGACGCCGACGCTCCGGCCGCCCTGCCCGCCCTGGCGCTGGCGACCGCGGCGGTCTCGGCCCCCGTCGGGGTGATCGCCAACCGGCTCTCGCGGGCGATCGAGCGTCGCGCCGACGCATTCTCGCTCGAGCTGACGGGCGCCACCGAGGCATTCGTGTCGTTCGAGCGGACGATCGCGCTCCAGAACGTCGCCGATCTCGACCCCCCGTGGTGGACCAGGACGCTGCTGGCGACGCACCCGTCGACCGCAGAGCGCATCGGCGCCGCGGTAGCGCGCTACGGCCCCTGACGGGCCCTACCGGCCCTCGAACTTGGGTTTGCGCTTTTCGACGAACGCGTGGACGCCCTCGTCGAAGTCGTGAGTGGTCCGCAGCAGCCCATACGCCAGTCCCTCGAGCTCGAGCCCGACTCCCAGCGGCCCGTCGTAGGCGTGGTTCAGCACGCGCTTGGCCATCGACAGGGCCAGCGGCGACAGCGCCGTCAGCTCGTCGATCAGCGAGTCGACCGCGCCGTCGAGCTCCCCACTGGGGTGCAGTTCGCTGACCAGCCCCACCGCCAGCGCCTGCTCGGCACCCAGGCGCTGCCCGCGCATGATCAGGTTCTTGGCCCGCCCCAGGCCGATCATCCGCGCCAGACGCTGGGTCCCGCCGCTGCCGGGGATCATGCCGAGGCGGATCTCGGGCAACCCCAGCTCGACGTTGTCCGCGGCGATCCGGAAGTCGCTGGCGAGCGCCAGCTCGAGGCCCACCCCGAGCACGAATCCGCGCAGCTTCGCCACCACCGGCTTCGGGCAGCGCTCGGGAGCGGCGACGTTCCACGCCAGGCGCGAGAGCGTTTGGGGGTCGGTCTCCAGAAAGCCCATCACGTCTCCGCCGGCGCTGAACGCACGATCGCCAGCGCCCGTCAGCACGATCACCCGCACCTGATCGTCCGTGGACAGATGGTCGAACAGCTCGGCGAGCTGCCCGCGGGCGCTCATCGGCACCCGGTTGTGCTTCTCGGGGTTGTCGAGCGTGATCGTGGCGACTCCGCGGTCCGGGTCGCGGTCGATGCTGAGCGCGTCTAGGTCCGTCAAGACTTGATCTCCTCTCTTAGGGCCCCGCGGACCTTATTCATCTACGAGTCCCTGAGCTTCCGGCGCAGGAGCTTGCCGGCGGTGTTCTTGGGCAGTTCGTCGACGAATCGGTACTCGCGGGGTCGCTTGAACGGGGCGAGCCCCGAGGACTCCTTGCAATGTCGGTCCAGCTCCGCCTCATCGGTCTCGGAGCCGACGACCACGGCCACCACGCGCTGGCCCCAGCGCTCGTCAGCCACGCCGACGACCGCAACTTCCTTGACGGACGGGTGCCCGGCCAGCGCTTCTTCCACCTCGGCCGGGTGGATGTTTTCCCCGCCCGAGATGATCATGTCGTCGACGCGGCCGACGATCCACAGATCACCGTCCTCGTCGAGACGCGCGATGTCTTTGGGGTAGTACCAGCCGTCACGGATCGCGCGCTCGTCGGCGTCGGGCCGGTTCCAGTAGCCGCCGAACGCTTCGTCCGAGCTGAGGTCGGCGATCACCTGGCCCTCCTCGCCCGGCTCGACCTCGGCGTCCGGCGCGGCGTCCTCGTCGGTCCTCACCAGTCGCAGGCGGCTGTTGATCGCCGGCCGGCCGGCGCAGCCAGGCTTGGCCGCCTGGTCGCGGTCGATCGCCCAGGTGTAGAACTCGGTCGAGCCATAGTGGTTGAAGAAGATCCGGGGCTCGAACACCTGGGCGCAGCGCTGCGCGAGCTCCGGGGACATCGGCGAGCCCGCGTAGCCGATGCATTCGACCGACGAGAGCTCCGCCCCGGCGACCTCAGCCGAGGTCAGGTCGTGGAACAACGTCGGCGCCAAATAAAGCGAGCTGATCCGCTCGCTGGCGATCAGCTCGAGCGCGTGCTTCGCGTCCCATTTGGGCATTGCGACAAAGCACCCGTCTATCAGCGCCATGGCGATCATCGTGTGCATGCCCATCGTGTGATAGAGCGGCATCACGCCGAGCGAGCGGTCGCGGTGACGGTAGCCGTGATGGATCACCTGGCTGAGGGCGCCTGCGCGGTCGGCGCGGTGCGAGCGCGGGACCCCTTTTGGCTTGCCCGTGGTACCAGAGGTGTAGAGCATCAGCGAGATTTCCCGGTCGTCGAGATCGAGCGCGCCGGGATGTCGGTCTCCATCGGCCAGGTCCTCGAAACGGGCATCGGCGTCCTGGGCCTCGCCGATCGCGACCAGTGCCCGGCCCTCGCTTCGTGACGCCCGCGCGGCCCTCGCCGAGAGTTCCTCGAAGACCACTACGCTGGCGCCGGCGTCGCCCACGCAGTAGCCGACCTCCTCGGGGCTCAGGCGGAAGTTGAGCGGCACGAACCACGCCCCGAGCCACTGCGCGGCCCAGTACAGCTCGACGGCCTGATGGCGATTGGTGAGCAGCACGCATAGTCGCCCGCCGCGCTCGAGTCCCACGTCGGCCAGGCCGCTGGCGAGCCGGGCCGCTCGCTCGCACAGGGTGGCGTAATCAAGGCGGAGCTCGCCGTCCACCAGCGCCTCGCCGGCACCGTGGCGCTCGGCAGCGGCCTGCAGCGTCAGCGCGAGGTTCACCGTCCCTCCCCGGCGACGCGCTCGATTGCGTCGATGATCGGCTTGTAACCGGTGCAGCGGCAGATCTGACCGGAGAGCATCTCGACGATCTGGGCGCGTGTCGCCCCGGGGTGGCGCTCCAGCAGATCGCCCGCCGCGATCAGGATTCCCGGCGTGCAGAAGCCGCACTGGAGCGCGTGCGCCTGATGCAGCGCGCGCTGTAGCGGCGCGAGCTCGTCCTGATCGGCGATGCCCTCGACGGTCTCGATCTCCTGGCCGTCGGCCTGGACGGCGAACATCAGGCAGGAGCGGGCCGGCAGGCCACCGACTCGCACCGTGCAGGCGCCGCAGACGCCGTGCTCACAGCCGACGTGCGTCCCGGTCAGGCCGAGGCTGTGGCGCACGAAGTCGGACAGCAGCAATCGCGGCTCGACCCACTCACGGCGGCTCGCGCCGTTGACGGTGACTTGCACCGGCACGAGTTCGTCAGCCATCGGCGCGCTCCAAGGCCCGGCCTACCGCGTCGGCCACGAGCACGCCGGCGAGCCGGCGCCGGTAGGCGGCGCTGGCGTAGATGTCGTCGTAGCCGGCGATCGCCGCGCTGGTCGCCTCGCCCGCTTGTCGCGCGCCGTCGTCGCCCGCGAGCTGGCCCTCGAGCACCTCGGCGGCTTCGGGTACGAGCATCGGGCGATCGGCGACCGCGCCGACGCCGATCCGGGCGGAGACGATACGCCCGGCATCGACACGGACCCGGCAGGCGGCGCTGGCGAGCGTGAAGTCACCGCGGCGCTGCGCCACCTCCACGAAGGCGTGTCCTACGCCCGGGCCCGCCTGCGGCCAGCGCGTCTCGAGGATCAGCTCATCCGCCGCCAGCGAGGTCTCGTACGCTCCGACATACAGCTCCTGGGCGCGAACATCGCGCTCGCCGACGCGGGAGCGGACGCGTGCCTTGCCGTCGAGCGCCAGCAGCGTCAGCGGCAGCTCGCCCCGCGGCTCGCCATGGGCGATCGATCCGCCGACTGTTCCCCGCTGGCGCGTCACGTAATGGCCTGTATACGGCAGGCACTCGGCCAGTGCGGGATCGAGGTCGTCATGCTGCTCGAGCGCGTACTGGGTGACGAGCGCGCCGACCGCAAGCACGCCGTCGTCCACGCGCACGTCCCCGAGCCCCTCGACGCGCGTGATATCGATCACGAGCCGTGGCCGCTCCTGGCGCATGTTCATCAACGGCACCAGGCTCTGGCCGCCGGCCAGAACGCGGGCCTCCTCGCCGTGCTCGGCGAGCAGCTCCAGCGCATGCTCCACGTTCTCAGCCCGCGTGTAGGCGAACGGTGCCGGTTTCACTGAAGCTCCTCCCAGAGCCTCGAGGGGGTCAATGGCAGGGCCACCGGCTGCTCGCGGCCCAGCGCATCGATCACGGCGTTGTGGATCGCGGCGGGGACGCTCATCGTGGTGCCCTCACCGAGCCCGCGGGCGCCCAACGGCGTCAGCGGTGAGGGCGTCTCGCGATGCGCCATCCGCGGAACCGGGATGTCGCCGGCCGCCGGGCAGAGGTACTCCTTGAGCGTGGCGGTGAGAAGCTCCCCGCCCGGTCCATAGGCGTTGTGTTCCTGCATCGCCGCTCCGAACCCGTGCGCGAACCCGCCCAGCACCTGACCCTCGGCCAGCAGTGGGTTGAGCAGCCGGCCGGCGTCGTGTACGGAGACGTAGTCGAGCACCGTCAGCCGTCCGGTTGCGCGGTCGATTTCGACGATCGCGATGTCGACGAGGAAGCCGTTCTCGCCGGAGGCGGTGATCCGGTCATCGGCGGCGGGCTCTAGCTCGCGCGCGGCATAGAACACGGTTGCCGCGAGCCCGGGTTCCATGCCTTCGGGCAGGCCTTCCGGGTTCCAGTGAGCCATCCCGGCCAGCCGGCGCAGCGAGACCCGGGCTTCGGCGTCGCCGCGGAGCCGCGCATTGCCGCCTCGCAACTCGATCTCTTCGGGCTCTCCGCCCAGTTGCTCGGCGGCGATCAGGCGAAGCTTGTCGGCCACCGCCCGCGCCGCCCCCAGCACGGCGCCGACCCCGACGCCCGAGAAGCGGGAGGAGTAGTTGCCGGAGGCGACCGTCCAGGCGCTGAGATTTGTGTCCGTCTCGGTCACGACCTTGATATCGGCCGGATCGACGCCGAGCAGATCGGCAACCAGTTGCGCGACGACCGTCGCGTGCCCCTGGCCCTGCGGCGTCGTCGAAAGTTGCACGCTGATCCCACCCTGGGGGCTGATCGTCAGCGTGGCGCCTTCAGCGTTGCCCGATTTCGGCAGCGAGCGCTGCCGCGTCTGCTCGTCCTCGACCAGCGTGACGTAGCCCATGTTGGAGATAGACGGCTCGACGACGCACGCCATACCGATCCCGACCAGCCGACCCTCGCGGCGCGCCTGCTGGCGCTCTTTGACCCGGACCTCGTAGTCGGCGAGCTCCTCGGCATCGGCCAAGCACGCTGCGAAGTCGCCGCTGCTGTACAGGCCACCGGAGGGGGTGCGGTAGGGAAACTGGCGGATCAAGTTGCGCCTCGCCAGCTCCAGCGGATCGATCCGCAACCTGTGCGCCCCCAGCGCCATCAACCCCTCGAGCGGCAGATAGTGCTGCGGTCCGCCGAAGCCACGGTTGAGCGCCGATGGACAGTGGTTGGTAAGTACCACGCGGGCTCGCAGCGCGACGTTGCGCACGCGGTAGGCGCCGGTCAGCGCGCCGTGCATCCGGTACATCGTGGCGGGCTCGGGGGCCCGCACGTACGCCCCGACGTCATCTACCGCGTCGATCCGGAGCCCGAGCAGCTCCCCGTCAGCCGCGAACGCGCCCGCGATCTCGGTCATGCGCCGGGTCGAGGTCTGGGAGGAGGCCAGGTGCTCGAGGCGGTCCTCGGTCCAGCGCACTGGCACCCCCAGCTTGCGCGACGCGAGTCCCATCAGCACGACGTACACGAACACCCCCGACTTGATCCCGAAGCTGCCGCCGCTGTTCGGCGGCGTGATCAGCCTCAGCCTCGAGCCGTGCAGTCCGAGCGCGGCCGCCGCCACGCCGTGCAGCGTGAACGGACCTTGAAAATTGGTCCATGCCGTCAGCCGCTTCTCGCCCTGCTCCCAATCTGCCACCACGGCGTAGCACTCGATCGGCAACCCGGTCCAGGCGGGGAAGCAGAAGCGAGCCTCCACCGTCTCGTCGGCGATCTCGAACGCGCCGTCTGGGTCTCCGTAGGAGAATCGGCGCTCCGACACCAGCGCTCGCTCGTCGCGCAGGGCCTCGAGCGGGTCGAGCACGGGCGCAAGCGGCTCATACTCAACCTCGATCTGCTCTACCGCGTCCTCCGCCACGTAGCGATCACGGGCGACGACGACGGCCAGCGGCTCGCCGACGTAGCGGGTCACTTCATTGGCGGCGGCGTAATAGGGGATAGTGGACTCGCAAGCGGCGGGAAAAGGGCGCGAGGAGGCATGCACATCCGCTCCGCTCAGCACGCCGGTGACCCCCGGGAGGCGCAGGGCCCGCTCGACGTCGAGCCGGGTGATCCGAGCGTGCGCGTGCTCGGAGCGCAGGACGGCGGCGTGCTGTGCGCCCGGGACCGGATCAAGGTCATCGAGAAAGCGGCCCCGGCCCCGTAGCAACGCCTCATCCTCGAACCGCGGGACGCTCCGACCGATCCACGCGCCAGCGCTGACGGAGCTCTCAACAGCCATCTCTAAGGTCTACCCGCAAACTGCCGCCGTAGGCCAAACACCTCGACGGCGCAGCGGACAGCGCGAAGAATCTCAAATCAAAAGGGGGCGCGAAGCGCCCCCCGTATTTATTGATCAGTCGGTCTCGTCGTCGTTGGCGGGCGGGGCGCCACGCCCGCCCCACTCCGGGAGGTTCTTGATCCCCTCGCGGGTCTGCCACTTCGAGTAGTTGTCCTGCATCGCCTCGATCAGTTCGCGCATGAACTTGGCCGACAAATTTATTCGCGAGACCACGACGCCGGGGATCTCCTCCTCCTCGACCTCGTGGTCCACGCGCGCGAAGGTGATCGTGAACTCGTACTCGGAATGGCTGACGTTGGCGAAGTTGGCGTACTTGCCGCCCATATCCTCGGGCGAGAAGTGGATGTTGATGTGGCGCTCGGGGGCGTTCAGGTCGTCCATATGGCGTTTAGTATCGCAGCGTGCGGATCGTCGTCGTCGCCGTGGGGAGATTGCGTCCGCCGTTCATAGACGACACCCGGCACTACCAGAAGCTGATCGCCCGACACGTGCGTCTGGAGCTGGTGGAGGTGCGTGAGGACGACAAGGCCCAGCAACGGCTGCCTGCGAGGGCATTCACCTCGCTCTTGCACCGCGACGGAGAGATGATGGACTCGATCGCGATAAGCCGCTTTCTGGAAGAACGGCGGCGCAGCGGCCGCGATCTGTGCTTCGTCATCGGCGGCCCTTACGGCCTCGAGCTCCAGGACGTGGACCACCGTTTGTCGCTCGGCGCGATCACGCTCCCGCACCAGCTGGCGCGCGTCGTGCTGCTGGAGCAGCTCTATCGAGCCCACAAGATCCTCGCCGGGGAGCCCTACCACTACTGACGATGGCCGAGCGCAGCGATGCGATCACGCGCCGCCGGCTGTTCGAGCAGCGCGTCTCATCCCGGCGCGAGCTCGCGCTGTTCATTCGCCGGCTGGGGCTGCTGCTCGTGGCGCTCGCCGTACTGCTCGTCGCCGGCGCGGTTGGCTACGCCGGAATCGAGGGCACGTCGCTCGGCTACGGGCTTGATTGGACGCTGGACACGATCACGACCGTGGGGTCGATTCCCGATCCAGCCGATACCGGCGGGCGGGCGCTCAAGGTGGCGATCGAGCTGCTGGGCATCGGTACGCTCTTCTATGGCTTTGCGACGGTCGCCGAGTTCTTCGTCTCGGGTCAGCTCTCCGGGCTGCTCGAGGAGCGTCGCACGCAGAAGATGATCGACTCCTACTCTGACCACTTCATCATCTGCGGCTTCGGCCGTGTGGGACGCCAAGTGGCACGTGAGATGCGCCAGGCTGGGGCGGAGCACGTCGTGATCGACGACAACCCTGAGAACCGGGAGCCAGCACAGGTGCTCGGCGTCCGCTATCTCGAGGGGCCGCCCGCGGACGACGAGCACCTCCAGCAGGCGGGGATCGCGCGAGCGGCGGGGGTCATCGCCTGCGTCGACTCCGACGCCGAGAACATCTTCATCACCCTCACCGCGCGCGAGCTGCGCTCCGACATCCTGATCATCGCCCGCGCCTCAGCTGAGGACTCGGAGAAGAAGCTGCTCCGCGCCGGCGCCGACCGGGTGATCTCCCCCTACAAGACCTCGGGCTCGGAGATGGCCCGCGTGGCGCTTCACCCCCAGGTCGCCGGGGCAGTCCAGGTTGCCGATTACCGGATGGAGGAGATCGAAGTGCCGGCTGAGTGCGCGGGAGTCGGCCAGGCGATCGATGACGTCCGGGGGCGCTCGGCGATCGTCGCCCTGCGCCGTGCTGACGGCCGGCTCGAGCCGCAGCCCTCGCCGGAGATGGTGATCGGCGCCGGCGACATGCTGGTCGCGCTCGGCACCCCTGAGGCGATAGCGCGCCTCGAAGCCGTATTCCAGCCTGCGACGAGCGCCTCGGCGACGTGAGCACGGCTCCCTCGGGCACATTCGCTCCCCTGCAGGAGCTCCGCGCGGCCGTGTGCGTATCCGCCGCGGCGGTTCGCGGCTCGGCCGGCGAACCCTCGGCGCAGCCCAGGCTCGAGCGCCCGAGGCGAGCCGGACAGGGTGACTACGCCACCAACGCGGCGATGCTGCTCGCTCCGGTGCTGGGACAGCCTCCGCCGAGAATCGCCACGCTGCTGGCCGACGAGCTCGAACGTCAGCTGGGGGATCTCTTGGATCGCACCGAGGTCGCGGGACCGGGATTCCTGAACCTTTTCCTGTCCGACGCGTGGCACCGACGGGCGTTGTCCTCCGTGCTGGGCACAGGCCCGGGGTTCGGCGCTGGACAGGCAGATCCCGCCGAGCGGATCCTGATCGAGTTCGTCTCCGCGAACCCCACGGGGCCGCTGGTGGCGGCCAGCGGTCGACACGCGGCGTACGGCGACGCGCTGGCCCGGATCCTCGAGCACCTGGGCCACACGGTCGCGCGCGAGTACTACTTCAATGACGCCGGCTCGCAGGTGCAGCGGCTCGGTCAGTCGGTCGCTGCCCGGGCCCGGGGCCTCGAAATACCCGAGGACGGCTACCACGGCGAGTATGTGAGCGAGCTGGCGCGGGCGATCCCCGATGCCGAGGAGGCGCCAGTCGACGAGGTCGCGGCACGCGCGGTGGAGCTGCTGCTAGAGCAGATCAAGGCCACCCTGGCGCGCTACGGAGTGCGCTACGACACGTTCTTCTCCCAACGCACACTGCACCTCGGCTCGCCCAGCGCGCTGGAGGAGGCGTTTGAGCAGCTGGAGCGCGCCGGCCACCTATACCGCTCCGAAGGCGCGGTGTGGCTGCGGACGACGGCCTTCGGCGATGACAAGGACCGCGTCGTGGTGCGTTCGAACGGGGAGCCGACCTATCTCGCCTGGGACCTCGCCTACCTCGTGAACAAGCGGGAGCGGGACGTCGACCGGCAGCTGATTCCGGTCGGCGCGGATCATCACGCTTGGATGCGCGAAGTGCGGGCGGCGATGGCGGCGCTGGGAGGCGATCCGGAAACGATCGAGGTGCCGATCATCCAGTTCGTCCACCTCATGGAGGGCGGCGAGCGGGCGGCGATGTCCAAGCGCCGGGCGACGTTCGTGACGCTTGACGAGCTGCTGGACGAGATCGGCGTCGACGCTACACGCTTCTTCATGCTTCAGCGCTCGCATGACCGCACGCTCGATCTCGATCTCGATCTCGCGCGTCAGGAATCGGCCGAGAACCCCGTCTACTACATCCAGTACGCGCACGCGCGTATCGCGTCGATGCTCCGCCGGGTGCCGGACGAGCGGGTCTCGGAGGTAGCGAGCGCCTCGGGCGGATCGTCGTGGGGCTCGGGCGAGCTTCACGACGCAGAGCGGAGGCTGATCCAGAAGCTGGTCGACCTCCCCGACGAAGTACTTGAAGCGGGGTCCCGCAGGGCACCACACCGCGTCGCCGGCTACGCGCTCGAGCTGGCGCAGGACTTCACCGCCTTCTATCGGGACTGCCGGGTGATCGGTTCGCCGCCCGGGGTGGAATCGCGGCGGATCGCGCTGTCGGCCGCCGCCGGGGGCGTGATTGCCCTGTCGCTCGAGCTGCTGGGCGTCAGCGCGCCGGAATCGATGTAGCGTCTCCGGGCCGTGGCGCGCGCGTGGCCCGCTACGGGCCGTGGCGCGCGCGTGGCCCGCTACGGGCCGTGGCGAGCGCGTGGCCCGCTACGGGCCGTGGCGAGCGCGTGGCCCGCTACGGGCCGTGGCGCGCGAGATCCTCGTCGAGCCGCCGCGCCTCGGCGGCGTCAAGCGGCGGCGGAGGGGAGGTGCCGCTTTCGGCTGCGCTGGCCGCGGCGCGAGTCCGCCTGCGCCACCGCGGTAGGACGAGCGCCAGCGCCGCGAGTCCCACCAATAGGATCGCCGGGGGCACGACGTAGACGGTCAGGTTGAAACCATGAGCCGGGGGGAGGGCCAGCACCGACGGCCCGTACTGAGCGACCAGCGCCCGTTCGATCTGAGCCTTGGTCTCCCCCTTGGTGATGAGGTCCCGGATGAACTGTCGTTCGGCGTCCGCCTGGGGGGACTGCGACACCGCCAGCGGCGTGTTGCAGACGACGCACATGACGTTGTTCTCGATGTCTGTCAGCGAGGCCCTCTGCTGCGGCGCCGCAGGCGCCACTGACGGCGCAAGGCCTCCCACCACGACCAGCGCAACTGCCGCGGCGATGACGCGCATCATCCGGTCGCTGCGCAACCGGCGGCTCACGCGCTCGGCCCGAGGACGCGGGACAGTGCCTGTTGCAGGGCGCCGCCCGCAAGCTGGTAGCGCCGCACCCAGGCAACGCGGCCGCTGCGGTCGATCAAGAACGTCTCGGGAATGCCGTTGGCACCGTACGCGCGCGCGAGGCTGCCGTCGACGTCTCGGACCACCGGGTAATTGATGTGCTCGTGCCGGAGGAACTGCTCGGCGTCGGCGGTCGTGTCGCGGTAGGTCACGCCGAGCACCGTCCCGCCTTGCGGCGCCAGCTGGCGCTGCGTGCGCTCGAGGATCGGCGCTTCGGCCAGGCATGGCTGGCACCAGGAGGCAAACAGGTTGATGACCACAACCTTCCCGCGCAGCGCGACGAGCCTCAGGCTCGGCGACGAGCCCAGCCCCGGCAGCAGCGCGGTGGTGTCAGGCGCCGGCGGGCGAACGCCGCGCGCCAGCTGGGAATCGAGCGAGTTGTCGACCCCTTGGCTCGCCACCGCGAATACCAGCAGCGCGAGCAGCGCGGCGGCCGCCAAGCTCACCGACCCCGGGACGAGGATCCGACGCATCTAAAAGCAAGGGTAATGACCCGGGGATTCAGCCTCGGCGCGTCTCGGCGGCGCGAATGTCGTTCAACACGGCCTGAAATCCCTGGCGGTAGCCACGCAGGTAGTCGTTCTCGTCGCGCTCGTCGAGAAACCGCCGCGAGCGCAGCGACTCGAGGCAATACCGGCGCAGGTCCTCGAGCGTGTGATCGAGGCGCGCGGCATGCTGCTGGGCGCGCCACAGCGCCGCCCGGTGACCGCTCGCCAGCGGGTCGCGAGCGTGCGTCGATTGCTGCGAGCGCTGTGCTTCCAGTTGCTCGAGGCGAGCTCGAATCTTAGGGATCAGCTCCATCGCCAGCATCGGCACCCGCAGCAGGTCGCCAACCGCCACGCCACGAAGAATCTTATTGCCGCGCCCATTGGGCGGTGAGCGGCACAGCCCGGCGGGTAGCACAGACCACGAGCACCGCGGCGCGCGCTGCGTACGAATGCGACTTCTCTCGACCCACCACGTCCACCGCAACCGGACGCAGCTCACCGGCTTGATCGTCGTCGTTGCCCTGCTGTACGTCACCGGAGGGCTCGGGATGGCCTACGTCGCCGGCTTCCATGCCGTAGGGCTGAGATTGAAACATGCGCACTGGTGGTGGCTGGCACCGGCCTTCGGGGCGGTGCTGGTGGCGTTCGTCGCCTACTACTTTGGCTACTGGGGGATCATGGCGGTGGAAAAGGGTCCCAGGCTGGAAAGGCGCTCGCTGCTGGCGGTGGTTACGGCGGGCTTCGGCGGTTTTCTGGCCCACGGGGGAACGGCGCTCGATGAGTTCGCGATGCGTGCAGGCGGCGCGGACGAGCGTGAGGCGAAGGTGCGGATCGGCGGGCTGGCCGCCTTCGAGCACGGAGTCCTGGCATTGATCGTGTGCCCGGCCTCGATCGCGGCACTGGTCAGCGGTGTGGTCGTTCCGCGCACCGACTTCACATGGCCTTGGGCGCTGATTCCGCCGCCGGCATTCGCGATCGGGATCTGGCTGGCGAACCGCTATCGCGACGGTTTGCGAGGTTGCGGCGGCTGGCGGGGCCGGCTTGCGGCGTTCTTCGACACCGCGCATCTGGTCTCCGCCGTTTTGCTCAAACCCTGGCGGCACGGAGTGGCCGTCGCGGGCATGGCGCTCTACTGGGGTGCGGACATGTTCGCGCTTTGGGCAACGACCACCACCTTCGGGTTCCGGATGAGCGCCCTCTCGGTGATCGTCGCGCTGGGAACGGGGATGATCTTCACGCGGCGCACGGCGCCGCTTGGCGGCGCCGGCCTGATGACGGTCGCCCTCGTGCCGACCCTGTGGTACGGCGCAGCGGTGCCGTTCGCGGCGGCGACGCTAGGCGTGCTGGCCTACCGGTTCTTCACCCTCTGGTTGCCGCTGCCGGCCGCGCTCGCCGCGCTTCCCAAGCTCCGCGAGCTCGGCCGAGCTGGCGAAAGCTCCAGGGGCCCAGGCGCCCGCGTCGATAAGGGCGAGCCTGCGCTCGAGCACTGAACCCGCTCCCTCTGGCCGGGCGGCAGCGATCTCTACAGTTCAGCTCCCGTGGGCCGCGTCTACGACGAGATCGACGATTATCTGGGCGGGTGGATCGGGCGGCAGTCGATGTTCTTCGTCGCCACCGCGCCGCTTTCGCCGGACGGTCACGTGAACGTCTCGCCCAAGGGGCCGATTGGATCGCTACGCGTACTGGGACCACGGCAGGTCGCGTATCTCGACGTAGGTGGGAGCGGTGCGGAGACGATCGCGCACGTTCGGGAGAACGGACGGATCGTCGTCATGTTCTGCGCCTTCGACGGGCCGCCGCGGATCCTACGGCTGCACGGCACGGCGAACGTGGTGCTGGCCGACGATGAGCGCTTCGAGCGGCTGCTGGCTGAAGCCGCCTTCGAAGACCTCTCCGTGCCCGAGGCCCGGCGGGCAATTATTGAGGTCGACGTGCAGCGAATCAGTGATTCCTGCGGCTACGGAGTGCCGCTGATGAATTTTGAGGGTATGCGCGAGCACCACGCGTTATCGGTCGCCAAGAAGCTGGGGACGGTGGGCCTCGACGGATACGAGGCTCAGCGCATGCGCGCCAACGGACGCAGCATCGATGGGCTTCCGGCGCTAGCCGACTGACGCTCGAGCCTGTCAACCGTAGAGCCGCGCGCCGAGCTCTCGCTCACTCTCGCGTACCCATTTGTTGGCGGCTTCATCCTCGGCAGCGCCGATGGCTCGTAGGTCACGAAGGACGTCCTGGACGGCGGGCGAGGCGAGGGTCGAACCCATCGACGGATGTTCTCGCAAGCGTGCAGACTTCGGTTATGGCGCAGCTCGTACGCGACGGTGTGTCGCTCGCCTACGACGACTTAGGTGGCGGGGAGGCGCCGCTCGTCTTCGTCCACGGCGTCGCGTGTCACCGCGGCTTTTGGACCCCCCAGGTTAGGCACTTCGCGTCCACCCACCGCGTCCTGCTCTTCGATCTCCGTGGTCACGGCGAGAGCGACGCTCCGAGACAGCGCTACACGATCCAATGCTTCGCCGATGACGTGGCTTGGATGTGCGGGCAACTGGGAATCATGCGTCCGGTCGTCGTGGGTCACAGTCTGGGCGGCCTCGTCGCGCTTGGCTTTGCCGAGCGGCATCCGACGGTGGTCAGAGCCGCGGTTCTCATAGATGCGGTCCTTTTGCCCGATGGGCAGCGAGCCGGCAGGGTCCAGCAGCTCGTCAACCAGCTACGCGGGCCAGAGCACGAGCGTGCTCTGCGCGAATACTTCCTGGGCTTCTTCGGCTGCTACGACAGCCCCGAGCAGGTCGCCTGGGTCATGGAGCAGATCGCGCGGACCCCGTCGCACGTGACGAGTTCGGTGTGGGAGGAATCCGTCCGCGATTGGGACGACGCCGGCGCCCTGAGACGCTGCCAAGTTCCCTTGCTCTATCTCGACGCCGGCACGCCGAACGCAGACCTCCTGCGCGCGGTCAAACTGTGCGAGACGCTCATGATCGGCCGAACGATCGGGTCCGGACACTTCAGCCCTCTCGCCGTACCCGGGCAGACCAACGCCGTGCTTGAGCGGTTCCTGGCCATCACCTAGGAGCGCTGACCTCGGACGCCGCTACCTTACGCGTGCCTTCATGAATGACAATGTCATATACGTCTCGCGGTTGACCGGGCTGGCGCTCGTTGGCGCCGACGGCTCGGATGTTGGACATCTGGTCGACGTCGTGATCGACCTCGGTGGCAGGCCGCCGCGGGCCCACGGCTTCGTGGTGAGCGTGAGCCGGCGGCGCGTCTTTGTGGGCGCAGCCAGGGTTGGAGAGATCACCAGTGAGGGCCTGCGGTTGCGACGGGGCTCGATCAACTTGCGTCAGTTCGAGCTCCGCCCGGGGGAGCGGCTGGTGGTGGGCGAGCTGTTCGGGCAACGGCTGCGCCAGCAGCGAGTCGTGGACGTGGGAATCGCCCCGGCGCCCGAGCCATTCGCATGGGAGGTGGCTACCGTAGCGATCGGAGGTCGCGGGCTGCCCGGCCGCCGACGCTCACCTGAGATCCTCGATTGGAGCGAAGCCGGGCCGCTCTTCGCCGACGAGCGCCCGATCGACCGGGAGGCGGCCACGCTGGGCGGCCTGCACCCGGCCGAAATGGCAGCCGCGATCCGCAACCTGCCGCTGAGCCGGCGACGCGTTCTGGCGGAAGCGCTCGAGGATGAGCGTCTCGCCGACCTGCTCGAAGAGCTACCCGAGGACGAACAGGTCCGGCTGGTGGAGGGACTGGACCAGGAGCGCATTGCGCGGGTGCTCGATGAGATGGAGGCCGATGACGCCGCTGACCTTCTCGCCGAGTTTTCGACCAGCCGACAGGCCGAGCTGCTCGGCGCAATGGACCCCGACGAAGCCGAGCCCGTCCGCAGGCTGCTCAACTACGACCCCCATACCGCGGGTGGTTTGATGACCCCCGAGCCGGTGATACTCGACGGACGAGCAACGGTCGCCGAGGCGCTCGCCCGGATCCGCAATCCGGACCTGCCGGTTCCGATCGCCGCGCAGGTCTTCGTCTGCCAGCCCCCGCTCGAGACGCCGACAGGGAGATTCCATGGGGCGATCGGGATTCAGCGGCTGCTTCGTGAAGCGCCCGGCAAGCCGTTGAGTCGCTGCCTCGACGACGATTGGGAGCCCGTCGCGCCTGATCTGGGCGAACGCGACGTGGCCGAGCGCCTTGCGGCCTACGACGTCGTGGCGTTACCCGTCTGCGACTCCGCCAGACGGCTGGTCGGCGCGGTCACGATCGATGATGTACTAGATCGAGTCCTGCCCACTAACTGGCGGGTGAGTAGCGGACAGAGCAAATGAGCCGGCACGACGATCTCGGCAAGCCCCGCGGAACGGCGGGCGCTCCCTCCTACGACCCTGACCTATTCGGGCCGGCGGCCGAGAGGTTCGCCCGCTTCTTCGGCACCGTCACATACCTGGTATGGCAAACGGTCATCGTGGTGGTGTGGATCATCCTCAACGGCGCGGGCCTCGTATTCAAATGGGACCCGTATCCGTTCATCCTGCTCAACCTCGTGTTCTCCACGCAAGCTGCGTACGCGGCGCCGCTGATCCTGCTGGCCCAGAACCGGCAGGCGGACCGGGACAAGGCGGAGATGGAGCGCGACCGCGAACGCGGCGCCCGCGCTTTCGCCGACATGGAGTTCCTGGCCAGGGAGATCGCGAGCATCAGGCTGGCCATCGAGCAAAAGGCGGACCGCGAGGACGTGATCGAAGCCGCCGAGCGGCTGAGCAGCGCGCTGGAGCGGATTCCCCTGGTTGAAGCACGCGCCGCGGATCCCGAGTTGCCGCCCGAGCAGAGCTCCGGTAGTGCTGCCTCCGCTGGCGAGGACTGATTGAAGCCAAACCGTCGCAGATGCCCTGCCGAGGCGGTCAGGTCGGACTCTGTAGCTTGCCGCGCCATGCACCCGACGGCCGCCCGTTTGGCGCAGCGCCTCCAAGAACGAGGTCTTCAGATCGAAGTGCGTACGTTGACCGACTCCGCCCGCACCGCCCCTTTGGCGGCGGCGGCCCTCGGAGTCGAAGTGGGGCAGATCGTGAAGTCACTGTTGTTCCTGGCTCAGGACGGGCCCGTCATGGTCCTCTGCGCCGGCGACCGGCGAGTCGACGTCACGCGGCTCGGTCTATCGCCGGCGCCGGCCGATCGCGTGCGAGTGATCACCGGATTTGCGATCGGCGGTGTCCCCCCTCTCGGGCACGACGTCGAGCTGCCGACGACGATCGACGAGTCGCTGCGGCGCTTTGAGGTTGTATGGGCCGCGGCCGGCACGCCGCACGACGTATTCGCGATCGATACCGAGTCACTGATCGAGGCCATTCCTGGGGCCCGCGTGGTGAACGTCGGCTAAAGGAGTCGATCGGTAGCTAGCGGAAGCATCCCCGCCGCCTGACCTCGGTGGGCGAAGGTGACGCCGGGCAGGACTTCGACCCGAACCTGACCAAGGCTCAGGCATCGAAGCTCATCGACCAGTTGCAGGAACAGACCGGTCGCGGGCAGGGCACCTGACGCGAACTTTCAGGCCGCCATCGCCAGAACTGGGCCGATGTGGACTCCGGTATCCGCCCAGTTCGCTCCGTGATCGGTGCTGTGGAGCACCCGGCCGTCGGCCATGCCGGCGAGCAGCTCGCGGCCACTGATAGCCAGCGCGTAGGGCATCGTCTCGTCAGGCAGTGCAAGCGGGTTCCAAGCCCCACCGTTCCGGCGGTAGAGCCGGCCCCGAGAATCTTGGCCGCGGTGGGCGCTCCGTGGACCCGAGGCGGCGCTGATGAACCAGCGCTCGGGATCCGCGTCGTCGACGGCCACGGCCCAGCAGTAGCCAAGGTCGAGCCCGGCGTCAGCCGCCTCCCAGTTGAATCCGCCATCGTGACTCCAGGCGGCGCCGTCGCCCGCGGCCAGATAGGCCCGGCCTTCCACACGGGGGTGCCAGGCCAGACTGTGAACGTCCCGCTTCGCGCCGGCCCGATGGTCGGAAAACGTGGCGCCCGCATCCTGGCTGTACATGAGGCCGCCGAGCTCGATGCCCACGAGCAGCCGGTCAGCGTTGTGGGGGTCCGGCGCGATCCAGCGCACGTGGTGGGTCCACGGTCGCGGTGGGAAGCTCCAGCGATTGCGCGAAGGGATGTCCTGAAGAGCGGTGAGCTCCGTCCAGGACTCTTCGTCTCGGGACACGAACAGGTGGCTGGGCTCGGTACCGGCGTAAAGCGCTCCATCGGCGGCGCTGATCGCGACGGAGAAGACCTTCGCTTGCGGCAGCTCCATGGCCTTCCAACTGGTCCCCGCGTCGGCGCTCAGCAGCACGCCGCCATCACGGGTGCCGACCAGAACGCGCTGGCCGTGGGTGGCGACGCATTGCGCCGCGACCCCCTGGAGCAGGGTCTCGCTGGTCCAGCCCGCGGTGGTTCGCTCCACGCGGACCAGCCGCTCGTCGCTGGTGCAGATGAACAGTCGCAATGCTCGCTCATCATCTCATTCCGATGCGCCCCGACCGGTCTTGGAGCTGGCCCGGGCTCGCTGGTCGGCCTGGAGGGCGCCAGGCGCTAGTCGCCACGCGCTGCCAGGCCTCGGCCAGCTCCACGGACAGCTTCCAGCCCATCGTCTCCTCCCAAATCGCTTGAGGCGATCCCACTGGCGACCGCGGATCTGCTCGACGATCTACCTCGACCGCTGGGCCAGCGGCGCGAATTCGCGCCCTTCCCGATCTCTCGCCGGGCCTTCCCTCGACCACGCTGCCAGCAGCCCGCGATCGTGAAGCCAGGCCGTCAACCAGGCCAAGCCATGCGGCCACTGGGTGCCAGTCGATCAAGGGATCGCGAAAGGCTCAGCGCGCCCCGCCCGGACGTTACCACCCGTTCTGTTAGTCGACGGGCCGGGCTCCGGCAAGCGGGGGCGCCGGTTTGTCCTGTCGACTACGGCACGCCAGCGAAATCTCTGACGCCCGCCTCTGCGGATCCTTTCGTCTGGCGCCTTGAACTCTAGGTCAGCGCCTTCGCCTTACTACGTTCGAACTCCTCGTCGGTGATGACGCCGCGGTTTCTCAGATCCTCCAGCTTGGCGATGTCGTCCGCCGGGGTCGCCGCCGCGCTCCGCACGTACTCGCGTAGCGCCGCGTCTTGGTCACGTGCGTCCTTGGCGGCGTGCAGGTGCATCTTCTCGCCACGAGCGATCATGTAGATCAACACTCCGATGAGCGGGACGACCACGATGAGCAGCAACCACGCCGCCTTCGCCCAACCCGATAGGTCGTGACTGCGAAAGATGTCGGCAATCACCGCGATCGCGGCCCAGATCCACAGGAACAACAGGGATAACTCCAACACCGTCAGAAGCGCATCCCCGAATGTGTAAGTCGCCAAAATCGCCATGGGCAGTCCTCTCGATAGCCGTTGCCGAAAAGCCCACCACGAGTGGGCGCTGATGGCATCACCCGGTTCGGGTGAAAAGGGCCCGCAGCAGAGCCGCCGACCGGCTGCGGCCGCTGCGTCAGCCGGCCTCCGCCCATCTCCGGCGAAGCTGGGTGTCAACCCCGTGGGCGCTCTTGGCGGCTCTCAATAGGCCAAGGAACAAGAGCCGAGTCGGCGCCCACCCGAGAAGCAACAACAGCTGTGCCGGCACCACGACTGGCCCGTAGGTCGCACTCTTCCGCGCGCAGACCCGGAACGCCGTTGCCAGCGCCACCATCGTTTCACCAACCGAACTCGCCACGCAGCACACAAGTCGGAGCGCGAGTCTCACCTGCCAGAGCAAAAGTCTTTTTGCAACCGAGCTGCTGCCCAGCACAGACATCGCGTACCCAAAGGGGGCGTAGTTGAATCTGGATCTCCTCGCTCCCAACCGCCTCTCGGCGGCCTCATGCGCCCGGTCTTCCTCCCCGCCGGCGATCGGTCTGCGTCTGGCCGGTTATCGTCTGCTCCGTGGGTAGCCGCGTATCGCTGATTGAGTTTCCGGCCGACGATCCTGATCGCGCGCGTCGCTTTTGGTCTGAGTTTGTGGGCGCAAAGTTCGAGGTACGCGCTGAGAGCGAAGGGGAGGGGTGGCAGACGAGCGACCAGGGCCCCATGATCGGCGTACATCTTCGCGGTCGCGGACCGGGAGACTCGTTCTCGCTGCCGTATTTCACGGTGGGCGATCTCGAGGAGGCGCTTGAGCAAGTCAAGGCGCTGGGCGGGAGCATCGTTCACCCGGGAGAGCGGTGGGCGATCTGCAAGGACTCTGAGGGAAGTCCATTCGGCTTGGCTCGAAACGATCTGGGCGCGCAGACCGTCGACGACTGATCAAAGACCGTCGCCGGAGCGCTGCTTGAGGGCTAGAAGGAGCTGGGTCATCCCGAAGCCCGCGTAGCGCGTGTTTCGAGACTGTCGAGGTGCCTCGAGCGTGCGAAAAGCTCTTATTCGGGATCGGCTGCCTCTTCTCCGGGCCAGGACCCGGTTAGGCGTGTGAAGGCTTGACGGGAGCCGTGGTCGACGAAACCCTTGATCAGTGAGAACAGCGCTCCCTCGATGCCGAGCGCAAGCGCGAGCTTGGCGAGGCGGATGTCTCGATGCTTCGATTGCGGCGGCTCTTCATCGTCGATCATGCCCCAGATGAGGCCGAATGTCTTCTTGCCGATCACACCGGCGAGCAGGCCGCCGCCGATACTGAACGGGAGAAAGATGAGCTTACCCATGGCTTACCTCAACTTGTTGTTCAACTTTGGTCTGCTGCTGCTTGGTCTGTAAGGGTCTGGCGGCCGCGCCGCTGCGGCTCGGCCACCGCCTCACGAGCTACTTCGACCGTGGCCGAGCAGCCAACCGATCAGCACGCCCGCCGCGAGCGCGCCCGCAGCAGCGAACGGCAGGGGCTTTTGCTTGACCGTCGAGGCGACCTGTTGCGCGCCGGTGCTGGCTGAATCGGGGGCGGCTTGCTTGGCCTTGGAGACGAACGCGTCCTTCTTTTGCTGGGCGGTGTCCTTGACGGACGAGATCCGGTCCTTGGTCTGAGCCTTGACGTCGGCCTTCTCGGCCAGCGCCTCGACGGTGTCGCCCAGCTCTTCCCGCGTTTCCTCGATCTCCCCGCGAAGCTCCTCGGGCGACTTCTGCTGGTCGCCCTCTTCGGTCGCTGGGGTCATTGCCGGCCCTCCTTCGCTCGTTGCTTGGTCGATTCAACATCCTGCTTCACGCTCTCAACGGTTTGATCGGGCACCGGTGGCACGCCCTGCTTAACCTTGCTCCTCCCAATCAGCGCCAGCACACCGGCGATCGCGCCGTAGGCGACGGTCACGATTAGCGCCGCCAGCCAACCGGCAATCGCGGTGCTCAACGCTAGGATCACGCACGCCGTCAGGGCGCCAACGGCGTACAGCCCGAACACGCCGGCCCCGCCGAACATACCGGCCCCCAAGCCTGCCTTCTTGCCCTTCGCGGCCAATTCGGCCTTGGCCAAGTCGAGCTCCTGGCGCACCAGCGTCGTTGTCTGATCGGATAGCTGCTTGAGCAGATCCGCGATCGAGAGATCACTCGACCGGGCGTCCTCACCGTCGTGGCGGATTTCCGCCATTGTTGGCCTCCTTTCGGTGACTATTGCGACGAGTCAGCGGTGCTCGCCTCCTTCATTCCCAAGACCTCAAGGGCTTTCTCCCGCACCGGCGCGTTGACCGCCACGAACACCCCAGCGCCCGCGACGCTCAAAGCGATCAGCTTCAGGCGCCAGCGCGGCTTGGGCGGCGGCTCAGCGACCGCTGACCAGGCCTCCCACGCCGCAGCGACGGCTTGCTGGATCCGCCGCCAGAGCTTCTTGTCGTTGATCGCTTCACGAGTGCGCTTGCCCCGGGCTCTCGCATACGCATCGCGTGTCGAGCCGGCCGCGCGCCGGATCGCGTCCTGCAGTTGTGGGTCGTAGAGCAGCTGCTGCGCGTACGGTGCGCCGGCAGCCGCTCGATCACGTAGCGCCATGGCGATTCGCCTCCTCGGCTGGGCTAGCGGTTTGGATACGGGTCATCGGCGCTGTCGCCTCCGCTCGCGGTATGCCATGAGCCGTTTGAGCACTCTGGGCACGGAGGCAGGCTCTTACTAGATCCGACCTTCAGTTCGTACCCGCATGCGGTGCACCGATAGGTCCCGCTGGACACGTCGCTACCGGCTGGAACTGGTTCTGCCATCTCTTCCTCCTGGGTTGCGAATTGCGGACCGCGGCGGTTTATTTCTTGCGTCCAGTGCCGGGCAGTCGTTCGGCGAGTCGGCCTACCCGCTCGGTGGCTGTTTGCAGTGGTTCCACGACCTCGCGCACCTCGCCCGCGTCACGGACTAGCGGCTTGATCGAGGCGTGTAACGCGGAAAGCTCTCCGCCCAGGAGCTGTCCCATCTCTCTGACCTGCGTGTTGAGGGCGTCGAGTTCCTCGCGTTGACGGTGCACCTGCTCGTGCAGTGCATCAGCCGCGGTGTGGATGCCGGCAAGCTCGGGCGCGAGCGCTTCGCGCAACCGCACGAGTTCATCGTTGGTGCCCGCGAACGCGGCCCGTAGCGCATCAAGGTCGTCGCTCATCGGCTCAAGCGCAGCGCGTAGACCCGAGACCTGATCTCGCGTGGAATCAAGCATCAAGGCAGCGTGCTCGAGCCACTCCACGACCCGACCCGCCTCACCCCGCAGGTCGCTCGCCAGCCCTGCGATCGACGCCGCCGCGTCAGCAATTCTCCGCAGGTCCTCCATCGCTCGCGCCGCGAGACGCTGCGGGAAGAGCAATTGATCAAGGAGACCTGTCAAAACGAAATCCATCGCTGAGTCAGGTTGTCTTCTGCTCCTTGGGGGCGCTGCGGGCGTCTAGCTGCAGCTCGCGCTCGGCGCCCGGAACGCCGGCTTCCAGTTCGCGGCTGCGTTCGCGTTCGGCGTTTAGCTCCATGCCGAGCAGCAGCGCGCTGTTGGTGATCCACATCCACACGAGGAAGATGACGAGGCCGCCGAGGGTGCCGTAGGTCTTGTCATAGGAGCCGAAGTTCGCCACGTAAAACGCAAACCCGGCCGAAGCGATGAGCCATACGACCAAAGCGAACAGTGCGCCCGGTGTGACCCACCGGAAGCCCGCGAGCTTGACGTTGGGCGCGGCATAGAACAGTACGGCGAACATCACGATCACGACGATCAGCAGCACCGGCCATTTCGCGATGTTCCAGACACTCACCGCCGTCCCGCCGACACCGAGCGGCCCGGCCACCGCGGTGACGATCGGACCGGTAAGCACCAGCGCGAGCGCCACTATTACCAGCAGGATCAGCATCACCAGCGTGACGAGCACCTGCAATGGACGCAGCTTCCAGATGGGGCGGCCCTCGGGCGTTTCGTAGATCACGTTCGACGACCGGATGAACGCGCCGACGTAGCTAGAGGCCGACCACAGCGCCACGGCCAGCCCGACGATCCCCATGATCCCCGCTGTGCTCTTGTGCGAGGTGATCGACTTAATCGGCCCCGCGAACGTCTGCGCCGCCGAGCTCGGACCGATCTTGGTGACGATCTGAGTGATCGTTTTGGTCGTCGACGCCGGATCGCCGACCAGCCCGATCAACCCCACCAGCGCGATCAACGCGGGAAACAGCGCCAGCAGCCCATAGTAAGTCAGCGCCGCCGCCCAGTCACTCAAATTGTCCTCGCTGAACTCAGTGAACGTTCGTCTGAGCGTGGCGAACAGCGACGTGCCCCTCCCCGCTCCGACAGGACGATAGTCGTGGCGACGCTGACCGCCGCCCTGCTTTCCCGATCCGACACTCATAGCCCTAGCCTCCCGCCGGCGCCGCCAAGCATTTCGCTCGGATCGACGCTGAGCTGGCCGAGCAGATCGCCGTGCCCCTCCCTGAGGCCGGGGCCGGTGCGTCCTTCGCCGTGGTGCTGCCCTCGGTCGTGTATGGAACGCCGTAATGCTCGAACAGCCGCCGCTCTTCCTGCTGGGAGAGCTCTTCGTCAGTGTCGATCCGCGGAGCGTCCTTCACCTGATCCTTGGTGATCGGAACCTGCAGATCCTCCCCCGTTGGTTGCGCCCCACGGATCGGAACGAACGTCTTCTTGGTGCCGAGCAGACCGGTGTTGACGAGCGCCCACTCCGGCTGACCGCCCTGCTCGTCTTGATAGAGCTGATCGATCTTGCCGATCTTCTCCCCCTGGCTACCCACTACCGTCCGCCCCCGAAAGTCATACGCCTCCGTTGTCTCTGGCATGGCCTCTCCGTTCGCTCTGGGCCCACCCAAGTGGGACAGGTTGTCTCCGTTACGTTACCCGAGATACGAGGCGCCAATCACGCATGATCTCGTTCTGGGGCAGAATTGGGATGATCCGGGGCAAATCGCTAGTGGCATCTGAATTCCGGGTACATAAGCCAGTGATGGCAACCGCGCAGCCGGATGAGAAGGAGAACGCCTCGCAATCCGAAGGGCAGTGGATGCGCGCAGACGCGCTCGCCCGGCGCCATCGAATCCTCGAGGCAGCCGCGGCGTTGACCGGCGACCGTCACGTGACGATGAGCGAAATCGCCGCCGCCGCAGGGGTGGGGCGCTCGACGCTGTACCGGCACTTTCCCAGTCGCGCGGCGCTCAGCGACGCGCTTGAAACGCTTGAAGCCGATCCAACCGAGTCACCAGCGGCCGTCGCCGGACCCGTCGCATGGCAGGTCGCGACGATGCCGTTCCTCGCCCCGGGACGACTAGGGCGTGAGCATCCGCTGGCACTCGATGTCACGCGCGTCCTGGACGAGGTGCCCCCGCACCTGGTGCCAGACCAGCTCGTGGCCGAGGCACGCCGGGCCGCCGGTGTTGCTGTGGCGCTCTACGTGGTTGACATTGACGGCTCTCACCTGTTGCGCCTCGCGGGCACAGAAGAGTTTCCGGGTCGGCTCGACGACCCGCCGGCGATCGGACCGGAGATCGTTCCCGAGGGCCTGCCTGAGTTCTACACACGCCTACAGCAGCGCCTCCCGGGCTGTGTTGCCGAGCCTCTGTGGCTACGCGGCCGCGTGCTCGGACTCCTTCTCTGCGTCGGAACGCCGTTGGCTTCCCTGAAGGACATCGCCAAGCAGGGTGCCGCGGCGCTCGAGCTTGCCAATGACTACACCGACTTCATCGAAGCCGCCCGACGGCGCAAGCCGACAACCGCCGCCGCCGAGATCCAACAAAACCTCTTCCCCCCAAGGATTGCGCGCGTCGCCGGTGCCCAACTCGCCGGTGTGCTATTGCCCAGCTACGAGGTCGGCGGCGATTGGTTTGACTTCGTCGAGAACCGCGACGGCGCCTGGGTGGCGATCGCCGACTCTGCTGGCAAAGGGCCGACCGCCGCCGGGCTCGGAGCCGCCGCTCTCGGCGCCCTGCGTGCGGCAAGGCGCAGCGGCCAAGACCTCGAACACGGGGTGCTGACGATGCACGAAACCGTTCAGCAGCTCGGCAACCCGGACTTTCACGTAACCGCGCTGGTGGCACGATGGCGGGCGGCCACCGCCATCCTTTCCTGGATCAACTGTGGCCACCCGCCCGCCTACTTTGTGGACGCCGACGGCGAGCTCGAGGAACTGGAAGGCACATTGCACTCAGCGCTAGGGACCGGACCCACGGATCCGACTTACGAAACGAACCAACGTCAGCTACACCGCGGCGAACGCCTCATCCTCCTAACCGACGGCATCACCGAACGCCACATGGAAAGCGGCGGCAGATTCGGCGTCGACGGGCTCAGACAGGCGCTCGAGCGCGCGGATAGTCCCACCGCGGCGTGTACCGCAATGGCCATCCAACAAGCTGTGACCGACTGCTGGCGAGAACCGCTCCAGGACGACGGCACAGTCGTAGTAATGGCCTTCGAATAGCTGATCAGCTTGCCGACGCGCAACCCGAGCGACCAGCCGAGCTGACCGACCCGCTGTAACGTCCAGAAGCAGGGAAACCATGGCAGGCAGGACGATCCCCAACCCGACGCTGCACCACGTCAATCTCAAGACGACCCGTCTTCAGGAGGTGATCGACTGGTATGGGCTGGTGGTGGGGACAACAGTCACACACCAGTTCGAGGGCGGCGCCTGGCTCTCCAACGATGCCGCCAATCATCGCCTTGCGCTCCTGACCGCCCCGGAGGACGACCCGTTGAAGCTGCAGCATTCGGGGCTTCACCACATCGCCTTCGAGTACACGTTGATGAACGACCTGCTCGACACCTACGTGCGCCTCAAGGGCCACGGCATCGTGCCTCACGCGTGCCTAGACCATGGCATGACGATGTCGCTCTACTACGTCGACCCTGACGGCAACTCGGTTGAGCTCCAGTACGACGAATTTGGCGATTGGGCCCAGTCCAAGCAGTGGATGCATACCGCGCCTGAGTTCGCCGCTAACCCTATCGGGGTCCCGGTCGATCCCGACCTGATGGTGGCCGCGCGGGACGCGGGCGCCAGCCGCGAGGAGCTGCACGCCCGGGCGTACGCCGGTGAGTTCACCCCCGACCAGCCGCTCGACCTGCGGCTGCCCTAGTCCGGCACCGCGTAGCGAGACGAGGGCGCCTCTTGCTCGCCCGGCGGCCCAGTCGGGTGGTTGGCGCCGGGCTGTCAGGTCGCTGGCGCGGGGCCGCCCGCGGGCACACTCGCGCTTCGAGTAGCGCGGTGAAGCGCCAAGGCCACGACGCAAAGGGCGAGTCCCCGGGCGATGAATACGATTCCGACCAGCAGCGCCAGCGTCGCCACGCCGATATGCGGACTCGATACGACCACGATCCCTCCGGCGAGCTCCACGAGTCCGCTGAAGCTCGCCCAGCCTCGGCGACCGGGCTGGTCAAAGGCGCGAATCAGACGAATCAGGCCGAGGACGATGAGCCACAGGCCCAGCAGCAGCGCGATCACCGCCACAGCCTTCGTCGGGTGACGGATCAAGACCACGCCCGCGACCGCCGACACCACGCCCACTACGGCGGGCAGCGCCCGGCTCTCGCCACGCCGGACCAGCGCCCACGACAACTCCAGCACACCGTCGATGAGCAGGAAGATCCCGAACACAACCGCAAGCGTCGCGAGGGTGATGTGCGGTTTGGCCAACACGATGACGCCCGCCGCGACGCTCAACGCCCCCACGATCAGCAGCAGCACCCAAGCCCACAGGACACGCTCAAGATCCACAGCAATCCGATTTGTTGCCTTCATCCACACAACCCCCTCGACGTAAGGATGCTCATCGTTGCAGGGGGAACGCGGTCAGTCAACGGCGAAGAACGACATCCATCCTGTCAACGCCGGCGCAGATCGCGACGGTCACCGAGCAGCGTTGTCCTAGAAGAATCGCGAGCTTGTGGGCCAGTGCCCGCGACCGCCTCGGGGGGCGACTACGAGCAACTCCGGGGTGCAGGCACCTCGACGAACACCAGGCGGCGCAAACCGCGTGGGCACAGGCGCGAGGGGGAAGACGGGATGATGGTCGCCAGCGGCGGCTCGATCCCGATCGTAAGCGCTCTCTCCGGTGCGCTGCCCGACGCCGAGGCGCTGCTGGTCGGCATAACCGATGGCTACGCGAACATCCACGGGCCCAACGAGCGCGTACTGCGAGAACGAGTTCGAGAAGGCGATTGTCGCCGAAGCCAAGTTCTTTGATGAGTTTGCCGCCCGCACAGCGGCATCCGCCGGAGAGAGCGGGCTCCGTCGTTCAAGCCGGAAAAGGCGGTGCAGGGTCCCCGCCAGCCGCGAGGGAACGCGTACGGCGCGCGGCAGCCCGGTTGGCCTCCGTGGCCGCGGAAAATGCCGAAGGCGCCGTATATGGAGTCTTATTGATCGGCGTGCTGCTTGCGAGCGAGGACGCACGCCACGAGACGTATGGCGAGACGATCGCCGCCGTGTCAACGGTGGTCGCCCTCTACTGGGTGACCAGGCTCTACACGCACCTTCTGGGTGTGCGCTTGCGCACCAAAGAACCGCTCGGCCCTACCTTGATCTGGCGAAGCGCAGTACACGAGCTGCCCGTGGTCGAGGGTGCGGTAACCCAATTGATCGTGCTCGTCGTGGCATGGGCGGCGGGCGTGTCGTTGACCAGCGGCGTCAACGCGACGATCGCCGCGACCGTGATCAGCATGGTCGTGCTCGAGATCGCGGCCGGATGGCGCACGGAGCCGCGACACGCCGCTGTCTGGCTCAGGGTGGCCTTGGGCATTCTCATGGGCCTCGCCGTGGTGGCTGTGAAGGTGGTGCTGCATGCCTGAGGCCGTGGCGTGAGCCTTCTGAGCGAGATTCTTTGGTGGCGTCCGCGAAGCCGCTGACCGAGCTTGCCACGTTGATGCGTCCTTAGTGACCGTTGCCATCTGGCTGGCCGACGATTTGCCGATCGAAACTTGACAGTGCTCGCGAGTGCATCGACCGAGGACCGGTCGATCTCGACGCTCTTGGCCGGGAGATCGCGGACGCCTTGTCCGGCTTGGGCCCTCGCCCGGCCCGAAGCTGGAATCACGACGGTCGACGGATTGGAGCGCAATGGAGGACCAGCGAAGCTCAAGCGGTTTATCCCGCTCATAGCTGACGAATCGCTTAATCTGGTGGCGGGAGGCGGTGCCCGATGCGGGGCGAAAGCGGGTCGTGGCGACGCATCAATACGAAAGGCATAGGTTGTAGAAGTTCATCTGCACCAGGAGATCTTGATGGCCAAAGTCAGCGTCCGCTACATAGTCGATGACGTCGACGCCGCGATCGACTTCTACTCACGGCAACTCGGCTTCCACGAGGACATGCACCCAGCACCCACCTTCGCGATGCTCTCGCACGGCGATCTGCGCCTCGTGCTGAGCGCACCCGGTGGGGGCCCCGGTGGCGGCCAGGCGATGCCGGATGGGACGATGCCACAGCCAGGAGGATGGAACCGCTTCCAGCTCGAGGTCGACGACATCGAAGCGACCGTGGTCCAGCTACGCGAGAACGGTGCCCGGTTCCGCAATGAAATCGTCACCGGCGTGGGCGGCAAGCAGGTACTCGTCGAAGATCCGGCTGGCAACCCAATCGAGCTCTTCCAGCCGATCGCCCCCGAAGCAAGACTCTCTGGCCCATCCTAAACGCGGCGTCGGCGCCCCGACGCACTGCCGCGACCGC
The DNA here is from genome assembly GCA_963830405.1 of uncultured Actinomycetes bacterium. Lineage (GTDB taxonomy): Bacteria > Actinomycetota > Thermoleophilia > Solirubrobacterales > Solirubrobacteraceae > Palsa-465. The sequence goes on from CAWHMB010000004.1 coordinate 283,770, forward strand.
TCTCCGGGGCGTCCCAGAGTTCCGCGCATTGCGAGACTGTCGGCGCGGGCGCGGAGGCGCTCGTGCGGCCACGGATGCAGGACTGGCCGGTCGAGGTGCCGAGTGGCCGCGTGCTGCTGCTCCACGCCTGAAGCGGTCACGGCAGGGCGTGGCTCCTGCGCATGTGGGAAGCGGAAGCGCGGTCGACGTCAGCTTCTGGGGGTCTCCGAGCGCACGAGCAGTCGTTCCAGCTTCCGCTGGGGCCTCCAGAGGGAAGTCACGCTCGTCCATATGTGGGGAGCGCATCGGGTCAGGTGAGGCGCGTGGCGGTGAAGCTGGCCAGGGCGTTGAGCAGTTGGTCTTGGAACCGCCGGTCGTGGACGGCCGGGTGCGGCTCGATGCGATGCTGGTGGTGCCAGTAGCCGCCCGAGGTGCGTGCCTTGGGATCCTCGCTGGTGGCGAGCCATTCTTGGGTGAGGTGCCCGAGTCGCAGATCGTCGGGTGCCCCGGGTCCACCCATCCTCGTGGGCACCCAGCCAGGGTCGACCGCGTTGCTGAACACGTCCGGCCACATCCGCGCGACGGCAACGGTGAGCGTGGTGAGGAAGAGTTTGCTGTCCGAGTAGGAGCCCGTCGCGCTTCGGCCGCTCCAGTCCACGTCCGTGACGCTGGGTCGTCCGCTGCGGTGCATGCCGCTGCTGAGGTAGATCAGACGCCGCGGGCGGTCGATGAGCCCAGTGAGCACGTAGGGCGCGATCACGTTGACGGGCAGCGTGTGCGGGCCGGTGTAGACACCGGCGTTGTGGATCACCGCGTCCATCCGGCCGAGGTCGTTGACCTGGCCGGCTATGGTGCGCGTCTGGTCGAGGTCCGCCAGGTCTCCGACAACGGCCGTGGCGCCTCGGTCGACGAGGTCGCGCACGGCCGTCAGGCGGTCGTGATTGCGCGCGTGGGCGACGACCTCGTGTCCGCGGTCGAGCAGCGTCTGCGCAGCCAAGCGCCCGAGGCCGTCGGCGGAGCCGGTGATGAAGACGCGCGCCATCAGATGCTCTCAGGACGCGGGCGTGGCGGCGTACTGCTCGTCAGTGACGTGGTCGCCCCAGGTGACCGCGCTGCCGGACTCGTCGTTTTGCTGCATGGCGATGTGCACCATGAACCGGTTCGGCGCGGCGCCGTGCCAGTGGTTTTCGCCGGCCTCAAAGAACACGCGGTCGCTCGGCCGGATGACCTCGACCGGCCCGCCCTCGTGCTGGCAGAGGCCGACGCCTTCGGTGACGAAGATCGTCTGGCCGTGCGGGTGGGTGTGCCAGGCGGTGCGGGCGCCGGGTGTGAAGTGGACGTTGGCCGCGGCGAAGGTCGAGCTGCCGGTGGGGGCGGCGATTGCGTCGATGTAGACGTCGCCGGTGAACCAGTCGTCCGGGCCTTTGGTGGTGTCGGTGCTCGAGCGGGTGATGTGCATGGGTCGCCTTCTTCTGGTGGTCAGTTCAGCTTGCGGATGGATTGTGCGTTAGGCAGCGGCGTAGCCGCCGTCGACCGGTAGAGCGACGCCGAGTACGAAGCTGGCGCCGGCGCTGCAGAGCCACAGCACGACCGCCGCCACCTCATCCGCCCCTCCGAGCCGGGCGATCGGTTGATTGGCGATCGCTTGGTTCCTGTCGAGCTCGCCTTTGGCGATCATGTCGGCGACTATCGGGGTCTCGATCGTCCCCGGGCAGATCGCGTTGATGCGGATGCCATGCGGGGCGTACTCGAGCGCGGCGCTCTTGGTGAGGCCGATGACGCCGTGCTTGCAGGCGTGGTAGGCGGCGCGCTGTGGTAGCCCGACGAGTCCGCCGAGTGAGGAGTTGTTGACGATCGCGCCGCTGCCCAGCGGATAGCGGCCTGAAGCGTCCGCTCGTCCACATCTGCCAGCACCACGGCAGCACCCGCCTGCGCGAATGCGCGCGCCGCTGCCAGGCCCATTCCCGAGCTCGCTCCGGTGACGAGACGCGGCCAAACTCGCGCTGCTGCTTCCGCCCAGAGGCCTGGCACTCTTTCCTCCAAGCGGACGACGGGTCTCGAACCCGCGACCTTCGGCTTGGGAAGCCGACGCTCTACCAACTGAGCTACGTCCGCGCGCGCGGGATTCTAGGGCTACGCCGGGGCCGACCAAAACGAGATGGACAGTCGCAACCGGTCACTTTCGTCGGTTCGGGGCGTAGCCGCTATCGCGACTAAGGTGTCGGCGCGAGCACCCCGCATCTCGCCCAGAGTGAGCGCGTACCTTCTAGGTCTGTCCGACTGTGAGCACGACAATTGAGCGCAACGTCCTCGGCGGCCCGCTTGCGAGCTGCAGCACCGACCCCCTGACAGGTTTCTATCGCGACGGTCTCTGTCGCACCGGCCCCGGGGACGTCGGCAGTCACACGATCTGCGCTGTCGTCAGCGCCGAGTTCCTCGAGCATCAGCTGAGCATCGGCAACGACCTCATCACTCCTGTCCCGGAGTACAGATTCCCGGGACTGAGGCCTGGCGATCGCTGGTGCGTGACGGTCCATAACTGGCTGCGGGCTCATGGGGCCGGCGTCGCCGCGTTCGTCGTGCTCGCCAGCACGCACGAGCGTGCGCTTGAGCTGGTGGAGCACGAGCTCCTCGAGGAGTACGCGGTCGACGTGCCTCCCGATCCTGGCTCAATCGAGGCATGAGGCGAGCGAAAGTCGCGACTAGCGAGAGGCGAGCGAAGTCGCGACGAGCGATCCGGGGCCAGTTGTGTGTATTGGCAAGCCTCGGCGGTTAGGCGAACCCTGGGTTCGCTCAACCGCCGAGGCTCCCCCGTTGGTCGGGAGCCGACTTTCCTGGCTCACGCAGCGCTCGCGGCCCGGCGAACCGCGACCTTCGGCTCGCGGCTCAGCCCTAGCGTGACCGGCCACTCGCGGGCCAGATCTACCCCGGCCGTCGGGCGACAACATCCCTCGCCTAATCGTCTCGGCTGCGAAAGAAGCGGAACTACCAGGCCTGGGGGTCGCCGCAGTGCGGACAGCCGACGGATGTGGACACGGGCGCCTGGAAGACAAATCCGCACTGGCACGTGTAGAGCGCCTCGTCCTGAGGTGGCCCTCCTTCGCGTGCTCTCCGCGTCTGCTCTTCCACATCGCTGAGACGGGCGTGCTGCTCGGCCTGCTGCCCGTGAGTCTCCGTCTGCCGACCGCTCGGCCGGGTCGTCCCATGCGTCCGCCGACCTTGCCCGCGGCGTGAAAAGCCAGTTTTAGGTCTATTGAGTCGAACTTGCACGATCATTCCTAAGAACGGTCTAGTCGCCGAATGGTTTCGCCTGAATGGAAAAAAATCCTGGGCCATAACCGGACGCTAATCAGGACACCCGCAGACCGCGGGCGGGGACCGGGGAGGCCGCCGGAGGGAACCGGGAGACCGCGGGGGGGCCCGGGAGGCCGCCGGAGGGAACCCGAGACCGCGGGCGGGCACGAGGGGAGACCGCGGGCGGACACGAGGGGAGACCGCGGGCGGGCACCAGGGGAGACCGCGGGCGGGCACGAGGGGAGACCGCGGGCGGGCACCAGGCGAGACCGCGGGCGGGGATTGGCGCGGGCGGCGGCCGAGGCCGGCGGTCGACGACCCGGGGCGGGCGCCAGGCGGCGACCCCGCGCACGGCCGCGCCGCGACCCCGGACGGCCATCGGGGCGCACAGCAGATGCCGGTCCCGGCGACCCGAAGAGACCTGTGTGGAAAAATGCCCGGCAGGTATATGGATCCGAGCCGCAAGCGAGCCATCCGCCTGACGCTCGCCCTCACCGCCGCGTTGCTGCTGGCCTCCGCCCTTATCTACACCAGCTTTAGCGCCGGCCGTGAGGAGCTGACCGCGTCACAGCTGGTGAGGGACGCAAAACCGGGCCAGTCCTACATTCTGGCCGGGACGGTACTGAACGGCTCGGTACGCCGCGCGGGCCCGGTCCTCTACTTCCGCGTCCGCGACCCGAAGCTCAAGGTCTCCGTCCCCGTCCGCTACACCGGACTAGTGCCGGACCCCTTCCAGCAGGGACGCGGCGTGCTGGTCACCGTCACGTCTGGGGGATCGCAGTTCATCGGCCAGCAGAACTCGCTGACGACCAAGTGCCCCTCCAAGTACCAGGCCGCGAGCGGCTCGGTTTGAGATGGAGCGGCTCGGTTTGAGATGGAGCGGCTCGGTTTGAGATGGAGCGGCTCGGATTGAGATGGAGCGGCTCGGATTGAGATGGAGCGGATCGGTTGAGATGGAGCGGATCGGTTGAGATGGCCCGGAAAGCAATGACATGGCCCTGATCGGTCGCGCGCTGCTGATCCTCGGGTTGCTGGTGTCGATCTATGGCGTCGGCGCGTCGCTGTACGGGGCGCGGAGCGGGCGGCGCGAGTGGGTAGCCTCGGGCCGCCGCGCGATGTACGCGCTTTTCGGGCTGATGGCGCTGGCGTTCGCGATCCTGGATTGGGCGTTCCTGAACAACAAGTTCTCGTTCAACATCGTCGCCAACGGCTCGAGCACCACGACGCCGACGATCTACAAGGCCGCAGCCGTGTGGGCCACCCAGCAGGGCTCGTTGCTGCTCTGGATCCTGCTTCTCTCGCTGTGGTCGAGCCTCGTCCTGTTCCTCTCGCGGCGCAAGGTCCGGGAGATCGCCCCCTACGCCACCGCCGTCCTGTTCGGCTTCTGCACGTTCTTCACCGCCCTGTGCGTGCTGTTCGCCAACCCGTTCAAGACCTCGGCCAGCCCCCCGACGGAGGGCGCCGGCCTCGATCCGCTGCTACGCCACGCGACGATGATGATCCACCCGCCGATGCTCTATTCGGGCTACACGATGCTGACGATCCCGTTCGCGTTCGCGGTCGGGGCGCTGATCACCGGGCGGACCGGGGCTGAGTGGATCCAGGTCACGCGGCGCTTCGCCCTGGCCGCGTGGCTGTTCCTGGGCGTGGGGATCATGCTGGGCGCGCGCTGGTCCTACACCGAGCTCGGCTGGGGGGGCTACTGGGCCTGGGATCCGGTGGAGAATGCAGCGCTGATGCCATGGCTGCTGGCCACCGCGTTCCTGCACTCGATCATGATCCAGGAGAAGCGCGGGATGCTGAAGCGCTGGAATATGGGGCTGATTCTGGGGACGGGGACGATGGCGATCGTGGGCACGTTCCTGGTGCGCTCCGGGATCCTGTCCTCGATCCACGCCTTCGTCTCCGACCCGACGCTCAACATCTCGTTCGTCAGCCTGATCGCGGTCATGCTCGCGGGCTCGGTGGGGCTGATGATCTGGCGTCGCGACGCGCTTCGCTCGCAGGCCACGCTCGATTCGCTGTTCTCGCGCGAGGCGGTGTTCCTGCTCCAGAACCTGGTACTCGTGGCGCTAACGCTGGTGATCTTCTGGGTCACCTTCTTCCCGCTGATCTCGGAGGCGATCACGGGCACGCAGGTGTCCGTGGGGCCGCCGGCGTTCAGGCCGTTCGTCGTGCCGCTGGCGCTGATCCTGGTGCTCCTGTCGGGAATCGGGCCGATCATCGCCTGGCGGCGCGTGACGCTTTCCAACCTGCGACGGAACCTCGCCTTCCCGGTGGCCGCCGGGCTGCTCGCGCTGATTGTGCTCATGGCCGCCGTGGGCACCGACCACGCGTTCGCGCTGGCGATGTTCGCCTGCGGGGCGTTCGTGCTCGCCGCCGTGGCCCAGGAGTTCTGGCGCGGGGCCCGGGCCAGGCGAGCGATCTCCCGTGAGTCGCCGCCTGTTGCCCTGGCCCAGCTCGTGCGCCGCAACCGCCGGCGCTATGGCGGCTACGTGGTTCACGCCGGGATCGCCGTGGCCCTGATCGGCGTCGCCGGCTCCACCTCATTCCAGCATTCGCGCTACGCGACCCTCAGGCCGGGGCAGAGCGCGCGCATCGACGGCTACACGATCCGCTACGTACGCCCCACGGTGTCCGCCACGTCGGCCAAGCTGTCGCTTGGCGCCGTGCTGTCGGTGTCGAAGGCTTCCCATCACGTCACCACGCTCGAAACCCAGCACGAGCTGTATCCCTCTCAGGATCCCTCGCTGGGCCCGATCGGGCGCTTCTTCAACGGCTCGGATGAGAGCCGCATCGGCCTCAAGTCGGGGTTGACGCGCGACATCTGGACCGTCGTGAACCCTAGTCTGCAGCCGCTCCAGGGGCTGATCGCGCGCGGCGACAAGATCTTCACCGCCGCTGAGCTGCAGGCCGCGCGCACCGTCGCGAGGCTCCCCCCGGCCCAGGCCCAGGCGGCACTGGCGCCGCTGTGGCAGGCGCGCGACCGGGCGATCGCCGAGCTCACGGCGCGCTACGCCACGCGTCCCTGGCCGGTGACGTTCCTGTTGATCGTCTCGCCGCTGGTGATGTGGTTGTGGATCGGGGGGATGATCGTGGCCGCGGGCGCGCTGATCGCGCTGTGGCCCGTGCCTGCACTGGCGCGCGTGCGGGCGCGTGTCCCGGCCTTCGCCGGACGCCCAGCGCGCGAGCCGGCCTAACGTGGCTCCCGTCGCAACGAGAACCACTGGGCGGCGGTGAGAACGAAGTGGAGTTCTTGATCGTCCTGGCGATCCTGGCGCTGGTGGCGCTGTTCGTAACCCGACCGCTGTGGCGAGCGCCGGAGTCCCGCGGCGCGAGTCCGGAGTTCAGGCCGTCGGCCTCCGACGAGCTGGCCGAGCTCGAGGCCGCCCGCGATGCCAAGTACCGCGAGATCCGCGACGCCGACCTCGACCACCGGACCGGCAAGCTCTCGCAGGAGGACTACGAGGCGACCGATCGAACGCTGCGGGGCGAGGCGCTCGAGATCCTCAGGACACTCGACACCGCACGCGAGCGGCTACCATCGAGCGACCGATGACCTCCCTGCTTGACATCCTTCAGGTCTTCCTGTGCGTCGTGCTGATCTTCCTGATCCTGATGCACTCGGGCAAGGATTCGGGGCTGTCGGGCGCCTTCGGCGTGGGGACGGGCGCCGGTCCGCTGGGCGGCGGCTCGCTCGTGGAGCGCAATCTGAACCGCTGGACGCTGGCGTTCGCGGTCGCGTTCGGGCTCAACTCGCTGATCCTGATCAAGCTCTCTTAGGTCTTAATCGGAGGAGGCCGGGTCGCATGCGACCCGGCCCCGGCCGGAACATGTTCCGGCCGGCGGGTCGGCGCATGCGCCGACCCGAACATCAATAGACGCGTCATCCCTGGCGGCAGCCTTCCGTCGGTCGCCAGCCACGAGCCGGCGAGGATCAGCAGCAGCCCGGCCACGGATCCCGCTCCCGGGCGCTCGCCGAGCAGCATGACGCCCAGCGTCACAGCGATCACCGGGTTGACGTAGGTGATTACCGTGGCCCGGCTCGTCCCCGCCTCGGAGATCAACACGCTGAAGATCACGAACGCGGCGGCGGTGCACACCAGACCCAGCGCGACGACGCAGGCGATCGCGCCCGCCGGCGGCACCGCACGCGGCGGGTCGAGCGCGGCCGCCGGGGCGAGCAGCAACGAGGCGATGCCGAGGCTGGCGCCCATCGTGGCCCGTGGGTCGAGTCCGCCCATACGCAGCTTGATCAGCATGGGGCCGATCGCATAGCCCACGGCAGCCAGCAGAATCGCGCCCGCGCCGAGAAGCTCGCCGCGCTTGCCGGCCAGGTCGAGGCCCATCAGCGCGACCACCCCCCCGAAACCCACCAGCAGACCGACCGCCCGGATCGGGGTGGGGCGCTCGGAGTGGTCGAAGCGGAGCGCGAGCAGGGCGCCTATCAGCGGCACCGAGGAGACGAGAATCGCCGCCAGCGACGACGAGACGCGGGTCTCGCCGGCGGCGATCATCGGAAACGGAATGCAGATCTCGGCGAGCGCCAGGGCGAACAGCACCCTCCAGCGGCCCCGCAGCGACGGCAGCGTGCCGGCGCGCCACGCCAGCGCCAGCAGCACGATCGCCGCCAGCGTCACACGACTCCAGGAGAGGAACAACGGCGTCACGCCGTGGCGCACGGCAATCCTGATGAGCAGGTAGGGGACGCCCCAGATCGCCGAAACGGCAGCAAACGCCAGCCACGCGCGGCGGCTCACCGATCCCTCCGTCGAGTGCCAAGCGTCGCCATCAATCGATCGTAGCCTCGGGACCGCTGACCCACTGGCGGACGCTCGGCGTCTGAGTACGCCGCCGCGTACAGCGCGCGCAGCTCGGCGCGGTTCGCGGCCCGGGGCCCTCGTCTAGAGCTCCGCCGTCAGCCGACGACGGGCGTTCGCAGCTCGCCCAGACCGGGCGCCGCCAGGACCAGCTCGTCACCCGGCTCGATCCAGCCGCCGCCGAGCTCGAGCAGGCAGCCACCGGTGAGCGTGCCCGAGCCGAGCACGTCGCCCGGGCGCAGCCGTGTGTCGCGGGCGGCGTGGGCCACGAGCTGGAGCCATGAGAAATGCATTGCGCCCGCCCAGGAGCGGGCGATCAGGCGCCCGTTGAGGGTGGCGGTTGCCTCGAGCGCCAGCCGCCCGTTCTCGAACCGGAGCTCGTCAGGGGTCGCCAGCCACGGGCCGAGGCTGGTGGCGAAATCCTTGCCCTTCGCCGGGCCCAGCCCGACGGTCATCTCGCGCCGCTGGATGTCCCTGGCGCTCCAGTCATTGAGCAGCGTGAAGGCCGCGACCTCGCCGCCGGAGCCGATCACGGCGCCGATCTCGAGCTCGAAGTCGAGCATCTGGGAGGACGCCGGGCGCCTCACCGCCTCCTCCGGCCCGTAGATCGCCGCGGGGTTGGAGAAGTAGAACACGGGCGCCTCGTACCAGGCCTCGGGAATCTCCGCGAAGCCGCGCAGCGCAAATCCGGTCCGCACGTGGCCCTCGTAGGCGTAGAAGTCGCGCAAACTGGGCGGGTTCGGGACCGGCGCCAGCAGGCGAACGTCATCGAGCTGGAATGAGGCGCCATCCGGATTGTGCCCGTCGCCGGCGAGCCAGTCGATCATGCTCCGGGCCTCGAGCTCGTCGATCAAGCTATCTGGCCGCAGTACGCCAACTCGCTCACGGCCGTCGGCCACGAACGTCACCAGCCTCACGGCGCTTGCTCGCCCAGTCGGTCGACGAGCTGCAGGAGATCGAGCGGGCTGAACGGCTTGGTCAAGAACAGATCGGCGCCGGCCTCCTCGGCCTGGCGCTCGACCGCGTCGCTGTCCACGGCGGTCAGCATCACGATCGTGGTGGCGCTGGTCTGCTCCTGGGCCCGCAGCCGGCGGCAGGCGTCGATTCCGTCGAGGCCCGGCATGTCGATGTCCAAGAACACCAGCGCCGGGCGCTCGCGTCGCGCGACGTCGAGCGCCTCGATCCCGTCCGCGGCCTCGTGCAGCTCGAACTGAGCCACGTCCTCGAGCGTGGTGGCGATCAGTTTGCGAATGAACGGGTCGTCGTCGACGACCAGCAGGCCCCGCTTCATCATCCTAAGAGCCGCGAGCCGAGTATTCCCGGGGGGCCAATGATCATCGAATCTCGGCCGCGATGCGCTCGAGCGCCGCCACGGGGATCGAGCAGAACGCCGCGACCACGCGGGGGTCGAACTGGCGTCCCGCCTCTCGGCCGATCGTCTCCCGCGCAACCGACAGCGGCGACGCGGGCCGATACGGACGCTCCGTGGTCAGCGCGTCGAGCACGTCGGCCACCGCGAACACCCGCGCGGCAAGCGGGATCTGCTCGCCCACCAGCCGATCCGGGTACCCCTTCCCGTCCCAGCGCTCGTGATGCGAGCGGACCACCTGCGCGGCGGAGCCCAGGAACTCGATCCCGCGCACGATCTCCGCCCCCACCAGGGGGTGACGCCTCATAAGGGCTCGTTCCTCTTCGCTCAGCGCGCCGGGCTTGTAAAGGATCGCGTCGGGCACCGCGACCTTGCCGATGTCGTGCAGGAGGAAGCCGAACTCCATCTCGGCGGTGTCCGAGAGCGAGATCCGGAGCGCGCCCGCGATCTCGAGCGCGTAGGCCGTCACACGTTCGGCATGCTTGCTGGTGTAGGCGTCGCGCGCCTCGACGGCGTTCGACAGGGCCCGCACGGTGGCCATGTAGGAGCGCCGCAGCTCCTGCGATCGGGTTCGCTCGCGCTTGAAGGTCTCGCGGAGATCCGCGGCGTAGCGCTCGAGCTGGCGCTCCTTGTCGCTCGCCTCGCGCTCGCGCCGGGCGAGCTCCGCCCGCAGCCGCTCGATCTCCCGCGTCAGCTCGGTCTCGTTCGCAACGGCCACGTCCGTCAAGGCTAAGGGTTCGTCGATGAATAAGTGCGCAGTTGAGACGTTCGAGGAGCGAGCCTAATCATCGACGGGCCCTAGACCTCCGGTGCCCCGACTCGCGCCTCCTCGCCGCGTAGCGTCGCCATCAGCGCGGCCGCGGCGTGCTCCAGCGGCACGACCTCCATGCCCAGCCGGGAGATGCCGGGGGGAGTGGGGGTGGCGTCGTCGGAGAACAGAATCACGGCACGGCGCAGCCGCCGGCCTCGCAGATCGAGCGCCTGGAGGACGGCTTGCGGGTTGCGAACGCCGACGTCGACCAGCGCCACCTCGAAACGGCGCTCCGAGCAGACGCGGGCCGCGGCGGCGCTCGTCTGCTCCCATTCGTGCTCGATGCCCAGCTCGTCGAGCGAGGGCTCGAGGGTCGGCTTGAGCTCATCGCGGGCGACCACCAGCACGCGCGAGCGCCCAGACACGATCGCCGCGCCAAGCACCTGGCGTAGCTCATCGGCGTCGATCGGCTTGGACACCGTCCACTCTCCGGCCAGCTCGCTCCGGCCGGAGAACACCGACACGAACACAATCGGGGTGGCGCGCAGCTCGGGATCGGAGCGGATCGCTCGCAGCACCTCGAAGCCATCCATATCCGGCATCAGGATGTCAAGCGTGATCGCGTCGAAGCGGTCAGAGCGCAGCGCCGCGAGCGCCTCCCGGCCGCTGGTGGCGATCTGAATGGCGGTGTCGAACGGTGCCAGCTGACCGGCGATCAGCTCGGCGATCTGGCGCTCGTCGTCGACGACCAGCACGCGACGGCCGCGGATCGCCTCGAGCGCGCCATCCGGCGACGGTTGCGGGGTCGCCGCCGGCAAGCGGACGCAGAACAGCGTGCCGCGCCCAGGTTCGGACTCGAGCTCGATCTCCCCCTGGTGCAGGTCGACCAGCGATTTGACGATCGACAGACCCAGTCCGGTGCCGGGCATCGTCTGGCCGCTTCGCGCGCGGTAGAAGCGCTCGAAGACATGCTCGGTTTGCTCGCGGGTCATGCCAATACCCGAGTCCTCGACGACAATCTGCACCCATGCCCTGTCCGGCTCCACGCCGACGTGGATCCGTCCGCCCTCGGGCGTGTAGAGGTGGGCGTTGGTCAGCAGATTGGCGACGATCTGCCGCACGCGGCTGGCATCGGCGAGCGCCGGCGGCAGCACGGGGGCGATGTGGGTGCCGAGCTGCTGGCGCTTCTCGGCGATCCGCGGTCCCATCAGCTCCACGACCTCGCGGACCTCCTCGCCGACGTCGACTCGGCTGCGGTTGATCTCGACGCGGTCGGCCTCGATCCGCGCCACGTCCAGGAGGTCGTTGACGAGCTCGACGAGCCGGTCAGTGGAGCGCACGATGATCTCCACGAACTCGCGCTGGCGGGCGTTCATACCCTCCGGCGAGCGTCCCAGAAGCTCGACGAATCCCTTGATCGAGGTCAGCGGGCTGCGGAGCTCGTGCGACGCGGTGGCCACGAACTCGCTCTTGGCACGCTCCAGCCGTGTGCGCTCCGTCGTGTCTCGCACCGTCCAAACGGCACCGTCGGCGCCGCTTCCCAGCTGGGCGGCGGTGACTGCGAGCGTGCGGCCGTCGTGCTCGATCGTGGCCTCGCCGCCCAGTGCCGATTCGAGCGACGGCAGTGGTCCCTGGTCGATGCGCCCGCCGGGGCGAAGCTCCGGTAGGAGCTCTGTGGCCCGAGGGTTGACGGCCCGGATGGTCACGGAATCAGGCTCCGTGACGATCAAGCCGTCGCCGAGGCTCTCGATCGTCACCTCCAGGCGCCGGCGCTCGGCCTCGAGCCGCTGTTGGGCGACGGCCAGGCCTTCACCCATGGTGTTGAACGCCGAGCCCAGCTCCAGCAGCTCCCGCGGGCCACTGGGCTGGACGCGCCGATCGAGCTGGCCGGCCGCCAACTCGCGGGTCGCGTTGACGAGGTCATCGAGCGGCCGTCGCATCGCCGTGACGACGACGCCGATCAAGCCCAGTGCCCCCAGCAGGGCGAGCGCGCCGGCGACCGCTACCAGGATCAGCGCGCGCCGGGAAGCCGAGCGGGCGTCGGCCTTGGCGCTGGCCTGACGGGTCCGCTGGCGAGCCTGGAGCTGGGAGGCAAGCAGGCGGGCCTGCTCCAGTGGGCCGCTCCGCGCGGTGGCCGGCTGCAGGCGGTGGGCGGCGATCAGCTCGCGCGCGGAATCCTCGGCGGCGAGCTCGGCCGATACGAGCCGCGCGCTCGGCGCATCGTGCGCCGCCAAGCGGGTGGCGCTCACGGCGAGCGCCCCGTAGCTCGAGGGCGTGTCGAGCCAGGCCGCGGGCAGGCTGGCGGCGGCGCTCGAGAGCTCCGAGCTCTGGGTCAGCGTGTTCTCGTAGCGCTGACGAGCGCTGTAGAGGCTCGATACCCCAGCCACCGCCACGGCCGCCAGCACCAAGGTCAGCGCCACAAGGGCCAGGCGGAGCGAGCGAGCGATCGAAAGACGCTGCATTTTCGAGCACCCACGATATCCGCAGGGCGGCCGGAACCACCCCCTCCGACGCGAGGACGCACACGGCTACGATGGCTGCATGTCGCTGGCCCGGGCCCCACTCGCTTGCGCGGCGATGCTGGCCTGTGCCGCGCTGCTCGGCGCCTGCGGCTCGCACGGCGCCGCCAGCTCGTCGACGGAGACGAGGTCGTCCGCGGCGGCTCCGGCCGCGACCCACCGAAGTCAGGCGTCCCCGGACGGCGACTGGACGACCTTCGACTACGACGCCCAGCGCTCGGGCGTGGGACCGTCGGGGACCGGGATCAGTGCGGGCAACGCCGGCCAGCTGCGCCGCCGCCAGGTGAGGATCGACGGCGTCGCCGATTCATCCGCGATCGAGCTACACGCCGTCCGCCTCGGCGGCCGCTCGCGCGACGTCGTCGTCTTGACTACCACCTACGGGCGGACGATCGCGATCGACCCCGCCACCGGGGCCAAGCTGTGGGAGTTCACTCCGCGCGACATCGGCTCATATGAGGGGGGCCACCAGGTGACGACCGCCTCGCCGGTCGCCGATCCCGATCGCAGCTACATCTATGCCGCGAGTCCCGACGGCGTCATCCACAAGCTGGCGATCGCCGACGGCAGGCAGGTCTGGGCGACGAGGATCACGTTCGACGCCGCCCGCGAGAAGATCGGCGGCGCGCTCAACATCAGTGGCCGCTACGTGTCCGCCGTGACCGGCGGCTACTTCGGCGACGCGCCGGTCTACGAGGGCCACGTCGCGCTGATCGACCGCGCCAGTGGGCGCGTGGCGCACGTGTGGAACGCTGACTGCTCCGATCGCCACCAGCTGATCGACCCCCCGAGCAGCTGCGCGGCAGACACGAGCTTTGGTGGCTCGGCGATCTGGGCGCGCCAGGGGGCGGTGATCGAACCCACCAGCCACCGGATCCTCGTGGCCACCGGCAACGGGCCGTTCAACGGCTCCACCGACTGGGGCGACAGCGTGCTCGAGCTGAGCGCCGACGCCGGCCTGCTGCACAACTGGACGCCTACGAACCAGGCACAGCTCAATTCCGGCGACCTCGACCTGGGCGGCACGGCGCCGGCGCTTCTCCCGGGCGCGCTCGCCGTGCAGGGGGGCAAGCAGGGAGTGCTCGACCTGCTTGACCTGCAACGCCTGAACGGGACCACCGGGCCGGCGAGTTCTAGGACCGGTGGCCAACTTCAGCAGATCTCCGCGCCGGGCCCCGACGAGGTGTTGACCGCGCCCGCGGTCTGGACCCACGGAGGCCAGACATACGTGTTCGTCGCCGACAACTCCGGGACGGCCGCCTACGCCCTGAGTGGCCGGCGACTGCACGTCGCCTGGCACGACGGCAGCTCGGGGACCAGCCCGGTCATCGCCGGCGGGCTGCTCTACGTCTACGACCCGTCGGGCACGCTGCGGGTGCTGGCCCCGGCCAGCGGTCGCACGCTGGCGACGCTGCCCGCGGCCTCCGGGCACTGGTCGAGCCCGATCGTCGTCGGCGGCAGGGTGATCCTGCCCGTCGGCGGCAGCACCGCCGACGACGCCACCAGCGGCACCGTTTTCATCTACCACCTGGCGGGGCGCTAGCGGGCCAAGGCGTGCGCAAGCACGTTGCGGGTCATGGTCACCACGCGTGGGTCTGGGGCGCGAGGCGCGTCGGGCGATGCGCTCGGAACGGGCTCCAGCCCCAGCTCCCATCCGAGCGTGCCGCTGTCGAAGACGATCGCTCCCGACGGCGCCGTGTACAGCGTGGTGTCGGCATGGTCGTCGCCAGGGCCGGGCGCGGGCTCGCCGGGCTCCGAGGCGCTCGTGCCCATGCAGGGCGCCGTCCCGCCGCCCACGACGAGGGTGCCCGCGGGCGCCAGGGAGGTCCGCTGGTCCAGCTCGTAGCCCACTATTCCCGGGATGCTCGTCGTGGCGGTGATGCCGGTGCCTGCGAATAACCATGACGGACTGAGCCCCGGGGACGGGGACCACGCGAAGTAGCGATAGGTCGGTGGCCCCGGCTCGTCGACCCGCGGCGTTATGCAGCCCAGATAGGCCGACCCGGCAAGCGACGCGCCGCGCTCTGGGAACGGCCCGGTCGGCTGCACTCGGTCCGGGTCGAGCGCGGCGTGCTCCTTATAGCCGACGATCACGTGGCCGGGCTGGCCGGCTTCGCTCGAGCTCGCCGACGCTGGCTCGTAGCGCACCCGCCAGGCGAGCGTGTCCGAGCCGAAGAACAGGAGGCTCTCGCCGGCGGCGAGCGCGCGCGAGAACGCCTGGCGCTGGCGCTCTGACCAGTACTCGGAGTGGCCGAAGTCGATCACTGCGCTGTGGCCCAGGAGCTGCCCCGGATCTTGGTCCACGGATTCGCTGGTGGTGTAGGAGACCGAGTAGCCATAGCGCTCGAGGAAGCGAACCATCGCGACGTCGCGGGCGAAGAACTGGCCGGCGCCGGTGACGCTGTCGTACGGGCGGTCGTAGGAGACCTCAACGCCCTGCGGCGTCCCGGTCAGCCGCACGGTGTCGGCGCCCCCGGGGTAGAGGCTGTCGCCGCCCCAGGCGTTGTACGCCTCATAGGTTGAAGTCGGAAGCTGGGCCAGGAGCCGCTCCGCGCTGAAGGCCTCGACGACGAACAGGCAGTCGCTGGCGCCGGTGCTGGCCGATAGCTGAGCGATGTAGACGCCGCTCGGGAGCGCCGAGGGGACCTGAAAGCTGAGCGTGGGGTGCCAGTCGCACTCCGTGAGGCCGGTCTGCGACTGGTGCGCGCAGGGCGGCTGCGCCGGCGCAGGCAGCGCACGGGATGCCAGCACCTCGCGTCCTCCCGCGCCGCCGTACCAGCCGATGCGGAAGATACGGACCTGCAGCGAGCGGGCTCCAGGGGCGCTGGCGTAGACGCGCTCGGTCTGGCCGGCGTGCACCGCCTGCTGCGCGACGTAGCCGCTCACGTTGCCGAAGGCCAGGCCGCCGACGTCGGCCGCCGGGCCGGGGAGGCGCCACGCCGTCGTGCCGCGGCTTTGGTTCTCAGCCGCCACCGTTGGGGGCGCCCCGGAGGTGGGCAGGAGCCACCGGTAGGGGCCGGCCGACGGGTGCTCGGGGCCGCGCGCCGAGTGCTCGTGGAGCCCCAGCGCAGTCAGCTGCCGCTTGCCGCCGCCGCAGCCGGCCAGCGCCGCGCATGTAAGCAACGCCAGCGCGATGACGGTGGACCGACGCCGGCGGGGCCCAAGCGCGACGGCGATCACCCGCCGCCCGGGAGGCGTCATCCCGGCTGCGAGACCGGACCCGTCTCGGGTGGCCGGACAGCAAGCGTCCCGGCCCGCCGGCCGCGACGCCGCGGGCGCCACACTCTTAGGTACTGCGCCCCCACGTAGGAGCCGATCACCAGCAGCGCGGCGAGCGCTTGGGCGGCGAGCGTCTCCACGTTGCCGAACAGCGAGAACCAGGTGCCGGCCCAGCCCGGAAGGTGCAGCCACGGGATGTTCGTCGTGCCGATCCATCCGGCGAGCTGCATCTCGTTTACCTCCTCGCCGACCATCACCAGCAGCACGCCCAGCAGCATCACGCCGGTGATGATCAGAAGGCGCTTGTAGGGCAGCCGCCGATGGAGCCCGAACGTCAGGACACCAACCGCGCCCGTGCCGAGCGCACCGAGCGCAACGCCCTCCAGCACGACGCCGGAACCGAACCCGACGCGCAGGTTCTGGAGGAACAGGACGATCTCGAACCCCTCTCGATAGATCGAAGTGAAGCCCAGCAGTACCAGTCCCAGCAACGCGCCGCGGCCGCCGCCCGCAAGCCGGCGGCGGCGCTTGTTGTGGTGCGAGATCCAGCCGGTCCAGTAGATGCGGTGAAAGAACCAGTTCATCACCACGAGTAGGACGATGATCGCCGGGATCCCGGTTGCCGCTTGCACGGCGAGGCCGCGCCCGCCGAAAGCGCCGATCACCCACACCGCCAGAAACCACGTCGCGACCGTCGCCAGCAGGGCGACGGCGCCGCCGGCCGCGACCGGACGGCGGTAGACACGGTTAGAGCCGCGAAAGCTGGCGGTTACCGCGGCCAGCACGAGGATCGTCTCGAGGCCCTCGCGAAACACCAAGATCGCGCTGTTGATGACCGCCGTCGTTCGGCTCATGTGCTGTCCTGCACCGAGTGCGGTGGGGTCGGTGGGTCCACCCTTGGAGTGCCAGCCGAGGATCACGGCCAGCGCCGCGATCGCCAGCACGAGCAGCACCCAAACGTAGAATGCGCCGCGACGCTCGCGCTCCTTCGTCGCCCGCGCCGTGGGACGTTCGCGCCCCTGCCTCGCCGGTGTTCGTGTCGTGGCGCTCAAATCCGATCCAGGCGGTTGGAGATCGACCGCCGGGCCAGGCTAACACGTTCTATTAGGTGACCCTAATGCCGCGCCACAGCCGGGTCACGCGGATTACCGTAGAACTACGAGCATGGCCAAGACCGAGACGACGATCGTCGATGCCAGCGGCCGCGACGTGCGCGTCTCCAACCCGGACCGCGTGATCTTTCCTTCCACCGAACGCTCGCGTGCGGTCACCAAGCTGGACGTCGTCAACTATTACCTCGCGGTGGGCGAAGGGATCATGCGTGCGCTGGAGCGACGCCCGACGACCCTCGAGCGCTGGCCGAAGGGAGTCCACCCGGGGATCGTGCTCTCCACGCGCGAGAAGGGTGGCGGCGACGCGTTCTTTCAAAAACGGGTACCGCGTGGCGCGCCCGACTACGTGCAGACCACGGAGATCCAGTTCCCATCCGGCCGCCGCGCCGACGAAGTCTGCCCGACCGAGGTGGCAGTGGTCGCCTGGGCGGCTCAGATGGGCACGATCACTTTTCACCCCTGGCCGGTTCGGCGAGACGACGTCGACCATCCCGACGAGCTACGCATCGACCTCGATCCGCAGCCCGGCACCGACTTCGAGGACGCCGTCCCAGTGGCCGCCGAGGCCCGGGGATTGCTGAGCGAGCTCGGTTACACGGGCTTCCCTAAGACCTCGGGAGGCCGGGGGGTGCACATATACGTGCGGATCTTGCCTCGGTGGAGCTTCACCGAGGTCCGCCACGCCGCGATCGCCTTCGGGCGCGAGCTCGAGCGCCGCCTTCCCCAGCGGGTGACCACCAAGTGGTGGAAGGAGGAGCGCGGCGAGCGGATCTTCGTCGACTACAACCAGAACGCGCGCGACCGCACGATCGCCTCGGCCTACAGCGTGCGGCCGAAACCCGGGGCCCCGGTCTCCGCGCCGCTTGACTGGGAGGAGCTCACCGAGGTCGCCCCGGAGCAGTTCACTGTGGCGACGATGCCGGCTCGCTTTGCCCAGGTGGGAGATCGGCACGCCGCAATCGATGATGCCGCCCACTCGCTTGAGCCGCTGCTCGCTTTGTACAAGCGAGACGCCTCGGAGGGCCAAGGCGACATGCCCTATCCGCCGGACTATCCGAAGATGCCCGGAGAGCCCAAGCGGGTCCAGCCATCGCGTGATCGAGACCGACCGCAAGCATGAGCGCCGAGGCGCGTTCCTAGGGAGCGACGGGCGTCGCCGATGAAGCCCGCGCTCAGGGGGACTGCGGTAGCTTGACCTTGGGCCGCTTGGCCGGCCGGGACGGCGGCGGGACCACCGGCCCGATGTCCCCGTCCGGCGCCTCGTCGAGGTCGGCGATCACCGGAGCGTGATCGCTTGGCCCCTGGCCCTTGCGCGCCTGCCGGTCGACCCAGGCCGCTCGGATACGGCGCGAGACACCGTCGCTTGCCAGGATCAGGTCGATCCGCATCCCGAGGTCCTGGTGGAACATTCCTGCCCGGTAGTCCCAGTAGGTGAACACCCGCTTGCCCGGCCATCGGTCGCGCACGACGTCGCGGAGTCCTAGGGCCTGTAGCTCCGCGAGGGCCGCGCGCTCGGGCGCCGTCACGTGCGTGTGCCCGTCGTAGGCGGCGGGATCGAACACGTCCTCGTCTTTGGGCGCGATATTCATGTCACCGCAGAGGACCGTGGGCTTTGGGTCGGCGGCGAGCGCGTCCCTCAGAGAGGCCAGCCAGGCCAGCTTGTATCCGTAGTGCTCGGACCCCGGTACTCGGCCGTTCGGCACGTACACCGACACAACCCGGATCCCGGCGCAGGTCGCGGACACCGCGCGCGCCTCGGGGCGCGGAAATCCAGGGGCGCCGGGGAGCCCGCTGACCACGTTCTCCAATCCCACGCGAGAGAGGATGGCGACGCCGTTCCACGTTGCCTCTCCGTGGACGGCGACGGCGTAACGGCGCTCGGCGAGCTCGTTGCCCAGCAGCTCGGCGAAGGCATCGTCCGCCAGCTTGGTCTCCTGCAGGCAGACCACGTCCGGCTGGCGCTCATCGAGCCACGGGAGCAGCCGCGGCAGGCGCTGCTTGAGCGAGTTGACGTTCCAAGTCGCGATGCGCACCGCCGCTACGGTAACGATCCCGGCAGCGCCGCCCATCAAATCGGGGCGCCCGCCCGCACGCTCGCGACGGGCGCCCACGTTCACCGAGCGCGTCAGCTTCGCTCGGCCACCTCTGCGTATCCGCGCAGGTCCCAGCCGTTGGGAGAGCCGACCGCGTCACGCATCTGCTGCCAACCCTCCCCATGCCGGTCGAGGTTGCGATGCTCCAGCGAGACGTGCGTGCGATCGGGACCCTCCGCGGTGAAGCGCACCTCGATCTCGCTTGTCTTCTCGGGGTCGGTCTCGAGCTCCCAGTTGGTGCTGATGTCCCAGCTGAAGACCAGGCGATGCGGTGGTTCATAGGCGAGCACGCGCGACCACCGGCACTCGCTGCCATCGACCCCGCGGTCGACCACATTGCCGCCCACGAACGGCTCGAGCACCATCTCGGCGAGCTCGGCCTTGAGGAGGTGGTGGTTGGGATCCCACCACTCCCCGATCCGTTCGGTGAACGTCGAGAATGCCCGCTCGATCGGCGCCTGAACGGTCGTTGTCCTCAGTATTGACGTCGCCTCCGCCTGCACGGTCATGGGACCTCCTTTGAGGGTTGCTCGGCGGCCGCCTTGAAGGCCGCCAGGGATCGACTCCAGAACCGATCGAGGTAGGCCCGCAGCGCTTCAACGCCATCCGGGTCGACCTGATACACGCGTCGATTGCCGACCGGCCGGTCGACGACCAACCCAGCCCCCTTCAGCACCTTGAGGTGCTGGGAGACGGCTGGCCGGCTGACCGGCAGCTCGCACGCCAGCTCGCCGACGGCCCGCGGACGATCTGCGAGCCGCTCGAAGATCGCCCGCCTGGTCGGATCGCCCAGTGCCGTCCACCCCTCAGATCGGTAAGCCATACCTTACGGTAAGGCTACACTTACCATGCTTCGGTGTCAAGTTGGAGCGAGGCGACGTGCCCTCGACGAGCCCGCCCCTACTAGAGTCAGGCCCGTGCAGCCCGCGCAGGAGATCCCGATTGACGACCGGCTGGCGATCGAAGCGCTCGTGACGGAGTACGCGTGGCTGCTCGATCACCGCCGCTGGGACGAGGTGGCCGGCCTATGCACACACGATGCGGTGCTGTTCATCCGCGGCCGCGAGATTGTGGGCCAGCCTGGTCTGGCGGAATGGGCCGAGTACCGCGCGCAGAAGAAGAGTCGGCGCACCCAGCATCAGATGACTTTGCTGCGGCTGGAGCGCGTGGAGCCGGACGTGGTCCGCGGCACGGCGGCTCTCGTTCTCCACGTGGCAAAGACCGGGACCAGCGGAACCTACGTCGACCTGGTCGGCGAGTACGAGGACGAATACGCGCGCACGGCTGACGGCTGGCGGTTCCGACGGCGGCGGCTGGTCCCGATTGACACCGCGTGAACGCGGGCGCGGTCAGCGCCGGCACGGTCTAATGCGTGGAGCGACGGTCGTCGAGTGCGGCGCGTAAGCTGTCGCCGATGCCCGAGAAACCGACCTTGTTCGTGTGCCACGGCGACGACGGAGGACCGCGCGTCCATCCCTGCCGTCGGGTCCAGGAAGCGATGAGAGGGGCCGGCGTCGAGTACGAGAAGGTGATCGCCGCCCATGGGAGCCCGATCCCGTTTTTGCGCAAGGGCTCCCGTGAAGAGCTCCGCCAGGCGACGGGCGACACCAAGCTGCCGGCGCTGAAACTGCCTGACGGGCGCCTCATCACGCACTCCCGGGCGATCCTGGCCTGGGTCAAGGACCAGGACCAGATCGCTGGCGCGGCGTGAGGGTCGTGCACCACGAGGCGAGGTCGCCGAGGGGTGGGGGAAAGCCGCGGGCTACCAGCGGCAGATGGGTCACTGCGCGGAGCGCTCCTCACTTGTCTCCCTTCTAGAGGCTGACGCTGAAGCTCCACTACGAGATTTCGGGTCCGGAGCAGGCACCAGTGCTGCTGATGGCAGGCTCGCTGGGGACGACGCTGGAGATGTGGAGAGGACAGCTGCCGCTGGCGGAGCACCTGAGGTTGATCCGCCTCGACCACCGCGGCCACGGCGGCTCGCCGGCGCCACCGGGCCCGTACGAGATGGCGGACTTTGGAGCGGACGTGATCGAGCTCATGGACACATTGGGGCTGAAGCGCGTTTCGTACTGCGGGCTCTCGATCGGCGGGATGGTCGGCCTTTGGCTCGGAGCCAATGCGCCCGAGCGGATCGATCATTTGGTGCTGATCTGCACCGCCGCGTGGCTGGGGCCACCGACGCGCTGGCGCGAACGGGCCGCCGCCGTGCTCGAAGCCGGCTCCCTGGAGCCGATCGCCGAGCAGGTCGTCGGAGGCTGGCTGACGCCCGACTTCGCCACGCGGCACCCCGAGGTCCGCGAGGAGCTGCTCGAGATGCTGCGTGCGGCGCCGCCCGATGCATATGCGGCCTGCTGCGGGGCGATCGAGCGAATGGATCTTCGGCCGGCGTTGCCGATGATCGGTGCGCCGACGCTCGTGGTCTCGGGTTCGGATGACAGCGCCGCGCCGCCCGAGCATCAGCTGCTGATCGCCGAGCGGGTCCCGAGTGCACGCCACGAGACCGTGTCGCCCGCGGCACACCTGGCGGCCGTCGAGCAACCGGAGACGATCAACCGACTGATTCTGGAACACCTGCGATGAGCGATCAGAGGCACTCAGATGGGATGCGTGTACGGCGCGAGGTCCTCGGCGAGGATCACGTAGATCGGGCGATCGAGCGCACGACGCCGCTCACGGCGCCGTTCCAGGACTTGATCACGCGCTATGCCTGGGGCGCCGTCTGGGCGCGGGAGGGACTCGACCGGCGCACGCGCAGCGCGATCACGCTCGCGGTTCTTACCGCGCTGGGCCGAGAACAGGAGCTGGCCCTGCATATCCGGGCCGCGCGCCGCAACGGCCTGAGCGAGGCCGAGATCGGCGAGGTGCTGCTGCACACGGCGATCTACGCCGGCGTTCCCGCCGCGAACGCCGCATACGCGATCGCACAGCGGGTGTTGGGGGAGGAAGAGGCCGTCACCGCCAACGTAGGAGGCGTCACCGCCAACGTAGGAGGCGTGTAGGAACGACGAGGCGCGACGTGAGGTTTCGGCGCGTAGACGCGTCTAGAGGGCAGTACAACCGAAAGGAGGCTCTCTGGATGAGGCTTCACGGCAACAAGCTCGCGGTGCTGACGACCGTCTTCGCACTGGCCGGCGGCGGTGGCGTGGCGTGGGCGTGTAACGGCGCCGGCAACCCCGGGCCCTACCCCGGTCCAACCACCGGCACGACGACCACGGCCACCACGGCCACACCCACCACAACGGCCACGACCACGACGGCGACGACCGCCAGCACCCGTCGCGGCCACTCGCGGCATCATTCCCGCCGCAACGACGCTGGTCCTAGCTGACGACGCCTCCCGGCCGGCGCTGCCACGGCGGCGCCGGCCGGCGGCGAAGGGTTGCCGTGGAGCTCGCGGATGGTGAGCCGGGGGAGCGAGCTCGGATGGGTCGTGCGAACGTCCGGCCCCATCTCGAGCGCCGTGTTCGTAGCGGGCGTTGCTAAGCGTTGTGGCAGAGCCGAGCCGAAGGGCGCCGGCGAGCCCCTCGGCGTCGAAGCCCCGGGGACCTTTTCGGTCGCCGCTGCCGGACTCCCGTGGCTCGTCGCTAGCCGGATGCCCAGGCTGGTCGTAGACGGGTGCCTGGTCGCTGGGCGAAAGCCGTGGCTCGTCATCCACGGGGCCGCGCTCCCGTACGAGCCCGCCGTGGTACCACCGCGGCGTATCGCCGCTAGGTGCGATGTTGTGCGATGGCGCCCCAGCCCCATCGCCGCACCGGGGACCTCCTCGGAGACGAGCGGCGCTCGGGCGCGCGGCGACCGCTCAGCGAAGGGCGAACGGGCCCGGGGCCCGCTGCTCACCGCCGCGCGCGGGTCGATGCCCGGCGGCTTAGGCGACGGTGGACCGGTAGGAAGGACCGCCGGGATGAGCGTCGCCGCGCAGAGCTTGAGCGTCACCGCACAACCGCCTGACAGAGCGCCGAGCCGCGCCGAGGTTGCCGGCGCGCCGGCGCCGGCGACGATCCACCGGAGCGCCGGCAGCAGCCCGGCGACGGCGTCGAGACGCTCGCGGATGGCGGCTCGCGCGCGGCTCAACAGTTGACGCACGGCGCCATTGCTCGTGTTCAGTCGCGACTCGATCTCTGCGTAGCTACGACCCTCGAGTTCGCGCATCACGAGTGCTTGACGCTGGCGCTCTGGAAGATCCGCCAACGCGCGGACGATCATGCGGAGGTGTTCGCGCCGCTCGAACGCATCCCCGTCGCCGGAGGCTTGGCCCGGATCCTCGTCGATGACGGCGGGCCGCGCGGCGCGGGCGCGCAGAAGGTTGAGCGCGCTGTTATGGGCGATCGCGCGCAGCCACGGCCCAACGCGGTTCACGGACTCTCCGCGGGCGAGCGCCAGGTAGGCGCGCAGAAGGGCCTCCTGTACAGCCTCCTCAGCGTCGGCATGACCGACCAGCTCGGCGCAATGCGAGAGGAGCGCTCGGCGGTGGCGGAGAACCAGGACCGCGAACGCCGAGTCGATCCCCTCAGCGCTGAGCCTTGCCAGCCGCTCGTCGCTCAGCGTGTGCGGAGCTCGGCCCGTTAGCCGCGGAGTCTGATGCCCGGGCGCCTTCAAAGCCCGATCAGCGTCGCCGATCACTGCAAGACGCGCGACAGACTGGTGTAGGACCTACGTAAGACCCTGCGCGTCGCTGCAGGATTCCCGCGCCCGCGGGCGGGACTCGCGCCTCGCAAGTTCTTCCTTTGCCTCCGCGGTGCTACCGTGGCAACCTTGAAAGAATGGGGGTTGGGTCGCCGGGACTAAACCGGCCTCGGCGGCACCGCCCGAGAGACAATCGATGGATGGCCTGGGAGCCCCGCCGGGAGCCGAGGCAGACTTCGAAAGGCAGCAGCTTGGAACCAACACCAGCACAGGGCGGCGCCGAGACCAGCGTCTCGGAGCTACTCGCCGGGGGTCAGCTGCTCTCCGCGATCTCCACGCGCTTCGTCAAGCTGTTGCGCGAGCATTACGGCAGGGGCCCGATCAAAGCCAAGACGTATGCGCTGGACGACCTCGTTGTGGTGGTTCTCCGCGGCGCCGGCTTCACGCCGCTCGAGAAGACAATGATGGACAGCGGCCAACCCAAGCGCGTTGTGGCGATGCGCGAGGAGTTCCAACAGATGATGGCCCGCCGCTACACGATGGCGATCGAAGAGCTGACGGGCCGCAAGGTGCTGGCATTCCTCAGCCAGGCCCACATCGACCCCGATATCACGCTCGAGGTGTTTTTCATCGACCGCCCGCTCGAGGGCTTCGGCGCGTTCGAATTGACCGACGGCGGCATTCCATCGCGCTCGCCCGCGGACTAGTCAGCGCGCGGTGCAGACGGAGATAACCCTCGTCAGCGGCGACAGGTACCGGGTCGACGGGGATCCCGGGATCGTCGAGCGGATGATCCTCGACGCGGCTCGAGGGTCGATCATGGAGCTTGCCTGGCTGGTCGAGGCTGAAACGGGCGAGCGGCTTGGTGTCAATCCCAAGTGCGTGGCCACGCTGCGCGCGCTCGGCTCCTAAGGCTGCCGGAGGTGGGGGGCGCCCATCGCCTGCGCGGCGGGCGCTTGGTCGCCCTCGCCGCCCGGCGCCTCGTCGTCCTCGGCGTCCGCGGCTGGATCCAGCGGGGCCTCACCGAGAACCGACGCCTGCTTCCTGGCCCTCTTACGGGCTTCCTTTTCCAGTCGACGCTCGCGAAGCCTGCTCTCCCGAGCCAGCTTCGCCATCGTCGTCTTCTTGTTGCGTGAGGCCATACATATCCGCCTTCCGGTTGGATCCGAGGCATCGACTCGGTCGAGAAGCTCGTGCTGGATAGCGTCGCAGCTCACAATGAACTCGAGCTTTGGCCTGGCCGAGACATGACACCGTAGCATCCGCTTTGTGGGCCGGTCGAGGGCTGGACTGCGCTCGGGATGTCACATGGGGTAAGCTCGCACGTCTTAGAGGCCAGCAGGCTGAGCCGTCTGGGTTCGGCCGGAGAGCTTCCACCCGAAGCAGTTCGCGCTCGTAGCGGCATAAGGCGGCACGCGGGGGCGGGCGCTGAAAACGTCTACCTCCAGCGTCGGAGTCGCTTTATGCCTAATCAATCACTGTGCCATGCCGGCCCACGGAGGCTCGCCGCCTATGCGCAGCCGCGGCTGGCTCGGAGCCTGCTTGACGTCGGTACGTCGGTCCCGCCGTACGTGGCGCTCACGATTCTGATGTATCTGACCCTTGGGGTCTCCGTCCCGTTGACGCTCGCGCTCGCGTTGCTAGCGGGGGGCTTCCTGGTCCGGACGTTCGTCGTCTTTCACGACTGCGCCCACGGCTCGTTGTTCGCCTCCAAGCGGGCCAACCGTTACGTCGGCCGCTTGACAGCGCTGCTCGTGCTTGCGCCGTTCGAGCGCTGGCGCCACGACCACGCGGTACATCACGCCACTTCAGGTGATCTCGATCGCCGCGGGGTCGGAGACATCATCACGCTGACCGTGGCCGAGTACCGCGCAC
Source organism: uncultured Actinomycetes bacterium (assembly GCA_963830405.1). GTDB lineage: Bacteria > Actinomycetota > Thermoleophilia > Solirubrobacterales > Solirubrobacteraceae > Palsa-465. Next base: position 309,427 of record CAWHMB010000004.1, read on the forward strand.
GGTCTGTGCGAGGCCGTCTCGCGTACCGCATCGTGCGCAATCCCCTTTTCATGTTCGGGCTCGGACCGATCGTGGCGATGATCATCGGACCGCGGATCGCCACTCGCTCTCAGCGCCCGCGGCTACGCCACAGCGTCTTCTTGACCGACGCTGTCCTGATAGCGATCGTCGCCGGACTGTGCTTGACGATCGGCTGGGAGAAGCTACTCATCGTGTGGGCCCCTTCGGCGATGCTCGCGGGCTCCGTCGGAATCTGGCTGTTCTATGTCCAGCATCAGTTCGAGGATGCCTATTGGCAAAGTGCCGGCGGCTGGAACTACACCGAGGCCGCGTTGCGGGGGAGCTCCTACCTGAAGCTTCCGGCGCTGCTGCGCTTCTTCACGGGAAACATCGGCCTTCACCACGTCCACCACCTCAACGCGCGGATCCCAAACTACAACCTGCTGCGCGCCCACCGTGAAAATTCGGTGCTCCGCGAAGTACCGACGCTGACGCTGCGCGACGGGCTGCGTGCCGTCAGGCTCAAGCTCTGGGACGAGAGCTCGGGGAAACTGGTGACATTTGCGGAGGTCCGCGAGGCCTCGATGAAGCCGGCAGGCGAGTTCGCTTGATGCGTGCGGGCGGGGGCTTCCGGCCCTACGGCGTCGCCACTCGGCCCCTTTAGGGCGTCGCCACTCGGCTCTATGGCGTCGCCACTCGGCGCTGTAGTCGGGCCTGATCCACGCGCACGACGTCCCAGGCGAGCCCGACGAGTTCCAGCAGGCGAATGATTCCGGCCGAGGGATCGATCTGCCAGCGGCGCAGGCCGTGCCGGTATGAGGTCGGGAACGCGTGATGATTGTTGTGCCAGGCCTCTCCCCAGGTGGGAATCGCGAGCCAGGCTAGGTTTCTGGATTCGTCGGCGGTCTGGTAGTCGCGGCGGCCGAAGAAATGACAAAGGGAGTTGATGCTGAAGGTCGCGTGGTGAAGCAGGAAGATCCGCGCGGCTCCACCCCACAAAAGCGCCGTAAGCCCGCCGACCACAGATCCGGTCAGTGCGACGCCGAGCCCGAACGCGAACGCCAGGCCGGCGATCACCCACAGCACGAACGTGCGGTCCACGAAGCGGATCATGGGGTCGGCCAACAGATCCTTGGCATAGCGACGCTCATCGGCGACCTCCATATCGCTGAACACCCAGCCGATGTGCGCGTGCACAAGTCCGTGCAGCGCGCCGCTCCAGCCTGTGCCGTGCCCGACATGAGGGCTGTGCGGATCGCCCTCGACATCTGAGAACTGGTGGTGCTTGCGGTGAGTCGCGACCCAATCGATCACCGGTCCCTCGGCTGCCGCCGAGCCGAGCGCCGCGAATCCGGCTCGCAGCAGGCGGCTGGTCTTAAAGCTGCGGTGGGTCAGCAGCCGGTGAAAGCCCACCGTCACGCCCGTACCAATGACGACGTAGCTGACCGCGAGCACGAAAATGTCCTTCCAGTCGAACAGCTTGCCGGCCCAACCCAACCACAGGCCGACCGCGAGGATCAGCGGCGGCACAGCCGTCACCACGGCACTGGCCACCCGGTCGACCAGCGGCAGCGCCACGGGCCGCACGGAGGATGCACTCGCCGCAGGCGCGGCACTAGCCGTAGGCGTGAGGGGGTTCATCGGGCCCCTCTGGAGGCGATGAGCGCGTTGACGCGTTGCGGGCGCATACGTTGAACACGCGGGCGATCGAGCGGAACATCGCACCAGACGCGCGTGGCCCCGGCGGCATCGTGTGCGACTCCCCATGCGGATGACAGTCGGTCCACGAGACGGAGGCCAAATCCGCTGGCTGCCCCCTGATCGGTCGAGAGCAGCCGAGGTTCGCGCTCAGAACCAGGGTCGGTGACGGCAATTCGAAGGTGGTTGTCGAGCGTCGTCAACTCCAATAGAACCGCTTGATCAATGCCGACGTTGGCGTGAACCACACTGTTGGTCACGAGCTCACTGGCGATCAGGGCCGCATCGGACGCTTGTACGCTCGGAATGTCGTTCTCGAGCTGCGAGAGCACATGCCTCCGGGCCCGCGCGGGAGCGCCATCACCGCCGCGAATCCATTTCGGGCTTGGCGTTAGGGGAGGCGGCAAACCATTCGCCGGCGTTGTCAATCGAGGCCTCAGCATGATTTCGATTTCCGGCGTCGCCGCCGGGCTGCGGCGGCGCCGCGGTCCGCCCCGACCGCGGCGCCGCACTCCCGAGCAACGACTCCCAGTCGCTCGTCGCGCCCCCTGCTCCCGATAAACCGCTGCTGAGCAGCGCGAGCAACCACCGTGGGCTCGGTCGCCCGCAGCAGCTCGTGCGGAATCGATCCCGATTGACCGTGAGGCGGTTGATCTCTATGCGCTCTTCGCGTATCCGCGAACCTGAATGCACTCATGACGTCCCGGCCAAGAAGGTCAGAAACAATGTTTCGTGACGGACCGGGGAGCCGACGGCCGAGCACGCGACCGTCATATTCGTTCCGCGTTGGCGCGTACAACCCGTGACGCGACCTGTGATCGGCGTCTGGATCGTGATTGAAAGGATACCCGCTCGGAGAGGTAGGAACCGAAAAATTAGATCGTTCGGGCCGGTGGCGGCGACCGCGGGCGTTATGCTGACTATTTAAGCTTCGCCCGGGTGCTCTCCGTTCTCTCAGCCCGCGTGGACTCCACCAGACGAGACGGAGACGGAGGCGGCTTGATTGGACCCGAGCAGCGCCTATCCGGGGGCGCGCTGAATGCTGCGCTGGCGAACGAGATCGGCAAGCTTTTTTCCGATTTCACCGGCAGGGGTGCGACGCGTACGCGGGCGATCGTTCACCAGGATCTCGTCGTTTGCGTGCTCGAGGATTCGTCGACACGGGCCGAGCGAAACTTGGTCTCGGCCGGTAAGGCTGAACTGGTGCGGCTCCAGCGTGATGCGCTGCAACGCGCGCTTGAGCCTGACCTGATCGCCGCCGTGGAGCGTCTGACCGGACGCAGCGTCCGCACGTTCATGAGCGGCACCGACACTTCTGGCGGATCCTCGGTGGAAACCTTCGTGCTCGACCCAGAAGCCCCGGAAGTGGCCGATTCCGCGCTCGACTGACCGGCGCGGGTTCACCAGGTCTACTACCGACCGGCGTAGCCCGATTCGACCGCTCCGGTCTCGTCGCGTTGAGACGTAGCCATCTGCCGATCGGACGCGTCGATCTGTCGATCGATCTCTAGTTGCTCTCGGGCCGCTTTGGCGTTCGCGCGTTCGGTGGCCTGTCGCTGGCGGTCGATGCGTTCGCGTTCGCGTGCCTCGGCGGTTCCCTCGCGCTCGTCGGCAAGCTCTTCGCGCTCGTCGGCGCGCTGTTCCCGCTGGTCGGCGATGCGGTCGCGTTGATCGGCGACGTCGTCTCGGCGATCGGCCTGCCGATCCCGCTCGTCTGCGATCCACTCCCGCCTGGCGAGTTGGTGCTCGTAGTCGGACGTGCTCACGGGCCCCATTCTTGCACCGGCGCCTAGCTGAAACAGCCGGTCTCAGCGCCCTATCTCGGCGCTCGGTACGGTCAGCGTCAGCTCGTCTGACACCAAACGATCGATCGAATGGATCGGAATGGCAAGGTTTCGTTTGGCCCACAGGTGGCTGTGCTCCACGATGAGCTCTGTGATCTGCGCTCGTTCGTCGATGACCAAGGCCACGACGTGGCCGACGTGATGGCCGTCCGACGAGGTCACGTCGCTGTGGCGGCAGATCTCGACCGTTCCAGCTGGAATGCGGTCGTAGCTAACGGTCACATGGGGGTCAGGGCCGATTGGCTCCAGGCCAGCACCCAGCACGTCTATTCCAGGGGTCTCATACATCGGCAACGCGCCCACCTCTGTGATTCCGATGCTCCAGCCGGGGTCCTCGATCGGGTGCTCGCCTAAGGGTAAATACCGCGTCTTACTGAGAGGTTCGAGCTCCTCGAGCTCAGCGATCGTGCAGCTCAGCGAGATCCCGCCGTCCGCGCTGTCATCCAAGCGTGACTGGCTGACTGGCACGAGCCGCGCGAGTCCGTGCCTGCCATGCGGCTGTACGACGAGATGCGTCAGGCGCCGGGCGCCTTCGTCGATGACGAGATCCGCAAGCTCGCCGAAGGCCCCGTCGGCGCACTGTACGTGGCAATTAAGGTCAAGTTGCATCGTTGCTTGGCGCTGGCAACTACTCGTTGTGCACGTGCCGCTGCTCAATGCTCCCCGAACGGCACGCCGGGTTCGTCACCCGATGCGGATGAACGAATTAGACCGCGATGCTGCTGGGGCAGACTTACCGCAGGATCGGGTCAGCCCGCATGCACGCGATTAGCAGTTCGGCGTACGGTCAGGCGCCGCTCGGGAGCGAGGCGGCGAGGGGTCGTGCGCGCCGTGCCACAGCCGGGGGGCTGGGGCGATGAGTAGCGATACCCGGCCGATTCGTGTCCTCGCCGCCGACGATTCGTACGTCCTGCGCGAGTTCTTGACGACTACGCTCCAAGCGGCGCCGGAGGTCGAACTGGTCGCTGTGTACTCGAATGGCAAGGAGCTCGATGCCGCTCTCACCGCTGAGCTCCCGGACGTGTTGATCACGGACATCCGCATGCCGCCGTCGGGAGGGGAGGAGGGCATTCGCGTAGCGAACCGCCTCCGCGACACAGACCCAGAAGTCGGCGTCGTCGTCCTCAGCCAATACGCCGAGCCGGCCTACGCCGTCGCGCTGCTCGAATCAGGTTCCGGCCGGCGCGCCTACCTCTTGAAGGAGCGAATTCGGAAGAGGGAGGACCTAATCGGAGCGATCGAGGCAGTCGCACGTGGTGGCTCTGTGATCGATTCGAAGATCGTTGACGTGCTGATAGCGGCTCGAGCGCAGGCTCGATCGCCACTTGTGGATTTGACGCCGCGGGAACGGGAGTTGCTCGCCGAGATCGCCACCGGGAAGAGCAACGGCGCGATTGCCGAGTCGCTGGTGCTCACAAAGCGCGCCGTCGAGAAGCACGTCAACTCGATCTTCTCCAAGCTTGGGCTCCCCGAGGACCACGATGTCAGTAGGCGGGTAAAGGCTACGCTGATGTACCTCTCGGAGGACCGCTAGGCGCGGGTGAGGCAGAAACGACGGGCGAAGAAGAACGTCGCCAAGGCACGCACGCGTCACAGCATGCAGGCCTTCGAGAAGCTCAACATCCTCTCTACTGAGCGGGGCTCGGGGGATCCCCCCGAGTTGTCACGAAGGTCCCACCATGCTCGGAGTGAGTGATTCGGCCAGGCTTCACTGAAACCGCTACACCGACCAGACGCGGCATTGCCGCGAGTAGTGCGACCGACTCTAGGAGGCGGGGCCGCTGGCGGCCCCGCCTCCACCTCACCACGTCAGTTCGATCTCGAACTCGGTCTCTTCTTCGTTGGTCTCGAATTCGACCTTAATCGCGACCTCGTCCGGTACCTTCGCCACGAACTTCGCTCCGTTGCGTTCGAGCACGATGTCGTTGCCCGAAGCCAGCTCGTCAGCAATCTCACGGATGCGCGCCGCGGCTGCCTCGCGCGAGGTCGTGGTCCTCTCTTTCAGCTCCAGTTCCATCGCAATACTCCAATCGTCGCCTAAGGGTCGGCGGGACGCCGGCCCCCTCCAATCGTTCGCCTGCGGGTCGGCGGGACGCCGGCCCCCTCTGAACCAACAGCGGCCGTCTGCAGGATGCGCCGGGGCCCTGTGACCAGGTCCGACTCAAGCTCATACACCGTCTGGCGGGACTGCTCGGCAGTCCCCTGGTCGGGGTAGCCGATCGCAACGAGCGTTGGCATGTTCCTCCGTTAGGCGATGATTGCTGGGCTGCCCGATCAGCATCAGGCACCCTCCAGCGCTCGTCATCACCCGAAAGGTATGAGCATCGCTCTGACTCAGGGCGGCTGCACGGCACGTGCGGCTCCCGGACGCGGGCGGGCCGCTTTCCCTCGCGAGCCTAACCCGCCACGAGCCCTATCCCGCCAGGTGTGCACGGTGCGGATGGTCCTGCCGCCACGAGTTCACCCAGATCAGGTGATGCCGGTGCGGTTCCCCGGTCGGACCATTCGACAGGCTGGAGGCGATGGCATCTGCCCAGAGCCGTGGGTGGCATCACGAGCAAAACGAAAGGGAGCGTCATGAGCACGACCAAAGCAAAGAGGAGCACCGGACACGACGGGCATCCAGCCGCCGAGGCCAAGGCCGCGGCTGCCCCACAGAGCGCGGCGGCGCCGTCGCCATTCACGCCCATCGCGGACTACGGGTTTCTGTCGGATTGTCATACCGGCGCGCTGATCGCCCCCGACGGCACGATCGACTGGCTGTGCGTCCCGAAGTTCGACTCGCCCAGCGTGTTCGGATCGCTGCTCGACCGCGGCGCCGGCGGGTTTCGCATAGGTCCGTTCGGGATCAACGTGCCCAGCGGACGAACCTACGAACCGGGAACAAACACGCTGATCACGGCCTGGAAGACACCGACGGGGTGGGCGCTCGTGCGCGACGCGCTCGTAATGGGCCCTCGCCACGGCGAGGACACGATCACCCCGCACACTCGGCCGCCCACGGACGAGGACGCCGAGCACGTCCTCGTGCGGACGGTGCACTGCATCGAGGGCCGCGTCGAAATCGAACTCGTCTGTGAGCCGGTATTCGACTACGGCCGCGAGCTGGGCAAATATTCACTCGCCGAAGATCGCCACCGTGTCGACGCAACCGGCGCCGGTCAGACGATCACGTTGCAGACCGACATGCTGATCGGGATCGAAGCCGATCGCGCCCGCGCGCGACATGTGCTTCACGAAGGCGAGCAGGTGTACTGCTCACTCTCATGGGACGACCAAGCACACGCTCCGACGAGCGTCGAGGAAGCCAACGCCCAACTCACCGCCACGACCCGCTTTTGGCGCGACTGGTTGGCGCGCGCGCGCATCCCCGATCACGAGCTCCGCCCACTGATCCAGCGCTCCGCGCTCGTGATCAAGGGCCTCACGTACATGCCGACGGGGGCGACCGTCGCCGCCCTCACGACATCGCTCCCTGAGACCCCCGGTGGCGAGCGAAACTGGGACTACCGCTACACCTGGATCCGGGATTCGACCTTCACGCTCCAGGCGTTGCATTTCCTGGACCTCGACTGGGAGGCCGACGAGTACATGCAGTTCATTGCCGACCTCGAGTGCAATGACGACGGCGCCCTGCAGATCATGTACGGGATCGACGGTCGCCGCGATCTGTCCGAGACGCTCCGCGAAGACCTCTCGGGCTACGCCGGCGCCAAGCCGGTCCGGATCGGCAACGGCGCCTTCGACCAGCGCCAGAACGACGTATTCGGCGCCGCGCTCGACTCCGTCCTCCTACACACCCGCCGCAGCCAACGACTACCACGGGGACTGTGGCCACTCGTCAAGTCGCAGGCCGAATGCGCGAAGGCGGTCTGGCGCAATCCGGACCAGGGCATCTGGGAGGCGCGCGGCAAGCCGCAGCACTACGTCTCCTCGAAGCTAATGTGCTGGGTCGCGCTCGACCGCGCTTCGAAGCTCGCCGCCATCCGGGGCGACAACGAGCTTGCCGGACAGTGGGGCGAGACCGCCACGGAGATCAAGGCCGACATCCTCGAGCACGGCGTCGACAAGCGCGGGGTGCTGCGCCAGCACTACGCCACGGACTCGCTCGATGCCTCGACGCTGCTAGCCGCGATCTTCGGGTTCTTGCCGGGCAATGACGAATGCCTGCGGAATAGTGTGATTGCGATCGCCGACGAGCTGACCGAGGACGGGTTCGTGCTCCGCTACCGGACCGACGAGACCGATGACGGGCTAGCCGGGAAGGAGGGCACGTTTGTGATCTGCTCGTTCTGGCTCGTATCGGCTCTGGCGATCATCGGCGAGATGCAGCGGGCGCGAGACCTGATGGAGCGCCTCGTCCGAGTCGCGTCCCCGCTCGGGCTCTACGCGGAGGAGTTCGACGTCCCCACTGGCCGGCACCTCGGCAACTTCCCGCAGGCGTTCTCTCACCTCGCGATGGTCGAGGCCGCTGGGCGCATCGTTGTGGCGGAGCGTCTGGCGGAGTTCACCGGATGAGCCGTATATGACGTGATCGGCGGCAGCGGCACCCCGATGTACCCCCCGGCTCAAGCGCAGCTGGCTTGGCCGGAGCCGGCGTATGCCGGATGACGGTGCGGGCGGCTCTCGGCTGGACTCGACACCCGGCAGCGCCGGGTGATCGAGGGCGAGCTGGCGGCCGCCGACTGTGACGAGGCGCAGGCCCGAATGGGGTTCGCGATGACAGGGTGCTGACCTGTGAACGCTCTCGCCGCTGGTAGACGCCCCGGCGTCCCGCACACCCGGGCGTCGTACCGCTATGGCGCGGTGTTATTGGTCGTTCTCGCTCTGCTCGTGTTCCAGGTGTTGGCGCCCGATGCCGATTGGGCGCGCGCGCTGGCGATTGCGCTGGCCGGCGCAGCGCTCGCCATCGCGGTGGGGACGTCTCGGGCGCGGGGTTCCGTGCGCCGGGCACGAGCGCTCGTCGTGAGCGCCGCCGCCGCCATCATCGTCATCGGGGTCGGGTTCGGTCTCCTTTCCACCGGGTTGGCGTTCCTGGTCGGTACGGTGCTGGCCGCGTCCATCCCGGTCGCTCTGGGCGGGGGCCTGGTGCGATTGATCCGGGAGGATGGGGTAACAGTCCAGGCGGTCGCGGGGGCGCTCTCGATCTACCTGCTCGCCGGTTTGCTGTTCGCGTCAGCGATCTCGTTTGTGGCTGCTGTTCAGAGCGGTCCGTTCTTCGCTCAGGCTGCCAACGTGACGAACGGCGATCGCGTGTACTACTCGTTCGCGGTCCTTACGACTACGGGGTTCGGCGACTACACGCCCGCGACGCAGGTCGGGCACGCCCTCGCCGTGCTCGAGATGCTGACCGGGCAGCTGTACCTGGTCACCGTCATCGGAGTCCTTGTCGGCAACTTGGTCGCGAGGAAAAGATGAACGATCGCTCTGGCTGCCGGGCCCCCGATCGCGTTTCACAGCGCCGCGTACTCCCGTCTAGCGCATTACTTCGACGCGGCCGCGGTCGCTCGCCCGGAAGCTTCGCGAATCGCCCGCTTCTTCGCGCGGCTCACTTCCGCAATAGACGGCTGTGGCACGTCGACGACTACGGTGCGGGCGAGCCAGTCCTGGAATCCGCGCCGCCGGCTGTCAAACAGGATCCGCACGAACCCGGCAAACAGCGGTAGCGCCGCCAGGACGACCCCGATGCAGCGCACGACCGCCCACTTAGGCCTGACCTGCGCCCCGTCCGTCGTCAGCACCCGGATCTGCATCACGCGAGCACCCGGCGACTGTCCCGTCGTCGACCAGAAGATGACAAAGTAGGCGATCGACCCAAGGATGACCGCTGCTGCTCCGAGCGCGAGCAGGACAGTCCTCAGGGCCTGCGGGATATGCAGGAGCCCCAGGATGAGTGCGGCACCGAGTCCTGCCACGACGTCCACCAGGGCGATCAGTCCGGCGTCGATCGTGAACGAGATCGCTCTTGTGACCAGGCCGGCATAGCGCACGTCCTGAGCGGGGGCGGTGCCCGCGGGCGCCGCACCGACCGCAGCCGCCCGCCCCCCGCTCACCAGCTGCTCGCCGCAGGTTCCGCGGGGAGCGCCCTCGGCGGACGGTGGGTCAGCCGTCGGGCGGCGCGCTCCATCCAGGAATCGGCCTGGCGCGACCGGCTCCGCATCTCGTCGCCGAGCTGATCGGCAAAGCCCAGCCCCTGCTCAGAGATCGCGGCGGTCACTGCCGGGCTGGCGGCGACCTCATCGACCAGGCGCCACAGGCCGTCGTCGGCCAGTAGCCGCTTGAGGAACCGGTCAAGCAGCCCGCTGTCGAACAGGCTGTCGACGAGTCGCGCGGCTGACTCGCTCGCCAGCGCTCGCTCCAGTGCCGCTTGAATGGATGGACTGTTGAGCGCGGCGGTCAGAATCCGCTCCAACGCGTCGCTGTCGAGCACCCGATCGACCGCCCGCAGCTCCAGGCTCAGGCCCGCCTCGGCGCCAGCTTCCACCACGCCGGCTAGCGGCCTCAGCGTGGTTGTCGCCGCGCGGATGCCGAGGTCCGCGAGCGGTCGCAAGACGCGTGGTCGGAGGTTTCCTCGGGAGTCGACGGACATGGGTTAGCAGGGACCATCATGCCGCGCGGGAGCGCCGCTGCCATCACCCAAATCAGGCGATGCGTAACGACACGTGTTGTTCGACCCGAACAACTGGTCGAAGACGAGCACGCAACTGCTGGAGCACCCCAACGTCCGGGCGACCGCGGCCAACTACCTTGTGGATCAGCTCTATGCCAACGATAACGTCGCCGGGCTGATCAAGCAGGCGTTCCCCGGCGGGCCCTCACACCCCCGTCTGCGCGACGATCCTCCCGGACCTGACGGCCTTTGCCAGGGCCTTGTGGTCCTGCTCGTTCTGATCCGAGTACGCTCTGGAGAACTCGAGGACCGCCCGGTCGAAGGCGGAACTTTTACCGAGGTATGCGGCGATGGCTACTCGGTCGCCGCTGCGGGCGTGGGCGCGGGCGAGCGTCCAGCCGCACAGCCTGCCGTACGCGGTCATGCCCCGCGGGACCATCTGCTCGATCTCCGCCGAGCCCTTCCAGTCCTTGAGCTGCCGGCCGTAGAAGTCGCGAGCGACTCCGTCCAGGCCCGCGCTCACGTGCACCCACCCGAGGAAGATGTCGCTGGTGGCCTGCATCAGCAGCTGTCCGGTGACCACCCGCTGACCGTGGTTCTTAAAGACGCTCTTGCCGACGTGTTCCTCCAGCACCGATGCTTCGGCCTCCTTTAGCTGCAAGAAGAGCGGATCATCCCGATCGCGGCCGGACAGCAACGCGATCCACGCCCGGGTGCCGACGCTTCCGACGCCGACAACCTTCCGCGCGAAATCCGAGAGCTGATATTGCTCGAGTAGCCCGCGCCTGGCGGACTCCAACGACCGGCGGTACGTCTGGATCAGCTCGTGCAGGTCTTCGAACACTTCGTCCAGCTCGGGCTCCGGAATAAGCGCGCGCAGCGGGACGATGAGCGGCGACTGATCGACGATCTCGGCACGGCCGTCGACGCGCTGTGTCAGCTTCGAGAACGCGGACATGCTGTCGCGCGTGCGCGCCTTCGCGAGCGTCTTCTTCGTGCGCTTGACCATCGAGCTCTTGAACTGGGAGGCGTGTTCCCGTAGCAAGGGTTCGATCTCCAGGCGCGCATACCAGACCGCGAGGTTTTCCATCCCCGCAAAGGTCCGCATGGCGCCGCGGTACTGGGCGACGGTGTCGAGCACGATCCGGTCCTGAGCCTTGACCCTATAGCCGTTGTCGCGTGCCGCGATCAACATGCTCGCGGCGAGGCGCTTTACGTCCCACTCCCACGGCCCGGGGAGTGTCTCGTCGAAGTCGTTGATGTCGAACACGAGCCGCCGCTCGGGTGAGGCGAAAACGCCGAAGTTCGACAGGTGCGCATCCCCGCAACACTGTACGTTCAGACCTGAGCGCGGTGTCCCTGCAAGATCATGAGCCATGATCTTGGCCGCCCCCCGGTAGAAGGTGAAGGGCGAGACCAGCATTCGCCCATAGCGAATCGGGACGAGCTCGGGCAAACGAGTCCTCGCCTGGTCCTCGAGCAGCTCGATCGGGTCGGCGCGATCTGCCGGCGCCTCGAACTCGGCATGACGGGATCTCGGTACCTCAGCGCGCGCTGCCTTGCCACGTGCTATCCGCTCTGCCACCGTAAGGTGAGGCGGATCGGCGGTTCGCGCTCGCTTGGCAGTCGTAGCCACGATCAGCCAGCGTGGCAGAACCGGGTAGCGATCCATCACCCGATGCGGGTGAGAACGCCGGGCTCATCCATTCCGGATGACGACGATGGCCGCCCGGCGGGCGATACTGGCCCGCGGTCGATGGAGGCGAACGATTCATACGGGCAGACGGTGACCTGGAACCCGCAGCTGCCTAGGTACCGCCTGCTGCACGTGTTGGTCTCGTGGCTGGTCGCCGGCGCGTCGCTGTTCATCGCAGCGGCGATCGTTCCGCACGTCAGCGTCGGGAACTTCGCAAATGCGCTGGTGGCCGCGGTGGTGATCGGGGCGCTGAACGCTGTGCTCCCACCCCTGGTTGCCGCACTCCGCCTGCCGTTCACGCTGGCGCTCGGCTTTGGGATCGTGCTGGTCCTCGACGCGCTGATGCTGCTGCTCGTATCTCACATCACCACGAGAACGATCCGAGTCGACTCGTTCGGCTGGGCGCTTCTCGCATCGCTCGTCATCGCGGCGTTGACGCTCGTGCTGGAGGTGATCTTCGGCGCCAATGACGACGACACATACTCGCTGCGCGTGATCCGGCGGATCGCGCACCGCCAGGGCAAGGCAGTTCATACCGACACTCCCGGGATCATCTTCCTCGAGATCGACGGGCTGGCTCGGCCTGTCCTTCAGCGGGCGATTCGTGATGGCAACGCGCCGGAGATGGCGAGTTGGCTCGAGACCCGCACGCACCGCCTAGAGGAATGGGAGCCCGACCTGAGCTCACAGACCGGAGCCAGCCAGGCTGGGATCCTGTTGGGCTCAAATGAGGACATTCCGGCGTTCCGGTGGGTCGAGAAAGCCACGGGGAAGCTGATGACCTGTTCGTCGCCCGACGACTGCGCCGAGATCGAGCGCCGGCTGGCGACCGGCCACGGGCTTCTCATCGACGACGGCGCCAGCCGTGGAAACCTGTTCTCCGGGGAGGCCGACGCGGTGATCCTGACGGTCAGCCGGATCAGCGCCGAGAAGAAGTCTAATCCCGGCTACCGCGCGTTCCTGGCCAACGGATTCAACGTCACCCGACTGCTGGTTCTGTTCTGCTGGGAAGCGCTGCTCGAGAAGGTGGCAGCGATACAGCAGCGGCGACGCAACGTATGGCCGCGCGGTCACCGCGGCGGCAAGTATCCGTTGCTGCGGGCAGCACTTTGCGTCGGCGTGCGGGACCTGATCGTGTTCGGCGTCCTGACCGACATGATGCGCGGGCGCCCGGCGGTGTACGCGACCTTCTCTAGCTACGACGAGGTCGCCCACCATTCGGGGCTCGAGCGGCCCGATACGCTCGAAGCACTGCGCAAGCTCGACCAGCAGTTCAGGCGGATCGCGCGTGCCCGGCGCTTCGCGCCAAGGCCCTACGAGCTCGTGGTGCTCTCGGACCATGGGCAGACCCAGGGGGCCACGTTCAAGCAGCGAAACGGCTACGACCTGCAGGAGCTCGTCGAGCGCTCGATCAAAGGCGGCAAGGTCGCGCGTCTCCGAACGGGCGACGAGAACGACGCCGCGGTAGGGCATGTGGTCGCTGAAGCCACGGGCCGGACCGGCGCCCCCAGCGGCGACGGTATCGACAACCACGAGGTGATCGTGCTCGCGTCGGGCAATCTCGGGCTGATCTATCTGATGGACACACCCCATCGTTTGTGCATGGAGGAGATCAACGAGCGGCACCCTCGACTGCTCGAGGCCCTGCGCGAGCACCCGCACATTGGCTTCCTTCTCGTGCGCTCACGGGATCGCGGACCGCTGGCTCTCGGCCCCCGCGGCGCTCGCTACCTGGCCGAGGACACAGTGAAGGGCGAGGATCCCCTCGCGCTGTTTTCACCTAGCGCGGCCGGCCACCTGCGCCGGACGGACGGATTCGAGCATGTCGCCGACATCATGGTCAACAGCTTCTACGACGCAGACCTCGAGCAGGGATGTGCGTTCGAGGAGCTGATCTCATTCCACGGTGGGCTGGGCGGACCACAGACCGAGCCGTTCATCCTTCATCCCCGGGTGCTGCCGATGCCCCCGCGACGCATCGTCGGCGCGGCCGCAGCGCACGACATCCTGGCCGGCTGGCGGCGCTTGCTCCAAGACGAGCCGGCGGAACCTGGGCGACCGCCTCGCGATCTCGCGCCCGCCGCCGGCCTTACCGACCACTGGAGATGATGGCGTCTGCCGTGGGCTGACGGTAGTGCCGCCGCCTAGCCTGAGTTATGCCCCGGAGAGGTCCCGGCCGCGCAAGCGATGGTCCGGCGCAGGAACGCTTTCCATCACCGGTCCGGAGCCGCGCGCACGCGCTTCGTGCCACAGGGCATATCGCCTGGCCAGCGGCGCTGCCGTGAGACCGTGCGCGACCACCGACACGCCGATGGTCAGATAGCTCGCCAGCAGGATCGTCTCGGCGCCTGGCAGATGCGCCTCCTGGACGACGATCACGGCGAAGACGATCGACGCTAGACCCCGAGGGCCAAACCAGCCGAGAAAACCCACGGTTTGCCACTTGGCACGACTTCCGATCATCGCGATCGCTACGGGCAACATGCGAACAATTGTCAAGCTGGCCACCGCATATAGCGCTATCTGCCAAGTCACGTGCTTGAGCGCAGGGCCTAGCAGCAGCGCTCCGAAGATCAGGAACGTGACTCCGCCCAGCAGTCCTCCAAGTTCGTCGTTCAGCTGAAACGCACGCTCGGGCTCCCCTGCGACGAGCGCTCCGAAGATGGCTCCCGCAAGGAACGCCGCGATGAATCCCGAGCCCCCCAGAGAAGCCGCGAACCCGTAGGCAAGACCCGCCCCGGCGATAGGGATGACCTGGAGCCAGGCTCCGGTGATCATGTGACGGCGATAACCGACCGCGATGACAATGGCGGCGATTAGTCCTCCCACGACCCCTCCGAGGATCCCGTAGCCGATCTCCTCCGCCACGATGCTGACCGCCGAATGGGTCGTGGTCATCTTGTTCTCCACATCAGCCACTGCGAGCGTGATCAGCAGCAGCGGCACGCAGATCCCGTCATTGAGCCCGCTTTCGACATTGAGCCCTTGGCGGATGCGGGACGGGAGCCGCGGCTCGCTGACAACGGGCTGCCCGAGGGCGGCATCTGTGGGCGCCAGCACCACCGCCAGCACCACTGCCTCGGCTGTGCTCAGGTGGGTGAACATTGCGACCGCCAGGGCCGCCCCCACGACGATCGTGAGCGGCAGTCCGATACCCAGCAGACGAAGGGGGACCGCGCACTCCCGCCTGAGCACAGGCAACTTGATCCGTGAGGCATCGGCAAACAGCACCACCGCCAGGGTCGCCTCCGCCAGCGTGCGGACCGTCCCTCCGGTCGTGGACCCCGTCACCTCGTCGATCGCCAGCGGGCCCACCCATATGCCGATCAGAACAAACGCCATCGCGGGAGTGAACGACGTGTCCGTCAGTCGGCGCGACACACCAGCGACCGCGAGCAGCGCGGCTGCGATGATCGCAAGGTCCCATTTCATATGTCCGAAGCATCCCTCTCGGGTGCCGAGGGACATCGCCCGGATCAGGTGACGCCTACCAGCCGGCATCTCGCTTCGTTCATGGTGACCACCACTCTTGGGGTGCCCACCACTCTTGGCGTGCCGGCGAGCATTTCGCGTTCACCTGGGTGATTGCTCGGCGGGAGCCGTTCCTGGACCCAGGGGTCACTTAGCCTGACCCAATGACCGTCAGCCCGGCTGAACTCCGTCCTGCGAGGAGTAGCGATGACATCTAGTCCTCGCCAAGGAGAATGCACAGCCGTTGCAGCTAGCGGTACGGGACCAACCAACAGGAAAGGACCTTCATGTCTACGTCTGTAACACCTGAGACACCCAGACGCGAAGCCGCCTATGACAGCTACGCCGAGGAGCGCGGTTACGGCTGGGTCGTATTCGCAGGCACACTAATGCTGGTGCTGGGGACGATGAACGTCATCGAGGGCATCGCCGCGATCAGCAACGCGCACTTCTTCGTTCACAACACAAACTATGTCTTCGGGGACCTCAATGCGTGGGGTTGGGCAGTGCTTTGCGTAGGTGTGGCTCAGCTCGTGGTCGCACTGGGCGTGTTTGTCAAGAACCAGTTCGCACGTTGGACGGGCGTGGTCGTGCTCGGCCTGAACGCGATCGCGCAGTTGCTGATCATGCCCGCCTATCCGTTTTGGTCGCTCACGCTCTTCTCGATCGGCATCATCGGGCTCTACGGACTGGTCGCCTACGGTAAGCGGATCGAAGGCTGAGCAGCCTTTTTCCCTCTCCAGGCCTTCTTCCCCTGCCGCTTAGGAGGACGGGGCGTCGAGGCCGCTTGACGCCCCCATCCGGTCCCGGCCGTCCGTGACATGACCGGGAACGACGTGACGGTGGGGGGGTCGATCACGCCGGCGGGCGCGTTGAACACGCCGCTGCCGACGGCCCGTTCAGGCCGCAAATCGGTCCGCCAGCGTCGAGGTGAGGCCAGGAAGACCGCCCGTCGCGGCGGCCCAGGAACGCTGCCGATCCGCCCCATTGACCTCTGCCAGTCCCCGAACCTGATCGAGCTCCACCGAGCAGCCGAGGGCGGCTGCGTGTGCTTGGCACCTCGCGATTAGGGCCTCAGCGAGCGCTCGAACCGGCACCAGGCGGCGCTTCACCGGGTCGACCAATTGGGCATCCAGCCCGTCACGAGCAGCGAGGAAGCAGTTCTCCGCCAGAACTACTGACTCGACGTCGCCCTGCTTCGGCTTGCCCTCGAGAACCTGCCGCGCCAACGACTGAACCAACGCGATAAGAGGCGCGGTATCCGCAACAGTAGATTGCGCGTCCATCAACCGAACCTCCACCGTTCCGAGCCGCGGCTGCAGGCGGACATCCCACCACAGAAAGCTCGGATCGGGCAGTGCACCCGAGGCGATTAGCGGGTCTACCGCCGCGACATAGTCCGTATAGCCGGTAAACCGCCGAAGCGTCCCGGTGCGGGGGAAGCCATGGAAGATCGCCGTCCGTGCGGAGGCGAATCCGCTGTCGCGCGCGTCGCAGAAGGGGGAGTTGGCAGACAGCGCGAGCAGCACCGGGAGAACGTCGCGGATGCCGTTCAGCAGCCGGATCGCGTCCTCAGGATCCGGAACGCCAACATGCACATGAAGCGCCATCGTCGGTGCTCTGCGCACGAGCGAGCGCATCGACTCGGAGACCGCTCGGTAGCGCGTCGCGCCTGAGACCCGGGCTTCGTGTGTACGCGCCATGGGATACGTCCCTGCACAAGCCGCGGTCAGACCGATTTCGCCCAGCTCGCTAGCCAGCCGGGAGCGCAGGCCTGCAAGCTCCGCCGCAGCCCTGGCGACGTCCAGGTGGATGCCCGTGTTCAACTCGATAACCGCCGCGTGGGTCTCCGGACAGGTGTGCTCAGCGAGATCCGTTGGGAGTCCCGAAAGCACTCGGTCACTGGACTCCGCTAGCGAGTGGTCCGACGGCCGTAGGAGCATCAGCTCCTCCTCCACTCCAATCGTGTACTGCCGCTCCGCTCCGCGGCTCCACCGCGCCCAGGTCGGCAGGGCGTCCGGACTCAGGCCGTTGCGCCCAAACACCGGCTCGGGGGAGAGCAACTCGACGTGACCGTCGGATGTCACCCCGAGACGCTCGCTCCGCTCGTCAGGCATCACACATCCGATACTTCGGGCTTCCCACGCGCTTTAGGATCCGCAGGACGATAAGCGCCCCCGGTCGCTCCTACGTCACCCCGATGGGATGACGCATTCGTCCCTAGGCGTGTCGTGCGGCCGGATCAACTGCCTGTGGGACGGTCGGCTCAGCCGTGTCCGGCTGCTCCTCGGGATTGGCCGAGAGCAGGAGAGCAGCTCCGAGGCCGATCAGCGCAAGGCCGGCGAGCACGAGCATCGCAAGGACGTAGGACTTGTTGCCGGTGGCGAGTTCTGAAACGAGGATCGTCCCCGCGATCGCCGTGCCCAGTGACGAGCCGAGGTTGGAGACGCTACGGGAGAGCCCAGAGATCTCGCCCTGCTTTTGCTCCGGAAAGCTGGACTGCACGATGTTGACCGATGGAGTCAGCATGACCCCTAGGCCAATGCCAACCACCGCCAGACCGGGTACGAAGGCCCAGACGCTCGACGAGGCCTTTACGAACGCGAGCAGAAGCCCGATGCCGGCGATCGTGACCACGAAGCCCGTGCGGATCAGCGTCCTCTGCGCGTATTTCTTCGCGAGTCGCTCAGCAGCAAGGGAGGAGATGAGGATCCCCGCCGTGGCCGCAGTG
The DNA here is from genome assembly GCA_963830405.1 of uncultured Actinomycetes bacterium. GTDB lineage: Bacteria > Actinomycetota > Thermoleophilia > Solirubrobacterales > Solirubrobacteraceae > Palsa-465. The sequence continues at coordinate 327,477 of CAWHMB010000004.1, forward strand.
AAGATAACCCCAGTCTTGATCGCGGTGAAGCCGCGGACCGTCTGCAAGAAGACCGAGACGACGAACGTGGTTCCCATGAGCAGCAGCCATTGGATGTTCTGAGTGACGAGCCCGAGGTTGGAAGTGCGGTTGCGGAACAGACTGGTGGAGAGCAGCGGCTCCTTTCCGGCTCGTTCGCTCGATCGGGTGTGAAGGAAGAACCAGAGCAGGAATGCGGCTCCGAGTGCCAGGAATATGACCAACAAGGTGTTGTTGTTGCCTGCTTGCAGGATCCCGATGACGAGCAAGAACATGCCGCCCGCGGAGAGGATCGCGCCGACAATGTCGAACGGGCGCGTCGGGTCTGGCGGTATGGGGTCGGTGAGCTTGAGGGCGAGGTAGATAATCGTCGCCACAACAGCGGCTTGGAGCAGGAACGACGCTCTCCAACTGATTGTCGTGGTGATGAGGCCTCCGATTAGCGGGCCCGCAGCGGCGCCGATCCCGGCCGCGCCGCTGATGATCCCGAAGGCTCGGGCGCGCGACTGAAGGTCGCTGAAGGCGAGCGTCGCGAGGATGTAGATCGGCGGAATCATCAACGCGGAGCCCACTCCTTCGAAGCCCGAGTAGCCGACGATCAATACGCCCAGCGTCGGCGCGAGTGCGGCGATCACGGCTCCGATTCCGTATAGGGTGAGGCCGCCGATCAGGCAGCGCTTGCGACCCTGAATGTCAGTCAGTTTGCTGCCGGGGATCATCAGGGCCGCCATGCACAGCAGAAAGAGCGTGATTGCGGTCTGCACGCCATGGATCGTGGTGTCGAGATCCTTGCTGATGTTGTTGATCGCGACGTTCATATTCGAGCCGGCGAAGCTTGCGACGAACTGGGTTAGGGCCAGCGGAACGAGCATCTTCCGGGGCGAAATGCCGGAGCTCGTCGCGTTTGCGGTGCCAGGCTTCGGTGCAGAGTTCTCAGTCAATTCGGGTATAGGGTCCAGACGCAGCGGTGCGTTCGACTCCCACGCTCAAACGGTGACTGCGGCCCTCACGGGAGGCTTGACTCTGAACGGCCGGAGCTGGTCATCGCCGATGCCGACGACTCCGTAGCTTCCTTCGGGTACTTCGTTCCAGGCGCCGGGAAGGTCACCGACGGGCTCCGAGAGCACCAGCCGTGCGTCGTCTGAGAGCTGTTGCAGGACTTCCCGCTCTGGATAGAGGACCCTCAGAGTCCGGACGTCGCGTGAGAAAAACAAAGAGCGCGACTTGCCCTCGCTCGAGTAGCGAAAGGCCCAAAGACGCTCGCCATCGGTCGTCGCGATCGTGCCCTGGAACGGATACCTGACGCCGCGTTGGGCCCCAGTCCCCTCGACTAGGCCGATCGCCTGCGCAACCGCCTCCGGTGGATTGTCCTCGAGCCCGAAGGTCAACGCTAGATAGAACAGCAGCTCGGTGTCGGTCTGTCCCTTGATCTCGGGAAAGAGCGATTCGTCGATCGCCAGGACTAGGTCGCGCTTGATCAAATCGAGCCCGTCAATGAATCCGTTGTGCATGAACAGCCAGCGGCCGTGGCGGAATGGGTGGCAGTTCGTCTGTTGAACAGCGGAGCCGATCGCGGCGCGGATGTGGGCGAGGAAGAGGTGGGAACGAATATGGCTGGAGACCTCGCGGAGGTTCTGGTCGTTCCACGCCGGCTCGATGCTGCGGAACACTCCGGGGATCGGCTCGGTGTCGTACCACCCGATACCGAAACCGTCACCGTTTGTTGGCTCCGCGCCGAGCCGCGAATGCAAGCTCTGGTCGATCAGTGAATGAGCCGGCGTGTAGAGGGCTTTATCAATCGGCACCGGCGAACCGGCGTAAGCGAGCCAACGGCACATGGGTCGGGCCTTTCATTATTGGTCGAGACTGACTGACGGCAAGTCACACGGTTCGCCAATCTTGCCGTGGTGGCTGTCGGCTGAACCGGTCGCATCGTGCGAGGCTACGTCCGAGACGAGTCGAGGCGCCGCTCCCGCTCAGGAATCACCCAGGTGAACGTGAACGGCTCGCTGCTCCGATCGCCTGCGCGACGTCCATCGCCGTGACACTGAGAAGCGTCAGGCCGAGATCCCACACGCGCTGCAGCAAACCGCTGAGTTCAGCTTGGTCTCGGACCGAACCCACAATCACGGTATTGCCACCCTCGGGCATCACACTCATACCGCGGAACTTTGATGCAACCAGACCGCCCAGCTCGCCCTCCACCTCCAGCCGATATGTGCGATCGCGCATTTCGGCACCATGGCACACATATGATCGGGGCTTTATGGTCCTCCGTCGGGTTCACCTAGGTGAGCGCGCTTCTTCAACGAGGCCCAACGCGTCAGCGCGAGCAACGGCGGCTTCGCGCGAGCAGACGCTGAGCTTGCGGTAAATCGCCCGGGTGTGTGATCGGACGGTGTTCGCTGAAAGAAACAGCTCTCCTCCGATCTCCCGCGCCGACAGGTTCGTCGAGAGGAGCCGGAGTACAGCGAGCTCTGCGTCACTGGGCGGTTCGAGCACGTCGCCGTTGCTCGCCTGCCGTCTCGCCCGATTGAGCTGTTTGGCGACATCGGCGACGAGCGCCGCAACCGTTCCGCTGTCGGTGAGCTCGGTGATCTCGTCGCTTGCCTGGCGCAGCGTGTCGTCAGCTTCGTCAAGCCGGCCGCGCCGACCGCGAACCTCAGCAAGCCGGACAAGCACGCGTGCGTGGTCGACGGTCGCCACCTGGTCGCGGAAGAATTGTTCAGCGTAGGCGAACTCCCGTTCGGCGCCCGCGAAATCGCTGTCGGCCGCCAGGACGGCGCCGCTCGCTACGGAGGCATTGGCACCCAGCCAACTTCTGCTGCTGGTAATGCCGCCGATGATTGCTCGCGCCGTTTCGGCATGGCTGCGGGCGGACGCGAGCCGTCCGCGTTCAGCCGCGATGTGGGCGAGCGTCGAGTGAGCAACGGCGTAACCGGGGGCCAGCCGCCCGGCATCGGGATGATCGACGGCGCGGATCGCCGTAGTCCATGCCTCGTCGAGCTCCCCGGCGAAGTGGAGAGCGCGTGCGAGCATGGCCATGGCCGCGACGAGAAAGTCCTCAGCGCCAATCTGCGCAAGCTCCACCGCCTCGCGAGCTTCTCTTACAGCCGCGCCGACCCCGTTGTCGATGCCGCAGGCGCGCACAGTTGCCAGCACCGCGTCGGCGTACACCCCGAACCGTTCTGGATGCTCTGATTTCGCGCGGCTGGCGAGTTCCACCAGTCGCCGTCGCTCCAGAGTCAGCTGACCAACAATGGTCGCGGCCGTCGCCGCGGCCCCGAGCAGTTCTGGATGCCCCATGAGACAGCCGTCCGGCAGCGTTCGAGCCCAGCCGAGCAGGGCTCCGGCTCGACCATTCCTGAGCATCGCCAGGTGACATTCACTCAAAAGCTCGGCGACGAGCTCGTGGTCCCGGGCCGCGGACGCGTGCGCGATTGCCTCGGGAAACATGCCCCGTGATCGCAGCCATTCGGCGGCGCGCCGAAGGATCTCCACCGCAGCGTCGGCGTCATCGGCCGCGAGCTGGGCCGCGGCGAATTCCGCAAAGAGCGGGTGGACACGGAACCACTCTCGACGCTCGAGGCCCACCACGAACATGTTGGAGTCCTCGAGATCGGCCAGCACCGCCGCCGAGTCCTTGCGACCGAGCACGGCGTCGCACAGCTCCGTCGTGAAGGCTCTCAGGATGGCCACGCGAAGCAGGAACGAGCGGTGGTCCGCGTCGAGCGTTTCGAGCACCTCGTGGCTCAGATACTCAGCGACGTAGCGATGATTACCGCCGAACTCGAGCACGGCGCGCCCTTGATCGTCCACGTTGCGGAGCCACAGGGCGGCCAGGTACAGCGCGGCCGGCCAGCCGTCGGTTCGATTCCGCAGAATCTCGATCTGTTCGTCTTCGAGCTGGAGGCCACCGCGGTCAACGAGTAGCTCATGCGCTTCTGCAGCTGTGAACGCAAGCTCGTCAGCGCGCAACTCGACCACGGCACCGCGGGCGCGCAAGCGCGCCAGCCCCAGCGCGGGGTCAGCACGCGTGATCACAACCAGACGCGCCGTCGCCGGGAGCCGATCGATCGCGTACTCTAGCGACGCAAGGCACCCCGTATCCGTAACGGTTTGAAGGTCGTCCAGCACGATTGTCAACTGACGCCCGAACGCGAAGATCCCATTCATGAGCTCGTCCACGGTGACCTTGATCGGGATCCCGGGTACCTGAAGCCGCTTCAGCGCTCGACGGCCGAGTCCCTCGCGGACTCGATTGACCGCGAGCGACAACATATGTCCACAGCCGTGCGGGATCGTTGTCCTCGACGTCGAGTGTCACCCAGGCAAAGGCAGCGTCCGTGCTCTCGCACCAGGCGCGGACCGCCGTTGTCTTGCCGTAACCGGGCGGCGCCGCGACGAGCGTCAGGGCGGCGTCCGTACCGGCCCCGAGCGCCTGCGCGATGCGCGGGCGCTGCACCATCCCGCGTCGCTGCCTCGGCGGGGCGAGCTTGGCCTCGGACGGAGGGGGTGGCCCCTCCGCGAGAGGTAGCTCAGCAGACTTTGCACCGACCCCTGTCCGGAAAGGGTGATTCCGCAAGGGCGCAAGTCGATCAGCCATCTCCCCCCGTTAGGTTCGACCGTTGCCGGCTGCTGGTCCTCACCCGAAAGGGGTGATCCTGCTGGGCTCACGTAAGAAGCGGGCGCGGCGCTAATCAAGCGTGACGTCACTGCATGCTCGATCAGCCCGCGCCGAGGATGCTCGTCTTCTGCCTTGCGAACTCCTCATCCGTGAGAACGCCCTGCTCGTGGAGCTTCCCGAGCTCACCCAGTCGTTGGGTGTCCTCGGCGGTGATCCCGCGCGGGGCGGAAGAAGCCGGAGCGGCATAGGCCCGCTGCTGCTCCTCCTCCTGCTGGCGCTCCCGGTGCTTGCCGAAAGCATATGCTCCCCCTCCCACCGCGGCTGCACGCAGCAGGGGACGCCGTCTGAAGAATGGCATCTCTACTCCTCGCCCTCTCCGTCGACCGCCAGCCCCATCGCGAGCATTATCTCCGGCGCAGCCGCGATGATTCTCGGACCACCGACCTGGGGTGCGACTGCTCGCAGCACGCCGATGAAATCCTCAGCGCTCACTCCCTCCTCCAAGGCGTTTGCGACCTGCCACGCGTAGGAGGCCGGCGGCGCATCGAGGGCGATAAGCGTTGCAATCTTCACTAGTGCGAACGTGCGCGGGTCCAGGCCGCTGCCCTCGCGATTGAGCTCCCGCAGACCTACCGCGTCCTCGAGAACCTCGAGGTTGCCGGCCGAGATCCCGGACAGCGTCCGATGAGTGTCTGCTCCAACAAGTGCCATCTGTATTCCTTTCAATCGACGGTGCAGCCGCGGCGCCGAACGGCGTCGGCTGCGGTTCGAAACTGCGGAGCGCTACGAGCGTGCCGTCGCCTCTGCTGCAGGCTGCAGCGCCTCTTGCAGCTTTTTCGTGTCATCTTCGGAGAGCGACGTCTTGATCACAGTGCCGCCGTACTGCTGCAGCGCGGCGATCGCCTTATCGGGCGTCGCCTGCTCGACCACCACGAACAGCGCAGAGGTGCCCGGCTGAACGTAGTCGCGTACCTGCTGCTGGAACGCCTTGTCGATCCCCTTCTCGCCGAAATGCCCGAACAGCGCGCCCATTCCGGCGCCCAACGCCAGTCCCGCGAACGGGATGAAGAACAACAGTCCGAACAAAAATCCCCAGAATCCACCCCACCATGCGCCCGCGCCGGCCGATGCGCCGCCGTGGGAGGTATGCACGTGATATTTGCCATCCAGGTCGCGCGAGATCGCAGCAACCTGATCGGCCTGGATGATCAAATCTGCCTCCAAGCGCGAGACGGTCGCCCGCGCCTGCTCGGCGGTCTCCTGATCGGGGTATCCGATCGCAACTAACGTCGCCATAAAGTCACGTCTCCTGGTGGAATTTGCTGAAATTGCCCCAGCGATCCGGTTCGACACGAGGCTACGTCGCCTCCGAACGGACAAGCGGCTAACGGCACTGATTCACCCAGGTGAACGCGATCGGTTGCGCCGGGAATGGAAGCAGTGCCAGTCGGGCCCAGGACGCCGGTCATCAGGCCAGCGTCGCGTCGGCCGGCGCGCCATGCAGAACGAATTTCGCCAGCGCCTCGACCACCTGCCATGGTTTGTCGGGCTCAAGCGCAGATGGAGAAGCGCCGGGATGGTGAGGCGCGATCCTGACGCGCAGAGCACCCGCACGGACCTGGAACTGGAGTGGTGGATCGAGCCGGGTGGCCTCGCCGTCAATCCCCGCTGCCACCTGTGCACCCGAGTCGACCTCGAAGGCGGGTGTGATCCATTGTTGCATCCCCAGCTTTCGCTCGGTGGAGCCATCGCCGGAGAAGGTGATCGGAGCTAGGACCGTAACGCCGAGGACGGCCTGATCGAGGTGCGGCCGCGTGCCCGATCCGAGCGCGTGCCCGAGCCGATACGCGTTGTTGGACACAAGGATGGCCACGGCGGACTCGTGTCCCGCCGGACTGCGCCAGACCAGGCCCGGGGGCCCGGCGTCCGCTCCGAGTGAATCGGGAACGGTGTCAAGCAGCGTGTGCAGCTTCGCCGCTCGATAACCGGCACGCTGCACGGCCTCGGCGTACAGCCCAAGCGAGACGTTGTTGACGAACAGTCGTCCGTTGACCTCCGCGAGATCGACGCGCCGCTCACCGCCGTTGACAAACGCGTCTAGTGCCCCGACGACATCGTCTCGGTCGACGCCGAGGTCGAGCGCGAAGTGGTTACGCGTGCCTGCTGGTATGCAGGCGTATGGCAGATCGAGCTCGGCGGCGACCATCGCCACGATCGCCTGAGACCCATCCCCTCCCGCCATCGCGAGCGCGTCCGCGCCCGTCCCCACAGCGCCGCGGACGAGTTGTTCGAGGTCGTCTCCGTAGCGTAACTCGATGGGTTCAATGCCACGCCGGCGAGCCTCGTCCGCCAAGTGGTACCGCTCTGCCTTTCCGCCTCCCGACAGCGGGTTGTAGAACAGGACGGGCTTGCGTGGGCGCTGTGCCGATGGCCATTCCACGTGGGCTTTGAAGGCCTCGCGCGCGGCGGTCACCGCGCCGGCCACGCCCGCCAACAAGAGCAGGTCTGCGAGCACCCGGCCTTCGACGATCACCAGCACGACCGCGCCGGCGAGCAGCAGCGCAGCGAGTATCAGGGCCAGGGTACGGGGCACACCACGCCGTCGGACGCCGTACCAGGCCGAGCAAAGTGCGAGGGCGGCGCAAGCGAGCACCGACAGGCCGTTGGGGAAGTGGGACACCGCGAGCACAACGGCGAGCACGATCGCCGTGAGCGCCAAAAGGAGTGCAGTTGCCGACCAGATCCTGCGCACCGTCATCCCTCCGGTCTGGCCGAACCTGCAGTACCCGTGTCGCCTATTAGTCTCACGGCACGTATGGTGGTCCTCTCGCCGGGCCGCTCCATCACCTCATCGGGGTGAGGGCCCGCTCGTGCTGGGAAGGGTGCCGACCTTTCTCAGGCCGCGCCCGGCGGGTCGGGTAACGTTTATCTGAGGCTCGACGGGGTATGGCCAAAGCACACATGCGCGACGAGGGACTTCGCGACGATTATCTCTTCGTTGAGCGGCAGCCGGCCGCACTATCGCGGCCGCGGCTCGTCCTGATCGCGGCCCTGCTCACCGTGCTGCTCAGCGCCGCCACCTGCGCCCTCGCGATCCTTGCTCCGGCGCCGCCGGCAGCCGTGCCGCTGGTCCTGACGATCTGCGTCGGATGTCCGATGTTCTCCGGCTGGGAGGTCCCGAATGCCGTCGCCGCCTTGCGGGCGAGGCGTGGTGGCAAGGAACTGGCCAAGCTCCGGCGGACTCTCGACGATTTGCCCGAGACCGAGCACCCGCTCGGTCTCTGATCTCGGGGCGCCACCTAACCCTTGGGTGGTCTGAATCACCCGGATCGAAGGATGCACGCGAAGGCAGCGCGAGGACGGCGCTGATCGCCGGTGCTGCCCTGGGACTCGCGCGGGTCGTGTCATCAGCGCCCGGGCTGGCGCTGGCGATCGACGACTTCGAGGCCGAAGACTCACGGGTGACCCGACTCGGCGCGGCGCCCACGAAGGACGTGCTCGCGCTCATCGACGAGTGCGAGCCGTCGATAGTCAGCAACCTCGGGCGCCGAGTACGCCCGCTGTGAGGTCGGCGATAACCGAGCCCAGCAGAGCGCCCGCCAAGATGTCCCCGGGGTAATGGACCCCGGTGTGAATGCGCGAGTAGGCAACCAGAGCCGATAACGCGTGCAATGGCGCTCCGGCGACGGGCAGCACGGTCCCGACGCCTCCCGCGAACGCAACGGCGGCGGCGGTGTGACCTGACGGAAACGAGCGCGATCCCGGCATTCGAATCTGCCGGGTGACCGGGACCTCCTGTGCCGTACGGTCGGGGCGAGGACGACGCCCGAGTGGCTTGACCACGAGGTTGACGAAGGCGGCGGTAGTTGCCACTGATGCAAGCCCCGTGGCGGCGGCGCGCCGTCCGCGCGGTCCGCCGGCTACCGCCAGCAGCGCGCCGGACCCGATTGACAGCCGCGAGTAGTCGGCAGCACGCGAGAGCCGCCGCATCGCCCGATCGAGCCGCGGCGTCGAGGTGCTGGCCACCGCATCGTAGACGGCGAAGTCGATCCGCTCCGCCTCCGCCAGCCAGGACCCGCGCCGGTCGGGGATGGCACTCTTGGATCTTGATGCTGTAGCGGCCATCATGGTTGACAGAGCTTGCCCACCCATGGTCCGGCCGAGCACCGCGCCGCGCATCGTCCGGATCAGGTTACGTCCGGCTCCGGCGTCGAACTTGCACTCAGCTGGTCAGGATGGGGGCGCGACCGGCAGGTTCAGCTCTTCGGCCGGGGAACGCGCGCGACGATCAGGGTCCGCTGTTTCTGCAAGCCAAGGAGGCGCAAGCATCGGTTCTGGAGGGCTTCGCCGGAGCCAGCGACTACCGTAACTGCGGCGAGCGCGTCGTAGTCGGCCAACGGCTCATGCAGGCGGCCAGCGACATCCTCCTTGGATGGCTGCACGTCACAGGCTTCGGGGCCGCCGGCAGTCCCAACGGGATGCCGCCCAGCGGGTACTGACGACGTCCTGGGTCAAGTCGTGCCAGCTGACGCGTCGCCGGGCCTACGTGCGGCGGTGAGGGTAGCGCTCATCTTGATCGCCCTCACTGACCCGGTGGCGCCCGCTTGGAGTGTCACTCCGAGGGCCAGCAGGAAAATCCCTAGGACGAGAATGAGCGCGGTGCTCGATCCGAGCATCAGAATCCCGAGGCGTCCGAGCAAGTAGGGCGGGGTGCAAACAGCCGCGCTCAAGGCGCCGATGACCGCGGTGGTGGCCAGCTTGTCGCGCCTTGACTGGTTCGGCGGCTTTACGCCGATCAAGCGCGACGGGATGGCCACGTAACAGACCATCATCACGCCGACGACGATCCCCAATGAAATCGTGAACCAGGGGCGTCCCCACCGGGTTACCACCGTCGTAGAGAACGCAAGCAGCAGCCCGACAATGGCGCCCGAGATCACGATCGGCTCCAGCTGTCGGCGGGCTTGCGCGACGGCGGGTCGGATGTCGGGGCGACCGGGTCGTGAGATCGCGAACGCGAACACTGCGTTGAGAAAGAAGCTTGCGACGGTAACCGCGACGATCAGCAGAACGAATGGGATGAGCCCCGGGCCTCGTAGCACGTTGAAGGATCTGCCGTGCAGGAGGTGCGCCTTGAGGTCGAGTATCGCCAGCCAGATCCACATCGCCGGGAGGATCTGCACCAGCGTGAGCCGCCAGTTGGAGACCAGCAGCCTGAGCCCGTTGAACAGCATCACAAACGCGGCTACGAGAAATGCGAGTGGGGCGAAGACGCGCCGCGATTGGCTCAGACGCAGGATCGCCTCCTCGATCTTCTTCTCGTCGTTGGCCTGGATCGCCTCCACCAGCGAGGGGATGCGATCTGAGAGGATCGCCCAGCGTCGACCGAGCCTCCCCGTCGAGGGCTCGGCAGAGGACGCTGCAGGATCGGGACCGTCCGGCTCGTTCCGTGGTGGTTGGCTCCACGCGGGAAAGCCGGTCATGGTGGAGTCAGGGCCCGCCGACCTGATGCAACTGACATCCGTAGGACGTGAGAATCGGGCCCTAGCAGGGATGCGACCCGGCCCTATCGGCGGTTGGAGATGACTGCGGTGGAGATCACCAGTGAGAGGGCGACGAGCGCGCCGAGCGCGGCGACCCAGCTGAACCCGGTGGTGTTCTTGACGTGATTGGCAACCGCGACGAACGCGATCGGGATCGCTACCGAAAGGAAGAGCAGGCCCGTGCGGAGGATCGCGCGCTTGTCGTGCCCCCGGTCACGTCGCTTATCGGCGGCGGCGATCGCGGCGTCGACGGTCTCCTCCTCGCCGTCGTAGAAGACCAGCGCCCGCCGCCCGAGCTGGCGCGCATGCGTCTCGCAACCCCAGGCCATCAAGACCATGAAGGTGAACGGCACCACCCAGGTGGTGATCCAGATCCCGATGCCCAGCAGTACGCTGAACACCGCCCTGAGCCGCTCAAGCCACCCTTGCTTGGGCGGCTTGGCCGACGAAGGAGACATGAACCCGCCGAACACCAGCAGCAGGTACGCGCTGTGAACCCACATGCGCAGCGACCGCCGATGCTCCGGCCGGTCGGGCAGCCTCTTCTCCCGGACCGTGGTGAGCGCGGCCTGCGCGGTCTCGACGCTCGGGTGCACGCCGCGCAGCGCGAGCATCTCGGCCGCCGTCCGCAAACTCCCCGGGTCGCGGCCGTACAGCGCCGCAATACGCAGCGTCATCCGCATCTCCTGCAACAGGTACATGAGATAGCCGGGCACCAGCGCGATGAAGAACGGCGTACCGGAGATCGCACCATCAATACGCGCGACCTGCGCCGACTGCACACGCAACTCCTCAGAAAGCACCGCCACCGGAATATCGGGGCGAGCCGTCCGCGCAGAGTCAGCCCACCTCCGTGACTCATCTCGATGACGATCAGTCACATACAGAGTGAGCCGCTCGGCGACGTGCTCGGGATCCCGATACACGATCCGCACAAGCTCGCGCGAGCCGGAGAACACCCGGCGGATCCGGCTCCTCGGGCGCGGGGCCTCGCTTGGCTGGGCATGGCCCGATGTGGGCTCGTCAGCTGACGCCACCGGGTGACCTTGGCAATCCGGGCTGACCGAGTTGTGTTTCAATCCTCGCCAGTCGTGCGCTGATCTCCTCAAGCCGCTGCTCCTCGTCCGCGTCAGACTGCGCGACAAACCGTCGGCGGCTGCTCTCCACTAGCGATGCCGTGACCGAGGCCGTGATGACGGCGAGAAAGCCGATTCCGGCGAGCATCACAACGGCGGCGATGAATCGCCCGTTCGACTGCTTGGGCGTGACGTCCCCGTAGCCGACCGTCGTCACTGTCTGCAGCGCGAACCACAGCCCCTTGCCGATCGTGGGGTACTCCCGATGGTCGACGACCCGTTCGAGGATCCCGCCCGCAACCGTGATCAGCACCGTAAATGCGGCGATGATGACCGCCGCCCGGCGCGCCGTCAGCGACTCGCGCAGCAGCAACCGGGCCGTGAGCGGAACCTTGGCCGGTCGATCACCAGAATCGTTAGGCGCATCCGCAGACGGGCGATCCTCAGGCTCGGGCAACGAAGACCATCCCTGCCGATCAGGCGGCCGCGAGAAACCGACGCGCCGGATCGCGCCTTGGTCGGCGCGGCGTCGGTGGCCGCATCCTCGGTGGACGCATAGGCGGTCGCAACGCGGCCTCCGGGGCCGCCAGCATCGCCCACAACATCACTCTTTAGCGCCCCGCGATCTCATCGATGCAGACCGTCGCGGCAAGGATCAGCGCGTCATTCTCGCCGGGTGCAACCTCGATCCCATACGTGTCGCGGACGCGGAGCTTCTTCTCCTGAATCTTGAACAGCTTCTCGCCCGACGGAGTCTCGAGAACGAACATACTCCCGATGCGAAGTGCCTTGCCATCGACCTTGAACGCGCGCCGACCGTCCTCCGTCTCGATCCAGAAGTCATCACCGATCGCGAAGATCTTCTCCCGCATCTGGCAGCGCGCCGCCGAGTCCGTCGTGTCGTCGCAACATGGCATGTCCTTCTCCATTCCGGTGGCATCCCGGCGCACCATCCGGTTAGTCGGCCAAATGAGGGCTCCGCTTGTTTCCTGGCCGCAGCGTCCGTGTCATCGTGCGGCTCGTCATCATCCCAATCGGGTGATCGCGGCCCTTCTCCGAGCGCAAACCGAGTGTCTCGGAATCATCGTTGCGGCAGGTTCTTCTCGGCGCCGGCCGGCGTGGGACTGCTGGTTGGCGAACAACGCGGAAGCGCTAGCCTAGGCCGAATTGCGCCAGCCGTGGATACTCGGACGCACGACGTTTGAGTGCTCGGCAGCGCGATTGGTCAGGAGGCGTCGAGCGGTGCTGGTTGGTGATCGTCTCAGCCCATCGAGCAAGCGTCGGAGCAAGTGAGGCCGCGCATACTCGAGTGTGACATTCCGAATGCGCCTTCTCCAGTCCACCGTTACGCGTACAGATTGGCTGCCATAAAGCGGGAGTCGCGCTTAACCAATCGTGATGTCGTTCATTCTGCCGAGGAGCGCACGGCGCCGTGCGCGACGGGTCCAGCCACAACGTCTGATTGACGCGGGTTGATCAAAGGGCGTGCAGCACGGACACCAGCGCGGCGACAAGGGCGACGGCAACGAGCACGGCCGCGACTGTCACCGTCGCCAACAGAGCGACCCAAGCGCGTCGGGTCCAACGCCCGAGTCGCGTGCGGGCCAGGACCAGACCGGCGGACAGGAGGCTTCCGAGCGGCGCGCCACGCTGTGCGACGAGCGCCGCGCCGACGCGCTGCTCCCAGCGGACCGTCATCCGCGCAGCCTCCCGGCGGGCGCTCATCCGGTACCAGGGCAGGCGTCGGCTTCGCGCCCGCCAGTATCCAAGCGCCTCGACGCCATCGTCCAGATCCGGAGGCGCCAGCAGGAATCGCTGCAGCTGCTCGTCGGCGAATCGCGATCCGGTTCCCATGCATTTGATTCAAGCAGATGGCTCTCGTGAGGCCGGCACGCTCGGCACGCTCCTCGCGAGCCAGATCGACGGTCTCCGTCAGAGCTCAGACGCCTGACTGGACGATCGCCAGCTTCGGTTATTGCTTCACGAGGCCACTGCCGCCGAGGATCGCAAGGAGGCTGCCGAGGGCCGGGTGCCCGCTGGGCGTCAGGACCGACCGGCGGCCGCCAGCGCGTCGCTCAGCTGCTCCTCTGTCTCATTGTCCAGCGAGGTCTGGATGAATTGTCCAGCGAGGTCTGGATGACCTTGCCCTGAATCTCGATCTCCGGTAGCACCTCGTCCAGCGTGATGCGGCGGACGAGCATGATCACGGCGGCCTCGGCCTCGGAAGAGGGAGTGGACCCTTCCACCTGAGGCTGTCGCACGCGGCTGGCACGATCGCACCGCGTCGGTCTCAGCCGACATCCGTAGCGAGGTCGGCTTCCTCCAGATGCTGTTCTTCGCGCTCCGTGGCGGGTATGTCCAGCTCGCGTGCGGCCTGGATCGCGGCGCGCCCGAGAGCGTTGGCGTAGGTGGGGAACGAGAATGGTACGAGGGCGAGCTGCTCGACCGTCATCCCCGAAGCGATGGCGATCGCCGCCAGTTGAGCCAGTTCAACTGCACGCTCCCCGACGATGTGGCAGCCGAGGATGCTGTGGAGTCTGCGGTCGGCGATCAGTTTGCAGAAGCCGACCGGGCGGCCGTCGATAATCGGCCGGGGCATCGACTCGAACGATTGCGTCGCAACGATGATGTCGTGCGTCTCTTGGGCTGTCGTCTCGGTGAGCCCCACGGAGGCGTATTCGGGGTCGGTAAAGCTGCCGAGCGGACTCACCTCCGCCGGGAGCGAGGTCGTACTTCCGAGCACGGCGTTTGTTGCGGCGATGTACGCCTCACGCACCGCTTCGTGGACGACCATCACGTGCCCGGTTACGTCGCCGGCGGCGAAGATGTGTGGCGCCGTCGTGCGAAGTTCAGCGTCCACCCGGACATAGCCCCGCTGGTCTGTCTCCACTGCCGCCGCGGCAAGGTTGAGTTCGGCAGTGTCTGCAACCCAGCCGATCGCTGCGACCGCCACGGTCGCTTCAATCGCGCTTCGACCCTCGTTCTTCGAGTGGATCAGCCGTACGCCGGCGGGACAGGACTCGAAGCGCTCAATCGTCCCGGCATCCTCGAGGACGTGGACTCCGGATGCTTTGAGCGAGGCCTTGACCGTCGTCGCGACGTCTCGGTCTTCGCTCATCAGGATCCGCGGCCCGGCCTCGAATAGGGTCACGCGCGAGCCGAAGGCGTCGAAGATCGAAGCGACCTGCACGCCGGTCGCCCCAGCGCCGATCACGAGCATCGACGGCGGGGCAGAGGAAAGGGCCCAGGCATCGCTGTGGGTGGAGGTCAGCTCGAAGCCGGGCAGTGGAAGTCGGCGTGACGCTCCGCCTGTGCAGATGATGATCTTCTCCGCACTGAGTTGTGGTCCGGGCTCGCTTTCAATGGTGTGGGGGCCGGTGAAGCGGGCCGGGCCGGCGTGCTCGTGAACCGCTACGCCGGACTGCCGGAGATCTTCGCGTAGCGCTGAATGCGTGCGCACGTCGCCGGTGACCTCTCGCACACGCTCGAGCAGCCTCGAGTAGTCGAGCGACGGTGCACCAGCGGTGATCCCGTACCGCGGGAGCTGTCTTGCTTCGCGTATCAGGCGTGCGGCCTGCGCGAGCGTACGGACGGGGACAGGCCCGTCGTTGGCAGCCATACCTCCGAAGGCGTCCCGGGTGACGAGCGCGGTTTGGGCTCCGAGTCGCGCGCAGCGAAGCGCCGCGACGACGCCGGCTGGCCCGGCGCCGATTACGAGGACGTCCAGCGTCTCACGGTCCGACGCAGCCATCCTTCGATGTTCCGCGCCGCAGCGGCCGTCGTCCTCGTCCGTTTCGGGTGAAGCGATAATGTGAGAGCCTCAACGGCATGCGAGCAATCACAGCTGTGCCAGGCGAGCGCGGAGCCGTGGGCGTCGAAGAGGTCCCCGAACCAGGGCACGGGGACGGTGCTCTGCTGGTCCAGGGTCGCCTGATGGGCGTTTGCGGCACGGACCGCGAGATAGCCGAAGGTGAATACGGCGAGCCGCCGCCTGGCGATACGAAGCTGATCATCGGCCACGAAGGTCTCGGTGAGGTGCTCGAAGCACCGGCCGGATCAGGGTTTCAAGCGGGCGACCTGGTGGTGGGGATCGTGCGCCGTCCAGATCCGGTCCCGTGTCCGGCGTGTGCCGCGGGCGAGTGGGACATGTGTCGCAATGGCCAGTTCGCCGAGCGAGGGATCGTCCGCCGCCACGGATACGGAAGCGAGCAGTGGCGCGTTGAACCGGAGTTCGCGCTGCCGATCCCCACTGGGCTCGACGAGCTTGGCGTGTTGCTGGAGCCGACCTCCGTATTGGCAAAGGCATGGGATCAAGTCGACCGGATCTCCCAGCGGGCTTTCTTCGTCCGCGGCCGCGCGCTGGTCACCGGTGCGGGTCCAATCGGGCTGCTGGCGTGCCTTTTGGGCGTACAGCGTGGCTACGAGGTGCATGTCGTCGACTTGGCCGTCGGAGGTCCCAAGCGCGATCTCGTCGAGACCCTCGGCGCGCACTATCACGCCGGCGATGCCGCGGATGTCGACGCGGATGTTGAGGTCGTGATCGAGTGCACCGGCCTTGGCTCGGTCGGACGCTCCGCCGGACAGAGGCTGGTCAGCGGCGGGATCATGTGCCTGACCGGGATCATGAACCTCGCCCCGCAGTTCGACACCGATGCGACCACGATGAATCGCAACGCGGTGCTGAGAAACCTGGTCCTCTTCGGTACGGTGAACGCAGGTCGCCGGCACTGGGAGCAAGCCGTCGATGCGCTGGCCACCGCCGATCCGGCATGGCTGGGCGGGATCATCACGCGGCGCGTCCCGCTCACTAACTGGGCCGCGGCGCTGGACCGGCAGCCTGACGACATCAAGGTCGTCGTGGATCTCGCCGCATGACCTACACCGATCAGGAAGCTTGCGCCCGCCGAGGCGACCAGCCCATACGCCCGCGGCCGCCCGGCCGGCTAGAAATTCGACGCCATCAACGCGACGATCGCCGGCAAGATCAACGCGGCACCAACACCCTCCAGGAACGACCATCCGAACATCAGCACGGCGAGACTCTGGGAGATGGCGGTGATGAACGAACCGCAACCGTAGATCACACACCCGATCGCGAACGCACGCTTACGACCCAGGATCTGACCGAGCTTCCCGCCCGTGATCATCAACGAAGCCATCACCAGCGTGAAGACCGTGATCGCGGTCTGAATCACGGCCACCGTCGTACCCACATCCTTGGTGACCGTCGCGATCGACACGTTCATCACCGAGCTGTCGAGCGTCATCAAGAACTGGCCCGAGGCCAGCGTCAATGCACGACCCCGAAGCGCTCGCTGCCTGCCCGCTCCTGTCCATCACGCCGCGAACGTATCAAGCAAGCATCGCGGCGGTCCTGGCAATCCGAACCGGACCGACGGCGCCGGGTCCGCGAGGATGGCGGGCCCGGTCTGATAACCCACCGCACGCAGCCGCCCTGTTCCGCACCAACGGTGCACGGCCTTGCGAATCAGCGTCAGCTCGAGCCTTCCGCCCTCACTGCTCGCGACCCGGTTCCGAAGCGCGGTGATCTCGGCGAGCGTTTCGGGCGGCCAAAACCGAACGGCGGGGCCGTGGACAGCGCGCTTTCTGACAGATCCTATGGCCCCGTTTCGTCGTGCTTGGGGACGGGTTAGCGTACGTCGATGTAGATCACTTCGATCGCGTTGTTTCCGTAGCCGAGCCTGTTCCAGATCGGCACTTCGGGCTGCGCTCTTCCGGCCAAGTCTGTCGCGCGGGTGCGGAGGCTCTTGCGGCCGGCATCCTCCGGCACCCACTCGAACGACCAGTTCTGCCACTGGTAGGGGCCTTTCGGGGTTTCGAGATGCGCGGGGAGCCACTCCGATTCGCCGGTGAGGCTGATGTCGACGTTGGTCACGGGGCCCGTGCCTGACCAGGCCTTCCCACGAACGACGTACGGCTCGCCGGCACGAATCGTGGCGCCGCGGCGAGGATCCGTAATGCGGGCGCGGGGCCGCATGAGGGTCACGCGTTCAGCCGGCCGATCGGCCCACTGGTACAGGTAGTGACCGCTTTCGAACTCGCCGACGAACGGCTGGGTGAGCACTTCGATCCGCTTGAGCCACTTCACCGAGGCGACCCCGTACCAATGCGGGACGATCAGGCGAAACGGCGACCCGTGATCGGGGTTGAGTGGCTCGCCGTTCATCTCGTAGGCGATCAGAATCTCAGACGACGGATCCGCAGCGTGCACGAGCGTCAGTGACCGTTCGAAGGAGAGGTCGGATGCGTCGATGTCCTTGAGCACGGGGTTGAGGATGTACGACCCATGGTCTGCGCCGGCGAACAGCACCTCAACGCCGGTGTCGAGCGGCTTGGCATGCTCAAGCACGTCGTGCAGCAGCGCGCCCTTCCAGGTTGCTGTGGAGACCGCGTAATCGCCCCAGGGTTCGCCCGCGGGTAGGGGTCGCATCGCGAGGCGCCCGTTTCCGGCGCACTCGAGGGTGACTACCCGCTCGATGGCGCGCATCGCTTTCAGATCGTCGAGCGTGAGCGTGTGGGGATGCCCGACCGCGCCGCCGATCTCGAGACGGCCGTCGTGGTCGGGAACGGGGAAGTTGCTGCGGACGTAGTGCAGCAGCGTCGGGGTGATGTCGGTTTCGAGGGCCTCGGGCGGCGCCTCAGCGTTGAACGGCTGGGGGTGGATCATCGTCAGTGCCGCACGTTCGTCTTCCTGATTGTCTGCCAGAGCCACGTGGCCTCCTGGGATGAGCGGAATGTCCCGGTCTAGTAGTCGGAGTCTTGGAAGGCGGGGTCTCGGTCTTCGTTGAATGCGCCGATGCCCTCGATCCGGTCTGGGTGGACCGCTGAGCGCCAATGCGCCTCCATCATGATGGCGATTGCCTGCTCGGTTGGTTGTCCGTGGCCGAGGCGTACCGCGCTTTTCACTGCCCGTACGGCGGTCGGTGAGTTGCTGGCGATCTTCTCGGCGATTCGGTAGGCCGCTTGCATCAGTTCCGACTGCCGGTGGATCTCGTTCACCATGCCGAGGCGGTGCGCTTCCTGAGCCGTTATCGGATCGCCCGTCATCAGCATCTGCATCGCTTTCCCGGGCGGCAGGACGCGCGGGAGGAAGACTGGCGATCCGCCGCCGGCGGACAGGCCGATCATGGCTTCGGGCTGGCCGAACATCGCGTTTTCTGAGGCGATGATGAAGTCGGTGCTCTGGGTGATCTCGGATCCACCACCGTAGGCAATGCCGTTGACGGCGGCGAAGATCGGCGTTCTCAGCTCCCGGAGCGTGTGCAGGGTGCGATCGAAGTCCTGGCGCTGGCGAAGCCAGTCCTCTTTGGTCATGCTCTTGCGCTGCCTGAGGTCGCTGCCGACAGAGAAGGCGCGGTTCCCCGCGCCGGTGATGATCGCCGCCCGCACGGCTGGGCGCACGGCGATAGTTTCCAGGATCTCGGTGAGCCGCGCACCCATCTCAGTGGTGATGGCGTTGTCGGCGTGTGGCCGGTTTAGGGTGATCACGGCGATCGCACCGTCGCCCGGGTAGTCGAGCAGCACTGGATCATGGGGTTCGTCGGCACTCGCAGCAGGCGGTCCGAAGTCGAGTGTCTTCCAACGGTCAGTGTTTGAAGCCACGCGTTTCTCCTACTCGGTTTCGAGCTGTCCGAGCCAGCGCAGGGCGAGCAGGCCGGGGGCAAAGCAGTACTCGCCGCCGCGCGTGACGACGAACGGCGGGATCTCTGTCAGTCTGCGCCTGATCGGCCGCCTGGGGATCGTGAACATGCCGGAGCCGGCGGGACGGCCCACGAGTGGATCGGCTTCCGGTGGCGCTCCGATGAAGATGCCGTCGTTCAGCCACTGGGTCTTGACGAACTCGAACTGGCGTTTCAGGCGCGAGCCGGCGAAGACGAATACGATGCCGCGGTCTTGCCCGTCGTCCTCGAGCACTCCGTGGGGCAGCATCGGCCCATAGCTGGTGCCTCGGCGGATCATGCGGTGCAGCCGGACATCGACGCTGCCCTCGGCGTCGAGCGCATCCCGCGGGTTTGCCCGACGAGAGTGCGCTCCCAGAGGGCACTTGAACCCACGCGGATCGTCACCGTAGAGAAAGGCGTTGTTCCGGGAGTCGTCCGCCCCCAGCCCTCCGTCGTCACCGTCGGGCGCGACCGCAAGCGGCGCGCCGCTCTGCCACCGCCCTACGATTTTCGCACCAAGCTCGGCCTCCTCGTCTGGCGACTTCGCCTTCTCGCGGAGGTACCGGCGGTAGGCCGCGACACGCGTGTGGAGTTTGCGAAAGACGATGTACGTGCCGTTTCGGCCGAGCACCGCGGGTGTGGGCATTGGCGGTAACGATCCGCTTTCGTCCGGGTAGCCCAGAATGAATTCGCCGGGTTTGATCGGTTGCTCAAGCGGGGTCGATGACGCGATGCCGCTGCCCTCGATCGCTGGCTGTCCGATCCCGTCCTTGAAGCCAAACGACGTGCGTCCGGTCGGCAGCTGGTAACAGTCCTGCCGCCAGATCACCTCAACCCCAGGCAGCCGCTCCTGGGCTCGGTGAGCCCTATCGCGCAGCGCGTCCAGGCGAGCCGAGTCGGCGCAGAGCACGGAGAGCGCGACGTGCACCTGCGGGGTTCCCAGTGGTGATTCCCAATGCTCGGGAGCGCTGTCGCCGACGTCTCCGAGCTCTGCGGCGCGTGCGGCCATTCCCTGGCGAAATTCGGGCGCGAAACTGGCCAGCGAATCCCGAGGCACGCCGAGCGCCTTGAGTCCGTTGTACGTGAAGGCCACGGTGGTCCATCCCGCCGCGGCCTGATCGGGGGCGATCCGGCCGGATTCAACCAACGGGTGCAGGCGTCTGACCAGCTCACGACCCGCCTGGCGATCGTCGATCCGAAGCAGCAGGTAGGTGCCGACGTACGGGGATGGGCGCGGGTGAAGGGCGCCGCTCTGGATGTCATCCAAATCCAGCTCGATGCCCTCGCTGTTGCTCATCAGCGAGCTCACGCT
Source organism: uncultured Actinomycetes bacterium (assembly GCA_963830405.1). GTDB lineage: Bacteria > Actinomycetota > Thermoleophilia > Solirubrobacterales > Solirubrobacteraceae > Palsa-465. The sequence continues at coordinate 347,735 of CAWHMB010000004.1, forward strand.
AGTGGTGCTCCGGCTGCGCCGGCGGGGACGGGTTCGGCGTCGCCAGGTAGGGGAACACCTCCGAAGCGGGCCTCGAAGCCTGGTCGACGCCATCCCTGACAACGGGGCCGACGCCAGCGTTGATCAGGAGCGTCAACATCGTGTCCATCATGTCGTCGTTGAGCGCACGCCCGCCGCAGGTGGCGTGCGCGCCCCCATCGATCAGCGCACGCTCGATCTCGAAATACGACCCGGACGCCGCAAACGGCTTCGTCACGTCAACGACCAGGTAGTCGGCGAGAATGAGCTCCGTGAGGGGATGGTTGCCGTCCTGATAGGTCCAGTCCGGCCTGCCGTCGAGGCTGTCCCAGAAGTGGAGATTCGCGTTCAGCCGTGCGTGGTAGGCCCCGCTGTAGCCGTCGGCGAGGTGAAACCCGTCCTCCATGTTGTAGATGTCCCGGATCTCCAGATCGCGGTTGACCGGATCGAACTGCTTCGGCGCAAGCAACAGGTTCTTCACCTCCGGACGGCCGACGCGCTCGATGCGGATGTCCAACCTGCCTCGCGTCAGCGTCTCGGAGAGGACGCCGACCAGCTGTGCACCAGGCAGGTACTTCGCACAATCGAGCTCGAGCACGAGACTCAGCACGTTCTTCCCATCCATGTAGATCGAGCCGGGATCGGTGAACGCGAGCTGTCCGGTGGCGATGGTCTTGAGCGTGGCCGGGGCGTCCATGATGAACGGATCCCAGCGCACTCCCGCGAACGCTCGTACGCCATCTGCCGAGCCGCCATGCTCGTCGTTTACCGTGAACGAGGCCGTCTCCCCTCTCGGCGTGTGGCAGGTGCACTCCTGCGACCCGTCGCCGACGGGTTCGGAGAACACGCAGTCGAACACGAACTCCTCAGCATCGTGAACGTCGAAGGGAGCTTGACCAGGCTGGGCATCGATCACCGCGACCGGCCGAAGACGGAAGCGGTACACGAGCCCGTCGGAGAACGTCGCTGTCGCCGGCGCGAACGGCAGGGTGTTCTGCACGAGCACGAGGTGACCCGGCTGCTCTGGACTCGGAAACGCATAGACATCGGTGATGTCTGCAATCGGATCGGCCAGTGCGCGCGGGCCGGAGATGTGGTCTGACAAGTGTCTGCCCGCCTCGGCTGTCAGTCCGCGGCCTCGTCGAGCAGCGGCTTCAACGCTGGGTGCTCGAGTGCCTCTCCGGCGTTGGGCTCGTCGAGCGCTAGCTGGAAGGCGCGGTTCACCCGCTGGGCCTTGCGGATCTCCTTGACGGTACCGCCGTAGTTCCTGGCGTACGCGGCGGCGGTGACCTGCGCGCCCAGGACGAACTCCTGAACCGCTTCGAGGTTCGGAAGGCCTTCATAGCCCTCGACATGCGAGAAGACGGCATCGAACAGTGCCAGCGTTGGCCCCGATGTGAAGAAGTCGTCCATGTAAGCGTCCCAGGGACCGTCAAAGCTCGTCGCGAAAAGGAGACGGGTGTCGCCGTCGAACAGCACGAACCTGGCCTCGTGAATGGTCGCGATCGCCATGTCGTACTCGCCCGGCCGGTATCCGGGGTGGTTCTGGAGATCGTGCAGAGCCTTCCGCAAGTCGCCTGCATGCCCGTCCTTGACCTTGAAGAACAAGCTGAACTCGCTCGCCGGTCCGACGGTTACGCCCGGGCGGCCACCGCCGGTCGCTGGTTCACTCATCCGCACCCCCTAACTCGGTCGTCCTCGCCGTACCGGCGAAGCATACCCAGCTCCCGAGCGACCTCCATTGGCGCGCCAGCGAGCCCGGTGTCCGCCCTGAACCCGCAGCTGAAGACCGTCACGGTACGGGTCCGTGCATTTCACCCGTTTCGGTCGATGCGCTGATGCTCCGAGCCTTCGATTGTGGGTCTCCACGCAGTCGTCGGATCGGATCTCTGAAGGGAGACCATATGCCTGTTGTTGGAGCGGACACTCATATGACGCTGTCGGGTGTCGCGTCCGGCGATGTCACGCTGCTGGACGCGGTGCTGGGGCTACGCGACGCGGAGCTCGGGCGCACCGGCCTGGACGCGCGGACATTCGCGTTGGTGAAGATCGCCGCTTTGGTCGCCCTCGACGCACCGCCGGCCTCGTATTCCTGGCAGGTCACCAACGCGCTGGCCGATGGCGCGACCGCGGAGGACATTCTTGCGGTGCTTCGGGCCGTCGCGCCCCAGGTCGGCGGGCCGAAGGTCGTCGCTGCCGCGCCGGAGATCATGGTGGCGCTCGGACTGGCGCTGCCCGAGGGCGGGAAGTAGCTGAGATGCCACTTCATGCGACGTCGCCCGCTACTGCGGGCCGCGGCGGTAGGCGGAGGCGCCCACTACATGGGCCAGCGCCGCGCCGACATGAGAGCGCGACAAGCAAGCCAAGACCAGCGCATCGACAAGCTCGAGTACCGGCGGGCAGCGGCACCTGCCGCCGCGCAGGGGTGGAGGCGTCTGTTCGGACTCGATCCAGCGGCTCCCAGCAGCTAGGCCAGCTGCGCGAGCAAGCATCCTCTCCGACGAGAAGTTCGCACAGCAAAAGGCGAAGGTGCTAGCCGGTTAGCCAGTTCGCGGTCCCTTTTCGGGACGATGCGAGAACCGAGGTGCAGCAACGTCCGTGACCCAACCGAATGCCCATCCACCGGGCTCAGTCTCGCCGAGAAACCGGGACGTCACAGTCCTCGCCGTTGACGACGGCGCGTCGTGTCGTGCGGCGCTGCGGGAGTTGATTGCCAGTGCGCGCGGTTTCGCGCTTGTGGGCGAGGCATGCTCGGGCGAGGAGGCAACGCGCGCGGTCAAGCTGCTCCTGCCCCAGCTAGTGCTGATGGACGTGAGAATGCCGGGCATGGGGGGCATCGCTGCAGCGGGGCAGATTCTCGACCGCCACCCGAGCGTAACTGTGATATTGATGTCGGTCGAGGACCCATCGCTTCACGCCGGCGCCAGGTCGCTGGGCAGCACGGTTCTGTGTACACGCAAGCAAGAGCTCCGGGCCGGCAGGCTAAGGGAGCTCTGGCAGATGCGCCCCAACTGAACATCGCCGTCTCATCACCCACCTTGGGCGATGCGGACCAAGACGTGCGAAGTACGCTCGGCTGCCACATGGTCGGACGAGAGGAACACCTGCTTCGTCGACTGACCGCGGGCGATGAGGGCTCGCTTCGGATGGTTCTGGCGATGGCGCCGGCGAGCACTGCGGTCGGCGTCGAATTCGAGGCGGTCCTGACGCGCAGGACCAGAATGCTCGTTCGGCTGGCGGCACTGCTCGCCCTCGATGCATCGACCGCGTCACTGCGCTGGGCTGCCGAGCTTGCGGCCTGCGCCGGAGCCGACGATGCGGACATCGTTGGCGTGCTGATCGCGGTGGCCCCCGACGTCGGTGCGGCGCAGATTGTTTCCATCGCGCCGAGACTCGCCCTCGCGATCGGTTACGAGATCGACCTGGACGACTGGGACGGGTCCTGAGCCCTACGCTCCGAGAAGGCCAGCGCGGGACGCGTGTGCCACCGCCTCGGACCGGGACGCGGCATCGAGCTTGCGGTAGATCGCATGTGCTTGGGTCTTGACCGTATTGACCGAGACATCAAGACGCTCAGCTATCTCGCGAAACGAGCGGTGGCTCGGGAGGAACCTCAGAATTCGAAGTTCGGCGATGGTCAGCGACGAGGGACCCAGCAGCGCGGTTTCCGCCAGCGTGTCGATCTGTCCCCACGCCTGGTCGAAGTACCGTTGGAAGATGACCACGCCGGCCGTCGCGCGGGCCAGTCGCGATGCCTCAGCCAGCAGCGTCCGGGCCCGCACGGTGTCGGCCAACCCGAGAGCGGCACGTGCCAGCATGATTCGGGCTTCGGCGCCATACCATGGAAGGAAGTCGCCGAGGACGGCCAGGAGGTCGGCGGCATGACGGAGATCGCGCTTCGCTTCGTCCGCGCGCCCTTGGTGGGCACGGGTGGCTGCCGACACCGCAAAAACCAGCGCGGAGAGCGGGTATCCCGAGAGCCAGGGGCCGTCGACGACGATCGTCGCCCGGTCCGCCAGCTCGGTCGCGGTCTCCCAGTCGTCGTGCTCGATCGCCAGGATTACAAGTTGAGCGAGGCACAGCGCCGTGACGGTAGGCGCAGCTCCGCCGCTCAACTGCACGCCCTCCTCGAGCTGCTGCTTGGCGCTTTGGCAGTGACCCGTCAAGAAGTCGGCCGTGCCGCGGAGCAAATAGCAGACGGGGCGCCAGGCGCTGTGCTCCGGTTCGAGCTCGAGCGCGCGGGTCGCAGCGCGCGCCATGTCGACCGCGGCCACCCTGGGCGCCATCGCCTCGATGATCGCGATTCCGGCCCCCAGTGACTCTGTGCCTTTGGCCGCTCGGCCCCGCTCGACAGCCTCCCTGGCAAGCAGCCCCCATCGCCGGGCCTCAACGACCTTTCCGGTCGCGAGCCAACTGTGCGCCGCGGCGAGTGCGAGCGGTGCGTAGTCGGCGATCTGTTCGGTGCTGAAACGGCTCAGCCAGCCTTGAACGATGTCCGTGCGCCCATGGCTGACGTATGCGACCATGTTGGCCCAGAGCAGATCGCCGGTCCGCTCGACATCGTCGGCGGCCACAGCGTGATCGATCGCACGGTCGACGTCGTGGTGCCGCCTGAGCCAAGTACTCGCGCGCCGGTGCAGTCGAGTCTCGACCTCGGGCTCGATGCGGCGCAGTTCCGCTTGGAGCATCTCCCGGAAGAGCCCGTGCAAGCGGAATCGCTCATGCTTGCGGTCCAGCGGCGCGAGCATTAGATCGGAGCGGGCCAAGCGCGCCAGTGTCATCGCCGACCCACGTTGCTTGAGCGTCGCGTCGCAGAGCGGACCGGACAGCTCGTCGAGCACCGAGCTGCGGATCAAGAAGCGTGCGGTATCGGGCGAGAGCGCTGACAGCAACTCATCGCGGAAGTACTCGGCGATCAGGGGATCACCCCCTCCGAAGCCGCGCAGGCCGGCGACTGGGTCGTGTTCGCTGCGCAGCGAAAGCGCCGCGAGGTACAAGCCCGCCGGCCATCCCTCGGTTAGCTCTAGCAGCGCCCGCAGCTCATCGAGCTTGGGCTCGAGCCCGGCCGAGCGGAGCAAGCTCGCCGCTTCCGTAGGGCTCATCTTCAGATCGTCCGTCCGGAGCTCGATCAGCGCTCTGTGCGCACGGAGCCGACCGACGGGCAGCGGCGGCTCGACCCGCGACGCCAGCGCAACCTGCGATCCCTGGCGCATCTGCTCGGTCAACGCCATCACGACGGCTCTCAACAGCGGAGCGCGGATAGCGTTCGCATCATCGAGCACAACGACGCATTCGCCAACTTCACAGTGCAGGCATCGCAGAAGCCACGGCAGCGCCGCGTTCCCGTCGCGCTGGAGCACCGATGCCAAATCGTGCTTCACCTCCGGGCCGATCCAGCCGAGGTCCGAAAACGGCTGCACGATTGACGTCGCGATCGCGTCACCATCTCGCTGGTCGATAGCCAGCCGGACGAAGGGGCGCTCGTCGAACTCGGCCCAGTCAGCCAGCAGCGTCGACTTCCCATAACCGGCTGGTGCGACGATCAACGCCACTGTGGCGTCGCGGGCGCTGCTCAGGCGTTCGACCAGAGCATCACGCCGAACGAATCCTTCGCGGAACGGCGGCATCCCATAAGCAAGCTCCGAAGAACGCGCTGCCACCACGGCCCGCATCCGCAGTGCGGCCGGTGAATCCGGCGAGGCGCTAGTGACGGTCGCTCTCGCCGCCATGCCGGTGGGCTTGAGTGCGTCTTTGCTCGCTGGGCCTGTGGACACAGTATTCATGCAGTATTCATGTGGCGCCGCTTTGTCGCCCCCTGAGTTGTCTCTCATCGACACCCATCCCGCAAGGTGGCACGCCACCACGTTGCGAGGGGTGGCACCACCCCCTTTTCATGGGTCTCCGCTGATTCTTTTGGGATCACCCCGTTCGCGTGATGCGCCCGGTGCAGAGCGCTCCTAGTCTTGGATGTGCGGTCGCTCGAAGTAATTGGCACGGCCGCGGCCACGGTCGTGCCACCTCCGGCCTGGGAGTCGATGTCGAGGTGACCGTGGACCGCGGCTAGCCGGTCGCGCATGTTGCGCAGCCCCACCCCGTCGTGAGCGGCGGCAACGTCGAACCCGGGACCGTCATCGCTCACATCGAGGTGAAGTTCGTTGGCGTCGGCATACAGCCGGATTGAGATGTGGGTCCCGGGGCCGCCGTGCTTGGTGGCGTTCTGGACCGCCTCCAGGCAGCAGAAGTACAGCGGCGCTTCGAGCTCGGGCGCAAAATCGCCGGCGTGCTCCTCGGTGAACGTGACCCGCCTGGCCGAACTGGCAGCCAGGAGTCGGAGCGTGCCGGCCAGCCCGGAGTTGGCGAGCACCGTGGGGTAGATCCCGCGGCCGAGGTCGCGGAGCTCATCGATCGCTACTTCGAGCTCCTCTGCCAACTCGCTCAGCCGGGCGCGCAGCTCGGGCTGATCGGACGTCATCTCGCCGGCAAGGTCGCCTCTACGACTAGCTGCCACCGCCGCCCCCAATGATGCAGCGAGCCGGCTGAAGTCCTCGGGGAGAACCGGAGTTGCGCCCGGAGGGCGTGCGAAGAATCAGGCGAAGTGTTGATCAAGGTCAGCGCGGTGTCCAAACAGAGGAAGCACTAGTCACGGCCTCCGGATGTGTATGAGCAGCACCCGCCAACCCTGGCGCGCCGCCGTGGGCCGCCCGCGAGCGTGAGCGATCTGTTTGGATCGGCTACTGCTATCAGTTACCGCAGCGCAGCCGACCTTAGACAGCAGTATACCGCTCGGTCTCGGGATCCTGTGAACGCCTCGATACCTCGGGAGGATGGGTCTGTGGCACCGCAGCCTGTAATCCCCAGGAGAGCCGCTCATTCGTTGTCGAGGCACACCGCTAAGCAGCGCTCACCCAGGGCTAGGGCATGCTTGAGCGAATATTCAGGCACAACATTCTGTCCGCATCACCCACTTCGGTGGATGCGGGATTAGGAGGTCGCCCTTAGCGTCCTAGACGGTGGACCCGTCAGAAGAGCTTCTCCGCCGGCTGGCGCTGAATGACGAGAACTGCGTCGCCATGGTCCTCGCCAGCGGCTCGGGCCCGGGTGTCGATGTGGCGTTGCTCCCGAAGGTGGACCTACTCGTCAGGCTGGGCGCGCTTGTCGCGGTTGGTGCTGCCACAGCATCGCTTCGGCGCACGGTCGAGCTCGCCGTAGCCGCGGGCGCCACGGAGGCGGAGATCGTCGGCGTGCTGGTGGCGGTCGCTCCAACCGTAGGACTCGCCCGGGTCGTGGCGATCGCCCCGAAGCTGGCGCTAGCGATCGGCTACCGGGCCGAAGATTGACGGCGCGCGAGCGACCCGGCGGCGTTTCGCCACGTTCGAGACCGACATTCGGTCGAACCTAAGCGTTTCGCGCCGGCGGGCTAGTCCATCCCAGGATTGGACGGCTCGTGTTCCGGGGAGAAGAGCGATCTCGCGGAAGACCTCGTGTCCTACGAGAACTAAACGTTGCATCTCGCTTGCCCAGATACGTTGAACTTCGCGACCGGCTCAGGGAGGAGCGGCTTCCACTGGTTGTTTTCCGCCTGGCCGAGCAGCAGAGCTCCGGGTTCTGAGCGACGACCGTCGGCTCCTGCAGTTAGCCGAGTACGCCGACGGTGCCCTTGATCAAAAAGGCGAGGCTGAGGACGGTCAAGCCGACGAGCGCGAATCGATGCAAGTGCTGGCTGACCCATGCCTTGGCCCGGTCGACCGCTCTAGGGGTCCAGTCAGGGGCGAAAACGAAGCCGCCGAGCGGTAGTTCGAGGAGTATGAGCATCACGAGGTTGAAGCCCAGGACCAGTAGCACGGTGGTCGTCGTCCCATAGTGCAGCTCGTGAATCGCATGTAGTCCGAGGAGATAAGACGCGCCAGGTAGCGTGAGGAGTGCACCGATGACGAACGTCGTGCGTGGCGAGCCCTTGCTCAGCTCCCGCTGCCAGCGGGGCGGCTTCTTGGGTTTCCCAGAGCGCTTGCGCGCGCGCCGGGCTACGAGACGCCGATCCCGTCCGCTCCCGACCACGAAGGCGCCAACAAGCGCGATGCCCCCGAGCGCCAGGTCCGCCACGGGGCTGAGCGTGTGCTGGGTGGTGTTCGCAGCGCTTGATCCGCTGATTGCGAAGACGATCACAAGACCGAGCGTGATACTCATCGTCAGCGCCCCGCAGAGATAGCCGGCCATCAAGCGCTTCGGGTTTTGTAGGAGCAGCATCAACGTGGCAACGGCGATCAGGGTCGGATTCGCCGCTGAGGTGAGCGACAGGAGAATTACGTGCCGCAAGAGCCTCCTTCAGCACCCGCGGCTCGCCTGGGTAGTCGATCGAGTTGCGGCGTCAACATCACGGGGAACTGGTCGGCGCTTAGCCACCGCTCATGCCTGGCTGAATCGAGGCTAGAGCGCCGCCAGACGGCGGGCATCACCCTGTTGGGATGAGCCTCGAGGGCGAGGATCGGCCGGAGGCCTTGGTCCATGCGGGTGTTCGCTGGCGGCGTTGACACCTGCTGGCCTCGTATGCCGCCCGCACGCGGGGAGCCTGTGAGCGTGACGGTGTCGATGCCTGATGGGGGTCGTCGCTGGGCTCGACCGAGTGCACGCAACCGCCGCGGCGACGATGGCCGCCCATTGGGCCCGGTGGGAGGTGTGATTCCGACTGCGATGCCGAGCAGCGCGAGACCGAATTGGATTCCCACGCGCCAAACGCTTGCGTCGTACGTCTGCTTACCGGTTCTCATCACCCTATCTGGAGGATGCGGCGTCGGCCGCCCGGGTCCAAGGTTCCACGTGTTACACAACAGGCCCGCCGCGCGAAGACCTTGTGGGGGCCAATCGGGGAGGACTCGTGCGATTTCTGCTCAACATCATTTGGCTTGTGCTGTGCGGCTTTTGGATGGCGGTGCTCTATGTAATCGCCGGACTCGTGATGTGCGTGTTGATCATCACGATTCCATTCGGCCTACAGGCGTTCAAGCTCGCTGGCTTCATGCTCTGGCCGTTCGGCCGCACGGTAGTTCACCGCCGCGACGCCGGTGTAGGGTCGTTCATCGGCAATGTGCTCTGGGTCGTCCTCGTCGGCTGGGAATTGGCGATCGGGCACATCGTGACCGCCTTCGTCCTAGCGATCACGATTATCGGCATCCCGCTCGCGCTGGCCAATGCGAAGCTCGTGCCGATCTCGCTGCTTCCGTTCGGGAGGGTCATCGTGCCGGTAGACCAGGTCGCCGCAACGGATGCAGGCTCCTTCTGAGTTGGAGGATGCAGCCTCCTTCTGAGTTGGAGACACGGGTTTCGTACGAATCGGGTGATGCGGCCCGATCATGGTGCGCTTTCATCAAGCGCATCGCGCACGACCGCGACTGACGTTAGCGACACAAGCGAGGGGCAATGTCTCCATTTACCTATCAGACGATCAAGCTGAGCAAGGGCAAGCACGTCTCGCCCAGGGAGGGCGCCTGCGTGATGGAGCTCGCCTCGATGCTTTCAAACGAGCGATTCAGCGACCATCCTTGGTCGGTGTGTCCTGTGATCGGGGCGTTTGTCCGCGCTTATAACGATTCAATCGACGATCGCCGCCGGCAGGATCTTTATGCATACGCGGCCAAGGTCGTGGGCAGCCGGACCTCGGCCGAGGTGCGGCGTGTCCGCAGCGAACGGGTGACTGAATGGGCGTGCGAGATGCTCCGGTCCAGGCGGCCGCGATTGCTCTTCCCTTGGGCCACACGAGCGCTGGCTCGGGCGGAACGGGGCTCGACGACTCAGTTTGGCGTGTGCGCGGTTAAGTCGATCTCGAGCCACACGGATGAGACACACGCGGCCGTGCTCACGCTGATAGATGAGTTGCTTCGGATCGGGACGGGCGATGTACCAGCACTGTCGTCCCCGTCGCTGACCGCCGATTCAATTTGGCGTGTGGCAGCGCAGGACTCTGGCCGCGTCAGCGCCAAGGCCTAGGCCAACAAGCACGCGAGCGGACTCGCTGCAGAGGTGCCGCGATGGCGAGCGCCTGTGGGCGTTTCGTTCCTCGAGCGAAGGAAATCGCGCTCTCTGTTCTACACCGGCAACGTCTCCACCCTCTATCCGGAGCGTGACATCTTCCAAGAGGTCTCCGATTACTCTCGGCCTGGTGGTCTCCGAGCCAATGGGCGATCTTCCGGAGTCTGGAACGAGGTGCCGGAGTCGTCCTACGGGGTCGTGGGCCAAGGGGAGGACTACATGAAGACCTTTGCCGTCAGACCACCTTCGAAGGCAGTGCCTGTCAGCACGTAAGACGGGCGGTGCGCCCGAGAGGACGCGAACCTCGACGGACCCAGCGGCCCACGAGGCCCTCAGCCTGGAGTGCAACCTGCAGTGCGCTCGCGGCGCCTACTGCGTGCCGGGGGGATGGCGGCTGTCCCCGAACGCCGCCGCCTCCGCCTTCTCGCGTGCGCGGTCAGCCGATTGGGCTTCTGCAGCGGCCTCGCCGGCGCGCTCACGGGCCTCCTCGAGCTCCTCTGCCCGCTGCTGCGCCTCGCGCTCCAGTTCGCGGGCTCGCCGGTTGGCTTCCTCGGCTTCGACCCGTCGCTGGTGGATCAAGCTCGCGCTGAAGAGCGGGCCGGGAGATTGCAGCGTGACCTTGAACCGGGCGCCCACCGAGGCGACCTGCTCCGCGCTCAGCTCGTCTTCAGCCGTGCTGCTCCCTGCCTGACCGATCTGTTCGGCGCTGTATGGAACTCGGACGTAATCTCGGCTGAGCACCGCGTCGGCGGCGGGGACCAATGTGACTTGGCGGCCCAACATCCCACGTTTGACCGACAGCAGAATCGGCTCCTCGGTACCGGAGTCGTAATACACATCTTCCAGACGCCCGGCTTTCTCGCCGACGCCATCCACTACATCCTGCCCACGCCACGTCTCGATGCGTTCAACGGTTGGCATCCCTAACGGCTCCTTGTATCGCCTTCTTAACGCCCATCGTCGCCACCTGAACCTCGATCCTGTGCGGTTCCAGCCGCTCGGCGGCCTGTCCGTGCACAGCCCGAGGCCGGGCCCTTTGCCAGCGCCCTCCCATATCGGACCACTTGCAGGGAAGCCGAGCAAGGGTGTGCGCACCCGAGCTCGCCACCAGCCGACACGCGTGGGAGGCGGTGACGCAGCTCGACACCCACATATTTCTGTGGCTGCAGACCGAGCCCGAGCGGCTGGGCGAGCGTCTCGCCCTCGTGCTGGTGTCCGTCGCCGACCGGCGGTTGGTTTGCCCTCCCAAGTGCGCCCGAGAGGACTCGAACCTCCACGGACCCAGCGGTCCACAAGGCCCTCAACCTTGCGCGTCTACCAATTCCGCCACAGGCGCTTGCGGCGCCAGTATAGCCCTGGCCAGGCGCCCGGCGGGAGCGATTTGTGGACCCCGGCTACTCCTGTGAGGAGCGAGTGGCGTTTGGGTAATCCCCAAATCTCAGTCAAGACGAAAAATGGACGAGGAGGCACTCGCGATCTGACCTGCGTGCACCCTCGCGCTGGTGCAGCCCGGGTATGAGACTGAAGTGGGCGTGCGCGCGACAGCGCGGGCAGGGATAGCGTCGAAAGGTTCCCAGTGACCGATTCGGAGAAGGCTCAATTTCTCGACACAGACCGCGGCCCCGGTCGAGAGATCAAGGTGCTGGTGGTAGACGACAACAAAGCATTTCGTAACGCGATGGACGATTTGGTCGCGGCGGCTCCCGGGTTCGTCCTGGCCGGCGTGGCATGCTCGGGCGAGGAGGCGATTCGCGCTGTCGATGAGCTGGCCCCGCAGCTGGTGCTGATGGACATCCTCATGCCCGGCATGGGCGGGATCGCGGCCGCGCGGGCGATCCTCAGCAATTCTCCCAGAGTGATGGTCGTGCTGACCTCGGTCGACGACCACGCGCTGCGCGTAGCGCTTGACTGCGGCATCGCCTGCGAGCGTAAGCAGGATCTTCGGCCGCGCCGGCTCGGCCAGTTGTGGGAGATCCACCACAACTGAGGCTGGCCGGTTCCGTCCGACTCAGAAGAACGCGGCGCCGGTCGCCTCAGAAGTACGCGGCGTCGGTTGACTGGGCGTGGTCAATCGGAACGATTGCTGAGCAGAACCCAGAGGAAGGTGGCCATGCCGCTCCCTTTCGACGCGCCGATCCGTCCGACCGGCTGGTGTCGCCAAGTTTCGGTCGCGGCGGAGGGTCGGGCAAGGTTGTAGACACCCAGGCATCGGTGTGCCGACAGGTGTGTCGACAGGCATCGTCGCCCAACATAGGGGTGATCACCCGATCAGGATGATGATCGCGGGCGTTCCATGACAGTAGCTTTGGACGATGGCTGACGGCGGTGCAGCCGCTCCCACGGATGCGAGTTCGCCCAGCGGGGGAGAGGATCCTAACGCGACCCTCCTAAGCAGGGGATTCTTGGTCCTGCTCGTAATCGCGGCGATCGTAGGTGTCGTCGTATCGCTTGCAGCGTGGTGCTTCCTCGCGCTGGTCTACCAGATCCAGCGCGAGCTGTATCACCACCTCCCAAGTGCTCTTGGCTATCAACACGGTCCACCGCTCTGGTGGTCGCTGCCGATTCTGGCGATCTCCGGGCTGATCACCGCCTCTGCGATCGTCCGCTTGCCCGGCAAGGGCGGGCACATCCCAGCCGAGGGACTGAAAGTGGGGGGCGGACCGACGCTGCCGGTCGAGCTGCCCGGGATCATTCTGGCGGGCATGGCCTCGATCGGCCTGGGGATGGTGATCGGCCCCGAGGCCCCGCTGATCGCACTTGGCGCCGGGCTCGGAGTGGCAACGATCAAGCTCGCGCGCAAGGAGGCACCGCCCCAGCTGCTCGTGGTCGTCGCGGCCACGGGGAGCTTTGCCGCTCTGTCGTTCGTCTTTAGCTCGCCGCTGATCGCGGCGGTCATCCTGCTCGAAGCGACAGGGTTGAGCCGGGACAGGCTTCCGATCGTGCTGCTGCCCGGGCTGCTCGGTGCCGGGATCGGGACTTTGGTATCGATCGGCATGGGGTCGTTCACCGGGCTCAGCAGCAGCGCCTACGCGCTTGGCCCTCTTTCGCTCCCGGCTTTTCAGCGTCCGACGCTCGCCTCGTTTGCGTGGACGATCCCGTTGGCGGTGATCGTCGCCGTGGTCGCCCATCTGATCAGGACCGGTGGCATCGGCACGCAGCGGATCGTGCGCTCGCGCCAATTGCTCCTGCTGCCCCTGTGCGGGCTGATCGTCTCAGGGCTGGCGATCGCGTTCTCGCAGGCCGCCGGCAAGGGCGTGAACGAGGTGCTGTTCTCCGGTCAGGACGCCCTTCCGGGCCTGGTGTCCGGCGCGGGGACATGGTCGCTTTCCGCGCTCGCTCTACTGATCGTGTTCAAGGGGCTCGGCTATTCGATCGCGCTCGGCAGCTTCAGGGGCGGCCCCACGTTTCCGGCAATCTTCCTGGGCGCGGCGGGGGGCATCATGGCCTCCCACCTGTCGGGCTTCCCGATCACGGCGGCGGTCGCGGTCGGGATCGGCACCGGGACTGTCGCGATCTTGCGCCTGCCGCTGTCGGCGGTCGTGATCGCCACGCTGCTGACTTCGAAGGCGGGTCCTGGAGCCGAACCACTCGTGATCGTGGGAGTCGTCGTCACGTACCTCGTCACATTGCGGCTGTCCGCGCTGCGGACGGTCGCGGAGCCCAGCGTGCCGGCAACCGCGGCGAGCGGCTCGCGCGCCCCGGCTCCTGCCGCGCTGAAGTGAGCCTCCGGAATCAGAACGAAACTACGACGATCGCCAGAGTCGCCGCCGCGAGCACCACGGCAGCTGCGGTGAGGCCCATCACCACCGGAGAAGAGAGCTCGTCGTAGCCGCCCCGACGCAGGGCCTCCGCGGCGCGGCGCTGACGCACTGCGCCGAGCACCAGGACCGCAACCGCGATCGCCGCGTAGCCCACACCGATCAGCCTCAAGGGCCATCTCGCCCCTCCGGTCAGGCCTGGGAGCAGGCGACCGACGGCGATCGCCACGGCGGCTGCGCCCAAGCCGGTGCGCCACCAGGCCAGCCAGGTCCGCTCGGCCGCCAGCCACGTCCGCCGAGACACATCTGCGTTGGGCGCAGCCCGGGGATCGGCGGCGGGCGGTGTCGTCATCTCGGCGCGGGCAGTAGAGCAGCTTCAGCACCGCGTACCGTCTCGGTCACGAGCATCCGACTCAGATCTACGTGGTCGCTCACACTGCCCCGCCAGCCATGGGCCCGCTCACCAGTTGACGATTCCGCGAACGATCAGGAGGACCCCGATCACGGCGCCGGCGACCACCCCAATCCGTCCACCCCGTCGGCTCAGCCAGCTGCTGAACCGCTGAACGGTGGCTCCTGTCTGCTCCGGTCTGATCGCGTAGCCGAGCAACGGAAGCTCCAACAGGATGAGCATGATCACATTGAACGCCAGGACGACGATTACCGTCGTGGCCGTCCCAATCTTCTGCTTATGCAGTAGCTCCATCCCGGCGATATAGGACGCACCTGGGAAGCTCAGCAGCACCCCGACCACAAACGTGTCGCGAGCAGAGCCCTTGCTGAGCTGGCGCCGCCAGCGGGGCGGCGGCTTGTCCTTGGTGCGCTCGCGTCTGCGCTCGCTCCAAGCGCGGCGCCGGCGGTCGCGGCCGCTTCCAACGACTGCCACGACCACCAGAATGAGGGCGCCGAGGACCAGGTTCAGGACCGGGTTGACACTGTGCTTTGCCGTGCTCGACGTGCTCGAGCTTGGCGACGCGAACACGAGCACAAGACCCAAGCTGATGCTCGTGAGCGCCGCTCCGATCAGGTAGCCGGTCAGTAGCCGCTTGGGCTTTTCCAGCGCCAGCATGACCGTCACGGCGGCCAGCAGCGTCGGGTTAAGCGCGGCAGTGAACGCGAATGCGAATACCTGGCCCACGCGCCGACGGTACGGCTCCGACATCCGCGGGTAATCACCCGATGCAGGTGAACTTGCCGCGGCTGTTGAGGGCTCAGTGGAAGTCGGCGGCGCAGCGGAAGCCAAGGTTGCCGGTCGCCGAGTCCGGCTCGTTGCCCTGGCGTGCGGAGACGCGGTAGCGCCGGCAGTAAGACTCGTGACACAGATGAGAGCCGCCCTTCTGCACTCTGTGCGTCCCGGTCGGCGGTCCGACTGGGTCAGTACGGCGGTCGCGGGCTCGGAATACAGGATCGAACCAGTCGGCTGTCCACTCCCAGACGTTGCCCGTGGCGTTGTAGATGCCGAAGCCATTCGGCGCGAAGGCATCCACGGGACACGTGCCGTAGTAGCCATCGCCAAGCGTGTTCTCGCTCGGGAACCGTCCCTGCCAGACGTTCATCCGATGCTCGCCTTTGGGCTCGAGCTCCTCGCCCCAGGGAAACGTCCTCTCGGCCAGACCGCCGCGCGCGGCGAACTCCCATTCGGCCTCGGTCGGCAGGCGCTTGCCCGCCCAGGAGCAGTAGCTGAGCGCGTCGTTGAACGAGACCTGAACCACTGGATGTTCGCCTCGGTCGGCAATATCCGACTGTGAACCCTCCGGGTGGCGCCAGTCGGCCTCGTAGACCTGGCGCCACCAAGGCGCAGCGGCGACGGCGCGCGTCGCCGGAAATTCGTCCGGTAGCAGGCCGCCGAACACGAATGACCAACCGAAGAGCTCCGCTTCGGTGACATATCCGGTGGCGGCGACGAACTTGTCGAAGTCGGCGTTCGAAACGGCGCACGCGTCGATCAGGAAGCGGGAAACCTCCACCTCTCGTGGCGTTTCGCCGTCGTCGGGGTATGCCCATGGATTCTGGCTGCCGATGACGAATACGCCGCCTGAGAGCGAGACCATCCCGCTAATAGAGACCGGCGCAGTCCTGTCTACCGTCACGGCAGGGCCTGCCGCGGCCGCCGAGTGGGCGCCTTTGACGGCACCTCGCGACGGGTTACAGCAGCCGCCCGAAGAGTGCGAGTTAGGTTCGGGCTCGGAGCCGGTCATCCGATCATCCAAGCACGACCCGCTCAATGCCCCTCACCCGAACTGGATGATCCCGCCGCGGCCGGCGCGGGCCGGGCCGGGCCGGCTGGTCGATGGGCAGCGGTCGGGACGCTCTCCATCGTCGGTAGCCGCTCTCGCTTGTGCGAGCGATACCAGCGCGCGTAGCGATCGGCGAGCGGCGCCGCGGACATGCCGTGGGCCACCACGGAAAGCCCGACGGTGACATACGTCGTTAGGAGGATCGTCTGCACGTGCGGCAGGTGCGAGCCTTCGACGACGATCACCGCAAAGACGATCGAGGCCAGGCCCCGCGGCCCGAACCAGCCGAGGAACGCGAGCGTCGGCCAGCGGGCGCCCGTCCCCAGCATGGCGATCGCCACCGGCAGCATGCGGACGGCCGTTAGACTGAGCGCGGCATAGGCGACGATGCTCCAGCTCAGGTGGGCAAGCGCCGGTCCGAGCAGGACCGCGCCGAACGCAAGGAATGTCAATCCGTCGAGCAGCGCGCCCAACCCGTCGTTGAAGCGGGAGGCGTCGTCCGATTCCCGGACCAAGGCTCCGAACAGCATGCCGGCGAGGAATGCGGCGATGAAACCGGAGCCGCCGAGGGCGGCGGCGACGCCGTAGGCGAGCGTGGCTCCGGCCACCGGGATGACCTGCAGCCACGTGTCGGCGATCAGCTCCGTGCGCCGGCCGATCCCCACGACAGCCGCGACGAGGAGGCCGGCGCCCGCGCCGCCCAACAGGCCGTAGCCGATCTCCTCGGCGACAATCGTGATCGCATGGTGCCCGTTGGCTACATGCGACTCGACGTCGGCCGCTGCGAGCACGATGAACAAGAGCGGGACGCAGATGCCGTCGTTGAGGCCGCTCTCGACGTTCAGACCTTGCCGGATCCTCGACGGGAGCCGCTGATCGCTGACGACGGCTTGTCCGAGCGCCGCGTCAGTGGGCGCCAGTAACACCGCCAGCACCAGCGCCTCAGCGATCGTGAGCTGATTGAAGATGACGGCTGCCAGCAACGCGCCGAGGCCGATCGTCAGTGGCAGCCCGACGCCGAGCAGCCGCAGCGGCACGACGTACTCGCGACGTAGCGCATCGAGCCGGATTCGCGACGCGTCGGCGAACAGGACCACGGCGAGTGTCGCCTCGGCCAGTGTCCGGACCGCCGCGCCGCCCGGCGAAGGATCGACTTCGCCGGCGACCTCAGGTCCGATCAGCACGCCGAGCGCGACGAACACCATCGCTGTGGTCACCGGAGTGCCCGAAAGGCGACGCGACACGGCAGCGACGCCGAGCACCGCGAGCGCCACGATGGCCAAAGACCAGCTCATGACGCGTGCAGAGGTCCTCCTTCGGAAATGGGGGAGCCAGTCTCTGCCGAAGCGACCTGGCCGGCATCCCCCTCAACGGGTGAGGGCGTGGTGCCGACCAGCCGCACGGCCCGCAGCGATTCTGGATCACAGATCACCCGATGCGGATGATGTCCGGGCGTTGCGGTCTGGGAGCGTTGTGTTGCACGCCGCTCCGCGCGTATCAACCAGATCCTTTGTGAATTGAGGCAGCCACGATGAGCAAGCCGTTCGAGGGCATCACCAACGTCGACATTCGCGACTCGGTCCCCGACTGGGGGCCGTTTGAGCCTCCGAAGGCGCCAGAGGGCGCGCCCAGCGTGCTGTATATCGTGCTCGACGACGTCGGCTTCTCGGCGATCGGCTGCTATGGCGGCCCCGTCGAGACGCCGAACATGGACCGGATCGCTGCCAGCGGCGTCCGCTATACGCAATGGCACACCACGGCGCTGTGCTCGCCGACGCGGTCGTGCCTGCTTACGGGTCGCAACCATACGCGCAACAGCATGGCGTGCATCACCGAGGCCGCGATCGGGTTCCCGAACGCGAGCGGAACGGTTCCGCCGGAGAACGGCATGCTGCCGGAGATCCTCGGCGAGCTCGGCTGGAATACGTACATGACGGGCAAATGGCACCTGTGCCCGACCGATGAGATGCACCTCGCTTCGACGCGACGCAACTGGCCGACGGGCCGCGGGTTTGAGCGCTTCTACGGCTTCCTCGGCGCCGAGACCAACCAGTGGCATCCCGACCTGGTCTACGACAACCATCCCGTCGAGCAGCCCTCGCAGCCGGAGGACGGCTATCACCTGACGGTGGACCTGACCGACAAGGCGCTCGAGTTCATCCAGGACGCCAAGGCGGTCGCCCCGGACAAGCCGTTCTGCCTCTACTACGCGCCGGGGGCTTGCCACGCCCCGCATCATGTGCCAATCGAGTGGATCGAGAAGTACGAGGGCCACTTCGACATGGGCTATGAGGCGATGCGCGAGCAGACTCTCGCGCGCCAGAAGCAGCTCGGCATCGTGCCCGAGGACACGGAGCTCCCACCGGTCAACCCGATCGGGACCCCGCAGGACCGCAAGGGCCCTGAAGGGTTGCCGTTCCCAGCGGTCGACTTCACGCGCCCGTGGGCTTCGCTGTCGGATGACGAGCGCAAGCTGTTCTGCCGGATGGCCGAGGTGTATGCGGGATTCCTCGCCCACGCCGACGATCAGATCGGTCGGCTGCTCGCGTACCTGGAGGAGACCGAACAGCTCGAGAACACGATGATCGTGTTGGTCTCGGACAACGGCGCCAGCGGCGAGGGCGGACCGAATGGCTCCGTCAACGAGAACAAGCTGTTCAACGGAGTGCCAGACGATGTCGAGGCGAACCTCGCGATGCTCGACGAGCTCGGCGGTCCGAACACATACAACCACTACCCCAACGGCTGGGCGATGGCTTTCAACACGCCGTTCAAGATGTGGAAGCGCTACGAGTTCGAAGGCGGGGTCTCTGATCCGTGCGTCATCTCCTGGCCCAAGGGACTACAGGCCAAAAATGAAATTCGCCACCAGTACCACCACGCGATCGACATCGTTCCGACGATTCTCGACTGCCTTGGAGTCGAGCCTCCCGAGACGATCAAGGGGCACGTCCAGAGCAGCTTCGACGGAATCAGCATGCGTTACAGCTTCGATCAGGCAACAATCCCGACGGCGCGATCGACGCAGTTCTACTCGATGCTCGGCTCTCGGGCGATCTGGCACGATGGCTGGAAAGCCGTCACCCCGCACCCCACGATCGCCGGCTGGAGCCATTTCAACGACGACACGTGGGAGCTGTACAACGTCGAGGCCGACCGAGCAGAGCTCCACGACCTCGCGGACGAGCACCCGGACAAGCTGCGAGAATTGATCAACCTGTGGTTTTCCGAAGCGGGTGCCAACGGAGCGTTCCCGCTCGATGACCGCTCGCCGGTCGAGATCCTGAACACGCCGCGGCCGCAGCTAACCAGCCCGCGCAACCGCTACCGCTACTTCCCTGACGTGGCCGGCGTCCCGGAAGCGCAGGCGGTAAACATCCGCAACCGCGACTACATCGTCGCTGCGGTCCTCGACATCCCTGCGCCCGGCGCGAGTGGGGTGCTGTTCGCACAGGGCTCGCACTTCGGCGGTCATTCTCTATACGTCAAGGACAACCGGCTGCACTACGTCTACAACTTCGTCGGCGTCGCCGAGGAGAATATTGTCGCGACCGAGGACCTGCCCGTCGGTGAGAACCTGATCGTGTCGGCGTCGTTCGTCAAGGATGGTGAGGACCCACCGGGAGTCTCCACAGGGATCGTGTCGCTGTATCACGGCGACGAAAAGGTCGGCGAGGGCCGAATCAAGACCCAGCCGTCGCAGTTCGGCATCTCCGGCACCGACCTGACCGTCGGGCGCAGCAGGTCTCGCGTCACCGACAGCTACCCCGGCGAGCGGCCCTGGGTTTTCACGGGCGGGACGATCAAGACCGTCGCTGTCGACGTCAGCGGCGAGCCGTACGTCGACCTCGAGCGCGAGGCCGCCGCGATGATGGCGCGGGAGTAGGGCCCGGGGGAACCTAGGCCGGCATCGCAATAACAGGCATGCACTCGGCGGACCAGGTCATCGTCGCGTCATAGTCCTTCTTGGGCCACGATCCGGCCGGACTTGACGGCCGCGATCAGCGCCTGGTAGTCGCGCTCGTTCTGCTCGGCGTAGGCCTTGCAGAACTCGAGGATCGCGCGGTCGAAGCGCGCGCCCTTGCCGAGGTAGGCGGCGATCGCTATCCGGTCACCGCTGCGGGCATGGGCTCGTGCGAGCGTGCAGCCACACAGTGCGCCGTACAAGGCCACGCCCTTGGGGACCATCTGCTCGATTTCTGCGGATCCCTTCCAGTCCTTGAGCTGGCGGCCGTAGAAGTCGCGCTCCCTGCCGTCGAGCCCGCTCTCGACATGCAACCAGCCGAGGAAAATGTCGCTGGCGGCCTGCATCAACCGTTGCCCGACGACGACTCGCTCGCCATGGTTTGAGAACTCGCTCGGGCCGAGAAACTCCTCGAACACCGAGGCCTCCGCCTCCTTCATCTGCAGGAACAGGGGGTCCTCTCCATCGCGACCGACCATCAGCGCGATCCAGGCGCGGGTGCCGACACTGCCAACGCCCACAACCTTGCGGGCGAAGTCGGCGAGATGGAACTTCTCGAGCAACACGCGGCGGTCGAACTCGAGCGAGTCGCGGTAGCCGCCCAGCAGCCCACGCAGATTGTCGAACAGGCCCGGCTCGCCCTCAGCGAGCAGCTTCTCGATGGGCACGATCAGCGGCGCCTGGTCCACGATTCGAATTTGGCCGTCCTCCACCTGGGTCAGCTTGTTGAATGCGGACATGCTGTCGCGAGTCCGGGCCTTGGCAAGCGCCTTCTTGGTTCGCTTGGCCATCTTCGGCTTGAGCTGCGCTCCGAGCTCTTGGACCGCGTTCTCGACATCCATGCGTGCGTACCAAACGTCGAGGTTCTTCATTCCCGCGAATCCTTCCATTGCGGTGCGGTAGGCCTCAACTGGTGGCTAAAACGATCCGCTCCTGTTTCTTGACCGAGAAGCCGTTGTTGATCGCGGCGATGAGCATGCTCACGGCCAGACGCTTGACATCCCACTCCCACGGTCCTGGAAGCGTCTCGTCAAAGTCGTTCAGGTCGAACACAAGGCGGCGCTCGGGAGAGGCGAACACGCCGAAGTTCGAAAGGTGCGCGTCGCCGCAGCACTGAACCTGCAACCCGGAGCGCGGCGTTCCCGCCAAGTCGCTGGCCATAATCAGCGCCGCGCCTCGGTAGAAGGTAAACGGGGAGACAAGCATCCGGCCGTAGCGGATCGGGACCAGCTCGGGCACACGCGTCCTGGCTTGACGTTCGAGCAGCTCGATCGGATCGGGACGCTGGGGCGCGGGCTCGTAGAGCGCGTGGCTCGAGTGGGGCACTTCGGCTCTGGCTGCCTTGCCACGCGCCGCACGCTCTGAAACCGACGCGTGCGGTACCGCTTGACTGAGCAGCCGTTCCCGCGCAGCCGCCTCCTTCTTGCGCGCCGCTTCGGTCCCATTCTTCCGTGAGCCACTCGTCGTGATCGCCATCGCAATCGCTCTCTCTCTCGCTCGTTAGGGGGACACCCCACGATGCTCCCCACACGGGCCTGGAGCCAGCCAGGGTGCGAGCACCACGCTCGAGTGGGGGAGACGCATTCTCATCCTGATCGGATGACGTACCTCGCCCCACCCCTGGGACAATCGGCCTAGCTCATTTGCGATGCGATTCGACCTTGATAGCCGCGTAGTCTGCGCAGATGGCGAGTTCGGGGAACTCGCGGATGTGATCATCGACCCGGGTACGCGGCGCGTGACGCATCTCGTAGTTCAGCACTACGGTAGGCACGACTCTGCCCGGTTGGTGCCGATCGATCGAGTTCAAGCTCGGCCGGCGGAGGAGGACCCGACGATCCTGCTGGACTGCTCGATCGCTGAGGTCAGCGCCCAAAGGACGCTCGAGACGTCGGCATACCTGCCGCTTGGTCAGCGTCCGGTCGAGGGCCCGGACTCGGACGTGGGCATCGAGGGGGCTTTCGAGCTGCCGCCCAACTACTCGCTCGGAGTGAATGCGCTGGACGCCGGCATGGGACCGATGGATGTCGACCCCCACGTCACGGAGACCTACGACCGGATTCCGAAGGGCACGGTCGAGATTCGGCGCGTGAGCGAGGTGACATCATCCGACGGCCACCACCTTGGGCATGTCGTGGGTCTCGTCGTTGATGAGCGGGGCCAGATCGCTCAGCTCTTCCTCGAGCATGGCCACCTGTGGGCCAAGCGGCAGACCTCGATCCCGATCGGGTCGATCGATCGGATCGAGTCCGACGAGGTGGTGCTCATCCTGTCCCACGATGAGGTCGTCGGCTGAGTTCGGTTCGCACGCTGCGCCAGGGGTGGTTTACGTCGCCGGCCCGCTGATCGGAGCGGCGATCGCCGTCGGGTGGGCGAGGATCCTCCGAGATCGTGGCGGCGACCCGGTCTCCAGTGCACCCGGGTCCGGCGTCCTAGACCCCTGAAATCGGATCGACCCGTGCTCAGCCTCGCAGTTGCTGTGGTGGCCATCGCACTACCTGACTGCATCAACCCATCTTTGATCGGCGCTGACCTGGTTCTTGCCGCGGGGCAGCGGCCTGTACGGCGGACAGTTGTATTCGCGCTCTCGGCCTGGATCGTGACGTTTCTGGTCGGCGTAGCGCTCGCCCTCGGCCTGGGCGACCTGGTCCTGTCGATCGTGCCGAAACCTGGCGCGTCGCTCAAGTACGCCCTGATTGCGGTAGCGGGGCTCGTCCTACTCGTCGGCGGCACAGTGGTTTGGATCCGTCGCAAGGCGCTGGCGAACTCTGGCCCACCGCATCACGCCGAGCCCAGGCCGCGGGGTTCGCCCGGGCTGCTTGGCGCCGGTATCGCGGGACTGGAGATGCTTACCGCGTTTCCCTATTTTGCGGCCATCGCGATGATCACTGGCTCGAGCGTCTCGAACCTCAGCAAGCTCGGGCTGCTGGTTCTCTACTGCGCGGTGTACACGCTACCCCTGATTGGCATCGCAGTCGTATGCATCGTCCTGGGCAGGCGCGCCGCGGGTGTAATCCAACCGGTGGTCGCTTGGACATTCAGCCGCTGGCCCGCGATCGTCGGACCGCTGGCGGCGATCATCGGAGTCGGTCTCACGGCGTACGGGACCGTCAAGCTCGGCTAAACCTAGGACTCAGCGGTCGACGCTCGGCCGTTCTCAAGGTCGTAGCCGATCGCCATCGCGAGTCGTGAAGCCGAGGCGACGAGGCTGGCAATCCCGATCGCCGGGCCGAGCGCGACGAGGACGCCTACGATCTCGCTCGGGGTCGCGCCGGCCGCGGCTGCCTGGTCGACGGCTTCCCGCAGCGACGGGGTGGTGGCCCCCACGGCGAGCAATCCCGCTAGCCGGACGAGGCGTTCGACCTTGGCACTCAGCTCCGCCGTGCCATCTCCGCCTAGCTGCCGCGTGAGGACCAGGCCGAGCACCCTCTCGTCGTTCAGTGCGAGGCGGCGAAGGAGTTCTTCCGATGGCTCCACAGCTGTCGATGCTAGGTTCGGCGGCCGGCAGCGCATCGCCTGAACCGGATGAGGTTCTGCGCCTCCCGATCGGCGAGGATCGGTGGTGGACCGTGGACAAACGCGTCACGAGCTGGCTATGCCGGCGCCCGATCACAGTGGTAGGCGCATCCCGGATTAACGCAGGCGCACCACCTTGTCGGTATGACCGTCTGCGCGGACGATTAGGCGGTGCCCGGTGCAACGGCTCTGGACGGCGAGCTGGTGACAGTCGAGCATGCTCGGCAGCCGTTTGCGATCGACCTACCCGATGCCAAGTTCAGAGCTCCCCGGGCGTGCGGGGCTCTCGCTCGCCGCAGCGAGCTGCTTAGGCGTCTGGAACGCGAGCGGGCGCATCCCCTTGTCCTCTTGACGGCGCCGGCGGGTTACGGCAAGACGACCCTGTTAAAGCAGTGGACCGAAGAAAGTCGGCGCCCGTTTGCGTGGGTGATGCTCGACGAAGTCGACGGTGACTCGGAGGGCATCGCCGATTCGATTGCCTACACCCTGGCTACGATCGGAATCGAGCCCAGTCTCAGACGCAGCTTCGTGCTGGTCCTGGATGACGCTCATGTCGTCCCGCCCGGAGTTTTGAAAGACGCGCTGCTCGGCGTCCTGGGTTGGCTCCCCGAGGGCTGCCAGATAGCTGTGGCTTCGAGGTGCGCACCGCCGCTGGCACTCGGCCGAATGCGGGCTCAGCAGATGCTCGTCGAGCTAGGAGCCGGGGACCTCTCGCTGTCGGCCGTCGAGGCGAGATGTGCGCTTCGGGGGAGCGCGCTCGAGCTGGACTCGAACGCCGTCCAGGCCCTCGTCACTCGGGCGGAGGGGTGGCCTGCGGCAATCGGACTGGCGGCGACCTTGTGGGCCCAGCCTGAGCAGGCGGAGAACCCATCCGAGCTGAGGGGAGACGACCACGCGATCTCCGAATACTTCCGCACAGAGGTGCTAGCCGGGCTTTCGGCCCCGGCTACCCGCTTCTTGATGCGCAGTTCGGTGCTCGAACGCTTGTCGGGAGAGCTGTGCGACGAGGTGCTTGAACGCAAGGGGTCGGCGAGTCTGTTGGCCGAGCTGGCACGTGCGAACCTGCCGCTGCGCACGGTCGATGCCAGCCACGAGTGGTATCGCGTCCACGGCCTGCTCCGAGAGATGCTGCAGACAGAGCTTCGGCGAACCGAGCCGGAGCTTCCCGCCGTGCTGCATAGGCGGGCGAGTGACTGGTGGCGCAGAGCGGGAGACATAGACCGCGCTATTGACCACGCCCGTAAGGGAGAGAATCTCAAGCTCACCGGTGAGCTTCTGTGGGCACACCTCCCCCGGTATTTGGGCGAGGGAAACAACCACATGGTCCAGGGCTGGCTGGAAGGAGTCGCAGCCGAGCGGATCAAGGGATGTGCGCCACTTGCGCTCGTGGCGGCACACAGTCATCTGGCGTCTGGTCGCGTTGCCGTCGCGGAGCAGTGGGCTCGGTCGGCGGCTGTCAGCTTTTCTGAGGCCAACGAGGGCCCGACCAGTCCCGAGCGGGCCGGCGTGGCCATGATCGAGGCGTGGAACGCACGCCATGGAGCAGCGGTGATGGGGGACGACGCACGTCGCGCGTATGAGCTGCTGCCCGCCGACAGTGCGTGGCGAGCGAGCTGCTGCTTCCTGCGTGGCACCGCGGCGCTGCTGATTGGCGACGAGGCCGAAGCTGAGCGGCACCTCGATGAGGGACTGGCACGCGGCACCGTGCTGGCACCGATCACCGCGTCGTTGTGTCTTGCGCAGCTGGCCATCCTCGCCTCGCAGCGACATCAGACCGACTATGCGTCAGACCTGGCCTGGCGCTCCCATTCCGTCGCCGACGAGCGCCAGCTCGGCGACTACCCCACCTCAGCACTGGTGTTGGCCGTCTATGCCGCGGCCGCCATGCGCGAGGGCCGCGTCGATGAGGCAAAGGCGACCGTGTCTCAATGTCTGGGCCTGCTCGATCGGCTCGACGATGTCGTCTGGCTCCGCTCCGAAGTTCTAATCCTGCTTGGGCGGGTCTCGCTAGCTCTCGGCGACGTTGCGCGCGCCCGCGAGCTACTCGCGGATGCTTCGCGATACGCACGTCGAGTGCGCGGCGTGGCCGCCTTCCAGCGGTGGTTCGATGATGCCTGGAACGAGTTTGATGCACGCGCTGAGGTAGCGCTTACCGGAGTCGCCGCGCTGACGACCGCAGAGCTTCGAGTTCTCCGGTTCCTGCCGACGCACTACTCATTCCACGAGATCGCGGTACGGCTGCACGTATCGTCGAATACCGTCAAGACTCACGTCCACGCCGTGTATCGCAAGCTCGATGCGTCCTCCCGCTCACAAGCGGTCGCACGGGCGCTCGATTCCGGGCTCCTGAGCTAGGACGCTGAGAGCGCCTCACCGTCGCGCCCGCTCCGAGCTCAGTTTCCATCCCAGCCCTCGATCTCGATGTCGTACCCGATAGCCAGCGCCAGTCGAGGAGCGGCGGCTACGACCCTTGCCGAGCCGACGACGGAGGCCACGGTCGCGAGGACCTCGACGATCTCCTCGTCCTCTGCTCCCGCTTTGAGCGCGAGCTCGACCGCCCACCGCAGCGAGGTCGTCGAGCCACCCGCAGCCAGCAGCGCGGCCAAGTGGATGAGCGCGCCAGTCCGGGGTGACAAGGCGCGCGCAGGTGGGGACTGAGGTGACCATTTCGCGGCTGAGGGGACCGCGAGCACCGACCGCAGCAAGTTCTCATCGCTGGCGGCCAGTCCACGAAGCAGCTGCTCGGTCCCGATTGCGCGCGCGGGGCTCACCTCAGGTTGGAGGCTCCTAGCCGGATCCCCACTTCGCCTCGCCCCGATCGGGTGATGCTGCTAGAGCCCGCTCGGGGGATGCTCACCCGTGGAAACCGATCGGGAGGTTGGTCGTGGACCCCAAAATCGCGCGTAGGCTCGCTTCTCGCGGTCATCGAGGGCAGCGCACACGGTTTGGCGAGGCCGTCATCGAACACCTTCGACGAGTCGCAGCCGCGGTGCCGCCGGAAGCACAGCCCGTCGCGTGGCTACACGATCTGCTGGAAATGACCAGCATTAGCCGGTCTCGGCTGCGCGCTTCGGGCCTCACCGTCGCCGACGAGCTGGCCTTGGACCTTCTCGCGCACCGCGCCGATGAATCCTACGACGCGTACGTCCTCAGAATCGCCGATGCAGCCGGCAGAGCCGGGTTGATCGCGCGGATGGTGAAGCTGGCCGATCTCGACGACCATCTCGCTCACAACCGGATTCCGGTCGGTGCTCCGCCGTACGCCTGGGCTCGCCGGTGCATGCTGGAGCGCCTGGACGCAGAGACTTCGACGGCAGTTGCAAGCTGATCATGACGACGACTGGCGACGCATTGCCGGCCGACGGGGGGCGCGAAAACGCTGCCCGTGGCCCCCGCTTCCGTTACTTCGTCGTGCTCGGGCTGATTTTGGGCTCCGTCGTGTTCTTGATCGGAGCACCAGCCGCTGACTGGTCGCGCGCCGTCGTCGCCGCGATCGAGGGGGCTGCCCTGGTTGTCACGATCGCAACGTCGCGCGAACGCGAGATCGTCCGCCGCCGGAGAGCGATCGCAGTCGGCCTGGCGATGACGGCGCTCGTCATGCTGATCGCGTTCGGCGAGCTTCCCCGCTCGCTCATCGCCCTGCTTGGTGTGTGCGTCACCGCGGGGATTCCGATCGCGCTCGTGCGAGGGCTGCTGCGGCTGTTTCGAAACGCAGGTGTGACGGTCCAGGCGGTGGCCGGTTCGCTCGCCATCTACCTGTCGATCGGGCTGATCTTCGCGTGGGTGATCGGCTTCGTGGCGCAGGTCGAGGACACGCCGTACTTCGCCCAGCACACCAGCGGTACGCAAGGCGACAAGGTCTACTTCAGCTTCACCGTGCTGACGACCACGGGCTTCGGCGACTTCACTCCCGCGACGGCGGTCGGGCACGCGATCGCGGTGATCGAGATGCTCACCGGCCAGCTGTATCTGGTCACGGTCATCGGACTGGTGATCGGAAGCTTCACGGCACGTCGCCGCTTGCCGTGAACGGGGGCTCCTCGCTCGCGGCCGTGGCCCGGGGGGCCGGCACCCCAAGGTTCGTGGTGCGCACCTCGATTGAGGGACGGGCAGGCTGGCTTGCCAGGACGCCGCTGCGGACGGATGCTCGCATGATGGGCGAACAGCCCCCCAGTGGCTCGCCGGATCCCGTTGCGTCCGCGACCACAGCTCGGGCACCGGCGCCTCGTCGGAACCGAATCCTGATCGGCAGCCTGTTCGTACTTGCCACCGTCGTGGGGTTCTTCGCAGTCCTCGCCGTGTGGACGAACCGGCAGGCGCTCAATACCGACAACTGGACCAATACCAGTTCGCAACTGCTCCGGGACAAGGAGATCCAGACGGCGGTCTCCGCCTACACGGTGAACCAGCTCTTCAAGTCGGGGGTCCCTCAAGCGGAGATCAAGGCCGTTCTGCCGACGAAGTTGCAGCCCGTCGCCGGTCCGGCCGCGGCGGGGCTGCAGCAACTCGCCGGGCAGCTCGCACCGCGGGTCCTGGCCTCGCCACAGGTCCAGACGGCCTGGCGTGAGGCCAACCGCGCGGCGCACAGGACCCTCCTGAAAATACTCAGCGGCGGCAACTCGCTCGCCACGACTCACGGTGGGGTGGTCACGCTCAATCTCCGCGCAATCGTCGACCAGCTGGCGAGCGCCCTGGGCGTGCAGTCGCAGGTAGCCGCTGTGCAGCAAAAGCTCAAAGCAAATGCCGGCACGGTGAGAGCGACGGCGAAGAAGGCCGGCATCACCTTACCTCCGTCGAGCGGCCAGCTGGTGATCCTTCGCTCCAACCAGCTCAGGACGGCGCAGGACATCGGCAGCGGCATCAACGGTTTGGCGCTCGTGCTTCCGCTAATCGCCTTTGCGCTGTTCATCCTTGCCGTGTGGCTATCCAGAGGTCATCGCCAGCAGGCACTGAGGCTGACGGGCTGGTGCTTCGTTGCCATCGGCATATTGGATCTCGTGATCCGGCGCATCGCCGGTAACGAGTTAGTCAACGGACTGGTCAAGAATCCGGCGAATAAGCCGGCAGCTCACCACGCGTGGGCGATCGGCACGACGTTGCTGTACGACATCGCGGCCGCGCTGGTCGTGTACGGGCTGGTCCTTGTCGTCGCAGCGTGGCTCGGGGGCCGGACGCGGCCAGCGGCAGCTCTGCGGCGCGCGCTCGCTCCGACTCTGCGTGAACGTCCCGCTGCCGGCTACATCGCGGTGTATGTCGGGCTGCTGCTTGTGATCTTCTGGGGTCCGACACCGGCCACCCGGCAGATCGCCTACATAATCGGGTTCATCGTCTTGCTCGCCGTCGGTATGCACGTTCTTCGCAGTCAAACGGCCAGGGAGTTCCCGACGGCGCAGCACGGGGACACGATGCGCTCGATGCGGGCTTGGAACGAGCGGCGTCAGCAGCGCGTCTCGCAGACCCCGATGCAGCTGCAAGAAGAGCGGAACGGCGGCCGCGTCGCTGAACTGGAGCGGCTGGCAACGCTGCACGACAACGGTGCGCTTACTGATGAGGAGTTCGCGGCAGAGAAAGCCATGCTCATGCATCAACCGTAAGTCACAGAAGCGCTCAGGAGAAGCTCGCAACCGACCCGGGCGGCTTATCACGTTGCGCGAGCCAACCCGGATGCATAATTGTGAGGATGGTTCTGCGCGTGGCGCTAGCCGACGACAGCTACCTGGTCCGTGAGGGATTGCGCCAGGTGCTGGGTGGAGTCCAGGAGCTGGAACTGATCGCAATATGCGATGACGTCTACTCTCTCGTCGAGGCGATTGATAACGATCGCCCGAATGTCGTCGTAAGCGATATCCGCATGCCGCCTTTCCGCGACCGCGAGGGCATTCGTCTGGCCGGCCAGCTTCGTGAGACTCATCCAGAGATCGGCGTGGTGATCCTCAGTCAGTACGCCGATCCCAGCCTCGCACTGGACTTGTTTCGGTCCGGGTCCGAGGGGCGGGCGTATCTACTCAAGGAGCGGGTCGCAGAGCGCGGCGAGCTGGTGAACGCGATCCAAGCGGTCGCGGACGGTCGTTCGGTGGTCGACCCGAAGATCATCGACGGGCTGATCGCCCACCGCGTGCGTTCGTCGCAATCCCCACTCGATGAGCTCACGGCGCGCGAACGCGAGGTGCTCGCGGCCGTTGCGGCCGGCAAGAGCAACGCTGCGATCGCGGCTTCGCTGTTTCTGACCAAGCGAGCCGTCGAAAAACATATAAATGCGATCTTCATGAAACTGAATTTGCGCGAGTCCGAAGACACGAGCCGGCGCGTAATGGCCGCGCTGATATTCCTCGCCGATGAAGACATGCAAGCGGGTTCGCCCGAGATCTGAGCGCCCGGCGTCCGCAAATCTCATCCCTTTCGGTCGATGCGGGCCCGCTGGGTTGGCTCGAGAGTAGATCGGTAGTGCAGCCGTCGATCGATCTTCCGAAGGGAGAGCCACATGCCCGTAGTAGGCGCGGATACACACGAAACCCTGGCAGGCGTCGCAACCGGCGATATGACGATGCTCGAGGAGGCCCTCGGGATTCGGGAGGCGTTGGAGGAGCGCGCCGGTCTCGACGCGCGGTCGTTTGCGCTGGTAAAGATCGCCGCGCTGATCGCACTCGATGCGCCGCCGGCGTCATATGCGTGGCAAATCGGCAACGCGCTCGCCGCCGGCGTGACGCCTGAAGACATCCTTGGGGTGCTGCGTGCGGTGGCGCCACAGGTCGGCGGTCCCAAGGTCGTCGCGGCCGCGCCCGAGATCATGGTGGCGCTCGGACTGGCACTCCCCGAGGGCGCCGAGTAGGTGATCTGAGATGCCCTTACTGCGACGTCGTCCTCTGCTTCGTGGGTCGGCGCGTCCTTGCTGGGCCGACGAGGTGGGCAATTCTGGGTGCGCTGGACACCACGCTTTCCGCCCTTGACGCCTCGCTGAGCTCGCCGCTGGCTCAGGAGGCCGGCGAGCGGATCAGGACCAGCTCGGTGATGGCCGACGTGATCGAGCCGACGCTGCGGCGCACGATCGATAGCCCGGAAGCCGAGCGCCTGATCCGAGAACTCGTCGACAGCCGCCTCATAAGCTATCCCGTATGACGGGACAGCGATCCTCTATGCCGGGGCCGTCACCCGCACGATCGCGATCGTGCTCGACGCCTTGCGGATCAACGTCGTCGCGCTCGCCGTGACCGGCGCCCTGCTAGTCATGCGCTCCGGGTTCGGCGTTACGGGCAAGCACCACGACGTAGACGCCGTAATCGCCGCCGCCCTATTCGCCGTCTGGGTCGTCTCATATTTCGTCGTCTTCTGGTCCACCACCGGGCAGACACCCGGTAACCGGGTCATGCAGATCCGCGTACTGCGCTCCGACGGCGGGCGGCTGCGGCCGTACCAGGGATTCATTCGGCTCGGCGGGATAGTGCTCTCGCTGCCGCTGTTCTGGGGCTACCTGCCGATCCTTACGAGCGCTCGCCGAAGAGGCGTGCCCGATGCTCTCGCGGGCACCGTGGTGGTAGTTACCGACAACGATGGCATGCCTGGGCAGCCCCGGCCCACGTAACGGAACGCACGTCAACTGCCCAGGGCGATCCTCTCCGCCTCACACCGGGCAACGTGCTCCAGCGTATGCAGGCGTCGGAGCGGCGGTGACTTCAGCGTGCGGCCGGTGAACAGGGTTGCGAGCGCGCAAGTCAAAAAGCACCCTGCTCCCAACGCCGTGGTCCAGTTCGCGGCCGCCTGGCTGAGTATCGAGCCGGTCGATGGCACGACGTGGCCGGCGACCGCCGAGACGCCGAACAAAACGCATCCGAGCAGGTTGATCGAGGGCTCCCACCATCCCGAGCCGTCATGAGCGGGGAGCCAGCCGTGCCGTGACGAAGCGCGGTACGCGATCGCAGCCGAGACCAGGAAGCAGATCGAGCCAAGGGCATCCGGCCGCCAGACGAGCTTGTTGTACTCGGAGTTGGCCAGAGCCGTATGCATGGCTCTAAACGTGGTCACGTTGAAGAACAGCGTGCCGGCGCACTGAATCGCGGCCGCCCACCAGGCTGCTCGACCCGCGGCGGGCGAGCGGCGCTCGGGAAAAGCGAGCGCGGCCTGCAACGCCCCACCGGCGGTGAACAGGGTGGAGCCGACGAAGAAGGTGACGGAGTCGGCAGTATCTCCGACGAGGCTCGCGTAGCCCGGAAACGGACCGATCACAAAGCAAGCCGACCCGGTCGCGAAGAACAGGGCCATCCAGCGCTCGCGAGTCAACACTGATCCTGGGGAACGGACGCGGATCGGAGCGTTGCTCGGCTGCTCACCGGTTCCAGGCTGACGTTACTAATCCGACCGTGGTGCCTTTGGACCGATCGTTCAAACGACGGCGGATCTACGCCGCAGCTCCAGTGGTGAGGCTGGGATGGTTGCTGCGATCGTGGTGCCCCGGTCAGGACCAGACTGAATCCTGAGCCTCCCTCCGACAGCGGCTAGCCGGTCGCGCAGATTTCTGAGGCCGGTGCCTGGTCGCTGATTCTCTGCATCAAAGCCAAGGCCGTCGTCGTGGACCTCGAAATTCAGCTCCTCGTCTTGCCAAACCCTGACGGAGACGCAGGTCGCACCTTCAGCGTGCTTGACCGCGTTCTGCACGGCCTCCGAGCAAGAGAAGTAGAGCGTCGTTTCAATCGGGCGCGAGTACCGGCCGAGCCCTTCCGCGTAGACAGTCGTGGGAAGGCCTGTGGCCCTGGCGAGCATTGTCAGCGCTCCTCGCAGTCCGGTCTCCGCGAGCTCCGTGGGGTAGATCCCGTGGGCGAACGACCGGACCTCGTCGATCGTCGCATCGACCTCCTGTCCCAACGCACGGACTAGATCTCCTCCGGCGGCGTCCTGACAGCCGATCTGCTCGGCGGCCAGTGCCAGCTTGATCCGCAGTGAGACGAGACGCTGCTGCGCACCATCGTGTATATCTCGCTCAATCTTCCGCCGCTCGCGACGTTCGGCATTGACGCCGACCGCCAGTGCTTCGGCGAGTTCCTTGAGCGAGGAACGCAGCTTTTCGCTGAGTCGATAGTTCTCGAGCGCGGCCAGCGCGTAGGATCCGGCCGTCTCGACGAGTCCCTGGTCCTCGGAGAGCGCTGGGTCGTGGACGACCGCGACCCGCCAGCTACCGTTCGCGATCTCGGTCACGGCATGCTCGATCCCATCCTGGGGCATCGGGACCTGCTTGCCGGATTCGTCAAGCCACGCTCCGCCGTCATCCGGGAATGAGCGCAGGATCTGTAACGACGGGTCCTCGAGCGCGTCGGCCATCGCGCGGCCGGCCCCTAACTGATCGGCGCCGGTTTTCAGTTCTCGCGCGATTTGATCCAGCACCTTGGCGGCGAACAGGCGTCGATAAAGTCGGCCCGCTGCGGCTGCCAGCGCGACGGCGGGGAGGGACAGCACGTAGATCCAGCTCAGGACATGCAAGCTCGCAGTATCAGGGCCGGCCGCCCGGGCACGGAAGTAAACGGCGAGGATGACGACTTGAGCGACCGCGATCAGCGCAATCGGGCTGTTCATCCGGCGCAGCAGCGCTCCCGAGTTCCGCGCGCGCTGAATCACCATTGCCGCCACCGCGATAAGCACCGCGACCGTCAGGAGCTCGCGGAGCGGTTCGACGACGTTGGCCACCAGCGCCGGCGTCGAATTGGCAAGCGCAAACGCGTTTCGCGGGCAGCCCCCCGTGCACATCGACCACGGCGAGGGGTTCGGGTACTGAGCAATCAGGGCTGTTGGCAGGTAGAGCAGCGCGACGAGAAGCGCCCCGGCGCCGAATAGTCGCCTGGAAACAGTCTCAGTCAGTCGCCCCGATGGGTAGCTGAGCAGCAGGTACACGACCGCCAGCTCGGCGAGCCATTGGCTCACCCGACCGGCGCTGTAGACGGTGGATTCGGGTGATCCGGCGAGCGCCGAGAGCGACCACACGAGCCCGCAGGCGATCAATACGCGCGCGAAACGGAGATCCTGTCCCCGCGCCAGATTGTAGAGCCCGACGCCAAACACGGCTGCCGCGCCGGACAGGAACACAGCTAGTGCGATGCTGCGGCTGCCTTGCGGTGCGCTGAGGAGCGCCGACCCAACGACGACGGTCGTGCCCAGGCAGACGGTGAGCGGCATCGCCAACCGCTTCGCGATCGGCACCGGAGGGCGCAACGCGAGCGAGGTCTGCTGAGTTAGCTCGTCCACCGGTAGGACCCCGGGCTCTGAGGCGGGGACCCACAACACTGAGCAGCCCGGCGGCGACTCACGAAAGCAGTGCGTACACGGCGGTACCTGGTCATGTGGGTCCCATTGGTATGTGGAATCGACTACGAACCGAGGCGGTGTAGCCGGCCTGCGACCGTTAGCCCACTTCGCATCTGCGCGCAATGCCCCAGACGATCAGAGACCCCCTATGAAGCATCGCCTCCAAAAGGCTACCACTGCCAACTGGCTCGCCCAAAAATGCGGAATGGTGGGGTTCTGGCGCAGCTCATCCTTTTGGGGTGATGCTCCCCGCGTGTCGGCGCGCGACGGTTGCCGTCAGCACCAGCAACAAAGGAGAAAGGAGAGTTAGCAATGGCAACTCTGATTGCAATCGGCTATCCGGATCAGACGACCGCCGAGGATGCGAGGCAGACCGTCCAGCGTCTCGAGGCGGATCTGATCATCCAGGCCGACCAGGTAGCCGCGATTTCGCGTGACCCGGACGGCAAGTACCACGTCACGACCACGCACGGCGGTGCCTCCGCCGGTGGGGGCGCCGCTTGGGGCGGCTTCTGGGGCCTGCTGTTCGGATTGCTGTTCTTCGTGCCGTTCGCAGGTCTGGCGCTGGGGGCCGGCTTTGGGGCGCTGTTCGGGCACCTCGGCGAGAAGGGCATCGATAAGCAATTCCAGGAGCAGGTGCGCGACCAAGTCAAGCCGGGCACTTCGGCCCTGTTCATGATCATCGAGAAGGCGACGCCGGACAAGGCAGTCGCGGCCCTCGAGCATTACGGCGGAACCGTGATCAAGACCTCGCTGTCGGACGAGGACACGGCCAAGCTGCAAGAAGCCCTGACGCCCGAGACAGTCGGCGCCGCCAAGTAATTTCCCCAGGGAGCGTGGCCAGGGGGGCGTGGCCAGGAGGCGTGATCGAGTCGCGGTTGCCGACCACTTAGAGTCAGCGACCGCGGCTCGGTCACATCAACGCTACGCCGTCACGTTCATCCGGTGACGGCTACCGGCGTGGCCGGCGCCTTGGGGTGGAAGGGATGCATCTCGTTGCGGTCTGGACCGACGATGCCGTAGGTGGATTCTGGTACTTCGTTCCAGACGCCGGCGACGTCACCGAGCGGTTCGGAGACGATCAGGCGCGCATTGTCCGAGATTTCGCTGAAGAGCTGTCGCTCCGGATACAGCTTGCGCAGCGTGGGAACGTCGGTGGTGTAGAACAGCGAGCGCGACTTACGCTCGCTGGAGTACCGGAATGCCCAGATGGTCTCGCCGTCCGTAGTCGCGACCGTGCCCTGGAATGGATGGGGGACTCCGTGGCGGCTAGCGACCGCTTCGACCAGTCCGATCGCCTGCTCGACCGCGGCCGGGGGGTCGTCCTCCAGTCCGAGGCTCAGGGCGAGGAAGAACAGCACCTCGGTGTCGGCCTGGCCCTTGATCTCCGGGTACAGCGAAGGGTCAATGGCGAGAACCAGGTCACGTTTGATCGTCGCGAACTCGTTGATGTATCCGTTGTGCATGAACAGCCAGTGATCGTGGCGGAACGGGTGGCAGTTGGTCTGCTGTACGGCGCTACCGATCGCGGCGCGGATGTGGGTGAAGAACAACGGCGAGCTGATGTGGCCCGCGAGCTCACGCAGGTTGCTGTCGTTCCAGGCCGGCTCGGTGCTGTGGAAGACGCCTGGTGTGGGCGGGGGGCCGTACCAGCCAACGCCGAACCCGTCGCCGTTGGTGGGCTCGGCGCCGAGCCGGGAGTGCAGGCTCTGGCTGACTAACGAGTTAGGTCCTTCGTAGAGCGCGTTTTTTATGAGGATGGGGGCTCCGGAGTATGCGAGCCAGCGGCACATGGGCCGCTCCTTTCAGTTGGGGTAGTTTTCGTCTTGAGGCGGTTCATCCTGCCGTCGCGGCGAGCCAGCCCGGCGCGAGGAAACCGTCCGGCGAGCCGTGTCAGCAGAAGCTCGAGCCTCCCGTTGTCGGCTGCAATGGCGCCGCCCGGCAACGGTCGCTTGTGATCGTGCTGCCCACAAGGAGGTGTGCACGTGTAACCGCCTGGCGTGGGCATCCAGATGCCCGGGATCGGTCGTGCCGGGGATGTGCGCCTACCCTCGGGATGCAGGGGGGCACCTTTGCTTGATGCGAGTCTCGATGGGATCTTGAGTGATGGTTCCACGGGCCGATTCCGCGGCGCTGTAACGGGTAAAGCGCTTGCACTGATCGACGAGTTTGTCGGGGCGTCTGGAGGCGGCTGGCGTCTCGCGAGCGTTGTGAGCAATCCTCCCCTGCCTGGTGCCCGGCCAAATCGTCGCGGGCATCATGCATCTGCCCAGCGTGACCGACCGGGAGGAGAACGAGCTCGGACTTGGACTGCGATGGACCTATGGCTCTGTGTTCAGGATCTGGCACGGGCTGCTCGCTCGAAGAATCGGTGAGCCGCGGGCAAGTGCTGCATTCGGCGCGACGCTGATGAGCGCAACGCTGGCGTTGTTCCCGCTGCTCGGCCGTCCACCACCGCCCTGGTGTTGGCGCCCGAGCTCATTGCCACGGCGTTCCGCACCCACGCCGCTTACGTGGGAGCAGTGGCGACAACCGACGCTCTGGTTCAGCGCGGTTTAGGCACGAAATAGCTGAGCTACGCGGTCCCGCCGAGCCGCTGTCTCGGGCCCGCGTGCTGATTGATCAGGTCACGACGGCCGTGTGAGGTGCGTCCGACGGTGCGGAATGGCCGATGGATGACGGCAAGGGTCGCGAGGCTGCCGCTTGGCTTGGCGATGACGATGAATCCGGCGATGAGCTCATCAACCCGGCTAGCGCCGCAATCCACCAACTCCCGGGCGATTGCGCGCAGAACTTCAGAAGTCGATGATCGTTGGGGGCATGGCGACCTCCTCGGCCGAATGAAAGAACAGAACTTCGACTGTCCAGCTTGTGCCATGGAAACCGCTGAGCATCATCCAATCCGTATGAGCACGAGCCGGCGAGTGGCGGCGGTCGGGCGTTGATTTCACGTGGCTGCTTGTGTCCGTCCTGGGGCCTCGCTACAGTGACGAACACATGTTCGACGTACGCGGTCCTGTCAGCCAGAGCGAAGCGAGGAGTGGAGCATGGATCTGACGAAGCGCCAGCAGGAGATCTTCGACTTCATCAAGCGGTATTCGGCCAAATACGGCTATCCGCCAACGGTTCGCGACATCGGCAAGGCGGTCGGTCTCGCCTCCTCGTCGACCGTGCACGCCCACCTGGCAAACCTTGAACGCATCGGCCTGCTGCGGCGCGATCCCTCGAAGCCACGGGCGATCGAGCTGCTGGATCGCGCGGCCGCCGGTGTCCGGAACCTGGTACGGCCGGGGCTTCCGCTCGTCGGACAGGTGGCCGCCGGTCAGCCCCTGCTGGCCGAGGAGAACATCGAGGATTATGTGCAGGCGCCGGCCTTCGCCGGCGGTGAGGATGGCGAGTACGTCCTTCGGGTCCGGGGGGACTCGATGCGCGACGCCGGGATTCTCCAAGGAGACCTGGTCGTCGTTCGCTCGCAGGATGTCGCCCAGGACGGGGACATCGTCGTTGCGCTACTCGGCGAGGAGGCGACCGTCAAGCGCTTCTTTCGGGAGGACGACCACGTGCGCCTTCAGCCGGAGAATCCAGCAATGGAGCCGATCCGAAGCCGTGATGTCAGCATCATCGGCAAGGTCGTGGGGTTGATGAGGAGCATCTCGTGAGCAGCGCGCTCACGCTCCGGCGAAGCGACACGGCGGACCAGGAGCTTTCGCTGTTTGACGGCACGGGCGGTGAGCCCACGCTGGACGAGCTGCTCGCCGGCGTGTGGGAGGGGCTCACCGCCCGCCGGGACGTCGCCTGCCCCGTCTGCGGGGGGCGCATGCGCCCCGAGTACGGCGCGCACGCGATGCCCCAGGGCGGTCGCTGCCGCGCGTGCGGCACCTCGCTGAACTGACGGCGATTCGCCGGCTCAAAGGCTAACGACGCTATGCTGACGGCTGCAGGCTGTGCAGTCGCGGAGGTGAAGGCCTTCGAGGAAAGTCCGGACATCACAGGGCAAGGTGGTCGGTAACGCCGACCCGGGGAAACCCGCGGGAAAGTGCCACAGAAACGACACCGCCTAAGCCTGGGGCCGCTGCAGAGCTCCAGGCCGGTAAGGGTGAAATGGTGCGGTAAGAGCGCACCAGCGTCGCGGTGACGCGGCGGCTGGGTAAACCCCACCTGATGCTAGGCCAAGTAGGACCGCTGGTAGGTGGCCCGCCAAGGTCCGGGTAGGCCGCTCAGATGGATGACTGCTCAAGGGCCAGTCGCTCGGCGACCAGGCCCCGACAGGATCCGGCTTACAGGTCTGCTAAGGGAAGGCCCCGCTCCGGCGGGGCCTTTCTATTTCTGCCCTTCAAACCTGAAGGCGTTCGGGCCTACGGGAGGATCGCAAAGCTCAGGGAGCTGGCCGCGGAGCGCCGTCCGTTATTGCTTGTCGCGGTGATTATGAGCGTGTAGGCGCCTGGGGGAAGCTTCTTGCCCGAGATGTGGCCTTGGAAGGGCTCCTTGTTGACACCGGGCTGGGCGGCGAGGGAGAGGCTGCCTTGGGTCACGATGCGGTTGCATTTGGGTCGCTCGCTATTGAGACCGGTTCGGGCGACACATCGGCCTTTGACTTTGCGGCCCACGAGCTGCTGCTCGAAGGTGAAGCTTGTGTGTGCGGGCTCGTTGACGGTGAACGAGAATGTCGTGCCCACCGGTTGATGAGACGACGTGTGCTTTTTGGCGACCTCGCGCCAGGCGCGGTGTGATTCGCCGACGTGGCTCAGCGTTGGCGCCGCCGCGGACAGGCTTGGGGGTTGGCCGGTGATCGTGGTGCCGCCGGGGATCGGCGGCGTCCCCGGTGCCGTGCCCCCTCCGGGTGCGGTGCCCCCTCCGGGTGTGGTGCCTGTTGTCGTCTCAGGGCTCTGAACGGTCGCGCTGAGCAGCAGCCGGTGGGCCACTCCCCCGTTGGGAGCCCCGGTGTGGCCGTCGGCGAGCGCGGGCAAGTAATAGAAGGCCAGCGGTACTACTGGGTTCGGGGTCGTCGCGTCGAACAGCAGTGCGCTTGAGGCGTTGTCGAGCCCGAGCACGTCGCCGGCGTTGACCGGGATGTTCACCGCAAACGTGTTCACGCCGGTGGTCGCGATCGTCTCTGGCGGTCCGGTTCCAGCACCCGTGAACTGACCGCCGGCGGCGGGCCGCATGACACGAAGTTCCACGGTGCCGCCTGTGCTCCCGGAGTTGATCGAGAAGCTCGTGACGGTGCCATCGAAGGGCACCTGCAGCACGGGGCTTTGGCCGTCGCTCGACAACGGAATGTAGGTGCAGTTCGTCCCCGCGTCGGCGCACACAGCGTTGTTCATCGTCGGCGTGCCCGTCACGTCGCCCAGCGTGACGATCTGGTCCGCGCCGGTGCTGCCGACTCCGATCGCCAGCAGCCCCGTCAGGGCAGCAATCACCGCGACCGCCGCGACGAGCCGCCGGCGCGAGGCCGCGCGTGGGCGCTGATTGCGACGTTGGAGCCGTTCGGCCCTACGGGAGGATCGCAAAGCTCAGGGAGCTGGCCGCGGAGCGTCGTCCGTTATTGCCTGTTGCGGTGATCATGAGCGTGTAGGCGCCTGGGGGAAGCTTTTTGCCCGAGATGTGGCCTTGGAAGGGCTCCTTGTTGACGCCGGGCTGGGCGGCGAGGGAGAGGCTGCCTTGGGTCACGATGCGTTTGCACTTGGGTCGCCCGTTGTTGCGCTGGCTTCGGGCGACGCATCGGCCGTTGACTTTGCGGCCCGCGAGCTGTTGCCCGAAGGTCAAGCTGACGTGTGCCGGCTCGTTTACGGTGAATGAGAATGTTGTGCCCACCGGTTGCTGAGGCGACTGGTGGCGTGTGCTTTTTGACCTCGCGCCAGACGTCGGTGCGATTCGCCGACGTGGCTCAGCGTTGGCGCCGTAATGGTCCCGCTTGGCGACAGGGTTGTGGGCGTCGAGCCGCCGCTGACCGGCGGCGTTCCGGGTGCCACGCCCGTTCCGGGTGCGGTGCCCGTTGTCGCAGCCGACTGAACGGTCGCGCTGAGCAACAGCCGCGTGCCGCTCTGGGTGTTATTGGGAGCCGCGGTCTGGCCGTCGGCGAGCGCGGGCTCGTAGAAGAAGGTCACTGATGTTGAGCTCGCTGGGCCGGTGTCGAACAGCAGCGCGCTTGAAGCGTTATCGAGCGCGAGCACGTCGCCGGCGCTGACCGGGATGTTGACTGCAAACGTGTTTACGCTGGGGTTCGCGATCGTCTCTGCCGGTC
The DNA here is from genome assembly GCA_963830405.1 of uncultured Actinomycetes bacterium. Lineage (GTDB taxonomy): Bacteria > Actinomycetota > Thermoleophilia > Solirubrobacterales > Solirubrobacteraceae > Palsa-465. The sequence continues at coordinate 387,782 of CAWHMB010000004.1, forward strand.
CCGTTCCGGCGCCCGTGAACTGACCGTTGGCGGGGCGCAAGACACGCAGTTCCACGGTGCCGCCTGCGCTCCCCGCATTGACCGAGAAGCTCGTGACGGTGCCATCGAAGGGAACCTGCAGCGCCGGGCTGACCCCCGAGAACGGAACGTACGTGCAGTTCGCCCCCCCCGCGGGGCAGATGTTCATCGTCGGCGAGCCCGCGACGCTGCCCAGCGTGACTGTCTGGTCCGCGCCGGCGCTGCCGATTCCGATCGCCAGCAGCAGCCCCAGGCTCGCCAGGGCAGCTACCGCCGCGACCGAGGCGACGAGCAGCCGGCGCGCGGCCGCGCCTGAGCGCTGGTGTCGGCGTGGCATTGGACAAGTTTCGCGTGCCTGGTCGCGGTTCGCATCGGGGAGGCACCCTGAGATTTTGTGAGCTTTTGTGACGCGGCGGAAAGTGGTGCGTTAGTCTGTGCACGGGGATTGATGACCGCGCTATCTGGGACTGGGGTTGGTTTGCCGGCTTTGCTGGAGCGTGAGCGGGAGCTCGCGGAGCTGGCTGCGGCGGTGAAGGCCGCGGCCGGGGGGGAGGGGTCGCTGGTGGTCCTGGTGGGGGCGGCGGGGGCGGGGAAGAGCGCGCTATTGGGGGCGGCGGCTGAGATCGCACGCGGGCGAGGGTTGGCGGTCCGCCGTGCGCGGGGTTCTGAGCTCGAGCAGGAGCTGACCTTCGGCGTCATTCGGCAGCTGTTTGAGCCGCTTTTGCGGGCGGCCTCCAATGGTGGGCGTGAGCGGCTGCCTCCAGCGGCGGCTGCGGTGGTGCGCCGCCTGTTCGGCGACGCGCCACCGGAGCGCTGGGCCGGGGACAACGGCGGGTTTGCAACCTTGGACGGGCTCTATGGGCTGGCGGCCGCAATCGCCGCCGAGCGCCCGCTGCTGTTGGCCGTCGATGATCTGCACTGGGTCGACGCGCCGTCATTGCGTGCCCTGAGCTACGTGACTGCGCGCGTCGCCGAGCTACCGGTGATGCTGGTACTGGCGCTGCGCCCTGGCGAGCCGACCGCGACCGGAGAGCTGATCGACGGGCTCGAGGCCGATCCGGGCGCGCGGCGCCTTGAGATCTCATCGCTCACCCGCGCCGGTGTCGCTCAGCTCGTGCAAGCCTCGGTCCCTGAGGCCAGCCAGGAGCTTTGCCAAGCCTTCGGGCAGGCAAGCGCCGGCAACCCGTTCTACCTCCGCGAGCTGCTACGGACCCTCGCTCTTCCCGGTCACCCCCCGCCCAGCAGCGCCGAAGTTCAACAGGCCGCCGTGACAACGGTCGGCGACCGCGTCCTCAGACGCCTCAACGCACTGGGACAAAGCGCCCCGCGGCTGGCCGGCGCCATGTCGGTGCTCGGCACCAGCGCCCGTTTGCACCAAGCCGCCGCCATCGCCGGCCAAGACCCGGAAACAGCCGCTCAAATCGCCCGAGCGATGCGCCGCGTTGAGATCCTCGCCGCTGAGGACCCGATCGAATGGATCCACCCGCTCGTCCGCCGATCGATCTACGACAGCCTCACCCTCACCACGCGCGACCACCTTCACAGCCGTGCCGCCGAGATCCTCAGTCGCGCCGGTGCGCCCCCTGACCTCATCGCCACCCACCTCTCGGCCCTCCGCCCGACCGGCTCCACCTCCGTCGTCACCGGGCTGCTCACCGCCGCCGAGGACGCCCTCGCCCGCGACGCCCCCGAGGTCGCCGTCGCCCTCCTGCACAGAGCGCTCGACGAAGACTCACCCGAGCCTCCACGATCCACCCTGCTGCTCAAGCTCGGCCAGATCGAAGTCACGCGCCGCAACCCGCAAGCGGCCGACCTTCTACGGCAGGTCCGAGCACTGTCAAAGGACCCGAGCGAGAGAGCGCTGGCTGCCCAGGGGCTCAGCGAGAGCTATGTGTTCGACGGCCGGTGGGAAGAGGCCGCGGAGATCAGCGAGCAGGCACTCGCGGAGCAGGCCGACCTGCCACCCGAGTTGGCGCTCGAGCTCGAGCTGGGTCGGGCGCTCGTATGCGCCATGGACCCGGCGCTAGAACCCAGCTTCGCGCGCGATCGAGCCCGCTTGCGTTCCCTGGCCCGCGGTGACTCTTGGCCCGCGCGTGCGCTGAGCGCCGCGCTGGCGATGCTCTTCTCGTTCCGTGGCGAGCAACTTGATGAGGTACTTGCGCTCTGCGACCACGCCCTGGCAGATGGGAAGCTGATCGCGCAGCGGAGCGCGGGTGCCTTCGCTCCCGGGCACGTCATCGCGGGGCTGGCCACGGTCGAGGCCTACGACGAGCTGCTCGCGTTCGCGGACGACCTCGAAGCCGCGGCTCGGGCTCAAGGATCCGTCGCCAGCATGATCATCGCGACCGGCGGTCGCGGATGGAGCGCAATGCGACGCGGGCAGCTGGCAGCCGCCGAGGAGATTCTGCGGCCGCTGGTGGAGACCGCGGCTGAGAAAGGGATGCTTCTGATCGCCGTGAACGGGCTGTGGTGGCTGGTCGACGCTATCCTCGAGCGTCCATCGCTTGACGACCTGGCGACACTGACCGAGTCCCTACCACTGCCGTCCAGGTTTGCAAAAGCCGCCGGCGGGGCTTGGGTTTTCTCGGTCCGGGGGAGGGTTCGTGCGCTGAAGGGGGCACGCGCGCAGGCCGAAGCTGACCTCCGGGCCGCGGTGGACATCTATGCCGGGCTTGCCTTCGGGCCGATGCATCTGCCTTCGCGCTCGACATTGGCGCTCGTGCTGGCCCCCGAGGACCGTGACGAGGCCTGGTCCCTCGTGCGCGAGGAGCTGGACTTGGCCAGGGCCACCGGCTTCGCGCGTCCCATCGGCGTGGCCCTCAGAGCGGCCGGGCTGCTGTCCGGCGGAGACGAGGGCATCGAGCAGCTGCAAGAATCGGTGCGGGTGCTCGCCGATTCGCCCGCCCGCTACGAGCACGCCCGCTCGCTCGTCGAACTCGGCGCCGCGCTCCGACGCAGCGGCCGGCGTGCCGACAGCCGCCAGCCGCTTTTGGCCGGCATGGAGCTCGCCTACCACTGCGGCGCCGAGCGCCTCCTCACGCGCGCACGCGAAGAGCTGCTCGCGGCCGGCGCCCGCCCACGGCGAATCTTCCGCTCCGGCTTCGAGAGCCTCACTGCCAGCGAGCGAAGGATCGCGCGCCTCGCCGCGGAAGGACGCTCTAACCCAGAGATCGCCCAGGCGCTCCACGTCAGCATCAAAACCGTCGAGACCCACCTCTCAAACGTCTATGGCAAACTCGACCTCTCGGGAGCCGGCGCCCGCCGCCGCCTCGGGGAACTTATCGCGCGACCCGGGCAAGCAGGCAGCCCCCACGTCGATGCCCAGGTGTCCAACGGTAGCCTCGCCGAAGCCTCGGGACCGATCGCCGCGGGCGACTCCTCGGGCTAGGGCAGCGGTCCTCTGAGGCCGACGATCGTGCCCGCTACCCCCGCAGCGAACAGCCGGCCGCCACTCGCTCAAGCGCTTCTCCGTCGAGTCGATGCACGAGCCACTCGTTGAGCTGTTCGGCGCCCAGCGAGGCGTAGAACCCGAGCGCCGGCGCGTTCCAATCGAGCGCCGACCACTCCAGACGGCCGTAGCCGCGCTCGACGGCGGTCGCGGCGACGTGTTCGAGCAGCGCCTTCCCCACCCCGGCGCGGCGGTGGGCGGGCGACACGTACAGATCCTCGAGCCACAGGCCCGGACGGCATAGCCAAGTGGAGAACGTCCGGAAGAAGAGCGCAAAGCCGACCGGCTCACCGGCGAGCTCGGCGACCACCGCTTCCGCCACCGGCGTCGGCGCCGAACAATGCTTCGTCGAGTAGCTCCGGCGTGCCGAGCACGCGATCGGCGGCGCGCTCGTACTCGGCCAGCTCACCGATCAGGGAGAAGATCAGCTCCGCGTCGACGCGCTCGGCCGCCCTGATGCGAAGCCCCTTGGTCACGCGGTCTGCTGGCGGCTCGATCTCGCGCTGCGGGTTCACGGCCCGCCGTACCCTAGCGCCCGCTTGTGTTATCGGCCGCTGAAGTCCGGACGGCGCTTCTGCCTGAACGCGGTCGTGCCCTCCGCGAAGTCGGCGGACGCAGCGCGTTCCTGCTGGAGCTTGGCCTCGAGCTCGAGCAGCTGCTCAAAGCCGCCGTACATACGGTCGTTGATCGTGCGCTTGATCGTCGCGTAGGAGCCCGGCGGTCCGTCGGCCAGTCGCCTCGCCAGTTCGGTCGTGGCATCGAGAAACTCGCTATCGGGGACCACCCGGTTGATCAGTCCCCACTCGAGTGCCCGCCGGGCGGGGACGCGCTCGCCGAGGTAGGCGATCTCGAACGCCCGCGCGTGGCCCACGCGGGCCGCCAGCGTCTGCGACGCGCCGCCATCGAGTCCAAGTCCGATGTTGACGAAGGCCAGCAGGAAGTACGCCGACTCGGCGGCCACGATCAGATCGGCCGCCAACGCAAGCGAGCAGCCAATCCCGACCGCGGGCCCGTTGACCGCCGCCACGACCGGTTTCGGCACCGTCCGCACGCGCAGGATCAACGGGTTGTAGAGAGTCCGCAGGCTGGTGAGATCTGCGGTTTTGCCGTCGGCGCCGAACTCGGAGTCCGCCTTCAAATCGCCGCCCGAGGAGAACGCGCGCCCCTCGCCGGTAAAGACGATCGACCGTACGTCCGGGTCTTCTGCGGCTCTGCCCAGGGCCGAGAGCATGTCGTGGCCGAGCTGAGCGGTCCATGAGTTCAAGCTTTCCGCCCGGTTCAGCACGATGCGCGCAACCCCGGCATCGAGCTCGAGCTTGACGGTTTCCAGATCGACGATCGTCATGCGGCTGCCCCTCTGTTGGCAGAAGGACAATAGACGCAAGTGTGATGTTGCTCGCGTTGCGTGTCGACGGCTTCCGACTTGCCTATGTACGACGAGGATCCGGTGATCCCGTTGTTCTCTTGCATGGGTGGCCCGGTGACCATGCGGACTGGAGCAAGGTCGCCGGGCTACTCGCAGCCAGCGCGGACGTAGTCACTCCCGATCTTCGTGGCTTTGGAGAATCGGACAAGCATCCCGAGGAGCCCGCCCGGGCGTACTCGGTCCAGGCGCAGGCCGCCAGCGTCATCGGGCTGATTGATGAACTCGGCCTTGCCCGGCCGGTGCTCGCGGGTTATGACGTCGGTAGTCGCGTCGCGCAGGAGGTCGCTCGCGTGGCCCCCGGTTCGGTCCGAGCGCTCGTCGTGGCCCCGCCATTGCCCGGAGTGGGTGAGAGAGTTTTGAGCCCGCGGGCGCAGCGCGAGTTCTGGTATCAGGCGTTTCACCAGCTTCCACTGGCCGATCAGATGCTCGATGGGAACCGCTCGGCCGTGCGCGCGTATCTGGAGCACTTCTGGTCTCACTGGTCCGGTCCGTCGTTTCAGCTGTCCGAGAGCGATCTGCAGCGACTCACCGAGCTCTACGCTGCGCCCGGCGCGTTCCGCGCGTCGATCGCCTGGTATCGGGCCGGCTCGAGCACGGTCGCGACCAGCCTGGCGGAGAGCGCACCGCAGCAGAGCGACCGGATTGCCGTACCTACCACCGCCTTGTGGCCGGAGCACGATCCGCTCTTCCCTTCGGACTGGAGCGACCGGCTCCTTGAGTTCTTCAGCGACTTGACTCTCGAGACCCTGCCCGGCGCCGGGCACTTCTCCCCGCTTGAGGCGCCGGAGCAGTTCGCGCGCGCGATCAGCGCCTCACGATTGCGTAACGCGCCATAGGGATAGATTGCCGACGTGCAGATCGCGGTGCCAAGAGAAAGCGCCGATGGTGAGCGGCGAGTGGCGCTCGTGCCGGATACGGTGGAGAAGCTCGTGGGTGATGGGCACGAGGTAGTGGTCGAGTCGGGCGCCGGCGGCACCTTCTATCCCGATGAGGCGTATGCGGCGGCCGGTGCCCGCGTCTGTGAGGATGCGCTTACTGGCGAAAGTGCCGTGCTCAAGGTGCACGCCCCGACCGAGGAGGAGGTCGACCGCTTGCCAGAGGGTGCTCTGCTTGTGTGCTTCCTCGATCCCGCCGGTCAGGAGGACGTTCTGGAGCGTCTCGCCAAGCATCGGCTTACGGTCTTTTCCATGACCGCGATCCCGCGCACGGGCGCCGCGCAGGCTATGGACGCCATCTCCTCGATGAGCTCGGTAGCGGGCTATCAGGCCGTGCTGATGGCCGCCGAGGCCGCCGGGCGTTATCTGCCGATGATGACCACCGCTGCCGGCACAACAAAGGCGGCGAAGGTGATGGTGCTCGGCGTCGGCGTCGCCGGTTTGCAGGCGATTGCAACGGCTCGGCGACTGGGGGCGGAGGTCGAGGCGTTTGACATCCGTCCCGAGGTCGCCGATCAAGTCCGCTCACTCGGCGCTACGTTCATCGAGGCCGAAGATGACCAGGAATCCTCCCGCGAGCAGCCCGACGACGAAGGTCCTGACATCGGGCGGGCGGAGACGTTCGTCAAAGCGCTCCTGGGACTGCCGCCGGAGTTCGGCCGCCGGAGGGAGCGCAGTCGCTCCGACGGGAATGGACAGGGCGGCGAGGACGAGCAGGGACAGGGCGGCGAGGACGAGCAGCCCGAGGAGTCTCAGGGGGGCTACGCCCCAGAGCAGGACGAGGAGAAGCAGCGCCGGGACCAGGAGCTCGTGGCCGAGCGTCTGGGGGAAATGGACGTCGTGCTCACGACTGCCCTGGTCCCAGGGAAGCCCGCGCCGAAGCTGGTCACCGCCGAGATGGTCGAGCGAATGAAACCCGGCGCCGTCCTCTTCGATCTCGCCGTCGAAGCGGGGGGCAACTGCGAGCTCTCTGAGCCGGACGAGGTTGTCACCCACGGGCATGTCCGGATCTACGGTCCCCTCAACCTGCCATCCACGATGCCACTACACGCCAGCTACCTGCTCTCGCGCAACATGGTTGCCGTTGTCTCCCACCTCGTCGACGAGGACGGCGAGCTTCGGTTAGATTTCGACGACGAGATCACCGACGGCGCGGTGCTCGCGCACGACGGGGAGGTGCGCAAGTCGTGAGCGGCCAGGCCCTGTTGGGCAACCTCGCGGTTCTCGGGCTCGCCGTGGCAATCGGCTTCGAGCTGATCTCGCGGGTGCCGAGCCTTCTTCATACACCGCTGATGTCAGCGACGAATGCGATCCATGGCGTCGTCCTGGTGGGCGCGATGATCGCCGTCGGTGTCAGCGGCGGCGACACGCTGATCAAGGTGCTCGGCACGATCGCCGTGGCATTCGGAACTGCCAACATCGTCGGCGGCTTCGTGGTCACGAACCGCCAGCTCGGAATGTTCCGCCGCTCGGACCGCGGCAAGAAGGCCCGCTGAGCGTGCAGCCGGCGATCACGGTCGCTTATATCGTCGCCGCGCTGCTGTTCGTGGTGGGGATCCGGCGGATGCGCTCGCCGGAGACCGCGCCAATCGGCAATGTCACCTCAGGGATCGGGATGCTGATAGCGGTGGTGGCGACGTTCTTCACCGCGCAGATCAGCGATTACCTTTGGATCGTCGTTGGCATGTTCGCCGGGACTGTGGCCGGCTACATCAGCGCCGAGCGGGTCGCGATGACCGCGATGCCCCAGATGGTCGCGGCGTTCAACGGCGTCGGTGGCGGAGCCGCGGCGCTCATCGCGGTCTCGGAGTTCCACCGCGTGCACGACATCTCCCACGGGCCACGATTGTTCGTGTTCACCTTCGCGGTCCTGTTCTCGGCGCTGGTCGGCGCTGTCTCATTCGCCGGGTCCGCCGTTGCCTTCGCAAAGCTTCAGGGAATCTGGCCCGCGCGGCTGGCGAGCTTCCCGGGCCAAGCGATCGTGAACCTGTTCGTGTTTCTCGGTGCGGTCGCGCTCGGGGTCCTGGTGCTCGCCGGTCACCTGGCCACGGTCGCGGTGGCGATCGTCGCCGGCCTCGGTGCCCTGCTCGGCGTTCTGCTCGTGATGCCGATCGGCGGGGCGGACATGCCGATCGTGATCTCGCTGTTGAACGCGTTCACGGGACTCGCCGCAGCCGCTTCGGGCTTCGCGCTCTCCAACTACGTCCTGATCATCGCCGGCTCGCTCGTGGGCGCCTCCGGCACGATCCTCACCCAGCTGATGAGCTCTTCACTAGGGCGCTCGCTGCCGAAGATCCTGTTCGGCGCGCTCGCCGGCGGCGGGGGGCGTGCGGAGCAGCCCGGCGAGGAAGAGGAGCGCCCCGTTCGAACGGCGAGCGCCGAGGATGTCGCGAGCGTGCTCAGCGCTGATGCCGACTCGATCATCTTCGTGCCGGGTTACGGCTTGGCCGTCGCGCAGGCCCAGAAGGCGCTGTCGGGGCTGATGGAGGCGCTGGAGTCTCAAGGCAAGCAGGTCCGCTTTGCGATTCATCCGGTGGCCGGGCGCATGCCAGGGCACATGAACGTGCTGATGGCCGAGGCTGAGGTTCCCTACGACAAGCTCGTCGATCTCGAAGACATAAACGACGACTTCGCCGACACCGATCTAGTCCTCGTAGTCGGCGCCAACGACGTCGTCAATCCGCAGGCCAAGGAAGAGGGTGACACCCCGATCTCGGGCATGCCCGTGCTCGATGTCGGCTCCGCACGCCGCGTCGTGTTCATCAAACGCTCGCTTTCTCCGGGCTTCGCAGGCATCGACAATCCGCTGTTCTACGACGAAGAGAAGACGATGATGCTCTTCTCCGACGCGCGCCAGGGTCTGGAGGAGGTCCTCGAGGCCGTCAAGAAATCCTGACTACGAAGCCGCGATTCAGGGGACCCTGCGAATCGGTGCCAAGGTGGGCACGGGGTCGGCCGTCAGAAACTGGAGGACTATCTGGTTGCACAGATCGGGCTTCTCCACGAGAAGCCCATGGGACGTCCCGGGCACGACCGCGAGCTCTGCGTCGCTGAGCGCTCGGTACGTCGCGATCGCGTGTTCCAGTGACACCTCATCGTCGTCACCGACCATTACGAGAGTCCGGCTCTTGACGTCAGCGAGGTCTTCGGCGGCGAGCGTCGGTTCCGTGCAGTGCATCTGGGCCAGTTTCCCGACCACCACGGAGTAGTGCGAGGCGCCATCCGGTGAGACCTCCTGGTAGGAGCGCGCCAGGAATTCAGGCGGCTCGTTGTTTGGATCGATGGCCTGCTCAATCCACCCGTCGTGGTGGAACACCCCAGCGATTAGGACCAGGCGGCGGACTATGTCCGGGCGGGCAAGCGCGACCAGGAGCGCTACGGTCGCGCCGTCGCTGCAGCCGACCAGATGTCCCGGTTCGCCGACCACCGCCTCAACAAAGCCAACCATGTCGTGCGCCATCGCATCGAATGTGATGGGACCCTCGACGTCGGGGGTATGGCCATGTCCACGCCGCTCCGGCGTGAAGACGTGAAAGCTGCCCGCAAATGCCCCAAGGTTCGGGCCGAATACCCGCGCCTCGACGCCCGCGCCTCCCGGATGTAGCAGCACCAGCGGCTCACCGCCACCGTGTTCGTCGTACCAGGTGCGAACACCGTTGATCGTCGCCTGATGGGGCAAGTTGTCTCTCCGATTCGATCGCTGATCGTCAAGCGGTTGACGGCCGTATGACGCGGTAGCGCAGGTGGGTGACGCCGTCGGATTGGACCACCCGCGTGCATTCCAAGTCGAGCTGGTGACCTGCCAGGTTGGCGAGCAGGCGTACACCGCCACCGAGAATGACTGGCACGAGACTGATCTGAATCTCGTCGAGCAGGCTGGCTTTGATGTATTGCTGCGCGATGTCCGCGGCGCAGACGGCGATGTCGCGGTCCCCCGCGACATCGCGGGCCTGCTCAAGCGCGCTCACGATGCCGTCGGTGACGACGGTTCCATCGGTGCCCGGCCCGACGTGTTCGCTGGGAGGCTCGTGGGTCAGCAGGAAGAAGGGAATGCCCACTGGGTGGTGACCATCCCAGCCGCGCGCGATGTCGAACGTGCGCCGGCCGGTGATGATCGCCCCGCCTCGGAACCATTCCTCGACAACCTGACGGCTGCGCGCCGGCGGCTTGATGAAGCCGTCCGTACCGATCCCTTCGGTGCCGGTGGACATCCAGTCAAACAGCCTGCCTCCGCCGTCGCCCAGCGGGTTGCCCGGACCGTCGTTGGGGCCTGCGATGAAACCGTCCAGCGACATCGAAACGTCGGCCACCACGTTGCCCATTTCCGCCTCCAGTATTCACGAAATCGCCGCGCCGTTTGGGACGTGGCGACGCACGGCTATCAATCACTTGAGACCGCCGAAGGCGGCTCGACTCATCGCCGTGGCTGCCGCTTGCCCGTCAGCCAGCGATCGCGTCCAGCTCATGCGGGTCTACCCGGGCCAAGCTGATCGTTTTCTTCGAGATCCCTGAGGGTTGCCTTCGTGGTGTGGCAGAAGATGAGACGTGCGATGACCGCCACAGTCTCGATCCTCCTCAAGCCCGTCCTCGGTGGCTGGGCCGTGTGCCTCACCGACGGCCGCGAGCTCGTGCGGTTCCGAGGCCCTGGAGCCCGGTTCCGCGCGCTTCGCTACCTCCACTCACAGTTCATGCCCTAGGCAGATCGCCGGTTGATGGGCGCTTCTCGAACACGAGCCGGTAATGGTCGAGAAGCTCTCGCTCGAAGCAGACTTGATTTGCGCTGACCCCGGAGGCGAAGGCCAGCCGGAAGTCCGCGCTCGTCAGCCAGCGCGGGAGCAGTCGGAGCTTGAGCAGCGTCTTTCTCAGGCTGGGCGCACCGATCCGAGCGTTCCACTGGCGGATCGTCTCGATGTAGTCAAGGCGGCCGCTGACGCTGGAGACAAGGCGGAAGTGCGGCTGGGCGCATCTGATCACCTGCTCCTGGCCGAAGGGCAGCCACGAACCGGGAAACTGCCGTCCGAGCAGCGCGATGTACCACTCGTCGGAGTCTCGAGGCGGGATACCTCGGAGCGCCTCGATATCGATCCGATGAGAGTCGATCATGTTGCGGCCGAACACCATCGTCTGCAGGTAAAAGCGGCCCCCGGTCGGCAGCAGGGCCGCCACGCGCGCGAACAGGTCCGAGTAGACATCGTCCTGGCGTCCCGCCTGGTAATCCTCCGGAGAGCAGAAGTGCTCGAATGCGCCGAGGCTCATAACCGCGTCAAACACGCCGAAGCGCTCGACATCCACCTGTCGTGCGTCCTGGAGGTGGACGTCGAGGCCGTGTCGGCGACAGCTCTCGAGCTGTGCCGAGGACATGGTCACTCCCACGCCGATGCCGCCGCGCTCGCGGACGTAATGCAGGAGCGCTCCCCATCCGCACCCTAGATCGAGCACCCTGCGTCCCGGGCCGATCCCAATCTGCTCCGCCACGTAGTCGTGCTTGCGGCGCTGCGCCTGTTCCAGGCTCAGGGAGAAGTCGCCGTCGTACTTCGCTCCACTGAACTCGGCCAGGTCCCCCAAGCTCATCCGAATCACGCGGTCGGTCAGTGAGTAGGTGAAATCGATGTCAGAGCGATTGGCCATCGGTCTTTCAAGTCGACTGGTTCGGCGCCCATCATCCACGTGCCGAGCGACTCGTGCAATCGCCGGATGCGCCACGGCGCCGAGCGGGCCTGGTGAGCCCGAAGCGCTCAGAGAGCTTCGGCCGCTGAGCGGATGGCGAACGCAGCCTGCAACTTGCTCGAATAGTCGCGGTCGTCCGCAGGCGCGACCACGAGCCCAATACCGAGCCGATACTTGCTGAGCGAGATCGGGTCTAGACCCTCGTCCTTGAGCACTTGATCGGCCCGCCCTGCGCCATCGGGCGTCTTGGTCTCGACGATCGCCAGCGACTCATCCAATGCCGCCGTGCCCACCCCGGGGGCGTGCAGTTCGACGCCGAAATCGATCGTGGTGCGTTCGGGCTGATCGATCCCGGCGACTGTCACCCGCCGGAATCGGGTGATCAGCGATAGGTGTAGGTCACCCTGGGGGCGCTTGACTGAGCACTCCTCGAGGGTCTCCGCGAACAGCTCTCGTGCCGGGGGTTCGATCTTGCGGCGGTCGCCGGGTTCATAGTCGACGTGCCGTTTCACGGTCTCATCGTCGTCCCGTTTGACCTTGACCTCGAAGATGCAGCTGCGGGTAGTCACGTAGAAACGGGTCCGCAGCTTGTAGCGCGGGCGGCGGCCCGATAGGTGGTCGTGAAAACAGTCAAGCGCCGGCGTGTCGAAGTACGCGCTCTCGTACTCGAACACGCGCTCGCTGTCGATCTCCAAGATCTCATGGTCGCCGCGCAGCGCGTCGGTCACCCGTGCGAGGCGATCGAGCGGGACCAGATACTTGTTGTCGGCCCGCCGCTGCAGCGACGCCCGGTCGTCAAGGGTTTCCAGCGATACCGGCTGAAAGCCGGAGAAGATCTGCGCAATCAGTTCGCTCACGTTCGCTGCATACCCACCCGGCGCAGCAGCCAAGCGTGTCGGCCTGGCGGCGAGCTCGAGCGTTGCGCATGCTGCACGGCCGCTCTACACGCGCGGTGACGTTCGACGCCGGCGTCGAAGGCCGGGAAGCAGTAGCAGCAGCCATGAGAGCTTTGCCAGCGACGGGCTGGCGAAGGCGATCGGGATCGAAACCAGGAAGACCGCTGGAGTGATCGACCAGTGCTCGCGGCGGGCGAATTCGCGGGTGCCCGCGTCCGACAGCAGTTGGGCGCGCGGCACATAGAGTCGTATCAGTCCGGAGAAGATTGTCACCGTCGCGACCGTCGCGGCGTAAAGCACGACGGAGGCCGGCTCGTTGCATAGCGGCCAAGGACGCGGGTCGGGTAGGGCAGGAACGCAACGGATCCCAGGTAGGCGAGATTCAGAAACGTAACCGTCGTGTCAATCCTGATGAGTACCCGAAACAGGGCATGGTGACGGACCCACATCAGCGCAATGACCGCAAAGCTGAGGGCATAGGACTCAAACTCGCCCTGCCGGTCAAGAAGGCCCGCGCCGAGCTTGCCGTGTTGCGATGGCGCTAGCAAGGGGACGGTGATGTTGAGAACGAGAAGCGTCAGCGCGATCGCGAACACCCCGTCGCTCAGCGCGACCGTACGAGCGTAATCAAAAGCGCGCTCTTCGGCCGGTTCGTCCGTGCCCAAGGCTTCGTGCTCAGACGCTGAAAGTATGGACGCCGCGCCCTCTTTATCACCAGCACGCGTCGGGTGGCGCTCTTCTCGAGTCAACGCGCTCGCGCCCGGCTCGAGAGCCACCAACCTCAACGCTCGTGCTGCCGCCAGTGGCGGCGATCCGGCAGAGGCCTCGGCGCCTCGGAGACCGCGGCGCGCGCTTTCTCAGCCAGTGGCTCTTGGAGCCGTCGGACGGCGTCGAGGTGATCGCCGGTCCAGATGACCCGAACGCCGGTTGCGGCTGCTTGTCCGTCAGGATCGCCCAGATCCCTGGCAACCGCCTCCACGAGCCGTCCGTCGGCAACTCGGTCAGTGGCCAGCGGATGCGGAACCGCTTCGCGTCCAGTGAGGCTGGCCGCGAACCGGTCGTACCAACTGGTCATTTCTCCTGTTGCGCTCGTAAGCTCGCGGCGCGCCGCGGAGCGATTGGCGCCGCGGGTGCCATCCGCATTCCATAGATCGAGCACCGCGTCGGCGGCCAGTCGGACACCCGTCACGCCGGTGAGTAGCCCGGTGACGTCGGCGAGCGGCGCCGGCTTTGACCCTCGTTCGCTGAGGTATCCCCGGAAGATGTCCTCCAGCCGCTGTTCGGCGGCCAGAGCCTCGAGGGCCTGGGTAGCCGGCGGCGGTGATTGCGGCCCCGAAGGGTCGCAGCGCCCGACCCCGTAGGCAACCGCGTCGGCCAAGTAGCGGGCTGTCAGGCTATAGGCCTGGCCCAACGCTCTGCCGAGCGCGGCGGCTGCGCCCCGGGGCCAGAGCAGCACGCCGACAGCCAGGCTCACGGCGCCGCCGATAGCGACATCCTCCACTCGTACCAGGCCAATTTTCCAACCGGCTGGGGCAAGGATGTTGAACAGGATCAACAGCGTGAGCGTGAACGCCGCCTGTCCGGCGGCGAACGAGATCGCGGCCGGTGCCAGGCCTGCGAACAGGATTACGATCGGCAGCAGGCACCAGAGCAGCGTGGTGTTCGTTCCGATCACGTATACGAGCGCGCCGCCGACCGCGAACCCGATCGCGGTTCCGGCCAGCGCGCGAACGATGTTCTGCCCGGTGCTGAGCGCGTTAGAGCGAAGCACCGACAGCGTCCCGAAAGCGACCCAAAACGCGTGCTGGACACTACCCAGGTCGGCCACCATCACGGCTAGCCCCAGGGCAGCGGCACCCCGCACGCTGTTGCGCAGCCACAGCGACTGACGCGCCACGTGGGCCCAGGCACGCTCCTCTGCCGCTTGCACCGGGCCCGGCAGCCCCTCGGGCTGGCGGCCGAGCAGCCGATCGATCCAGCGGCGACGCGCGGCGGCCGCGGCAAAATGGCTGTTCATCGCAATCTGGGCGACGATGAAGCTCAGCTCCTGCGCGCGAAAGCTCGGGTCGAGCGAGGACACGACGCGGAGGGCGGGTTGTCCGCCCGGACCGGAAGCTTGCTCCCCGGACTCGGAAGCCCCACCTTCGGGCGGGAGCGAGGTGACTGTCGCCCGTTCTAGGTCCGCCAGGGCCGAGCGCATCTGGCCCAGCGCGGCGCTGAGGCCCTCGGCCGGGCCCCGCGGTTCCTCTAGCAGCCGGGCTGCATGCTCCAGCACATCGGCCGCGGCGATCTTCACCGCGCAGACACGGAGGTTCGCTCGTCGCGGGCGATGTCGAGGCGCCGAGCGCAGGACGACACCGTTCAGCCAGCGAAGCTCATCGACGATCCGCACTAGCGCCCGAGCGTCGCTGCTCAAGCCGCTGGGGCGATACGGCGTGGCGAAAAACTGGCGCTGCATCGTCCTCACGGCGTCGTCCGCGGCGACCGTCGCCAACCGATGGGCCTCGGCGGCGGCAGCTCCGCCGGAGCTTCTCACGTAGAGAATCTCAGCTCGCAGGCGCCCAGCGAAAGCGCGAGAGGCTGCGATCACGGTGGTCCGGATCGGGTTGCGCGCCGGTGAGGGCCAGAGCAGTGAGATTGCGAGGAGCGAGGCGGTGGCGGCGAGCCCCCAACCCGCGACCCGCTCGGGAATCGAGGAGGCCGGCGCCGCCAACGAGACAGGCAGGATGAACGCCAGCAGCAGCGTCGTCGTGGCGCCGACAAGGACCGAGCTGACAACCCCCGCGAACAGCACCACGAACGCCACAACCGCCATGGCGCTCGCCGCGACCCAGGTCGTGCGCGAGGCAAGCGTGCCCAGACAGATGAGCACCGCGCAGGCGATCCCCAGCGCCGCCTGGTTCTGGAGGCGGTCTCTGATCGAACCCGAGAAGTCGACCATCAGCAGCATCGCGAACGAGCCGAAGGCGGCGAACGTGGCTAGCGCCGGGTTGCCGATCACCTTGTCGCCGAGCGCGAACAGGGACGGCATGATCACGGCCGTCCGGGTCGCTCGTCGCAGCGCGTTGTAGCCGGGGTCGTGCGCGTGCAGCCATCCGGTCGCCGCGGAGAGCGACCGGCCGGCAGCTCCGGCAAAGCCGATCAACGATTCGGTCCCATCGGTCCCTTGATTTTCCGCCCTCGGCCCCCGGTTTCACCAGCCGGCGTTCCTGGCGCGGGCGAAAGGTAGCCTAGCCGCCCAGCACTGCGCCGCGGTCGTAGAGCTTTCTCACCTTCACCGTTCCCGGCGGGGAGGCGTTGATGCAAAGCTCGCACAGCACGCACTCGTCGAGGTTCTCCTCGACGATCTTTACCCCGTCGGGCTCGGCGGCGTATATGTCGACGGGGCACACCTCGGCCAGCTTGACTGCCAGCTCACGATCGCCGCGGACCTCGGGCGAGACCTCTACGTCGATGAACAGAGCCTTGCTCATGCTGTCGCCGTGGCCTCCGTCCGCGAGGTGATCACCTCCACGGGGCCTCCAGCCCCGCGGTCTGATGAAGTTGCTCCGCCTCGGGCTTCGCATGGAAGATCGGGCCGCCCCGGATCTTCTCCCTGACGGTTTCAGGAATCGCCGAGATCTCCTCGGCGACGACGATTCCGGCTTCGGCCAGGCGGGCGATCTTCTCGCTCGCCGTGTCCTCCTTGCCCTCGACGATCGTGCCGGCGTGGCCGAAGCTCATGCCGGGCATCTCGTCCATGAAGCGACCGGCCATGAATGCCACGATCGGAAGGCGCGAGTCGTTCTCCTTCACCCAGTGCGCCAACTCAGCCTCCATCCGCCCCCCGGGCTCCGTATAGATGACGATCGCCTCCGTTTGCGGGTCGGCCTCGTAGAGCGGCATCAGCTCGGCGTAGGAGGAGCCGATGATGGCGTCGCCGCCGATCGACACGGCGGTCGACTGCCCGAGGCCCGCGGCGCTTAAGGTGGACGACATCTCCGTGGTCATGCCGCCGCTTCGCGAAATCACACCCACAGGGCCAGGGGTGTAGGACCTGGCGGCGTCGCGCGCGGGGCCGCCGATGCCGCCCATCTTGATCACGTCGGGGACGATGATCCCCAGGCAGTTGGGGCCGATGATCCGGGCGCCGTGCTCGGTCGCCAGCTCGACCATCTGGGCCACGTCGCCGCGGGGGATCCGCTCGGTGACGATCACTACAAGCTTGACGCCGTTCTCGATTGCCTCGAACACCGCGTCCTTGGTGAAGGCGGGGGGGACGGTCACGACAGAGCCGTCGATCGGCGCACCGTTGTGCCTGACCGCCTGTGCCACGGTGTCGAACACCGGCACGCCGTGGACCTCGCGCCCAAGGCGCCCGGGAGTGACTCCGCCGACAATCTTCGCCCCGGCGCCGTAGTCGAGGCATTCTCTTGTCAAATTGACCGCCTCGCGGCCGGTGATGCCCTGGACGATGAAGGTCGTATCGGCGTCGATCAGAATGGACACAGCTAAACGTCCCTCTCCCCGCCGATCTCGGCGGTGGTCTGGCGGAAGTGCTGGGCCGCGGCGGCGCCGTCCCTGCCCTGGATCTTCTCCACCGCCCGGCGGGCGGCCTCGTGCAGCGACACGGAGCGATCGGCATACTGGACGCCGTAGCGTTCGAGGATCTTGAAGCCCTCGTCCTCCCACGCTCCCGGGATGCGGAAAATCGCGATCTTCTCCGCGGGGTCATGGCCGAGCTCCACGCAGGCTTTGATCACGCCCCGAGCGACGATATCCACGCGCGTGTTGGAGACGATCGACATCATCACTGCGATCCGCTCTACGCCCGGCTTCTGCAGCACGAGCTTCGCCAGCCCGCAGGCCTTACGTACCGACGGGTTGCCGCCGATCTCGCAGTAGTTGGCGGGATTGCCGCCGTGCGCCCGCACGGCGTCGAACAGCGTCAACGACCCCCCGCCGGCGCCGATCACCAAGCCGAGGTTGCCGTCGAACTCGGTCACGTTGCCCGCCACACCGCGGTGATCCTGGGCGTCGACCTGCTCCCCGGCGAGCTCGAACGGCGTCGGCTCGCGAGCCTGACGCGTCTCCTCGTCTCCGACCCCCAGCTCGCCCAGCAGCGCCTTCTGGCGCGGGCGGGCCTCGTTCTCCATGTCCATGTGGGCGTCGAGTGCCACGAACGTGCCGTCCGCGAGCTCGCCTAGGGGATTGATCTCGGCGAGCGTCATGTCGCACTCCAAAAACAGCCGCGCCAGCTTGGCCAGGATTGGCGTGAGGCGGTTGAGTGCCGATCCGCTGACCGCGAGTGAGGAGACCAGCTGCTTGGCCCGCCAATCAGAGAACGGGCGAAGCGTCGAGAAGTGCACCCGGGCCACGTGGTCGGGGTGGTTGTGGGCGACCTCTTCGATGTCGATTCCGCCCATGTCCGAGAACAGCATCACGGGCAGCTTGCGGATCCCATCCCACACGATCCCCGCGTAGTACTCGTGCTTGACCTCGGCGCGCTCGTCGACGAGTACGCCGCGGGGCATATGGCCGCCGATCTCGAGATTCAGGATGTGCTCGGCATGATCTGCCGCCTCCTCAGGCGTGTCGGCGAACTTGACCCCGCCGGCTTTCATCCGCCCGCCCGAGAGCACCTGGGACTTGATCACCACCGGGGCGCCGATCCGCTCTGCTAGGCGGCGGGTCTCGTCGACGGTCCTGGCGAGGCCCTGCTTGGTGATCGGGATCCCGGCCTTGGCGACGATCGAGCGTGACTCGTACTCGTAGAAGCGCATGGCGGGCGCGGAGGCTACAAGAGCACGATGCAGACGGTCGGCGACCAAATCGATAAACTCAATTGACTAAATGAAGAAGCTTGCCTCGTCGGACTACATGAAGAAGCTTGTCTCGTCGGAGACTTCAAAAGGAGACCGAATGCCCAGAGCCTCGCTGATGCTGGCCCCGATCGTTGCCGCGGTGGTCGGGCTGGCCGCATGCGGCGGCTCGTCGGACACGAGCAGCACCGCATCCAGCAAGCCGGCGGCGAGCAAGGGCGGCACCCAGCTCGGGCTGGTGGCGTACTCGACGCCCAAGAAGGCATACGACAAGCTGATCGCGGCATTCGAGGCGACTCCGCAGGGCAAGGGCGTCTCGTTCACCGAGTCGTTCGGTGCCTCGGGGGCACAGAGCCGCGCGGTCGACTCCGGCCAGCCGGCTGACGTCGTCGCGTTCTCTACGACGCCAGACATCACGCGCCTGGTCAAGGATCACCTCGTGGCGAGCAACTGGGACACCGTCGGCGCGCAGGGGATCCCGTCCAACTCGGTCGTGGCCCTCGTCGTGCGCAAGGGCAACCCCAAGCACATCACCGGCTGGGAAGACCTGATCAAGCCCGGCGTCGACGTCATCACCCCGAACCCGTCGACCTCGGGAAGCGCCCGCTGGAACGTGCTCGCGGCGTACGGCGCGGAACTCAAGGAGGGTAAGTCGCCGGCGCAGGCGCTTCAGTACCTGAAGACCCTCTTGACCAAGAACGTCAGCGTTCAGCCCTCAAGCGCCTCATCCGCGCTGCAGACGTTCACCAGCGGCAAGGGCGACGTGCTGATCGACTACGAGTCAGATGCCATCTCGGCCGTGAAGGCCGGAGACGCCGTCCAGTACATCATCCCCAGGCAGACGCTCCTGATACAGACGCCAGTGGCGGTGACCACCAAGGCGCCAGCCGCCGCGAGCACCTTCATCAACTGGCTGTTCTCTCCGGCCGCCCAGACGATCTGGGCCAAGTCGGGCTACCGCCCGGTGCTCGCGTCGGTCGCCAAGAAGTACGCCAGCGACTTCCCTACACCGCCTGAGCTGTTCACGATCAGCTCGCTCGGCGGCTGGACCGTGATCGACAAGAAGTTTTTCGGCACTTCGAACGGGTCGATCACGAAGATCGAGCAGGCCGCGGGGGTGCCAACTGCCTCCAGCTGACGCACTCGCGGCTCAAGCGCCCGCTCCCCGCCGCCCCCGTCTGCGCCGCCGGGCGCGGGCGGAGGCCACCGGTGGGCTGGGTATGGGCTTGGCGACGCTCTATCTCAGTCTGATCGTCCTCATTCCGCTGGCGGCAGTAGCGGTCAAGGCTTTCTCCTCCGGTCTGGGAACGCTTTGGAGCTCGATCTCCAACCCCCTGGCGCTCAAGGCTCTGGCAGTCACGATGGTGGCCTCGCTGGTGGTGGCCGCCATCGCGGCCGTGATGGGCACGCTCGTGGCCTGGGTGCTCGTCCGTGACGACTTCCCGGGCAAGCGCTTTGTGGGAGCCCTCATCGACCTGCCCTTCGCGCTGCCGACGATCGTCGCCGGCCTGACGCTGGTGGCGCTCTACGGGCCGGGCAGCCCGTTCGGCGTGCACCTTGCGTACACGCGCGCCGCGGTGGTGGTTGCACTGCTGTTCGTGACGCTGCCGTTCGTGGTGCGCTCCGTGCAGCCGGTGCTGATCGAGCTCGAGCGCGAGGTCGAGGAGGCGGCAGCGTCGCTCGGAGCGTCGAACGCCGTCACATTCCGCCGCGTCATCCTGCCCGCGCTGCGGCCGGCGATCTTCTCCGGCGCGGCGCTGTCGTTCGCCCGCTCGGTGGGGGAGTTCGGTTCGCTGATTTTGATCGCCGGCAAGGTCCAGATCGCCAGCATCGTGATCTACGCCGACATCGAGAGCGGTGACCCGCAGTCGGCGGCCTCGCTGTCGGTGGTGCTGATGGTCGTCTCGCTGATCGTGCTGGTGATCCTGCGACGGATGGGGACGCGCGTTGCTCGTTAGCCGGCGTACCACGCTGTCGCTGCGCACGATCGCGCTGCTCTACCTCGCGCTGCTGCTGGTGCTGCCGGTGGCGATGGTGTTCTGGCGCACGTTCGAGCACGGGTTCGGAACGGCGTGGGGGTGGGTCACGACGCCGGCGGCCATCAGCGCCTTCTGGCTGTCGGTGACGATCGCCGCAATCGCCGTGCCGCTCAACACGATCTTCGGCGTCGGCTGCGCGCTGCTGCTGGTTCGCGGTAAGACTCGCGGCCGCGCCATCCTAGACGCCCTGCTCGACCTGCCGTTCGTCGTCTCGCCAGTGATTGTGGGCCTCGCGCTCGTGCTGGTCTACGGCCAGGGAGGGTGGTTCGGGACCTGGCTTATCAACCATGGAATCAGGGTCATCTATGAGCCGGCGGGCATGGCCATCGCCACGGTGTTCGTGTCGCTGCCGTTCGTGGTGCGCGAGGTTGCACCGGTGTTGCGGGAGGTCGGCGATGAGCAGGAGCAGGCTGCGGCGACGCTGGGCGCCTCCTCCTGGCAGACGTTCCGGCGGGTGACGCTGCCGTCGATCCGCTGGGGCGTGGCCTATGGCGTGGTACTCACCACCGCCCGGGCCCTGGGGGAGATAGGCGCCGTGGCAGTCGTCTCCTCGAACGTCTCGGGCTCGACGCTAACGCTTCCACTGCTGGTCCAGCAGCGCGACTCCCAGATCGGCGGCGGCGCGGTGACCAGTGCCTACGCGGCGGGGGCCGAACTGGCGGTGATGTCGCTCGTGGTGCTGCTTGTGATGACGCTTCTGGGACCGAGACGGAAGGAGGACTCATGAGGATCGAGGCCATTTCAATCTCGAAGCACTTCGGGGATTTCGAAGCGCTGACCGACGTGACGCTCAAGGTGGGGGATGGGTCGCTGACGGCGCTGCTCGGGCCGAGTGGCTCTGGCAAGTCGACGCTGCTGCGGATCATCGCCGGCCTCGAGGAACCCGACGCTGGAGTGGTCCTGCTCGATGACAACGACGTCACCGACACCCGACCTCAGGAGCGCGGCATCGGTTTCGTCTTTCAGCACTACGCGGCCTTTGCGCACATGACCGTGCGCGAGAACGTCGCTTTCGGGCTGAAGATCCGCAAGCGCCCCCGGGAGGATATTCGGGCCAAGGTGGACGAGCTGCTAGGGCTCGTGGGTCTCACGAAGTGGGCCGAGCAGCACCCGAACCAGCTCTCCGGCGGCCAGCGGCAGCGGATGGCGCTGGCCCGGGCGCTCGCGGTCGAGCCGCGGGTGCTGCTACTCGACGAGCCGTTCGGTGCCCTAGACGCGACCGTCCGCGCCGAACTGCGGCTATGGCTTCGCCGCCTGCACGACGAACAGGGAGTGACGACAGTGCTGGTCACGCACGACCAGGAGGAGGCGATGGAAGTCGCCGACTGCATCGCGGTCATGAACGTCGGCCGAATCGAGCAGGTGGGAGCCCCGCGTCAGGTCTACGACGCACCGGCCAACGACTTTGTGATGGGCTTTCTCGGTCCGGTCAGCCGGCTTGATAACCAGCTGGTACGCCCGCACGACCTAGACCTGAGCCCCACGCCCGAGCCCGGGGCCCAGCGGGCCAAGGTGGCGCGGGTCGTGCACCTGGGCTTCGAGGTGCGGATCGAACTCGAGCTGGCTGACGGTGGCAGGGCCCGGGCTCAGCTGACCCGGGCGCAGACAGACGAGTTGGAGCTGAAGGCCGGCGACGTGGTCTATGTGCGGGCGCCCCAGCACGCGGCGGAGGCGCTCAGCGCGTGAGCCAGGCCTCCGGATCCTCGGCCAGCCGCTCGACGGCCGCCGGCAGCTCGCCGTTCGCTATGTCCGCCAGGCTGACGTGCTCGACCACCATGCGCAGGTTGGCCCGCACCGCGATCCACACCCGCAGCAGCGGCTCGGCGGCGCCGTCGTAAGTCGTCTGTTCGGGCGGGCCGCCGCGGACGCTGGCCAGCGGCCCCTCGACAGCCCGGATGACATCTGCCACGCTCACGTCCTGGGGCGGCTTGGCCAGACGGAAGCCGCCGTCGGCTCCCCGGTGGCTGCGAACGATGCCCGCGTGGCGCAGCTCGCCGAGGATGTTCTCCAGGAAGTTGAGCGGGATTCCCTGAGCGTTTGCTACGCGCTCCGCCTTGACCGGCTTGTCGCCGGCTGCCGCTGCCAGCTCGACCGCGGCCCGAACCGCGTAATCCACCTTGGCGGAGATCCGCACGCGGGCCCTATCCGACCGGCTCGGGGGCGAAGCCATAGGCCTCTGCCAACTCCGGATCCTTGTGGGCCAGCATCTCGGCGAGCGACACCATCACCTTGCACTGCTTCCACGTCGCGTCGTCCTGCATCTTGCCATCGATCATGTGCACGCCGCGGCCGTCGGGGATCGCCTCCAGCACCTTCTTGGCGAACAGCACCTCGTCGGGATCGGGGCTGAAGACCTGCTTGGCGATCTGAATCTGGACGGGGTGAATTGACCAAGCGCCGACGCACCCGAGCAGGAAAGCGGCGCGAAACTGCGTCTCGCACCCCTGAACGTCCCGGATGTCGCCATAGGGCCCGTAGAAGGGAAGGATCCCGGCCGAGGTGCAGGCGTCGACCATGCGGGCGATCGAGTAGTGCCAGGGGTCCTGCTGGGCGGTCGCGCGCGGCGCGCCCGGGTCATCGGGATCGGGATCGGAGATCACGCGGTAGCCGGGGTGCCCGCCGCCAACCCGCGTGGTCTTCATCCGCCGCGACGCCGCCAGGTCGGCCGGCCCGAAGCTCATGCCCTGCATCCTCGGGCTGGCGGTGGCGATCCTCTCCACGTTGACCACCCCCAGACCGGTCTCCAGGATCGCGTGGACCAGGATCGGGCGCTCGAGACCCGCCCTGGCCTCGAGCTGGGCCAGCAGGCGGTCGACGTAGTGGATGTCCCAGGGCCCCTCGACCTTGGGAATCATCATCACCTCGAGCCGATGGCCGATCTCGGTGACCAACTGGGTGATGTCGTCGAGCACCCACGGCGACTCGAGGCTGTTGACGCGGCCCCACAGTTGCGTCTCGCCGAGCTCCATCTCCCGGCCAACTTTGAGCAGACCGTCTCGTGCGGCCTGCTTGCGGTCGACCGGTACGGCGTCCTCCAGGTTCCCGAGCAGGATGTCGACGGTGGGCGCGATCTCGGGGGCCTTGGCGACCATCCTCTCGTTCGAGAAGTCGAGGAAGTGGATCATTCGGCTCGGCTTGAAGGGGATCTCGAGCGGCGGCGCCGGAGCGCCAATCGCCAGCGGCTTCCCGAAATCGCGGGGGTTGCGCACGTTCACTTTCTCCTGGTCGGTTGCAAGAGAACGCTACCGACTGGATTCGCCCCGGCTGCATCCAGATGGCATCCTCCCGCCCACGGATGACACCGAATCAGGAGACGCGATGACCGAAGTGCAGACAGACCAGGCCGCGCGGGAGGCCTCGGGCTCCCATCCGTATGGCCGCTACCTGGAGGAGTTTGAGCTGGGGGCGGTGTACAAGCACTGGCCGGCGAAGACCGTCACCGAGGCGGAGGACCACCTCTTCTGCCTGCTTACGATGAACCACCATCCGCTGCACGTAAACGACGTTTACGCCGCGAACTCGCAGCAGGGCCGCAACGTCGTGGCTGGACCGCTCGTTTACTCGCTGGTGTTCGGGATGACGGTCGCCGACGTATCCGGCAAGGCGATCGCCAACCTGGCGACCGAGGAGCTGCGCCACCCAGCCCCGGTCTTCCACGGCGACACCCTGTTTGTCGAATCTGAGGTGCTCGAGGTGAAGCCGTCGCGTTCGAAGCCCGACCGCGGAACCGTCAAGGTCCACACCCGCGCCTACAACCAGAATGGGACTCTGGTCGCCGAGTTCAAGCGGATCGTGCTCGTTCCGCGCAAGGAGCAGCCGGATGACGCGGGCGCCGCCCAAAACGGCGAGGCAGGAAGCCGAGCGGGCGGCAGGCCCGCGGCGGAGCTTCCCGGCGCCGAGACGAACGTGGACTGAGCCTCAAAACGTTCGCCTTGCGGGCATTGATCGAGCCGCTTCAAGGGGGGAGTGGACTTTTTGTACCCGCCTACGGGTAGCCTTCACTGGCCACCGAAGCACGAAGGAGTTCACCAAAACATGTCCCATACTGCAGCGGAGCACCAGGCAACGACGACCCACAAGCGCCTCCGGCAGTGGGTGGAGGAAACCGTCGCGCTCACCCAGCCCGACGAGATCCACTGGTGCGATGGGTCGGCCGAGGAATACGACAGCCTGGCGCAGACGCTCGTAGACGCGGGAACATTTCACAAGCTCTCGGAGGCCAAGCGGCCCAACTCGTATCTTGCGCTGTCCGATCCGGCCGACGTGGCCCGCGTCGAGGACAGGACGTTCATCTGCTCGGAGCGGGAATCCGACGCCGGGCCCACGAACAACTGGCGCGACCCCGAGGAGATGCGCGCGACGCTCAAAGGACTGTTCGAGGGCTCGATGCGCGGGCGCACTATGTACGTCGTCCCGTTCTCGATGGGTCCGCTCGGCTCGAAGATCTCCTACATCGGCGTGCAGGTCACCGACTCGTCCTATGTCGCCGCCTCGATGCGGATCATGACCCGCATGGGACAGCCGGCGCTCGACGTGCTGGGCGATGACGGCGATTTCGTCCCCTGCCTGCACTCCGTGGGCATGCCGCTCACCGAGGGCGTCCAGGACGTGCCGTGGCCGTGCAACGCCGAGAACAAGTACATCGTGCATTTTCCTGAGACGCGCGAGATCTGGTCCTACGGCTCCGGCTACGGGGGCAACGCGCTGTTGGGCAAGAAGTGCTTCGCGCTGCGGATCGCGTCGGTGATGGCGCGCGACGAGGGCTGGCTGGCAGAGCACATGCTGATCCTCAAGCTGACCTCCCCCGAGGGCCGGGTCCGTTTCGTCGCCGGCGCGTTCCCCAGCGCCTGTGGCAAGACCAACCTGGCGATGCTGATTCCCACGCTCGAGGACTGGAAGGTCGAGACGATTGGCGACGACATCGCCTGGATGAAGTTCGGCAGCGACGGCCAGCTGTACGCCGTCAACCCCGAGTGCGGATTCTTCGGCGTGGCGCCGGGGACCGGCGCCCGCACCAACCCAAACGCGATCGATACGGTCGGACGCAACACGATCTTCACCAACTGCGCGCTGACCGACGACGGCGACGTCTGGTGGGAGGGGCTGACGGGCGACCCGCCGGACCACGCGATCGACTGGCGCGGCAACGATTGGACGCCCGAGTCGGAGACCCCGGCCGCGCACCCCAACGCCCGCTTCACCGCGCCCGCGGCGCAGTGCCCGTCGATCGCTCCCGAATGGGAGGACCCCGCCGGCGTGCCGATCTCGGCGATCCTGTTCGGCGGGCGGCGCTCGGCGGTCGTGCCGCTGGTGTTCGAGGCCCGCGACTGGTCCCATGGTGTGTTCGTGGGCTCGACGATGAGCTCGGAGAAGACCGCTGCCGCCGCGGGCAAGGTCGGCGAGCTGCGCTTTGACCCCATGGCCATGCTGCCGTTCTGCGGCTACCACATGGGAGACTACTTCGGCCACTGGCTGAAGACCGGTGACCGGGAGGGCGCCAAGCTGCCCAGAATCTTCCACGTCAACTGGTTCCGCAAGGGGGAGGACGGCAAGTTTCTGTGGCCCGGCTACGGAGAAAACTCCCGTGTCCTGGCGTGGATCTTCCGCCGTTGCGAGGATGCCGTCGGGGCCGAGGAGACGCCGATCGGGCTCGTTCCTAAGGTGGGGAAGGGCGGGATCAACATCCACGGCATGGACATCACGGAGGAGGCGATGACCAAGCTGCTGGCGGTGGACCCGGAGGACTACAGGCAACAGCTGCCCCTGCTGCGCGAGCACTACGCCAAGTTCGGCGAGCGGCTGCCGGGCGAGCTGCACGCCCAGTTGGACGAGCTCGAGAATCGGCTCTCCTAGCGCCAGCTAGCGCCGGGTTCAGCTTGCGCTGAGGCCGCGCGCGTACGCTGAGTGGGTGGCGCTGCCGTTCATCCCCTCCGACGCGGCGATGCTCGCCGTGCAGGCTGGCGTGGTGGCCGCTCCTCGCGCGACGCCCCGGATTCCGATCGCCGAGCGGGTCCGCGGTCCAGCCTGGGCGCTCATACCGCTCGGGTCGATCGTGGTGGTGATCTTCGCCATCCGCTTTGTGTCGGACACGGCGACCGGGCTGACTTACCTGGCGCTGGTCGCCGTGCCCCCGCTGGCCGCGGCGGCGCTCGGCTGGGCTGCGCGCGGTGCCCGGCCACCGCTGGCGATCGCCGCCGGCGGGCTGTTCGCGCTCGCCTGGGCGGCGCGGAGCTCGCTCGCCGGCGAGGCGGCCGCGGCGCTGCTCTCCGCGCTCAGCTGCGTCACGCTCGGAGTGCTGCTGGCGTCGGTCACCCCGTCCAGCTGGCTGAAGGTCGGAATCGTCGCCATGGCCTGCGGCGACACTTGGCTGGTGGTCTCCGATCTGCTGCAGGCACCGAACACAGCGCTCATCGCCGCGCATCCGGTAGGCGGGCTGCCGCGGCTCCAGAGCGAGCTATTCGGCTCGGTGTCGATGGGCTACGGCGACTTGTTCGTCGCGGCGCTGCTCGGCGCGGTGCTGGCGAGCGACCGCCGGCGGCAATGGTCGGCCGCCGTGCTTACGCTGGTGCTGGCGGGAGCGTTCGATTTACTTTTCTTGGTGGTCAACGAGCTGCCCGCGACGGTGCCCGTGGCCCTGGCGCTGATCGCGGTCGAGGCGGGTGACCGCATCCGGCTTGGGGCCGGGCTTCGCTCCGCTCCTCAGCGCCAGGAGACCGCTCCGCTCGCCCGGCAGTCACCGTAGCCGGACATCCGGTCCGGCTAACGCATCCAGCCGGTCCTCGGCTAGTGCTGTCCGTTACCCGTCGAGGCGGGCGGACGCGACTCCTCGGCGAGCGAGGTGATCGCCAGCTCACCGCGCGCCGCTTCCTCCAGCACGCCGGTGGCTTCCTCGGCCGAGCGCGCATAGAGCTCGACGAGCAGGTGGACGATGATGCGGTCGTCGTCGTGCTTGTGGAAGCGGACGTGGGTGAAGAACTCCCGCGTGCCGTGATCGCCGAAGGCGGCGTAAGAGAGCGCGTCGCCGGCCTCGGGCCCAGAGCAGGTCTCGACGTCGTCTGCGTCCACGGTGACCGTGCAGGAGGCGACCCAGGGCGTGCCGGCGATCATCCGCTCCCAGCGGTCTTCAATCGGCTCGACGCGCCCGTTGTGAAACCCCAGGTGCGGCTGGTCGTGCATGCACTCCAAGCACTGGATCACCGCCTCCTGCATCTCGTCGACCACCTCGCCGCGTTCGCCCGTGTCGGCGTCGATCTTGTGGATGCCCTCGTAGTGAACCTGCACCTCGAGGTTCTGCGACCAGCAGCGATAGCAGCGCAACCAGCTACGGACCTCGGTCGAGCCCTCCATGCAAACTGATTCTAGGAGACCCCTCCGAATGCCCCGCGGCTGCCTCCGCGCGGGCCCGGGAGGCCTCGCGCCGGCGCCAGACCCACGCCCGGCGCCCGGGGACGTAGGGTAAGCGCCCAATGCCAGGCGAAGGTGCTCAATCTGGGGGTCTTCAAAGTCGACCACCACTCGTCGGTGTCGTCCTGGCGGGCGGCCGTGGCCGGCGCATCGGCGGTGCCAAGGCGATGGTCGAGCTGGGCGGCAGGCCGTTGATCCGCTACGCGCTCGACGCCATGACATCGGCGTTTGAGGACGTCGCCGTGCTGACCAAGGCCGATGTGGAGCTGCCGAGCCTTCCAGGGGCAACCGTGTGGATCGAACCTCAGTCATACCGTCATCCGCTGGTCGGGATCCGCCAGGCGCTGGCACTCGCGGACGGCCGTCCGGTTGTAGTCTGCGCCGCTGATCTGCCGTTTGTCACCCCCGAGCTGCTGGGGCGCATCGCCATCGCTGACCGGCGCGGCGCTCCGGCGGTGATCGCCGCCGGCCAAGGCCGGCCACAGCCACTTCTTGGCCGCTACGAGCAGCTCGCCCTGCAGCTGCTTCCAGACCCCGCGGTCGCGGGCGACACACCGCTGGTCCAGGCGGTCGAGGCGATCGGCCCTTGCCTACTCGAGGTGCAGGACCCTGAGGCGCTCTTCATCGTCAACACCCCGGATGATCTGCTTCAGGCGGCCGCGATGCTCGACCGGCCGCGAGCGGCGCCGACCCGCACCCGTGAGCGCTGAGCGCCCGCGCGGGCCCGAGGGGCCCCCCTAACCGAACGTGAAGTCGTAGGCGGCCACGCCCCGCGGCACGAGCACGGTCAGTGCGTGCAGCTGGTCGCTCGGCAGCGACACGAGTGTGTAGAGCTGCTGGCCCGAGACCGCGACACTCGAGTACGGACGCCCGTCGAGCAGCACCCGGACCCGGCGCGGGGAGTTGCCGGCCGACGTCATCACCAGGTACACCTTGGCCGCCTGGAAACCGAGCTTGATCGAGGCATCAGATGACACCGGCGTGACGGACTCCGAGCCCACATTCCAGGTGCCGTGGAGCGCGACCTGGTTCAGAGCTGGGCTGGAAACCCCGGGATAGAAGTGGACGCCCGGCGAAAGCGGTTGGGCGAAGCCCTGAGCACGCTCCGGGTCGAGGTAGGTCTCGGGCGTACCGATGCCGTTGGAGGGCATGATCGCGCTGGCGGTCATCGGCGGCGGCAGGCCGCGCTGGCCTGCGTTATAGAGCAGTTGCCGCACCGCCGCTTCGCTCTCCTTGTAGTCGCCCTCCCCGAAGTCCGTGTGGCGGACGTGGCCGCGGGCGTCGATCAGATACTCGGCCGGCCAGTACTCATTCTGGTAGGCGTTCCAGGTGCCGAGGTGGTTGTCTTGCACCACCGGGTAGTGGATTCCGTCGTCCCGCACCGCCTGCTCGACGTTGCCGGGCTCCTGCTCGAAGGTGAACTCCGGCGACTCGACGCCCACGATCTCGAGCCCGTAGGGGTGGTAGGTGGCGTAGAGCCCCTTCAGGAAGGGCAGCGTGCGTATGCAGTTGATGCACGTGTACGTCCAGAAGTCGACCAGGACGACGTGGCCGCGGAGGCCCGCGAGCGTCAGCTGGCGCCCGCCTGCGGTGTTGAACCACCGCTGTGTATCGGTGAACTCCGGCGCCGGTCCGAGGTCGGGGAGCGCTGGCGTCTGGACGCCGGGGATGGAGACCCCGGTCGTGGCCGGCATCGGAATCTGCGAGGCCTCTTGCTGGCGCTTGGCGAACCGCGAGGCGGGCCGTAGCGAGGCCAAGCGGTTCTGTACCGCGCTCGAGTTCTCGAGCGACCTGGTGGGATCGACCAGGAACGCCGGCAGGCTAGTGTCCTTGGCCAGCGTCTCCTCGAAGCGGACGTCGAGATTGAACGCCATCGCCACGCCGGTCGCCAGCAGCACGACGCCGAGCACCCGCTCGACGATGTGCCCGCGCAGCGAGCGCCTGACCCGCTGGGCCACAGCACGGCCGCCGAGGGCCCAAAGCATCAGCACGGCGGCCAGGCCGGCGGAGAACGCCAGCGCCACCGCGAGCACCCTGGCCGTCGGTCCGGTGGAGGCGCTGACCGAGGTCACCGCCGCGAGAATCGGGCCGGCGCACGGGGCGCACACGAAACCCAGCGCCGCGCCCACCGCCAGTCCCGACCAGAATCCCGTACCCCGCGTCTTGGGACCGAAGCGGGCGAGGCGTGAAAGCGGCGCCTGAAATCGCGCCGCCACGTCGGGCACCAGCATCGCGATGCCGAAGGCGATCAGCACAACGATCGCGGCGGTGCGTGCCGCACCGCTCGCCACCCCGACGCCCTTCACCAGCTGCGCCAGGGCGACGATCGCGATCGTGAACGTCGCGGCCAGGCCCAGCACGATCCCCAACGGCCTTCGTCTGCCGCCGATGGCGCTGGCGGATAGCAGAGCGGGCAGAACGGGCAGCACGCATGGTGTGACCGCGGTGCCGGCGCCGGCGACCAACGCGAAGACAAGCAACAGCAGCATCTAGGTACCAGTGAGGATTCTCCGCCGGCAAACGTTGCAGCCCCGTTAAGGGACCGCGCCGGGCGCTCGAGAGCTCAGCCTCCGATCGCCGACATCGAGCGTGCCGGCTGGATGAACCCGGGCTCGCCTACATGGTGCTTCAACTCCTTGCGCCACACCGCGTCACGGATGATCCGCTCCAGCTCCCAGTCGTCGGCGCCAGCGCGCAGCGGCCCGCGCAGATCGGTCTCGTTGAGCGAGAACAGGCAGGTGCGCAGGCGCCCGTCGGCTGTCAGGCGGATGCGGTTGCAGTCGGCGCAGAACGGCTCCGAGACAGGATTGATGAAGCCGATCCTGCCCTGCCCGTCGGCGAATCGGTACACGCGCGCGGTGGCGTGCCGCTCACGGGTCTCGGCCTGCAGGGGATAGACGGCGTTGATCGCAGTCCGGATCTCGGCGCCGGTCAGGACCTGGTCGGGGGACCAGGCGCGATCGGCGTCGAGCGGCATGAACTCGATGAAGCGCACCTCGTAGGGCGTCTGGCGGGCGAGCTCGGCGAACGGGAGCACCTCATCCTCGGTGAAGCCGCGCATCGCAACGGCGTTGACCTTGATCGGGTGGGCGTCTGGGAAGGTCGCGAGCAGCGCCAGCCCGCGGAGCACCTGCGGCAGCGCGTCGCGGCGCGTGAGCTCGTAGAAACGGTCGCGCTGCAGCGAGTCGACCGAGACGTTGAAGCGGTCGATGCCGGCGTCCACCAGCGCGGCGGCGTCGCGCTCGAGCAGGAATCCGTTGGTCGTCACGGAGAGCTCCGCGACATCTTCGATGTCGCTCAACATCCTGGCCAGGCGCGGGAAGTGGCGTCTGACGAGCGGCTCGCCTCCCGTCAGGCGTACCGAGTGCACCCCCATCGCGGAGAACAGCGTCACGAGCCGGGCGATCTCCTCGAACGTCAGGATCTCGGCGCGCTCGAGCCAGGGCAGCCCCTCCGCGGGCATGCAGTACTGGCAGCGAAAGTTGCAACGGTCAGTCACTGACACCCGCAGGTCGCCGATTTCCCTGCCGTGGCCGTCGAGCAGCGGCTCAAGCTCCATGTTTCAAAGGGTAGCCCTCCAGCCCGTGCGCAGACTGCACGCTGATCTGCTGAGGCCCTATTCGCCCGCCAGCAAGCCGTAAGCCACCATGTCCAGGCGGCCCTGCTTGGAGGGAAAGTAGGAACGCAGCACGGCCTCGCGGGTGAATCCCGCCCGTTCCGCAACTCGCTGGGAGGGGGCGTTGCCTGTCGCCGCCAGCAGGTTGATCCGCTCCAGTCCCAGCGCGCCGAAACCCCAAGCGCAGACCAGCCGCACGGCGCGCGCGGCATGACCCCGGCCACGCGCGTCGCGGGCCAGGAAGTAACCGACCTCGGCTCTGGCGTGCTCCCAGGCGAACCGCATCAAAGAGATCGATCCCAGCAGCGTGCCGTCTCCCGGTGCTATCACCGCGAACGGAGCGGCGGTACCCGCCTGGAGCTCGTCGTAGCGCTGTTGCATGTAGAAGCGGGCGTCCGCCTCGCTGTAGGCCTCCGGGACCCGCGTCCAGCGTGGGATCTCGGGGTCCTGACAGGCCGCCACCAGGGCCGGGATATCCGACCCCCGCCAGGGCCTGATCGCGGTTGGGCCGTCGATGAGTGGCCCTCCGGGAAGCGTGATCCTGGGCATCAGTCCCCATCGCCGCGATTGTCGGGGGCGGCCTCGGTGGACTTCGCGTCCGCCGCCCGGGCCGCCAGCGCCCGTCCGAGCGCTGGCACGCCGAGACCGGGATCCTGTGCCGCCAGCCATTTCTGCGCGGCTCTGCGCCCGCCAAGCGCCCGCAGCCCTCGCTCGCCGTGCTCTGCCGCGAAGTCAGCCAGGGCATGCATACGCCGCGTCCGAAGCCGTCGGGAGGAGACATCGAGCCCATGAAGGTGCTGATCGAGTGCGTCGATGAGGCCGTCGATGCCGCTCGGCGGTGAGAGCGAGGACAC
Organism: uncultured Actinomycetes bacterium; assembly: GCA_963830405.1. Lineage (GTDB taxonomy): Bacteria > Actinomycetota > Thermoleophilia > Solirubrobacterales > Solirubrobacteraceae > Palsa-465. The sequence goes on from CAWHMB010000004.1 coordinate 419,886, forward strand.
GGCGACGACCGCGGTGCCGGTCGCTCCTAGCGCCTTGAGAGCCACGTTCAGATCGCTGAGCGCCCGGGTGGCGATGAGACCGAGATCGGCCTTCGTTACGACCAGAACGTCGGGCACCTCCATGATCCCTGCCTTGAGGAACTGAAGCACGTCGCCCGAGCCCGGTTGCACGACGACGGCGACGGTGTCGGCGACGTCGGCCACCTCGGTCTCCGACTGGCCGACCCCGACGGTCTCTATCACCACGACGTCGAATGCCGCGGACAGCGCGCTCGCCGCCGCTCGGGTGCTTGGGGCCAGGCCGCCGAGGCGGTCTCCGGCGGCGGTCGAGCGTACGAACACGCCGCGGTCGCCCGGGTCGACATCGATCCGTGCCCGGTCGCCGAGCAGCGCTCCTCCCGAGCGCCGGGAGCTGGGGTCGACCGTCAGGACGGCGACCGACCGGCCGCGCGCCCGCCAGGCGGAGACGAGGTGAGAGAGCAGCGAGGACTTGCCTACGCCGGGAGGGCCGGTGATGCCAACGACCTGCCCCGGCGCCTCACCGCCGAGCGCGGCGGGGGAGACCGCTTCGAGCAGCGCATCGGCCTGAGCGCGAGCGTCTTCGACGCGGCTCTCGAGCACGTTGAGCGCCGCCGACGCTGCGCTCAGATCGCCCGAGCGCAGTCGCTCGCCGAGGGCGCGGCCGTCCTCGATGGCTGGATTCAAGCCGACTGGACGGCTCGCGCGGCGCGGCTAGCGCGCCGCGGGACGCCGAGCGCGCCTGGGGCGGGGGCGACATCGATCCCGTGGCGCTCGGCGACCACGGCGATGATGTTGCGCATCATCCGGTTGAGGTCCCAGTCCTTCGGGGTGTAGACCGCTGCGACTCCGCGCTCGCGCAACCACGCCGCATCAGCCTCGGGGATGATGCCCCCCACGATCACTGGGACATGCTCGACGCCCGCCGCGCGAAGCGCCTCGAGCACGGCCGGGATCAGCTCGCGGTGTGAGCCGGACAGGATCGACAGGCCGATCACGTGGACGCCCTCCTGGGCGGCGGATGTGGCGATCTGTGACGGCGTCAGACGGATGCCTTCGTACACGACGTCCATGCCCGCGTCGCGCGCCCGCACCGCGATCTGCTCGGCGCCGTTCGAGTGTCCGTCGAGCCCCGGCTTACCCACCAGGAACTTCAGGCGCCTGCCGAGGGCTTCGGAGACGCGCTCGACCTCTTCGTGGAGCTCGGCCACCTCCTCGCTCGAAAGGGCCGCGGCCTCCCTGACGCCGGTTGGGGCCCGGTACTCGCCGAACGCCTCGCGCAGCGTCTGCGCCCACTCGCCGGTGGTGGCGCCAGCGCGCGCGGCGGCGATCGTGGCCGGCATGATGTTCTCCGTGTCTTCACGGGCCACCCGGGCGAGCTCTGCGAGCGCCTTGTCCACCGCTCTGTGATCGCGTTCGCCGCGCCAGCGGGCGACCGCCTCGCGCTGTCCGGCCTCCACCCGGGGATCGACGACGAGCACCCCGCCGTCCGCGTCGGCCATGAGCGGCGAGGGCTCACCGGACGTGAAGCGGTTCATCCCCACGACGGTTTGCTCGCCGGCCTCGATCCGCCGCCAGCGCTCGCGATGGGACTCCACCAGTGCTCCCTTCATGTAGTCGACGGCCTCGACAGCGCCGCCCAGCTCGGCGACGTGCGCCATCTCCTCACGGGCACCCTTCATCAGCTCTGCCTGCAGTCCGTCCATCACCTTCGAACCCTCGAAGATGTCCGGGTACTCGAGCAGGTCGGTCTCGTAGGCGAGAATCTGCTGGAGGCGCAGCGACCACTGCTGGTCCCAGGAGCGCGGCAGCCCCAGCGCCTCGTTCCACGCCGGCAGCTGGATGGCCCGGGCACGAGCGCTGCGTCCGAGCGTCACCCCCAGGGCCTCGAGGGCGATCCGGTAGACGTTGTTCTCGGGCTGTGCCTCGGTCAGCCCTAGGGAGTTGACCTGCACGCCGTAGCGGAAGCGGCGCTGCTTCTCGTCCTGCACCCCGTAGCGCTCGCGTCCCAGCTCATCCCACAGCGCCGCCATCGCCCGCAGCTTGGCGTGCTCCTCGATGAACCGCACGCCGGCGTTGACGAAGAAGGAGATCCGTCCGAACACGCTTCCCATCAGATCCTGGGGGACGCGCTTGCGCACGGCGTCGAGCACCGCAATGGCGTTGGAGAACGCGTAGGCGATCTCCTGCACGGGCGTGGCCCCGGCCTCCTGCAGGTGGTAGGAGCAGATATTGATCGGATTCCACTTGGGCATGTGCGTGACGGTGTAAGCGATGGTGTCCGCGATCAGCCGCATGCTCGGACCGGGGGGAAAGGCGTATGTTCCGCGGCTCAGGTACTCCTTGAGGATGTCGTTCTGGGTCGTGCCCTGGAGCTTGTCCTCCGGTACGCGCTGCTCGTCTGCGGCAGCGATATAGAGCGCTAAGAGCCAGGCCGCGGTGGCGTTGATCGTCATGGAGGTGTTCATCTGCTCGAGCGGGATGCCTTCGAGCAGCGTGCGCATGTCGCCGACGTGCGCGATCGAGACGCCAACCTTGCCCACCTCGCCGCGGGCCAGCTCGTGATCGGGGTCATACCCCGTCTGGGTGGGCAAATCGAACGCTACGGACAGCCCGGTTTGCCCGTTCTGCAGGTTGCGCCTGTAGAGTTCATTTGAACGCTTGGCGTCCGAGTGGCCGGCGTATGTCCGCATCAGCCATGGCCGGTCTCGCTCGGAAAGGCGAGGCGGTGGCGTGGCAGACATCGCCCGCATTGTATGGACCGGCAGGCATCCAGCGACGGAGGTGGAATCCTGTGTCTATGCCAGATCAGAGCTCGGCTGCCAATGAGCACGCGATCATGCAACAGATAACTGCGCCGCTCGCCGACCTGCCAGACGATCCTGTAGCGACCGCCGCCAACCAGGACTTTCCGATCGTGCTGCGCGGATACGACCGGGTGGCCGTGGATGCGTATGTGAAGAAGATCACGCAGTTGGTGGCGGAGCTGTACGCAACGCGCTCGCCCGAGGGGGCGGTACGCCGGGCGCTTGAACGGGTCGGGGGGGAGGTCTCGGCCATCCTTCAAAGGGCCCACGACACCGCTGACCAGCTCACCACCCAGTCGCGTGGCGAAGCCGAGGAGCGCTTGATACGGGCGCGTGATGAGGCCGATGCGCTTGACCGCTCGGCCCGCCGCCGGGCGCAAGAGATCGAGCAGGAGGCTCAGCGTCGCCTCCAAGAGCTCGACTCCGAGGTCGATCGCATCTGGGCAGAGCGCGACCGGATCGTCGGTGATGTGCGCAGGCTCGCGGAGGAGCTTGGGACGCTTGCCGGGGCGGCCGCGACCCGTTTCCCGGCGGACGCGACGTCCGAAAGTGAGGCGCTCACCGAAGAGCCGGCTGAAGCGGATGAGCCTGGGGGGGCGGAGGAGATTGGCGTTGTGGCCACGGATCAGCCGCTGGCGCCAGAGGAAATTGGACCTGTCGCGCCGGATCGGCCCGTAGCGGCGGATGAGCCCGTAGCGGCGGATGAGCCCGTAGCGCCGGATCAGCCCGAAGCGCCGGATCAGCCCGAAGCGCCGGATCAGCCCGAAGCGGCGGATGAGCCCGTGGCGGCGGATGAGCTCGTCGCGGCGGATGAGCCCGTGGTGTCGCATGAGCCCGTGGCGGCGGATGAGCCCGTTGGGCCGGAGGACCTTGAGCCGCTCACCCCGGAAGAGGTGGAGGCCATCGCTGCCGAGGAGACCGCCCAGCTGCCCGTCGAAGCGGCCGCGGACGCGCCGATTCTCCGACAGCGCTCGCCTGAAGATCAGCTGCCGGTGGCCGACGACGAGCTGACGAGGCCGCTACGCGCTGCGCCCCGGGTGATTGACCTGATGCACCTAGGGCACGAGCACGTCATCGGCTGCTGGCAGGTGGGAGACGTATTGATCGACCCTGGTCCGACTTCGTGCCTGCCGACGCTGCTCGACGAGCTGGGCGGCCAGCGCCCGCGAGCCCTGCTCCTGACCCACATCCATCTCGACCACGCCGGTGCTTCGGGTTCGCTGGTCGAGCGCTGGCCGGACTTGGAGGTCTATGTCCACGAACGCGGGGCGCCGCATCTCATGGATCCATCGCGCCTAGTCGCGAGCGCGCAGCGCCTATATGGCGAGGATATGGATCGGCTGTGGGGCGAAATGCGTCCGGTTCCTGTGGAGAACATCCGGCTGCTGCGCGGCGGCGAGCGGCTGCTGGACGGCGCGTTCGAGGTCATCTACACGCCGGGTCACGCCTCCCATCACGTCTCCTACATACACGACGGCACCGCTTTCGTCGGCGACACAGCGGGGGTTCGTATCGCCCCCCAGACGCTCACGATCCCGCCCACGCCCCCGCCGGACATCGACGTCGAGGCCTGGCACCAGTCGATCGGTCGGCTGTTGGCCTGCAAGCCCAGACGGCTGGCCATAACCCACTTCGGTTCAAGCGACGACGTCGAGGCACAGCTCGCCGAGGTCGCCGAGCGGCTGGACAACTGGGCGGCGCTTGCCCGCACCGAGGACCAGGAGACGTTCATCGCCACGGTTCGCGAAGAGATCGAGCGCGGCGCCGGCCCCGAGTGGCTTTTCACCTACACCCAGGCCGCGCCCCAAGAGCAGCTCTACGCCGGCCTGCGGCGCTACTGGGACAAGCGGCCAGAGGCCGAGTCGTCGCCCGAATCGGCGGCTCGCTCCGCGCCTGCCGAGCCCTCTACGCACGCAGGGCGCTCGCCGCGTTCGGCCGGCGGCGCTTAGCGCCCCAGGGCCCCATCGGGGGCTTGGGCCGAGGTATGCTGGAGGGCGATGTCGCAGACAGTGGAGCTGCCCCGACTCCGCGGGCCGGGCAGCGGACTAGGCGGCCTCTGGCGAGTGGTGGTCCTAAACGATGACCACAACACGTTTGACCACGTGGCGGAGTCGCTGGCGCGAGTGATTCCTGACGTCTCGCTGGCCGAGGGATACCGCTTCGCTCATCGGATCCACAACAGCGGCTGCGCCATCGTTTGGAGCGGTCCCCGCGAGGACGCCGAGGACTACTGGCAACAGCTTGACGGCGCCGGATTGACGATGGCCCCGCTAGAGGCGGGATAGTAACCGCATCCGACTTCTGCACGCTGTACTCCGCCGCGAGCGTCTGCCGCTCAGGCGGTTTCCGCGAGCTTCTGGCGCTCAGGCGGTTTCCGCAAGCTTCTGGCGCTCAGGCGGTTTCCGCAAGCGTCTGGCGCTTGATCGCCTTCGCCCGTTGGCGCTCCGGGCTGACGCGGACCACGTTCCACACGATGCCCAGCTTCTCGAGCAGCGCGATCACGATCCCGGTCGGGTCGGCTAGCCGTTCCCAGAGGCGCAGCCCATGAAACGCCGAGGTCGGGAAGGCGTGGTGGTTATGGTGCCAGGCCTCGCCCATCGACAGCGGCGCCAGCCAGAAGACGTTGCGGGATTCGTCCTCGACGTCGAACCGGCGCCGGCCGAAGAAATGGCACACGGAGTTGATCGACCAGGTCACGTGGTGCAGTAGGAACACGCGCACGAAGCCGCCCCACAGCAGTGCAGTCACCGCCGTGCCGAGGCCTCCGCCGACGATCCATCCGACCACGAACGGAATCACGAATCCCAACGTGACCCAGAGCCAGAACAGCTTGTCCACGGCCTGCATCACGCGGTCCTTGACTAGATCGGCGGCGAAACGGTTGCGGTCGGCGGTCCCTACGGTCTCGAACAGCCAGCCCATATGTGCATGCCAGAGGCCCTTGACGCCGCCCCAGAACCCGGGACCGCTGAGGTGGGGGGAATGCGGGTCTCCCTCCTGGTCGGTGAACACGTGGTGCTTGCGGTGGTCAGCGACCCACGTGATGACCGAGCCCTCTACTGCCATCGAGCCGAGCACGGCGATGATTGCCCGGAACGCGCGCGATGACTCCATTGCGCGGTGGGTGAACATCCGGTGATAGCCGAGGGTCACTCCCAGCGCCGTAAGCACGTAGAACCCGATCAGCAACCCGAGCTCCACCGGCCCGACCGCGCGGTTCCAGAGCAGCGCGATCGCGACGATCACGCCGACCAGCGGTAGCGGCACGCCGATCAGGTTCACGATTTTGTGGGCACGAGACATCGGAGGACCACCACCATACGTCAAGCATGGCGAAATATCTCCTAGACCTGCGACGATGGCCGCTAGAAAACTTGTAGGTTTCGTATGAACAATGGCTGAGCAGCCCTGGCATGAACTGCCTCCAGACGTGGCCCGGGTTCTGCGTCCGGTGCTGCCTGAGGTGGCCGATGAGATGATCGACGCCGTGCGCACGGTGCCGGCCTACGCGCGCCCGCTGGAGGGACCGTTCGGCGAGGGGATCCGCGCGGGAGTGCAGGAGGCGATCCGCCACTTTCTGGCCGAGATCGAAGCCGGCGGTCCGGTGCCTCGCTCCGACGTCTACGTGGCCCTTGGCCGGGGCGAGATGCGGTCGGGCCGTAGCCTCGATGCGCTGCTCAGCGCCTACCGCGTGGGCGCTCGGGTCGCCTGGCGCCGGTTTGCCGCCGCCGGCGCCGCGGCGGGACTCGAGCCCGACACGCTCTACCTGCTGGCCGAGTCGATCTTCGCCTATATCGACGTGCTCTCGGCGGAGTCAGCGGAGGGGCACGCGTTGGAGCAATCCGCGGTCGCCGGGGAAGCGCAGCTTCGCCGTCGCCGCCTGGTGCGCCTGCTGCTGCGCGATCCGCCCGAGGAGCCCGCCACGCTCGAGGTGGCGGCCAGCGATGCCGGCTGGCGGCTGCCCCGTCAACTGGCAGTCGTGGCCGTAGGCGGACCCCACCGCCATGCGGTCACGCCACGACTGCCCGCCGATGCGATCGCCGAGGCGATCGGCGAGCTGGTCTGTGCGATCGTGCCCGACCCGGACGGTCCAGGCCGGCGGGAGGAGCTCGAGCGCGCGGTACTGGGCGCCGGGGCTTCGGCGGCCGTGGGCACCACGGTGCCATGGATCGCTGCGGGGCTCAGCTTGCAGCGGGCTCGGTCAGCGCTGGCGCTGGGCGCAGAGGAACCGGTCCTAATTTTGGCCAGCGAACACGCCGGGGAGCTTTTGCTGCGAAGCGACCCGGCCCTGGCCGCTGAGCTGGCGGCGGATCGACTTGCTCCGCTCGAGCGGCTGTTGGATGGCTCGCGTGGTCGGTTCACCGAGACGCTGAGGGTCTGGCTGTCCGAGCAGGGCCGGCTGGGGCAGGTCGCCACCCGGCTGGGCGTCCATCCCCAGACCGCGCGATACCGGGTAGTGCGGCTGCGGGAGCTATTCGGCGGCGCGCTGGAGGACCCGGAGGAGCGGTTCTGGCTGGAGGTGGCGCTGAGGGCAGCAGAGACTACGTCGCCGTCTGCGGCTCCGCCGGTGGCGCCGGTTCCGGGGCCGGTCCCATCGGGACTTCCGGGCCGAGCGCCCCAGCGGCCAGTTCGTCGTGCCACACGTAGGTGATCGGAATCTGGTAGTGGCCCATGTTGCGAGCCCGGAACTCGATCATCTCCGGGCCCTCCCAGTAGCGATACCAGTCCTCTTTGCGCTCGAACCCCGTCATCTGGGTGATCCGGTAGCGGTCGTCCCGGCTGCGGTGAACGGCGTACTGGGTGGCTCCGTAGCGCAGCGCGAGCGGCGCGACTTGGGCGACCTCTAGCGCGAAGGACTCCTGTCGCAGGATCGTCGCGTACCACATGACCCATACGACTCCGGCCATCAGGCGCCCACCTCCGCGTGAATCGCGCCCGGCCCCTCAACGGTCCTGCCCTGCCCCTCGTCGGTCGCCCCCACGAGGATTGCGATCTTCCCCAGGTGCCTGTTCTCGCGCATCAGCTGGTGGGCCTCGGGAACGCCCTCGAAGCCCATCGTGCGCCACAACACGGGCCGGATCTTCGACTCCTCGATCAGCTCGTTGGCCTTCATGCATTCGTAGGCGTTGGCGAAGTGCGAGCCGATAATCTGCTTCTGGCGCATCCACAGATAGCGGACGTCGAAGTCGAGGTTGTAGCCGGTCGTCCCAGCGCAGATCACGACCTTCCCGAATGGTTTCACGGCCAGAACCGAAGTGGGGAACGTCGCCTTGCCGACATGCTCGAAGACGACGTCCGGCGGGCCACCGAGGATCTCGTTGGCAGCCTTGGAGAAACGGCGGGACTCCTTGAAGCGGGCTTTCTCCTCCTCAAGCGTCTCGCCGCCCCGGCGCATCATGCCCGCGTACTCGGAGCGGTTGATGTAGCCGACCGCTCCCAGCCCCCGGACCAGGCGACCCTTCTCCTCGCTCGAGACCACCCCGACGCAGTCGGCGCCGGTGAGCTTGCATAGCTGAGTGGCGAACACGCCCAGACCGCCGGCCGCGCCCCACACCAGGACCCTGTGCCCCGCCTGCAGCTTGCACTGCGTGATCAGCATCCGATAGGCGGTGAAGTACACGAGCCCATAAGAGGCCGCCTCCTCCCAGGTCAGGTTCTGGGGTCGGGGGAGCAGCTGCTGCGCCTGCACCTTCGTGAACTGGGCGAATGACCCCCAGGTGGTCTCGTATCCCCAGATCCGCTGCGAGGGCGCCGCGAGCGGATCGAGCCCATGAACCTCTGCGTCCTCATAGGAGGCCTGGTTGCAGTGGATCATGACCTCGTCGCCGGGCTTCCAGCGCGTGACCCCTTCCCCGACCTGCCACACGACCCCCGACGCGTCCGAGCCGCCGATGTGGTGCCCGTACTGCGGATGGTCGCCGTATCCGAACACCGAAACGGGCTGACCACGCGCTGCCCACACGTTGTTGTAATTCACGCCGGCCGCCATCACGCGGACAATCACCTCGAACGCGCCGGGCTCCGGGACCTCGATGTCCTCAAGCTGGAAGGCGTCAACCGGCTCGCCCTCACGCTCCTGGCGGATGACCCACGCGGCCATCGTGCGAGGCAGCTCGCCGGGCTCGGTGTCGACAACGGAAACTTGGCTCACATCTACTGCCACTCGGCTGGCACCTTCTTGAGTCGTTCAGAGGCCCTCACAGCGTCGGGGGATCGTAGCCGGGTGGCGCCGCCGCTGTGCTCGCACGGGGTGCGGGTGCGCGTGCGCCCCCGCCGCCACGTGGTGCAGAAACTCACAAACCGGCTCCCCGGTGCGGCAAGAGTGAGCTTCGGCATGAAATGCATGCGCAAGCTCACAAGAGTCCGAGCCGCCCGGCGGGAATGTGAGGTCACGCATCCACGCCGCCCCGGGGGGCTGCGGTCACCACGGACCGAGCCTCCCGAGCGCGCCCTCGGGGGGTCCGTGATGGCCAGGCGGATGGGGAGAGACCAGCGCGCGTCCGCAACAACGACGGCGCAGAACGACCGGACTAGACCGGTAGCGCCTCCGGTGCCCGACCCTCGCTGTCGAGCTCCTCGGTGCGCGTTGCGGGCTGGGGCTCGGTGCGGCTTGGCAGGCGGCCGATCGACACCGCCGCCAACAGCGCGCCGGCGAGCGCTACGGCAGCGCCGACGACGAGGCCGGTGCTGAGCGCTGACACGAACGCCTGGTGGACCGCTCCGACGACGTGGGGCGAGGCGTTGGGCCCAGTGGGGGCAGCGCCGCTGCCCAACGCGCTGGCGAACTTCGACCTGACCGCCGGCGCCAGATGGGGGAGACTCGAACTGAGCTTGGTTTTGCCGATCGTGGTCACGAGTGCGCCCATAACCGCGAGCCCGACAGTGCCGCCGACCATCCGGCTCATCGAGAGCACACCCGACGCGGCGCCGGCCTTGGTCCGGTCGACGGCGTTCATTGCCGCGGTGCTCATCGGCGACATCACCAGACCCATCCCGATGCCCATCAGGATGAATCCGGGCAGCAGCAGCCCGTAACCGCTGTGCACCGTCAGACGGGACTGGCTGAGCAGCGCGCTCGCGGTGAGCAGCATCCCGAGCACCATCAGCGGACGCGGTCCAACGCGGTCGGTCAGGCGGCCGGCGAGCGGTCCCATCACGATGATCACGAACGTTGCGGGCAGGAAGCGCAGGCCGGTCTGGAGCGGCGAGTAGTGGAGCACGTTCTGCATGTAGAGCGTGAGGAAGAAGAACTGGGCGAACATCGCAAAAGTGATCAGGAACGCGACCACGTTTGAACCGGCTGAGGTCCGCGAGCGGAAGAAGGCGAAGTCGAGCATTGGCACGCGCACGCGCCGCTCGATCGCGACGAACGCCGCCAGCGCGAGGACCGCTACCACGAACAGCCCGATCACGCGCGCAGATCCCCAGTGCCACGAGTTGCTCTGTACCAACCCCAGGACGAGCGCGGTCAGCCCCAGCGTGAGCGCCGCGATGCCGGCGAGATCGACAGTCCGGCCCACTGTCTCGTCGCGCGACTCCTGCGCCGCGAATAGGGTGACGGCGACCGCGCCCACCGCGATCGGCGGGTTGACGAAGAAAATCGCCCGCCAGCTCACGTCCTGGGTCAGAAAGCCGCCGACCACGGGGCCGATTGCCAGTGCAAGTGCGCTCACCCCCGCCCAAGTTCCGATTGCCATGCCGCGCTGCTCGGCCGGGAACATCTGGGTGATGATTGAGAGGGTGGCCGGCATCATGAACGCCGCGCCGATTCCCTGGACGGCGCGGAACGCCACCAGCACGGCGTCGCTGGGCGCAAGGCCGATCGCCGCCGAGGAGATTCCGAAGACGGTCACGCCGAACAGGAACATGCGGCGCCGACCGAAGATGTCTCCGAGCCGGCCGCCGGTCACCATCAGCACCGCGAACGTGAGCGTGTAAGCGTTCATCGTCCACTCCAGTGCGGACAGCGAAGCGTGCAGGTCGCGCTGAATTGACGGCAACGCGACGTTCACCACGGTGTTGTCCAGCATGATCATGAACAGCGCGAAGCACATGGCGCCGAGCGTCCACCAGCGCCTGTTCTCGTCGGTTACGAGTCGAGTGCGGTGCGCCAAGAGTCGATCGGTCACGGTGCCACCTCCGGTCGGCAATCGGCGATCTCGTCGCGCTCCAGCAACTTCTCGAGCGCCGCGGACAGCCGGTCACGTTCAACGTCATTTAAGTTGTCGGTGAACTGCTGCAGGCCGCTGAGGCGCGCGGCGTTCAGGCGCCGGATCACCTGACGACCCTTGTCGGTCAGGCTCACCCGCTTCATCCGGCGGTCCTCGGAGTCCTCGTGACGCTCGGCGAAGCCGCGTCGGACGAGGTCATCGACCGTGCGGCTCGCGGCTGGGAGCGAGACCTTCACGAGCTCCGCGCCCTCCTTCAGCGTCAGGGGCTGGGCGGCCTCCTCCAGGTGATGCAGCAGCTTGATCTGGGTGAGGGTCAGCTCAAGCGCTCCGACCGCTTCGAACAGGTCAGAGTTGCAATGCTTGTGCAGGAAGCTGACCAGTGCGTACAGGTCGCCCGTCAGTACCGAAGATGTCTGCGCGGGCGCACTCATTGCTTGCATGCAAGTAAGTATTGCATACGGGTCAGCAAACCCACAACGCGGCCGCTTGAGGTTCAGCAACCCACAACGCGGCCGCTTGAGGCAGACTTCCGCGTGCCCGCCTGGAGGTTCGCGCCAGCCGCGCGCGCCTGGGGGCTCGCGCCGGCTCCGCGCCTTTGGGGGCTCGCGCCGGCTCCGGAATCCGCGCTAGCTCCAAGGTTGGGCCCGGCTGAGGCCCCTAAATCCCCGCCACGAGAAGCTGCATCGGCCCCGCGGCGTCAGTCAGCCGCTGGGGCGAGCGTGCGCCGCTCACGCTCGACGCTGCGGAGCTTGCGCTGGAGCTGCTGCCACGATTCGTCCTCCGCGTGCTCGTACTCCTCGCCGCCGAGCTCTCGAAGTGCCTCGCGGTAGCTGCTCCACGCCTGGCGCTCGTCGTTTTCGAGCTGACGGAGCTTGTCCGTTCTGCAAGCGATTGTGCTCACTTCACGACTCCTTCCAGTCGGTTCGCAGGATGCTACCCCGCGCGCCGGTCTGACAGCGTGGCGTCGTCAGCTCTGAAACGGCAGCTGCACGATCTCGGCGAGCTCGCCCCCCGGATCCACTGCGACGAACGTGCCCGGGAAGGCTTCACGGCGCACCAGCGCCAGCCCAATCGTGCCGTACACAGGCGACTCGACCACCGTTGCCACTCTTCCCACCACCCGATCCTCGAGGCGCAGCTCGGCGCCGCGCTCGGTGGCGGCCGGCAACCTCAGGCCGCGCAGATGACGGTTTGGCTTGCCGCGGTAATGAAGTCGCGCGACGGTCTCCTGGCCGACGTAGCAGCCCTTTGTGAACGATACGGCCCGTTCGTTCAGCCCCGCCTCCTGCGGGATCACGGTGTCGTCGAGCTCCAGACCGAACCGTGGCCGCCCGCGCTCGACGCGCAGGCACTCCGCCGCGCTCTCAGGCACCGACACCGCTCCGCGGCGCTCGAGCGCGGCGCTCAGGGCTTCATTGTGGTTGGCGTCACACAGGAGGTCGATCCCACCGTCGGTGCGAATCGCCCGCGCCGCCAGTCCGTCGATCTCAACGGACGCGTGGTCGTGCTCCCGCCCTGGCACGGCCTCGGCGCCGGCGATCCGCTCCGCGCCCGGCCCGATCAGCGACAGAAGCCCACACTCGAGTGTGCGCTTGTGCAGCTCGACGTCATAGCCCACCTTGAACCGGCGGATCAGGTTGAAAAGCTCCTGCAGCACGGAGCGCTCGGTGTCCAGCAGCAACTCGCGTCCGGCGTCCAGAATCCGCAGGTCGCCGAGCATCTTGCCCTTGGGGGTCAGAAACGCCGCATAGCAGCCCTCACCGGCCGACAGGGTCTCCACGTCGTTGGTGACTTGGCCCTGAAGGAAGCCCTTGGCATCAGGCCCCGATAGGGCCAGCTTGCCGCGATCGGAGCGATCGAGCAGCCCACAGGCCTCCGTGATCGTCCGGTAGGCGTCGGTAGCGGTGTCGACCGAGCTCACGTCCCCAAGGATAGGATCCCGAGCCTGCCAGACTCTTAACAATGGCGCTCGCGGACACGTTTGAGCAGATCGTCGCCTCGCTTCCGGATGACTGGACCGATCTGGAGTTCGACTTGCGCATCTTTGACGAGCGCCGGTACGTCGACGCGGCCGTCTTGCTCGTGACCTGCAATGCACAGCCGTATTCGAAGTACGACTGGCACTGGCGGATCCTGGTTGCGCACCGGTTCGGCCACGCGGCCGCCGCCCCTGCGGTGCACGCCGCTCTGAAGCTGCTCGACGACGCGGCGATCGAGGGCGAGATCGCGCTGCGCGAGGTGCGCACGGGACGCGTGGAGATCATGCCCGAGCTGATGTGGGGCCGGACGGAGTCGGTGCGCGAGGAGTTCCGCCACCGGCGCGCGCAGTAGTGGCGCGGGTCGCGCTGTTCGTCCCGGACCTGCTGTTCGGCTCAAACGTCCTGGGCGCAATGCGCTCGGCTGGTCACGAGGCGGTGCTCGTGTCCGAACTCGCCCAGCTCGACCCCGATGCGGCGGACCTGCTGGTCGTCGACCTGACGGTCGATGCGCCCGAGCGCGTGCAGCTCGCCACCGGGCCCCCGTTCGAGAGGCTGCCGAAGCTCGCGTTCTATGCGCACGTAGAGGCTGATGTGCGCGAGCTGGCGCAGGCGGCCGGGTTCGACCTGGTAGTGCCGCGCTCGCGGATGGCGCGCGAGGGACCGCAACTCGTGACGAGGCTCACCGGCTCAGAGGCGTGACGAGGCTCACCGGCTCAGAGGCGTGACGAGGCTCACCGGCTGAGACGCGTGACGAGGCTCACCGGCTTATAGCTACGTCGAACGTCCGGGCCACGTTCGGCGGCTTTGACACGATCCCGAACCGCGCCTCCCACCGCGCCCAAGCCCGGAGCGTCGCTGGCTCAAGCTCGCCGGGGGTCCCTTCCGGGCCACCGAACGCCGGTCTGAGCGCGGCGAGATCCGCCGCGACGAGCCGCGGATCGAGTCCCGGCGCCAGCCGCGCGAGGTTCGCCGCTGCCGTCCGCGGATTCGACAGCGCCAGCCGGTAGCCGCGGCGCAGTGCCCGCACGAGCGCGCGGGCCAGTCCCGGGTCGGCCTCGAGCGTCGAGCGTCTGGTGCAGAGAACCAGCTCGGGGTACGAAGGAGCACCGTAGTCATCGACGCGGAAGACGTGAAAGCCTGGGCGCCGCTGCGCTAGCGCCACCCCCTCGTCGCTCCAGAATCCGGTTGCCGCGGCGACGCGGCCGGCCAACAGGTCGGGCACGGCGTCGGGGCCGATCTGGAGGGTGCGCACGCTGCGCGCGTCGCCGCCGGCGCCATCGATCACCGAGTCAAGAACCGCAATGTCGCTTGGATCGCCCGTCACGCCAACGGTTTGCCCCTGAAGCTCTCGCGGACTCGTAAGGCGCGCTTGCGCGATCACCGCCGCCAGCGGCCGCTCGACGAGCGCCATGATCCCCACGAGGTCGGCGCCCCGCTCCCGGGCGATGGCCAAATCGTGAATGTCGAGCACCGAGAACTGCACCTTGCCGGCCTCGAGCAGCTTGACGCTGTCGGCCGGCGATGGTGGCGCCAGCACCTGCAGCTTGATCCCGGCCTGGCGGTCGTAGCCCTGTGCGACCGCGGCGTAGATGCCGGCGTGCGCGGCGTTCGGCGTAAAGTCGAGCATCAGCGTGACCGGGCGCGGCCCGCGGCCTCCGCAACCCGCGAGCAGCGCGGCCGCCAGCACCAACGGCGGGGCTAACCGCATCGGCCCGCGAGCTAACCGCATCGGGCCGCGAGGATACGGATGCGTGATCCGGGGTTCGTAGACTGCGACCAGGATGCCCCGCCGGGTCACCTTCAGCCGGAACTTCACGCTGTCGCTCTCGCGGACCTGCCGCTGTTACTGCAAGTACTGCGCGTTCGCTACCCATGGTCCGCACCTGTACGCGCCGCAGGAGGTCGAACGCATGCTGGACGGCGCCGCGCGGCGACGGACAAAGGAGCTCTTGGTGCTGACCGGCGAGCACCCCGAGGTCAACCCCGACGTGCGCGCCCGGCTCGAGCGCTACGGCCATCAGGACTTCACCTCATACGTCGTCTGGACCTGCGAGCGTGCGCTCGAGAAGGGGCTGCTGCCGCACACGAACCTTGGCGTGCTCGGCGGGCGCGAGCTCCAGCGCCTGCGCGAGGTGACCGCATCCCAAGGCCTGATGCTCGAGTCGACCAACTCAGAGCTCGCCGTGCACCAGGGTTCTCCCAGCAAGCATCCGCAGGCACGGCTTCAGACGATCTCCGCCGCCGGGGAGCTGAAGATCCCGTTCACCTCGGGGATCCTCGTGGGCATCGGCGAGTCCGAGGAGGACCGGATGGCGGCGCTCGGCGCCCTGGCCGAGCTCCACGAGCGCCACGGCCATATCCAGGAGGTGATTCTCCAGAACTTCGTCCCCCATCAGCGCTACTACGGCCGCGAGCCGGCGCAGATCGCCAGTGCCGCCGCCGAGGAGTACTGGCGCACGGGCGTGTGGAGCGGCCCCCACAACGACGCGCCGGCGTGGGCCACGGAGGTGACGATCGAAGACATGAAACGTCTCGTCGCCGAGGCCCGGCGGCTGTTGCCGGACGTCGGCGTCCAGGTGCCTCCGAATTTGTCTGACTGGTGGCTGGAGCTGGTCCAGGCCGGCGCCACCGACTTGGGAGGACTGTCGGCCAACGGCGATCACATCTCGCCCGAGCATCCGTTCCCCTCGCCCGCTCAGGTCCGCAAGCGCCTGCAGACTGAGGGGATCGCGCTGACCGAGCGGCTGTGCGTGTATCCGGAGTACATCGAGCCCGAATGGATCTCGCAAGGCGTGCTTGACGTGATCAAGCGCGATTACTGGTCGTTCATCCCCCGCCGCGGCTCTGGACGCCGGCGCGAGGTGTCGGTGCCGGACAACGCCGCGCCACGCGCTGTCTCCAAGGCTCGCGACGGCGCGGCGCTGAGCCTCGAGGAGCTGACAGCGCTGTTCGCAGAGCGGCGCCCCGAGGTCATCGAGGACATGCGACTGGCCGCGGACGAGCTGCGCTCGGAGCTCGCCGGCGACACCGTGACCTTCGTTGTCAACCGCAACATCAACGTGTCGAACATCTGCATCGTGGGCTGCGCCTTTTGCGGCTTCGGGCAGGGCCGCCGGTCGCCCGACGCCTACGAGCACTCCGAGGAGGAGTTCGCCAGACGGGTGCACGAGGCGGTCGAGTTCGGCGCCACGGAGATCTGCATGCAGTCGGGCATCCACCCAGACTGGGGGCTCGAGGACTACGAGCGGTGGCTGCGGTTCGCCAAGCAGCTGGCGCCGGAAGTCCACCTGCACGCCTATTCGCCGATGGAGATCGCCCACATGTGCGACGTCTCCGGCCTCGCGCCGCGCGACGTGTTCGAGCGGCTGCGTGACGCTGGCCTGGGCTCGACGCCGGGCACCGCCGCGGAAGTGCTGCACGACGGCGTGCGCGAGCGGATCTCCCCCAACAAGCTCCCGGTGCAGCGGTGGATCGAGATCATCGAGGCCTCCCATGCCGAGGGGATCCGCTCGACGGTGACGGTGATGTTCGGGCACATCGAGGAGCCCTGGGAGCTCGCGCGGCACATGCGCGTGGTGCGCGAGCTACAGGAGCGAACCGGGGGTTTCACCGAGTTCGTGCCGCTCTCGTTCATCCCCTTTCACACCCTCCTTGGCCGCACGCATGGGGTGCAGGAGATCTCGAGGGAGGAGAACCTCAAGCACACGGCGGCGTTCCGGCTGGCGCTCGGCAAGACCGTCATGAGCCTTCAGGCAAGCTGGGTCAAGATGGGTCTGGACGCGGCCACCGAAGCCCTTCGCTGGGGTGTAAACGACCTCGGCGGAACGTTGATGGAGGAGTCGATCTCGCGCATGGCCGGCAGCTACCACGGGGTCAAGCTCGAGCCCGCCGACCTGATCGCGGCCGCGCACCGCGCCGGTCGGCCAGCGGCCGAGCGCACGACGCTGTACGACATTCGCCGTCGCTACGCGGTGCCATGAGAGTGCGAGGCGCGGCGTCGTCTGGCAGGGGGCGTCCGCCGGCGCTGTTCGCGGGCGTCGAGCCGCTCGAGGTGTTTGTCGAGCTGCTTGCCGAGCTCGACACCGACACCTCCTCGACCGAGTTCTACGACCGCATCTGCGAGGCGATCTGCCGGCTGACGACGATGCGCAGGGCGGCGATCTTCATGGCCGACGCCGCGCGCCGGAGGGTGCGCGCCGTCGGCGCCCACGGCACCTCCTTCGCCCAGCTCGAGGCCATGCGCCCGACACTGATCAACACGCCGATCGCCCAGCGAGCTTTGCTCGAGGACCAGGTGGTGGTCATCTCGGACAGCATCGAGGATTGGGTGCCGCGGGAATTCCTGGCGCTCGGGATCACGACGCTCGTCTGCACGCCGCTCAGCGCCGCCGGGCGCTCCTACGGCGTGATCTGCGCCGATCGCGGAGGCGAGCGCTTCGAGCTCTCAGACGGCGAGCGTCACCTTCTCTGGACGCTCGGCAAGACGGCGGCGCTGGTGGCGACGGCCCGTAACGCGACCCGCCAGCAGGAGCGCACCCGGCGGCTGGGCGAGCGACTGGATTTGGCGCGCGAGATCCATGAGCGAGTCATGCAGCGGCTGTTCGGCGTCTCGCTGGCGCTGAGCGCAGAGCAGCCGCTGTCGAAGGCCGAGCGCGCGCGCTGCCGGGTGGAGATGCAGGAGGCGCTGGGGGATCTGCGCCGGGCGCTCGAGCGCCCGCTGGCGCCGCTCCCCCTCGAGACCGGGACCACGCTTCACTCAGAGCTCGAGCGCGTCGCCGCGACGGCCGGCCCGCCGATCCGCGTGGAGTGGGCAGACGGGGTCACCGTGCCCCACGACCTCGAGCCACTCGCCCAGTCCGTGCTGGCGGAGGCGCTGCGCAACGTCTTCAAGCACGCCGCGCCCTCGGCGGTCGACGTGGCTGTGCTGCGGGACGCTGACACGTTCACGCTCGAGGTGCGAAACGACGGTGTCAGCGGCGACGGCCGCAGCGCCGGGATCGGGCTGCGGCTCGCCGCCTTTGAGGCGCTTCAGCACGGCGGCGTGGTGGAGTTCGGCCCCGCCGGAGAGGCCTGCTGGCGCGTGCGCCTGGTGGTGCCACTCGAGCGCGGGGCGGTGGCCCAATGAGCGCCGCACGTCCCCCCGCGGGCGTCAAGCAGCGCCGACTGCGCGTGCTGGTCGTCGACGATCACGACGTCGTGCAATGGGGCTTCCGCGTGCTGCTGGGCGAGCAGCCGTGGGTCGAGCGCTGCCTGGCGGCACGCACCGGAGCCGAGGCGCTCGAGCTCGTCAACCGCTTTCACCCGCACGTGGCGCTGGTCGACCTGTTCCTCTCCGATGAATCCGGGGCCGA
Organism: uncultured Actinomycetes bacterium; assembly: GCA_963830405.1. Taxonomy (GTDB): domain Bacteria; phylum Actinomycetota; class Thermoleophilia; order Solirubrobacterales; family Solirubrobacteraceae; genus Palsa-465. Next base: position 438,212 of record CAWHMB010000004.1, read on the forward strand.
CGTGTGCGAGTCGATCCGGGCCGCGTCGCCCGCCACGCGGGTGCTCTTGATCTCGGGCTCGGGGCGGATGTCGCCCGCCGCAGCCCGCGCCGCGGGGGCCTCGGGATTCGTCTCCAAGGATCTCGAGGCGCGCGACGTGGTGGCCGCGGTGCACATGGTCGGAGTGGGGATGACGCAGTTCTCGCCCAAGTCCGACCAGCCGACGCCGCTTCTGTCCGACCGCGAGCGCGAGGTGCTGGAGATGATCGCCGCCGGCTCAACTAACCGCGAGATCGCCGAGCACCTCTACCTCTCGCCGCATACGGTCAAGGAGCACACGAGCGCCCTGTACCGCAAGTTGCGGGCCCGCAATCGGGCAGAGGCGGTGCAGCGGGCCCAACGAATGGGACTGCTGCAATAAAAAACGGGCCGGCGCTCGTGCGCCGGCCTTTATGCGCCGCCTTTATTTACGGTGGCGTCGCTCGTGCGCCGGCCTTATTTACGCTGGCTCGCCGGGCCCTGTTACTTCTCGGCTTCGACGATGTCGGCTGTCGCCGCGTGCTCCTTGACGTGCTCAGCCGCGCGCTTGGCGCTCTCGTGGGAGGAGAACCCCTCGCCCGAGCTGGCCGTCGTCTGGCCGTTGGCTGACACCAGCCTCCAGCGGTAATGGCCACCTTTGTCCGGATAGATCTCAAACTTGGCGTTTGCCATCTGTTTCTCCTATCACTCTCTGACCCGGGCGAGCCTATCCCACCTGGGAACGACAGTGTTGACGATTGGATGAACGCCGTTCGGGTAGCTGCAGGGCATGAAGCTTGAGGTTCCCAATCCGAGCGTGCCGCCGACGCCGGCGGTCCCCGACGCGCCGATCCAGCCGGTGGACCCGGACCCCGGCACCCCGGCCGATCCCGAGCAGCCGGCGACGGTGCCGCCGCCCGAGGAATCGCCGACACCGGCCGTCCCAGGGCCAGAGCCCGGGCGCGAGCAGCCAGAGCGCGAGCCGAACACCGGCTAGGACCCGTGGGTCAGGGGCTCGCGGCGCTGCGCCAGCGGGTTACAGCACGGGGCCCAGCGGGTTACAGCACGGGGCCCAGGCCGCGGCGCTTGAAGAATTCGTGCTCGGCTTCCCCGAGCGCGGTGGCCGGGGGATCGGCGTACCAGGTCTCACGCGCCATGCGGTGCCAGTTGCCCGTCGCCTCCAGCTGGCCGAGGACGGCGAACACGCCGATCTCCACCCGCCTGAACCAGATCTCCTCCGGGGGGACCTGAAGGTCACGCGCCACCCGGATCCCTCGCGATATGAACTTGGGGTCCATTACCTGCGCCAGGATCCGCCCCACATACTCGGGTTCGATCCGCACCTCACGGTCGGAGAGGAACCAATCGCCAGCGAGCTTCACCTGCTGGAGCAGCCAATCCGCGTCGAGATGCTCGCGGCGGTGGACGTAGCCCAAGTCGACGACGGCCTCGATGAATCCGTTCCTGTCGCCCTCGATCACCCCCCGCATCGCGCGCTTGGCGTCTCGAAGCCACCGCTCTGAAACAACCTTGACGTTGCCGAAGTCGAGAAACGCGACCGAGCCGTCATCGCGCAGCAGGAAGTTGCCGGGGTGCGAGTCGGTATTGAAGCGGCGCACGTAATCCATCGAGTGAAAGTAGAAGCGCATCAGGATCTCCCCGATCCGGTCACGCTCGGCCTGCGGCAGCTCCTGCATCTGCGGGAATCGAGCCCCATCGACCCACTCCGAGACCATCACACGGCGGCGAGACAGGGACGTCACGACGTCTGGCACGTAGATGAAGGGATGCCCCCGGTAGGCGCGGGCGAAGCTGCGCTGATGCTGGGCCTCGAGCTCGTAGTCGAGCTCTTCCAGCACGAGCTGGCGCACCTCTCCAATCAGCATGCCGGGCTCGATGCCCGGCATCATCGCCTTGGCCAGCGGCGCCGCGATCGTCGTCAGTCCGGCGGCGGTGCCGAGGTCGGCCTCCAGCGCGTCGGCGACCTCCGGGTACTGGATCTTGACCGCCACACGCCGGCCATCGGGGAGCACAGCCCGGTGGACCTGGCCGATTGAGGCGGCGGCGATGGCCTCGTGCTCGAAATCCTCGAACAGCGACTCGACCGGCTCTTCCCACTCGCGCTCCAGCACCCGGCGGATCTTGTTCCAGCTCATCGGCGGCGCCGAGTCGCGCAGCTGGGCGAGCTTGTCCTGGTAGACCGTGCGGAACTCCGGCGGGATCAGATCCACGTCTATGAACGACGCCAGCTGCCCGATCTTCATCGCGCCGCCACGCAGCTCGCCGAGCACGGCGAGCGTGTTGTCGGCGATGTCCTCGTGGCGGCGCAGCAGCAGCTCGCCGGCGTTCTCCGGCGAGCGGAGCACATTGGTCGCGAGCGTGGTGAAGAACCTGACCGAGCTGGGGGCGACCGCGCCGGCGGCTTTCGTCGCCCGGACCAGCCTGGCGGTTGGCAGCGCGTCGGCGTCTGCCTCCGACGGCTGTTCGCTGGCAGGGGGATCGGACCGGCTCACGATTGGTAAGCTAGCGGCCGCTTAGCGCGTTAGCGGCCACTTGACGCATTCAGGCACGGGCGTTACGCGGCAAGCGCGCCGTGCGACGGCGCTTTTCTCTTTGACCGCGCGCGCTCGCAAGCGCTGATGCGACAGAGCTCAGCGGCCAGACTTGCAAACACCAGCTTGGAGACGCCAAGCCCACAGTGGGAGGCATCCACCTCCACCTGCCGGGCGGCTGGATCCAGGCAGCTTCGCCAGTTGACGATCGCATCGCTCCGCGAGTAGAACGAGACGAACTGGACCTCGTCCGGGAACTGCCCGCGCACGTCGCGCCAGAAGGCTTCGCAGCAGCGGGGTGGCTCGGTGCTGGAGAGCAGCCGCCTGGCCCGCGCCAGAAGCGGCCGCGTGATCAGGTTCGGGTCAGGGGCGCCGTCGAACGCCCACTCGTCGGCGCACTGGTGGCTGAGCAGTCCCGGCAGTCCTCGATCTCCGAGTGACGACGTCACCTCGAGCGCAAGGTGGAGCAGCGGATGGACGTGGCGCAGCGGACTCAGCAGTGGAGAACCCAGAGTGACGATTCCAGCCACGAGGTCCTCTCGGCGGACGGCCAGGGCGCGGGCGAACAGGCCGCCGCGGCTCCAGCCGACGATCACCGCTCGCCGTCCCGCTCGCTGGGCGGCACGCTCGAGCCGCATCTCCAGACGTCCCATCTCCGCTTCGGAGCAGTCGAGGTTGACGAGGATCCCGGCTCGCTCGGGCGCATAGGACATGCGCTGCAGCCAGTCGGCCATCGGCCACAGCGTGATGTCCGAGGCATAGACCCCGGGGATCAGCAGCACCGGCATGCCGGGGTCGCTGGTCGGCTGCGGGTGCTGGAAGAGATCCGCGCACAGCAGCGACGACAGCTCGGCGGTCAGTCGAAGCTCGCCCCAGATCGATGCCGAGGTGCCGGCGCTGTCCCCTTCGACGGGACCGGCCTGACTCATCGCGGTTCCTCCTCCGTCGAGACGGGCTTGGTGCCCGTCAACGGTCGAATGATATGTCAGTCAAGGCCTGCGGCGGCGCAGTTGCCGCCTGGGCGATTAGCTTCGGCGACGGCGCCGGTCGGCAGGGCTGGTGAGACGCTGATTCTGCGCTATGTGCCGGGGAGGCCGTAGTTGTGGGAAGAAGAGCAGACTATTTTTGACAAACGTCCCACCAGCGGTCCGCCTGCACTGCAGCGGACCGGGGCCGGCCCTACTCAACGGCGATGCCGTCGCAAACCAGCGCCACCATCGCGTCCACGTAGCGCCGCCGCTGCTCGGCGCCCGTCGTTCCGCGAACGGCGGCGAACAGCTCGGGCAGCGTCAGGGCGGTGATGGCCCGCCCCGCGCGCTCGGTGTCGAGATCGGCGCGTAGGAAGCCATATCCGACGCCTTGGGCCAGGAAGCGGCCAGCCGAAGCGCCAAAGGCGTCGATCACGCCCAGCACCCGGTGGGTGAGCTCCTCATCGATGGAGGTCGCCTCGAGCAATACGACCTGCCCCAGGCCCGGCTCCGACTCGAGCAACGAGAACAGTCGCTCACCGATGCCCCGCAGCTGCTGGCGAAACTGCTCGAGCGTCGTGGCCGGCGTTGCGACCTCACGCTTCAGCACCACGACGATCCGCTCCACGCCGTAGTCGACCACCTGATCGAGGATGTCGCGCTTGTTCTTGAAGTAACGGTAGAACGTGCCGTGCCCCATGCCCAGGCGCTCAGCGATGTCCGCAATTCCGGCGGCGCTGTACCCCTTTTCGGAGAACACGCCATAGGCCGCCTCGATGATCTCCCGCCGTCGGCGCTCGACGACCGCGTCGGTCGGCGGTCGCCGGCCGCGGGCGGGCGGTGTCCCGGTTGACGGCACTGACATAGCTGGCGGTTTCCCTTTCCCGGAACGATACGTGACGCGCTCAGCGTCGTCCCAGCCTCGCCGGCAAGAACGCACCTTCCCCCCGAACGGGGGGAACTGGGCCCACCCCGCTGTACCCGCGCGCGCGTTCGCGCGTAGTTTGGGCCGGCATGTCCACAGCGATCCTGTTCCCCGGCCAGGGCAGCCAGACCGACGACATGCGCGACACCGTGCACCGCGCCCGCCCTGACCTCTTGCAGGCAGCGGCCGAAGCTGTCGGCGAGGACCCCTTCGCCCGAGTCGACGAAGGCACCCAGTTCGCCCAGCCGGCGATCTTCTGCTCAAGCCTCGCCGGCTGGGAGGCTCTCGGACGGCCCACGGGCGACATCATGGCCGGTCACTCGCTGGGCGAGCTGGGGGCCTTGGTGGCCGCGGAGAGCCTTTCCGAGGGCGACGGACTGCGACTGGTCGCGCTGCGCGGCCGGTTGATGCAGGAGGCAGGTGAGCGCGCCGGCAATGGCGGCATGCTGGCGCTGCTCGGTCGTGGCGCCGCCGACCGGGCCCCCGAGCTGGCCCGGCAGCAGGGCCTCACCGTCGCAAACGACAACTCTCCCCAGCAGGTCGTGCTCTCGGGCGCCCGCTCGGCGTTGCCAAAGGCGGCCGCCGCCGCGAGCGAGCTGGGCCTTAGGGCCATGGAGCTCGACGTCACCGGGGCGTTCCATTCGCCGATGATGTCCTCAGCGGCGCCGGCTTTTCAGGCGGCGCTGGCCAAAGTTCAGATCGAGCCGCCCAAAGTCCCGGTGATCTCGGCGGTCACCGCTCAACCGTTCGACGACATCCCGCTGCGCCTGGTGGAGGCCCTGACGCGCCCGGTCCGCTGGCGCGAGACGCTGATGGCGCTCAAGGCGCTCGGCGCGGAGCGGTTCATCGAGGTGGGTCCGGGCCGCGTGCTCAGCGGCCTGGCCAAGCGGACGCTGACCGAGGTGGAGCTGGTAAATGCTTGAAACGCCGGCGACATCCTCCGGGCGATCGTGGTCCTACGAGGCGGCGCCGGGCCGCCAGGCGGCGATCCAGGCGGTGGCAATCGAGCTGCCGGAGGGCCGGATCACGAACGCCGAGCTCGCTGAGCGCTTCGGCGTAAGCGAGGACTGGATCGTGTCGCGCACCGGAATCCGCGAGCGCCGGCGGGCGGGGCCACAAGAACGAGTCTCCGACTACGCCACGCGCGTCGCGGCGCGCGCGCTGGAGCGGGCAGGCGTCGCCGCCGCCGAGCTAGACCTGGTGATCGTGGCCACCACGACGCCGGACGAGCTGCAGCCCAACACAGCGCCGCTTGTGGCACACGGGCTTGGCACACGCCGGGCCGGGGCTTTCGATATCGGCTCCGGCTGCACCGGTCTGCTATCGGCCCTTTCGGTGGGGACGGCGCAGATCGAGACCGGCCGCGCCGAGCGGGTGGTAGTGATCGGCGCGGACTTCATCACCCGCATAAACGACTACGACGACCGCGGCGCTGCGCTGGTGTTCGCCGACGGCGCCGGCGCTTTGGTTTTGGGCCCGGCGCCCCCGGCGACCGCGCACGAGGGGCCAAGCGTCGGCGCTTCCGGCTCGGCGGCCGGATTCGTCGGGCCGATCGTTCTCGGCTCCGACGGCTCGCAGGCAAAGCGCATCGTGGTCACCCACGAGGAGCGCAAGATCCATATGGACGGGCCGGAGGTCTTTCGCCACGCCGTCAATCGGATGGCCGAGGTGACGAAGCTGGCGCTCGAGCGTGCCGGCCTCGATTTCGACGGCATCGACCTGTTCGTCTACCACCAGGCCAACGCGCGCATCACGCGCGCGCTCGGGCAGCGACTGGGGCTGCCCGAGGAACGCGTGGTCGACTGCATCGAGAACGTGGGCAACGCCTCCGCGGCCACGATTCCGATTGCGCTGACGGTGGCGCTTGAGGACGGCCGTCTGCGTCCGGGGGCCAACGTGCTGCTGTCAGCCTTCGGATCCGGCTTCACATGGGGGGCGGGCGTCGTGCGCTGGGGTGACGTCGATGCTTGAGCACGCTTCGCTCGCTCCCTCACACCAGCCCGGCCGCGCGGACCAGGCGCCGCCGGCCCAGGCCCCAGCTCGCACCGCGGCGATCCTCTCGCTCGCCACCGAGCTGCCCAAGGGCCGGCTGACGAGCCGGGAGCTGGCGGAGCGCTACGGCATCAGCGAGGACTGGATCCTCGCCAGGACGGGCATCCGCGAGCGCCGGCGGGCGGCGCCTGAGGAGCGCATCAGCGACTATTCGGCGCGCGTGGGGGCGCGGGCGCTCGAAGCGGCGCGGCTCGAGGCCGCGGAGCTCGACCTGGTGGTCGTCGCGACCATGACTCCTGACGAGCTGACGCCCAACACGGCGCCGCTGGTGGCGCACGCACTGGGTGCCTCGCGAGCGGGGGCGTTCGATGTCGGCGCCGCTTGCAGCGGCTTTGTCTCGGGGCTGGCGCTGGGCGCCGCTCAGATCGAGAGTGGTCGGGCGGAGCGAGTGCTGCTGGTCGGAGCGGACTTCGTCACGCGCATCACCGACTACGAAGATCGCCGATCGGCGGCGCTGTTCGCCGATGCCGCCGGGGCGGTCGTTCTCGGCGTCGGAGACGAAGCATCCGGCTCGATCGGGCCGGTCGTCCTCGGTGCCGACGGCTCGCATGGCCAGTCGATCCACGCCACCAACGAGGAGCGCAAGCTGCGGCTAGACGGCCCAGAGGTCTACCGCAACGCGATCGCCCGCATGGGCGAGGTGACGCTCGAGGCGGTTGCGCGGGCGGGGCTGACGCTGGACGACATCGACCTGTTCGTCTACCACCAGGCGAACGCCCGCATCACGCGCGCCCTCGGCGAGCGTCTAGGGCTCACCCCTGAGCGCGTCGTCGACTGCATCGAGATGCTCGGCAACGCCTCGGCGGCGACGCTGCCAGTGGCGCTGGCGGCGGCGCTGCGTGACGGCCGCCTGAGACCCGGCGCCCGGGTGCTCGTGAGCGCGTTCGGAGCCGGGTTCACCTGGGGCGGAGGCGTGATCGAATGGGGATCGGCATGAGCGCCGCGGCGGCCAACGGCACCGCGCTCGTCACCGGAGCCTCGCGCGGGATCGGCGCCGCGATCGCCCGGACGCTGGCCGGCGACGGGTGGGCCGTGGGGGTCAACTACCGGAGCAATCGCGCCCGAGCCGAGGACATCGTCTCGGCGATCGAATCAGACGGCGGCCGGGCAGCCGCGCTTGCCGCCGACGTGTCGGATCCCGGCGCGCCCGACGAGCTCTTCGGTCGCCTCGAGCAGGCGTTCGGCGCCCCGGTGCTGGCGCTCGTGAACAACGCCGGCATTAACCGCGATGACCTGGCGCCGTCGCTCGGCGACGAGGAGTGGTGTTCGGTCTTGGACACCAACTTGACCGCGGCCTTCCGGCTCACCCGCCGGGCGCTCAAGGGCATGCTCCGAGCGCGGGCCGGTCGGATCATCAACATCTCCTCGGTCGTCGGGCTGCGCGCCAACCCCGGCCAGGCGAACTATGCGGCCGCCAAGGCCGGCCTCGTGGCAATGACCAAGACGGTCGCCGTCGAGGTCGCACGCCGCGGCATCACTGTCAACGCGGTGGCGCCAGGGGTGATCGACACCGAGATGACGGCCGAGGTCTCGCAGGACTTGCTCGCCGCGGTGCCCGCGCGGCGAACCGGGACGCCGCAGGAAGTGGCGGCCTGCGTGCGCTTTCTAGCCTCCGAGGAGGCGAGCTATGTCACCGGCGCCCTGCTGACTGTCGACGGCGGGCTGGCGGCATAGACCACTCAACAGACAAGGAGCACAGCCATGGCAACAATCACCACCGAGCAGGTCGAGGCGCGAGTGATCGACGCGCTCGCGAGCTTCGGCCCGGACAAGTCCCAGATCACTCGCTCTTCGACTTTTGAGGAGCTCGACATCGACTCGCTCGATCTCGTCGAGCTGTCACAGATCATCGAGGACGAGTACGGCGTCGTGCTGAAGGGCGACGACATGAAGCAGCTGTCGACGGTGGGCGACGCGGTCGACCTGATCACCTCGCGGGCCGCGTGAGCGATACGTGAGACGGCAGGTTGTAATCACGGGCCTCGGCGCGGTCACGCCGCTCGGGGTCGGCGCGCGGTCGCTGCACGAGCGCTGGGCCAGCGGTGAGTGCGGCATCGTCGACGGAGCCGGCGCCTGTAGCGAGTTCGAACCCACAGAGTTCCTGACGGCAAAGGAGATTCGCCGGCTCGACCGCTTCTCGCAATTCGCGCTCGTGGCTTCCAGTGAGGCATTGAGGCAGGCAGGCTGGGACGAGCTTCCCTACGACCCGCTGCGCATCGCCTGCGTGATCGCCACCGGGATCGGTGGAATCGAGACGGTCGAGACCCAGCACGACGTGCTTCGAGACAAGGGCGCGAAGCTCGTCTCGCCGCTGGGCATCCCGCTCTACATGCCGAACGCCGGCGCGGCCGCGGTGGCGATGAAGCATGGGCTGCGGGGTCAGTCATACGGAATCGTGTCCGCGTGCTCGAGCGGGGCCCACGCCATCGGTGCAGCCATGCGCATGATCCAGTACGGCGACGCGGATGCGGTCGTGGCCGGAGGCTCGGAGGCCACGCTGACGCCCTTCGGGTTCGCCTGCTTCAACTCCATGCAGGCGCTCTCGCCGACCGGCATCTCGCGTCCGTTCGATGCCCTGCGAGACGGCTTCGTGATGGGCGAAGGGGCCGGCGTGCTGGTGCTGGAGGAGGCTTCAGCGGCGAACAAGCGCGGGGCGAAGATCCTCGCCGAGGCCGTCGGCTATGCGTCGACATCCGACGCCTACCACCTCACTGCCCCGGAGCCGAGCGGCACCGCCGCAGCGGGGGCGATCGAGCTTGCGCTGACTGATGCCGACCTGGAACCGGCGGACGTCGGCTATGTCAACGCCCACGGTACCTCGACACAGCTCAACGACGCGGCTGAGACCGCAGCGCTCAAGCGTGCCCTTGGCGAGGAGCGCGCCAGGCAGATTCCGATCTCTTCGACCAAATCCGCCATCGGCCACTTGTTGGGAGCAGCCGGCGCGGTGGAGGCCGTGGCCACGATCGAAACGCTCGTCACCGGCGTTATCCCGCCGACTCTGGGCTACGAGGTGCCCGACCCCGAGCTCGACCTAGACTACGTACCTGGCGAGGCGCGGCCGCTGCTTCCGCCCAACGGCGCGGGCCGCGTGGCGATCTCGAACTCGTTTGCGTTCGGCGGCCACAACGTCGCCCTGGTGCTGCGCTCGAATGGAGCAGGCAGGTGAGTGCCACCGCCACAGTGCGAGAGGCGACGGGCCCGCTCGAGCGCCTTGAAACCCTCTGCGATCCCGGCAGCGTCAAGGTCTTGCGATCGCGCGTCACCTCCTCGCGGCTCGGAGCCCGTGCGGTGCCCGGCGACGGGGTCGTCGGCGCCACCGGCGCTGTCGACGGACGGCCGGTGGCCTGCTACGCCCAAGACGGCAGCTACCTGGGCGGCTCGCTCGGCGAGCGCCACGCCGACACGATCGTGCGCGTGCTCCAGGTGGCCGAGCGTGGGCGCGTGCCGGTCGTTGCCTTCGTCTCCTCCGGTGGCGCCCGCATGCAGGAAGGTTCGGCGGCGCTTGGCGGCTACGGGAACATCTTCCGTCACACGGTCGGGCTCAGCGGCGTCGTGCCTCAGATCTCTGTGGTTTCAGGCGCCTCGGCGGGCGGCGGTGCCTACTCGCCGGCGCTCACCGATCTGATCCTGATGACCGAGGACGCCGCCATGTTCCTCACCGGTCCAAGCGTGGTACGCGATGCGCTCGGCGAGCAGATCGACGCAGCCGAGCTCGGCGGGCCCCGGGTACACGAACGAAACGGCGTCTGTCACCTCGTCGAGCGCGACGAGGACAGCGCCGCGCGCAGGGTGCGGGAGCTGCTTGGGTATCTACCCTCCTCGAGCGGCCAGGCGCCTCCGCGCGTCGCGTCCCTGGCCCCCGAGTTCGCCGATCCCGGTGCCCTCGTCCCGGCCGAGCCGCGTCGGGCCTATGACGTGCGCGCCGCGCTGAAGGGAATCGTCGATTGCGATTCACTGCTCGAGCTATGCCCTCGCTGGGCGCGCAACGTGGTGACTGCGTTCGCGCGGCTCGACGGCCGACCCGTGGCGATCGTCGCCAACCAGCCGCGCTTCCTGGGCGGCGTGCTGGACGCCTCCAGCTCCGAAAAGGCGGCGCGGTTCGTGCGCTTCTGCGACTCCTTCGGCCTGCCGCTGATCGCCGTCGTCGATACGCCCGGGTTCATGCCCGGCTCCCGCCAGGAGAGCGCCGGCGTGATCAGGCACGGAGCGTCGCTGGTGCGGGCGTTCGCCGCCGCCCGGGTGCCGAAGTTGACGGTCGTGCTGCGTAAGTCCTACGGCGGCGCCTACATCACGATGAACTCCCGCGACTTGGGCGCCGACCTCGTGCTGGCCTGGCCCCAGGCCGAGCTCGGGATCATGAGCGCGCGAGCGGCGGTCAAGATCACGGCCCGGCGACAGCTGCGCGCCGCCGACGACCCCGAGGCGGAGCTCGAGCAGATGGCGTCGCGCTACGCGGCGGAGCATCTGGTGGCCGATGCGGCAGCGGCCACGGGGTTCGTCGATGAGATCATCGAACCACAGGACACGCGTGAGCGGCTCACCTGGGCGCTGGGGACGCTCCTGGGGGCCCGGGCGTGATCCTTGCGGGCAAGCGCCTGCTGATCACCGGCGTCATCACCAAGGACTCGATCGCATTCCGCGTCGCTGAGCAGGCGCAGCGCGAGGGGGCGACGGTGCTGCTGACGAGCTTCGGCCGCGCGCGGCGCCTGACCGAGCGCGCCGCTGGGCGCCTGCCCGAGCCGGTCGAGGTGCTCGAGTTGGACGTCAACTCCGAACAAGATCTGGCGGCGCTCACCGTCGCGCTGCAAGAGCGATGGGGGCACGTGGACGGTGCGCTTCACGCGATCGCCTTCGCCCCCGAGGACGCGCTCGGCGGGCGCTTCATGAGCACCGCCGCTGACAGTGCGGCCGCCGCGTTTCGGACCAGTGCCTTCTCGCTGAAGGCGCTGGCCGCCGCGCTCGAGCCATTGATGGGAGCCGGCGCGAGCATCGTCGGGCTTGACTTCGATGCCTCCGTTGCGTGGCCAGTCTATGACTGGATGGGGGTGGCCAAAGCGGCGCTGGAGTCGGTCTCCCGCTATCTGGCGCGCGATCTCGGTCCCCGCGGCATCAGGGTCAACCTGGTCTCGGCCGGACCGCTCGGCACCGTCGCCGCCCGCGGAATCCCGGGCTTCGAGCGCCTTGCGTCGCTGTGGCGCGAGCAAGCGCCGCTTGGCTGGGACGACGGCGACCCTGGGCCGGTGGCGGCCGCGGTCTGCTTCTTACTGTCGGAACACGCCCGTGGGGTCACGGGGGAGATCCTGCACGTCGACGGCGGCTTTCACGCGCTGGGAGCAGCGGTCGGAGGCTCCCAATAAAGAATCGGCGACCTGGACCGTACGGCCCGGGTCGCCTATCTGAAGAGGTCTTCTGACTCCGGGCGGATCAAGGCCGCGGCACCCGGCCCGTCGACCGGCATGACGTGGCGCTCGGCGCCGCGCACTAGCACCACCGGCTGACAGCCGTTTTTACGACGCGCGAGGTCGGCGGCCGACGCCAGCTGGTCGGCGACGGCGATCCAGGTGGCGCGCAGCTCACGGCCGATCGCGTCGCGCCGGCCTCGCCAATCCTCGAGCGGCGAGACTCCGGCGCAGCCCACCGCCACCTCCGCCTGACCGTGGCGCCAGGCGCGGCCGAACGAGTCGGTGATGAGGACTCCCGGCGAGGTTCCGGTCCGGGCTCTCAAGCCAGCGCGCAGCGCGCGCGCGGAAGCGTCGGGGTTGCGAGGCAGCAGCGCGACCGTGTCCGGCCCAGGGACGTTTGAGGCATCGACGCCCGCGTTGGCGCAAACGAAACCCTGGTGTGTGACGCAGATCATCACGCCCCTGGTGGCGCGCAACACCTCGCGTGACTCGTCGAGCACAGCCTGGACGTGCCGCGCGTCCTTGTCCAACCGCTGGGCGAACTCCAGCGCGCGCTCGCCGGGCTCGATCGACGTCAGGCTGCGGAGCCTGCCCTCGGCCTTCGAGATCACCTTATGCGCCACCACCACCACGACGGCGTCGTCGAGGGCTCCGGCGGGTGACGCCGTGGCGATCAGCAGCGGCAGGTCATCGCCCGGCTGGATCTCGGGGAGGCCCTCCAGCGCCAGCGCGGAGAGCATCAGAGATTCCCTGCGCCAAGCCGCCGTAGGAAGCCACGTGTGTGCGCGGCGCCACCGTGGCGCTCGGTCAGCGCAGAGCGCAGCTCCTCGAGATCCTCGGGAGTGTCCACGTCGAGCGCCAGCGTCGGTACGTCGATCACCCGGGTGAAGACCCCTGCGGTCTCAGCAGCCGCTTCGTGACGTTCCCGGCTGGCAGGGCCGAAGGAGGGCTCAATGACGTCCGGTGGCGTCAGCAGCAGCGCGTTGGTGCCGGTGCCGTGCCGATCGGGGACGATCAGCGCCGACGGCGAGGGCACCTCGCGCCCCACGAGCTGGTCGAGCTCCGCCGGATCGACGAGCGGGCAGTCACCGGGCACCAGCAGCGCGCGTGAGATTCGCTGGTCCACAGCGCGGCGAATCCCGTGCATGGTGGCGTCGGTCTGCCCGCGGTCGTTCACGTCCAGCAGCATCGCGCCATAGGCGCCGGCGAGGCGCTGGGCGGCGCGGTCGGTGCTGACCACGAGGATCTGCGCAATCAGTCGCGCTCGGCGCAGGGCGATCAACACATCCGCGAACATCGCCTCGGCGAGCAATCGTCGCGGGCCGTCGTGAAGCCCCGGCTCGAGCCGCTGCTTGGCCTCTTTGAAGCTCTTGACCGGGAGGATCGCGAGCACCACTACGCTAACCCCAGCGCAAAGCCGAGCGTCTGCTCCGCCAGCTGCTTGCGGCCGTCTGCGTCGGCCATCAGCACGTCGGTCATGAGCACCGGGAGGGCGGCTGTGTGCTGATCGGTGACCAGTCCGCCGATGAGCTCGCCGTAGAAGCCGGCGATGCCCGCGGCGCTCAGCTCGTATCCCGCCCAGCGCATCAGAGGCACGGTCGCCGGCTTGAGCACGTCACCGCGAACGATAGGGCTGACGGCGACGATGGGAGCGGCGCTTGCCAGCAGTGCCTCGCGCATCCCTGGCACGGCGAGAATGGGACCGATCGAGATCACCGGGTTGGACGGACCGATGACGATCGCCCGCGCGCTGATGAGTGCCTGTAGAACCTCCGGCGTTGGCTTAGAGGACGCCGCGCCGGCGAACGAGATGTCGTCTACCGGGCCCTCAGCGCGGGCCCTGATCATGAACTCCTGAAAGGGCCACCAGCGTGAGTGGGCGAGCACCCTGGTACGGACGGGATCGTCTGACATCGGCAGAACCCGCGCGCTCACCCCGAGTGCGGTGACCAGGGCCCCGTGGGCGACCGTGAGCCGGGCGCCTTGCGTTAGTAGCCGGGCGCGCTCTATTCCCACGGCCAGGTCGCGGTCGCCGAGGTTGAACCACACCTCGACGCCCAGCTCCTTGAGGCCCTCCATGACCGCGAAGCTGTCCTCGCTCAGTCCCCAGCCCCGCGTGTCGATCCTGTCGGACAGCCAGAACGTCACCAGGTCTGGGTCGGGTGAGACATAAGCGCCGTAGATCTCGACGTCGTCGCCCGTGTTGGCGATCACCACCAACTCTTCTGCCCCGACCACGTCGAGCATCCCGCGCGCCAGCTTCGCCCCGCCCGAGCCGCCGGCGAGCACGACGACCGGCGCACTCACAAGCGGGAATCTGGTTTGGCCTCGAAGCCGGTGATCCTGATGCCGGCTCTGATCTTGTTGCGCACGTTGATCGAGATGATCAGCGGGGTCAGCTGCTCAAGGATCCGCGCCAGCTCGAGTGGTCCGCAATCGACGGGCCGCAGCCCCGGCACGCGCTGCACGAGCTGGGCGAGCTGGGCCTTGTCGGCCCTGCGGTCGCCGCAAATGAGGACGTCCTCGTTGAGCTCGTGCCCGAGGTCGCTGAGCAGCGCGGCGCTCACGGTGTGAAAGGCCGACACCACCCTGACTCCGTCCGGCGCCATCTCCTGCGCCTGCTGGGCCGCGGAGCCTTGCCAGACGCCGAGCGTGCGGGTCGCCTTGCCGCTGACCGCCGCCGCCAACGGGACGGTGGCATCGACCAACAGCTGGCCCTCAGTCAACGCCTCCTTCAGATTGGTGAGCGTCTCCGACTGGCTTCGGAAGGGGACGGAGAGGATGACGACCGGTGCCCGCCCGACGGCCTCCTGGTTGACGAGACCGGTGAACGAGCCGTTCGCCACGATGTCTGTGGCGCGCTCGGCGGCCTCGCGTGCGCGGTGGTCATCGCGCGAGCCGATGAACACGGGGATCTGCTCGCAACCGAACCGCAGCGCCAGGCCGAAGCCGAGTGCCCCGGTGCCGCCGACGATGCACACCGCTTCCGGCATGGCGGCGCAGTCTATGTTCCCGCGCCGAAGCGGGTAGCTTGTGGAGCTCAATGAGCCCTCGGCAGCTCATCGGGCGCGCGATGGGAGGCGGTCTGGCCGTGCTACTCGTGGCGGCTGCCCTCGGCCTCTGGGCTTCGGTGGGCGCCGCCAGTGAGCCTCCGCCGGCCGTAACCGCGGCATCGCTCACCCAGGACGGTCAGGATCTGCTGTGGCAGCTAAAGCTAGACCGGCCGTTCTCGGCCGCCTCGCTGCAGCGCGGTCAGAGCTCGTTGTGTCTGTTGATTGAGCGGCCCGCGAGCGGCAGCGTCGAGGGGGAGCTGTGCCTCGCCCCAGGACGGGACAATCGCCCGCCCGATCGACTGGCTTTCACCGCCGGCCCGGGAAGCGGACGGATCGTCGCCGCGACCGTCACCCGTCCGAGCGCCACCAGCATGAACGCCTCGTTTTTGCCGACGAGCGTCGGGCTCGGCTACCGGCAGCTGCGCTGGCAGGTTCGGATTCTCAGCACGGCGAGTGCATGCAGCGGCCAGTGCCTGGCGTTGTCACCCGCCCGCCCGAGTCTGCTGCGGCTGCACGTTCCGAAACTCGTGGGCTGCGTGGCCAGCGGCTCTAACTTCGTCTTTCACGGACCGACGAACGTGCGTGACATCGCGCTCGCCTTCGATGATGGGCCGTGGTACGACACGCCACAGTTCCTTTCGCTCCTGGAGCGCGAGCACGTACCGGCGACGTTCTTCCAGATCGGCGACCAAATCGGCGAATATGGCCAGCGTGGCGCGCTCGAGCGGCGGATGCTGCGTGACGGCGACATGATCGGGGACCACACCTGGACTCACCCGGACGTCTCGGGCGCCGGCTCGTTTGCGCGGACGCAGATCGTGCAGACGGCCGACGCGATCCGCAACGCAACCGGCGGCTTCTACCCGTGCCTGTTTCGCGCCCCGTACGGGGCGACGAGCCCGGCTCTGCTCTCCGAAGTGCGCTCGTTGGGGATGACCACGATCCAGTGGAACGTCGATCCCCGCGACTGGGCGATGCCGGGCGTCGGAGAGATCGAGAGCAACGTGCTGACCAACGCCAGCAACGGGGCGATCCTGGAGATGCACGACGGCGGCGGAAATCGCTCGGAGACGATCGCGGCCCTGCCGACGATCATCGGCACGCTGCGCAAGCGCGGCTACGAGTTCGTCACGATCACGCAGATGCTGGGGTACCGCTTGATCTATAAGTAGGTTGATGAGCGCACTACCGGCGCCTCCGTGAGGATCGGCGAGGAGATGAGCGATGCGGAGCTTCTGGCGGTCGCCCGCCAGGCCGCCGCGGCCGCCGCCGGCGAGCTGCGTGAGCGGTTCGGGCGCCTCGAGGGCGTCCGCGCAAAGAGCACTCCGACCGATCTCGTCTCGGACGCCGATCTGGCGGCCGAGTCGGCGATCCGCGCGGTGCTCGCCGCGCAGCGACCAGACGACGCGATCCTGGGGGAGGAGGGCGGCGCGACGCCTGCCCGCGAGGGCGGCGCCAACCCCTCCCGGGACTGGACGGCCCTCGGCTCGGAGAGCCTTCGCTGGATCGTCGACCCGCTCGACGGCACCGTCAATTTCCTATTCGGAATACCGATGTTTGCGGTCAGCGTCGCGTGCGAGGATGTCCAGGGAACGCTGATCGGCGTGGTACTCGATCCGGTTCACGACGAGTGCTTCGAGGCCACACGCTCGAGCGTCCCGACGCTCAACGGCGAAGCGATTTCGGTTCCGGAGCGCGCCGCGGAGCTCGAGTTCGCGATGGTCGCCACCGGCTTCGGGTATGAGCCGGCGGAGCGTGCCCGCCAGGCGGCGGTGGTCTCGCGCGTCCTACCGAGGGCCCGAGACATCCGCCGCGCGGGCGCCGCCGCGATCGACCTCTGTTGGTGCGCGTGCGGACGCTACGACGCCTACTTCGAGCGCGGCCTTCACGCTTGGGACCTCGCTGCCGGCGCACTGATTGCCGAGCGGGCAGGGCTCGTCGTCCGTGAGCTGCCGGCGAACGGGGAGGATCCGGCGGGCGTTCTCGTCGCGCCGCCCGAGCTGATCGACGAGCTGGGCGGCTTGGTAGGCGGCTAAGCGCCGTGCGCGGGCCTACGCGGCGGGGCGGGTCTAAACTCGCCCCGCGCGCGGCGGTGGAGGAACGGCAGACTCGATGCGCTCAAAACGCATTGTCCGAAAGGACGTGTGGGTTCGAATCCCACCCGCCGCACTGGTCACGACGACCGCGAAGGACTGCGAATTCGCTTACGAGCAGCGCATTCCGACGCATCCTTGAGGCGAAGAAGTGCGAAACGAATCTCGCAAATAGCGGTCGCAGCCAGGCGTCTCGGCCACAATACGGCCACAAGCTTCGTCGTTCACGGCCACAAAATGCACAAGCTTTCGTGACCGGCGCATTCAACCGCCCTGCCACCTCGGTCAGGATGGCCACCAACTGCCTCTGATCCGGACCCGGCATTCGCGCGCGAGACGCGCGGCGGGAGCACCAGCGAGTGTCGTCGGCGGGCATCTGAGGACCGCCGGTGCGGGGGGCGTTTGGATGACGTCACGGCAGCGGGCATCGGGGTCGTGGTCGGTCCGGCTGGGACGTGAAGCTGGGCACGACCCTTCCGATGCCGCCGTCTACGACCATCGCCCTCGATAGCTGCCTCATTTGCCGACCGCTTAGCGGTGTAGACGCCGGGCGACGAACCCATGCATGGTCGCCGTCGACGTGCCCCATCTGGTGGCGTACTGGAATAACCGCGTGGAATGAACTACGCGCGCCGCCAGCAGTACCGGCGACTGTCGAAAGCCGGCGTTGCCGCCGTTGCGTCCGCCGCTGCGGGGTTGCTGGCCCTCGCGCTGGCGAGCGCTAGAGCGATGTCGTTCGCCGGCGTCCTCGGCGTCGCCGCAGTGCGCTCGGGCTCCACGCACGCCACTGGATGCGGCGTGCTGGCCGCAGCCGGATCGGCGCACGGTCCGAGGACGAGGTCCATCGGGCGCTCGCGCCGTTGCGGGTGAAGGGATGGCGGTTGCGGCACTCGCTGCGCTGGCAGCGGCAGGGCGACATCGACTCTTTGGCGATCGCACCGAGTGGAGTCGCGGTTGTCATCGAGACCAAGACAAGGACGTACCACGCCGGTCATCTCGAGCGCGTACTCGAGCAGGCGGCGTGGCTGTCTCGTCGCCGGCGTCGCTGGTGCCGCAACGGCGTCCGGGCGGTGCTTTGCCTCGTCAGGGACCGCGGGGTGGCGCGCGTTGAGATGGACGTGATCGTCGTGTCGATTGATCGACTCACGACGACGGTTAGAAACGCTGCTGAGATCATGCACCGCGACGTCCACCGGCAGAATGACGGTCGCCGCCACCGGGATCGCAGAAGTCAGAGCGCCGTGTGGTCGGGCTAGCCGCCATGCGTCCAAGACGGCTATGACGCGTTAGCTCGAACCGAGCAAGCACGCGAGCGGCTCCTCCTTTCCGTTGAGCTGTCGCGCAAATGTCGGAGTCGGGTCCGATGGGTGCTCGTGGCGGGTGCGCCCTTGGTGGCGGGTACGTGGTGATGTGTGGTGTGACTGTCGCGGGGGCGGTTTCAGGCCCCTGCGGTGGCGATCTGGTGGCGGTGGAGCTTGGTGAGGTTGTGGGTTGCCATCAGTAATCGCCACTCGGCGCGCACAGCTGATTTGCCTCGTCGATGAAATCGTGTGACGCCTCGGTTATGCCGGGTGTGGCCGAACACCGGCTCGATCATTTCAATCCGTTTTCGATAAAGCTGATGAAGTGACTGCGAGCTGAGCACTCGGCGCATCCAGTCGTAGCGGCCGCCCTGCCAGCCTGGCCGGGGTTGTGTGCGGCCGCGGGAGTCAGGCGGAATCAGCACCTGGATGTGTTTCTTGGCGATTACCTCATCGATGTGCTCCTCGTTCCAGTACTGCGCGTCGGCGAGCGCGACTTCGGGCTTGTCGCTGATACCGGCCCGGTCGAGCTCGTCCAGCGTCGCGCTGACCATCGGTTCGAGTTGTGAGAAGTCGACGCCCTGGTTGGTGATCTCGGCGGCCAGCACGATCTGCTCATCGCCGACTGCTGCCTGCGCGTTGTACCCCTGCACCCAGACCCGGTGCGACTTCATCCGTCCGCTGTCGGGATCGGTGAGATTGATCTTCCCGTCTGGCAAGACCGGCGGCACATAAGGGTTCGGTGGACGACCCAGGCGCCGCCCCCAGCTATCGCGGCCCGTCGCACGGAACTCGTCATAAGCGGCGTTCCCCGCTCGCTCGGCGTCATGATCGGCCTCCAAGCGCTCGGCCGCCATCACCAGCCGATGCGCGCGCGATCGCGCGATCGCATCGGAATCCTCCCAGCGGTCCTGCTCCAGTTGACGGCGCGCCTCGCGGACCCATCCCTCCCGGCCCTGGGTGCGCGCGACGATCCGCTCGGCGTCGAATGCATACCGCGCCTGCGAATCCTTATCTGGCTCGGGCTCGGCGGTGGGCTGAGGATCGCTCAGCCCACCCTCGCCATTACGGCGCGCGAGCCGTCGTTTCGCGTCCCGGAAGAACGCGCGGCGTCCCTCGACCGTCTGCAGCTGCTCGGGCAACCCATCACCACGGGCATCTCCGTACTGCTCATCCTCGGCGGCGTCGATCGCCTTTGCCTCGGCCAGGATCTCCCGCGCGACCTCCTCAAAGGTGACATCAACCTCCTGGCTGGCGTTCCCGGCCATGCGAGTGCCGTCGATCGCGACCACCCGGGCATTGACCAAGCCCGCCTCATCGCACAGCTTCAACACCTCGCCGAACAACTCCGCCAGCGCCCGCTCATGACGGCATACGAACCGGGCGATCGTCGCGTGATCAGGCACCAAGTTGCCCGTGATCACCCGGTAGGCCACATCCTGGCGGCAGTGACACTCGATCGCCCGTGACGAGCGCACCCTCGTCGCGAACGCATACAAGATCAACGTCACCACCAGCGACGGGTCATACGCCGCCCGACCGTGCCCATCAGCCCAATACGCGGCATAGAACGCGGCCAGGTCCATCTCCTTCACCGCGTCGATCACAAACCACGCCAGATGATCGGCCGGCAACCACTCCCGCACATCCGGCGGCAACAAAAACCCCTGCCCACGAGCACCTTCAATGAAGTTCTGCGACATCCCGAAATGATCTCCAGCGCCGCGGACAGACCCCCTTTATGCGACAGCCTCCGTTGATTCCGGGCGTCCGGCCTTCGCCCTCCGTGTCATCGGTGTTGGCGAAAGCAGGCGTGAGGCACAGCCGTCGATGGCAGGCATCGCCGACAGCGGGTTCAGCCGCTTCGTACTTGATGTGTGTGACGCCGGGCGCGTCGAAGGCCCCGAATCTGCTTGAGCCCGAGGGAACCGTGCTCGAGTCCCTCGAACAGCCGGGCGCCGCCACCGAGGATCACCGGCACGAGCGAGGGATCGATTTCATGGAACAGGCCCGCCGCCAGCTACTGGCTGATCACGGGCACCGCCGACGCCGGTGAGCAACGTCGCGGCTAACCCCGCGTCCGGCGTCAAGTTCGCGCCTGGACGAGCGGCTGTTTGAACTGCCAGACGGCTTGAGGAAAATCATCGGGTCGACATGGCCACGACGACCACTGGCGGATCGCCGCCGGGACACGAAGGGGCGCGCCTGCGCGGAAACATCAAGCCCTATGTGCCGCCCGCCGAGCCGGCGGGCACGATCTGATCTTCACTCGCGGGTGATGCGCACGGGTGCGCTCGGCCTCGACCTCAATCGGGTTTTCGACCGGACAGTCGCCGGGCCTCGTGCACCCTCCGCAGCTCGGGGGGCGGACGCCCGAACAACAGCCAACGGGAGCGCGGCAGCGACTGTAGGCGTCCTCCGTCGATAAGCCGCTTGAGCGCCGTGCTGACCGATGGGCGACGGGCGCCCGTCACTGCGGCGAGGACCTCGTGGGTCAGCCGGACGTCCAGGCGTACGCCCTCGGGCGTCATCCTCCCCCAACGATCCGCGAAATGCCACAGCACCAGCAAGAGCCGGTCGTCCACTCGCCGAAGCCCGCAGACCGCGAGGTGAAACCCGAGCCAGTGCGTGCGCTGCATCAGGCGCCGCGAGATAGCCGCCGGAATCTCGGGCCACGGAGCGACGCGCCTTGTGAATTCTCTTCCCAACACCGCGGCCTTGATCGGCTCGACCGCATCCCAGTCCACCTCTGTGGCCACTGACTGCTCAGGCCCGATCCTAAGCCAGGGCTGGACGATGTCCCCCGGCCCCAGCAGCTCCGCGCACGTGTACGTGCCAACAGTTACCTCTCGCGCTAGCAGACCGTCGATCAATAGGAGCCCGAGGTTGCCCGCGCGGTCGAAGTCATCTGGGGCGACCGGCCACGGTCCGCGGGGATAGCCGATCACCTCCGCCAGCGCCTGTCGGCGCGCGATCCCGAGCTGTTCGTCGCTCAGATCCTCGCCGAGGTCGGGGTCGGCGTCCAAGATCGCGATCACGCCTTCTCGAGAGGCCCGCGTGCCTCTTCGCCGATCCCGGATCACCGCTAGGCGGCTACCCGCAAGGGCTTCGCGTCACCCATCGGGTGTGGATCCTGTCGTTTGTCATCGCATGCACAGGAAGCCGCGTCGCACGAGCAACCATGGGTGCTGCGGTGGTTGATGATCGCTGCCGCGCCAGCTTCGTTCGGCGCGCTCGCCGACGCGCTTCGTGATCCTCTATCTGACGCTAGGGCTGGGCTACTCGCTGCGCCTCTCGGCGCTGATCATCGGCAGCGTCGCGCTCGTGATCCTCCTCGGCGCCGGCGCGGTGGGCAAGCTCGGGGACCGCTTCGGGCACCTGCGGGTCGTAACGATCGCACTGGGCTTCTACGGTGTCGGCTATCTGATACCGGCCTTCACCACCAACCGCGGCGCGCTCGTCGCCGCGATCCCGTTCGCCGCACTCGGTGGCGGTGCGCTGATGACGATGTCATGCGCAGTCCTGATGCCGCTGATGCCGGAGGACGAGGACCGCGTGCTCGGGCTTCTACAGCCTCTTTCGCGGCCTGGGGATCGTCAGCGGACGGAGCCTCGCCGGGCTCGTGGTCCAACTGACCGCGCACGGGCCATTCGGCGCCACGCACGGCTACCAGGTCATGCGTGTGCGCGGCAGCGGCACTCGCAGGCATCCCTGTCTTGACCCGGCCGCGGCGCCAGCAGGAGGACCGGCGCTAGAGCAGGCTTGAGCCGTTCAATGCCGGGATGAGCCCGTCTCCTAGATTGGACTACTCGGGAGATCATCGCTCGCTCGGAGACAACCTCGTAGGCCGCCCCCCGCGCGGACCCTCGACGCCACCGCCATCGCCATCCCCGAATCCGGAGGAGCCCAATTCCGACCACCCGGATCAGTTAGGCGGAGCTTCAAGCCGAGCGAGTTCGGCCTACCGATCCCGCTCCCGCCGCTGTGCGGCGGCGAGTTGAACGCTGGCCGTGACTAGATACAGCGTCGTCGCCACGAATGAGGCCATCGGCCACGCGATCCAGGCTGGAATCATGGCGATTAGCGTCGCTGCCCCGACTGCGAGCCCAACCGCAAAGATGTCCAGTGCGCCAGCGAGAACTCGCGCCGATCCCTGGGAGAAGGGCTGCGCACCCTCGATCGCCCCGCGTCCGACCAACCACAGACAGGCGAACGCGGCCACCGCGCCGGCCACGAACAGGAACACCTCCCACACGCTTGGCGCATGGCGATAGTGCATCAGCAGGGCGCCCGAACTCCACACGGTGATCGTGTATCCGTACGGCGCCGCGCTGGAGGACACCATGGTCGCAAAGGCCCGCCGCAAGGCTCGACGCCGTAAAAGAGGGTCGGACACGCGAGCCGAGCTCACCAGACGACACAGGTAGGAGAGATCGGAGTTTCAGTGGGCTCAAGCGTCGCGGGATCCTGTTGGCCGAGCGCACCGCCGGGTGGCCTGTCGGCCGGTGCGAAAGATGGGAACCCGATCGCCGGTGGTTCCTCCAGCTGGTGCGCGCCCGCCTCGACGATGCCCGCGGCGGCCGACGCACCCAAGGAGTGCTGTCGCGCCGCAGATTGGGTCGCGTGAACTCCTTTCACGCTGCCCTACTACCCGGAGCGGTGTACGCGCCCCACCGAGTGTGGTCAGAGCGAAAACAAATCTCGTAGCTGCGCCGTGTGCGATCCGAGGCGCCGCGGGGGGAAGCGGATGTTGGATTCAAAGCTTTCAGATCACCGATGGCGGATCAACCGACCAGGCGTGAACGCCGGGTCAGCATGATTGTTCGTGCTCGGACACCTCCGGCCGATCGACCGCGGGGCGTCGCGGCGGGGTATAACGCCTCTCGGATGTCAGACCAGGCAACAAGCAAGACGACTTCGGCGAGCCATCCCGGAGAAGGGCTTGACACAACCTGACCCTGTCGGCTCTGGTCGGGTGGAGTCCGGCCTTCGAAAAGCGCTCAATAATCCCCGGCGTCGCCCGCGCGCAAGAACCTCGTTCGCCCGCATCTCGGCGTAGCGTGTGGCCAATAGCCGGCGGCGCCAAAATGTCACATCTCGACCGCAGACGGGCTCTGACGGGAGCGCGGCTCCTGTGGGCCGTGGAGCTGCTAGCCGTGGCTAGACCCGGCGCATTACGACGAGCCTCAAGCCCGGATCCGCTGCTGAAGTCGGGGGCGCGGCTGCTCGCGGCGCGCCACCTCATCGAGGCGGTCGTGCTGGCGACGCGGCCCGAGATGAGGCCGCCTCGCCTGATGATCGGGGTCGACAGTCTGCACGCCGCGAGTATGTTCGCCGTCGCGGCGGTAAGCCATCGTCTGCGCCGGGCGGCGCTGATCAGCGCGGTGGTCAGCTGCGTCCTGGCGACGTGGTCCGCGGCCGAGCGCTAAGTACCTCGGCCCCGCCGTCTGCTTTCACGGACGTGCTCATCGCCCGCGGGTGGCTCGGGCAGAGATCGATCGACGTGGCTGGCCGAACATTCGTCAGCGCAATCACCGCGCAACCCTTCCGCGGCTCCAGTGGTAGACGCTCGCCCGAAAAGCGCGCGCTCGCCGGTCGCGGGCCCTCGACGGGAATTGGACACCGCCGTCCGGGAGCGCGTTCCTACGCGGGCGCCCACGAGCGCTGTGGGCGCTCCCCGTTATCCCCAACGGAGTCCTCGTGGATTCAGCGCTGTGGGCCAGAGCTAGGCAGAGGGCCCGGGCGGTGTTGGGGACTTGCACTGCCGCGCTGGTCGTCCTCAAGCGCCGAGTTCAGGGTCGTGGCGGCGCCGATCACTGCTAGGTGGGTGAGCGCCTGGGGCATATTGCCAAGTAGTTCGCCGCTCTGGGGGTCGATCTCCTCGGTGAGCAGTCCGAGGTCGTTGGCGTGCTCGACGAATTCGGTGAACCGCTGGTCGGCTTCCTGTATGCGTCCGGCATGGACGAGTGCTTCCACCAGCCAGCATGAGCAGGCGAGGAACGCCCCTTCCTTATCCTGCTGGCCGCTGTAGCGGTACAGGAGCGACCCTTCGGCGGCGAGCTCGGCCACGATCGCGTCGATCGTCGTGCTGAGGCGGGTGTCCCGCGGCTCGCAGAAGCCGGTCCGGGCCATCAGCAAGACGGCGGCATCGAGCTCGTCGGTGTCCGCGTAGAAGGCGTAGGCCTGCTTGACCTTCGACCAGCAGCGTCCGTCGATGTACTCGCGGATCTGCTCGCGTTCGGCACGCCAGCGCCCGACGTGGGGGCTGATCATCTGACCGGCCTCGGCCAGACGCACGGCGCGGTCCATCGCCACCCAGCAGCCGAGCTTGGAGCTCGTGTAGTGCTCCGGGGAGCCGAGCTCCCAAAGCCCGGCGTCCGCCGACTGCCAGATATCGCACAGGTGATCGACCATCTCACCGAGCATCGCCCCATCCGCGGCGGACAACTTTCCGCCACGCTCGGCGTAGCAGCAGACAGCGTCGAGCAAATCGCCGTACGCGCCAAGCTGACTCTGGCTAGCCGCGCCGTTGCCGACATGCACGGGCAGCGAGCCTCGGTAGCCGGGTACGTCTTGCACCTCGGTCATCTCGGCTGAGACCGGTTTACCTTGCAGGTCGTAAAAGACTCGCAGCGACGGCGATTCCTGGGCCACAGCATCCAGTAGCCACGACACGCCGGCGTGCAGCTCCTCCGAGAGACCCAGGCGGCTCATCGCGTCAAGCGCGAACGATGCATCCCTGATCCAGGCAAAGCGATAGTCGAAGTTGCGCTTACCGCCAAGCTGCTCCGGCAGGGAGGTGGTCGCTGCCCCCGCGATCCCGCCGGTCGACTTCAAGCGTCAGGGCCTTGAGCGCCAGCGCGCTGCGAACCACCAGGTCCCGCCATCGACCCTGATATGCCACCAAGCTAGACCAGTGCTGCCAGGACTCGAGCGGTTCGGCCCACGCGCTCGCGAATCCCGGCCGCGTCGGGCACCTGCAGGGGCTCGCTCTCGGAGCCGAGCACGGCAAGCAGCCGGGGCTGTCCGCCTCGGATCACCGCCTGACCGGCGATCCGATCGCCCTCGAGCGTCGGCTCTCCGAGTCCCTCGGCGACCACGGCCAGCTGATAGGCGCCGACCAACAGCATCGGCGTCTGCTCCCGCATGTGAGCCCAGGGTCGTGTGCCTGAGGACAGGCAGTGACCGGGATGCACCGTCCAGGCCAGCGGCACCTCGCCGTCGTCAACCTCGACGACGCGCGCCAGCTCGGTCCAAGCCAGACTCCCGAACGCTCCGAAGGTAAGGGCGTCAGTCATGCGGGCGGTTCCGCTTGCGGTAGTGAACGTTGTCTCGAGCACCATCGTGCCTGGTAGGTAGCGCCGACTGGCCTCGAACGGGATCGTGGGGGCCAGCGTGATCGAGCCGCCCCGGCCGGGATCGAGCAGGGCCGCGCACACCGGTGCTGCAGTCATGGTCGGCAAGGCGAGCCAGTCGATCGCCCCGTCCTCGGCCACCAGCGCGGCCGCCCGCAGGTCGCCGAGGAGCGCGTAGGCACCAAGCGGAACAAAGCCATCCACCCGAGCCACAGTCACCACCGACGCCTACCCCCGAACTTTGAAGTCCAGGCGCGTCAAACGAAAGTTCCGGTCCGTCGGGTTACAAAACCGCTGTGCGGGCCACCGAGACTCGGCTTGAGGCGTTTCGCCCGCCGGCCTCCGGGTAGGGCTTGCCCGACTCGTTGGATCGCTATCGCTGGATCTCTAAGACCGGGCGACCTCGAGCTCGCGACCCAAGGAGCGTGATCGAAGATGGCAGGACCAACTGGACGCAAAGTGGCGGTGGTCACCGGCGGCACCGCCGGCGTGGGGCGGGCCACCGTGCGCGAATTCGCAAGGCACGGCTATGACGTCGCGATCTTGGCCCGCGGTGCAGCGGGCCTCAATGGCGCGGTCAAGGACGTGCAGGCGAGGGGCGGTAAAGCGGTGGGCATCCCCACCAATGTCGCCGACAACGATGCCGTGCAATCGGCTGCCGAACGAGTCGAGCAGGAGCTCGGCGAGATCGACGTCTGGGTGAACGTCGCGTTCGTCGGTTCGCTGGCGTTCTTCTGGGACACGACCCCTGAGGAGTACCGCACGATGACCGACATCACCTACATGGGCCAGGTAACGGGACTCGCGCCGCGCTGGAGCGGATGCGCCCACGCAACCGGGGCGTGATCGTCAACGTGTGCTCAGCCATGTCCTTTCGCTCGATCCCGTTGCAGTCCGCGTACTGCGGCGCCAAGCACGCCGTCAAGGGCTTTACCGAGTCGCTGATCACCGAACTCATGCACGAAAAGAGCAAGGTCAAGGTCTGCATGATCCAGCTCCCCGGCCTCAACACTCCCCAGTTCAACTGGAACCTCAACAAGATGCCCAAGCACCCGATGCCGGTGGCCCCGATCTTTCAACCCGAGCTGCCCGCCAAAGGGATCGTCTTCCTGGCCGAACATCCGCGGCGCAACATGTGGATCGGGATATCCACCGCCTACACCATCCTCGGGGAGCGCTTGGCGCCCAAGCTCGGGGACTTCTACCTGGCCCGGACCGGCGTAAGTGGACAGCAGACCGACAAGGATCTGCCGCGCCTCGGCTCCAACGTCGATCAACCACCGATGAAGACACCGACCAGGGCGCCCACGGCCCATTTGATAACAAGGCCTACGCCAAGGACCCGGTGACCTGGCTCTCGCTGCACCGCCGAGAGATCTTGGCCGGCTTCGCCGCGACTGGGCTGGCCGGGATCGTAGCCACCCGCGCCCGCTCCTGATGGCCCGCAATCCGGGTCTGCCCCAATCTGCGTGATCGATCTGATCGCTGGGGCCGATCGCGCTGACGGCGGCAGCGCTTCGATCGCGCCGGGATGACAGACCGTGCAGTACGCGAAGGCGGCGCCCTTGCCCTCGCGCGACTGGTGTAAGCGCCGCAGCCGCGGCACACGCGACGAAGTGAGCCTTGACCGTCCGCGCCTTCTCCCCTGTGGGGTCGTAGAAGTAGGCCTTGATCGTCGCGGGCGAGCGACCAAGCCGACCGGCGATTTGCGTGATTGAGAGGCCTTCGGCCTCGCGGAAAGTGGCGAGCCAGCGCGACCGCTCGACGACGCTCGAGCACGCGGTCATACGCCGGTGAAGACGCGTCCGGCGCCACGCTGCCCAGGTATTCTCGGATCGACGGCTTCCTCGCCGGAGGAAACGTGGCGCAAAAGACACTGAAGCCGTCGCGTAGCGTTCGACCGACGAGTCGAGCGGCTGGAGGCTCGAGACCTGGCAATCTCCGCGAAAGCCTGGTCGCACAGGTGGGAACGCATCAGGCAGGGTCACGGCGCCGATAAGGGGGAGCCGGCGTTTCAGCGCCGAGCTATGGCGCCGGGTCGGCCTGTCGGTTCGGCCTCGCTCGTCCGGCGGGCGTCGCTTCTCCTGGTGTCCCAGCGGCGACCGACAGCGCTCCAGCTAGAGAGACGTCCCGGCGAGAGGACCGGCGTGTCCGGCAGCGATCGAACGGGAAGCCTCTACGGGTGCTCGCTTCCGGCGCCCCACCGCGGGGACGGGTCGTCGACCACGACCCGGCTCGAGCGGCACACCCCCGGCCGCCGCCGGACACCAGCGGCTGGAGCACATGTGTCACGCCGTGCTCGAGGCCAACTGGCGTGAAGGCTCACGGCAGGGAACCCCCTATGCCTACACGGCCCCGAGCCCCCGACGGTACCCATGGCAGTGGTACTGGGACTCCTGCTTCACTGCGATCGCTTGGCGGCGGCTTGACCCTCGGCGCGCGCGCCGCGAGCTGGAGATCTCCTCAACGCGGTCTGGAGACGACGGGTTCATCGGCCACACGATCTTCTGGGGTCGGCCGGTGGATCGTTTGCGATCGCTCTTCTACAACCTCAGATCCCGCGATGACTTCATGACCAGCACGATCCAGCCGCCGCTGTTGGCCTGGGCTTGGCGGCTCGCGGTCGGCGATGCCGCGGAGGTGCCGAAGATCGCCCGTCATCATGACTGGGTGGAGCGCGAGCGCGCGATCGACGGCGACGGCCTGCTGTGGATCGTGCAGCCTGACGAATCGGGGCTCGACGCCTCGCCGAAGTTCGACTCGGCGTTCGGCTGGCACGCCGACGGGCTGCCGGGCTTTCCGCTCCTGGTGCGTCGAAACCGTCGGCTCGGGTTCGACATCCGGCGGATCGAAGCCGCCGGCGGACCGGTCGTCTGCGGCACGGCCACCAACGTTATGCATGGACTGTCTCGCCTCGCGCTGGGGCGTCCGTCGATACGCCCGCGCTGGTCGACCGTCTCTATGACGAGCGCCGCGGCCTGTTTCATCAAGTGGTGCGGAGGGGCTCGGGGGAGACGACCGCTCCAGGCCAGGCGGTCACCTGGGCGGCGCTGTCACCGCTCGCGCTGCCCGACCTTCCGGAAGGCATCGGCCGGCGCCTGGTTGAGCAGCACCTCCTTGACCCCAGACGCTTCTGGCTGCCGGTGCCTCCGCCGTCGGTGTCGGCAGAGGACGCACGCTTCTCGCGCAGCGATCGATTCCTGTTCCTGCGCCGCTATTGGCGCGGCCCCACATGGATCAACGCAGCATGGCTCTTGTGGCTTGGACTGGTCCGGCTCGGTTATGGGGAGGCCGCCGAGGAGCTGGCTGGCCGCCTCCGCAGGGCGGTGGAGGCCGCCGGGCTGCGGGAGTACTACGACCCCTACACCGGACGCGGGATGGGCGCTCGGGACTTCTCCTGGTCATCACTGGTCATGGAGCTGACTCACCCGTGACCGGTGCCGGGCGCGTTCCGGTCCAGCCTGTGGCCGTCCAACCCGCCCGGCGGCGCCACTGCGCCATGCCGGGAACGAGCCCCGATGGCGTCAGTGCCGCTTCAGTCGGCGCCGATCTTCCTCGGCACTCTGCAGCCTGCGGACGAACAGCAGGCTGGTCAGCGCGGCTGTCGCACATACGAGCCACATCGCCTGAAACCCATGCGTGGCGCGGAATGGCCCGGCGGAGGTGAGCGAGATCACCGCGCCGGCGAGGATCGGCCCCACGATGATCCCCAGGCCGCGGGAGAGGCTATAAAAGCCGGTCAGCAGACCGTGCTGATCCTCTGGCATCAGGGGCATAAGGATCGCGTAGGCCATCGTCATCACCGCCCCCCCACCGAGCGCAATGAGCGGGATTGCGGCGACGATCAGCACCCGACTGGTGGTGAAGGCGGGAATCAGATATCCGATCCCGTAGGCCCACAAGGCGAACTTCACGACCCGGATGCGGCCGAAGCGGTCGCCAGCCTTGCCGGAGACTCCCGCGCCGGCGAGGATCACGAGCGCAACGCCGCCGATGATCAGCGAGGCGGTGGTGAGCTGATAGCGCAGCCCGATCGTCAGGTACAGGATCACGAACGCCTTCAGCGCCGACAGGGCCATCTCCCAGAGCGCGTTGGCGATCAGGTAGGGGCGTAACCCCGGATGCTTTCTGATCAACTCAGGCAGTCGGCGGGCCAGCTGCAGCGCACCCTCGCTGGCGTCCTGCTCCTGGTCGGGGATTCCTCGGCCCCGGATAAGGGCCACGAAGGCGCCGACTGCAGCCAGCAGGATGATCGCCGCGATCGCGAAGGGCAGCGGACGCGCCACGCTCAGCAGCAGGCCGCCGCCGAGCAGCGCCAGCCCCGTGCCGGTTCCGCGTGCGAGTGCCTGTGTGCTCTGTGCGCGGCCCGCGACTTCCGCCTCGTCGAGCAGGTCGGGATACATCGCCCGGTATGGCTCATAGGCGACAAAGTAGAAGCCGAAGAACACGCAGGCGACGAGCGCGACCAGCCCGAGCGATCGCATGAACCCGATCAGCGCCAGCGCAACGGCGGCCGGGATCGCCCCGGCCAACACGAATGGCAGCCGGCCGCCGATCGGGGTCCGCAGCTTGTCCGACCAGGCGCCGGCGATCAGTGGGACCCACAGCGCCATGACACCCTCTCCGCCGATGATCGCGCCGATCACCGTCGTCTGCTGCGTGTAGCGGCGGGTTACTTCCGAGAGGTAGGTTGAGACGATCGTGATCGCGAGCGCGAGCGCGAGGGTCGGCAGCGCAAGGAGACCCAGCCGAGCTTTCTCCTCGCCGCTGAGGGCCCGTGCCCCCGCGGAGTCAGAACTATGTCGTGCGGAGCGCTTGCCCTCGGGAGGGGCTTTGACGACACCGGGCACTGGCTAGGCCCCTCAGCGTCGCGCTCTGAGCAAGGCGCGCAGTATCAAGAGTCCTCCCGCGGCCATCGCTCCCGCGCCGCCGAGCCTGGCCGCGCGCTGTATCACCGAAGCCCGCGGCCTGATCTCGTAGTAGGGCTCCTCGGGGGCTCCGCCGCGGTAGCCCTGCGGCCCGTGCTCGCGTGCCATTTTCATGACTTGGGCGACATGGAGCGCGTTGCGCCCGGCGTCGGACTGTTGGATCTGCGTTTTGCAGGAGAAGCCGTTGGCGATGACGATGGTGTCGTGCTCGGCCTTACGCACGGCGGGCAGCAGCGCCAGGTCTCCGGACTTCATCGAGACGTCGTAGTGCCCCTGCTCAAAGCCCCATGACCCGTCTCCCGGGCGATCCTCTTCCCGGTTCGCCCGAGGCTCCAGGAAGAGCCGGCGGTCCACCGGCGGCCGCGCACTCCCGCCGCCGCAACCAACGGCCAGGACCGGTATCAGCGCGAGCCGGTCAGCGCTCACTGAGCAGCAGCCCCAAGAGCAGGCGACAGGAGCAAACGATCGCCTGCACCGGGCGGCCCCGCGTACCGCGGGGCCGCCCTTCCTATTAACCGCCCCGGGACGACACCCGTCTACCCGACAGGCACCGATCAACCCATTGGTCTGCTTGCAGGCGGACTGGAGCCGATGTGTCAGCCTCTCGGCCGTGGCCTTGAGCGCACAGAGTCCCTCGCGACCCGGCCTCGTCCGTCGCGGGATCGCGCTGGAGGTCTTCACGCTGTCGTGGATGACGATCGAGATGACAGTCGCGGTCGCCGCGGGGATCGCTCCGGGAAGCGTCGCGTTGATGGCCTTCGGAATCGACTCTGTGATCGAGTTGGTAGCGGCGCTCGTGGTGTTACAGACATTCCGCGCGGAGCAGGCCGGTCACACTGATAGGAGTGAGGAGCAGGGGCTACGGGTGATCCGCCTGACCTTCTTCCTGCTCGCGGCGTACATCGTTGCCGACTCGGCCTAGATGTTGATCGCCGCGAACAAGCCAGATAGCAGTGTGGCGGGAATAGCGGTGTCTGCCGCCGCTCTCGTCGTCATGCCTTTGCTGGGGGTCCTGAAGCGGCGTACCGGGATCGTCCTCGGAAAGTCAGATGCTTATGGCTGACGCCGCCGAATCGCTGTTCTGCGCCTATCTGTCGGCGACCGTGCTCTTAGGGCTGGTGCTTAATGCC
Source organism: uncultured Actinomycetes bacterium (assembly GCA_963830405.1). Classification (GTDB taxonomy): domain Bacteria; phylum Actinomycetota; class Thermoleophilia; order Solirubrobacterales; family Solirubrobacteraceae; genus Palsa-465. The sequence goes on from CAWHMB010000004.1 coordinate 469,971, forward strand.
GTATTCGGCTGGTGGTGGGCCGATCCTGTCGCGGCACTCGCCGTCGTGCCGCTCGTGATGAAAGAAGGTCTGGAAGCGTTGGGCAGCGATGGCAATAACTAGCCGAAGGACGACCGCTCTTTGACCGGCACAGACTGGGCTCGGTGGGTTCGCCCTGCGGCCCCCTCGTTTCGGGATCCTCGATCGGGCTGTGCCCTGACCGGTTCGCGCGAGACGGTTCTACCGTCCGGCGGTTAGTTGTTCGACCTGTGCGGCGGTGAGCTCGAGGTCGAGCGCGGCGAGGTCTTCTTCGAACCAGTCTCGATCGGTGGTTCCCGGGAGCGCCACGACGTTCGGCGAACGGGCGAGCAGCCACGCCAGCGCGATCTGGGCAGGCCGCGCCGCCTGCTCGGAGGCTACCCGGGCCAGCGGCGAGCCGGGCCGGGCGGCGAGATCGTTGGCCGGCGGACCCCACGGCAAGAAGGCGATGCGGTCGTTTGCGCAGGCGTCGATGACGGCGTCGTTGTCGTGGTGAACGAAGTCGTAGCGATCCTGAACCGACGCGATCGGCGTGACGGCCTGGCACCGTCGCAGCTCTGCCACAGTCACATTGCACAGCCCGACGTTGCAGATCTTCCCCGCTTCCCGCAGCTCGACCAGCGCGCCCAGCGACTCTTCCACGGGTACGTCAGGGTCGATCTGGTTGAGCTGGTAGAGCTCGATCGCTTCGAGGCGCAAACGGCGCAGACTGCCTTCACACGCCACGGTTAGATGTTCCGGGCGGCCGTCGGGCTGCCATTTGTTGGTGCCCAGCGCTAGGCGCCCAGCCTTGGTGGAGATGACCACGTCATCCGGATAGGGGTACAGCGCGTCCGCGGTCAGCAGCTCGCTCCCCGTCTCCGGGCCGTAGGAATCGGCGGTGTCGATCAACTGGACTCCGCTCTCGACGGCGCGGCGGACAATGCCGCGGGCGACATCGACATCCGGCGGCGTCCCGTACGTGCCTGGTCCGGTTAGCCAAGCGCCGCCAAACCCGACGCGCCTGACAGTCACCGTCGGCGAGATCGAGACACTGCCGATCCGCTCCCGCTCCATGCCCCATCCTCGCACCCAGCTGTCGCCGCGGACAACCGTTCAACAGCGTTAGGAACGAGTACGAGAACCACGATCGCGACCGCGGGCTCGACGGCGATGGTTCCGTCATCGGGCTGCATGGTTCAAGTGCCGTTCCGAGCTCCTGCCGTTGTGTCCGGCTGTGGTCTGGCCGGGCCGCGACGTCTGGTTGCGGTAGGCGCGCAGCAGCCGGCGGTGCGTCATCCAGCCGATCTCGATCATCGTCGTCGATCACCGGAATTCCTTCCTTGTCGCTTGCGGCCAACACGCCGACGGCGTCCTCGAGCGACTCGTCGGGGCGCAAGGTCAGTGCCTCCCGCATCAGATCGCCGGCCTCGCGGTGCACGTCGAGATCGCGCCCGACGGTTTGCTCGAGGTCGACGGCTGCCAGGGTCCCGAGCAACGTGCTGTCCTCGCTGGTGACCGGGAGTGAGTCCAGGCGCTCGCTTGCGAAGCGGGCGATGATCTCCGCCAGGGGCTGCTCCACCCTCAACGGTCGAGGCGGTCTGCCCATCGCTTCAACGACCCGGCCCTCAAGCATCGCGCTTGCAGTTGTGGGCGCTTCGACGTCGATCCCTCGGCGGCGGAGTTTCAGGGTGTAGATCGTGTCGCGGGTGAGGAGGTTGCTGAGCGCGGTCGCGACGACGATCGCGAACATCAGGGGCAGGATCACGTTGTAATCGCCGGTGAGCTCGAACACGATGATCACTGCTGTGATCGGGGCGCGCGCCGCGGAGGCGAATACGGCGCCCATTCCGACCAGCCCGTAGGCGCCGGCGGCCGACGCCAGGTGCGGCAGCAGGCGGTGAACGATCGTGCCGTAGGCATTGCCAAGCATGGCGCCCAAGAACAGCGACGGCGCGAACACTCCGCCGGACCCGCCGATCCACATGGTCAGGCTGGTTGCCAGGATCTTCGCCGCCAGCAGCCCGACCAGCGCCAGGATCATCACGTAGTGGCCGGCGACGGCGTGCTGCAGCACCGGGTAGCCGACGCCGTACATCTGCGGGACCGCGAGCAGCAGCAGCCCTAGCAGGATGCCGCCCGCGGCTGGGCGCAGCCAGTCTGGTCCCTGCCACAGGCGGTCGGCGAGGTCCTCGCCGCGGTACAGCACCCGCACGAACGCCACGCCAACGCCAGTGGCCAGTAGGCCCAGGCCGGCGTACAGGACTAGCTCCAGCGGCGAAGTGAACCTGAACGTGGGTAGCGATAGGAACGCGTGATTGCCGAAGAAGGCGCGGCCGATCGCGTCGGCGGTGACCGAGCTCAACAACGACTAGCCCGAACGACCGGGTCTCGAGGTTGCGCAGGATCAGCTCGAGGGCGAAGAAGACTCCCGCGATGGGGGCGTTGAACGGCCGAGATCCCGCCCGCAGCGCCGCAAGCGACCAGCAGCCGGCTGCGACTCGGACACGCGGACCATCTGGCCCAATATCGACCCTAGGGCAGAGCCGATTTGAACGATCGGCCCTTCGCGGCCGACCGAGCCGCCGGAGCCGATGCACAGCGCCGAAGCGAGCGATTGACGACCGGGACCTGGGAGCGGATTCGGCCCCCGAGGCGGTTGACCGCCAGCATCACCTCCGGCACGCCGTGGCCCTTGGCCTCGGGAGCGAACCTCGCCACCAGCGGGCCATAGATGAGTCCGCCGATGCGCTCCTCGCTCCAGAAGGCCTCCCGGCGCCGGGAGGCGCGGGGAGGCAGCGTGACACCCATCTGCCCGGCCCAGTTCTCCGGACCCTCGCACGTAGATCGCGGAGAGCAGCTAGGCCAGCCCCGCGGCGTAAAAGTCGCGTCGAGCGGGCCACGTGGTGCGGTCGCCGATCAGCTTCCTGAGCTCCGCCTCGATCGCCTCCGGCGTCCAGCCGCGCCGGATCCCGGACAGCGGTTCGGGCGGCGCAATCCGAACTCCGCCGCCCACCTATCCGGACCGCCAGTGCGGTTGATCGCATCACGGAGGAGCTTGTAGCGATCTCGCTCGAACTGTTAGCGCGAAGGCCAAACCTCGCGACCGGCCAGGTAGTCGGCCAGCTGCTCGCGGATGTGCTCTTCGGTCCAGATCGGCGTGTACCCGGGCCGATGCTCGACATAGGGCAAGCCGACGTCCGCGGCCCAGCGACGTGCGGCCCCGTGGCGCGTGACGTTGTCCCGCAGCGCTTTCGAGCCAGCCCGCTGAAACTCGCGGTAGGTCAGCCATTCTCGGCGCCCTTTCAAGAACGGGCGCAGCTCGCGGCGGATTCGCCCCTCCGTCCAAGCCGTCGCTCGTCGGCTACCGCTTCCGGGCATCAGCTCGTCGCAATGCTGGAGCGAGCATCATCGCTCCACAGAAAACTAGCGCGAACGAGAGCCTTCGGAGCGATAGCCTCCCCAGCACATGGCGGACTGCATCTTCTGCGCCATCGCGGCGGGCGACGCGCCGGCGACGATCGTCGACGAGGACGCCGACACCGTCGCGTTCATGGACATCAACCCCTGGCAGCCCGGCCACACGCTGGTCGTGCCTCGCCGGCATTACGAGAACCTGCTGGAGATCGAGCCGCGGGACCTCGCCTGCACCTTCGCCACAGCAAAACGCATCGCGACACGGATGAAGGACACGCTCGGGGCTGACGGGGTATGGCTTTGGAACTCTTGCGGCCAGGCGGCTGGCCAGGTTGTGATGCATTTCCATGTCCACGTCATCCCGACCGACGGTAAGAACGTGCCCCCACCGCCGCGGCCCGATTCCTCAATCGACGAGGCCGACATCGCAGCCGCTGCTGCCGCGCTGCGAGGCGGCAGTTAGCAGCGGTCAGCTTCGAAACCGGTCGCCAATCCGCTCGGCGACAGTCTCCGGCGGGAGGTCGATGGCTCCCTCCCAGTGCAGACGCTCGAGGAACGTCGAGTCTGAGCGGTAGAACGGCTTCAGGTTGGACCGGCACGCGATCCGTAGATTCATGGGGTAGCCCTCCCTGTCGGGTGGAGCCCCATAGATCCCCAGGTTGAAGCTCTCGAAGCCCATCTCGGCGTATGCGCCGAGCGCAAGGACCAAACCGTGAGCTAGCTCTTCGATCAGGGACTCGTCCAGCTCCACCGTGGATGACACACCGTCGAAAAATGCCCGGATCTCCGCAGGTGCGATCGGGGCGAAGCTGACCAGCCATTCGACCCGACCGGTCTTGCCAAGATGGCGCTCGCCGCAACGGCGCTCGGTCTCGAGGTAGTCGTCAAATCGCGCAGCCGGCAGCTCCGCGAGCATCCTCTGAAACGTCGTCGGTTGGGAATCGACGATCCCCTGCAGGTGCGGATGGAACAGCGAGCTGCCCGAGGGCAGCATGTGGTTGGCGTTGATCGAGGTCCACAGCGAGCTCGGATCGGTCCCCATCACAGCCTGCGCGTATGCGACCTGGGTGAAGAGGTTGTCGGCGACGAGCCGCTCGGTCATGTCCTCGAGCGGGAGGTAGTGAAGCCGCGGGGCGTAGACGGAGACGCAGCTGTGCGAGGAATAGGCGTGAAGGTTGGGAAACAGCACGGCTTCGCCGTGAACGATGCGGCCATCGGGGTGAATCGCCGACGGCAGCTTCGGTGTCAGGGATTCGATCCGCTCAGGGCAGAAGGGACACCGGACCTGGTTCTGGCGCGCGAACGCCGCGAGGTCCAACTCGTTGGGCGGCATCAGCCCACGCTCAGGAAGGATGCGAGAGCTGTGGCCGGTGAGCGGATCCATCCGCACGTCGATCGGTGTGCTAATCACCTCGCCGGTGCCTGGCTCGAGCATCTCGGCGGTCAAGAGCTGGCGCTTGAGTTCCATGGCCTCGGATCACCCAACGACGGCATGGATCAATCGTCTCATGTCGCCCTGCGCCGAACCGATCGCTGACTAACGCGAAGGAAGCCATTCGATGCCCAAAGCTGATGCCCAGTTTCGAAAATCGCCTCCGGCCTGGGCTGGCCCAACAAAAACTTCCCGATTACCCGGAGTTCTTAGAGCGGCTAGAAGAGACTCGAACCCTCGACCTTCTGCATGGCGAGCGTCCAACGGACCTGTGCGCAGTCTCCGGATCTCCCTACTGTGGCGGACCTTCGGGCCATGGCTCTTGCATGAGTCGCTGAGCGAGCACTTCGACGCTCAACGCCTATTGTGAGCGGCCCCGCCATCGCGCTGCTGCCGCCGGCCCAAGAGGAGCGGTCTCGCTCCGATGTGGTGCCGCGCCCGCAGGGGACGAACAGGGGCAATCTCCGGCGGCAAGCCCGATGCGATCGAGGCTCTCGCTCACTGATCGAGCAGAAGAGCGGTTGAGCCGGACAGGCCTCCGGGGGAAACCCAAGCCGTCTGGTTACGGTCGCCAGGGTGGCCACTTCGAGATCCGAGCTGGACCGTGTGGGCGAGCGCCGGCGCGCCGTGGCGCTCGCCCAGCACTACCGGCACGTGGAGGGCCTCTCGATCGCTCAGATCGCCGGGCGCCTGGGCCGCTCGCCGGCCACGGTCAAGGCCTACTTCTACGACCCGACGGGTGAGAAGGCCCGGGCGGTCAAAGCCCGCTACGTCGGCCTGTGCCGCGGCTGCGGCGCCTACACCCAGCCACGCAACGGCAAGGGCGACGCCTACCGGTACTGCAAGCGCTGCCGGCCCGGCGCGATTGAGCGTGAGTGGACTCGGGAGCTGGTGATCGCGGCCATGGTCGAATGGCAGATCCGGTATCGCAGGGTGCCGTCCTCCTATGACTGGTCGCGCACGCACGCCCGCCACCGCGGAGGCGAGGCGCTTCGCAGGCTGGGCGAAGGTAGGTGGCCTGCATCCAGCGTCGTCACGTCGCTCTTCGGCTCGTGGGTTGCGGCGCGCGCGGCCGCAGACGTCGGGGAGCTGCAGCTGAGGGCAGTGGATCGTCCGGCTGCGAAGGCGCTGTCTCGCGCCTGGCCCTACACGGTGACCCGGACGGCGGCGACGATGTGGGCGGACGCGCTCAGGGACGGTTTGTGCGACATCAACCCCTTCACGCGGCTCGGACTCCGCCGGTCCCGTGGCCGACGCGACATCGCCGCGCTGACCGAGCCCGAGATCAGACGGCTCGCCGAGCTCGCGCGCGAGCAGCATGGCGACTACGGCGACGAGGCTGCGGCTCTCGTCCTGTTCGCCGCTTACACCGGCGTGCGCCCCGGAGAGCTGGCCGCGTTGCAGTGGGATGACCTGAATCCCGTCGACCGCGAGGCGACCATCCGCCGGACCCTCGACGGTCAGGGCGGCGTCAAGGTGCCGAAGAACGGGCTCGAGCGGATCATCGTGCTGCCGCCGTTGGCGTTGGAAGCGCTGAGCATGGTCGCGCGCCGCACCGACTCGCCGTACGTGTTCCACACCCCTCGTGGCCGGCGGCTCGTCAAGGGGTCGCTGCACTACCTGTGGCGTCCCATGAGCGCCGCGTGGCGCGGCCGAGACCGGGCGCGACCTTGACCTGCACGAGCTTCGCCATGCATGCGCGACCCTGCTGCTAGAGCGGGGGGCTGTCCTCGGCGGACGTGGCGTTGCAGCTCGGCCACACCGACGGCGGCCGGCTGGTGCAGACGCTGTACGGGCACCCGGACGAGCGCCTGGCGCGGGACCGCGTGAAGATGTCGTTCGCAGCTGATCACGGCCACGAGCGAGGGCGACCGGTTCGCGCTATCGGCCACAATCCGGCCACTAGCGCATGATTGAAGTGCCGATGAACGCTGGCGATTGCGAGGTGTCCGAACCCACCCGCCGCACTGGGACGCTTGCGAGCCCAGGCATTTCCCAAGTCCCACGGTCGCGTAGGGCGAGTGGGATCCAAGTTGGCTCAGGTGACAGTTAAGTCCCTCCGCGGACGTCGACGAATGGGATTTCTTACTGGGGCAGTCGGGGGTTTGGATCGTGCCGGCAATCCCACCCGGCTGGTAAAGGGCGTCCCGAAAACGCGGAGGGAGCCGCGTCAACCGTTCGGGGCCGAGATCCTGTTTCTCGGCCTAGGCGCTGGCTTGCTGCCTTGATAGGCCGCCATGGCCGCCCGACCCGACGCACACCGCTGTCACAGCGCCCACTCGTAGAATCGTGGGACCGTCGCGGGCGTGGTGAAACGGCAAACACGTCGGCCTTAGGAGCCGGTGGGCGAGAGCCCTTGGGGGTTCGAATCCCCCCGCCCGCATCGCTTGAGCAGGGGAGACAGGACTCGAACCTGCAACCGCCGGTTTTGGAGACCGGAGCTCTGCCAAATTGAGCTACTCCCCTTCGGCGGAAAAGTCTAGACCCGCCGTCAGGCACGCGGAATGCTTGGACCGTAACGACGTGAGGGCTGTAAGCCCCATACGATCGTCCTCATGACCTCCCACACCGTCTACCGCACGTTCGAAACATCCCGCCGGCGCGAGTTCGTGCGCATCACCGACGACGTTGAGGAAGCGGTGCGCGAGTCCGGGATCACCGAGGGCATGGTGCTCGTCTCAGCGATGCACATCACTGCCGGCGTCTGGGTCAATGACGATGAGCCGGGGATCCACGCAGATGCGCTCGAGTGGCTCGACAAGCTGGCGCCGCCGAGCTGGCAGGAACCGGCCGGCGACGTCGCCCGGGAGCTGCTGCCGAACCCCGGCGATTACCGCCATCACCGCGGCGGGGAGGACAACGGCGACGCGCACCTGAAGAACCTGCTGGTTCACCACCAGGTGATCCTTCCGGTCACCGACGGCCGGCTGGACCTCGGCCCATGGCAGCAGGTCTTCTACTGCGAGTTCGACGGTGGGCGCCCGAAGCGGCTGGTGATCAAGGTCCTGGGCGCGTAGCGGGTGGGCGCCCGAAGGTCGTCGCGGGGGGCGGTTGAAGAGCGGCGGACGGGAATCGAACCCGCATCATCGGCTTGGAAGGCCGAGGCTCTACCATTGAGCTACCACCGCGCGGACGAGCCAGCTGTACGGAAGCGCCCCGAGCCGCGGCTCCATCTTAGGCCAGCCTGCGCTGTGAGTCGTAGAATCCCGCCGACCACGGGGAGTGGCGCAGTCTGGTAGCGCACCCGGCTGGGGGCCGGGCGGTCGCAGGTTCAAATCCTGTCTCCCCGACTGGACTGAAGACCGCGCTTGCAAGGCGCTCACATGGCTCTCGGCGTCAGCGAGGCAGAGTCAGTTAGTGGGCGACAGGATCGGTAGCGGGTCTAGCGGCCGCTCGGGCGATGAGTTCGGCGACGGACCAGCGACGTAGCGGCCGACGTTGCCGGGCGGGTGGCGGCACGCCGGGATGGCGTGGCGGCGCGGTCGGCCTGCCATCTGAGGCATCGGCGGCCTGCGTGTGCAGGGTTCGCGACCGCCGGTCTAGCGCGCTGCGAACAGCCTGCTCGGAACCGAAGTGACCGGCGAACGAGGCGGCGTTCTCAAGTTCTATTTTCATTGTTTCTCCTGGCTGTCGGGGCGCTCGTAGCGTCTGGCGGCGATTACGGCTGCGGCGATTTGAGTCACGCGCCCTCTGCGCCGAGCGCGGGCTCGGCGCTTGTCTCGGCGTTAGCGCTGCGGGCGCGTGCTGCGCCGTCGGTGGGAAGAATCAGCAGCGCCACTAGCAGGCCGACTCCGAAAAGCGCGGCGGCCCATTCGAATGCGGTGGTATAGCCGTGGATCGACGCCGCACCGGCGAGACCGCCAGCATGCACGTGGATCGCTGCGTAGCTAGAGGCAGCGCTCGCGAAGATTGTGCTCAGGAGCGCTGTGCCGACCGAGCCGCCGACCTGTTGTGAGGTGTTCACCATCGCCGAGGCGATGCCCGCGTCGCCACTGCGCACGCCGAGGGTGGCGGTCGAGAACGCGGGGGCGAAGATCAACCCCATGCCCAAACCGGTGATCAGTAGACCGGGCAGGACATGGCTGGCGTACGCGCCGTCTGCAGTGAGGCGAGAGAACAGGATCATCGCGACCGCTCCCAGGCTCATGCCACTCATGACGAGGGGCTTGGCGCCAGTACGGGGCAGCAATCTTGTTTGCACCGTCGTGGCGGTGAGGACGATCATGGCGGTCATCGGCAGGAAGCTCACGCCGGTCTTCAGCGGCGAGAAACCGAGGTTCTGCTGCAAGTAGTAGGTCAGGAATAGGAACACCGCGAAGATCGCGGACCCGGCCAGGGCGATAGTCGCGTACGCCCCTCCTCGCGCTCTGTCCCGGACGATGTGCAGCGGCAGCAGCGGATGCTCCACCGTCCGCTCGAGGATGACGAATCCGCCCAGAAGCAGGGCACTGGCGGCCAGGGCAGCGATTGTGACTGGATCTGACCAAGAGCTGGTCTCCGCGTTGGAGAACCCATAGACCAGCGCAAACAGACCGCCGGACGCGGCTACGACGCCCGGCAGGTCGATCCGCGGGCGCTGTTCGTGGGGTTGATTGCGCAACACCCGCAGCGCCACGATCGCGGTCGGCACCGCGATCGCCAAGTTGATGTACAGGCTCCAGCGCCAGGAGATCGCCTGGGTCAGCGCCCCGCCCAGCAGCAACCCCACAGATGCGCCTCCGGCGGCGATGGCGCTGAAAATTCCGAACGCCTTGGCTCGGTCCGGAGAGCCCTGAAAGGTGACGGTCAAGAGGCCAAGCGCGGACGGGGCGAGCAGCGCGCCGAAGGCTCCCTGCAGTGCCCTGGCGCCAACGAGCATCCCGAACGATTGCGCCACCCCGCCGATCGCTGAGGCCAGTGAGAACCCGGCGAGCCCGGCGATCAGCGTCCACTTGCGCCCGAACAGGTCGCCGAGCTTGCCCCCCACCAACAGCAGACTGCCGAAGGCCAACGCGTAGGCCGTGACAATCCATTGCCTGTTATCGGCCGAGAAATGCAGTGCGCGCTGCGCAGAAGGCAACGCGATGTTGACGATCGTCACGTCAAGCACAACCATCAGCTGGGCGACGCCCAGCAGGGCGAGGACAACCCAGCGGTTCGGTTCAGAAGTCGATTGGGGCGCTGATGTGCTCATTTGTCGTCCTTGTTTGGTGGTCCGGGAAGACAACCCTAGCACGGGTCATATACATTGCGAGTATCAATCCTAGAGCATGGATTATCGCCGGTCGCAGAAAGATGGTCCGGTCGCGGTATAATGTCGATGCCATGGCAGATAACGCCCCAATGAGTTCCTCTGAGCGCACACCGACCCCAGCCGGCACGATGGTCCTGCTGCCGCGCCTGACCAAGCAGATCGTGCGCCGCGTCGACCCCGAGCTTCTGGGAATGGACCTACGCCTGCTCATGGCCCTGAGCTATCTGGGCGACCACGACGGCGCGCCGCAGCAGGAGTTCGTCGACGCGCTGTGCATCGACGCCAAGAATGTGGTGCTGCTCCTCAACGAGCTCGAAGACGGCGGGTATCTGGTCCGTCGTCGTGACCCGGAAGACCGCCGACGCCACTTCGTGTACATCACCGAGACCGGCCGTCAAGCGCTTGAGCGCGCCCGGCGAATCCAAGAGGACATCGAGGATGAAGTCCTGCAGGGGCTCGACGCCGACGAGCGCGCCACACTCTGGCACCTCCTGACAAAGGCCCTTCACGGAGCCGAACCCACCCCCCACGGCAGCGCGGCGGTGGCCCCCACCACGGGCGTCCGCTAGCGAACGGCTCGGGCGTGGTTGCCGAAGGGCGCGGGTGGCCTAGCGCTCAGGTCTTGACCCCCGGCGGCGCCAGCGCGTCGTCGGCCTCGGCGTAGAGGGCAGCGCCTCGATGGTCCTGCATTGACTTTGCGGGAGCCTGCGCGAAAATCGATAAGCCGCTGGCTGATCACAGGAGGAACGATGAGAACCGACTATGCGCTTTCCTACGGCACGCACGCCACTCCTGAGGAGGGACGATGCGCGATGGAGTGGGTCAGTCATCTCGCCGGCGAGCCGCACAGCGACGATCCGGTGTGCGTCAGCCCGGTCGTGCGGGCGTTCTGCACGGCCCTGAACGACAGCCTCGACGATCGCTCTCGACAGCAGCTGCGCCCCTATCTTGCGCGTACGATTGGCTCCGTCGACGACGGGCTGGACGAAGAACGCTCATGGATGGCGCTTGACTGGCTGATTCGCTCCTACACGCCGATCTGGCTGAACGCTGCAGGGCTCGGTGCGTCAGCGGACACGCTGGCGGGATTGGCGGAAGTCAAAGACGCCACGAGCCTCCGTCGGGCATTGGCGGCGATCGAGGTCGCACGGCGGGACGCTCGGGCCGCCTGGACCGACGCGCTCGGAGCCGCGGGTGCGGCGGCCTGGGCACCGTGGATCGCCGGGAGACGAGCAGCACGGGAAGCTGCCTGGGCGTCTGCGGGTGCGGCGGCCTGGGCGGCCGCCCGGGTGGCCGTCGGGGAGATCGCCGGCGATCGGGCGCGAGCTGCGGCGCGTGAAATCGCGGGGGACGCCGCGGCGGCGATCGGTCGCGGGGCACGCGCGGGTGTCAGTCGTGCCGCCGCCCGCGACGCTGCCAGAGCAACCCTTGCGCCGACCCTGAGCGAGCTTCAACGCTCCGTGTTCGTGCTGCTCGATCGCATGCTGCCTACCATCGCGCTCGCTCCAATGCCCGCAGACGCCACGGCGTCGCTGCGCCGGCCGGAGTCGGTGGGCGTGTAAGCCCGGTCAGGGCCGAAGCGGTTTGCGTGGCGAGCGCTCATCTCGCGTAGCGCGCCAAACCCGCTGCGAACCGAGAAGCAGGCCGCTCAGTCCCCCGCCGAGACGCGACTAGGCTGAGCTCATGTTTGCTCGCCTGAGCGCGGTGCTTGCCGGAGGTCGCCGGCCACCGATTATCGCTGGGGCGGTGGTCGCGGTGGCGAGCGTCGCGGTGTGCACGGGCATCGTTTATGCGCTCAAGCCCCTGACCACCGTCACATCCTTGGGCGTGGTGTATCTACTCGCGGTCGTCGTCGTAGCAACGTTCTGGGGCCTGTGGCTCGGGATCGCAGCCTCTGTGCTGAGTGCCGCAGCTTTCAACTTCTTCCACATCCCGCCGGTGGGACGCTTCACGATCGCCCGGAGCAGCGATTGGGTCGCTTTGGGGGCGTTCTTCGTCGTTGCACTGGCCGCGAGTTCGGTCAGCGAGCTCGCTCGCCGCCGCGCCGCCGAAGCGCAGAGTCGTCGTGCCGAGGCCGACCTGACCGCCCAGATGGCGCAACTGCTGCTCGCGCGTGCCGGCGTTCAGGAGGCGCTGTCACTGATCGGCCAGCGGCTGGCGGTGGCGTTAGATCTTCCCTGGGCGTCGATCACGCTCGATGACGTGCGCGGCGACGCGCGCCGAGAAGCGATTGTCCTTGGCTCAGGCGCGCAGCATGTGGGCACACTGGCGGTCCCGGCTGGACTTCCGGCAAACGTCATTGCGCGCCTCCGGGAGCGCGTTGTGCCCGCCCTCTCAGCTGTGGTAGCTGTGGCGCTAGAACGCGAGCGGCTGGTTGGCGAGGCGGTGCAGACAGAGGGCCTGCGGCGCAGCGAGGCAATCAAGACAGCCGTGCTGCGAGCCGTGTCGCACGATCTCCGGTCTCCGGTCACAGCGATGGTGACGGCCGGCTCGGCCGTGCGCGCGTCGGAGCTGACTGATGCCGAGCGCGATGAGCTGGGCGGACTGATCGTCGGGGAGGGTAATCGTCTGGCACGGCTCATTGACGACCTGCTCGACCTCTCCAGGATTGAGGCTGACACAGCAGTGCCGCGGCTGGCGGAGTGCTCGGTTGAGGAGGTAATCGACGCCGCGCTGGCGGCACAGCCGCGCGACGCGAAGTTCGAGATTCAGATCGACCCCGCGCTCCCTCCGGTGCGTGCCGATTTCGTGCAGGTGGAGCGTGTGCTCGCCAACCTGCTCGAGAATGCCACGCGGTACTCCAATGGTGAACCAGTGACCATCCGCGCCCGCCCGGTCGGCGGCTGGGCCAGTATCCGCGTCATTGATCGTGGGCCGGGCGTGCCAGAGGTCGAGCGGGACCGCATCTTCGAGCCGTTCTATCGGGCGAACGGGCAATCATCGGCTGCGCACTCCGGCTCAGGACTTGGTCTGGCGATAGCCAAGGGCTTCGTCGAGACCAACGGAGGCCGGATCTGGGTGGAGTCGACAGACGGTCACGGCAGCACGTTCGTCGTCGAGCTACCCACGAAGCGCGAAGCGCGTTGATGATGGACCAGGGCGCCGGTGGCCGGCGGATTCTGGCCGTTGATGACGAGTTACAAATCCTTCGGGCGCTGAAGGTGGTCCTGCGCTCTGCCGGCTATGAGGTAGTGAGCGCCGCAACCATGAAGGAAGCACTGGACGTTGCGGCTGTCTCTCCCTTGGATGCTGCGGTGATTGACCTGCTGTTACCGGACGGCGACGGCATCGAGCTCTCTCGGCGTCTGCGGGAGTGGACGTCAATGCCGATCATCCTGCTTTCAGCAGTTGGTGAGGAGCAGGAGAAGGTACGGGCGCTCAGGACTGGCGCCGATGACTACGTCACCAAGCCGTTCGGGGCTGAAGAGCTCGTGGCCCGGCTGGAGGCAGCACTCCGGCGCACCTCGCCGGAATCAGACACAAGCGTGCTCACGGCCTATGGCCTCGAGGTCGACCTGGCGGCACATGTCGTCCGCCGGGATGGGGAGGAGGTTCATCTGACGCCCACCGAGTTCGAGCTGCTGAGACTCTTCATCCGCAACCCTGGGCGGCTGCTGACCCACCGTTTCCTGCTGACTCAGGTATGGGGTCCCGAGTACGCCGAGGACGTCACTGTCCTCAGGGGCCAGATCGCCAACCTCAGGCGCAAACTTGAGGCTAAGACGGGGACGCGCCGTCACTACGTTCGTACCGAGCCCGGCATCGGTTACCGGTTCGATCCCAAATAGCCACTGGGTGACACCAGGCCCGGTTGACCGAGGGCGAGCAGGACCTCGACCGCCTGCGCCCGTCAGTCTGTAACAAATCTGTATACGGATCGCGACTTTCTGTACGCGGCCTGTATGCCGGTGAGGCCATGATGATCGACATGGACATCGTGGCTGTGCTTATTGGGATTCTCATGTTCGCGGTGCTGTTGTTGATGATCGCCGCGATTGATCGCATATGAGCGTCGCCGACTTATTCGGGTTGATCGTCTCGGCGATCGTCTGTCTCTACCTCCTGTACGCGCTGCTGCGCGGAGAGAAGTTCTAGACCGTGACCTTTCTCGGTTGGCTGACGATCGTCGCCTTCGTGCTGGTCCTGACGGCGCTTGCGATCCCGCTGGGGCGTTACATGGCTGCGGTTTACACCGGCGAGCGAACGGTCATGGACCGCGTCTTGGGGGTTCCGGAGCGCTTCCTCTACCGGGTGTTGCGCGTCGATCCGGACATTGGCCAAGACTGGAAGGCGTACGCCAAGAGCCTGATCATCTTCTCGCTGACCGGCTGGCTGCTGCTGTATTTCATCCTGCGCACCCAGGGGCTATGGAACTTCACGGGTCTGAACCCGATGCATTTCCATTCGGCGCCGTGGAACGTGACGTTCAACACCACTTCGTCGTTCTTGACCAACACGAACTGGCAGTACTACGGCGGCGAGACGACGATGAGCTACTTCAGCCAGATGGCGGGGCTCACGGTACAGAATTTCCTCTCGGCGAGTGTCGGGATCGTGGTCGCCGTCGCGCTCATCAGGGGAATCGTCTCGCGCAGCGGCCGCAGCCTCGGCAACTTTTGGCGCGACCTGATTCGCACGATTTTGTACGTTCTCATGCCGCTGTCGGTGCTGGTCGCGCTGGTGCTGGTTTTTCAGGGCGCGACCGCGAACTTCTCCTCATATCTGACGGTTCACGGGATCACCGGACTGACGCAGACAATCGCGATGGGACCGGTGGCCTCGCAGGAGGCGATCAAACTCCTCGGAACCAACGGCGGCGGTTTCTTCAACGTCAACTCGGCGCACCCGTTTGAGAACCCGACCGGCTTCACGAACCTCGTCGAGATGCTGGCGGTGCTGCTCATCCCGACGGCGCTGGTCTTCATGTACGGCCGGATGGCGCGGCGTCCCCGTCAGGGCTACGCGATCTTCGCCGTGATGATCATCATGTTCCTGGGCGCGGCCAGTGTGGCATACGTCGCCGAGGCCCACGGATCGCCGGCGCAGCACGCCGCCGGCCTGCACACCGCCGCGGTTCACGGCTCGTCGGGCGGCAACATGGAGGGCAAGGAGCAGCGGTTCGGGGTCGCGGGCTCGGCGCTATTCGACGTCGTGACCACGGTGACCTCGTGCGGCGCTGTCAATAGCGCGCTCGAGTCGTTCACCGGAATCGGTGGAGCCGTGCCATTCGCCAACCTGTCGGCCAGCGAGGTGATCTTCGGGGGCGTCGGCACCGGGCTGTACTCCATCCTCCTCTACGTCTTGCTGGCTGTCTTCCTGGGCGGGCTTATGGTCGGACGCACGCCCGAGTACCTGGGCAAGAAGATCGAGGCGAGAGAGATCAAATTGGTCTCCCTGGGGATCTTGATCACTCCGCTGGCGGCGCTGTTCTCGACCGCCCTGGCGACAGCGTCACACGCTGGACGGGCGTCGATCTCCGCCGCCGCCACCGGACCGCAGGGCTTCTCGGAGACGTTCTATGCCTACCTCTCGCAAGCGAACAACAACGGGTCGGCATTTGCGGGCTATACCGGCTTCATTCAGCCAAATGCCGGCAATCTGGGCTCGCACGGCGTCACGTTCGCGAACCTGCTGGGTGGCTTCACGATGCTGTTTGCGCGCTACGCGCCGATCCTCTTCGCGCTCGCTGTTGCCGGCTCCCTGGCGGGCAAGCGAATCAGCCAACCCGGTCTCGGGACGATGCGCACCGACAACCCCACGTTTGTCGTGCTGCTGATCGGAGTCATCGTGCTCGTCGGCGCATTGACCTTCTTCCCCGCCCTGCTGCTCGGCC
Organism: uncultured Actinomycetes bacterium; assembly: GCA_963830405.1. Lineage (GTDB taxonomy): Bacteria > Actinomycetota > Thermoleophilia > Solirubrobacterales > Solirubrobacteraceae > Palsa-465. The sequence continues at coordinate 485,883 of CAWHMB010000004.1, forward strand.
CGATCGTCCAGGGTCTGACCGGACATCTCTACTGACATGAAGCGCGACATCATCAGCTCAGCCATTGGGATGCTCGTCCTGGCGCTCCTATGCGGGATCCTCTTTCCGCTCTTCGTCACCGGGGTCAGCCAGCTGGCGTTCCCCGGCAACGCCGACGGCCAGAAGGTCTACGTCCACGGCACGCTGGTCGGATCAAAGCTGATCGGGCAGCAGTTCGCTGATCCCGTCATCAGCAAGAAGACCGGCAAGCCTGAGCTTGACAAGAACGGGAACCCGGTCACCGCCCCCGATCCCCGCTACTTCCAGACCCGCCCGTCGGCGACCACTCCGCCTGATAACGCAGCGGCAACGACGTTCTCAAATCTGGGTCCAAACAGCGTCGCGACCGAGCAGGCGATCGCGTCCAACATCCAGACATACCTGGGGCTCGAGAAGCCCTACAACCCGGGGCTCACGCCGGCGCGGGTCCCAGTCGATGCGGCTGACTCCTCCGCATCCGGCATCGATCCAGACATCTCGGTGGCCAACGCGGACATCCAAGCGCGCCGCGTTGCCGCCGTACGCCACCTCTCGCTGAGTGCGGTAGACCGACTGATCTCCACCTATACGGGTGGACGCGGACTGGGCTTCTCCGGCGAACCGACGGTCAACGTGCTGGAGCTCAACTTGGCTCTTGACCGCCTGGGAGGTGGACGCTGATGGCCGTCAACGCGCCCGCCGCGCCTTCCGGTCCCGATGCCCCCCCCGCTCGAGTACAGCGTCAGACTGGATCGCTGTTTCGCCGCGACATCGTCCGGCGTGCGCTGCTTGACAGTTTGATCAAGCTCGACCCGCGAGTGCAGATTCGCAACCCGGTGATGTTCGTCGTCGAGATCGGCGCGGTGATCACGACGATCACCTGGCTGATCCAGGTGTTCGGCGGCGGTCCCCTTGGCGGGGGACACGAGCCCGCGTGGTACACGTTCACGATCGCGGTGTGGCTGTGGCTGACAGTCGTGTTCGCCAACATGGCTGAGGCTTTTGCCGAGGGACGGGGCCGCGCGCAGGCTGAGACGCTGCGCGCCATGCGAAAAGAGACGGTGGCCAGGCTCAGCGATGGCACCGAGAAGAAAGCCTCGGAACTGATCAGAGGGGACACGGTCGTGGTCGAGGCTGGCGAGCTCATCCCCGGCGACGGCACAGTGATCGAGGGGATCGCGTCGGTGGACGAATCGGCGATCACCGGCGAATCCGCCCCTGTGATCCGCGAATCGGGTGGAGACCGCTCGGCGGTAACCGGCGGCACACGCGTGCTCTCTGACCGAATCGTCGTGGAGATCACGCAGGAACCCGGGCAATCGTTCCTGGATCGCATGATCGCGCTGGTCGAAGGTGCCGCACGTCGTAAGACGCCGAACGAGATCGCGCTCAACATTCTGCTGGCTGGGTTGACCCTGATCTTCATGATCGTGGTGGCAAGCCTGCGGCCGTTCGGACTGTTCGCCCATACGTCGATCTCAGAGACGACGCTCATCTCGCTTCTCGTCGCGCTGATCCCGACGACGATCGGGGCGCTGCTGTCCGCGATCGGAATCGCCGGCATGGATCGGCTCGTGCGGCGCAACGTGCTCGCGCTCTCGGGTCGCGCGGTCGAGGCCTCCGGCGATGTCGACGTGCTCCTGCTGGACAAGACTGGGACGATCACGATCGGCAATCGGCTGGCGTCGGAGTTCATACCCGTGCCGGGCGTCTCCGAGGTCGAGCTCGCCGAGGCTGCACAGCTCGCTTCGCTGGCTGATGAGACCCCGGAGGGCCGATCGATCGTCGTCCTGGCCAAGCAGTACGGGATCCGTGAGCACGACATGGCGCAGCTCCAAGCGGAGTTCGTGCCCTTCACCGCTCACACTCGGATGAGTGGCGTTGACCTCGATGGCCGTCAGCTGCGCAAGGGTGCCGGCGAGGCGATCATCGACTTCGCCGAGGCCGAGGGGGGACGCGCGCCCGCAGATCTGCAACCGGTGCTTGACCGAATAGGGCGTGAAGGCGGAACGCCGCTCGCGGTAGCTCGTGACTCGGAGATCCTGGGCGTGATCTACCTCAAGGACACGATCAAGGAAGGGATGCGCGAGCGTTTCGACCATCTGCGGGCGATGGGTATCCGCACGATCATGATCACCGGCGATAACCGCCTGACCGCCGCCAAGATTGCCGAGGAGTCCGGAGTGGACGACTTCCTCGCCGAGGCAACTCCCGAAGCCAAGCTCGAACTGATCAAAGAGCAACAGGCGACGGGGCGGATGGTGGCGATGACCGGTGACGGGACTAACGACGCGCCGGCGCTGGCCCAGGCAGATGTCGGCGTGGCAATGAACACCGGCACCCAGGCTGCGCGCGAAGCCGGGAACATGGTCGATCTCGATTCCAACCCAACGAAGCTGATCGAGGTCGTCGAGGTCGGCAAGCAGCTCCTGATCACCCGGGGAGCGCTGACCACGTTCTCGATCGCCAACGACGTGGCGAAGTACTTCGCGATCCTGCCCGCCATCTTTGTGACCACCTGGGCGGCCACCAAGGGCGGCAAGAGTCCGCTGCACGTGCTGAACGTCATGAGCCTTGGAACTCCGCGCTCAGCCGTGATCTCGGCGATCGTCTTCAACGCCCTGGTGATTCCGGCGCTCATCCCGATCTCGCTAAAGGGGGTCAGCTATCGGCCGATCGGCGCCAGCGCCCTGCTGCGGCGCAACCTCTGGATCTACGGACTCGGTGGCCTGATCGCCCCATTTATCGGCATCAAGCTGATCGACCTGATCGTGCACAACCTGCTGGGAGCATGAGCAGCCGCCGACACCCTCGCGACGTCGCGACTCACCCGGGGGCGGTCGTGACCTACCTATGGGTTCTGTGCGCCCGGCTCGGCGCTCGCCAGTGAGTGTGACGATGGCTTACGACACGAGCGAGGCGCCCGACGCGCGCGAGCGAGTCCGCGTGACACGGGGCCGGCATAAGATTTTTCTCGGCATGGCCGCCGGCGTCGGGAAGACCTACCGGATGCTCCAAGAGGGTCAGGCCGAGGCTGAAGCGGGCCGCGACGTCGTGATCGGCTACCTCGAGCCGCATGGCCGAGCCGAGACGCTCGCGCAGGCTGAAGGGCTCGAGATCATCCCGCGCCGGCAAGTCAGCTATCGCGGCTCGACGCTGACCGAGATGGACCTTCCCGGGATCCTGCGCCGCGCGCCGGAGCTTTGTTTGATCGACGAGCTAGCGCATACAAACGCACCGGGTCTCGAGCACGAGAAGCGCTATCAGGACGTCGACGATGTGCTGATGGACGGAATAGACGTGTTTTCCACCGTCAACGTCCAGCACCTCGAGAGCCTCAACGACCAGATCGCCGAGGAGACCGGGGCTCGCGTACGGGAGACCGTACCCGACTCGGTTCTGAGCGACGCCGATGATGTCGTTCTCATCGACATCACGCCGCACTCGCTGATCGAGCGCCTGCGGGCCGGCAAGATCTATCCCGCGGAGCGGATCGAGACCGCGCTGAACAACTTCTTCAAGCTCGAGAGCCTCTCCGCGCTCCGTGAGGTTTCGCTGCGTCAGCTCGCCGAGGAGGTCGAACACAAGCGCATCCCGTCGGAGCCCGTGGGACGAGGTGGCGACGAGCGCCTGATCGACGCCGCCGCTCCGCAGGTGTTTGGCGAGCGGTTGCTGGCCCTCATCACTCCCCGGCCCAAATCTCAGAGGATCGTGCGCCGCGCATGGCGCTCAAGCCAGCGGCTAGGGGCCGAGTTGGATGTCCTCTGGGTGCAGGACCATGAGCCGAGCGAGCAGGAGCAGGACCAGCTCGACGCACTGCGCCGTTTAACAAGCGTTCTCGGCGCGCACCTGCTGATCGAGCGCGGGGAGGACATCGCGGCCGTAGCTCAGCGAGTGGCTCTGGATCGGGGCACGACGTACGTGCTGATGGGAACTCCGAAACCGCGCAGTACCCTGCGCCGGCTGACGCAACCGGCGCTTCCGTATCGGTTGCTTGCGCTCCTCCCTGGGACCGACCTGCGGATCGTCGCCGACCGGGCGCAGAGAAAGGCGAAGCCGTGACCGCCGCTCTAGTTGCGGCTGTGATCGTTCTCGCCGTGAGCTTTGGCGTGGTAACTGCAGTTCTCTTGCGTAGCCGGGCTCGTCGGCCACCAGGGCCGGCGGTCAGCGGGACGAGACGGATCCTGTTTCCGTTCACCGCCAATGCGCTGTCGACGCAGGCACTAAGCGCCTCGCTCCGCTTGGCGCGAGCCCAACAGGCGACGCTGGTACCAGTCTTCCTCGCACCCGTCTCGATGGACCTGCCGCTCAATACCCCAATACCTAAACAATGCAACCTGGCGATTCCGCTTCAGGAGACCATCGAGCAACGCGCGAGCGACTTCGGTATCCCAGTCGACGCCCGTATCGAACGCGGACGCAGCTACCGCCACGCGCTCCGTCAAACGATCGAGCACGAGCACTACGACCAGCTGGTGATTGCGGCGGCCGCCAATGGGTACCCCGGCTTTGACGCCGAGGACGTGGCCTGGCTGCTCCACACCGCCCCCGGTGAGATAGTCGTCCTGCGCCCGGACTTCGAGGGGTCAGACCATCTGTTAGCGGCCGGCGGGTGATCGGGATGCTGGCCCTTTGACCTGAGCTGCATCGACCGTTGCACACAAACGACTACGGCCTGTCGTACTCGTCGTGGCGCCGGAGCCAGTACATGTCCTCGTCTTCCTCGTGGCGACCCATCGGCGTGCGGTCCAGCAACCCGTAGTAGGCCATCGCGACCTCGAGGCCGCGCGCGGTGGTGACGTATGTCCTGTAGACGGTCCCGTTTGAGAGGGCATACGCGCTCAGGCCCGGGCCCTCGGAAACGTAGCCCGCGACGTCGGTGCCGGAGGCTTCGGCGTTCTGCTTGACGATGGCCGGGATGTCACCGTCTAAGAACGGCTTCAGCTCCTCCTCGGTGCTCGCAAACCCGAGGTCACGGTGAAAGTCGCTGCCGGCCGCGGAGACCCAGTTGAAGCTCCAGCCCATCCGGTCCCTGTAAGCGAGCAGCTTCTCGAGCGGAGCGCGCGAGGAGCAGATCAGCGTCACGTCGCGCGCCTTCAGGTGGACGACCTGCGGGTCCAGCGTGTCGGCGATCGAGGAGCAGACGAGACAGCCGGCCTCGTAGGACGGGCCGAACATGAAGTGGTAGATGAGCAGCTGCGAGCGCCCGTCGAACAGCTCGGCCAGGGACTTGGTGCCGTCGGCGGTCTGGAAGCTGTACTCCTTCTCGACCGGGACCCAGGGAAGCTCCCGGCGCTTGCGAGCGAGCTCGTCCCCTCGCCGCGTGAGCTCCTTCTCCTCTTTGAGCAGCCCATCGCGCTCGGCCTGCCACTCCTCCTGGGTTGCAATCCTGTTCTTGGGCATCGATCTCCTCGTTCGTTTTCGACGGCCGACACAATATATAGTTAGCGGAATGGCTAACGATGCTTTCACCGCACTCGCCCATCCGATCCGTCGTGAGATCGTCGAGCGGCTCAGCCGCGGGACCGCCACCGTCGGCGAGGCGAGCCAGGACCTCGGTGTCTCCAAGCCGACGATCTCGCGGCACCTGAAGATGCTCGAGGAGGCCGGCGTGGTGACGCGGGTGATCGATGGGCGCACCCATCGTCTCACCCTGCAGCCGCAGACGCTCGGCGATGCCGCCGAGTGGATCGAGAATCAGCGCATGCGTTGGGAGCGCCTCTTCGACGTCGTCGGTGAATACCTGCAGGAGCGCCGGTGACCGAGCACCGCGAGCGGGTGCTGCGAATCGAGCGGACCTTCGAAGCGCCCGTCGAACGGGTTTTTGAGGCCTGGACGAGCGAGGAGGTGCTGCGACGCTGGCTCCACGGCATGCCCGGCTGGGAGACGCCGGTCGCCGAGGTCGACCTCCGCGTGGGAGGCAGGATCCGCATCGTCATGCGCGACCCCTCCGACGGCGCCGAGAACGGCGCGACCGGCGAGTACACGATCGTAGAGCCGCCGCGTAGGCTGGTCTTCCACTGGGTGTTCGACGACGATCCCGGAAATCCGCAGCTGATCGAACTTGAGTTTTCCGAGCGGGAGGGCGAAACCACCGTCGTGATGACCAACAGCGCGATCCCCACCGATGGCCGGCTCAAGGACCAGGAGAGCGGCTGGCACACGTGCTACGACAACCTCGATCGCGTGCTGGCCCGATGAGCACGGCAGAGGGCTCTGGCGCGGGCACGATGGCCTCATCGGCGATCGCGCGTCGTGGAATGGACCGACGCGAGCCGGCCGCCGTTCGCCAGGCGGTGCGCTCGCACCTTGGGGTTGTCTCGGCGTTGCTCGTGGCGGCTGGGTTCGCCTGGTGGGTTACCGCCGCGCGAATGTCAGGGATGGACGACGGGCCGGGCACCGCGTTGGGCACGCTTGGCTGGTTCAGCGGCGTCTGGGCGGTGATGATGGCGGCGATGATGCTGCCCTCGATCGCGCCCACCGCCGCCGTGTACGCGACGCTGACGCGACGCCGCGAGCCCAGCCGCTGGCTACTTTTCGCCGGCGGCTACCTGCTTGTATGGAGCGCCGCCGGGGTTATGGCGTACGCGCTGTTTGAGCTGGGGAAGGACCTGTTCGCAGCTGACCTGGCGTGGCACGCCGGCGGGCGGTGGCTGGCGGCCGGCGTCCTGGCGCTCGCCGCGCTCTATCAGCTGACGCCGCTGAAGCATGCGTGCATGGCGGAGTGTCGACGCCCGCTGCGGGCCCTTCGCAGAGCGTGGCGCGAAGGCTGGTCAGGAGGATTCATCCTCGGCGTGCGAACAGGCGGCTGGTGCCTAGCCTGCTCGTGGTTGCTGATGGCCGCGCTGTTCGCGCTCGGAGTGATGAGCCTGACTTGGATGGCGCTCGTCGCAGCGCTCGTGGCGCTCGAGAAGCTCGGTCCTTGGCCCCGCGTGGCGACGGTGACCGCGGCGATCGTCCTGGCTGCGGTGGCTGTTGGAATCCTCGTCGCCCCTCACGACGTCCCCGGGCTTGTGGTTCCCGGCTCGCCCGCGACAATGCACGCGATGAAGGCGATGGGCTAGCCGGGCTGGGATCAGCTAGCGAGACGAAAGGGCGAGGAAAGTGGTTGAGGTTCCGAGCCCGAAGACGAGGTGCGCGCTTAGGTCATCCAGCAAGGTCTTTGTGTCGTATTCCCAGATCGGCTTGTACACGTTCGCCAAGGGAAGGACGACGTAATCGCCGGCCCACACCAATGAACCGAACGCGATCCCGGACGGTAGCCACCCTCGCGCCGGTAGCGACCCGGCGACGATCCCGTATTGGGCGCCCCAGAACAGCCCATAGAACCAGTGCATCACGTCGCTCACCAGCGCCGCGCGTTCTGGCGGGATCTCACGCTGAAAGACGGTCTCGAGCACGCGCTTGCCGATCTGTCCTGGGGCGGGAGCGTCGTCCCAGCTCGACAATCCAGTGGAAAATTCCCAGTCGGCGAAATCGCCTCCTCCACCCCCGCGCCTGTAGCGGTAGAACCACAGTAGGTCCATGGCGACCGTGCCCATGGCCGCCGCCAGAACACCGCGCCAGACTCGACTGGCGATCCGACGGAGCACGGCCGCAGCCTAACGCTCTCCACGCCGCCTAACATCGTTTGTAGGCGTTTCCGTCAGGGCAGCCATTCCCACTACAAGTTCGAGCCCAGGAGATTTAGCGATGAGCACACCTCTGCAGTCTTTAACCGAGCACGGCCAGAGCCCCTGGATCGACTTCATCTCACGTGAGTTCGTGCAGGACGGCGATCTCGAAGCGCTCGTCCGGGATGGAATCGTCGGCGTGACGTCCAATCCGACGATCTTCCAGGGGGCGATCGCCGACGGAACCGCCTATGACGACCAGCTTCGCGAGGTGCTGAAGAGCGAAAGCGATCCCAAGGAGGTGTTCCTGCTCCTGGCGCGGGATGACGTACGAGCGGCCTGCGATCTGCTGCGCAAGGTGTTTGAACGCGGCGAACCGACCCGCGACGGATGGGTCTCGCTCGAGGTAGATCCCAACCTGGCAAACGACGCGGGCGCCACGGTCAAGGAAGCCCGGCGACTGCATCACATGATCGATCGGCCCAACCTGTTCGTCAAAATCCCTGGTACCAGAGCGGGCCTCGAGGCGATCGAGGAGACGGTCGCCGCGGGCATTCCGGTCAACGTCACGCTCCTGTTCTCGCTTGAGCGTCACCGCGCGGCCGCCGAAGCCTACCTGCGGGGACTCGAGCGGCTGCGCCGAGACGGCGGCGACCTGGCAGATGTGGCATCGGTGGCCTCGTTCTTCGTCTCCCGCGTGGACACCGAGGCCGACCGGAGGCTGGATTCGATCGGCGGCCACGACGACTTGAAGGGCAAGCTGGCGATCGCCAACGCGAAGCTGGCCTACCAGACCTACAAGGAAGTGTTCAGCGGTGCCGCCTGGGAAGAACTGAAGCAGGCGGGAGCCTCACCGCAGCGATGCCTGTGGGCCTCCACTTCGACCAAGAACCCCGAGTACCGCGACGTTCTCTATGTCGAGGAGCTGATCGGGCCGGAAACCGTCAATACGATGCCGCGCGAGACGATCGAGGACTTCCAGGATCACGGGCGCCTAGAGGACACGCTCGAGCGGGAGGTCGACGAAGCCCGCCGCACGATGGAGCGCTTCGAGCAGGCGGGAGTGGACTACGAAGAGGTGGTCACCGTGCTCGAACGGGAAGGCGTCGAGAAGTTCGCCGATTCGTTCAAGAAGCTGATCGACGGAGTGGCGGACAAGCGGGACCAGCTCGTCGCCGCCTGACCCGTGTAGGCCGAGAGATCGTGACCGCCCTCGATCCTGAGGAGCTCGAGGCGCTAGGGGCTCCGGCTCGCGGAATGCTTCCAGCCGCCACCACTGTCGGTCCGGTGGAGCTGACGGTGGCGGATCTCGAACGCTCGCTCGGGTACTATCGCCGCGCCGTCGGCTTGGAGATCCTGGGTCGCGACGGTGCCCGCGCCAGCCTCGGCGTGGCCGGACGTGAGCTGCTCTCGTTGGTGGAGGAGCCCGGAGCGCGGCCGGCCGTCGGGCACACAGGTCTGTATCACTTCGCGTTGCGGCTCCCGGCGCGAGCCGACCTTGCGCGTTGGCTCGCTCACGCCGCCCGCGAGCAGGTGCCGCTGGTCGGGCTGTCCGACCACTTCGTCAGCGAGGCGCTGTACCTCAGCGATCCTGACGAGCATGGGGTCGAGATCTACTGGGATCGCCCGCGAGACGTCTGGGAGGGGCTGGTCGGGGAGCGGATGACGACCCTGCCGCTCGACGTCGACAGTCTCCTCGGCGAGCTCGAGGATCCGAGGTCAGCGCCGTTCGGTGGGCTGCCGTCAGGGACGATCATGGGCCACGTGCACCTCAAAGTCGCCGCGATCGCGGAGTCGCTCGTCTTCTACCGCGATGTGCTGGGCTTCGCGCTGATGGCCCAGCTTGGCCCTTACGCTGCATTCCTCAGCGTCGGGGGCTACCACCACCACATCGGCGTGAACACCTGGGAGAGCGTGGGGGCGTCGCCGCCACCGCCGGGCACGGCAGCCTTGCGCCACGCGACGATCGTTCTCCCGGACGCCATGACTCGCGATCGTGTCGTCGACCAGGTCGAGCGATACCGTCAGCTGGCGCAGGAGAGCGTCGCGGGGCCCGTGATCCGTGATCCCTCCGGCAACGCGCTCGCGCTCGCAGTGGCTCAACACGGCCAGCCGAATTAACGCGCCACGCCGTGACTTTCGTCACGGTCGTGGCGAAATCGGTAGTTTGATGCACCGTTCGACGAGTTTGTGCTGCTGATCGCTCCTAGGCACCGTCGTATCGTTACTGCGTGCCTTACGAACGGACGGACGGCCGAAGCCAACGAGGGCGCAGCGTCGACGCGCAGCGCTCGGCTGAGGCGGAAGGTCCTGGGAGCGAGATGTTTGAGCTCTCGCGGAATGAGTGTCTGCGCCTGCTCGCCGCGCATCGCTTCGGGCGGTTGGCGGTGAACATGGGGGATGGGCCGCCGATGATCCGCCCAGTCAACTACGTGTTTGACGAGCGATCGCAGTCGGTCGTGTTTCGAACGGCGCCGGGCTCGAAGTTTCATGTCCTGCTGCGCGCAGCCAGCGCAGCCTTCGAAATCGACGGGATCGACGAGGCCGCGCGGACCGGGTGGAGCGTGGTCATTCGGGGGGTGACGGACGAGGTCACGGACCCGAGCGAGATCGGTCGGCTGGATCGCCTTGGCCTTGAGCCGTGGGCTCCGGGCCCTAAGCGTCACTGGATGCAGATCAGGGCTTGGACCGTCTCCGGCCGCCGGATCGTTTTGCCGGACGACGCGCTGCCGGGCTACTACCTGGGATAACGACGTCGGAGCGCGAGCCGTGCGGTCGAACAGATGGTAGGCGACGTTCTGGCATGCTAAACCGGCGTTTCGTAGGCCTCGGCTGAGCGCTCAGTAGTTCTCCGGAAGAATGCTTCGGGCGGGCGCGGCTGGCGGGGCGAGAAGTGGCGCGTATGCTGGTCTGCTGTGAGTTCCGCAAGTCGGCAGCCGTTCGGAGTGGTGATCGCCGGCGGCGGCGTTGCCGGCTTGGAGGCCGCGCTGGCGCTTCGAGACCTGGCCGGCGACCGGATCGCCATCACGCTGCTGACTCCGCAACCGGACTTCGTCTACCGCCCGCTGCGAGTACGAGAGCCATTCGCGCAAGCCAGCGCCCAGCGCTACCCGCTTGAGGAGATCGCGCGCGACATCGGCGTGGAGCTCATACAAGATGCATTCAAGTGGCTTGACCCGACACAGCGCATCGTCCACACCGAAAGTGGGGACCAGCTCTCATACGACGCCCTGCTGCTTGCGCTCGGCGCCTGCCTTCACACACGCTTCAGGCATGCGCTGACGCTCGACGACAGGCGCCTCGACGAGCAGCTGCACGGCCTGATCCAGGACGTGGAAGCCGGCTACGTCCGCAAGCTCGCGTTCATCGTTCCCAGCCAGATGCCGTGGCCACTCCCAATCTACGAGCTCGCGCTGATGACCGCCCGGCGAGCCTGGGACATGAACGAGGACATATCGGTCACGATCATCACGCCCGAGGACGCCCCGCTGGCACTGTTCGGCAGCGCCGTCAGCGAGGCGGTGGAGCGTTTGCTTGAGAAGAACGGGATCCTCACGATCTCCTCGACTCACTGCGAGACACCGCACGCCGGTCAAGTGTCCATTCATCCCGGCGGGCGAACGCTGTACTTCGATCGCGTGGTCGCGCTACCCGAGTTGTTCGGTCCCTCGACACCCGGTGTGCCGAAGGATGACTCCCAGGGCTTCATCCCGATCGATGTCTACTGCCGGGTCCGTGGACTGGAGCGGGTGTACGCAGCCGGCGATGCCACGGACTTCGCCGTCAAGCACGGTGGGATCGCCGCTCAGCAAGCCGACGTCGCCGCAAAATCGATAGCAGCGCTTGCTGGGGCGCCGGTCGAGCCCACCAAGTTTCACCCGGTCATCCACGGGATTCTTCTCGGTGGCGAAAAGCCGCTCTACTTGAGCGCCCACATAACCGGCGGACACGGCTCGAGCTCTGAGGTGAGCGAGGCCCCCACTTGGTCGCCACCGACAAAGATCGTCGCTAAGTACCTCGGCCCATACCTTGAGTCTCGCTTCGACCGCACCGCGGGTACGGTGAGGTAGTGGCTGATACCGGCGGTCCGACTACATCGGCAAACCCGGATATCCCGGAGAAACCGCGATCGTTCGCGTTGTGATCGCCGACGACCACGCGGTCGTCCGTAGGGGGCTTCGGCAATTGCTCGACTCCGCGGAGGGCTTCGAAGTCGTGGCCGAGGCATCGGATCTCGCCGGCGCGCGCCGCTACCTGCGCGGACACCACCCCGATGTGCTTGTGCTCGACCTGAACCTCCCCGAGGGGCTCAGCCTCGACGCGATCCCCGAGATCCGCGCCGAGTTTCCTCAGACGCAGGTTGTGGTGCTGACAATGCAGAACGAGCCTGCATATGCGCGCCAGGCGCTCAGCGCCGGCGCGCTTGGCTACGTGCTCAAGGAGGCCGCGGAGTCAGAGCTGGTCGAGGCCGCGCGTCGGGCAGCCGTCGGCGACACCTACCTGAACCCGAGGCTCGGCGCGCGGGTGGCCGTCGAGCCACTGCCTGGACCGCCGGACGGCCTGTCCCCGCGCGAGGTGGAGGTCCTGCGGATGATCGCGCTCGGCCACACCAACGCCGAGATCGCCGAGCAGCTGTACCTTTCGGTGCGCACGGTCGAGACACATCGGGCGCACATCCAGCAGAAGCTGAGGCTCGGCTCGCGGTCGGAGCTCGTGCGCTACGCACTGGATCACGAGCTCATCGGGGACGGATCGTAGACTCTCCTCTACCTCGGCCCGCTGGCGGCAGTCGCCCCCGCGTGTAGGCGGGCAACGCCGAGGGCGTGCTCATTCTCGGTTCTACGCTATGTGCTGGGCGGCGCGCCATTCCCGGCGCTTTGCCTCGTACTCGGGCGGCAGCGCGCCCTGGAGTGCCTCCGCGGCGTCGAGCGCGCTCAGCGCCGCGGCATAGTCGCCCCAGCGGGCGTCGCAGTCGGCGAGCAGCAGCGCCAGCTCGAGCGCGTCCCGGAACTCGGGCTCGGTGTGCGGCGGGCCGGGAACGGCGATCCGGTCGGCGAGCAGCTCGGAGCTAAGCGGCTGCGGGCGGGCGGTGGCGAGGAATGGCCCGAGGTAGCGCCCGGCGATCTTCGCCGGCGGCCACCACAGCGGCTGACCGGCGGCGGAGGACGCCTCGCGGGTGCTGCCGCGATGGGGGCCCGCCTCGATCGCCACGGTCGCCTCGCGAGGTAGTCGCTGCGGCTCGGCACGCAAGTACAGCGGCGCGCCGCCCGTCATCAGTAGTCCACGCAAAACCGGGGTGAACGGCTTCGGCGTGATCGGCTCGCCGAGGTCGGCCGCGATCGTCTCGGCGACCGCATCCGCCTGCTGCGTGGCCAGGCCGCCCTGCTTGAGCGGGAACGTTGTGATATCTCCGGCGGCGTAAACATCCTCGAGGCCAATCACGCGTCCATGGGCATCGACCGGGATGAACCCGTGGCTGTCGTGTGGCAGGCCGGGCAGCGCTGGGCCCTCCAGTTGTGGGAGGGTGAGCACACGGTCGACATAGATCTCGCTGCCGCCAGCGAGCACGAGCGCACGCTTGCGCACCAAGGCGGGGCGCGAGGAGGTTTGCAGGCGAATGCCGAGGGCTTTCAGCATCGGTTTGAGGGCGTCAGCCGCGGCCGACCCGAATAGCTCGAGCGGCTCCTCCTCTGGCGTAACCAGCCATACCTTGGCGTCCGCTCCGCGCGCGCGCAGGTCCGCAGCGATCATCAGCGCCAGCTCGTAGAGCGGCAGCGACCACATCCTCTCCGAGGGCAACGTGAGGGCGACCGATCGCGCTTTTCCTGTCGCGAGCTCGTCCAGCAGTAGCCGCAGGCTCGTCACGTCGGCGCGGCCGCGGAATGTGAGCGCCCCGGGCAGCGGTTCGCGGGCGACCGCACCGGCCGCCACCACCAACACGTCGTAGGGAACCCGCTCTCGGGAGCCGGTAATCGCGAAGTGCTCACCGGGCTCGACGCTCTGAAGCGTGTCCCATACCAGCCGGCCCCCTCCGCTCTGGCCCACGATCTCGGCGAGGTCGTACGCGCGCGCCTCGCCACGCTCGAACGCCTCGGCCACCGTGACCGGCCGGTACAGGAACTCGCGCTCGGGCGAGAGCAACGTGAACTGGATGCGATGGCCGGCGAGCTCCCTGAGTGCGAGCAGCGCCTCGAGGGCGGCGGCGCCGCCACCGGCAATCAGGACCCGCATCCGATCAGGAGTCTGCCCGTAGCTCTTGAACATGCTTCTCCTTGCAGGGGTCAACAACGACCGTAGTCGTGGCTCCGCCCGCAACCATCCGTGCGCGGCCGAGCGTATGTGCGGGTTCCTACTGACCGAGCCGGCCTGGCGTGTGGGTAAATGGGGGAGTGACCAGCTTAAGCGAATCGCAACGGCCTCTATCGGGCGACGAGCTGGCGCGGGTCCAGATTTGGTGGCGTGCCGCGAACTACCTCTCGGTAGGACAGATCTACTTGCTCGCCAACCCGCTGCTGCGCGAGCCGCTGGCAGCTGAGCAGGTCAAGCCGCGGCTGTTAGGGCATTGGGGGACGACGCCGGGCCTGAACTTCGTCTACGCCCACATGAACCGGGCGATCCGCGCGGCGAGGTCGTGTCGGAGACGCCGGGGTCAATCCATGAGGCCGGCGAGCTCGGCTACTCGCTGCTTCACGCTTACGGCGCCGTACTGGACAACCCGCAACGAGTGGGCGAGCGGCGACGCAGAGCTGACCGCCATCGGCTCACGGGCCGCAACTCTTGCCCTTCGCGCGCGAGGACCTCGAGATCGCGCGCCAGGTGCGCGCAGCGCTCGCCGTGGTAAGACGGAGCAGGGGAGGACTACGGACAGATCTTGCGGCCGAATGCCGATGCGCCGGCCCGGTTTCGCGACACGACAACGAGGATCAGGCGCAGGGTCGGGCCGCAGCCTATCGGCGCGGCCTCGAGCGCGAGCGCTCCGTGCTCATCTGAGGCGGTACGCCAGCTCCGTGCTCATCTGAGGCGACGGTGCGCCAAGTAGCGGCCGCACCGGCGATCAGCGTGCCGCCGGTCCAAACAGCTCGAGATAGCAGGCGCGGTGGTAGCGCTCGCCGGACCCCGAGGCGACCATGGGCTCGGCTGCCCGCGACGTCTCGCGGGTCTCGCCACCGACCACGACAACCACGGGCTCATAGACCCCGATCGCCTCGGCGCAGTGGTCGCATGGCAGTCTTGGAGCTGTCAACCATCCTCCCTGGGCTATGAGCCCCCTTGGCTACCGAGCCCAGATGGAGTTTCGCAACGAGACAGCGGCCGTTCGTCAGTACCTAGCCGCAGGTTCGCATCGATGGACGGGCCATTACCGGGCGGGCATGTCTCGCGCCGATGGATCGAGCGGGTCGAGCTATCAGTGCTTTCCCGCACCCGTGTCGCGCAAATCTAGCGACGACGCGCGAAGCTATGAAAGCTAGCTTCAAGATGATGCCAGGACACCTTCAGCTCGCCTCCGCCGAACCGGGCGCAGGTCGCTTGCCGCGGCCGGCATTCCCGATTCAGGTCCTGCTCGCCGACGACCACGCCGTGGTGCGTCGCACCTTGCGGCTGCTGCTCGACGGCGAGGATGGTGTCGAAGTGATTGCCGAGGCGGCCGATTTGTCGACCGTCGCGCGTCACGTGCACGGCCATGCTCCTCACGTGCTCGTGCTCGACCTACAGATGCCGAACGGGTCGAGCGTCGAGACGATCGGGCGCCTCCGCGATAAGGTGCCTGAGACCGAGATCGTAGTCTTGACGATGGAGGCCAGTCCGCTGTTCGCGCAGCAGGCGCTCGACGCCGGGGCCGTCGGGTTCGTGCTCAAGGACAGGGCGGACAGCGAGCTGGCGGCGGCGGTTCGACAGGCCGCTGTTGGCGGCGAATACGTCAGTCCTCTGGTCGCGGCCGGTCTGGATGCGCTGCGCCTCGAGGCTCGCGGCAACGGTCTGAGTCCGCGCGAGACGGAGATCCTGCGGCAGATTGCGCTAGGCCACACGAGCGCCGAAATCGCGGCCAAGCTTCATCTCTCTCGACGCACCGTCGAAACACACCGTACGCGCATCCATCGCAAGCTTGGCATGAGAACCAGGGCAGAGCTGGTGCGTCACGCACTAGCCCGTCATCTGATCGGCGCCTCGGGCCGGCGCGCGCTCGGTAGCAGCGGATCTGCCGACGGGGAGCCGCGCACAAACCTCGGTGCCCTGCTCTCTGGACTCGAGCCAGAGAGTCCCGCCCGCGAGACCGACACGCTCCCGCATGCCTGCCAGGCCGAATCCTTTTGAGCGCGCACTCGTGTCGAAACCGACGCCGTCGTCCCGGACCTCGACCGTCATTTCGCCGTCCTCCAAGATCACCGCAACGCGCGCCGCGCTTGCGCGGGCGTGCTTGACTACGTTCGTAAGTGCCTCCTGCACGAGTCGGTAGACCGTTGTCTCGAGCTCCGGCGGGAGGTGATCTCCCGGGTCGAGGGGCGCCAGCCTGAGGTCGCTCTCGATCTGCAGCTTGTCATCCCGGCGGCGGTCAAGCAGAGCCTCGATCGCCGGGAGCAAACCAAGGTCGTCGAGCAGCGAGGGTCGCAGGTCGGTGATGATCTCCCGGAGGTTGGCGATCTCTAGCTCGATGTCCTCGATCGCCTGGCGGATCGCTGCGTCCTTTGTCTCGGCGCCGCCACGTCCCACCGTCGATGCGAGCAAGACGCGGAGGCCGCCCAGCGCCTGAAGTGTCTCGTCGTGCAGCTCGCGCGCCCACCGAGCCCGCTCGGCATCGGCGGCGGCGATTGTCGAGCGCAGCCGGTCGGCTTCGACGCTTCGCTTGATTGCCACCGCGTTCGCGGCGGACTGCGCGAACGCGCGCAGCAACAGCTCGTCCTCGTCGGTGAACTGACCGCCGCCCTTGGCGTGGTCGAAGGCTGCGAGCACGCCTATGCCGACGCCGCGATGCAGCATCGGAACGAACAGCGCAGCGGTCGCGTCAGGCACTCCGAACTCTTCCGCCCTAATACGCAGCTCACCTGCCACGTTTGTCACGCGCTGGGTCCGCCCGCGCTCCAGCACGTGACCCACGGTCGAGCCGGAGATCGGGAGCTGCCGGCCCTGTGCCGCCCGAGCGTGGCCTGCGCAAGCAGCCACAACCAGGTCCTCGGCTTCGCGCAGCATGACCAGCAAGCTCTGCGCCCCGACCAGTGCTCGACCGCGCTTGACGATCAGCTCGAGCACCCGGTCCAAATCGGCGACGCTGCCGATTGCGTCGGTGATGTCCCGCGCCGCCTCCAGTGAACGTACCGCGCGCTCGAGCTGCTCGCGGCGTTGCTCGCTCGTATGGTGGATGCGGGCGTTCTCGATCGCGATCGCGGCCCACCGCGCGAGGGCGAGTGCCGCGTCCTCGTCGGCTTGGGTGAACGCTTCTTCGCCGTGCTTCTCGGTGAGGTAGAGGTTACCCCATGCCTGGCCTCGGATCATGATCGGGACGCCCAGAAAGCTGCGCATCGTTGGATGGTCGGTCGGGAACCCGTAACTCTCGGGATGCTGTCCGACATCGGCCAATCGCAGCGGCCGGGGATCCTCGATCAACACGCCCAGGACACCGCGGCCCCGCGGAAGTTCTCCAATCTTGCGATGGGTGACCTTGTCCACGCCGGCTGTGACGAAGCGGTCGAGCTCCGTGCGCCGCTCGTCCAGCACGCCAAGCGCGGCGTATCGGGCGCCAGTTAGTCGCTGCGCCTCTTCGAGGATCCGCTCGAGAACGGTATCCGGGTCAAGCTCGGCGACCAGCGCCTGGCCGACGTCCAACAGCCGGCGGAGCCGGTCATCTAGCTCGGTCACGTGTGATCTGAGTCCACGCTCAGCCTGAACGGTCATGCTTCTTGACGATTTGCGAGCGCAGAGACTCAACCGTCGAACTCAACTCGCGACCCGATGTCAAATACATCGTTCAGACCTCCAAAGAGGCTGGGTGCACACTCCTGTACAACATCCCCTCGCCGCCGCCCAATGGGCCGCTGTGGAAAGCGAGTCGCCACATGGTCATCTAACACCCGTCGCCCTCCGAAGAGTACGCCCGATGTCCGACTCCTACTCAGCCTACCAACGCCCTATCAACGTAGCTATAGCGGCCGCTAGGTAGAAGCTACGCGGGCTGCTGGCGTGCCCCACGCCGCCGGGGTAGCGGTTCATCTGCCAGCGACACCGCGGCGCGCGTCTTCAGGGTCCGCTGGACTTCGTCGGGGGTGTCGCGAACCCTACAGCGCCGCTTCGAGCTCGACTGGCTGCTGTCCGGCGTCGCGTAGCCCCTGCTCGATCGCGCCGATCACCTCACCCAACACCGCGACCCGCGCGTAGGGTTTGTTCTCGGCGGGGATTACGTGCCAGGGCGCGTGCTTGTGGTCGGTGTGGTCGAGCATGTCGCTCACCGCATGCTCATAGTCAGGTCTGCGGCCCAGGTTTCGCCAGTCCTCGTCGGTCAGCTTCCAGCGCTTGAGAGGATTCTCCGCACGTGCCGCGAAACGGCGTCGCTGCTCCTCTTCTGAGACGTGCAGCCACAGCTTGACCAGCACCATTCCCTCGTCGCAGAGACTGCGCTCGAAGGCGACGATCTCCTTGTACGCGCGGCGCCACTGCCGCTCGGTGGCGAAGCCCTCGACCCGCTCGACGAGCACCCGGCCATACCACGAGCGATCGAGCACGGCCATCCCGCCCCAGCCGGGAAGCGCGGGCCAGAAACGCCACAGAAAGTGGTGGCGCTTCTCAGTGTGGCTCGGCGCTGCGAATTCAGCGACGCGCACGTGGCGCGGGTCGAGCGCTGCCGTCACCCTGCGGATCGCGCCGCCCTTTCCCGACGCATCCCAGCCTTCGAACAGGACGCACAAGGGCGGACCCAGCTGTCCGTCTCCGATCAGCCCGCCAGCCTGCAGGCGCAGCGCGAGCAGCCGGCGCTGCGCAGCCTGGAGGCGCTTCAGCCCCTTGGTGGCGGACAATTTCGAGGTCAGGTCCACGTCGGCGAGTGCAGCCATGCGCGGATACTGTGACAGCTTCTCGTCGCTCTCTCGCCAGCGCCCGAGCATTAGAAACGGAGCGGAAGCGCTCAGTAGTTTCCCGCAGCCGCGTGAGGGCCACCCTCGGATGCGAACCCGGGAGGGAGACGGCGAAGCTACATACATGCCGACACGCCGTGTTGACGAGCGAATCCCGCACGACGTCGAGCAACGCCTCCGCAACGCCGAGCTGCGGGCCGAGCTGGCGCGCATACGCGCCGAGAATCGTCGACTGCGCGTGGAGCTCGACGGCCTCCGGACAGTGGCCGAGCCGCAGCCGCGGCCATATCCGCTGGTCGAGTTGACAGCCGGCACCAGCACGTGCCCGCACCGGTGCCGGGCCGCAGAAACTCCAGCAACACGCGGCACGACCGCGCCGTAACGCGGTGAGCACGCTCGATCTGGCGCGCAGCCAGTTCGGAATCACGACGCTGTTTCACTTCATCTTCGTCCCGATGTCGATCGGGCTGGCGACGTTTGTTGCGCTGTGCCAGACGCTCCACTACCGCACCGGCCGCGAGGTCTATTGGCGGATGACCCGGTTCTGGGGAAAGTTCCTGCTGATCTCGGTGGCGATCGGTGTCGTGACCGGCATCGTCCAGGAGTTCCAGTTCGGGATGAACTGGTCGCTGTACTCGCACTACGTGGGTGACATATTCGGCGCGCCGCTGGCAATGGAAGGGCTGATCGCGTTCTTCCTGGAGTCGACGTTCCTCGGCGTCTGGATCTTCGGCTCGGGCCGGCTGTCACCAGGGCTCCACCTGGCATGCGCTTGGTGCGTGGCGGTCGGGGCGATGATCTCCGCGTACTTCATCCTCGCTGCGAACTCCTGGATGCAGCACCCGGTCGGCTACGCGGTCAATGACGTCAGCCACCGCGCCCAGCTGAAGGACATTTTTGCCGTGCTGACCAACTCGACCCTGCTGTTGGCCTTCCCGCATACCGTGCTCGGGGCGATCACCACCGGGGGGATGATCGTGATCGCGATCTGCGGCTATCTGCTCTTGCGCGGCAGGGGCAGCGAGGTCACCTCGCGCTCGCTGCGGCTGGCGCTGCCGATCACGCTGGTCGCCGTGATCGCGACGATGGCCTTCGGGGACGGGCAAGGGCGGCTGATGGAGCAGCAGCAGCCGATGAAGATGGCGTCGGCCGAAGTGCTCTACAACACGACCAAGGGCGCGAGCTTCTCGGTGTTCGCCACCGGCTCGTTCAGCGGCTTCCCGGGGCACCTCAGCCACGACCTCCGGCTCCCCCACCTGCTGTCGCTGATCGTTGATCTCTCCTGGAACGGGACGGAGAAGGGAATCGTCCAGATCAACCGGGCCGAGCAGCAAAAGTACGGGCCCGGCAACTATGTGCCGATCCTCGGGGTCACGTACTGGTCGTTCAGGGGGATGATCGGAGCGGGCGTGCTCATGCTCCTGATGACGATCGCGGGAGTGCTGCTCATGCGGCGGCGGCGGATCGATAGCGCGCGCTGGTTCCAGCGCTTCGCCCTGTTGGGCATCATCCTGCCGATCCTCGCGAACTGGTCTGGCTGGATCTTCACCGAGATGGGCCGTCAGCCCTGGATCGTGTACGGGCTGCTCAAGACCTCCGACGCGCGATCGCCCAGGGTCAGCTCCGGCGATCTGGTCTTCACGCTGACCGGCTACATCGTGGTGTACGCGATCCTGATCGCGATCGGCGGCTGGCTGATGCTTCGTGAGGCAAGGCACGGCCCCGATCCCGAGCCAAGCGATGGCGACGCCGCCCCATCGGCCCCTCTAGCGCTCGCCTACTGAGATGCACAGCGATCCCAGCTTCCTCCAGGCGCTCTGGTTCATCCTGATCGGGATCCTCTGGGCCGGCTTCTTCGTGCTTGAAGGGTTCGACTTCGGGGTCGGCATGCTGATACGCGGGCTGGGTCGCGACGAGGTCGAGAAGCGGATCATCGTCCACTCGATCGGCCCTCTGTGGGACGGCAACGAGGTCTGGCTGATCGTCGCCGGCGGCGCCACGTTCGCCGCCTTCCCGGGCTGGTACGCGACCACGTTCTCGGGCTTCTATCTGGCGCTGTTCCTGGTGCTTGTCGCGCTGATCGTGCGGGGCGTGTTCTTCGAATTCTGGCGCAAGGTGCGGTCGGAGCGTTGGCGCTCGGGCTGGGAGTGGGCGATGGCGATCTCAAGCGGCGCCGCGGCGCTGTTGTTTGGAGTCGCCTGGGCGAACTTCGTCAAGGGCGTGCCGATGAACGCTGCCCATCAGGTGACCGCAACGCTGTGGGACCTGCTGCATCCGTATGCGCTGCTCGGCGGGCTCACGACACTCAGCTTGTTCCTGACCCACGGCGCGATCTTCTTGACGCTCCGCACCGAGGATGCGCTGTACACCCACGCACGAGCCACCGCCCGTCGGGCGGCGCCTCTGGCCGCGCTCCTGACCGTCGCGTTTTTGGTCTGGACCGTCGCCAACCAGTCGGGCGGGATCGGCGTACTTCTGCCCGCGATCGCGGCTGGGGTCGCGGTCGCGCTGGTGTCGACGCTGCTCAGGCGTTCTACCGGGCTCGCATTTGCCGCCACCACGACCGCCATCACACTGCTGATGGTCACGCTGCTCGCGGCGCTTTACCCGAACGCGTTGCCCTCCACCACCAACCACGCGTTCGACCTGAGCCTAGTCGCTGCTTCCTCCAGCCACACCACGCTGGTCGTGATGACCGTCGTGGCGGTGATCTTCCTGCCGATCGTCCTGGCATACGAGGCATGGAGTTACTGGATCTTCCGGCATCGCCTGGGGCGCGACGACTACGAGGGGCCGCTCAACCCGCTAGCGGTGCTCGAGCAACGGGGCAGGACGCAGCCCGGACCGACGACCGAGCCACCGGCTCCGGCCTGACGTGCCCGCTCCATTTGACCGCCGCCTGATGCGCCACAGCCGCGCGGCCCGGGCGCAGCTGATCGCGGTGACAGCCCTTGGGGCGATCGAGGCGGGGCTGATCGTCGCCCAGGCGGTGCTGCTGGCGAGCGTGATCGCTCGCGCCGCATTGCACGGAGCCGGCGTCGCCGCGCTGCAGGGTGGACTGATCGCGCTCGGCGCGGTGCTGGCTGGCCGCGCGCTCGTGAGCGCCGCATTTGAGCTCTCAGGGCGTGTTGGCGCGATCCGCGTGATGTCAGAGCTGCGCGGGAGCCTCGTCGCCCACCTACTGCTGAAGGCGCCAGGCCAGCGCCCGAGCGACGTGCGCACCGGCGAGCTGGCCGCGAGCGCGGTCCAGGGGGTGGATGCGCTCGAGGCGTACTTCGCCGGCTACCTACCGCAGCTGATGCTGGCCACGGTGGTCCCGGTCGTCGTGCTGGCCTGGGTAACAAGCGTCGATCCGATCTCGGCGGGCATGCTCGCGATCACCGTTCCGATCCTGATCCTGTTCATGATCCTCATCGGAAAGCAGACCAAGGCCCAGACGCGCAAGCGGATCGGCGCGCTGGCGCTGTTGAGCGCGCACTTCCTGGATGTCGTGCTCGGGTTGTCGACGCTTCGCGCCTATCGCCGCGAGCGCTTCCAGCAGCAGGTGCTCGATCAGGTGGGCGAGCGCTACCGGCGCGAGACGATGGGCACGCTGCGGATCGCGTTCCTCTCGGCACTGGTGCTCGAGCTCTGCGCGATGCTCGGCACTGCGCTGGTCGCCGCGACGATCGGCGTACAGCTCGTAGGCGGGCAGCTGACGCTTCAAGCGGGGCTCACGGTGCTGCTGCTGGCGCCGGAGCTCTACGGCCCGCTGCGACAGGTAGGCCAGCAGTTTCACGCAAGCGCGGACGGCTCGGCGGCCGCGGAGCAGATCTTCGAGACGCTCGATCAGCCAGTCGGCGTCGCCGCGGCCGAGCGGCCGCGACCGGCACCAGACCCGCGGTCGCACGGTGTCGCCCTGCGCGGCGTCTCATACGAGTACCCGGGGCGGCCCGGCTTGGCGCTCGACGAGGTGAACCTGGAGCTGCCTGCGGGCTCCGTCACCGCGCTCGTCGGCGAGAGCGGCAGCGGCAAGAGCACGGTCGCTCGCCTGCTGTTGCGCCTGGCGGATCCCACTCGCGGCGCGCTGACGTGTGGGGCAACCGACATCCGGGAGATCGATCTCCACCAGTGGCGGACGCGGGTCGCGTGGGTGCCCCAGCACCCGACTCTGTTCACCGGCACGGTTGCCGAGAACATCGCGCTTGGGGCGCCCTCGTGCGGCGACGATCTGATCCGCGAGGCAATTGATGCAGCAGGCTTGCCAGACGTAATCACCGGGCTGCCCGACGGCCTCCATACCGTGATCGGCGACGGCGGGCGCCGGCTATCGGCCGGGCAGCGCCAGCGAATCGCGCTCGCGCGCGCTTTCCTCCGTGACGCGCCGCTCCTCGTGCTGGACGAACCTAGCGCACACCTGGACGAGGACAGCACGGCGATGATCGCCGCTTCGATCGAGCGCTTGGCGCCGAGGCGCACCACACTGCTGATCGTCCACCACGAGTCGTTCGCTCGCCGCGCCGACCAGATCGTGAGGATCGGCGGGGGCAAGATCATCGCGCATGAGCGCCAAACCTTGAGGCTGGCGGCATGAGAACGCTGCTCGCCACCGTCAGGCCACAACCGCACGAGCGGGCTCGCCTGCTTTGGTCCGTGCTGCTCGCGGCGGGAGCGACGGGCGCCGCAATCGCGCTCCTGGCCACCTCGGGATATCTGATCTCCCGCGCGGCTCAGCGCCCGATGATCATCAGCCTGATGGTTACGATCGTGGCCGTGCGCGCGTTGGGGATAACTCGCGCCGCACTGCGCTACTCGGAGCGCCTGGCCTCACACGGCCTCGCGCTTCGCCAGCTCGCGCGGCTGCGCGCGAGCTTCTACCTCCGGCTCGCACCGCTCGTTCCGGGAGAGCTAAAGGGCCGTGGCCGCGGGGACCTGCTGGCCGGCTTCGTCTCCGACGTTGACACGCTGCAGGACGCGTATCTGCGTGTCGTGATCCCGGTGCTGGTCGCGGTGGCTGTGATTGTGGGCGCGAGCGTCGCCGCGTCGATGATGCTCGGCGCGGCCGGCGCGGTGTTGCTGGCTACGCTGGGCGTTAGCGCGGTTCTGACTTGCTGGGTGAGCGCGTTCGTGGCGAGCGCCAGTGGGCGCCACCAGGCGCGAGCCCGGGCCCTGATGACCGCTCAGCTGGTGGAGGCTATCGACGGTTCGGCGGAGCTCGCGCTCGCCGGACGCACCGAGGAGCACGTGCGCAGGCTGGCGGGTAGCGACGCCCTGCTGGCACGCCTGTCCCGCCGCGACGCGTTCGCCGGGGCGCTCGCGCGCGGACTGCATGCGCTGCTCACCGGCGTGGGACTACTCATCGTTTTACTGCTGACAATCGCCGCCGTCCGCTCGGGTGCCCTCCAGGGCGTCCTGGCGGCGGCGATCGCATTCCTATTCCTGGGCGCCGGCGAGGCTGTGCTCCCACTCCCGACCGCGGCCAGGCGTTACCGTTCATGCGCCGCTGCCGCCGCTCGCCTGCAGGAGATCTGCGAGGCGCAACCGGCGATCAGCGATCCGCTGGAGCCGCAGATCCCGCACGACTCCGGAGCGCTCGCGCTCGAGGACGTCGTGATGCGCTACGGACGGGGCGAGGGCACCGTTGTTGACCACGTCGAGCTTCGACTCGCGCCGGGGGAGAAGCTTGCGCTGATCGGCGCGAGCGGCGCCGGCAAGACGACCACCGCGGAGTTGCTGGTTCGCTTCCTCGATCCCACCTGCGGCCGGGTTACGCTCGACGGGATCGACCTGCGGGCGCTGGCGCAGGAGGAGGTGCGCCGCGCGGTGCTGCTGTGTGGCCAGGACGCACACCTGTTCAATACGACGATCCGCGAGAACCTGCTGATCGCCCGGCGCGACGCAGACGAGGCGGAGCTCTGGGCGGTGCTCGAGGCGGTCGAGCTCGACGAGTTCGTCGCAGGGCTTCCCGCTGGCCTGGACACCCGCGTTGGCCAGCAGGGCGAGCTCGTCTCAGGCGGTGAGCGCCAGCGGCTAGCGCTGGCACGAGCGCTGCTCTGCGACGCCCGGTTTTTGGTCCTTGATGAGCCGCTCGCCCACCTCGACGCGCCACTCGCCCGGCGCGTGATGCAGCACGCGCTCGAACGATCCGGTCGCCGAGGCGTGCTCGTGATCACCCATGCCACGGATGTGCTCGAGGGCTTCGACCGGGTTCTGCGGCTAGAGCGGGGCAAGCTGCGTGCGGCTTCGGCGGACTCCGCCGTCATAGCCGCCTGATCGGCTATCTGACAATCCGGCAAGCGAAGGAATGACCATCATCCTGATCTGCTACGACGGCTCCTCGGACTCGCGAGCCGCGATCGAGCACGCCGCCGAGCTCGTCAAAGGTCAGCCGGTGACTGTGCTGACGGTGTGGGAGCCGTTCGCCCAAGTGATCGCCCGCACGGCGACCGGAGGTCTCGCCCTCGGGGCCGGCACCGTCGATGTCGCTGAGGTCGACGAGGCCACTCGCAAGGGTGCCGAGCAACGCGGCGCGGAGCTGGCCCGCGAGCACGGTCTGGATGCCCACCCACGAACGTGCTCGCAAGAGACGACGACGGCCGGGGCGATCCTGGGGGAGGCCGCCGGGCTCGGCGCGAGCGCGATCCTGATGGGATCCCGAGGTCTGACGGGACTGAAGTCGGTGCTGCTCGGGAGCGTCTCGCACGCCGTCATCCAGCACGCCGACCGCGCCGTGATCGTCGTGCCGTCGCCGGAAGTGGCGGCGTCCCGTGAACGCGCGCGTCGCGAGCGGCACGGCTAGGGCCGCCGAGTCGCTCGTCGATTGGGCGACCGCGCGGGGACCAGGGCCTGCTGCGCGCGGCATCAGTAGTTCGCCGCAGCGGTGCGGCCTAACCGTCCCGATGCCGACACCCGCCTCGCTGCGTAGCGTGGATCGCCATGGCGGCCGTGTTCAACCTCAATCATCACGCGACCTATGTGCATTGGCACTTCTTCCAGATGTCGCTGTCCAACATCCTGGTGATCGTGGCGATGCTGATCGTCTTCTTCGTTGCGATCTTCGCGCGGCTCCCCAGCCACGACCGAGACGCGGACTCCTCGTGAGCGCCTACGACGATCGCTCCTGGACGGGTCGGCTACGCCGCCGCGGCGTCGGCGCCCTGCCGCCCGAGAAGCTGCTGCCCGACAAGCAGCCCTCATATGTCTCCTCTTGGATCTACGTCTTCGGCGTCCTGTCGCTGACGTCGCTGATCGTGATCATCGCTTCGGGCTGCATCCTGGCCCTCAAAGGCCCAGGATGGTGGCACTTCACGGGCGTCGGTCACTTCTTCAACTCGATCCACCTGTGGTCGGTGGAGCTGTTCTTCGCGTTCATGGTGATCCACCTGTGGGGCAAGTACTGGATGGCCGCTTGGCGCGGCGGACGGGCACGGGTGTGGATCACGGGCGCCGTCGCGTTCCTGGTCGCGGTCCCCTGTGCGTTGACGGGCTACGTCTCGCAGCAGAACTTCGATGCGCAATGGATCGCGACGCAGGCCAAGGACGCCATGAACTCCGCCGGGGTCGGCGCGTTCTTCAACCTGCTCAATTTCGGGCAGATGTACAGCTACCACGTGCTGCTGCTGCCGGCGGCCGTCGTGGCGATCGTGATCGGACACGTCCTCCTGGTGCGCAAGCACGGCGTCGTTCCGCCGTTTGAGCTGCGTGAGGTGAAGGCCAAGGCGCAGGCCGAAGAGCTCGCCGAGCCGGGGACGCGGGCGTGAGTGGACGGGAGCGCCGGGCGTTCGAGACCGAGCGCTACAGCGAGTGGAAGGGCGCCTACCGCTCCTATGACATCATCAAGGAAGCCTCGATCGCGCTCGGCCTCGTACTCGCGCTGGCCGTCGTGCTCACGATCCTGTTCTCCTCCCCGGACGAGAAGCCGACGACGATCCAGTCTTGGTCGCGGACCGACCCGGTCGACTTCGTCACCACCGCGACGACCGAGCTTGACGGTTCGAGCACCACCGGTGGTTATGGCGCGCCCTACAACCACGCCTCCAGCGGCCAGCACATCGCCTTCATTCGCCTTCAGAAGTGGCTCGGCGTCAGCCACCCGGTCGACACCGCTCAGGACTTCGTGCTCGCGCCGCTGCGCTCGGACACCGGTCAGCCGGCGGTGCAAACGGCGGTCAATGTGTACGACTCAGCACCTGCCAAGCAGCAGACGGCATGGACGAGCGCATACGAGAAGGGTCTGAACAAGGCCTCGGCCAATTCAGACGGCTCGATCACCGTTCCGGGTCGCGGCTACGGGCCACTGCCGACGATGATGCGCGGGCTGCTCAACTTCGCCCAGACCGGAGGCGTCGACGGGGCCCTGCTGACCAGTCGGCAGTTCTACCAAACCGACTACACCAAGCCGCTCTTGTTCATGTCCGACGGCGGCCGGCTCGCCGATCGCGCCAACGCGGAGCACCTGTCGGGTCGCCAGTGGGGCGTCATGAACGAGACCGGGAGCTACCCGGGGCAGGTGTGGCTATGGCTTTACACCTTCTGGTACCAAATCAAGCCGTTCTCCAGCTCGGCCAACGCTGACATCCTGGTGATGGCGATCATGGTCGTGCTGAGCCTGGGGCTGATCCTGATCCCGTTCCTGCCCGGGATCCGCGACATCCCGCGCTGGATACCGCTTCACAGGGTGATCTGGCGCGACTACTACCGCCGTGTGGAGCCTGTGCCGAGGCGTTGAGGCGCTGATCCCGTGATGTCAGGCCGTCTCGACTGGCCACCCGTGCCTCTGCCAGGTTCCGACGCCACCGTCGGCGACGTGGATAACGTGCGGGGCGCCGTGGCGCAGAAGCAACGACGCCGCCACGGCGCTCCGCTGGCCCGACGAGCAGATCGCCGCCACCGGTCGCTCCGGTTCCAGCCCGGCGGGGATGCCATGAATGTCGTGGTACGGGAGATGGATCGAGCCCGGAATGTGGCCCTCGGCCCATTCGCGCTCCTCGCGAACGTCGAGCACCTGCACCTCACCGACGCGGGCGTGCAGAGTGGGGACGTCGAGCCGCTCGACTGACTGCGTCTGGCGCTTCTCCTCACGCCAGCTCGTCATGCCGCCGCCGAGGTAGCCGGCGATCCTGCTGATCCCAACCGACGCGGCGAGATCGGCGGCACGGATCGCGTCCTGGTCATCTCGCCCGATCAGGACGATGTCCTGGTCTCGATCCGCGATCCAGGCCAGCTTCGTGCCGAATCCAGCCCGAATCGACGGGTTGCACACGGCCCCCGGAATGTGCGCGTCGTCGTACTGGAGATCCGTACGGACGTCGACGAGCAGGGCGCCTTCCGCACACTTGCGCTCGATCTGGGGTGGCGTCAGGGGATGAACGTCGATGCCGCTGTTTGACAGTCGCCCGCGATTGAGGGCTACGACCGCCTTGAAGTTGGGCGGCTGGGGTCCGAGCTTGGACGTCATCTCCTTGACGAACAGCGCCTCGTCTCGCACCCGGAGCAGCTGGTTGTGAGCCAGCTCATAAGCAACCGTGGAGCAGACCTTCATGTCCATGCCGGGGCCTCCGCAGAGCGAGCCCCCTAAGTGTCCGGGCCAGACTTCGCACTCGCCGGGTAGTGCGAGCAGCTTCTGATGCAGCGAACGGAAGATCTCGCGCGCGCCGTCGACCTTCTCCACGGCGAGGTCGGGACGGGCGATGGCGCCCACGAAAAGCGAGTCCCCGGTCAAGACCGCCCACGGTTCCGGTCCGCGTGAATGGTCGATCAGCGCGAAAGCCGTGTGCTCCGGACGGTGACCCGGGGTGTGCAGCGCCCGCAGAGTGACCCGTCCGAGGTTCAGCTCCCAGCCGTCATCGAACGTCTCGTGCTCGTATTCGGCCCCAGCCAGGTGGTGGATGTGGATCGTTGCTCCCGTGGCGGCGGTGAGGTGGCCGTGACCGGAGACGTGGTCGGCGTGGTTGTGGCTCTCCAAGACGTGCTCGATTCGCACGCCCATGTACCGCGCCAAGCTTAGGTATTGCTCGATGTCCAGCTTGGGATCGACCACCGCTGCGACGCCCTCGTGCTCGTCGCCGACGAGATACGACGCACAGCCGAGGTCATCGTGAGTGAGCTGTCTAAAGATCACACACTCGATCATCTCACTTGTTTGCCCAGCTCGATGATTCCGTCGCGGCGGCGCACCTCGGTGTCGAATGGCGCGCAGCGCTCGCGTAGCTGGTGAACGATCAAGTCGGCTTCGGCGGTTGACGCGGGGCGGGTGAAGCAGTAATCCAATGCGAGCGGCACCGCCCGGATCCGGGTGGCCCCGCTCGGAGCAAGGTCCACCAGCCACAGAAGCCCCAGGTCGTTTCGCAGCGCGGGATCGACGGCGTAGTCGTCAAGGAAGTCGCCGAGGTCGAACAGCACCCCGGGCGCGATCCCCTGAAAGACGTGCGCCGAGTGTCCGGCGATCAGGTCGGTTCCGACTTCGAGCAGCGCATTGGCGGCGCGCTGGACGCGCCCGACCGGCTCGGTCACCATGTTCGGTCCCCAGTGCGGCAGCACCAGCACCAGATCGGCATCGGGGCCGGGAGCCACCGCGGCGCGAACCCACTCTGGCAAGCCGGCGTCCAGGTCGGCGAACGCTACCCCCGGCCGCTCCGCGGCGGCCGCGTAGTTCGCTGGATGATCCGAGAACGCCACCAGCCGCACCCGCAGCTCGCCGCAGCGCAGGATCAAAGGTGCGCGTGCCGAGTGCTCATCAGGCCCGGCACCGACCGTGGCGATCCGTGCTCTGTGCAGGTGCGCCAGCGTGTCCCGCAGCGCCTCGGGGCCATAGTCAAGCGCGTGGTTGTTCGCCAAGGTGACGGCATTCACGCCGATGTCAGCCAAGCGCTCGGCTGCCAACGGCGGGGCGCGAAAGAAGAAGGGCTTGGCCGGGTCCGCGAACCGGGAGCCTCGATCCGAGATGCAGCATTCGAGGTTGAGCACGCACGCGTCGGCGCCGGCCAAGTGAGCGGCGATCTCCGCCGCGATCAGCGGCGTGGCGGGGTCAGCGATCAGCGCCTCAGCCACCCCGCGGCCGAGCATCGTGTCCCCGGCGAGAGCGAGTGAAGCCACCTCAGGCCTCCCGACAGCCCTCGGCGCCGACCAGGCGCACGAAGTTCGCGCCCGTCAGCAAGCCTGCACGTCTGAGGCGGCCGCCTTCTTTTACGAACAAAACGACCTCCTCGTTCCCACCGGGCCCGATCGGCTGCACAAGCCGACCACCGGCGACGAGCTGCTCCACCAATGCAGAGGGCACGCGTGGAGACGCCGCGGCCACGACGATGTCATCAAAGGGAGCCTGTTCGGGCAGCCCTTTGGTTCCGTCGCCGACGCGGACATGCGCATTGTCGATACCGCGGCGGGCGAGATTCGACCGTGCGCTCTGAGCCAAGTCCGCCCATCGCTCGACGCTGTAGACCTCGCTTGCCAGCACGGCGAGTAACGCGGTCTGAAAACCATAACCCGTGCCGACCTCGAGCACCCGCTCTTCGCCGTGCAGTGCCAGCGCCCCGACCATGGTGGCAATCAGCGAGGGCTGCGTGGTGACCAGGCCGTGGGGGATCGGCAGCGGCGTGTCCTCGTATGCCCGGGCGCGCCACTCCGGCGGCACAAATTCGCCGCGCGGGACGACCGTGAACGCCCGTAATACGCGTGGGTCCCGGATGCCGGCGGCGAGCGTTCGTAGCAAATCCTCCTTGGAAGCCACGAAGCGTGTGTCAGGGGACGAGCAGCCCGCTTAGCCCGATCGCCAGCAGTGTCGCGCCGGCGATGCTCACGACGCCCGTGAGCGCGAGCTGCCCGAGAGAGCGCAGCCGCCGGCTTGCTGATGCGACCCAACGGTCTGCCCGAGCGCCGGCGAGGCGAGTCGCCGCAAGCAGGATGATGAGCGGCGCGACGAACAGCGCGTTATATGCGATTAGCAGCGAGATCTCAACCGAAGTTGCGGGATGTGCGGCGAGTATTGCCGAGATAGCGCCGAAGTACATGAACGCCGTGGGGAGCTCGAGCGCCATGATCCCTGCACCCACCCGAATGTGTAGCTGGCCAGACGGTTCTTGGCGGGCGTGCCGGCCAGCCACAGACCCGGTATGAGCGTCGAGGGATTGATCGAGTCAGCGAGCGCGATCGAGGCCACTACGAGCGTGAGCGCGAGCATCGGCCGGTTGGGCCCGCAGCATGCGGGTGGTTGACGCTAAGGGCGCCTAGACCTGCTGAACGTTCGCAGCCTGCGGCCCCTTCGGACCCGCCTCTGGGTCGTAGCTCACTCGCGCTCCCTCGGTCAGCGAGCCACGACCACCACCGACCACTGAGCTGTGGTGAACGAACAGGTCCTTCCCGCGCTCGTCGGGTGTGATGAACCCGTAGCCCTTGTCGTCGCTGAACCACTTCACGGTTCCGTTGGCCATTGCTGTTCTCCTTCGGTGATGTGCCGCGTACGAGGAGAGCTAGGAAGCGATGACCTGCGAGCGCTAAACACGATTCTTGCCGCCCTGAGTTGGGCCGCACAAACAGGCACCCTATCAGCGCCTAGCGGGCTGCGAACGGAGCGCGTTCACCCGTTGCCGGAGTTGCTACGGTGAAAGTGCGGATGGCGTCGCCATCCGTGGGGTTCTTCTCGCCGACGCAGCGAATCTCTCTCCAATTATCTCTGACCGCGCCGGCAAGCGAGGCGATGCTGTGAAGACTGCGCGGGAACGGGCCGAGGAGAAACGACGGGAGAAACTCGACCTCATCGAAGAGCAGGTACAGAGCGGTTCGCTTGTGATTAGACCGATGACAGACGAGGAGCGGCGGCAATATCCGCCGCGGCGCGCTGCGCGCAAGACCGAGCGCGGACGGTGACATGGGCGATCGAGACAGATTGATCGCGCGAATCCGGCAGCTCCGCCGCACCAGAGCCGCGGCGGAGAGGCCTCACGCAACCAGCGCGGCGGAGAACCCTCAGGCAACCGCATCGGCGGAGAGTCCTGACGCAACCACCAGTCAGAGCGCGGACGACGCCCGAATGGACGCTCTGGAGGCGCGGGTCGCGCACCTGGAGCAGCTGCTGGAGGGGCTTCAAGACTCCGTGCATCGCGAGTCGGCGCGGCAGGGCAAGATGATCGCCGAGCTCCACGCGCAGATCCAGCCGGCCGCCATAACCGAAGCTCTCAGCAAGGATGCGCGCGAGCGCGGGCTGTGATCCATCCTCCGGTTGCTAGGGGCTTCTCCGCCGGTCAGCCGCCGACCGGCTTGCTCCCGAACATCAACACCTTGCGCTCTAGATCGAAGTAGACCCTTGCGTCCGTGCCGAGCAGCTGGATCATCACCTCCGCGTCCTCGGCCGTGGGCCGGATCACGTATTCGTCGGCGCCGTTGTCAAGGATTAGCTGGATCGTGAACGCGCCGGCGGCGCCTCGCTGACGCTCGGTCCAGGCGAACTGGTGATGGGTTACCTCGCGAACGCGGATCTCGCTCTCGGTCCGCTGCTCGGGCTCTGGCTTCGTCGGCTGATGCTGCTCCATTGGCCCCAGGGCTACCCGTAGCAGCCGCGAGTAAGCGCGCGATGGCTTCACAGCCGCGGTGACACGACGGGTGAGCTGGCGCTTACCGTCGGGACGCATGGGCCGGCCCCAGGCACTCGATCTGCCAGGACTGACGACCCTGCTTGCGGGAGAGGGCTTCATCGCCGCTGAGGAAGAGGCGGCCGAACTGCTCGTTTCCGCGGCCGGCGACGGCGGGCGCCTGCAGCAGCTGGTGCGCCGCCGGCTGACCGGCGAGCCGTTGGCATGGGTCACGGGCACCGTCTCGTTCTGTGGCCTCGCCGTGCACGTCCACCCTGGCGTCTACGTGCCGCGCGCCCACAGCGAGCTGCTTGCCCGCCGGGCCGTGGTCCGCCTGCCCGTCAGCGGGTCGGCGATCGATGTCTGCACGGGCAGCGGCGCAATCGCCGTGGCGGTGCAGGCCGAACGTCCGCTGGCGCGCGTCATAGCCTGCGATATCGACCCGCGCGCCGTCGACTGCGCCCGAGCAAACGGCGTCAACGCCTTCCGCGGCGACCTGTTCGCGCCGGTTCCCAGCAAGTTCAAGGGGCAAGTCGACGTGATCGTCGCCGTCGCGCCGTACGTGCCGAGAAATGAGCTCTCGCTGCTGCAACGCGACACCTTCACGTTCGAATCGACGATGCCCTATGACGGCGGTCCGGACGGCACCACGATCCTGCGACGGGTTCTGAGCGAGGGCCGAGACTTCCTGCGTGCCCGGGGGACGCTCCTGCTCGAGCTTGGCGGTGACCAGGCGGCCCTCCTGCACGGTGAGCTGGTCCGGCTCGGCTACCGCCAGGCCGACGTTCTGCGCGACAACGACGGGTCCGCGCGGGGCATCGAGTGCACGCGGGAATCTGGGTGAGGCCGTACCATCCCTCCGGTCGCTGACGATGCAGAACGGGTCAGACAACGGAGGATCACTTCGCGCGGCGCTCGAGCCGGCGGCGCTCAGGGAGGCGCTCGTCCCACGCCGGCCGGTGTTCGCCAATCCGTGGGACTCCGAGAGCGACATGGGTGCGTGCTATGCGGCGATCAGCGTCTTCAACCCGCTGCTGCTGTGGGCGGGCGGCAGGCTTATGGGCTCGATCTTCGGCTTCAGCTCGCACTGGCACCTGGGGGTTTTCATGGTGGCGGCCCTCGTCGGGGCGGCTGGCTTCATGACGATCGTCGGTCGTCAGCGCACACGGCTGGCGGTCGACGTGCTGGCGATCACCGTCTGGATGCTGCTGGGTCTGGTGGTGGCGCCCGTGCTCGGCCTCGCGCTATCGATCGTCCCGGCCATCATCTGTTATGGCGTACTGCTGCTGGCCACGCTGGTCTACGTGCTTCGCTTCGGCCGCTGGCAGGCCGGCTTCCTCCGCCCGCTGAGCTGGCCGGTGACCTGGAGCCTGTTGGCAGTGGGCTTCGCGTTCTGCGCCTACCAGCTGATCATCTATCAGTAGGCCGCACCCCCGGACTTTCCCACGGCCGGGCTCGCAGAATCCAGGCGCACGCGGACGCCAGCAGCACCGCGCACAGCGTCCATCCCAACGCGGTCGTGCCGACGCCGACGTACTTGAGCCCCGAGGCGAAGATCACGAACGCGATAGCCGGCCGCACGTAGCGGTCGGGCACGGTGGAGGACAGCAGCGAGCCCACGATCACGGCCGGCACGCTGCCGATGATCAGCGACGCGGTGACGGCGAACTCCACATGCCCGAACGCGAGCGCGCCTAGCGCCGCCGCGAGCGTCAAGGGCACCGCCTGGGTGAGATCGGTTCCCACCAGCTGCTTGGCCCCGATCGTGGGGTACAGGAACAACAACAACACGATCATCAACGATCCTGACCCCACCGAGGTCATGCCGACGATGATGCCGCCCACGATCCCGATTGCCACGGTTGGCAGCGGTCGCGCGACGACCTCGTGGACAGCCGCGCTGCGATTCACACGGCCACGGCGGTCGAGTACATAGCGGAGCACCATGGCGGCAGCGCCGACCAGCAGCGCGGCGCCCAACGCGACCTCGATGTTGTGCTCGGCCGACTTGGCGTGGCCCATCACGTGCAGCAGGTAGGCGCCGGCAAACGCGGCCGGGACCGAGCCCAGCACCATCCATCGCACGAGCGAGAGGTTCACCGTGCGAGCCTTCAGGTGCACACCGGCGCCCAGCGGCCGCATGACGACCGCCGCTACCAGGTCGCTGGAGATCGCGGTCGCCGGCGTTACTCCGAACAGCAGGATCAGCATGGGCGTCATCAGCGCTCCGCCGCCCGCGCCGGTCATCCCCACTAGTAGGCCCACGACCGCGCTCCCGAGGACGATGTAAGGATCAACGTGCATTCGTCATCGCGCCAATCGGGACACCTGCAAAAGATCGCCGGCCGCCGCCGCGAGGATCGCTCCGACCAGTGGGTTCGGGCCGCGGCCGGCGGATTCGCCGGCGTCCACCGCCGCGCGCGCCGCGCGGGCGACGTCGGCGAGTAAACCAGACTGCCAGGGCTGCTTGTTGCCGGCCAGCTGAGCGAGCGTGACCGCCAAGGCGGTGATCTGTTGCTGGAGCTCGCCAGACAGCTCGTGACCACGCCGCCGTTCGGCGATCGCGGCCCGGGCCAGGCTGATTACGGCGTTACCGAGTAGATCGAGCCGGGCCACGCGCGCGTCCTCGGCATCGACGCTCGTACGCAGGCGCCAGCGCCGCGGGGCGACGCGCACGTTGGTGCGCGCGGTGGCCCGGGCCCGCCGAGCGCGGAGAGCCGCTGGTGGATCTCGTAACCCGTCCGCTGCGCCCACTCGTCGGGATCCGGGGACTCGCGGCCACGCAGCACGGCCGGCAGCTGCTCGAGCGCGCTCGCCAGCGCGCTCAGCACGTCTCGCTCGGCGCTGCGCAGGAGCTCAAGCGGCTGGGCCGGAAACAGCAGCACGCCGAGCACGAGCGAGACCGCCCCGCCGACGATCGCGTCGATCGCCCGCTCCCCGCCCGTCCCCGCGCGGTGGACGGTGACCACGAGGATCGCCGAGGCGGCCGCCTGGTTTACGTACATCATCCCCTCTCCGACGAAGCCGACGCCGGTCACGAGCGCGGCAGCCATCGTGACCAGCACGATCAGCGACAGGGTGCCCGCGCTGGTCCCGAGAGCTGACCCCAGTAGGTCGCCGACGGCGATTCCCAGTAGCACGCCGCCGATCAGCTGCACGATCCGGCGGCTGCGCTGGATGCGGCTCGAGCTGAGCGTGATCGCTGCGGCGATCGGCGCGAAGAAGGGTTGCGTATGCCCCAGGACGCGGTGGGCGATGAGCCAGGCCAGCGCGGCGGCGATCGACGCCAGCACAATCGGGCCCAGCGCTGTTCTGAGCCGCGTGATCACACGGCGGCAGTGAGGCGCTCGCCTTGGATCTTCATGGCGAGCGCGCGCAGCGCGGAGCTGACCTCGTGCGGCCGTTCTAGCGGACCCATATGGCCTGTGCCCGGCAGCTCGATCAGCCGGTACAGGTGGGGCAGCTCCGCCGCGATCCGGCGGGCGTGGCTCGGGGGCGTCAGCCGGTCGCGCTCGCCGTCCATCACCAGCGTCGGCACAGTGACACGGGGCAGGGCGTGATAGAGATCCATCTCCGACATCGCCAGGCCAGCGTCGGCGCGGACATCCGGCGGGCTGGCGAGGAGCATCCGCTGGTAGAACGCGACCTGAGCGGGGGTGGCGGCAGGGCCGAAGGCCACATGTCGGATCGCCGCGGACGAAACCGGTGTGGAGAATCGCGGCAGGGGCGAGCGCGCTCCGAGGAACGCGCGGCGGGCGACCAGCTCGCTCAGAGCCTTGGCAAAGCGAGGGACGTGTACGAGCAGCTGGTCGCCGACCAGACCCCCGATGCCGGTGAACAGCAGGGCCGCGGCGCTCGCCCGGCCCTCGATTTCGTGGCGCTCGGCCCAGGCCACGATCGACATGGCGCCGAGCGAATGGCCGGCTACGACCGCCCGTTCACCCTCGGCAACGGTGGTCGCGAGCACCGCCTCGACGTCTTCACCGAAGCGGGCGATCGAGTAGTCGCCGCCCGCGGCGCGGCCACTGCGGCCGTGGCCGCGCAGGTCGTAGGCCACGATCCTGAGGTCGTCCTTTAGCGCCTGTACCTGGTAGGTCCAGTAGCGAAGCGCCTCGGTCCAGCCGTGAATCAGCACCAGGGTCTGCATTCCGTCCGAGCCGAACGCCTCGCCGTACAGCTCCGTCCCGTCCGCGGAGCGTGCCAGGAAAGGCTCACCTCCCAGCGGGGCTTCCAGGATCGAGCGCTGCGGATCGCCGGCCACCCGACCCATGTGATGGCGCTGAAGCAGGGCCCCGGCGGCAGAGGCGCCTGCGGCGCTTACGGCCATCGCCCCGGCGAGCACCCGCTGCCGTCGCTCTGCCATGGCCGGATCCTACGTCAGGTTTACGGAAGCTCGGCCGGAACCCTAGGACTCAGCGTGCAGCGCATAGGACCCGGCAGCAAGCACATAGGACTCGGCCTGCAGCACATGGGTCTCGGCGGCAAGCACATAGGATTTCGCGTCGTGCGCATCGGCCTGCTCACCGGCGGTGGAGATTGTCCCGGCTTGAACGCCGTGATCCGTGCCGTGGTCCGCAAGGCAGTCGACCACTACGGCGACGCGGTGATCGGCTTCCGGGATGGGTGGCGCGGCGTGCTCGAGGACTCCTTCGAGGAGCTGACGATTGAGTCGACCCGCGGCATCCTCCCGCGCGGTGGCACGATCCTCGGCTCGTCGCGCACCAATCCTTACAAGCGCGACGACGGCCTGCAGCACGTACGCGAAACGTTTCAAAGCCACAACCTCGAGGGCTTGATCGCGATCGGAGGAGAGGACACGCTGGGGGTGGCGAGTCGCCTGAGCGGCGACGGCGTGAACGTGATCGGCGTGCCCAAGACGATCGACAATGACCTCGGCGCGACGGACGTCACCTTCGGTTTTGACACCGCGCTGCACGTGGCCAGCGAGGCGATCGACCGCCTGCACACCACTGCCGAGAGCCACAACCGCATCCTGGTGGTGGAGGTGATGGGGCGTAGCGCCGGCTGGATCGCGCTGCACTCAGGTCTGGCCGGCGGGGCGGACGTGATCCTGATACCGGAGATCCCGTTTGACATCGACGAGGTCTGCCGTCTGATTCGCCGGCGGCACGCCCGCGGGCGCTACTTCTCGATCGTCGTGGCGGCGGAAGGAGCGATGCCCAAGGAGGGCACCGAGATGACCCTGCAGACCGGCGAGGTGGACGAGTTCGGCCACCCGCGGCTGGGAGGCATCGGCCACCGGCTGGAGCGGGAGATCGAATCGCGCACCGGCTTCGAGACCCGCGCCACAGTGCTGGGGCACGTGCAACGCGGCGGCTCGCCAACGGCGTTCGACCGCGTGCTCGCCACGAGGCTGGGTCTGGCGGCGATCGACGCCGCCCACGACGGCGCCTGGGGAATGATGACCGCACTGCACGCCACGATCATCGAGCTCGTGCCGCTCGCAGACGCCGTGGCGGAGGTGCGCCGCGTACCGCCCGAGGAGTACGAGCGCTACGGGGTGTTGTTTGGCTGATAACCAAATCCACGTTTGGCGGTGGAACGATCCGTTTATGCTGGAAGGAGTGGTGCATAGGTGACCGCGACAACGGAAAAGACGCTCGACGA
Source organism: uncultured Actinomycetes bacterium (assembly GCA_963830405.1). Lineage (GTDB taxonomy): Bacteria > Actinomycetota > Thermoleophilia > Solirubrobacterales > Solirubrobacteraceae > Palsa-465. The sequence continues at coordinate 523,746 of CAWHMB010000004.1, forward strand.
GCTGTGCGTGGACACGATCCGCACGCTGTCGATGGATGCCGTGCAGAAGGCGAACTCGGGTCACCCGGGCACGCCGATGGCGCTGGCGCCGCTGGTCTACGTGCTCTACACGAGGGTGATGCGCCACAACCCCGCCAATCCGGACTGGATCGACCGCGACCGCTTCATCCTCTCGGCCGGTCACGCCTCGATGCTGCTCTATTCGATGCTCTACCTAACGGGCTATCCGATGACGCTCGAGGACATCGAGCACTTTCGCCAGGTGGGCTGGCCGACGGCTGGACACCCCGAGCGCAAGTACTCGCCAGGAATCGAGGCCACCACCGGCCCGCTCGGCCAGGGCATCTCGATGTCGGTGGGGATCGCGCTCGCCGAGCGTATGCTCGCAGCGCGGTTCAACGAGCCGGGCCACGACGTCGTCAGCCACTACACGTTCTGCATCGCCTCCGACGGCGATATGCAGGAGGGGGTGGCCTCCGAGGCGTCCTCGCTCGCCGGCCATCTGGGGGTCGGGCGGCTGATCGTCTACTACGACAACAACAAGATCCAGCTCGCCGGGCCGACTTCCCAATCCTTCTCCGAGGACGTGGCGGGGCGCTATGAAGCCTACGGCTGGCACGTCGACAACGTCGGCGAGGACCTTTCACTAGAGCGCCTCGAACAGGCCACCAGGGAGGCGATGGAGATCGAGGACCGGCCGTCGCTGATCATGGTGCGCTCACACATCGGCTACGGCAGTCCCCACAAGCAGGACACGTCGAGCGCCCACGGCTCGCCGCTCGGCGAGGACGAGGTGAGGCTGACGAAGGAGTTCTATGGGTGGGACCCCGATAAGCACTTCTATGTGCCTGATGAAGCGCTCGCCCACTTCCGCCAGTGCTGCCAGCGCGGCAACGAGATGGAGGCTGAGTGGCAGCAGCGCTTCGACCTCTACAGCGAGGAGTACGCCGACAAGGCGCGGCAGCTCGAGCTGATCGACGCCGCTGGGATGCCCGATGGCTGGGAGGCGAACCTGCCCCGGTTCGAGTCCACGGAGGATCCGATCGCCACGCGCAAGGCCTCGGAGAAGGTGATCCAGTGGGCGGCCAAGGAAGTGCCGCACCTAATCGGCGGCTCCGCGGACTTGGCCACTTCGACGAACACCGATATCGGCGAGGGTGGCGATGTGGAAAGGAATTCGTATGGCGGGCGCAACCTGCGCTTCGGCGTTCGCGAGCACGGGATGGGGGCGATCGTCAACGGCCTCGGGCTGCACGGATTCCGTGCCTTCGGGGCCACGTTTTTGACCTTCTCCGACTACATGCGCGGTGCGGTCCGCCTCTCGGCCCTGATGAAGCTTCCTTCGATCTGGATCTACACCCACGACTCCATCGGGCTGGGGGAGGACGGGCCCACGCATCAGCCGATCGAGCAGCTGGCGGGGCTGCGGGCGATGCCCCGGCTGAACGTGGTCAGGCCCGCCGACGCCAACGAGACCGCGCTCGGCTGGCGGTTTGCCCTGCGCAACCTCGAGGCGCCCACCGCGTTCGCGCTCACGCGCCAGAACCTCCCGATCCTCGATCCGGACGCGGTCCCGGATGACGCGATCGAGCGGGGCGCGTACGTGCTGCGGGATGCTGAGGGGGGTGAGCCGGAGGTGATCCTGATTGGAACGGGCTCGGAGGTCTCGCTGTGCCTTCAGGCTGCCGACGCCCTCGGCGATCTGCGCGTGCGCGTCGTGAGCATGCCCTGCATGGACACCTTCACCCAGGCGGACGAGTCCTATCGCGAGCGGGTGCTGCCCGCCGCCTGCCGCGCCCGGGTGGCAGTAGAGGCGGCCAGTCCGATGGGCTGGGACAAGTGGATCGGAGCGGACGGAGCTTTCGTGGGCATGACGACCTTCGGAGAGTCGGGCCCGGCCAAGGACGTCTACGAGCACTTTGGGATAACCGCCGACCACGTCGCGGATACGGCCAAAGGTGTCGTGCAGCGCGCGAAGGAGCTCTGACCCGCCGATGGCCACCACCATGGGAACCAATCCCCGCTTGAAGGCCCTCACCGATGCCGGAGTCAGCGTGTGGCTTGACCAGATCAGGCGCTCGCTGGTGGAGGGGGGAGAGCTCCAGCGGATGGTCGACGAGGACTCGCTGCGCGGCGTCACGTCGAACCCCTCGATCTTCGAGAAGGCCGTCCTCGGCTCGAGCGACTACGACGACGACCTCCTCGAAGGCGCGCGCGAGGAGCTCGACGCAAAGGCCATCTACGAGCGACTGGCGATCCGCGACCTGAAGGGCGCCGCCGACGTCCTGGCAGGCGTGCACCGGGAGGCAAATGGCCGGGACGGGTTCGTGTCCTTCGAGGTCTCGCCGGAGCTCGCCCACGACACCGAAGGCACCCTCCAGCAGGTGCGCGACTACTGGAAGCGCTTGAAGCGCCCCAACGCAATGATCAAGATTCCCGGCACTCCGGAGGGCGTGCCGGCGATCGAGCAGGCGGTTTACGAGGGAATCAACGTCAACGTCACGCTGCTGTTCGCCGTCGAGGCCTATGAGGCGGTCGCCGAGGCATACATCACGGCGCTCGAGCGTCGCCAGAACGAGGGCCTGCCGCTGGACGTCAACTCGGTCGCTTCGTTCTTCGTCTCCCGCGTCGACACCAACGTCGACCGCAAGCTCGAGCAGTTGGGCCGGACGGATCTGGCGGGGACCGGTGCGCTGGCCAACGCCCGCGCCGCCTACCGGCGCTTCCAAGAGATCTTCTCAGGAGGCCGCTGGGAGGCGCTACGCCACGCAGGCGGAGCAGTCCAGCGTCCGCTGTGGGCCTCAACCGGTACCAAGAACCCCGCCTACTCGGACACCATGTACATCGACGGCTTGGTCGGCTCGCACACTGTAAACACGATGCCCCTGCCGACGCTGTTGGCGGTGGCCGACCACGGCAACGTGAGCGGCCCGACCGCCGAGCACGACCCGTCCGAGGAGCTCGCGGCGCTGGCCGATGCCGGCGTCAACATGGACCAGGTAACCGATGAGCTGATCGTCGATGGCGTACAGCAATTCGAGGATGCGATGAACAGACTGCTCGCGGGGATCGACGAGCGCCGGACGGCGGTGCTCACCGGGCGCCCGGGGGCGATCCGAGGCACAATTCCCGACGACGTCGAGCCCCAGGTGGCGGAGCGGGTCAAGCGGGCGCTTGACGAGAACGTCGCGCAGCGGGTGTGGCGCCGCGATCCCTCGCTGTGGGGCGGCCCTGGGGTGCCGGAGATCGAGAACCGGCTCGGGTGGCTGACGGTCTCTGACTCGATGCTCGAGCACGCACCAGCGCTGCTCGAGTTCGCCGCAGACGTCCGGGATCAGGGCTTCACCGACGCCGTGCTTTTGGGAATGGGCGGCTCCTCGCTCGGTCCCGAGGTGATCAGGCGGTCGTTCGACTCCGCCGAGGGGCTCCGCCTGCAGGTGCTGGACTCCACCCATCCGGACGTCGTGCTCGGCGCGCAGGACTCGGTCGACCCCAACAAGACGCTGTTCATTGTCTCGTCCAAGTCGGGGGGGACGATTGAGACGATTTCGCATTACCACTATTTCCGTCAGTTCGCCGACCCTGACCACTTCGTCGTCATCACCGACCCAGGCAGCCCCCTGGAGGCGATCGCCGGCGACGACGGCCTGCGCCACGCGTTCCTGAACCCGTCGGATATCGGCGGCCGCTACTCGGTGCTGTCCTACTTCGGTCTCGTTCCGTCGGCGCTGATGGGAATTGACATCGAGGCGTTGTTGCACGCCGGCCAGGTGGCCGAGCAGAACTGCGCTCACTACGACTCCAGCGAGAGCAACCTGGGGCTTTGGCTCGGCGCGAGCGTCGGCGAGCTCGCTCGGCAGGGCCGGGACAAGCTGACATTCATCGTCTCGGAGCCGATCGGGAGCTTCGGGCTGTGGGTCGAGCAGCTGGTAGCGGAGTCGACTGGAAAGCATGGACGCGGGATTCTTCCCGTGGCCGACGAGCCGCTGGGTGGCCCGGACGTCTACGGCGAGGACCGGGTGTTCGCCTATTTGCGCAACGACGATGATCCTGACGAGCGGCTCGATCAGGGGATCAAGCGGCTCGCCGACGCCGGTCATCCGGTGATCACGCTGAGCACCCACGGCGCGGGCGACCTGGGCCGGATCTTCTTCATGGCCGAGTTCGCGGTGGCGGTCGCCGGCTGGGCGCTCGAGATCAACCCGTTCGATCAGCCGAACGTCCAGGAAGCCAAGGACAACACGCAGAAGGTGCTGGATTCGGGGTCCATCCCGTCGTTTGACTCCGCCTCGGACGAGGGGCTACGCGCGCTGCTGAACGACGCCAAGCCGCCGCACTACGTGGCGGTGCTCGGCTACCTGCCGCCCTCCGATGAGCTCGACGCGGCGGTCACAGAGCTGCGGGAGGTGCTCCGAGCCGTGACCGGGGCTGCCGTGACCTTCGGCTACGGCCCGCGCTTCCAGCACTCGACCGGCCAGCTCCACAAAGGAGGGCCGCCCACGGGGCGATTCCTGCAGCTGGTCTCAGAGCCCGAGCGCGACGCCGAGATCCCCGGCGCCGGCTACTCGTTCGGCAAGCTGGTGTCCGCCGAAGCGGCGGGCGACCTGCAGACGCTGCGTGCGCACGGGCTGAAGGCGGAACGGGTGGCGCTGGAGGGACCGCTCCCCGAAGCAGTGCGTGCCCTCGCCGAGCGGATCCAAGGGGCGCTGAGCTGAGCGCGGCCGCCGCCGTGGGCGCACCGGCGTCCGTGGAGGAGAACCCTCTGGTCGAGGGGCTCGAGCGGCTTCCGGTCCATCCTACGGCGCTCGTCATCTTCGGCGCCACCGGCGACCTGGCGCACCGCAAGCTGCTACCCGCGCTGTACAACCTGGCCCACGAGGGAGCGCTGCCCGAGCGCTTTGAGCTGATCGGGGTGGCGCGTTCCGAGAACAGCCACGAGCACTTCCAGGCCAGCGTCCGGGAGTCGATCGAGCGCTTCTCCCGCCGGCGGCCCGATCCGGCCGTGCTCGAAGGCCTGACCGCGGATATGCGCTACGTGCCGGGATCGTTCGACGACCCGAACGTATACGCCGAGCTCGGACGCACGCTGAACGAGTTCTCCGACCGCGCCGGCCACGCACTCGGCCACGTCTTTTACTGCTCGACCGCGCCGCAGTTCTTCCCGGTAATCGCGGGGGCGCTCGGCGAGGCGGGACTCACGGAGCAGGAGGGCGCCGACACCAGAATCGTGATCGAGAAGCCGTTCGGCTATGACCTGGCCTCGGCGGAGGCACTCAACGCGGCGCTGCTCGAGCACTTCGATGAGTCGCAGGTCTTCCGGATCGATCACTATCTGGGCAAGGAGACCGTCCAGAACCTGCTGGCGCTGCGGTTCGCCAACGTCCTGTTCGAGCCCGTCTGGAACCGCAATTACATCGACAGCGTGCAGATCACGGCGGCCGAGGACATTGGCATCGAGCGCCGTGCCGGCTACTACGAGGGCGCCGGGGCCCTGCGCGACCTGGTCCAGAACCACATGCTGCAGCTGCTGGCGCTGCTGACGATCGAGCCGCCGGCGTCATTCGAGGCCAACCGACTCAGAGACGAGAAGCTCAAGGTGCTGGAGTCGATCGTGCCGCCGACCGTCAGGGAGGTCCGTTCGATGGCCATCCGGGCCCAGTATGGCCCCGGGGTGATCGCCGGCGAGCCGGTTCCCGGCTACCGCGAGGAGGATGGGGTGGCGCCCCACTCCCGCACCGAGACCTACGCCGCGCTGCGGCTCGAAGTGTCCAACTGGCGTTGGGCCGGGGTCCCCTTCTACCTGCGCACGGGCAAGCGGCTGGCGCGCAAGGTGACGGAGATCGCCGTGACGCTCAAGCCGGTGCCACACTTGGCGCTTCAGAGCTCGGGCTCGGTCGGCGTGCAGCCCAACCAGATAGTCCTCACGGTCCAACCCGACGAGGGCGTGTCGGTCTCGCTGGGTGCCAAGATCCCCGGTCCCCGCATGCGGATCTCCCCGGTGTATATGGAGTTCCGCTACGGCACTTCGTTCATGTCCGAGTCGCCCGAGGCCTACGAGCGCCTGATCCTCGACGCGATGCGGGGCGACGCCACGCTCTTCACGCGCGGTGACGAGATCGAGGCGTTGTGGGGCATCATCGACCCCATCCTCACCGCCTGGCAGCAGGATCGACATTCTCCGATCCGCCAGTACGCGCCTGGATCGGCCGGGCCTGCGGCGGCGGATGCGCTGCTCGACGGCGGCCGGCGCTGGCGGCGGCTGTGAAAGCGCCGTGACCGAGGATCTCTGGTCGGAGAGCGACACGACGCCCGACGCGATCGAGGCGGCGCTGCGCGAGCTCCTGCGCACGCGCCACGCCGCCAACGAGACGCTCGCGCCGGCCCGAGTCCTGAACCTAGTGGTGGTGGTCGACCGAGACTGGAAGGGCGAGATCGCCAACCGACTTGCGCGCGTGGGCCGCTACCACGCTTCCCGTACCGTGCTGTGCGCGGTGGAGGAAGGGCGCAATCAGCTCGACGCACGAGCGGTCATGTCCTATGACGAGCCGGCCGGCGGTGCTCTGGGAGTGATTCACGAGGAGGTGGAGATCGACCTGGGTCCGGCGCAGCTCTCAAACCTGGAGACGATCATTGACCCCGTCGTGGTCTCGGAGCTGCCAACGATGCTGTGGTCGCCCCACGGGCACGACGAGGCTCTTGACGCCGTGCTCCCGATGATCGACGTGATCCTCTACGACTCGGACGATCCAGAGGATCCGCCGGACGCGTTTGCCCGCGCCGCGGAGCTTCTGCGCTCGGCGTACGTCGTCGACCTCGCGTGGCTGCGCACGACTCCCTGGCGCGAGCGGCTGGCGGCTTCGTTCGACCCCGCTGATCGCCGCATGGCACTGGGGCAGATCGCGGGCATCGCCGTGCGCCACCAAGCCAGCTCGGCGGCCAGCGCGCTGCTGCTCGCGGGCTGGCTGTGCTCGCGCCTGGGGTGGGATGCGGCGCCGCTCGAGCAGCTGAGCGGCGATGGACTTCGGGGCGAAGCGAGCGCCCCCGACCGGGCGGTCGACGTCGAGCTCGAGCCGGCCGAGCAGGAAGCGCCGGGTCTGGCGGGCGTGACCGTCGGTTGCGGCGATGGTTTCTCGCTCTCCCTGGACCGCGGCCGCGGCGGCCTGCAGGCCCGGGCGCAGCCGGGGGGGCGCAGCTGGAGAGTCCTGGGCGCCTCGCGCGGCGAGGCCGGCATCCTCGGCGAGGGCGTGCGCCAAGCACTGCTGCGCGACCCGACCTACGGCCCGGCGTTGCTGGCCGCGCGGAGGCTCTGCGGATGAGTGCCAAGCTCGAGGTTCTGGACGACCCGGCCCGCGCGTGCGCCGAGCTATTGGTCACGGTGGCGGCGGCGGGCGGCGAGATCGTGCTTACGGGCGGCGGAACGCCCCGTGTTGCCTACGAGCGGGCCTCGCGCAGCGCCGATGCTTGGCGCGAAGCGAAGCTTTGGTTCGGGGACGAGCGTTGCGTGCCGCCCGAGGACGACCGCTCGAACTACAAGCTCGCGCGGGAGGCGCTGCTCGTTCCGCTCGGCGACGTGCAGCCCGCCGTCCACCGTATGCAAGGCGAGCTCGGCCCAGCGGCTGGCGCGGAAGCCTACGAGCGTGAGCTTCAGGAGGCCGGGCCGCCGCATTTTGATTTGCTGCTGCTGGGACTCGGACCCGACGGACACCTGGCCTCGCTGTTCCCAGATCAGGAATCGTTGTCTGAGCGCTCGCGCTGGGCGCTCGGCGTGCAGCGCGCCGGCCTCGAGCCGTTCGTGCCGCGGATCTCGATGACGTTCCGCGCCCTGAGCTGGGCGCGACGGGTCGTGTTTCTGGTCTCCGGCGAGTCGAAGGCTGATGCTGTGGCGGCGGCATTCGCTCCGGACGCGAGACCTGATCCCCATGTGCCGGCGTCTTTGCTGCCGCCGCTGGTGGACGATCTGACGGTGCTGCTCGACAGCGCCGCGGCCAGTCGGCTCTCCTCGGGGGCGGGCCGGTGAGCGTCATCGGCGTCGATCTCGGGGGAACGAAGGTGGCGGTCGCCGCGCTGCAAGACCAGCAGCTGGGCGAGTCGCAGCTGCAGCCGACCGACCTCTCTGGCTCACAGGGATTGATCGACCAGCTCGAGCGGATGATCTCGGACTTGGACATCGACTCGCTCGAGGCCGTTGGCCTGGGAGTGCCCTCGGTTGTCGAGTTCGAGACCGGCCGCGTCATCTCGTCGGTCAACGTGCCGCTCAAGGACGTGCCGTTGCGGCGCGTGTTGGGTGAAAAGCTTGGAGTACCGGTGTTCGTCGACAACGACGCCACGGTCGCCGCCTTGGCCGAGGCCCACAACGAGCAGCTGCAGATGGTGGCGCACGACCTGGTGATGATCACCGTGGGCACCGGCGTGGGCGGCGGGATCGTGATCGATGGGCGCACCTTCCGCGGCACGACCGGGGCTGCCGGTGAGCTGGGCCACACGATCGTGGGACTCGACATGGCGGGGTCGGTCCCGGCCCCAATGGGGTTCCCGCAGCCCGGGTCGCTGGAGCTCGAGGCCTCGGGACAGGCCCTGGACCACCTGGCCAGGCAGGCAGCTGACACGCATCCCCAGTCGGCGCTCGGACGGGTGCAGGCCGAACGCGAGGCGGTGCTTGGCGCCGACGCAGTGGAGGCGGCAAAAGCCGGAGACCAGTCAGCGTCGCGGATCGTGGAGATCTGGGCCCAGCGGGTGGGGATCGGCGTCGCCAACGCGATCAACACCTTCGACCCCGAGGAGGTGGTGATCGGCGGCGGCGCTGCGCGCGCAGGCGATCTGCTGCTTGAGCCCGCCAAGCGGGTAGCACAGGGATACGTGCTGCCCGGACTCGGCACCCGCACGACGATTCGCCTGGCCCGCCATGGAGTGCGTGCCGGGGTGCTCGGCGCGGCGCTGCTAGCCGAGCACGAGCTGGAAGCCCCCGTCCGTCCCTCCCGGGGCGAGGCGTCTGTCCGTCCAGCTCGCGGCGAGGCCCCCGTCCGTCCCTCCCGGGGCGAGGCGCCTGTCCGTCCAGCTCGCGGCGAGGCCCCCGTCCGTCCCTCCCAGGGCGACGCGCCGCACGCCACGCCGGAGGTCAGCCAGTGATAGTCGCCTGCGGATTCGACCACGCCGGTGTGCCGCTGCGGGACCGGGTGCTCGCGGAGATTGAGCAGGCCGGTCACGAGGTGCTCGACCTCGGCGAGTCGACCACGGAGCCAATCGACTATCCAGACAAGGCGCTCGAGGTGGGCCATGCGGTGGTCTCGGGGGAGGCCGACCGGGGCGTAATCGTCTGCGGCTCCGGCGCCGGCGTCTCGGTGGCGGCGTGCAAGATCCGCGGTGTGCGCGCTACGACGATCCATGACACCTACACCGCCCATCAGGCCGTCGAGCACGACGGCGTCAACGTCTTGTGCCTCGGGGGCCGCGTGGTTGGCTCAGAGCTCGCGGCGGAGATCGTCGCCGCGTTTCTGGGCGCAAAGATCTCCGACGAGGAGCGCCATGTCCGGCGCCGCATGAAGATCGACGAGATCGAGCGGACCGGGGGAGACATCTCTTTCGAAGGGAGTTAGCGCGTGGCCAGCGCCGGCCGTATCGTGGTCGTTCGTCATGGCGAGACCGAGTGGAGTCTCAGCGGGCAGCACACAAGCCGCACGGACTTGCCTTTGACGGCCAGCGGCCGCGAGCGCGCGAAGGCGCTGGCGGGGGCCCTGTCCGATTACCGGTTCTCGCTCGTGCTTAGCAGCCCGCTGCGTCGCGCCCGGGAGACCTGTGAGCTCGCCGGTTTTGGCAACGTCGCGGAGATCGACGACGATCTGCGCGAGTGGGACTACGGAGAGTACGAGGGGCTTACGACGCCGCAGATCCGTGAAAAGCGTCCCGACTGGAGCCTGTGGCGCGATGGCTGCCCCGGCGGTGAAATGCCGCTTGAGGTTCAAGCGCGGGCGGACCGGGTGCTTACGCGGCTGACGCAGTCGAGCGGTGACGCGCTGGCGTTCGCCCACGGCCACATCCTGCGCGTTATCTGTGCCCGCTGGGTGTCGCTGGAGGCGCAGGGGGGCGCGCACTTCATTTTCTCGGCGGGGGCGCTCGGCATCCTCGGCCACGAGCGCGACACCCGCGCGCTGGAGCGCTGGAACGCGGTGCCCTAGGTGTTTGACGAGATCGTCCCCGGGCGTCTGAATGCCTGACCGAAATCGTCCCCGGCGGCTGAATGCCTGACGAGATCGTCCCCGGCGGCTGAATGCCTGACGAGATCGTCCCTGGCGGCTGAATGCCTGACCGAAATCGTCCCCGGCGGCTGAATGCCTGACGAGATCGTCCCTGGCGTTTTCCACTGGAGCGCGTTTCACGACGGGATCCGCAAGGAGGTCAGCTCCTACTACCTGACCCAAGGCGGAGTGGTGATCGATCCCCAGCTGCCGGCCGACGGCTTCCAGGATGGCGTCGATCCAATCGACTGGTTTGCGTCCCACGGTCCGCCACGCGCCGTCCTATTGACGAACCGCCACCATTACCGCCATAGCGGTCGCCTGGCCGAGGCCTTCGGGATCCCGGTGCGGGTGAGCCGTCCCGGGATGCACGAGTTCGCAGGCGATCAAGCCGTCGAGCCGTTCGACTTCGGCGACGAGGTCGTGGCCGGCGTTATGTCGCACGAGATCGGCGCGATTTGCCCCGATGAGACGGCGCTCGAGATGCCATCCGCGCGCGCCGTCGCCCTGGCCGACGGCGTCGTCCGCTTCGACGCGCCGGATGCGCCGCTTGGGTTCGTACCCGACTTCTTACTCGGAGACGATCCGCAGGACGTGAGAAGTGGGCTCCGCCGGTCGCTCGGGCGCCTGCTCGAGCTCGACTTCGACCACCTGCTGCTGGCGCACGGCATGCCGCTGGTTGCGGATGGCAAAGGGCGCCTGCGGGAGTTCATCCAGCGCCCGGGTTGATCGTCTGGCCCGGGCGGCTGCCCGCCGCAGGAGCGAGGACGCGAACCTGACCGCGGACGTGGATCCTGGTCGCGGACGTGCCAAAGCTCCCAAACTGTGCGTGGGAAGGCAATTTCGTGAGATTAGGCATGTATGTCGTGCCGAGCCTCACAATTGCGGCCCTTGGCGGCCGGTCTGTGAGGTTTTGCAGGTCGCGCGGTAGAGGTCGGACCTCGTCGCCCCCCGGTAGGACCTCGTCGCGCCCTGGGTGGGGACCTCGCCGCCGCCCCCGGTAGGACCTCGCCGCCGCCCCCGGTAGGACCTCGCCGCGGCCCCCGGTAGGACCTCGCCGCCGCCCCCGGTAGGACCTCGCCGCGGCCCCCCGGGTGGGCCCTCGCCGCCTCCCGGTAGGACCTCGCCGCGCCCCGGTGTGGGGACCTCCCCGCGCCCCCCGGTAGGACCTCGTCGCGCCCCGGTGTGGGGACCTCGCCGCGCCCCCCGGTAGGACCTCGCCGCCCCGGGACGTTCCGATTCGACTTGCATCGTGGCACGATATCGTGCTACGATACTTATGAAAGGAGGAATGACATGAGACCACCGACGATGGATCCGATGGCCGGGGAACGGGCCCGAGAGGTCTGGAGCTCGCCGGAGACTCCGCGGCAGATCGTGGATCCCACGAACCCGGCCTGCGGGAAATCCGACGCGGATCTAGGCGACGGGGCGGCCGAGCCCCGGCCCACCTTCGATCCTACTGACCCGCGCTGCTCTGGATGAAGCTAAGTCAGGCCGATTTCGAGCACCTTCTGCAGCTGCGGACCGGCCTGCGGCGGTTTCTGCGGTGGAGTGAGCAGCAGGCGCAGGCCGCTGGATTGACTTCAGCTCAACACCAGCTGCTGCTTGCGGTCAGGGGACACCCCGAGCCCGCGGGGCCCACGATCGGTGAGCTCGCCGACTATCTGGTGCTGCGGCATCACAGCGCGGTGGGTCTCGTCGATCGTGCGGCCGCCGCCGGACTCGTGAAGCGCAGCTCCGACCCGCAAAACGGCAGCGTAGTTCGAGTGAGGCTGACCGACACCGGGAACGAGACGCTCGACTCGCTGGCCGAAGCGCACCTGACGGAGCTCGCTCAGCTGGCCCCGACGATGCGAGCACTGTGGCGGGCGATCGAAAGCTCAGGCAGTGAAGAGCCGCACCCCGTCGCTGTGTCTTCGCCGCCGGCCGCGAGCGTTGTGCGCAGGCCGTCGGCCGCGAGTGCTTCGCGCTAGGACAGCTTCGCCCTCACAGCGGCGGCTCGGCCAGGCGATGGGCGTACGCATAGCGGACCGCCTGCGCCCGATCACGCAATCCCGCCTTAGCGAAAAGGTGGTTGATGTGCGATTTGACGGTCGTCGGGCTGACGACGAGCTGCGCGGCGATCTCGGCATTCGTCAGGCCGTCGGCGATCAACGCCAGTACCTCCACCTCGCGCGGGGTGAGGCCGTCGGGAAGCTCTGACTCGCGTTCCTGCGGATGCTGCTCGTGGGCGTCAGGTTGGGCGTCCGTCTGCTCGGAGGCGAGCGCGGCCACGACGTGGTGCTGGATGCTCGGGTCGAGCGCGGCCTCGCCGGCGGCCACCGTGAGGATCGCCGTCCGGATATCCTCGGCGCTTGAATCCTTGGTGATGTAGCCGCGGGCTCCAGCGCGCAGCGCACCGAGGACGCTGTCGTCGTCGGCGTAGGTCGTGAGCGCGATCACGCGCGTATCCGGATTGGCTGCGCGCAGCCGCCGCGTGGCCTCGATGCCGTCCATCCGCGGCATCCGCAGGTCCATCAGCACGACCTCGGGTCGGCGCTGTGCCACCAGGGCGCACGCTTCCTCGCCGTCGGAAGCCGTACCGACCAGCTCGACTTCGTCCAGCAGGCCGAGCAGCGTCGCCAGGCTTTGACGCACCAGACGCTGATCGTCTGCCAGCAGCACGCGCACGGCGCTCATCGGCCCATGCCCGTGGTCTGCGGCGAGGATTGACGTTGTACGGGCTCTTCCGCTGGCAGCTTGAGCTCGACCCGGAAGCCCTCCGGCGTGGGCCCCGCCGCCAGGCTGCCCCCGAGCAGCTCGGCCCGCTCACGCATGCCCGTTAGCCCGTAGCCGCCGCCTGAATCGGCGATGGCAGGTGGCGGCGCCTCGCCTGGTCTGGCCCAGTCCTCGACCGCCAGCAGAGTCGCCTCGGGCAGGTAGTCGAGTCGAAGCTCGACGCGCTCCGCTATGGCATGCCGTCGCACGTTGGTCAGCGCCTCCTGAGCCGTGCGGTAGACCGCGAGCCGCGCCTCGTGATCGCTGAAGTGATGGCGGCCATCCTGCTGATCATCGGTCGGCTCGGATACCGCATCTCGATGCCTGCCGGAGCGCTCGTCGCGATCTTCCTTACCGTTGCGGTGGGCACCGTCGCGTTCGCGTGCGTCGGCTACGCGGTCGCGGGGATGATCGATTCGGTCGACGCGGCCCAGGCGCTTGCCCAGGCGACGATGCTGCCCCTTTACTTCATCTCGGGCGTCTGGATCCCGAACACAAGCCTCAGCCACGGACTGCGTCAGGTGGCATCGATCTTCCCGATCGAGCACCTCGCAGCCGCGTTGCACAAGGGCACGGTCGCCAGCTCGTTTTCCTCCGCGTTCTCCGGGACTGACGTGCTCGTGCTCGCGGTCTGGGGACTCGCGGCCGGTGTGTTCGCGGCGTCGCGGTTCAGCTGGTTGCCGAAGACAGCGACGGCGTGAGAAGCGAAGCTTGCGTCTCGAGCCTGCTTCCTAGGATGCGGCTGAGAGGATTCGAACCTCCACGCCCGAGTGGGCACGGCCGCCTGAGGACCGCGTGTCTACCGTTCCACCACAGCCGCGTGGGGCTCCAAGTTAGCAACTGGTAGAGCCGCCCGGGAGATGCCTGACGCTGTCGAACAGAGCCCGGATGAGCCCCGGTCCGACCCCGAGAACGCGACGATCGCGACGCCGCAGCAGTACGTGCCGCCCCTGGCGCACGACGATCATGGCGGCGGTACGAGGCCCCGCCCGGGAGCCTCTAAGCTGAGGTTCCTCGCCGCTATCGTCTAGGGGACTAGGACGCCGCCCTCTCACGGCGGAAACCCGGGTTCGAATCCCGGTAGCGGTATGGACTACAAAAGCCCGCAAATGCGGGATTTTGTTTTGCGCGACCGGCGATCAAATCAGGCTCGACTGGGGCTTTTGACGTACTCTGGTCGTACATTGGATCGACGTGCAGCGACGATCTCAGCGTCCGGGTCGATCCGCTCGAGTTCGGCGTATTCCTCGATGAGGTGCGCATACGTCGAGAGCAGCACTGCCAGCGAGTGACCGAGCTGGCGAGCGACCCAGACCGGCTGGCGTCCCGCGGCGAGCAGCAGCGATGCGAAGCTGTGGCGCAGGTCGTACGGGCGGCGGACGGGCTCGAGGTCGATGGCGCGGCACGCGGGGGCCCAGCGGTCGGTGCGCCACATCTGCCAGGCGCTCTTGTCCCACGCTTCGCCCTCGTCGTTGCGCAGCAGGAGCCTCTTCGGCGAGGGCCGGCCGACGGCCAGCCGAGTTCGCCGACCAGCGGCGCAAGCAGCCGGACAGCGCGATGACGCTCATTCTTCGTGGGCTTAATCGATCCGTCCGGATTCGCCGCTCGCTGGACGAGGATCGGGTTCTCGCGGACGTCAGAGAAGCGAAGCGCGCGACGCTCGCCCCGTCGCAGGCCGGCGTACGCGAGCAGCGAGACGATCAGTGCGTCGCGACGGCGTGACTGCGGCGTGCCCGGCGTCGGAAGCTCGTAACCGGCGCGCTTGCCCTGCTCGTCGCCCGAGGCGGAGATCGCCTTCGCTGGAGGGTCGAGCATCACCGCCCTGATCCGCTCGACCGCGGAGAGCCGGTGCGCCGGCCGATTTGCGGCGCACCTCGTTTCCCGCTGGCGTAGCGGTACGAGCAGCCGCCGGCGTTGTCTGGTGGTCAGCTCACTCGGCGCGGGTTGCGCGGTAGTAGGTGAGGCGGCCGATGCGCTTGGTGAGTTGGCCGGTCTCGGCTGGGTTGCTGAATCCTGCCTGGCGCATCAGCGTTGGAATGCGATCGTCCCAGTTGTCCCGCAGCGTTCGGCTGCGGCGAGCAAGGCGGGCGAGGCCGTGCAGGTGGTGGCTGTCGCCGCCGAAGTCCATGAGGTGCAGTGAGCCCCCAGGGCGCAGGACGCGCAGGACCTCGCGCAGCGAGGCAACGCGCAGGTCCGCGTCGAGGTGATGGAACATCAGCGATGAGAGCGCGCGGTCGAAGCTGGCGTCCGGATAGGGGAGCTTGTCGGCGAAGCCTCGATCGAGTTCGAGCGTGAGCGCGGCGCGCCGCGCTTTGCGAGCTGCGCGGGCAAGCGCTTTGGGATCGGGGTCCAGGCCGACGACCTCGAGTTGGGGGTGTGTTCGCTTGACGAGCAGCGCGAGGTTGCCGGTCCCGCAGCCGATCTCGAGCACGCGCTCGGCTGATTCGAGTCCGGCTTGCTCGGCGAGCGTGCCGTGAGCCGACTGGACTCCGATCAGGCGCGTGAGCGGGTCATACAGCGGCAGCAGCCAATCGCGCCCCATGCCGGGCAGGTAGCGCCGTCCGGCGGGGTCAACGCGGGCGACCGGCGGGTGTGAAGCGAGTTCGTTCATCTGCCTTCTCCCTTGATACGAGGATGCTTGGTGTCGCGAAGAGTCATATGCACCTCATATACCCAGCAGGGGTATGGTATGGTATTGATCCTCACACGTCAAGAGCGGAAGGAACATGCGATGCCAGCGACAGCCGAGACTCGGGGTTACACCGCAACCAAGGACCAACTGCTCACGCGCCTGAAGCGCATCGAGGGTCAGGTCCGGGGGATCCAGGGGATGGTCGAGGACGATCGCTATTGCATCGATGTGCTGACGCAGATCAGCGCGATCCAGGCCGCTCTGGACAATGTCGCACTCGGACTGCTTGACGATCACGCCCGTCATTGCGTCGTCGGCGGGGCGGCGGGCGGAACCCCGGCGGAGCGCACGTCGGAGATGATGGCCGCCGTCGGGCGGCTGATGCGACGGGGGTAGTCCGTGCAGGCGATCGGTCACGCGCTGCGGTTCGCCTTCGGGATGACGTGGGAGGTGCTGTGGGCGCTGATCCTCGGGTTTGCGCTCTCTGGCGTCGTGCAGGCGGTGGTTTCGAAGGAGCAGATGCGCGGGCTGCTGCCCGACGACTCGCCGCGCACGCTCGCGGTGGCCGCTGGGCTGGGCGCTGCTTCGTCATCGTGCTCATACGCCTCCGTGGCGCTCGCCCGCTCGCTGTTTCGCAAGGGCGCGAACTTCACTGCCGCCATGGCGTTTCAGTTCGCCTCCACCAATCTGGTGGTCGAGCTGGGAATCATCCTCGCGGTCCTGATCGGCTGGCAGTTCACCGCCGGCGAGTTCGTTGGCGGTCCGATCATGATCACGCTGATGGCGGTGCTGCTCCGGCGGTTCCTGAAGCCGTCGATGCTCGAGGAGGCCCGCCGGCAAGTGGATCGCGGCGTTCTGGGACGGATGGAGGGACACGCCGAGATGGACATGAGCGTCAGCGACGGCGGCTCGATCTGGCAACGGCTGTGGTCGGCGAAGGGCTTCACCGCGATCAGCAACTACTTCGTGATGGATTGGGGGGCGGTATGGATGGACGTCTTCGGCGGGCTTTTGATCGCCGGGGCGCTGGCGGCGTGGGTTCCGAACTCGTTCTGGCAGGGACTGTTCCTCCAGCACCACGGCGCGCTGTCCACCCTCTGGGGGCCGCTGATCGGACCGCTCGTGGCGGTCCTGTCGTTCGTCTGCTCGATCGGCAACGTCCCCCTCGCCGCGGTGCTGTGGAACGGCGGCATCAGCTTCGGCGGCGTGCTGGCGTTCATCTTCGCCGACCTGATCATCCTCCCGATCCTCAACATCTACCGCAAGTACTACGGCCGCCGCATGGCCGCCTTCCTGCTCGCGGTCTTCTACGCGACGATGGCAGCCGCCGGGCTGATCGTCGATCTGATCTTCAAGGCCACGAGTCTCGCACCGACCGGCGCCCGGCACGCCAAGGTCACCGACGCCGGCGTCACCCTGAACTACACGACCGTGCTGAACATCGCCTTCCTAGCGTTGGCTGCCGTCCTCATCGTGCGCTACTTCCACAAGGGAGGCGGGATCCCGATGCTGCGGATGATGAACAAGCCAATAGAGCACCCACGCACACGCACTGCAGGCGTCACACCCTCACTGATCGCGACCGAAGGGTTGTGCTCGTCGCGGGCGCTGCGCGCGTAGCGGACCGGCGGAGCATCCATAGGGCCGCCATCCTAGACGCGGCCGAGACGCCCGACCCACCATCCGCCATCGTGACATGCCGCCCGCAGCGCCCTGCTGTTTTTGGGCGATTGCGAGAGCGCCACCAGCGAGCGCGTCACCGGCATCCTGCATAGGCAGTGCCGGGCACGCGCTGCCTGGCCTCTGCGCCCCTGCTTTCCGCGGCAAGGGAGGGAGGTTCGTGGGCCGCTTCAAGATGCGCGTGCCGTCCGCCAAGCGGGAGTCGTGCTCGAAGCGGTGGACGCGCCTCGCTTGCTCAAGGCCAGGACTGAGATCTAGCACTGCCGCTTCGTCGACAGCGACCGCGACCCATGAGACACCGATGAGCATGCCGCCCGCGGGCGGTCTTATTTTCCGAATCCAATTTCAACGGAGGATGGGATGTACACGGTGACATCAGCAGACGGCACGCGGATCGCGTATGACCGCTACGGCGAGGGCCCAGCGGTGATCCTTGTCAACGGCGCGCTCGGCTATCGCAAGTTCAAGACCATGGAGCAGATCGCCACCGCCCTGTCGGAGCGCTGCACGGTCATCAACTACGATCGCCGCGGGCGCGGTGACAGCGGCCCGGCGGGGCCGGCGTCGGTCCAGCGCGAGGTCGAGGATCTCGCTGCCCTGTTCGACGCGGTAGGCGGGCGGGCATCGCTGTGGGGCTACTCGTCCGGCAGCGCGGTCGCACTGCGCGCGACTGCGGCGGGGCTCCCTGTCGAGAAGTTGGTGCTGTACGAGATCCCGTTCAAGACCGACCCGACGGCCAAATTCCCGCGGGACGACTACGCCGCGCGGCTCGAGCCGCTGATCGCCGCTGACGACCGGATGGGTGCGGCCAAGCATTTCCTGAGCAACGTCGGAATGCCTGGGCCGATCGTGACGGTGATGTCGCTAGTGCCGATGTTCAAACGGTTCGGCGCCAACGGCCACACGCTGATGTTCGACTACCTGGCGCTCGGTGACGAGAACATGCACGGTTCGCCGCTACGCGCGGAGGAGTGGGCGACCGTCACCTGCCCGACGCTGGTCGTGTACGGCTCAAAGACCTATTCAAGCCTCAAGCACGCGTCTCGCTCGCTGGCGGACGTGCTCCCGAACGCGACGCTTCGCGAGCTGCCGGGCCAGAAGCATGCGGTAAAGGCGAACGCGATCGCGCCGGTGATCGCCGAGTTCGTGGCCGCGTCGCCGGCGGCCGCCTGACGGCTCTCCGGAGCAAGAGTCCTCGACCCGTGATTCGAGCCTGCCCGAGACTCAGCGGTGCCGAACGCATCGAGCAGCTCCGTCCGATCGGCCGAGAGTTGCGCGACATCGCGAAGCGGGTGTCTCGCCGCTGCCCGCAATCGGCCTGCTCCTCGCCAAGGCGTGGTAATTGGCTTTAGGCTGCTTCGAGGGAGCGGCGGAGCGCTTCGCGGATCAGCTCCGAGGGTGTGGTTGCGTCAGCTTGTGCAAGTTCGAGTAGCTGGCGTCTGCTCGGGGTCAAGCCGGACCGATTCGACGCGGACGGTGCGTCACCGATCGTGGGTGCCCGCGCTTGTTGCGCCTCGCGATGAGCTGATCGATGTCGTAGCCGGCCTCGGCTTCGGCTGCGAGCTTCGCGACGTCCTCATCGGCGATCGGGCGTCCTCGTTTGGTTGCGCGTAGCTGGACGTCAGTCGTCGATCTTCGCGATGCCCGTGCGCTTGACTTCCTCGAGGCGCTCCTGCATGGCATTGAGCTTCTCGGGCGAGTGCCCCACCCAGTCCAGTAGTTCTCCGACGATCCGCACGGGATCACGGGTGCGATAGGACCTCGTCGGATTGCCCGGAAACTTCCTGTCCGTCACGTTGGGATCGTTCTCAAGGGCCCCCGTAGGCTCAACGACGTATATCCGGCCGCGGCCCTCACCAACAGCTAGCTCCGCTCCCCAAGTCGCCGCATCCAGGGTCGCGGTGAGGTAGACGTGGTTCGCCGTCCTCGTCTCCTCGTAGTTCGAGCGGCGGCCAGGCTCAAGCAGATCTCCCACGCGCAGATCCGCTTTAGTGCCGTGGAACCAGCGCCCGGACGCGTCGACCTCAAACGGCGTCGGTTCGCTCGCCATACACGCTCCGATGATGCACGGTCACACTCCTGAGCCGGATAAAAGCATCTGACGCCAACAAGCTGCCGCTCCCCCGGATACAGACCTCGCCTCCTGCCGAAGGCAAACATCGACAGCAAGGCAGCCGCCGCCGGCGCCAGCTCACGGCTGCGCCGCCGTCGCCCCTCCCCGCTATCCGCGCGTTGCAAGCATTGAGCTCGATGGCGCGAAGTACCGTGCCACCACGCGAGCAGGTCTCCAGTCAGGCTCCAGCGGACGGGTGCCGGGGCGGGGCTATTACCGCGTCGACGCTGTGCCTCAACAGCTTGGAGATCTCTGGCTGCCTGTGCTGTAGATGTAGCGGAGGTCTTCGAACTCCTCGCGGGTGGCGGCTACGTTCTGCCGCGCTGTGCCCGCGGGCCGGAAACCGGCCTTCTCGGCGACGCGCTTGCTTGCTCGGTGCTCGCGACCGATTCGTAGCTCGATGGCCCGGACATGCTGCTGTGCGTCAAGCCAGTTCGTCGCGAGGATCGCCGCTCGCGTGGCCAGACCCCGGCCGCGCCAGTCGGGCGCGATGCCGTACACGAGCTCTACGACGCCGTGGCCTCGCACGCCCAGCCCGACGACTCCGACGAATCGCGACGCGCCACCGAGATCGAGAAGCAGCGCCGGGCCGTTGTGGCTCGCGAGGCCCTCCCAGCCTCGCAGCCAGTCGTCAACGATCCACGCCACTTGCTCGCGCGAGGTGCCTGGCTCGACAGGCAGCCAGGCGCCCTCCAGTCCGCCCGGAGTAATCGAATACTCCGCGAGTACGACTACGTCTGCCTCGGATGGCAGCCGCAGGCGAATCGTGCCATCGGTCAACGGCAGCGTCGGTGCCCGCAGCAGGAGACTCACCACTCGATGATGCCGACCGGCACTCAGCGTGCGGTCGAGGCCACCGGTATTGAGGGTCGCGCTGAGGCGGAGGAGCTTTAGCGCGAGGTCGCGGGCGGGGATTTGGGTTTACAAGCTCAGGGCTGGAAGCTTCGTTCTCGCGCTCCCGCCAATGTAGACGGCCTCGAGAGGGCCGGATTGTCGCGCTTGCTTTCCGCGTCGTTGACTGAGCCGGCTTTAGGGACGGCGTTCGTTCACTCGGGCGGCCTTCATTGTCAGGTAGTCCCGCTCCGGGAGGTTT
The DNA here is from genome assembly GCA_963830405.1 of uncultured Actinomycetes bacterium. Lineage (GTDB taxonomy): Bacteria > Actinomycetota > Thermoleophilia > Solirubrobacterales > Solirubrobacteraceae > Palsa-465. Next base: position 544,256 of record CAWHMB010000004.1, read on the forward strand.
GTCGTTCGGTTCGCCGCTGTCTTGTATTCGGCGAACGCGGCGTCGAGCTGGCCAGCCATCTCCAGTAGATGCGCGCGAGCCGCGTGGAGACGGTGGTGGCCGGCTAACGGCTGCTCGAGTGGCTGAAGCAGCGCGAGTCCGGTCTCTGGGCCTTCGAACATGGCGACAGCGATCGCTCCGTTGAGCGAGACCATCGGGTTTGAGGTCATCCGCTCGAGCACGGCATACAGGCCGGCGATCCGCCGCCAGTCGGTGTCCTGCGACCGCGGCGCGGTGTCATGCAGTGCAGCGATCTGGGCCTGGATCAGATACTCGCCGGCGGACCCTTGGATCGACGCCACTCGGGCCAGATCGACCCCCTCCGCGACCAGCTCGCGGTTCCAGAGCGATCGATCCTGTTCGTCGAGCGGGACCAGTTCGCCGTCGGCAGTCGTGCGGGCGGCACGGCGTGCCTCGCTCAGCAGCATCAGCGCGAGTAGTCCCGCAACCTCCGGATCGTCAGGAAGCGCCCGGTGGGCGATTCGAGCGAGCCGGATCGCCTCTCGAGAGACGTCGGCGCGAGCGAGTTGCGGACCGCTGGTCGTCAGGTAGCCCTCGTTGAAGATCAGGTAGAGGATGTGCAGGACCGAGCGCAGCCGCGGCGTCCACTCCTCGCCGGCCGGCATCCCGAACGCGATCCCGGAGGCCTTGATCGTCCGCTTGGCGCGACTGATCCGCTGAGCCATCGTCGCCTCGGGGACGAGGAACGCGGCGGCTATCTCCGCGGTGGCGAGGCCCGCGACCGCCCGCAGCGTGAGCGCGATCGCCGACGCCGGCGTGAGCTCGGGATGGCACGACATGAACATCAGCGCGAGCGTGTCGTCGTGTTCGGGCGATGGGGGCGGGTCGCGGGGCTCCCGCGCCGCGGCGGCCGTCTCGCGCTCACGGCGCGAGGAGTCGCTGCGGGCTCGATCGATGACCCGTAGCGACGCGACGTGGATCAACCAGCCGACAGGGTTCTCGGGCGTGCCTTGTCGTGGCCACTGCTGGGTCGCCGCGAGGAGCGCCTCCTGGGTCGCGTCCTCGGCACCGGCAAAATCACCGAATCGCCGCGCGATCGCGGCGAGGACCCGCGGCGCGGCATCGCGCAGCAGGTCCTCGATCTCGCGCGGCCGGCTCACTGCTCAGGCATCGGGGCGCCCATCGCCTCGCGCACCTCGATCGGGGTCTTGATCGGCTTGCCGCCCGGCCCGGGCGCCGCCGAGGCCTCGGCCGCGATCTCGATCGCCCGCTCGAGGGAGTCGACATCGATCATCCGGTAGCCAGCGAGCAACTCCTTGCCCTCCGGGAACGGACCATCGGTCACGACCGGCGCGCCGACGCCATCGTGCACGACGAACTTCGCCCGCTCCGGCGCGGTCAGCGCCTGCGCGTCGACCAGCTCGGCGCTCTCGATGAGCCGCGCGTTCATCTGGCGTTGGAACTCGATATGAGTCTGGGCATCCTCCGGCGCCCAGGCGCCGATGAATTCAGCCGCGCCCTCCGACGGTGCGTAGTCCTGCAGCAACATGAACTTCATCGTCCTTCTCCTTCCCATATTTGGTCGCAGCGTAGGTCGCGAGGATCGCGGCCGTACCCGTCACCTGGCTCTCGACGAGACGCAGGGCTCGGATCGCGTTGCCGTCGCCGAACAGGCGCTTGCCGGCACCCACGACGAGCGGATCGATCATCACCCGGACCTCGTCGAGCACGTCGTGCTCGAGCAATGACTGGACGAGCACTGGGCTGCCGATCACCAGCAGATCGTCTCCATCCTCGGCCTTCAAAGCCCGCACGGCGTCGCCAACGTCGCCGCTCAGCAGCGTCGAGTGCGGCCACTCGAGCGGCTCGACGAGCGTCGTCGACGCGACGTACTTCGGACGCGTGTTCAGCGGCTCGGCGAGCGCCTGCTCCTCCTCCGACGCGTTCGGCCAATGGGCGGCGAAGATCTCATACGTGCCCCGCCCGAGCAGATAGCCGCCGGCTCCCCCGACGGTCTCAATCACCCAACTCATGGAGACATCATCGAGGTAGCGCGTATGCCAGCCACCGCGATCGAACCCGCCACTCCGGTCCTCGTCGGGGTAGCTCGGCGCCTGCACCACGCCGTCAAGGGACATCCACTCGGTGGCGATCACCTTTCTCATCACGGTGTCCTCTCGGTCGTGCGCCGCTCCTCAGAGCGGCCGTTCACCCAGGTGTCGGAGCCGGGCCCACGGATCTCGACATCACCCGGCGACTGGCGGGCAGTAGCCGTAGGAGGCCGCCCGCGGCGATTCACCCGCTCGACCGCGCCTGGCGCAGGCTCCCGCACGACACGAGTGCCGCAAACCCGGATCGTGACGGTGGAGGTCGCGACCGTGCATCCGTCATCCCCCTCGATGAGCCGGCGACTGCCGGAAACGGCAAACGACTCAATGCCGCGGTCGGTACGAGCCCAAGCAGCGACGTACTCGTCCCAAAGCCAAAGGAAGGGCATGGACAGGCGTCTCTGTTCGATGTCGTCGAGCGTGCCGCGACACGCCGCATGGAGTGCCTCGCGGTGCGACGCTGGGCGAGCAACTCGTGTCCGGCGCATGACGGCTGTTACCTAGGCGTGGAATACCCAAACCGGCTGCCGAGATCTACAGCCTGAGGACTGAGAACTTAACGTACACCTGTCGTACATTGATCCCGTTTTGACCCCTTTTCGCGTCTCCGCCATTTTTGCTTGTCCCTGCAAATCGCAGCTTTTGTCGGATGCTGCCGGACCCTCGGTCGTTCTCTCACGGCGGAAACCCGGGTTCGAATCCCGGTAGCGGTACTGACGGAAGTCCGCACCGACGGGGCTTTCGTCGTCGGTGGCGGCGCTGGCGGACAAACCGTGGACAAAGCGCGCCTCCACGCAGCCAGCAGCCCGCGTTTTTCTCCCCGGGATAGCTCGACCGGCCTAAAGCGGCTTGACCCGCCTGACTCTGACGTCGTATTCCTGACCGTCCTCATTCTGCACGCGAACCGACATCGAGCCCCAGGTGTGCGACGCGACTGTCCCGCGCTGCACTCGCCCGGTTGGGTCGAAGAACTCGATCGGCCTGCCGCGCTTCATCCGAACGTGCCCAATCGTGAAAGCGATGGGGAGCCCGATCACGACAGCACCAGCGAGAATCAATGCACCAGGCACAGCCGAATTGGTCTGGGCGAACTCAACGAAGGCGAACAGCATGGGCGGACCGTACTCCGCCATCGACAGGACTGGCAAGGCGCCTGGCCCTGATGGCGCGCTGGTTACCAAGAGATCGCCGCTTCATCCCCGGAAGTCCGTCTGTTCACCGCGCAAAATTTGGTGCTGGATTCGAGTGCGGCGATGAGCGTCGTGGTCGGCGTGAGGATGCCGGCGGAACTGACGGCGGAGCGCCAGCGCGTGGCCGTTGCCGACCATCGCTCGCGCTCGTCGCGTCCGGCGTGGTGTCCGACGTCGAGCTCGAGGGCAACGTGATCCGGTTCGAGCGCGGGTTCGACGACTTGGCGGCATGCTCATCTCTGGACGCAAGATGGTCCGGCCCTTGCGAGTTTGGATGAAACTTTCTCGCGTAAGCTCGGTCTAACAGCCTCAGTGGTGATTCTTCGTTTTGCTCAGGCCTGTTCGTGGCGGATGGTTGGGTGCTCCGCTCGAGCGCGGTGGTAGTTCAGGTCGCTGATGGTGTCCTGCTCGATGCGGCGCGAGCTGGTGATATGGATGCCTTTGAGGTACTGGTGCGCCGGCATCAGGGCCGGGTGTATCGCGTCGCCTTGCGCTTGTTGGACTCTGACGCCGATGCCCAGGATGCGACCCAGGAAACGTTCGTTCGCGCGTGGCGGGCGCTGGTGCGCTTTCGCGGCGAGAGCGCCGTCTCAACGTGGCTTTATCGGATCGTGACCAATCGCTGCCTGAGTGTGCTGGCCGCGCGGCGAGGAGCGGAAAGGCTCGATCCGGAATTGTCGTCGTGGGGTGGTGATCCGGCGGAGATCACAGAGCAGCACGAGCACTTTGCCGCGGTCGCGCGCCAGGTCGCCTCGCTTCCGCCGGAGCAGCGTGCTGCTCTGGTGCTGCGCGACTTCGAGGGGCTTTCGTACGAGCAGGTCGCCGCGGTGCTAGAGGTCAGCTTGCCGGCGGTCAAGGGACGCATCCATCGCGCACGGTTGGGTGTGCTGAGGGGGACCGCGGCATGGCGTTAGACGAGGCGCAGGGCCTGTTGGCGTGCGGAACGCCGCTTGAGACGCTGATCGATCAGGTCGCCGACCCTCAGCCGCCGGTGGACGCCGCCCATCAGGCTTCTTGTCCGCATTGCCAGGCGGCGCTGGTCGCTCTGGGGGAGGCGTGGGGGGAGGTACAGGCGTTCGCGCGTCAGCCCGTGCCGGTGCCAGCAAGGCTAACCGAGCGGATCATGGCGCGGATTAGGAGTCTGAGGGCGCGCATCAGTGACTCATTGGTGTTGACTGGGGCGCGAGGCGAGACACGCATCAGCGAGCTGGTGGTCACTCGGGTTGCGCGTGCCGCGGCGCTGACAGTGCCCGGCGTGGTTTGGCCCAGCGCGGTGCGGATCGTCGTCGATCCTCGCGACCGAGGCCGCGTGCGGTTGGCGCTTCGTCTGGTGATTGCGTTCGGTCCGTCGATCGACGCCTTGACCAGTGCGGTGCGCTCGTTGGTCAGTGGCCGCGTGAGCGCGCAAACCGGCGCGCTAGTGGATCGGGTTGACATTGCTGTCGAGGACATCCTCGAAGACTGATCCGGACGCAAAACTTTTTCCGCCCTGCGCGGTCGAAGTTGTAGAAAGAAGCGTTGCCCGTTACTAGAGGGCGGACGCCTTCACCTCAAGACCCTTTGGGAGGTTTAGATGGCTGAGGAGACACAGAGCATTTCTGGGGGCGAGCAGAACACCCCCCAGCAGCAGAGCACCCGCGGCGAGGGCCGCCGGAGCGGGCGCCCCGCCGGCGGAGCCGGCGAGGCGCTTACCTCCGAGCGCGGGTCGACGACGCTCGCCGACGTCGTGGTGACCAAGGTGGCGAGCATCGCGACGCGTGAGGTGCCCGGCGTCTACGAGCTGGGCGGCGGGGTCTCACGCGCCGTGGGCGGCGTGACCCAACGCGTCGGGATAAGCGACCAGCGCACCCAGGGAGTCTCCGTCGAGGTCGGCCAGCGGGAGGCCGCGGTCGACCTGACACTGGTGATCGAGTACGGCGAGTCGGTCCCGCAGGTCTCCGAGGCGGTGCGCAATAACGTGATCAAGCGGGTGGAGGGGATCACCGGTCTGTCGGTGACCGAGGTCAACATCTCCGTCAACGATCTCTACTTCCCCGGCGACGAGGAGCCGTCCGAGCCCCCGCGCGTCGAGTAGCCGCCGGTGACCGCAACAGAGCAGTCGAGGAATGCTCGCTTGGCAAGCTCGCCGCGCTCACAGTTGGCGCGGGTGGCGCTCGAGGCGGCGACCGCCATGCCTCAGGTCGCCGTGGGGGTGCGCGGCGCCCAACGTGTGTGGGCGACTATCGATGCCGGCGAGACCCTGGAGGGAGTCATGGCCACCGCGCGCGCCGACGGACGCTTTGACGTCGAGCTGCACCTTGTGGCGCAGTGGCCGTTCGGGTCGCTGTTCGCGCTGGCCGACCAAGTTCGTGCCCGAGTGCAGCGCGCCGCCGGCCGCGCCAAGCTTGACGGGATTCTGGGTCAGGTCACGGTCTCCTTCGAGGACGTGCGCGAGGCGAGGAGCGAGGAGGCGGCGGGCTAGATGATTCTGCTGCTGCGGGCGGTGGCGCGGCTTCTCACCATTGCCCTGTTCGTCGTGCTCGCGGCGTGTGGGCTGGCGATCGCGGTCTTCGCGATCGGCTGGTCACGCACCGGCGATTTCAATCTGCCGGGCTTGGCGCGGCTGGTTCATCTCGGCTACCTGCGCGATCACGTGGGCGAGCTGCTTCACGACCTAGCTGCGCCAGGAGCAGTCGCGGCCATCACCCTCCTGTGCGGGCTGGGGGCCGTCGTTATTGGCGTCCTGCTGCTCGTGGGGGTGTTGTGGCCGAGGCGCGAGCGGCTGGTGGTGCTGGAGGCAGGCGAGGAGGGCACGCTTGCCGCGCGACGGCGCGCGCTCGGTCGCGCCGCCGGCGCGCTGGCCGAGCAGACCCGGGGAGTTACCGCCACCAGGGTCAAGGTGAGACCCGGCCGCTGGCACGGTGGGCGGCTTTCGGTGCGCGCCTCTCACTCGCGCTCCCAGCAGCCCGGGGATGTCCGCCAGCGCACCCAGTTTGTATTGGCTCCCTTGACCGAGACGTTCGGGCTGCGCGCTCGCGTACGACCACGGCTTGGGCAGCGTGGGCGGAGAGTGGAGTAGGTCATGCTGCGCCAGCGCCTGCGGATCGGCACCTCGCCGTTTGTGCTGCTCGGGCGGATCGTGCTGATCCTCGCCGCGCTGGCGCTGGTGTGGTACGGGGCGATGCTGGCGCTGCTCGCGCTCAAAGTCTCGCCGCACACCGTCAACCAGCTCAGCGGCTACCGCAGCGCCTACGACTACCTGGCCGGCCTCAAACCCAGGGACATCACCGACGACACGCGGCTGATCGCCGGGCTGGCCGGTTTGGCCGGCTTCCTCGTGTTCGGCTACCTGGCGTTCAAAGAGCTGCCGCGCCCGTACCTCACGCGCGGCGAGCTGCGACTCAGCGACCACGAGCGCGGCGTCGTGGATATCGCGCCACGCGCGATCGAGCGCGCCGTCGAGGGGGCCGCCCTGGAGCACGACGCCGTGCAAGACGCCGCCGCCCGCTACGCCACCGATGAGCTGACGGTCAACATCACCGTCACCCGTGCCAGAGAGCTGCCTGAGATCCTGCGCGCGGTGCGCGCCACCGCTCGCGAGCAGCTCGCAGCCCACGGCCTGCCCGAGTTTCCCGTCAACGTGACCGTTACCGGCTTTCAGCGAACCCAACGAAGGGAGCTTGCATGAACACCCGAAAGTACCTCGCCGCCGTGATGGGGTTCGCCTTCGTGGCTGCATGGATCGGCCTAGGCTTCGGCTACGCCATCCTCTGCCTCCTAGGCGCGGCCGTCTTCTACGCCGTAGTGGCCTTCCTCGAAGGCGACCTCGACCTGGCAGACCTCCAAGGCCGCCTCGCCAGCAACAGCGCCACGACCCCGAGCGCGTCAGTACCGCGCCCGCGAGCACGCCCCCGCGTGCAGTAGCCGTCGAAGGGCGGGTTCGAATCCCGGTAGCGGTACTGCCGAGTCGGCGGGTCAGGCGAGGCTCTCAGCGGCAGGCCGGGCAGTCGCCGCGGAGGGTGACTTCGTGATCGGTGGTGCGGAAACCGAGCCGGTCTGAGAGCTGGTCGATCGATTGCTCCAGGGCGGGGTCGTCGAACGGGACAAGCTTCCCGCACCGGTCGCAGAGCAGGTGATGGTGATGATGCTCGCCCGCCGGATCGGTGATCTCGTATCGGGCGATTCCGTCGCCGAGGTCGAGACGATTGACCAGCTCATGGGCGTGAAGGAGCTCGAGCACCCGGTAGATGCTCGCCCGGCCGACGGGCCGCTGAGCGCGTCGGCCGCGGCGCAGGGAGTCCTCGATCTCCAGGGCGCTGAGCGCGCAGTCTTGGCGGCTGAGCAGGTCGATCACCTTGTCGCGCGCTGCGCCCCGGTGATGCCCGGCGCGCAGCAGCACGCGCCGGGCGTGCTCGGCCCAGCCGGTCTCAGTGTCGGTTGGCACGTGGTCAAGCATAGTCCTGGGCATGACAGAGATCAGACTGGGAGCTGATCTCAAAGTTTATAGAGTGAGACTCGCTCTTATTTTATGATACTGTGCCTCAAGGCCGGTTTGGCCCGTAATCCATCAGCCAGAGCTCGTCATGAACAAGGCACGTCGCTTGGCCGTGTTGTCCGCCATGAACAACGCACGCTGCTGGGCCTTGCGGTCGGTTTTGGTGTCCTTGACGGTCGGGCTGGCGGCATTGGCTGGCGCGGTGTCAGCAGGTGGTTGCGGCTCATCGGCGGGCGCGGCGTCGGCGAGTGGGAAGGGCCGGATCGTGGCGGTCGGGGCGGAGAACGAGTATGCGAACGTGATCTTCCAGATCGGTGGGCGGTACGTCACGGCGAGCGCGATCGAGAGCAACCCCAACACTGATCCGCACTCCTTCGAGGCCAGTCCGAGCGTCGCCCAGACCGTCGCCGCCGCGCGGCTTGTGGTGCAGAACGGGGTGGGCTATGACTCGTTCATGAACAAGATCGAGGCGGCGTCGGGGGGTTCGTCGCGCAAGGTGATCGATGTTCAGACGCTGCTGGGGCTTCCTGACTCGACCCGCAATCCGCACCTGTGGTACATGCCGAGGACGATGCCCGCGCTCGCTGCTGCGCTGGTCAGGGATCTTTCGGTGATCGATCCGTCCCACGCCGCGTACTTTGCGGCGAACGCGAAGCGGTTCGACGCGTCACTTCAGGCCTGGTATCGGGCGCTGAGCCAGTTCGCCGCGCGGTATCCGCATACGCCGGTCGCCACCACGGAGCCGGTAGGGGACTACATGCTGCAGGCCGCTGGGACCGTGAACCTGACGCCGTTCGGGCTGCAGGCCGAAATCATGAACGGCGTTGACCCGGCGCCGCAGGACGTCACTTTTCAGAACGGGCTGTTCTCGGGGCATCGGGTCAAGGTGCTTCTCTATAACCAGCAGGTCACCGATTCGCTAACCGAGTCGTTCCTGGCCCAGGCGAAGAAGTACGGGATTCCGGTCGTCGGGGTGTATGAGACGATGCCGGCGTCCGGCCATGACTACCAGTCATGGATGCTGGCTGAGGTCACCGCACTCGAGCGCGCGGTGGCAGACGGGATATCGACCGAGAGGCTCCGTTGAGCGCCCCCGCCCGAGCCAAGGACAGCGCCCCGGAGGCACTTGCCGTTACCGGCGTCACCGTACGGTTGGGCGGCCGGACCGTGCTTGACGACGTCAGCTTCTCGGTCCGGGCCGGGCAGTTCACCGGACTGATCGGCTCAAACGGAGCCGGGAAGACGACCCTGTTCCGCGTCATTCTCGGCCTCCAACCGCTGGCCTCGGGGCAGGTACGAGTCGGTGGCGGCCGGCGGTCCGGTGAGGGCGTCCGTGGCGGCCGGCGGCGCGGTCGGGGCGTCGGCGGCGGTCGGCGGTCCGGTCAGGGCGTCGGTTACGTGCCGCAGAAGTTCCTGCTGGACCCGGACGTGCCGCTCCGCGGCCGGGACCTGATCGCGCTGGGGCTCGATGGGCAGCGGCTCGGCTTGCCGCTGCCCTCGCGTTCCCGCCGCGCGCGTCTTGAGGAGATGCTCAAGGCGGTCGATGCGGAAGACTTCGCCGACGCGCGTGTCGGCCGGCTCTCGGGCGGTGAACAGCAGCGGATCCTGATAGCGCACGCGCTGATCGGCCGGCCGCAGCTGCTGCTGCTCGACGAGCCGCTTGCGAACCTTGACCTGCGAAGCGCTCAAGAGATCGTCAGGCTGCTCTCGAGGATCGCCGCGGAGCAGCACATCGCCGTGCTGATCTCCGCGCACGAGATGAATCCGCTGTTGCCGGTGATGGACCGGATCGTGTATCTCGCCGCCGGACGAGCGGCGAGCGGCAGCGCCGAGCAGGTCGTCCGCTCGGAGGTCCTCAGCGAGCTCTACGGTCATCACGTTGACGTGCTGCGCGTCCACGGGCGCGTGCTGGTCGTCGCCGGCACGGGACAGGACGAGCACAGCGTGCTCGATCATGCCGGTGACGAGACCAGACCGGTCGAGATCGTCTAGTTCCAGGCGCCATGCCCCTCCCGCTCGGAGCTATCGTCGCACCTGGGTTCTTCTCGAGTGCGTCGGTTCGGCTGGCCCTGACCGTCGGCGCGCTGGTCACGATCGTCGCCGCGTGCGTGGGAGTATTCACCGTGATCCGCGGCCAGTCGTTCGCCGGCGAGGCGCTCGGCGACATCGGCGCGGCTGGCGGATCGAGCGCCTATCTGGCCGGGATCGCGCCCCTCTGGGGGTTTGTTGCCATCGCTGTCGCCGCGGCGGGAGTCATGGAGCTGATCGGCATCCAGCGCGCCCGGGGCCGCGACCTCGCGACCGGGATCGTGCTCGGCGCCGGCTTCGGCCTCGCCGCCCTGTTCCTTTACCTCGGCACGACCTACAACAACACCACCGGCGCGACGGTCACGATCCTGTTCGGTTCGATTTTCGCGCTGGACACGTCGATCCTGCCGCTTATCAGCGCATTTGGGGCACTCGCGCTGCTGATCATCCTCGTGTTCTACCGTCCGTTGCTGCTGGTCTCCGTGAGCCCCGAGCTCGCCGCGGCGCGCCAGCTCCCGACCCGCCTGATCGGCGGTCTCTACCTGCTGGCGATGGCCCTGGCGGTCGCGCTCTCTGCGGTCACGATCGGGGCGATCCTCTCAACCGCGCTGCTCGTCGGACCCGCCGCGACAGCCCTTCAGCTGACCCGCCGTCCGGGCCGTGCGATCGCGGTCGCCGGCGCATTCGGTGTGGGGGCGATGTGGCTCGGGATCCTGCTCGCCTACGACAGCTATGACTGGCCGCCCAGCCATCACGGCTGGCCCGTCAGCTTCTTCGTCGTGACCTTAGTGCTGATCGCCTACGTCCTCTCACGGCTCGTCCCCACGGGCAAGCGAAGGCGGTGAGCCGCGCGTGTTCTCGGGCTTCATGGTCAACGCCTGGATCGTCGCCACGATCGTTGCCGTGGTGGGCGGCGCCGTGGGGTTCTTCGTCGTGCTGCGCGGCTCGGCGTTCGTCGCGCACGCCCTCCCCAACGGCTCGTTCGCCGGCGCCGCCGCCGCGAGCCTGATCGGCATCAACACGATCATCGGGCTGGGTGTCTTCTCCTTCGGCGGAGCGCTCGGCATCGGATTCCTCGGGCGGCGAGGCCGTCACGACGTCGCGACCGCGCTGACGCTCGTGTTCATGCTGGGGCTCGGCGCCCTGATGCTCAGTTTCAGCGTCGAATACGCCCCCGAGATCTACTCCCTGCTGTTCGGGGAGGTGCTCGGCATCAGCAGCAACCAACTCGCGCCCACCGTCGCGCTCGCCGCCGGCAGCCTTGCCGCGCTCGCCCTGATCTACCGGCCGCTGCTGCTCTCCTCGGTCCTGCCCGACCTAGGCCAAGCCCGGGGAATCGCCCCCTTCACGATCGAGTTGGGCTTCCTGCTGGTCGTCGCCCTCGCCACCACCATGACCGTTCCGGTCGTCGGAACCGCCCTCATCTTCAGTCTGATGATCGGCCCACCCGCCGCCGCACGCGCCTTTACCGCGCGGCCCCACAGGGCGATCGCGCTCTCGATCACGATCGCGCTGGTCGTCGTCTGGGCCGCGATCGCGCTTTCCTACCAAACCAACTGGCCGGTCGGCTTCTTCGTCGGTACCGCGAGCGCCACCGCCTATGCCGGCGCACGCGCCTGGACGTCCGCAGGCCGCCACCGAAGCACCGAACCGCCCGCCGCCTGAGCTCAATGCAGGGCGCGCCGCAGCGCGAGCACGAGCAGGCCCAGGGCGGTACCGACGAGCGCCTGAATCACGAGCTCGCGCCCCGTGAGCTCCGCCCGCAGGCCAGCCACGATTTCGATGGCGACGATCGTGGCTACCGTGGTCCAGAGCGCCGCGTTGATCCCGGTCTTAAAGGCGACTCCCGCGGCCCACGTGATCACGACCACGAGCAGCGGAAGCAGAGCACCCAAGAAAATCGGGAACTCGTCAACCATCGTGTGGGCGAGACCCGCCAGCGTGCCGCGCTCGCCCTCTCGCAACCGCCGCGCCGCGAACTCGGAGTAACCGTGCGCCAGCCAATACAGGATCAGCGCAAGCGCGACGCCGGCGACGGTCTCGCCGTACGTCTCGCCCTTGATGCCCTCCGCCGCCAGCAGCACGCTGACCGTGATCAGGCCATAGATCGCAGCACCCACGTTGGACGGCACGGGGGGCATTCTGGCGTGTCGCCGCGCAGACGACCGTTGAGAGCGATTAGCTCACGCATACCCGGCGGACAGGTCTAGGGACATGCCTGCTTCGCTCGGTACCCCGCGCACTCCCTGATTGACTCGCCACGGCCGCTGGCTGTTCACGCACGGCGGCTTCATTGCCGATTTCGACGCGATCAAGCGAGACCTTGTGCTAGCGATCGACCTTGTAGTGCAACAACTTGGCCCGTCAGGCCAGACGAACCGGAAGTGCATCCGAGGCGGCAGTTCCCGACGTTCCAATCGGAACCGGTTTGGAGGTTGTGAGCCGGCCGTTGCCGGGTAGCATGGGGATCGAAGGGCGGTCACTCGCCCGGCCGTAAGCGACGTAACGCCGCGATCGGCAAGAAAGGACCACGGTCGATGGCCTCAAAGCGACGCGGATCGACAGCATCAAAGCGAAACTCGCAGTCCAGTCGCAGCAACGGCCGGTCCTCGTCGAACGCCAATCGCTCCAGGCAGGACCTGCCGGACTATTCGGAGATAGATCCCCGGGACATCGACGAAGCGGTGGATGTCTTCGTGGACGCGCCGGTAGTCAAGGTTGACGAGATCAAGTTCGAGCTAGACGACCTCAGGGCTCACCTCGCCGTGCTCGCCGAGGCCGGCCACTTCGTCCAGATCAACGCTGGCGTCGGGGTTCGGCTCGGAAAGGTAGAACTCGACATACAGGGTGTCGAGGCGCAGGCGCTGATGGAGGTCCGCCTGCACAACGTGACCAGGATCCTCGGGCGTGTCCTCACGACACTCGACCGCAACCCCGAGCTGCTGCAAAGTGTCGGCGAGGCCTTGGGGGACGTCGGCGGTGGCGCCCACGATTTACTCACGGACACCGGCGATGTCGTCAAGAGCGCTGGAAAGGGGGCAGAAAGCGCGGTCCAGGACGTAGGCGAGGGCGCTGGGAAAGGCGTGGGCGGAATCGGTCGCGGCGCCGAACGCGGAGTGCAGGGCCTGGGTCAGGGAGCGCAGCAGGGGGTCCAGGGCGTGGGACAGGGAGCGCAGCAGGGGGTCCAGGGTGTGGGTCAGGGAGCCCAGCAGGGAGTCCAGGGTGTGGGCCAGGGAGCGCAGCAGGGAGTCCAGGGTGTGGGCCAGGGAGCGCAGCAGGGCGTCCAGAATCTCGGTCAGAGCGGCAAGCCCCAGCGCGGCGGATAAGGAATAGCTGATGGCGCAGAAGACGACCTCGCAGCGCTCCCGCGCACGACGCGGGCAGAGCTCCCCCTCCCGCAGCGGAACGGGCACGGCCTCGGCTAACCGGAAGGGGAGCGGCGGCAACGGAGCGCACCCGCGGCGCTCCGCCAACGATGCCGACCGCGAATACCGGCGTTACGAGGGGCGAGATGAACAGGATCCCGCGGGGCCGCCGGACGTCCTCTTGGACGTGCCGGAGCTAAGGGTTAACTCGATCCACTTCGAGCTTGACGACCTCGACGCTCACGTGGCCCTCAAGGCCAGGGTCCTGAACCTGGTCAAGCTGAACGTTGGCATCGACGTGCACCTGAGCAGGGTCAAGCTCGACGTCAAAGGGGTCGAGGCGGAGGTGGTTCTGAAGGCTCGGCTTGAGCACGTCACTGCCATCGTCGATCGTCTGATGACCAGCCTTGATCGTAATCCTGAGCTGGTGAAAGGACTTAGTCGAGCGGTCTCGGAGGTTGGCCAGGGCGCCGGCGAAGCCGTCAACAAGACGGGCGACGCCGCGAAGGACGTCGGAAAGGGCACGCAGGGGGCACTGACGGACGTTGGAAAAGGTGCGGGGCAGGCGGTGGGCGACGTCGGTCAGGGTGCGGGGCAGGCGGTGGGTGATGTGGGTCAGGGTGCTGGGCAGGCGGTGGGTGATGTGGGTCAGGGTGCGGGGCAGGCGGTGGGTGATGTGGGTCAGGGTGCTGGGCAGGCGGTGGGTGATGTGGGTCAGGGCGCGGGCAGGCGGTCGGTGATGTGGGTCAGGGCGCCGGTCAGTCTGCGAGCAACCTCGGTCAGGTCGCGGAGGGCGTCGGGCAGACCCTGGGGCAGGGCGGTCAGAATGCGACGGAGGCGCTCGGCAGCGCTGCTCAGGACGCCGGACAGGCCCGTCAGAACGCCGGGCAAGCCAACGGCGGAAGTACTGCGACCGCACCGACGCGCGGCATGGCCAAGGAAATGGCGAAGGTTGTCGCCAGCGAGATCCGACAGGTCGCCTCAAGCGAGGCAAGGGATCTCGGACGTGCCGCTACCCGCAAGGCGCGCGAGCTGGGTGAACGCCGCGAGCAACGACGTGCCGAGAAGTACCAGGCAACCGAGACCGCCGTCCGCATCGCTGACGAGCTCGGCATCGACTTAGCGGGAGTCGAGGGCACCGGCAGCGAGGGCCGGATCACGGCGAGGGACGTCCGGCAGGCGCTGGAACCGTGATGGATCGCGAGCCCGATATCGAAATTTCGGCCGCAGTACGTGCTGAGGAGTTGCGTCTCGACCGCAAACCAGAGGTCCGCGTCACGGTGTACGCGGATACGCCGGCATCGGCGGAGTCAGTGTCGGAGCGCGAGAATCTGCCTGACACGCTCGAGCCCGGCGTCACGTATCGGAACTTCGCGCTCCGCTGGCGAGTCGCCGCGCGCTTGCATGATCTTGAAATCCCGCGTCGGCACTAAGCGCAGAACCGCCCGGAAGCAGCAAGCCAACCACCACAATGACGAGAAGAACACGGATGTTCGTCATATGGCTCAAGGGTCGACCACATCCCGGAGGCAAAGCAGTCCAGAGGACGCGCCGGGTCGCTCCGGCCTGAACTAAGCCAACCCGAACGGGTCGACCCCAAAGGGTTCATCCGAGACGGCGTCGTCGCGCGCTTCGTCATGTTCGGATCAAAACGCGTCCGGCCAGGTCAAGCCGTCCGGGGCCCGTATCAGGGGTGCACGCCGCGCGGGCTCAGCGCGTCGGGAAACGAACGGATCGGCAACTTCCGGACCAAGTGATCCGCTGATACGGGACAGCGGACAGCTGTCCGCCGGTCGGCGGTTGCCGCTCGTCTCGCTATAACGCCTCCATGCCCCCGGTGACCCTGCGATTTTTGGGCAGCGGCGACGCTTTCTCGAGCGCCGGGCGCTTTCACAGTTGCTTTGCGCTCGAGGGCGGTGGAGAACCGCTGTTGATCGACTGCGGGGCGACGACCCTGACGGCGCTGAAACGTGAGCGCATCGATCCCTCCTCGCTGGGCTTCGTCGCGCTGTCTCACCTGCACGGCGATCACTTCGGCGGGCTGCCGTGGCTGATAATCGACGGCCGCTTCTCAAAGCGCACGAAGCCACTCGCCGTCGCGGGGCCGCCGGGCGTCGAGCGCCGGCTAGAGCAGGCGTTCGAGGCGCTCTACCCCGGCGCCCTGAGCGGCGAGCTTCCGTTTGAGCTGCGCGTCATCGAGCTCTCCGCACGGACGCCGCAGCAGCTCGGACCGGCACGCATCACGCCGTTCGAAGTGGTCCACGACAGCGGCGCCCCCTGCTACGGCCTACGCGTCGAGTACGGCGGAAAGCTGATCGCCTACTCCGGGGATACGGAGTGGACGGACAGCCTGATCGAGCTCGCGCGGGGAAGCGACCTGTTCATTTGTGAATGCAACAACTTCGAGGCGCAGGTGCCCGGCCACCTCGACTACCGCACGCTCGAGGCGAAGCGTGGGCAGCTGGAATGCCTGCGGCTCCTCATGACCCACATGGGCCCGGATATGCTCGCCCATCTAGGCGACGCCGCCATCGAATCGGCGCATGATGGCCTGGTCGTCCAGCTGTAGCAGCTTTACAACCCGAACTGAAGACACCGAAAGGAGCTGACATGGCGACCAACACGCCCATGCAACTCGGGATGGTCGGCCTCGGCCGGATGGGCGCTGGACTCGTGCGGCGCCTGATGCGTGACGGCCATCGCTGTGTGGCCTACGACGTATCCGCAGACGCCGTCAAGGCGCTCGAGGCAGACGGCGTAGCCGGCGCCTCGTCGCTGGAGGAGTTCGCCGGCAAGCTCGAGAAGCCAAGGGCGGCGTGGGTCATGGTTCCGGCCGGTGAGATCACCGACCAGACGATCGCCTCGCTGGGCGAGGTGCTGGAGCCGGGCGACACGATCATCGACGGCGGCAACACCTACTACCACGACGACCTTCGCCACGCTGCGGCGCTCAAGCAGAAGAGCATTCACCACGTCGACGTCGGCACGAGCGGCGGCGTGTGGGGGATCGAGCGCGGCTTTTGCCTGATGATCGGCGGGGAGCGGGAAGCGGTGGAGCGGCTGGATCCGATCTTCGCCTCGATCGCACCCGGCGCCGACGCCGCCGAGCGCACGCCGGGCAGGACCGGAGAGCCGACGCCGGCGGAGCAGGGCTACTACCACTGCGGCTCAAACGGAGCCGGCCACTTCGTGAAGATGGTGCACAACGGCATCGAGTACGGGCTGATGGCCGCCTACGCCGAAGGGCTGAACGTCATCAAGAACGCCAACGCCGGCACCCGTAAGCAGCAGATGGACGCCGAGACCGCCCCGCTCGCCGACCCTGCTTTCTACCAGTACGACATCGACACCACCGAGGTGGCCGAGGTCTGGCGTCGGGGCAGCGTCATCGCATCCTGGCTGCTCGATCTGACCGCCGAGGCCCTGCACGCCTCCCCGGCGCTCGAGGAGTTCGCCGGACGGGTATCCGATTCCGGGGAAGGCCGATGGACGTCGATCGCCGCGATCGACACGGGCGTTCCTGCCCCGGTGCTGACGACCGCGCTCTACTCGCGCTTCGCCTCGCGGAACCTCGACGAGTTTGCCAACCGCATCCTGTCGGCCATGCGCAAGGAGTTCGGCGGACACGAGGAGCGGCCGGCATGAACGAGCACATCCGAAGCGGACGCCGCACGACGCCCCCCTTCCGCGCTGACCACGTCGGCAGCCTGCTGCGACCGCCGGAGCTGCTGCGCGCCCGAGAGGACTTCCAGCAGGGCAAGATAGACGCCGATCAACTGCGCTCGGTCGAGGACGAGGCGATCCGCGACGTGGTCGCAATGCAGCACGACGTCGGGCTTCAGTCGGCGACCGACGGAGAGTTCCGCCGCTCCTCTTGGCACATGGATTTCATCTACCAGCTGGGTGGAATCGAGCAGGCGCCCGGGAATATCAAGGTGCAGTTCCACAACGCCGAAGGCGACATCGAGTGGACGCCGGCGGCGATTCACGTCGCCCAGAAGGTCCACCTCGAGCAACCGATCTTCGCCCAGGACTTTCGCTACCTGCAGGGCCTCGTCGGCGAAGGGATGACGCCCAAGCTGACGAGCCCCTCGCCGAGCATGGTCCACTATCGCGGCGGCCGGGCCGCGATCGACCCCGAGCTGTATCCCGACATGGAGGAGTTCTGGCGCGATTTGACCTCCGCCTACCGCGACCAGCTACAGGCCATCGCAGAGCTTGGCTGCCGCTACTACCAGTTCGACGACACGAGCCTCGCCTATCTCAACGATCCCAGCCAGCGCGAGCAGATCGCGAGCCTCGGCGAGGACGCCGAGCACCTGCACGAGGCTTACATCCGTCATCTCAACGAGGTGCTCGCAGAGCGGCCGCCTGGGCTCACCGTCACCACGCACATGTGCCGGGGCAACTTCCGTTCCTCGTGGGTCGCCGAGGGCGGCTACGACTTCGTGGCCGAGGCGCTGTTCGGCCACCTGAACGTGGACGGCTTCTTCCTCGAGTACGACGACGCCCGCTCCGGCGGCTTCGAGCCGCTGCGATTCGTGCCCAAGGACAAGCTGGTCGTGCTCGGGCTGGTGACGACGAAGCGGGGCGAGCTGGAGCGCAAGGACGAGCTCAAACGCCGTCTGGAGGAGGCATCGAAGTTCATCTCCATCGAGCAGCTCTGCCTTTCGCCGCAGTGTGGGTTCTCCTCGACCGTCGAGGGAAACGCACTCAGCTACGAGCAGGAGGTGGAGAAGCTGCGGCTGGTCGTCGAAACGGCCGCCGAGGTCTGGGGCTGATCTAAGCTGCCGTGCGACCGTACTCCCGGCGGGAAGCGCTAGCGTGACCGGCGAAGGCCTGTTTGCCGGTCTGTTCGCGCGCGGTGAGACCTCGGCCGAGCTCAGCTCGCGAGCGTTCTTGCAAGCGATGCTCGACGTGGAGGTGGCGCTGCTGCGGGCGCTGGTGCGAGCAGGTCTGGCGCCGGCTGAGGCCGCCGAGGAGCTGGTCGCCGTGGCGGACGCCAGCACGCTCGACCTACCCGCGCTCGGCGAGCAGACGGGCGAACAGGGCACCCCCGTGCCCGGGATGCTTGCCCAACTGCGGGAGCGCCTGTCCGATCAGACCGCCGCTCACCTGCACCGCGGCGCCACCAGCCAGGACATCGTCGACACGGCGATGACGCTCGTCGCCCGTCGCGCGCTGGCGCCGATCCTGAGCGACCTTGAGAGAGCGATCGCCGCGGCCGCCGCGCTCACGGAGCTACACCGCCAGACGGTGATGGCGGGCAGGACGCTGCTTCAGCAGGCGCTGCCACTGCCGTTCGGCCTCAAGGCCGCGACATGGCTCGTGGCGCTGACCGAGGCTCGCTCCCAGCTGGAAGAGATCCGGGCGCGAGCACTGACCGTCCAGCTTGGCGGCGCCGTGGGGACCCTGGCGGCGTTCGGCGGCGGCGGCCCAGAGATCGCCTTTCAGCTCGCGGACGAGCTGGGGCTGGCGGAGCCGGCGCTGCCCTGGCATACCGACCGCCAGCGGCCGGCCGCGATGGCCTGCGCGCTCGGCGTGGCCGCGGGGGCGATGGGCAAGATCGCCCGGGACGTTGCGCTGCTCGGCCAGACCGAGGTCGCGGAGGCGGCCGAGGACGGCGGCCAGGGCGGGGGCCGCTCATCGACGATGCCCCACAAGCGAAACCCGGTGGGGGCGATCGCGGTGATCGCCTGCGCGCAGCGCACGCCGGGGCTTGTGGCCACGATGCTGAGCGCCATGGTCCAGGAACACGAGCGCGCGGCGGGCGGCTGGCAGGCTGAGTGGGAGACGCTGCTCGAGCTGCTGCGGCTGGTGGGCTCCGCGGCCTGTGCGCTGGTCGGAGTGCTCGAGCGACTGGAGGTGGACCCGCGGGCGATGCGCTCAAACCTCGAGCGGACCGGCGGGCTGGTGATGAGCGAAAGCACCGCCACGGCGCTGGCTCCGGCACTCGGGTGGCAGGCCGCGCAGGCGCTCGTGCGACAGGCGGCAGCCCGCGCGGCGCAAGAGGACCGCTCGTTCAGGGACGTCCTGCTGGAGTCGCCGCAGGTGTCAGAACAGCTTGGCGAGCAGGGGGTGGACGCCGCGCTTGATCCATCGCGCTACCTGGGCGCCAGCGACGAGCTGATCGACCGCGCGCTGGCGGCGCACCGCGATCGGGCGTCGGGCGGCGGGGAGCCGCGCTGAGCAGAGAGCGGACCCAGGTCGGCATCGTCGGCGGCGGCCCGGCGGGTCTGACGCTGGCGCTGCTGCTGCAGCGAGCGGGGGTGGAGGCGGTCGTGCTCGAGGACCGCAGCCGCCAGTACGTGGAGCGACGGGTGCGCGCCGGCCTGCTGGAGCAGAACACCGTCGATCTGATGCGAGAGCTCGGCGTCGGCGATCGCCTCGATCGCGAGGGCTTGGAGCACAGCGGCATCTACCTGCGCCGCCAGGGCGAGACACAGTACGTCCCGATCACGGAGCTCACAGGCAGGCACATCACGATCTATGGACAGCAGGAGGTGGTCAAGGATTTGCTCGACGCCTTGCTCGAGCGCCGTGTTCAGGTTTGCTTCGAGGTCTCGGAGGTCGCGGTGCACGGCGTCGAGGAAGCGCGGCCCACGATCACCTACGCCCGCGACGGGACGCGGAATGAGCTTCATTGCGACCTCGTCGCCGGCTGCGACGGCTCGCACGGCATCTGCCGCTCGTCGATTCCAGCCAGCCTAAGGACCCACTACGAGATCGAATATCCCTTCGCCTGGCTGGGGATTCTGGCGCACGCCCCGCCGGCCACCGACGAGCTGATCTACTCGTGGCACGAGCGGGGCTTCGCCCTGCATTCGATGCGCTCCGCGAGCGTCAGCCGGCTCTATATCCAGGTGCCGGTCGATGAGCGGCTCGAACGCTGGCCCGACGATCGGATCTGGGAGGAACTCCAGGTGCGCCTGGGAGCCGAGGGCTTCAGCCTCAACGAGGGGCCGATCTTCGAGCGCGACCTGACCCAGATCCGGGGCTTTGTCTGCGAGCCGATGCAGCACGGCAACCTGTTCCTGGCGGGCGACGCCGCGCACATCGTGCCTCCGACCGGCGCCAAGGGGCTGAACCTTGCGGTCAACGACGCCCGGCTATTGGCGGCGGCGATCGCCAGCTGGTATGAGACCGGATCGCGCCAACAGCTCGATGGCTACTCACTGAGAGCACTGCGCCGCGTTTGGCGAGCGCAGGATTTCTCCAACTACATGACCCACCTGCTGCACGACCTCGGCCGCGGAGCGTACGAGCGCAGATTGCAGCTTTCGCGGCTCGAGTACCTCTCGCGCTCCAAGGCCGCTGTTACGAGCCTGGCCGAGAACTACGCCGGGCTCGCCGCCGCGCCGGACTTCTAGCCCGGCTAGTTTCCGGCCTGACCGGAGACCGTGCCGGGGCCCAGGCGGTTCCCGGGGTGCTTGATCGCGTCGCCCGCCACGTCGGCGACCAGGAAGCCATCGCGGATCTGCGACATCAGGTCGCCGACGCCGCTAGGGGAGTGGGGCAGGAGGATCGTGTTGGTCTTGGACCCTTCGCCGAGCGAGCGCACCATGTCGGTGTACTGAGTGAGGGCGACGAGCGCCATCGCTTCCTTGGCGTCCAGGCCCTGCTGGGAGATGATCTCAAGCGATTCCTTGAGCCCCTCGGCGATCGCCTTGCGCTGCTCGGCGACGCCCTCGCCCTCGAGTCGCATCGTCTCCTTCTCGCCCTCTGCCTTCTTGACAGCCAGGGTCTTCTGCGCGTCGCCCTGCGCCGCGGCGGCGATCTGGTTGCGCTGCGAAGCGTTGATGTTGTTCATCGCGTCCTTGACCCGCTGGTCGGGCTCGATGTTCGTTATCAGGGCTTTGACGATCTCGTAGCCGTACTCGGCCATCTGCCGATGCAGCGTGTCCTGGATGTGCATGGCGATCGTGTCGGCGTCGGCGTACGCCTCGTCGAGATCCATGCTCGGGATGTGCGAGCGCACCACGTCGAAGGCATAGGACTGGATCTGGATCTCGGGATCCTCGAGCTTGTAGTACGCGTCCTGCACCTGCTGCTGCTCGGGGCCCACCTTGTACTGCACGGCGAGCTTGACGTGGACGAACACGTTGTCCTTGGTCTTGGTCTCGATCTCCGAGTTCAGCTGCTCGACCTGGAGGCTCATCTTGCCGGCCACCCGTTCGACGAATGGCGTCTTTCGCTGAAGGCCAGGTCCCCCGACTCGCACGAACTTGCCGAATCGCTCGACGATCGCGCGCTCCTGCTGCTCGACGGTGAAGAAAAAGAGAGGCATCGATAAAAGTGTAGACGGCGCTGGAGTACCTTCAGCCCATGGATCAGTCCGAGCTGCTGGGCTTGACGGCGGACGAACGGCTGCTCGACCAAGACGCCCCGAACCTGCCGGCGGCCGCAGGCCGGCCAGAGGCGCTGCCGCCGGCGAGCCGCGCCCGCGGGAGGCTCGTGGGGATCGGCGCCACACTCACCGGGCTGACACTGGTGGTGGGGATCGCGCTGATCGCGCTCGGAATCGGGGAGGCGGTGGCAAACGGCATCGCGCTGGCGATCGCTGCGATCGCGTTCGGAGCCTTATTCATCGGCACTCACTGGGGCTGGGTCCATGTGGCCGAGGCCAGCGCGGACGCGATCGAGCGTCGCCGCAACCGTGACGTGCTCGCCCGCCGCCAGCGGTGGCTTCAAACGATCAAGCCCTTTACTCGCCACGAAGTGGCGACCAGCGTCGACGACGATGGCTCGATCAGGATCGTGCGTGTGCGCAAGCGTCCGGTCCCGACCGGCAAGAACACGTTCACGTTCGTCCGCGAGATCGAGCACGAGGAGGTCCATTCGGCCGACGAGCCGGGCGCCGAGGTCACCGAGCGCGCCGAGCTGCTGCGCCGGCAGGCGGCCACGGTGACCGAGCGCGAGCGCGAGCGGTTCGAGCTGGCCGCCGACGCGTATGAAACGGCGCTGATGCGCGGCGATGACGAGGAGCAGCAGCGCATCGCCCGCCGGGCCGCCTCGCAGGCGCTCTCCGAGCAGATCAACGCCAACCTGCGCGATCCGCCGGTGATCGAGTAAGGGTTCTCGTCAGTGGCACGCCACTGATCGAGTCGCGCGCCCCCAGATAAAAGGGCGGCCGGGCTACCGCCCGGCCCGCCCCGTATTTATCTCCGGAGCTCGGGAAGGTTTGACCGGCGCGCGTGGTCTTCAGGGTGATGGCCCTTGCCACCGGTTATGCTCGCGAGAGCACCCGTCCGATGTCGCGTACGCTCGACCCCGCGCACCTGGGCGATCACCTGGACCGCCTGTACCGCGCGGCCTGGGGGCTCTGCGGATCGAGAGAGGACGCAGAGGATCTCGTCCAGGAGACCTACGCCCGCGTGCTGCGCAAGCCGCGCCTGCTCCGCTCCTCGGATGATCTGGGCTACCTGCTGCGGGTGCTGCGCAACACATACTTCTCCAGCCGGCGAGCTTCGCAGCGCCGCCTGCGCCCAGATCCGCTGCCCGACGAGCTCGAGCTGGTCGAAGACCGCTCCGCCGTGGCGCCGCACGAGGCGCTCGAGGCCCGGGAGCTCTATCGACTGATCGCCGAGCTGCCCGAAGTGTTCCGGGACACTCTGGTGGCGGTCGATCTGCTCGGGCTCTCCTACCGGGAGGCGGCGCGCGCGCTGAAGGTTCGCGAGGCGACGATCACCACTCGCCTTCACCGGGGCCGCCTGCGCCTGGCGGCGGCGCTGGACGGGAAGGACTCGGACTCCAAAGGCGTCATAACCAGCAGAGATCCATGACACTCGTGCGCCCACACCGGAGACTCGAGCGCGACGTCGTAGCCCTGGCTGACGGCTCGCTTCCGGCCAATCGCCGGGCTCGCGTCGAGCGCGCCGTCGCCGCCTCGCCCAGCCTCAGGGCCAGCCTGGCCGGTCAGCGCCGGGCGCTCAGTGCGATCAATGAGTCGGCGCTGGCGGGCACTCCGTCCGCGCTGCGCGCGCGGGTCGAGTTGGCCCGTGACCCCAGGCCGGCTCGAGGCGCGCCTCGGCCCCGGGTCGTGCTCGGCGGTGGCCTCGCCGCGGCGGTGCTGACGGCGATCGTGACGCTCGTGATCGGCGTCGGCAGCTCCGCCTCACCGACTGTCGCCAGCGCGTCGACGTTGGGGTGGCGCGCGCCCACCGCGGCGCTGAGCGTGGCCACCGAGGACCACGGCGCCCTTCCCGGCGTGAGCGCGGCCGGGATCGACTTCCCCAACTGGGCCGCGCGTTTCGGCTTCAACGCGCTCGGCATCCGCCGTGACCGGATCGGCGGCCGCCTGGCCACGACCGTGTTCTACGAGCGCCCGGGCGATCGGATCGCTTACACGATCGTCTCCGGCGGGCCGCTATCCGCGGGGCTAGGGGCGCGCGAGCGCGTCTGGGACGGGACCCGCCTGGCGAGCCTCTCCGTCCGCGGACGGGTGGTCGTCAGCTGGCTGCGAAACGGGCACACATGCGTTCTGTCGGCCACCGGGACGCCGGCGACGACGCTCGCGCTCCTGGCCTCCACCGAGACCGGCACGAGCACCTACTAAGGCGGAGCTAGTTCATCTCGCCGCCTGCGACGGCCAGACAGGCCTCGCACCGAGGCCATGGCGGATTCCATGGATAGCCCGTGACATCCTTGCCGCACAGCGCGGTGTCGGGGTCCTCGTCGGTCACCAGGTGACAGAGCTCCTCAAAGCCGTCATCGCCGGCGCGGGGCACGTTCACGCAATGCGGATGGACGTTCGGGGTCCGGACCGGCGCGTGCGGGGGCATGCGGCGGAAGCTTACGCCGCGACCCGTTGCCGTTCCGGTTCATACGCCGGTTCGCTGAAGCAATCGGCGGTCCGCCGGGCCGTCTCCTCGGCCCACTGGGTGGTGGTCAAGAAGCCGAGGACGAGGATCATGGCGCCGAAGCCGGCGACTACCCACCACGCTGGGTGCGTGGCCACGGCGAAGCTCTTGCCGATCGCGCCCGAGAGCGTGCCGCCGGCGATCGCGCCAAGCACCGCCACGCCGAGCGTCGCACCCACCTGCCGGCTCGTGGAGGCGATCGCGGCCGCCACGCCGGCCTGCGAGGGGGGCATGCCGGACACCGCCGTGTTGGTGATCGGCGGGTTGACCAGCCCGGATCCGAGACCGGCCAGGGAATAGGCAGCGAACAGGTAGAGGGTGGGCGTGTGGGGAGTCAGGCGTGTGAGCATCACCGCGGCGACCACGAGCGCGGCGCCCGCCGACACCAGCGATGGGCGGGCGCCGAATCTGCCGACCAGCTTGCCCGACAGCGGCGCCGAGAGGAGCAGCACGCCGGCCATGGGGAGGAGGTAGAGCCCGGCGTGCAGCGGCGAGAGGCCACGTACCTCCTGCAGGTAGAGCGTGTTGAGGAACAGAAAGCCGCCGATCGTGGCGAAGGCGAGGACGGCGATCGCGCTGGCGCCGGAGAACGGCGCGCTGCGAAAGAAGCGCATCTCCAGCAGGGGCTCCCTGCGGCGAAGCTCGTAGAGCACGAGCGCCACGAAGCACGCCAGCGAGCCGGCGAACAGGCCGACGATCTCGGCCGACGTCCAGCCGCTGCGCGGCCCCTGGATGATGGCGTAGGTCAGCGACGCCAGGGCCGCGATCACAAGCACCTGTCCCACCGGGTCGAGCCGGCGCGGCCGCGAAGCTCGCGACTCGGGCACGTACAGCGCCGTCAAGACCACGCCGGCGATGCCGATCGGGACGTTGACGAAGAACACCGCGCGCCAGCTGATCGCCTCCACCAGCGCGCCGCCGAGGATGGGACCCAGCGCCATGCTCAGCCCGAACACGCCGCCCCAGAGGCCGATCGCCTGCGCGCGCTCGCGCGGGTCCTCGAACACGTTGCGCACGATCGACATCGCCACGGGGTTGAGCATCGAGCCGCCGATGGCTTGAAGCACGCGGAAGGCGACCAGCAGCCCAAGGCTGGGAGCCAGCCCGCACAGCAGCGACCCCAATGAGAACACCACCAGTCCAACCTGAAACACCCGCCGGCGGCCGATGCGGTCGGCCGTCGAGCCCGCAAGCATGAGCAGGCTGGCCAGAACGAGCGTGTAGGCGTCGATCGTCCACTGCAGCCCAGACACGGACGCGTGGAGCTCCTTGTGAATCGACGGCAGCGCGACGTTCACGATCGTCGTGTCCAGACCGACGATCAGCAGGCTCATACAGCAGATTCCGAGGATCAGCAGCCGCCGCCTACGGCTGATGGCTTGCTCGGTCATCCGTCACGATCCTACCCAGGCCCTCTGGGGGCCCAACTTGGGCCGCTGCGTGCTTCAAACCTGCCACAGTTGGCGCACAAGGGGCACCCACCGCATTGACCGAGACGACCACCGCGACGGAGGACGCGCAGCGCGCCGAGCAGGCCGTAACGGCGCTTCGCTGGCAGCCCCGCCGGCGGGCGGGCAAGCACGCCGACCCGGGCCACGAGCTCGGCGTCCTCGGCGGCCTAGCTGCGCTGAGCCTCGATGCCCTTTCGAGCGTCGCCTATGGCCCCGAGGCGGCGATGGTGGTGCTGGTCGCCGCCGGCGCGGGCGCGGTCAGCTGGCTGTTGCCGGTGATGCTCGTGATCGCGGCCATCCTGCTGATCCTGATCTTCTCCTACACGCAGGTGATCGAAGCCCATCCAGAGGGCGGCGGGGCCTACGCTGTGGGGAAGGCCTACCTCGGCCGCTGGCCGGCGCTGCTCGCCGCCGCGTCGCTGGTCGGCGATTATGTGCTGACGGTGGCGGTCAGTTTGGCGGCCGGCGCCGCGAGCCTCGCCAGTGTCTTCCCGAGGCTCTCGCACCACTTGCTCCTCGTCGCCCTGGTCAGCCTGGCAGTCCTGACCGCGGTCAACATGTTCGGGATCGCCGAGTCGGCCAAGCTCTTGATGCTGCCGGCCGCGGTGTTCGTCATCTCGACGCTCGGGGTGATCGTCGTCGGCGCCTTCCATTCTCACCCAGTCGCCGTGATCGGCACCAAGGAGACGTTCCCCGTGACTACTGCCGTCGGGGTCTTGCTGATTCTCAAGGCGTTCGCCAACGGTGCCACAGCGATCACCGGGATCGAGGCGATCGCCAACAGCGTCCCGGCCTTCCGCGAGCCGCGAGTGCGCACCGCGCAGCGGACCGAGCTGTCGCTCGGGGTGCTGCTGACGATCATGCTGCTCGGACTCACGATCCTGATTCGCGTCCACCATGTCGTGCCCCGAGGCGGCGTGACGGTCCTGGCCCAGGTGACGGCCGCTGCGTTCGGGCACGGTGCCGCTTTCTACGTCGCGAACCTGTCGACCGCGCTCGTGCTGGGGCTGGCCGCGAACACGAGCTTCGGTGGCCTGCCGGTGCTGATGAGCCTGCTGGCCAAGGATCACCGACTGCCCCACTTGTTCGCCCTGCGCGCCGAGCGCCCGGTCTACAGGTACGCGATCGCCGTGCTCGCGGTGCTGGCGGCGCTGTTGCTGATCGCCGTCGACGCAAAGACCGAGCGGCTGATCCCGCTGTTCACGATCGGGGTTTTCATCGGCTTCACGATCAGCCAGGTCGGGCTGGTGCGCCACTGGATCACCGCCCGGCCGAAGCGATGGCGTGCGCGCGCAGCGCTAAATGGATTTGGCGCCACGCTGACCGCGCTGGCCGTCGTTGTCGCCCTGCTGACGAAATTCACGGAGGGGGCCTGGGTGGTGGCGATCGCCATTCCCCTGCTGATGCTGCTGTTCTCGCGGATCGAGTCCTATTACGACGAGGTCAGGCGCGAGCTGCGTTGGGGCAAGACCCCTCCGCGTCCGCGCAAGCGCGAGAGCATCGTGATCATCCCGGTGTCGACCGTCAACGTGCTGACCGAGCGCGCCGTGAGCGCCGCGCTGTCGCTGGGCGAGACGGTGGTCGCGGTGGCGGTGGCGGGGGACGACGAGGAGGCCGAGCAGGTCAAGCGAGAGTGGGACGACTGGCGCTCGGGCGTGCCGATCGAAGTGCTGCGCGACCCCCACCGCTCGCTGGTCCGAACCGTGCTTCGCTACATCAAGTCGGTGCATGACGCCGACGCGACGATCACCGTCCTGGTCCCCATAGTCATGCCCTCAAAGCGCCGTCACGAGATCCTGCACAACCAGCGCGGGCGGCTGCTGGAGTCGGTGCTCAAGGCGCGCACGGACGTGATCGTCGCGACGCTGCCGTTTCATATTCACGACTAGGGCCCGGGGGCTCGGGCCCACACGCCAATCCCCGCCCTAACGTCGGGCGCGCGCCCCGAGCTGCGTGAACGAGTGATAGATCCCCGAGACCACCGAGAAAGCCGGCTTCGGATTCCCATACAGGTCCACCAGCCCCTTCTGGTTAAACGGCGAGTCGGGCCACGGGTTGGCGCCGTTGTAGTAGGGATAGGCCGGGAAGTCCTGAAGCGTCTGGATCATCGCCCCCGACAGCCAGCTCTTGGTGGCGAGCACGCCCAGATGGAAGGCGAGCATGCTCGACTGGAACTGGTAGGTCCCGTACTCCTCGACCGGACCGTTGCGGTTGCCGTCAAATCCGAACTCGGTAACGAACACCGCCTTCTGCGGATAGCAGGAGCGGAAGAGGTCGAGGTAGGAGCTGAGCGCGTCGCGGTCGTCGGTCGAGCCTCCGCCCTCTTGGAAGAGGCCGAAATACTCGTTTAGGCCGATCGCGTCGAGCGGCGCGTAGGCCGGCTGGCAGGGGACCCCGGGCCAGTTGTCGACCGCCATCGCCACGGGCCGTGTCGGGTCCAAGCTCCGCACCAACGCCGCGGCGTTCTTGATGTATGAGCTCTCGGCGCCCGACGCCGGCGTCGGCAGCTCGTTGGCGATGCTCCAGAGCAGGATCGACGGATGGTTCTGGTTCTCAAGGATGTTCTGGCGCACGATCGAGTACGCGCGTGACAGCCAGCCTGGCTGGCTCAAATACACGTTCTGGACGCCCCACACGGGGACCTCCGACCAGATCAGGATCCCGGCGCGATCGGCCAGCTCCTCCATCAGCGCGCCGACCGGGTAGTGGGTGCGGATGATCCCCGCGCCCAGCTGCCGGGCCCAGGCGAGCTGCTGCTCGATCTGAGCCACGCTCAGCGCCCCGCCGGTCGTCACGTTCTCCTCCTGGAGGTCGACGCCGCGAAGATCGACCGGGTGGCCGTTCAATAAGAGGCGGCCGTTCGTGAGCGTGACGCTGCGGATGCCGGAGTAGTCCAGGTAGCCGCCCAGCGCCCGGCCCTTGGCGTCGCTCAGCGTCAGGGTGGCCTTGTACAGGTTGGGTTGCCCCAGAGACCACAGGCGAGGATGCGCCAAGCGCACCGTGGCCTGCGGCGTCCAGGTGCCGTACGCCCGGAGGGTGGCCTTGCCGAAGTTGAGCCGCTGTGATCCGTAGCTGCCGCGCAGCTGCACCGTCTGTGTCTGGCCCGTGACGTTGCGGATCGTTGCCTGCTCCGAGATCGTCGCGGCGCAGCCTGGACACGGCAGCAGTGGGCGGATCTGCGCCCGTTGGATGTCGGCCCGTGCCACGGCCCGCAGGTAAACCTCCCGCTGGATCCCGCCGAAGTTAAACCAGTTGCTGCCGGGGCCGGGGGGAAGGGCCGCCGGCGTCGTGCGGCTGTCGACGCGCACGACTAACTGGTTCTCGCCCGGACGAAGCCCCTTCAGGTCGAGCTCCCACGGCAGGAAGGCCCCGGCATGCGTGCCGAGCTGACGCCCGTTCAGCCAGACCGTGGCGTAGTAGTTGACCGACTCGAAGCGAACCAGCCAGTGCCGGGCTGCCGCGGGCACGTAGCCGGGGAAGGCCCCGGACGGCAAGCTGAAGTCCCGTCGGTACCAGCCGACGGAGCCAAGCCAGCTCTGGGTTGAGAAATCACCCGCGTTGAACGAATTGGGAACCGTGACCGGGGACCACCCGGTGGTGGAGAAGTTCTGCTGCCAGTACCCCGCCGCCAGGCCGACATTCCCGGGGTCCGCCCGGTAGAGCCATGTCCCGCCGAGCAGATAGCGGTCGGTCTGGCCGTCCTCGTAGAGCACGGACTTAGTCGGGGGCTGGACGGTCTGGGCGTGCGCGATAGCGCCGCCTCCGAGCACCAGTACAGCCGACAGGGCCAGGGCACGTAAGAGCAAGTCAGGTAGTCAACACCGTTTTACGCGCAGGGTTGCGGAAGCCGTGCGAGCCGACGCTCGGCCCCCGCGCGCGCAGTACGCTCATTTTCTGAATGCGGCTCCGGGTGCTCAGTCCGCTGGTCCTGGTGCTTCCCGTCATCGTCGGGGCGCTGCTGCTGTCCGGCGGCGGGCGATCGGCATCGAGTACCGCGCGCCGGGGATTTACGCCGGTCAGGTCGCACTCGAGGTCGCGCTCGCGCTCAACGCACACCGCGACGCTGCCGGCGGGCCGGGGTGCGCTGGTCGCCCTGGTCGCGCGCGCAACACAACTGCGGGCAGCGCCGAATGGGCGCGTTTTGGGGGCGCTGGGCGGCCGAACCCAATTCGGCTCCCCCCGGATCCTGCTGGTAGTACGGGTGTCGGCCGGGTGGCTGGGGGTGGTCAGCGAGCTGGCCGGCAACGGGCGTCTGGGATGGGTCCCGCGCTCGGGAGTCACGCTCGGGCGCGACCTTTACCTGGTGCGGGCATCGTTGGCAGCCCGGCGGCTGACCGTGCTGCGAGACGGCCGCGTGCTGGCAAGCTACACAATTGGCATCGGCGCCGCAGACGCGCCGACTCCGACCGGCCGCTTCGCGGTCACCGACCGGCTCGTCACAAACGATCCCGGTGGCCCGTATGGGTGCTGCATCCTGGCCCTGTCGGCGACCGCGCCGCATGCCATTCCCGGCTGGACCGGCGGCAACCGCATCGCGATTCACGCCACACCGGCGACCGAGACGATCGGCGAGCCAGACAGTCATGGCTGTCTCCACGTGACCCAAGCCGAGGCTCGCTGGCTGATCGACAACGTACCGCTCGGGACACCTACGGACATAACCGGGTGAGCGACCTGGCTCGGAGGCATTCAAGCTGGGACTCGCTGACGGCCGGCTAGCTCTGTCCTGGCTCCTGTAGCAGCGCGGCCGCGCTGATCAGCGCCAGGTGGGTCAACGCCTGGGGGAAGTTGCCGCGCATCGCGTGGCTGCCAGGCTCCATCTCCTCGGTATAGAGCCCGACGTCGCTGGCCAGCGAGACCATGGCGTCCATGATCTCCCCTGCCTCGTCGCGGCGCCCGGCGAGCGCCAGCGCCTCGATCAGCCAGAAGGAGCAGGCCAAGAATGCGTTCTCCTGATCCTGCATGCCGCTGTAGCGATAAAACAGCGGCCCGTCGGCATGCAGCTCGGAGCGAATCGCGTGGATCGTTGCAGTCATTCGCGACCCTGCGCTGAAGCTGGCTTCCCGCCTGATTTCCGACATGCACCGGCGAGGTGCCGCGGTAGCCGGGCAACGGCAGCTTGTGCTGCGAGCGCACAACGTCTCCGGTCAGGGCGTATACCGGGTTGACGCGAGGGTGAGTTTTGGCCACCGCGCCGATCAGCCACGTGACCGAGGCGTGCGCCAGTTCCTTCATGCCCACCCGCAGCAGGGCGTCGACGGTGAACGAGAGGTCCCGCACCCAGCCGAAGCGGTAGTCATAGTTGCGCTGCTTGCCGATCGCCTCCGGCAGCGAGGTCGTGCCGGCGGCGGTGATCGCCCCTGTGCGGCCGTCGGCGAGCAGCCGGATCGCCAGCAGGCTTCGCTCGACCGCGTCCTTCCAAGGCCCGTCGTAGCTCGTGCGCCCCACCCACGCTCGCCACAGGTCAACCGTCGCCCGAAGCCGGCGCTCCAGATCCGGGCGCTCTGGAATGGGCAGCGCAACCTCGTCGCTGGCCACCAGGGACAGCAGGGCGCGCTCGCCAGCGGCGATCCGAAACTGCCCGCCGACCGTCCCCACGCTGACCTCCGGCTCTCCGCTGTCCCAGCACCGAAGGCCCATTTGCAGCTTCCCGTGGCGGTAGAGGAGACTGCCGGCGCGCGGGACGGGATCGACGGCCCGCTGCCCGTATCCGAAACGAGGACGCAGGCGCCACTCCATCGGGACGGTCCCGGAGAGACCCTCCACCTGGCGAACCAGCTCGCGCCACGGCGCATTCTGGCTCGTGTCGACGGTGACCGCGTCGGTCACCTGGACACTGCCCTCTGAGGTCGAGAACTCCGTCTGGAGCACATTCGTCTGAGGCACATACGAGCGGCTGACCTCGTAAGCCGTCGCAGGCGCGAGTGAGAAGCTTCCGCCGTCGGGTGGATCCAGCAGAGCCCCGAACACGCTCGGCGCGTCAAGATCCGGAAGGCACATCCAGTCGATCGAGCCGTCGTTCGCCACCAGGGCGAGCGTCCGGCCGTCGCCGATCGCCGCGTAGTCCTCGATCGGCAGGTAGCCGTCGGTGCGTCGCGGTTGGAGCCTCGCGGATCTTGAGGTCCGGAGATCGCCCATGCGCTGCTAGTACCCGGATTGACAAGCGTGCAGCGCGTAGAGGTTCGTAGGGCGACCGAGCGCGCGTGGCGGAGGCCGATGCAGGGTATCCGGCAGCGCGACCCCCGCTGACAAGGAGCGACATGGCAAGGCAAGAAGAGGTTGTTGTGATCACAGGCGCCTCCGGCGGCGTCGGACGCGCCGCGGCGCGGAGGTTCGCGGCCGACGGCGCGAAGGTGGCGCTGCTGGCGCGCGGACGCAAAGGGCTCGAAGGCGCCGCCCGCGAGGTGGAGGAGGCCGGAGGGCGAGCGCTGGTACTGCCGGTCGACGTGGCCGAGTGCGACCAGGTCGAGGCGGCAGCCTCCTCGGTGGAGGATGCCTTCGGAGAGATCGACGTCTGGGTCAACGACGCGATGGTCACGGTCTACGCCGAATTCCTGGACATCGAGCCCGACGAGTTCAGGCGCTCCACCGAGGTGAGCTACCTGGGAATGGTGTGGGGGACGCGTGCGGCGCTGAAGCGGATGGTTCCGCGTGATCGGGGTTCGCTGGTTCAGGTGTGCTCGGCGATGTCCTATCGGGGTATCCCGCTGCAGTCGCCTTACTGCGGCGCCAAGCACGCCTGCAAGGGGTTTACCGAGAGCGTCATCACAGAGCTCCTGCACAACAAGTCAAAGGTGCGGGTCTCGATGATTCAGCTGCCGGGGTTGAACACCACCCAGTTCACGTGGGGGAGGACGAAGCTGCCCAAGCAGACGATGCCGGTGCCGCCGATCTACCAGCCGGAGATCGCGGCCGACGCAATCCACCACGCCGCCCACCACAAGCGCCGCCAGATGTATGTCGGGATACCCACAGTGATGAACATCCTCGGCGAGCGCACCGCGCCGTGGCTGCTTGACCGCTACCTGGCCCGCACCGGGTTTGGCTCGCAGATGACCGAGCACGACCTCGACCCGGTCGGGCACGACAACCTGTTCGAGCCGGTCGACGAGGACCGCGGCGCCCACGGCCCATTCGACGATCAAGCCCACCACGTCAGCCCGCAGTACGAGCTCTCGAAGCACCGAGCCCTGGCGCTCGCGGGAGCAGGGGCCGCCTTGGCCGGCGCGGCTGCCGCGCTTGCGAGCCGCCGCCACGGCGGCGAATAGCACGGGCGCAGAGGTCGCTTAGCCCTAGGAGCGAGCCGCCGCGCCTCGGATCGCGACGCCGCCGTCCCGACGCCTGCGATTGCGCCCACACGCCGTCTCTCACGGCGTCAGGTCCTGCACGGCCTGTTGTGCAGCCATGAGCTCCCGCGCCGCTCGCTCAGCCTCGTCGCTCGTGGCGGCGAGTTCCTGCTCGGCATCGTGCAGCACCCCGGCCGCTCGGTCGCGCTTCTGCTGTGCCGTCTTGGCGTCTCGCGCTGTGCGTTCGGCGCGCCGCCGGACCTCCGCTGCCGCCTTTCGGGCGGCCTTCAGCCGCGCCGTGCGCGCATCTCTCGCCTTCCGGGCCTCGGCAGCTTCGCTGTCACGTTCTGGCTCGGATCTCGATCGCCGCGGCCGTGTGGCGCTCCGAGACTCCGATTTGGGGTCCGCTCCGAGGGCGCCGAGCCCAATATGGCGAAGCTCGCGATTGAGGCAGCCTTCGCGCACCTCGGCGCGCGCGTCGGCGTCGAGCGCTGAAGCGTGAAGCGTCTCTGCGACTTGCTCGAGTCTCGCAGGCGTCAGTTCGTGGCCGTCGGAGCTCAGCAGTCCGCGTGCCTTGTCGATGAGCTGCTCCACCGCTGCACGCTCGGCGTCGAGCGCCTTGCGCAGCTCGCCGGGAGTGCCTTGTCCGGCGAGCAGGTCCTGCTGGGCTCGCTGCAGTCCGTCACCCGCCTTGAACAGATCCGCCACATCGCGGCTCTGCGTGCGGACGAGCTGGTTTACCGCCCACGCGGCCACAGAGGGCTTGCGCAGCTTCAATAGCTTCGTCGCCTCATCACGGCGCCCCTCTAGCCGGACCTGTCTGGCCAGCGCATTGCGCTCCTCGGTGAAGCGCTCGAGCGATAGGCCAAAGAGGTCGCGGGGCTGCATCCCGAATCAACTTGTAGCGCGCCGACTGGTAGGCGTGTAGCGCCGCGTCCGAGGCCAGCTGATCAAGATCCCGCGGTAACACCAGCGCGAAGTGCGACCGCGGCCGGTCTGTCTTGGTGCTGACCATCTCGGCGCCACGACGGGATGGGACCGTTTCTTTCGTGTTCACTCGGGTAGGGCCGAAACAAGCGCTTCCCATAGCCACGCCCGGAACCGATTAGGAGTCGCCTTGCCAGACACAGCCCAGTTCATTCTGAATCGCCTGAGCGAGTGGGGGATCGACCGCGTCTACGGGTATCCGGGCGACGGCATCCTCGGTTTGATCGGCGCTTTTCACGAGGTCGGCGACAAGCTCGAGTTCATCCAGACGCGGCACGAGGAGATCGCCTCGTTCGCGGCGACGGCGCACGCCAAGTTCACGGGCGAGGTGGGCGTCTGCATGGCCACCTCCGGACCCGGTGCGATTCATCTGCTCAATGGCCTATATGACGCCAAGCTCGACCACCAGCCGGTGGTGGCGATCATCGGCCAACAGAAGCGGATGTCACTGGGCGCCAACTACCAGCAGGAGGTCGACCTCAACACGCTCTACAAGGACGTCGCGAGCGACTACCTGATGACGATCATGGATTCGACGCAGGCCCGTCACGTGATTGATCGGGCCGTACGGATCGCGAAGTCATCCCGTCACCCCACCGCCGTGATCGTACCCGCGGACGTGCAAGAGGCCGAGCACCAAGAACCGCCCCGCGCCCACGGCGCCGTCTACTCATCGCTTGGCTTCAGCAGGCCGCTCGTCAGGCCGCGCGACGAGGACCTGAAGCGCGCCGCCGAGATCCTCAACGAGGGCGAGAGGGTGGCCATCTTGATCGGCCAGGGCGCCGCGCACGCCGCCGACGAGGTGATACAGGTCGCCGAGTTGCTCGGTGCCGGCGTGGCCAAGGCGCTCAATGGCCGCTCGGCGCTTCCGGACGATCTGCCGTTCGTGACTGGCCCCATCGGTCTGCTGGGTACCAAGCCGAGCTACGAGATGATGATGGGCTGCGACACGCTGCTGATGATCGGGACGAGCTTCCCGTACGCCGAGTGGCTGCCGGAGGAGGGCTCATGCCGCGCGGTCCAGATCGACATCGACGGGCGCCTGCTCGGGATGCGCTACGCGCCGACCGAGGCGAATCTGGTCGGCGACTCAAAGGACGCCCTGCAGGCGCTGATCCCGCTGCTGGAGCGCAAGCAGGACCGCGCCTGGCGAGAGCAGCTGGAGGGGGAGATTGAGCGCTGGTGGCGGCTGATGGACGAACGGGCGCACCTCGAGGCCCAGCCGATCAATCCGCAGCTGATCTTTGCCGAGCTCAGCCCGCGGCTCCCCGACAACTGCATTCTGACCTCCGACTCCGGCTCGGCGACCAACTGGTGGGCGCGTCATCTGCGGATGCGTAAAGGGATGCAGTCCGCCCTTTCGGGAACGCTGGCCACGATGTGTCCGGCAGTGCCCTACGCGCTGGGGGCGAAGTTCGCCTATCCGGATCGACCGGTGATCGCGTCGATCGGCGACGGCGCGATGCAGATGATCGGCAACGCCGCCCTGATCGACCTCGCCCATTACCAGCACCGCTGGAGCAACAAGCAGTGCATTGTGGTCGTGCTGCACAACGACGACCTCAACCAGGTGACCTGGGAGCAGCGGGTCATGGCGGGCGACCCCAAGCTGGATGCCTCGCAGGTGCTCCCGGACTTCAACTTCGCGCGCTACGCAGAGGTACTGGGGGTGAAGGGCATCCGGGTGGAGCGTCCCGAGGACGTCGGGCCAGCGTGGGACGAGGCGCTCGCCACCCAGGGCGTCGTACTCTACGAGGCGATCACCGATCCAGAGGTTCCGCCGCTGCCGCCGCACATCAACTTCGAACAGGCCAAGAAGCTAGCCCAGGCGCTGCCGGGCGACCCGCACGCCGGCCGGGTCATCAAGCAGTCGATCAAGGGCCAGGTCGAGGAGTTCATCACCCGCTGAGCGGGCCCGCCGATCCAGCGAGTCGACTATGAGCACCGACACCCGGACCCTGGGCGCAGGCATCGAGAAGGTCGATGTGAGCGCTTACGAGATTCCGACCCAGACCGAGCACGAGTCCGACGGCACGCTGGTCTGGGACTCGACGACGATCGTGGTGGTGGAGCTGCACTGCGGGGGCCACATCGGCTTGGGCTACACGTACTGTGACCCCGCCGCGGCGCAGGTGATCAGCTCAAAGCTCGCGCCGCTGCTCGACGGCATCGACCCGCTGATGCCGCAGAAGGCATGGGCTCAGATGCAGGTTCAGGCGCGCCAGCTGGGACACGCCGGCATCGCGGCGATGGCGATCTCGGCGGTCGATGTGGCGCTGTGGGACCTAAAGGCCAAGCTGGTTGGGTTATGCCTGGCCGACCTGCTTCCGCGCTTCCGCGAGAGCGTTCCGATCTACGGCTCGGGTGGTTTCTGCGACTACACGCCCGAGCAGCTGCGCGAGCAGGTTCACGGCTGGGTGAGCGACGGCTTTCGCAGCGTCAAGATCAAGGTCGGACGGGACGCCAAGGCGGATCCCGAGCGAGTGGCGCTCGTCCGCTCGACGGTCGGCTCCGACGTCGAGGTGATGGTCGACGCCAACGGCGCCAACAATCCTCAGGATGCCGTGCAGTGGGCCAAGCTCTACCACGAGGAGTTCGGCGTCAGCTACTTCGAAGAGCCGGTCTCCTCCCAGGACCTTCGGGGGCTGGCCTATGTGCGCGAGCACGCTCCGCCGGGGCTGGCGGTGGCCGCGGGCGAGTACGGCTGGAACCTCCCCTACTTTCAGCAGATGCTGGATGCCGACGCCGTTCACATCCTGCAGGCCGACGCCACCCGCTGCGGCGGCGTCACCAACATGTTGCGGGTGGACGGGCTGTGCAAGGCCCGGAACCGGCCGTTCTCCGCCCACTGCGCCCCGGCGATCTCCGCCCACGCGTGCTGTGCCATGGAGACCGTGATCCACATCGAGTACTTCTTCGATCACTACCGGATCGAGAGCATGCTGTTTGAGGGAACGCTCGACCCCACCGACGGGCTGCTCACGCCGGACCGCTCCAGGCCCGGTTTGGGGCTTGAGCTCAAGCGTGAGCAGGCCGCTGCCTACGAGGTGCCGACTAAGGGCCCGTCGTGAGCGCTGCCTACGGCTTCCCCGTGGCTCGCAGCAGT
Source organism: uncultured Actinomycetes bacterium (assembly GCA_963830405.1). Classification (GTDB taxonomy): domain Bacteria; phylum Actinomycetota; class Thermoleophilia; order Solirubrobacterales; family Solirubrobacteraceae; genus Palsa-465. Next base: position 581,110 of record CAWHMB010000004.1, read on the forward strand.
TCATGCTGCGCGCTGTGGAGCCCGCATGAGCCCAGCATCGAGGCGCTGTCGTGGACGATCTGGCGGACCGTGTCGCCCTGGTAGATCCAGGCGGGATCGCGAGCGAACACGGATGCCAGCTTGTCGGCGGAGGAGGACGCGGTGACCTCGAGCGTGATCAGATCGGAGCGGTGATCACCGGGGAAGGCGGTCACCTGGCTGGCCAAGCCGCAGGCGGTGGAGATCCCGCTGGTCGCTGAGTCGAGCTTCTTGGCGTAGGGAAGCGGCGCCTGTGGCGGCGTGGCGCCGCATGCGGCGAGCATCAGAGCGACCGCGGCGGGGGCCGCGGCGCGTGAGAGCATGGGGCAGCTGGTACGGGTCACCGCAAGAAGATGAGCGAAGCTCCGCCGAGCAGCGCCGCGCCGGCAGTCCACCAGGCGATGTAGTCGCCGATGTGGCCGCTGTGCAGGCGACGCAGGGCCCAAACGGCTGCACCGACTCCGCGCACGGGCGCGGCAGGCAGCATCCCGCGAAGTGGCGCGCCGAACAGCCCAAGCGCCGCGAGGGCGACCGCTCCCAGCGCCGCGGCGGCACCATAGAAGTAGTCGTAGGTCTCGATGTGGCTGGTGGAAGCCGGCGGGAAGTGAACGTGGCCGTGGAGCACCCAGTTGATGTAGCTCTGATGGTCGCCGAAGTGCGCTGCCGCCCGCTCGATGCCGGGGACGGCGCCGGGGATCAACCCAATCACGATCGCGGCGGCCAGCAGCAGCGCTGGGACAAGCAGCATCAGAGGCGGCGTGCTCGCTCTGGTGTGGCTCTCCTCGTCGTCCCCCTCGCGCGCCTCGTCCGCCTGCGGCTCGTCCGGTTTGTGCGAAGCGCCCCAACCGAAGAAAACGCGCCCGGTGACGCGCAGTACCGCTCCGCCGGTGAACATCGAGGAAATGACAAAGACGCTGGGAAGCCAGGGATATCCGGCGTCGAGTGAGGCGCCGTCGAGCAGCGACTTCCCGAAGAACAGCGTCACCACGGGAATCGCCGAGAGCGTCAGCCCACCGACCGTGAACAGAGCGGCGGTGATCGGCATGGCCTTGCCCTTGCCGTACAGGTCGAACTCGTCAATCGTCGCGAACCGGTGAAGCAGGACGCCGACAAGCATGAACAGCGCGGCTTTTGTGAGTCCATGCCCCACGACATACACGGCGACCCCGGCCAAGCCCTTGGCGCTCAACAGGCCGAGCCCGCACACGAACATCCCAACATGGCTGATCGTCGAGAACGCCAGCAGCCGCTTCAGGTGGCGCTGGGCGAAGCACATGATGGCTCCCCACAAGGCCGTCAGGGTGCCGAACGCGATCAGAATCGCGCGTAACTCGTCGGCATGGGGCGCCAGGGGAGCGGCAAAGATAGTCCAGTAGATGCGCGCGACGGCGTAGATCCCGAGCTCGACCATCACGCCTGAGAACAGGACGCAGACCGGCGCCGGGGCGACCGCGTGTGCGTCGGCCAGCCAAAAGTGGAGAGGCACTGCTGCCGCTTTGGTGAGGAGCCCGGCGAACAGCAGCGCCATCGCCACCACGACCAGCGCGTCGGCGTGATGGCCACCCAGGGCGGCGCCGATCTGGGCCATGTTCAGCGCTCCGGTGCGGGCGTAGAGCAGAGCGATCCCGGTGAAGATGGCGTAAGCCCCGATGCTGTTTGAGATCGCGAAGTTAATCCCGCCCTGGATCGGGCCCTTCTCCTCGGCCTTATATGCGGTAAGGGCGTAGGCGGCGGCGCCCATCAGCTCGAAGAACACCGCCAGGTTGAACAGATCGCCAGTGAGGGAGAACCCCACCATCCCCGCCAGGAACAGCAGCATCAGGGCGTGGAACAGCCCGTCGACCGACTTGAAGTAGCGCCACGAGTAGAGCAGCGCGGCGGTGACCAACACGGCGGCGAAGGTGGCCAGGCCGGCCCCGATCGGGTCGATCGAGAAGGAGATGCCGATCGTCACCGAGTGGCTGGGGCGCCAGCCCCCCATCCAGTAGGCGAACGGGTGCCCGTGGGCCGTGTGAGCGAGCAGTAGCGCGCAAAGGGTGGCCACCGCGACGGCGACGCCGACACCGAACACGTCGTCGAACAGACGCGGCGTGTAGTGTCGCACCGCGACCAGCGCCGCGGCGGCGATCAGCGGCACGATTACCGGGAGCGCGGTGATGTGCATCCGGTGCCAGTGGTTCGTTTTGTAAGTGCGGCGACACCGAGAGGGGCCACCGCCGGGAGCCACTCGAATGTCGTCGTATTTGCGAAACGGGCCACTAGTCCCGAATCGCGCGCAGATCGTGCGGGTCGATGCTCCCAAATCGCTTGTGAGCCTGGACCGCCAGCGCCAGCAGCAGGCCGGTGACCGTGGCCTCGATCACGATGTCGGTCAGCACGAGCACCTGCACCACCGGATCGACCGCCTTCGTGACCTGTGGAATGTCCGCGAAGATGGCCGCCTTGCCGCCGTTCACATAGCCGATCCCCAGCAGCAGCACGTACGTCGAGGACTGCACGACGGTCAGGGAAATGATCGTCCGAACGAGGTTGTTGCTGGAGATCACCCCGTAGAGCCCGACGATGAACAGCCAAGCGGCGACCGCGAACGGCAGGAAGCTCATTGCCTTTGCCCGCCTCTCACGAGCATCGCCTGGTCGAGGAACTCAGACCAGGCGACAAGGAACGCGCCGCTGACCTCGAGACCCACAAACACGCTCGCGATGTCCATCTGGCCGGCCGACAGGAGGTGCCCTGGAATCCCGAATGGAATCCAATTCTTGAAGAAGATCCCGGCGAACACCAAGCCGCTGAGCCCGACCAGGGCGTAACCGGCGGCGCCGACCGTATCGCCTAGCTCGATCAGCCTTTGCGGCGCGATCGCCCTCATCCGTAGGTAGCGACCAGCGATGAAGATCGGCAGTGGCCCTGCCGCCAGGATTACGCCGCCTTGGAAGCCGCCGCCCGGGGTCAGCTGTCCGTGGACCACGATGTAGACCCCCAGCGCGATCACAACGGGAACTAGCCCCACCGCCAGAGCCCGCAGCGCCTCGCTGGCGCCGGCAAACTGGTGCTCTTCGGCCTCCTCCTGCTGCGGGCGCTCTTGCTCTCCGCGCAGATCCCGCAGGATCAACACAACACCTAATACCGAGGCGAACAGGATGAATTCTTCGCCTACGGTGTCGAAGCCGCGGATGTCGAAGTTCAGCGCGGTTATGAGATCGGTGGCGTGGCGCAGCGTGACCCCGGCGCCGTTGATGACCTGTCCGTACACGCCGTGGTAGGCGCCGAAATCGGGCAAGCGCAGGAAGCCGATCACCAGCACGACGGCCAGCCCGCTCCCCGCCACCGCAAACAACGCCACCCGCCCACGGTGGCTCACGACTCCTTCTCCTCCTCCTCCTCCTGTCGGTCTCGCTCCTGCTCTCGCAGCTTGCGCAGCGCGAGCAGCACCATCACAGGCAGTCCGACGGTGGAGACCACGATCTCCGACAGCGCCACGTCCGGGTCCTGGAAGACGAAGAACAACATCGTCAGCGAAAGCCCGAACACCCCCAGAACCATCACTTGACGGAGCGGGTCGGGTGCCACCACTACGGCGCCGCCACCGATGGCCACCGCGGCCAGAACGGCGACCTGAAGTACGGTCATCGCGGATCGTCCTTTGCCGAGCGCTCGATCCCCGCCCGCCAGTCCCCTCGCTCGCGTGTCAGCATGCTGCGCATCGTGGTGTGCACGAGCACCGGGCCGGTCGTCACCAGGATGCCGGCTACCAGCAAGGCCTTATCGCCGATCAGCGAGAACGACTCCCGAAACACGATCGCCGCTGCGATCAGCACGGCGCCGTAGCTGACCAGCCCCATGTAGTGCAGGCGGTCGTAGACATTGCGCATCAGGCACATACCGAGCACAGCCAGCAGCTCGATCGATCCTCCGGCAATCAGCAGCACCGTGGCCACCAGGATCCGCCAGTTCACAGGTTGCGCTCCATCACCCGTGCGAACGCCAGCGACCCGATCAGCGTCAGCGGCGCCAGCACCACCGCCAGGTCGATGAACGGCTGGCGGTGAAATCCCTCGGAGAGCAGCATCAAGATCGTGGTCACGAGCACCCCCGCGATCTCGAGCGCCACCAGCCCATCGGGCGCCGGCGCGAGCACGCACATGGCGAGACAGGGGATCACCGCGAAGGCCAGCACCGTGGCTGCGATCTCCCACTCGTTCATCCCAGCTCCAGCACGTCGATCGACTCCCGTCCGGGAGCGGGCCGGAGCTGATGGGCGAGAATCAGCTCTCGTTCCACGTCGATTCCGACCACAAAAGTGTTGGGCGCCAGCGAGCCGAACATCTCGGCCAGCGCCCGCCGACCACTCTCCAGCGCCTCGTCGTCACCGCAGGCGAATCGAACGGCGCGAAACTCGCCAGCTGGCGCCTCGCCCTGGACAACTGCCCGGAGTGCCATAAACGACACACGCATGATGTCGCCGGGAACCTTCAGCAGCGGGCGGTGCAGGCGCAGCAGCCAGCGCAAGCGGATGCTCTCGCCGACGATGCCCTGTTCGCGAGCGAGCTCAAGACCGCTCGCCGCCAGCACAGCCGCGCCGGCGCCGACGATCAGCTCCGGCAAATCGGTGATGTCGATCAGCAGCAGATAGAAGGCCGCCGCAAAGCACCAGCCCAGCGACCAGGCAACTACGGGCCTCCCGAGGCGCGCGGGCGGCCGGGAATTCGGCATGCCTTGCTGTTCGGGACCTTGGGTCGCGATGCTTTGTCCGCTGCCCTCAAACGGCGGTGCTCAATCGGACCGCTGCGTCATCTGGAGACCCAGCGCACGGCCGAGTGCTGCCCACGCTCCTCCTGTCGGCTAGTTTCTCCAAAGCGATGACCGACGAGGAGTCCGGCTCGGAGGATCGCGTCCGGCCCGGCGCCGCCGAGATCTACGAGAGCGTCAAGCGGGATGCTGCCGAGGAGCTGGAGCGGGGTAAGCCGGCGGTGGCGTTCTCTGGTCTGTTCGCCGGTGCCACGCTGGGCTTCAGCGGCTTGGCGGCGTCAGCGGCGGCGGTGGCGCTTGGAGGTGGCCACGCGGCGGAGCTAGTCGGCGCGATCTTCTATCCGCTCGGGTTCATCGCGGCCATCATCGGGCGGGCTCAGCTGTTCACCGAGAACACCCTGTATCCGATGACGCTGGCGCTCGACGAGCGGCGCTACCTCGCGCCGATGTTGAGGCTGTGGGCGATCGTATTCGCCGCCAACGTGCTCGGCGCGCTTCTGTTTGCGGTGCTGGTGGTCGACAGCTCGGCGCTCGCTCACGGGCTGGTGGCAGAGCTTGTGAGGACAGGCCACGACCGCGCGGCCGGGCCATCGAGCTCCTGGTTCTGGAGCGGGGTGTTGGCGGGCTGGCTGCTGGCTCTGGTGGCCTGGCTGATCGAGGCGAGCTCGGCGGTGATCGGCCAGTTCGTCCTCATCTGGGGCCTCACGTTCGTAATAGGTGTGGCGGGGCTGGATCACTGCGTCTCGACGACGGCCGAGGTCCTGGCCGCGGTCGTAAACGGGCACGTTGGCGTTGGTCATTTCCTGGCATGGCTCAGCCTGGTGACGCTCGGCAACATCGCCGGTGGGGCGGTGATCGTGGCCCTGCTCAACTACGCTCAGGTCAGGACAGAGCAGTGAGGTTTCGGCGCCAGGACCGCGGTCGGCAGGGCCGGGAGGCCTCGGTTTTGCCTTCCACAGCTGGGGGGTAGTTCGATTGCAGAAGGACAACTCGTACAGAAAGGAGCCAAATGCCCTGGGATGAGCTGAAGGCCCGCAGGTGGCCTGCGTTCGACAAGGATCTGGATGGCATCTCGCGCCAGACGATGGAGGACCACTTAAAGCTCTATGAGGGATACGCGAACAAGGCCAACGAGTGCCGGCGGATCCTGAATGAGTTCGATTACGGGGAGATCGAGGGCAACCAGGTGTATTCGCAGCTGCGTGCCGTATCGATCGACTACACGTTCGCCCTGCTCGGCTACAAGAACCACGACCTCTACTTCGGGCACCTCGGCGGACAGGGCGGGGAGCCGTCCGGCGCCTTCGCTGAGCTCGTCGACCGCGAGTTCAACGGCGGCCTTCAGGAGTGGCAGAAGGCCGTGCGCAAGTGCGCGTCGGCCGCGCGCGGATGGGTGATGGTCGGCTACGACCTCAACGACGGGTCGATCTTCAACTACATCATGGACACCCAGAACCTGTGGGCCGTGTACAACATGGTCCCGGTGCTGGCGCTCGACGTGTACGAGCACGCCTACGCCCGCGACTACGGCGCCACGCCGAACGGCCGCAAGGAGTATGTCGAGGCGTTCTTCCGCAATCTGGACTGGGACCACGTCAACCGTCAGCTGGCCCAGGCCCAGGCAGCGAAGGAGGGCTCCGAGCGCAGCGGCGCCACCGAGCCGGCGCATACCTAACGTCGGAAACCAACATCCCACCCCAATCCGCTGTACGAAAGCTGACTTGGGGCCACGCGAAGTTGCATGAAGAATTAGGATTCACGTCATGCAATCGACTAGGCCCCGTAGTCGATCGGGCGGCGGAGGTAATCGCAGGACGAAAGCGCTCGACTCCGCCGAGCTGTTCCGGCGATGGTGCAACGACCATGACCGGAGCGCCCGCGACGAACTTGTCGAGCGCTTTCTTCCTCTGGCGCGTAAGCTCGCCCACCGCTACCGTGGCGCGCACGAGCCCTACGACGATCTGCTGCAGGTGGCGAGCCTGGGGCTGGTCAAGGCGATTGACCGCTTCGATATCGACCGAGGAACGGCGTTCTCGTCGTTCGCGGTGCCTACGATCCTGGGAGAGCTCAAGCGATACTTCCGTGACCTGGGCTGGTCGGTCCACGTTCCGCGCGGCGCTCAGGAAAGAGCGCTGAAGGTAGAGGAGGCTCAGCAGAAGCTGGGTGCCAAGCATGGTCGTCCTCCGACGGTGCTGGAGCTCACGGGCTATCTGGAGATGAGCCTCGACGACGTGCTCGAGGCCTTGGAGACGGCCGGCGCTCACCACTCGGTTTCCCTGGATGCGCCGCAGACCGACGAGGAGGGCTCTGCCAGCACGCTGGCCAGCTCGTTCGGCGAGGAGGATGGGCGCTTCGAGCGGATCGAGGAGGGCCTGACAATCGCCAGCGCGGCTAGGCAGCTGCCGGTCCACGAACGACGCGTGCTGCACCTGCGCTTCGTCGAGGACTTGACCCAGACGCAGATTGCGGATCGGATCGGCGTGTCTCAAATGCAGGTCTCGCGGATCCTGCGGCACTCGCTGGGACGGCTAAACGAGCTGGTGAAGCTCTCAGAGTCCGACTCCGAGGCCTGAATCGCCGCGCGTCCGAGCTTCGCCCGGACGCCAGTCCTGAGTCGACGCCGGTATCGCTAGCGGCGCGTCAGCGCGAGCGCCGCGAGGTCGTCCCAGCGGGCGGTTCTTGAGTTGCTGTCGCGAAGCTCGCGCTCGAGCCTTGCGAGGACGGCGGCCGGTCCCTCGTCCGCGTGGTCGGCCAACAGCGCCCGTAGCCTGTCGCGGCCGACTCGCTCGTGACCGCCCAGGATGTCGGTCACTCCGTCGGTGTAAAGCAAAACGAGCTCGCCGGGGCTCACGGGAATTTCGTGCTGTTGCCAGCGGGCGTCGTCGAACGCGCCCAGCAGCGGGCCCGGCTGCGGTGTCTCGCGCACGGCTTGACCTCTGCCGACGACGAGCGCGGGAGGATGGCCGGCTGAGCTCAGAACGAGGCAGTCGGACTCGAGCCGCGCGCACAGCGCAGTGCATGTGGCGCCGCGCACCTGGTGGCGCAGCGCGTCGTCGAGCTGCTCGAGGATCAGCGCCGGCTCGGCGCCGAAGCGGGCGGCGAAGCTTGCGCCGTAGCGCATCAGCGCGGTCAGCGTGGCCGCCTCGACGCCCTTGCCCTCGATGTCCCCGATGATCGCGAACGCGTGCCCATTGACCGTGAACAGCTCGAAGAAGTCGCCACCTACGTCGATCCGCAGCTCGCTGCTGACCGGGATGTACAGGCAGGCCGCTTGCCACCCCGGCACTTGCGGAAGCTCGGCGGGGAGCAGGCTGCGCTCGAGGGTCTCGGCCACGTCGGCGAGCTGAGCGTGCAGGCGCGCGTTCTCCATCGCCACCGCTGCGCGGCGGCCGAGCTGCTCGCCGACTTCCTGATCGTGGCGGTCGAGCCTTCCGCGCGGGGCTGTGGTGATGAACATCATCGCTCCGGTAGTCCGGCCCGACGCTTGCATCGGCACGATCAGCAGCGAGCAGATGTCTAAGTCCCTGAGTCCGCGCAGTGCCTCGGCACTGACCGCCCAGCGCGCAAGGTGCTCGTTCGTCACCTTTTCGTGGAACACGGAGCGGCCGGTGCGCACGACAGTGCCCAGCTCGAGCGTCGGATCTACGCGCTGGCCTTGGAACCAGCTGAGCCATGAACACACGCGCTCGTTCTGCTCGCCGGGTGGCGCCACCACAGCGCGTCCGCGGTGAAGGTCGTCGTCGATCTCGACCACCGCGCACCAGTCGGCCAGTGCAGGAACGATGACTCCCGTCACGTTCCGGAGCGTCTCCTCATAGTCCAGGGAGGAGGCGAACGTCCGCCCCGAGTCCGCAAGCACGCGGGTGCGGATCTGGGCGGTCAGCACCGCGGTCAGGTCCTCGGCCACGGTGAAAACGCCGATGAGCTCGCCCTCAATATCCTCCAGTGGACTTGAGCGAAGCCGCCACCAGTGAACCTCGCTGGTTTCCCTATCGACTGCCCGCACGAGAAGCGGGGTGGCCTCACCACGACCGGCCACGCCGACGGAAGGGAGATCGTCGAATCTCAGCAGCCGCCCCTGCTCGTCGTAGAGCAAATGGCTCCCGAGCATCGAGTCCTCCGCCCGGTCGCGCAGTTCGGCAACGGAGGAGGCCTTGAACTGCTCGAGCGCGGCCCGGTTGGCGAACACCAGCTCGTTGCCGACGCTTCGGATAGTGATCGCCTCGGCCAGCGCGTCCAGCAGCTGCGTGAATGGCAGGCCGCCACCGCGCAGCACCCAGTCCTCGAGAGAGCCCGCGTGTTGCAAGTTCTGGCGAGCCTACAGACCTTGGGCCACCGGGCGCAGCTCGAGCAGCTCGCCAGGCGGCTCGCCAGTGATCAACCACCCTCCCTCGATCGTCCGGACCACGCCCTGCTTATTGAGGTCGGACAGCGCGCTGGTCACAGTCGGGCGGCGGGCTGCCACCAAGTCGGCGAGCACGCTGTGGGTCAGGCGCAGGGGCAACGTGACCCCCGTGGGGCCGACGCGCCCCCAGCGGTCGGCCAGATGCCAGAAGACCATGCGCAGGCGTACATCGACCCGGGACTGATGGACGATCGCCATGTTGACGGCCAGATGTCGCGAGCGCTCGATGGCCCGGCCCACAAGGCCGGCTACCAGATCCGGATATCGGGCCAGCCGCGCGGTCACGCGCCTGTCGAGCAGCGCCACGCGCGTCGGCGCCAGGATGCGCCAGCCGGTCGTCCGATGCAGCGACGAGCTGGCGTCGTGCTGCCAGGGGCGCAGCAGATCGCCCTCGCCGAGCAGCTCGGCGCCGTAGCGTCCATCGACCCCGACGCGACGGATCAGCAGTCCGTCCAGCGCCATCATGCCGATACCGTCGCGTACCAGCTCCGCCTGTTCACCGCTCCAGCGGCCGCGGCGGAGCCACACGACGGGAGCGATGCACTCCCGCGAGGCGCTCTGCCTCAGCTCGGCCGGAACGGTTTCTGCCAGCGCAACGTCTTCGACCAGGAGATGGCAGATCGTCCCCGCTCGTCTGCCGGTTATGGCCATGCCACTACAAGATGGCAGATGATCCTCAGGCCGGTTCGGGGAAGACCGGCTCGACGGCGTCTGACTCCTTCGCCGGTGCCAGCACGATCACGCGCTCGCCCGCCTCCAGCACCAGGTCGGGGCGCGCGGCCCGCACCTCGCGGCCTTGCGTGACGGCGACCGGCAGGCTGCGCCGCGGCCAGGAGATCTCCCGGATACTGCGGCCGAGCGCCGGGGAGGAGGAGTCAACCATCAGCTCGAGCGTCTCATAGTCGCCGAGGGGCGTGCTTGGCTCGTGGACGCGGCGTTGCGGATCGTCGGCGGCGAACTCCGCCGCCAGCGCTCCCTGCTCTGTCTCGGACGCCTCGGAGGTGACGCGCTCGGCCAGCGCGCCGAGCACGTCCTGGCGCGTGAGCCATCCGCACAGGCGACCATCGGCTGACAGCACCGGCAACCCATCGCGTCCGTACAGGACGAGCTGCCGGCGTGCGTGCTCCAGATCCTCTTCGGCGAACAACGCCTGCGGAGTTCGCGAGCCGATGACAGTGCCGACTAGTGCCTCCCACCGCGGTTCCCTGCCTTCGACGGCCGGTCCTGGGTCCCGGCGGCCGTTGGATTTCTGAGCGGCGAGCAGCGGAACGTTTCCGTCGACCGCCATCAGTGGCTGCATCACGTCTGCGACAGTCATTTCGCGCAGCGCGCTCGTGGCCTTGGGCCGTTCGATGTCGATGTCCCGGCGCAGCAGCTTGGTGGTGTAGATGCTCCCGTAGCTCAGACGCTTGGACAACGCGCTCGCGATCCCAGCGGTGAGCATGATCGGCAGCGAAAGGGTGAAGTTGCCGGTCATCTCGGCGACGCTGGCGATCGAGGTCAAGGGCGCCTGGGCGGCCGCCGCGAAGACGCCGCCCATCGCCACCACGCCGTACATTGCGGGCGGTCCCACGGCCGCTCCGAAAAGGTGCTTGACGACGATGCCGAACGCCGTCCCAGCCGCCGCTCCGGTGAACAGCGACGGCGCGAAAACCCCGCCGGACCCTCCGATCGACAACGTGAGGCTCGCGGCGAAAACCTTGCCGAGCATCAGGATCACGATCAGCCAAAGCGCGTAATGGCCACCCAATACGCGGTCCATGACCGGATAGCCGACGCCGTACATCTGTGGCAGGGCCAGCAGCACCAGGCCGAGGGCCACGCCGCCGACCGCCGGCCGCGCCCATTCGGGCCGCTTTCCCCACACCCGGTCGGCCGCGTCCTCCATGCCGTAGAGCACTGTCTTGAAACCCACGCCAATGAGTCCAGCGAGCAGCCCCAGGGCGGCGATCAGCAGATAGGAAAGATCGTTGCTGAGGGTGAGGCCATGGGGGACGCCAGTGAAGAATGGCGCTGAGCCGAAGAACGCCCGGGCGATGATGTCACCGGTCACGGCGGCCACGCTGGTGGCGACTAGGGCATCCAGCGAGAACTCGCGTAGAACGATCTCGAAGCCGAAGAACAGCCCGGTGATCGGCGCGTTGAAGGTGGCGGCGATTCCGCCGGCGGCGCCGCAGGCGACGATCACGCGCAAGCGAGCTTCGGACATTCGAACCGCCTGCCCGAGCGTCGAGGCCAGGGCTGACCCGACCTGGACGATCGGTCCCTCGCGCCCCACCGAGCCGCCGGTGCCGATGCAGATCGCCGACGCCAAGGCCTTGACGATCGTAACCGGCGGACGAATGCGGCCACCGTTCTCGGCCACCGCGACCATGACCTCGGGCACCCCGTGCCCCCGCGCCTCGCGAGCGAAGCGCTGGATCAGCGGTCCGTAGAGCAGGCCCCCGACGATCGGGACGAGCAGTACGAACCAGATCCCGAGGAAAGGCAGATGCAGGCTCGCCGCGTGACCCTGCTGCCCGAACTGCTCATGGCCGGTCGCCAGCCAACTGACCCCATAGATCAGCTCCCTGAAGCCGGCAGCGCCCAGACCGGCGCCGGCGCCGACGACCAGAGCCATGACGACCAGCCCCAGCCGCGAGGCGGCAAGCCATCTGGAGGCGATCAGGAGCGCTCGTCGCTCGGGCCGCTCGCTGGGGGTAATCGGTTCGTCGGCTGCTGTGGGACGGGCGAACATCCATTACCAGAGTGCCTCGGGCGTGGGGGGGCCACAAAAGAGAAGTCATAAAGCTGACAAGACGGGCGCTCTAGGAGGCAAAACGGCCTGGTCCCGGCCTGCAACTGCGGCGAGACCGAGGAGGATGCCCGCCAACCGGCCGCCGACGCCCTCAGCCCGCCGGCTGGGCGGGCGCGGGACCGAGGGGCTGGGGTTCGGCTTCGGCCTCCTGCTCGGCGGCCTCCTGAATCTCCTCGATTCTGTCGGCGGTCTGCAGCTCGCGGCAGAGGCGGCGGACGATGAAGAACAGCAGCACGGGAATGACCCAGACCGCGATCCGGAAGATGAAGAGCTGGGTGTTATAGCTGAGCCCCCAGAGCACGAAGATCCGATCCGCTGCTCCGAACAAGAAGATCAAGAACACCCAGGTCAGGAACGCGACCCCGAACGCGGTGCGATTGGGGGCATCACGCGGGCGGTCGGCTAGGTTGTGCGCCCGCCGGTCGCCGGTCAGCCGGCGCTCGACGAAGGGGAACGCGCCCAGCACTGAGAACACGACCAACGGAAACAGCGCTCCGCCCCAGAACGGGTTGGGAATCAGCGTGAAGTGGCTGATCGTCACGTCGAAGCTAGGCATCAGCCGCAGCGCGCCGATCAGCCACCCGAGGTACCAGTCGGGCTGGGCGCCGTTGGTTCCGAGCCACGGCTCGAACGGGCCCCACTGCCAGATCGGGTTGATCTGGATCAGTCCCCCCAGCAGGAGCAGCACGGCGGCGACGAAGAACATGAGCGCCAGCGAACGGGGTGCCTGCCCTGGGAACATCGGCACGCCGATGAGCCGCCGATTGGTGTGGCGCGGGCTCTCGCGGAACTGCGTGTGGTGGCGCGCGGCCACCAGAGCCAGGTGAATGGCGATCAGCGTGCCCAACAGGACGGGGATCAGGAACACGTGCGCGATGTACATGCGCGACCAGAACTCGGGCTTGCCCGGGAACGGCGCGCCGAAGATCAAAAGCATCAGCGGGCCGCCGATGACGGGCACCGACAGACCGACGCCGTAAAGGATCGCGATGCCCATTCCGGACAGCAGGTCGTCCACGAGCGAATAGCCGAGGAACCCTTCGAGCAGCGAGACCAACAGCAGCGTCAGCCCGATCAGCCAGGTCAGCTCGCGCGGCTTGCGGAAGGCCCCGGTGAAGAACACGCGCATCAGGTGAATCGCCATTGCAGCGACGAACACGTCCGCCGCCCAGTGGTGGGTCTGGCGGATCAGTAGTCCGGCCTTGTAGCTGAGCGAGATGTCGACCACCGACTTGTAGGCGTGGCTCATCGTCTGGCCGTCCAGCGGCGTGTAGGGGCCGTGGTAGATCGTCTTGGCGGTGCTGTCGTCGAAGAACAGCGCCAGGTAGATGCCCGTCGCGATCAGGACGATGAAGGCGTAGAGCGCCACCTCTCCCAGCAGGAAGGACCAGTGGTCGGGGAACAGGTAGCGAAGGGTTTTCCGCAGCAGCGGCGCCGAGGCCGTGCGCTCGTCAATGAAGCGAACGGGGTCCTGAATCGGGTCACTCATTTGTCGGCCGGCTCCTGACGTTCCACCAAGACGGCCCGACTCGCGCGGAGAAGTTCCCTGCCGCCCGGAGGTCGCCGGCAGCGTCGATCTCGAGCGGCAGCTGGGGAAGCGGTCGGCCGGCGGGGCCGTAGGTCACGGTTCCGCCGGTAAACGGGTCGAACGTCGAGTAGTGGCAGGGGCAAACCAGGGCGTCTTGGGGCTCGACGACGGGAAACGTCGGCTTGCGATACAGCGCGACCGCGCACCCGGCATGCGTGCAGATCTTTGAGAAGGCAAGAATCCCTCCGGGCGCCCAGCCGGTGCGCCCCGCGGGCAGCTTGAGCTTCGCGGGGTCCACCCTGATCACCACCAGGGGTGAGCCGAGGTCCTCGGGGTCGGCGCCTTCGGGAAAGGCGGTGTAGAACGTGCGCTCGTCGATGTCGGCGGCGCTCATCGGATTGCCGTTCTCGTCGACGAGTCGCCTGCCGGCTCGCCACGGCGTCCGGTCAAGCGGTCCGGTGTCCCACGCCGGGCCCAGCGACAGTGCGGGCGTCAGCGCCGCGAGCCCGAGTGCCCCGCCTGTCGCCGCGCCCGCCGAAATCAGCAGCCGCTTGCGCGTGATGCGGCTGCCGCTCTCGTGAATGATTTCCACGATCTCCCGCTGCTCCTCGGGGTGCTCCTGTGGGTACTCGTCCTCGATCTCCTCGGTGACCACCAGCCGCCTTCCCACCACGGTGAGGGCCAGGGCGATGAACAGCAGACACATGCCCAGGCAGATGCCGAGCAGCTCGTTGGGGATGCCGCCGGGGGTGAACTCGGCGTAGGTGACGATGAAACCGATCGCAAACAACGTCGCGATCGCCAAGAGCAGCAACACCAGGTTCTCCGCGCGGCGCTCCGGTGGTCCGGCCGCGACGATGCGCTCGTCACCGTGCTGCTCCTGCTCTTCCGGCTGCCGGCGCCGCGCACGTCCAAACAGCAGCGCCGCCAGCGCCACCAGCCAGCGCCAGGGTCTCATTCGCGCTTGAACCTCCTTCCCAGGAGCATGCAGCCGATGATCAGCAGGGGCACCGCGATCCACCAAGTGACCAGCCCCTCAGGGATCGGGCCGATGTTGCCGATGCCCCATCCGCCGCGGTTGTCGGGATGCCTCTGCGAGAGCACGTACTTGATGATCGAGTTCAGCTGCGAGTTCGTGATCTGCTTCTGCGAGAAGCGCGGCATCAGGTAGGGGCCGACGCGGACTGCCTCGGCGATCTGAGTTGGGGTCACCTGCTGGAGCGGAGGCACCACCGCGCCGGTGACGAAGCCGCCGCGGGCGTCCTCCTGGTGACAGCCCGCGCAATGGGTGGTGAAAAGGTCCGTGCCTTCGGCGAGGTTCCCGGCGTCGGGGTCGGGCTGGGGGATACCTGGACCGTGGCCCAGCGACGCTACGTAGGCGACGAGCGAGCGGATCTCCTTGTCCGAGAACAGCACTCGTTCGTTCTGTGGCTGATCATGGATGCTCCCCAGCGGCATGTATCCCGTGCGCAGGTAGAAGTCGGGCGCCAACGCGCCGACCCCGCGTAGCGAAGGCCCAGCGCCGAGGATGTCGCCGGCGGCCGGCCGCGGCGAGGAGATGCCTGAGCCCGAGATGCCGTGGCAGCTGGCGCAGTTGCCGGAGAAGAGCTCGGCCCCGAGCTGCACACTCGGCGTGGACGGCTCGGTCGTCGGCCGGACGATGCCCGACTGTGGCTGCGCTCCGGCGACCGCCACGGCCACGAGGCCGAGCAGCCAGGCCGCCCCGAGGACCGCCGCGGTCCGGCGCATCAGCGCCGGAAGACGGGAGGCGGGAATGCGAGCTGCCGGCGCGGGAGGGACAGGGCTCATGACTGCTGACAGACGGCCAGGAGCGGCGCGCCGATCCCGGTCATGACGACGATCGCCAGGGCCAGGAAGTTGACACAAAGCCCGACGGTCGCCAGGAAGTTGATCCTCCCGGTCGGCGCCGGCCCTCCCTCACCGTGGCGCTCGACTTCCGGGATGTGGTGATCGATGCGGTACGTGCGCATGTAGAGCCGGAACGAGACGCCCAGCGCGGCCAGGCCGACAGCGACGGCGGCCACGGAGCTGCCGATCTGGAAGGCGTGCACCGGCAGGTCCCAGCGCCCGGCGGGAGCGTTGCACTGGGCGAAGGTGAACGCCAGGTTGGCCACGAACTCGACCGCCCAGGCGATCGCGCCGCCCAGAACCCCGAACCACACCAAGGCGTTGGAGGGCACTGGGTTCATGGGGACCGGGAGCAGGTGGGGTTCAGGGCCACTGCAATTCCCCGCCTATAACGATGGCGACAGCTGGGTGAATACGACGATCACCGCCAGCACGTTGACCACGTGCCAATAGAGCGCGAGCCCGCGCACGCCAACCAGCCAGTAGTTGGTCAATCCCCGTAGGCCGATGAACGCCAGCAGCGCGAGGTCGAGCAGGATGCCGAAAAGCACATGCGCGTGGTGGGCGGCCAGCAGCGTGAAGTAGATCGATCCGTAGGCACTCCCTCTGGGACTGAAGTCGTTTAGGTCGTGGCGGAAAAGGAGAATCTGAAGCGCCAGATAGCAGAGCTGGATGGCGAGCGCCACCGCGATCAGCCACATCGCCGAGCGGCGGCTGCCGGCGCGGGCGGAGCGCGCGGCGAGCCACATGGGGACGCTGGTGGCAACAAGCGCGACGGTCGCGACCAACGGCAGCACGACGCTCGGCGCCTTGATCCCCGCCGGCGGCCAGCGATGGGCGCTGAAGTCCAGATAGAAGTAGCTGCCGATCAACGTGCCGAACAGCGTCGCCTCCGAGCACAGGAACAGGGCCATGCCCCACCAGCCGTTGGGTTGTGCGATTCGCTGGCGGGAGACGCGCCCGGCGGCCGCGGCGTTGAACGCGGCCGAGCTGCGGCTCACGTGAGGGGAGGACTGGCTCATGCGCTGGCCTCCTTGTAGTGCCAGCCGATCAGCGACAGGCCGCCGGCGGCCAGGAAGCCGACCGCGATCCAGTAGTGCCCGAGCAGCAACATGGCGAAGATGCCGGCCAGCGTCAAGGCCGACACCGGCGGCCAGATCGAGTGCGAGGGCATCGTCAGGATCTCATCCCAGATCGCGTCCTCGGCGCTGGTGGCCGGAGTCTCATGGCCCCGCTCGAGCACGCCCTCGCCCCGCTCGAGCCGTCGGTTGTCGAGTTCGCGGTCGTCCTTGTCCCACATCGGGTAGGCGCTCGTCACGGTGGGGATCACCGGATAGTTGTACGGCGGTGGGGGAGATGAAGTCGACCACTCGAGCGTGTCGCCCTCGAAGGGGTCGTTGCCCGCCTCGGGACCGCGGAACAGGCTGACGGCCAGGTTCGCGACGATCAAGATCAGCCCCACGGCGAGGACATAGGCGCCGATCGACTCGATGAAGTTGAGCAGCGTCCAGCCCATCCCCGGCGGATAGGTGTAGTTGCGTCGGGGCATCCCCAGCAGGCCGACGATGTGCATGGGAAAGAAGGTCACGAACGTCCCGATGAAGGTCAGCCAGAAGCTGAGCTTGCCGACCGCCTCGTGGTACATGCGCCCCGTCACCTTGGGGAACCAGAAGTACATGCCGCCGAGGATCGGGAACACGGCCGCGCCGAAGATCACGAAATGGAAGTGCGCGATGATGTAGTAGCTGTCGTGGACCTGCTGGTCAAAGGGGATCGCGGCCACGGTGATCCCGGACAGGCCGCCGATGATGAAGTAGATGATGAAGCCGATGATGAACAGCATCGGCGTCTTGAACACCGGGGTGCCGGTCAGGATCGTCGTGATCCACGCAAACAGCTGGATCGCCGATGGGATCACGATGATCAGGCTCGCGGCGGCGAAGTAGACGGTCGTGATCGTGGCGAATCCGACCGTGAACATGTGATGCACCCAAACGCCGAAGCCCAGGAACGCCACCAAGATCTCCGCCAGCGCGACCAGCGGGAAGAAGACCATCCGCCGGTGCGAGAAGGCAGGGATGATCGACGTCGCGATCCCGAACGCGGGCAGGATGATGATGTAGACCTCGGGGTGGCCGAAGATCCAGAACAGGTTCTGCCATAACAACGGGTCGCCGCCGTGGCTGGCGTCGTAGAAGTGGAAGCCGAGCTGACGGTCGAGCTCCAGGAAAAGCGCGGCGACGCTCAGCGAAGGCAGCGCGAACAGCAGCGCGAAGGCGACGGCCAGGAACGCGAAGCAGAACAGCGGCATCCGGTTCAGCGACATCCCCGGCGCGCGCATCTTGAAGATCGTGGCGATGAAGTTGATCGACGCCGCGGTGGAGGAGATGCCGTTGAAGATCAGCCCGTAGCCGTAGAAGTCGATGTTGTTGCCGGGATCGAACTGCTTGGAGGCGAGCGGCACGTAATCGAACCAGCCGGCGTTGGGCGCGTGGCCGGAGGCCAGGCCGGCATACATGAAGATCCCGGAGCAGAGGAAGATCCAGTAGGACACGGCGTTCATGCGCGGAAACGCCATGTCCCGTGCGCCGATCATCAGCGGGATCAGGTAGTTGCCGAACGCCCCCGTAGTCATCGGGATCACGAACAGGAAGATCATCGTGATCCCGTGCATCGTGAACACTTCGTCGTAGGCCGCCGGTGAGAGCACGTGGCCGTTTGGGCCGATCAGCTGTGTGCGGATCAGGAGCGCCTCGACGCCGCCGGCGCCGAAGAACGCCAGCGACGTGAAGAAGTAGAGGATCCCGATCCGCTTGTGGTCGGTGGTCGTCAGCCAGCCGAGGAACCCCGTGCGCTCCGTCCAGATGCGATCAAGGCGGTCGACATGCCGCTGGCCGCGAGGAGTGATGACGGTGGCCATCGCTACTTGAGCCCTTGCAGGTAGGAGACCAACTCGGAGATTTGACCGGCGGGCAGACCAAGGTCGGGCATCCGGTCGCCAGGTTTGATCGCCTGCGGATTGTGGATCCACGAGGCGAGCGCAGCCGGCGTGTTCGGGATCGTCAGCGCCGCCAGCGACGTGCGCGTGGCGAGATGCGTGAGGTCTGGGCCCACCGTGGCTGAGGCGCCGATGCCACGGATCTGATGGCAGCTAGCGCAGCTGGTAGTGATGAAGAGGCGTTCGCCCGCCTTGGCCTGGGCTGTGCTCGGCGGCATCGCCGGCGAGGCCATGTGGGCCAGCCAGCCGCGAAACGCGCTCGGCGTCTGCACGAACACCCAAAGCGACATGTGCGCGTGCTGAAGCCCGCAGTACTGAGAGCACTGACCGCGGAACTTGCCGACGCTGCTCGAGTACAGCAGCACGCGGTTGTAAAGGCCGGGGATCATGTCGATCTTGCGGTTCAGCGCGGGGACCCAGAAGCTGTGGATAACGTCGGCGGTTGTGGCGACGACGTTGACGCGCGTGCCGACCGGGATGTGGATTTCGTTTGCGGTGACCGCCGTCGTGCCCGGGTAGCGCACCTCCCACCACCACTGGTGGCCGATCACGTCGACGGTCATCGCCGTGGTGCTCGGTTTGGGCGGCGCCGTCCGTCCGACGAGGTAGATGTTCGCCACCGAGAACAGCGCTACCAGGGTCACAATGGGTACGGCGATTCCGAACACCAGCACCATCCGCTCGTTGATGTCCTCGCGCTGGCCGAACAGCGGCAAGCCCTCGGTCCCGCGCTTCACGAACGCCAGGCCGAGCAGTAGCAGCGCGCCGAGGAAGACGATCACCGCGGCACCCAGCATCCACCACCACAGCAGCGCGATGTCGTGCGCGTCAGGGCTCCGGGTGGAGACGATCGACTGCTTGCCGCAGCCGCTCAGGGCCGCCAGACACGCTGCTCCCGCGCCGAGACGCCACAGACACCTCGTTCGACGTCGGTCGCGTGTTGCGGAGTTCACGTGTCGGCTTTCCGAGTGGGCGACGGAAGGCTGGCGACGCTTCTGGGCGTCTGGGGGGCGCAAACCCTACTGCGATGGGGCTACATGAGCGACGGTTGGAATCGTCGGGAGCGGCAAACCGTATTCACGCTTACAGTTTCCCCGACGGGCGCCGGAGGGTAGCTTCGTAGGACACCCGTCGAAGACGTCCAGGAGGTTCTTTCGTGCCACCCCGAGGGGTCAAGCCCGGGACCAAACGAGCCCGTCAGTACGAGCACGTCAAGGAAAGCCAGCTTGAGCGTGGCACCGGTACGGATCGCGCCGAGGAGATCGCCGCCCGCACCGTCAACAAGGAGCGCGCGCGCTCGGGAGAGTCACGCCAGGCCTCCCGCACGTCGACCGAGGACATCTCCTCTGGCCGGCGGGGAGGCAAGCGCTCGGGCACGCGCGGGCCGCGTGGGCGCACCCGCGACCAGCTCTACAACGAGGCCCGCCAGCTAGGGATCGCGGGCCGCTCCAATATGAACAAGGCCCAGCTGCAGCGCGCCGTCGACAACAAGAAGCGCTGACGGCGTCCGAGGGCCTCAGGCGTCGGAGTGCTGATCGGTGTCGCCGAGCGCTGAGTCGTCCTCGCTCGGCACCGCCGGCAGCTCGTCCGCGGCCGGACTCCGCGAGCCGCCCTCCGCTCCAGGCTCGCCGGGCCGGTCCTCGGGTGGGGACTCCGGTTCCGCTTGACGTTCGGGGTTCTCTTCCATCAAGCTGAACTACCCCTCAAGGCGAGGGGTTATGCGCAGCCGGCCGGAGCTTACGCCAGTCCCGGACCCAAGCGCTCATCGCTGCTCGGCTGGGCAGAAGAACGTCGTGCGTCCAGCGATCGCGCGCCGCTCGAGGCGCTCGCCGCACCGCGGACAGGTACGCTCGCCGCTTCCGCGCGCGCCGGTCAGCCAGGTGCGCTTCGAGGGCACGAGCCCGTAGGGGAGCGAGTCGTGCAGTACCTTTGTGATGCTTCGGTACAGCGCTGCGCGCTCGCGTCGATCGAGCGACGCCGCTTGGCGCCGTGGGTCAAGCCGCGCCTGCCATAGCGCCTCATCGGCTGTGAGGTTGCCCAGTCCCGCGGCCAGGGACTGATTCATCAGCGTCGCCTTGAGCGACGCCCGGCGCCCGTCCAGCAACCGCTCGAACTCCGCGCGTGAGATGGAGAGCCAGTCCGGGCCCAATCTTCCACGGATCTGCTGGAGCTCGGCGTCTCCGTGTGCCAGCCAGACGCCGCCGAACTTGCGCATGTTGCGATAGCGCAGCTCGCCGTCGCCGAAGCCGAGCGTCAGCCGGTCGTGGCGGTGCCGCGGCTGGCCGTGGCACCAGACAAGCGTGCCCGTCATGCCGAAGTGCAGGATGAGTGTGGTCTCTCCTGCCGGACACAGCAGCAGCTTGCCGTGGCGCTCAGCGTGGCCAAAGCGCTTGCCCCTGAGCGCGCGCGAGAGCGCCTGTGGGCTCGTGTTGCGAAGCATCGAGCGATCCACGCCACTGACTCGGCAAACGCGCTTGTCCGCGGCGTATCGGTTGAATGTGCGCCGGAAGCCCTCTACGTCCGGCAGCTCCGGCACGCCGCGGGGCTATTGCTGGCTGCGGCGCGCGTCAGCCAGGTTCTCCGGGGAGCTCGGCGCGCTCGGCGCACGCGTCTGGCTGCGGCGCGTGGCGGGCCGCCTGCCCCGGGGCTTGGTGTCGGCGTTGGCCTTCTGCCGAGCCGCTCCCGCCGCAAGTGCGTATGCCAGCGCCGAGAACAGGGCGATCACCGCCAGCGGCACGAGCACAATCGTGAAGACGCCGCCCAGCAGCACGCCGCCCACCAGACCCACGACAACGAGCACAGCGATCAGCAGATAGAGCCACACAGCTCGCGTCCTTCCCGCGGAGCGGCGCTCGCAAACCGCGCTTAGAGTTGCGAATCTCCGCCCGCGGGTAGCCCTGAAGCCATCAAGGCGGCGGGGGCACGCCGCTGGTTGTGTAGGCGCCAGATGATGAGTTCCGACCCATACCCACCGATCCGCGACTACGCCCTGATCGGCGATTGCCACAGCGCCGCGCTCGTCTCCCGAACCGGGGCCATCGATTGGTACTGCCTGCCGCGGTTCGACTCAGGCAGCGCCTTTGGGCGTTTGCTCGACTGGAAGCGAGGCGGCTATT
This sequence comes from uncultured Actinomycetes bacterium, assembly GCA_963830405.1. Lineage (GTDB taxonomy): Bacteria > Actinomycetota > Thermoleophilia > Solirubrobacterales > Solirubrobacteraceae > Palsa-465. The sequence goes on from CAWHMB010000004.1 coordinate 602,590, forward strand.
GTGCCCTGGCGCCGGCCAGCGACCGGGGCTGGGAGCCCGCCCGCGAGTACGTCGAGGACACGCTCGTGCTGGCAACCGCCTGGCGGGGTCGAAGCGGCGAAGCGACGGTTCACGACTGTCTGACCGTCGACGAGGACGCTCGTGAACCGCGCGGCTCGCAGCTGCTTCGGATCATCGAGGGGCAACGAGGCTCCGTGAACTTCTCAATCCGCCTCGCGCCACGGTTCGACTACGGGCAGGTGACTCCCTGGATCCGCCGACACGGCCGCGGGCTGCACAGCGCGACGGGCGGCGACGACGCGTTGATCGTCTACTGCGACGAGGAACTGGATGAGGATCCAGACCATGAGCTCGTCGCCCGCGTCCACGTACGGGCGGGCGAGAGGATCCGGCTGGCGCTTGCCTACTGCCCGCCCGAGCGCGTCGACCATGAGCTGACCCGCGCTCCGGACGCCGGGACCCTCGATCAGGCGCTGGAACGGACGGTGTCCTGGTGGCGCCGGTGGGCATCGGCGATCAGCCTCGACGGCCGCTACGAGCCGGCCACGCGACGGTCGGGAATCGTTCTCAAGGGGCTGACATACGCGCCCACCGGGGCGATCGTCGCCGCACCGACCACCTCGCTGCCGGAGACCCTGGGCGGCGCGCGCAACTGGGATTATCGCTACGCCTGGGTCCGCGACTCGAGCTTCAGCTCGCGATCCTTCGCGGAACTCGGGACGGTGGACGAAGCGGATGCCTTTCGGGCGTTCATCATGCGCTCGGCGGCCGGGCACGCCGAAGAGCTACAGGTCCTCTACGGCGTCGGCGGCGAGCGGAGGCTCGGTGACCAGGAGCTTTCAGAGCTGGAGGGCTACCGGCGCTCGGCGCCGGTGCGGATCGGTAACGCGGCGGCCGCCCAGCGGCAGTTCGACGCCTACGGGGAGCTCGTCAACCTCAGCTGGCGCTGGCACCGCCGCGGGCATTCCCCGACCGACGACGACTGGCGCTTCTTGGTGTCGCTGATCGATCACGCCGCCGAGCGCTGGCAACAGCCCGACCGCGGCATCTGGGAGTGGCCGGGCAAGCCCGACCACTTCGTGCACTCCAAGGTCATGTGCTGGGCGGCGCTGGACCGGGGAATTACGCTGGCCGAGGAGTGCATGCGCCAGGCGCCGACACGACGCTGGAAGCGGGCCAGGGACGAGCTGCGGCGCACGATCGAGCGCCGTGGCTACAACCGCAACCGGGGCGTGTACGTTCAAGCCTTCGACCGCGCGGCGATGGACGCCGCGCTGCTGCTGCTGCCTCGCGTCGAGTTCGTCGCCTGGGATGACGAGCGCATGACGCGCACGGTCGCCGCGGTCCGCGAGCAGCTCGACGCGGGGGCGGGCCTGCTCTACCGCTATCGGAGAAAGGACGGGCTCCCGGGACGGGAGGGCGCCTTCCTGGGCTGCTCCTTCTGGCTGGCAGAATGCCTGGCCCGCGCGGGCGACGTGATCGAGGCACGAGCGGTATTTGACGCCGCGATCGCTACGGCCAACGACCTTGGCCTGCTCGCCGAAGAGATCGACCCGGGAAGCGGCGAGCTGCTGGGCAATTTTCCCCAGGCCTTGACGCATCTCTCCCATATCGACGCGGCGATCGCGTTGACCGAGGTTGAGGCTGCCACTAGCTCGCCGGCGCCGTGACTCGGCGACCGTTTGAGCGGCGTAGGCTGTGACTTGTGGAACGTGATCAAGATGGCGGATGACGGTGGGGCCAGGCGCGACCTCATAGTCATCGGCGCGTCCGCGGGCGGGGTAGAGACGCTCAAGCGCGTGGTCGCCGATCTGCCCTCCGACCTGAACGCCGCCGTCTGCATCGTCCTTCACGTGTCGCCGGGCAGCCCCAGCGCGCTGGCGAGCATCCTGGCGCGCGCCGGACCGCTGCCCTGCCGTCCGGCCCGCGACGGCGAGCGGCTCGAGCCTGGCCAGATCCTGGTGGCGCCGCCGGACCATCATCTGGTCGTGGATGACCGGCGCGTCCGCGTCACCGTCGGCCCGCGCGAGAACGGCTGCAGGCCCGCCGTCGACGTGCTGTTCCGCTCCGCCGCGGCAACGGGCGACGGGCGGGTAGTCGGCGTGGTGCTGTCAGGTACACGTGACGACGGGTCCGCCGGACTTGCGGCGATCAAGGCAAACGGCGGCGCGGCCATCGTCCAGGATCCAGAGGATGCGCTCTATGGTGGAATGCCAGCAAGTGCACTGGTCCATGTCGCAGTCGACGCCGTCGTTGCATCCGAGCGTGTCGCCGCCACCGTGGCGGCGATGGTGAGCGGCTCGTTCAGCCCCGAGCCACCGCACGATTCGACTGACAGGAGCACCGGCAATCCTGGGGGCGAGGCAGGCGAGGGACCTCAGATGACGACGGTCTGCCCGGAATGCGGCGGCGTGTTGAGCGAGCGTCCCGGGGCGAGCATCACCCAGTGGGAGTGTCGCGTGGGGCACCGCTACTCGCCTGAGAGCCTCGGCGACGCCCAGGCGGAGGACGTCGAGGCGGCCTTGTGGGCCGCCGTTCGCATCCTCGAGGACCGCGTCGCGTTGCTGCGTCGGATGGCGCAACAGGCCGACTCGCGCGAGCAGACGCGCACGGCGCGGTCGTTCAGGCGTCGGGCGGACTCCGCCGCCGCACAGGCGGAGCTCGTGCGCGATGTGCTGAGCAGCGCCGCCGGCGGCGCGCTGCGGAGGCTGGTCACCGAGGAAGAAGAAGACCAACAGGAAAGCGCCGCCTGATGGCCGGGCACGCGACGCTCGATGCACTGCTTGACTTCGTAAAGCAGGCGCGCGGCTTCGACTTCACCGGCTACAAGCGCTCGAGCATTCAGCGCCGCGTCGCCAAGCGCATGGCCGACGTGGGCGTCGAGCGCTACGAGGACTACGTCGACTACCTCCAGCTGCATTCAGAGGAGTTCGCCCGCCTGTTCAACGCCCTGCTCATCAATACCACGGGCTTCTTCCGCGATCCGCAGACCTGGGAGACGCTGGCAGCGGACGTCATACCTCGGCTGGTCGCGACGCGCCCGCCCGACGCGCCGCTGCGCGTGTGGTCTGCGGGCTGTGCCTCCGGCGAGGAGCCATACACGGTGGCGATGGTCATGGCGCGGGTGCTGGGCGAAGCCGCGTTCCGCGAGCGGGTCAAGATCTACGCCACAGACGTCGATGAGCAGGCACTCGAGCAGGCCCGCCACGGTGCGTATCAGCCGCGAGGAGTCGAGGACGTCCCACGCCAAGCGCTCGAGCGCTTCTTCGAGCAGACCGACCAGCGCTTCGTGTTTCGCACGGACCTCCGCCGCTGCGTGATCTTCGGCCGCAACGATTTGGTGCAGGACGCTCCGATCTCCCACATCGACCTGCTCGTGTGTCGCAACACGCTGATGTACTTCACCGCCGAAACCCAGGCACAGATCCTGCGGCGCTTTCACTTCGCGCTCGACGACGACGGTGTGCTGCTTCTCGGAAAGTCAGAGATGCTGGTCACGCACAGCGACCTGTTCACGCCGATCGACCTAAAGTGGCGCCTGTTCCGCAAGGTCATGCGCCCCGGGCGCCGTGAGCAGAGCCGCATGGTTCCGATCGATCCCGGCAATGGCGCATCCCGAAGCGTCGGCGAGAGCTTGCGCGAGGCCGCCTTCGACATTGGTGGCGCAGCACAGGTCGTGCTTGATGCAAATGGCGCCCTGGTGATGGCAAACGATCTGGCGCGCAGGACATTCGCGCTCGGCATCAACGATTTCGGCCACCCGATCCAGGATCTCGAGCTCTCCTACAGGCCTGTCGAGCTGCGTCGGCACCTCGATGCGCTGCGCACGGACCTGCGCGCTATCGACGTGAGGGACGTCCTCTGGGGCGGCGAGGACCGGCAGCACGTGATCGACGTGCGACTTGCTCCGCTGCTCGGAGACGGAACGCTGATGGGCACCAGCATCTCCTACGTTGACGTCACCGAATCGCACAAGCTGCGGGAAGAGGCGGCCACCTCCAAGCGTGAGCTGGAACAGGCCTACGAGGAGCTTCAGTCGACGGTCGAGGAGCTCGAGACCACCAACGAGGAGCTTCAGTCGACCAACGAGGAGCTCGAGACCACCAACGAGGAGCTTCAGTCGACCAACGAGGAGCTCGAGACGATGAACGAGGAGCTCCAATCCTCGAATGAGGAGCTCGAGACGATGAACGAAGAGCTGCGCCACCGCACGCTCGAGCTCGACGACATGAACGCGTTCCTGGAGGCGATCCTGACGACGATCGGCCTGGCCGTCGCGGTCGTCGATCGCCGCCAGCACATCCAGGTCTGGAACGGGCAGGCACGGGAGCTCTGGGGACTGACCTCCGAGGAGGTCGAGGACCAGCATGTGCAGTCACTTGACATCGGGCTGCCGCTCGAGAACCTCAAGCCTGGGCTGCGCGCGACGCTCCAGGGCGAGGTACGGCAAGAGGAGCTGACGCTGGCCGCAACCAATTCCCGCGGCAGGGCATTTCAATGTCGCGTCACGCTGCTGCCGGTCCGGGGCGACGGCGACGGCGTGGTCTCCGGCGCGATCATGATGATGGAGCCTGCCGACGATTGAGCCGGCGGCTCGCGATCCTCTCGCGGGAGCGTGCCGCCTGCGCTCGCAGCTCGCGCGTAACCCTGAGCCGCTCGCCCATGCGTTGCGCGTCGTGGCGGTGCTGCTCGGAGAGCCTGCGTACCGTCGCCTTGAGCTCCTCGTAGGCCGCGGTTTCAACCTGGCGTCTCGCCGGCTCGGCAGGGACGCTCCATCTTGAGGGCTCGCTGGCGATCAAGCTCGGCCCGGTCAGCGGCTCATGGACCGGTTCGGGGTCGCGCGGATCCTCGAGCAGCAGCCAGCCGTCACCCTGCCTCACGACCGCGCCTCGCTCCGCGAGCTCACGCAAAGCAAGCGTGACCGTTGGCCGGCGCGCGCCGATCAGGCCGCCGAGGGTGTCGTGCGTCAGGCTCATTGGCAGTCTGGTGCCGTGCGGGGTGACGTACCCCCAGCTCTCGGCCAGCATCCACATGAGCGACAGCAGGCGCTGGTCAACCCGGGGCAGCTGGCAGATCGCCAGCTGCGTGGCAAGCCGGTCGCCCTGCTCGGCCGTGCGCACGTGCAGACCGGCGATCAGGCGTGGCCAGCGGCGGGCGGCGACGAGGAACTCGGTGCCCAGTATCGCCAGGCGCGTGGACACCACGGTCACGCAGCGCGAGGCCGTCAGCAGTGAGGGCGGCGCCTCCGAGAGCGACAGAATGTCGCCGGGGCCCAGCAGACGCAGTGCTGGCTGCTCGCCTATCTGCAGATGGTGGAGCAGCACCCCGGTGACGATGAAGGCCCCGAACGCGCCCGAGCCGGTGAGGAGCCCGTGCACATCGAGCGGACCGGGCGCGAGGTCGCGTGCCGGCACCGAGAGCGTCTCGGCCCCGTCCCCCTCCTCGGACGTCAGGTAGCGGCCGATATCAGGCTCTATCGCGAGCAGGCGCACTGTCGATGGGGCTGCCACTGCTCCTCGCTGATTGTGATCGAAGCGACGCTCCGAAATCAGTGTAGGGTGCCGCCAGCAGGAGGGCCCGGACAGGCTAGGACAGAGCCCTTCACGTTTACCACCGCATCCTGCCCCGCGGAATGGAGCCCGTTGAATCCAACGGCGTTACGGCCGCGAGCGCGAGCTGCCCGAGGAGCCTCGTGACCTGGCCGACGCGCTGCGAGTGCCGCGCGAGCGCCCTGCGGCGCTCGAGCGACGCGAGGCCGAGCTTCGGGCGCTCCGCCGGGAACGTTTGGGCTGAGCCCGCTGCTCGCGTGGGATGTCGGCTCGCACCACGTCTTTCACCAGCCGCCGCAGCTCGGCGTCCAGGAACTTGGCCATCCGCTCCTCATCGCGGCGGATGCCCTTAGCGAGCTGCGCCGTGTCGCGGTCGCCGACCTCGGTGGCGAACGTCTCGAGGCGCGTGTAAAGAGCGATCTCCACATGCTCCTCGCGAAGCTCCTCCTGGGCGTTTCGCAGATGCGTCTCGGCCTGCTCGGTGACCGCCGCACGCGCTGCGCCGATCTGCCCCTTGGCGGCCGCGACAGCCTTGCCAGCCATCTCGCCGAGGGGACCGGCAACCCCTGGGATCGTGGAACCGCCGGCGGTACCGCCGAGCTTCTTGATGCGAGCAGCGACCCTGCGCTTGTGGTCCCTGGTCTCCTTCAGGTGCTGCTGCAGGCGCTTCTTATAGGACTGCTTCTGGGTCAGCGCGATGTGGGCGGTGAGATCGGCCTCGAGCTCCGCCTCCTTGGCGTGGGCCTCGTTCAGCCACTGGACGAGCTTGGTGTCACGTTCGTTCAGCGAAGAGTCATCAGCCATTCGGTCCTCCGTTCGGGGTGATCGCGACCCTCCTACCCCTGCTGCAAAAAACGAACCGTGCCCCTGCGGCGGTGGTTGCGACCGTTCTCGCCTGGGTACAACTTCCCTCCGTTGGGCGCTACGATCGTCAGACGGGGGCGCGTGCGGCGTTCGGACTGCTCCGGTCCGGGCATCAGGCGCTTGCGCCGGGGACGGGGATTCGCGTTCATCGATGAGCGCGGCCGGCGCGTCGATGACTCTGACGTGCTGGAGCGAATCCGGGCGCTCGCCGTGCCGCCGGCGTGGAAGGACGTCTGGATCTGCCCCGACCCGATGGGCCATCTGCAGGCGACGGGGATCGACGACGCCGGGCGCAAGCAGTACCTGTACCACGAGCGCTGGCGCGAGCATCGCGATCGCGCCAAGTTCGAGCGGATGACACGCTTCGCGGCAGCGCTGCCGAAGTTGAGGCGGCGCCTGGTCGCGGACCTGGCAGGCGATGAACCGACGGAGCGGCGGGTCATCGCCGGCGCTGTGCGCCTGCTCGACATCGGCATGTTCCGTGTCGGGAGCGCCGAGTACGCCGACGACGAGGGCGGCGTCGGGCTGGCGACGATCCGCAAGGAGCACGTCGCGATGCGCGACGGGACGATCGCTTTTGATTACCTCGGCAAGGGCGGGATCCGTCGCGTCCAGGTGGTCGAAGATCCAGCTTCAGCGGCGCTGATCGCCATGCTCAAGCGCCGACGAGGAGGGGGGCCCGAGCTGTGGGCGTTTCGCGAGGCGGGCCGCTGGCGGCCGGTGCGCTCGGACGACATAAACCAGTTCCTCAAGCAAGAGCTGGGGGAGGAGTTCAGCGCCAAGGACTTCCGCACGTGGAACGCAACGGTGATGGCGGCTGTCGCGGTGGCGGCGGCGGGGAACGGCGCACAGTCCGGGCGTGCTCGCCGGCGGGTGATCAAGGAGGCCACCAACCAGGTGGCCGAGCTGCTCGGCAACACGCCGACGGTTGCCCGCAAGTCCTACATCGATCCACGCGTATTCGACCGCTACCTGTCCGGCTCGACGATCGCCGGCACCCTCAGGCGACCCAGCGAGCTCGACGTGGCCGACGACAGGACGCGCAACCGCATCGAGCGAGCCGCGCTGTCGCTGCTGCTCGACGAGTAGCGGGGTTAGCACCGCGTCGGGGCCGGGTAGTGGCCTTCAAGGCAGGACCGGACCGGGGCGAACGACCGATACGAAAGGCTGTGGCATGAGCGACACCGTTGGCGACTTTCTGCTCGATCGGCTCTCGACGTGGGGCGTGCAGCGGATCTACGGCTATCCCGGCGATGGCATCAATGGCGTCATGGGCGCATTCGCTCGCTCCTCCGACGGCAAGCGGCCTGAGTTCATCCAGGTGCGCCACGAAGAGATGGCGGCCTTCATGGCTTGCGCGCATGCCAAGTTCACCCGCGAGCTAGGCGTTTGCATGGCCACCTCCGGTCCCGGGGCGATCCATCTGCTCAATGGGCTCTACGACGCGAAACTCGACCACCAGCCAGTGGTGGCGATCGTCGGCCAGCAGGCCCGCGCCGGCCTGGGCGGCAACTATCAGCAGGAAGTCGATCTGGTGACGCTGTTCAAGGACGTGGCCGGCGAGTTCGTCCAGGTGGCGATGGAACCGGCCCAGGTCCGCCATCTCGTCGACCGCGCCTGCCGGATTGCGCTCGCCGAGCGGACGGTGACTGCGATCATCCTTCCCAACGACGTCCAGGAATCCCCGGCCGTCCAGCGTCCGCCGCATGCCCATGGGACCGTTCACTCCGGCCCTGGCTTCCGGGCGCCGCGCGTGCTTCCGCACGACGATGACCTGAGCCGAGCTGCCGAGGTCCTCAACGCCGGCGAGCGTGTGGCGATGCTGGTCGGCCAGGGAGCGCTGAGGGCCGCCGATGAGGTAGCCGCAGTGGCGGAGGCGCTGGGCGCCGGCGTGGCCAAGGCGCTGCTGGGGAAGGCCGTGCTGGCCGACGACCTTCCCTACGTGACGGGGTCGATCGGATTGCTGGGGACCAGGCCCAGCTGGACGCTGATGCAGGAATGCGACACGCTGCTGATGGTTGGCTCGAGCTTTCCCTATTCGGAGTTTCTGCCCGAGGAGGGCCAGGCCCGTGGCGTACAGATCGATATCGACGGCAGAATGCTCAGCATCCGCTATCCGATGGAGGTCAATCTGGTCGGCGACAGCGCTGAGACGCTCCGAGCGCTGATGCCGCGCCTCGATCGCAAGTCAGACCGCTCTTGGCGGGAGAAGATCGAAGGCGAAGTGGCGGAGTGGTGGAACCTCATGGATCACAGAGCCCACCTGGAGGCCGAGCCGGTGAACCCGCAGCTGGTCTTCCACGAGCTCTCAAAGCGGCTCCCCGACGGCGCGATCCTGGCCGCGGACTCGGGCTCGGTCGCCAACTGGTTCGCGCGCGATCTCAAGCTCCGCAGCGGGATGATGGCCTCGTTGTCGGGCACCCTGGCCACCATGGGCCCCGGGGTTCCGTACGCGATCGCGGCTAAGTTCGCCCACCCGTCGCGGCCGGTGTTCGCACTCGTCGGCGACGGTGCGATGCAGATGAACGGGATAAACGAACTGATCACGATCGCCAAGTACCGCGAGCGCTGGCCAGATCAGCGCCTGATAGTCCTCGTGCTCAACAACCGCGATCTGAATCAGGTCACCTGGGAGCAGCGCGCGATGTCGGGAGACCCGAAGTTCGAGGGCTCACAGGAGCTGCCGGATTTCCAGTACGCCAGCTACGCGGAGATGCTCGGCCTCCAGGGCTTTCGCATCGAGCGGCCCGATCAGATCGGGCCGGCGTGGGATGCCGCGCTCGCCGCCGAGCGCCCGGTGGTCATCGAGGCGATCACCGATCCCGAGGTGCCGCCGCTGCCTCCTCATATCACTCTTGAACAAGCCAAGGCGCTCAGCTCCGCACTGGTAGGCGGCGACCAGAACGCGGGCCGGGTGATCACACAGTCGCTCAAACAAAAGGCCCAGGAGTTCCTGCCCGGGCGATGAGCGCGGCCGCGAAGACCGACCACGTGGAGACCGGACTCAACCATGAGGAGGCTGAGCGGTATGCCGTCTAAGTTCCCGGTGCGGCGCAGGACGAAGCCTGAGCGCGGCCTCGCCCGCTGGTGGCAGAACGTCAGTCACGGCAGGATGCAGCGGACGCTCGCTGCGGCCACCGCCTTCAGCGCTCTGCCCCTGGGGCTCGAAATCTACTTCGAGCACTTCCGGGGGTCGTTCGGCGACAAGTGGATGTGGACGCCGGTCGCGCTGTCGCCCGGACTGGCCGTGGCCGGCGTGGCCGGCGTACGCTCGGAGCGCGCGGCCACGACGTGGCTCCCCGCCCTGTCTGCGTTGTACTGCCTCGATGGGCTGGTCGGGGTCATCACCCACGTGCGCGGCGTGGCCCGAAAGCCAGGCGGCTTTCGAGAGCCGATGTTCAACATTGTGATGGGACCGCCGCTGCTGGCTCCAGGATCGCTGGCCCTTGTAGGCGGGATGGGGCTGGCGGCGGCGGCGCTTCGCCGCGAGCAGTGATGCCCCCGCGCGACTTTCGACAGCCAGGCCACCTGCCCAATCTCCGCCCCGGCCGCCGGCCCGGCCCTCCGGAGGAGCTGCCGCGCCAGCGCAACGGGATAACACCACAGATGCACGGGCGCTACCCGGACTACAACGTCCTGGACGAGGTCGATCATTGGGACGAAGTGACCAGGCGCGTCGTGCTCGAGCGCGTGGAGAGTACGCCGCCGCTGCGGTTCTTCAGCGAGCCCGAGGCGCACACGCTTGGCGCGTTTTGCGACGTCGTCATGGCTCAGGACTCCGAGCCCAAGATCCCGCTGCTCAACATGATCGACGCCAAGCTATTTGCCGGCAAGCTTGACGGCTTCCGCTACGCGGACATGCCCGACGACCGAGAGACCTGGCGTCGGGTGGCGCACGGTCTCGACGCCGCCGCGCGCAAGCACGGCTCGCGGGAGTTCGCGACCACGCCGGCCGAGACCCAGCGTGCAGTGGTGCAGGCATTCTCGGAAGGCTCCCTAGACGGTGAGGTGTGGGATGAGCTGCCGCCGAAGAAGGCCTGGAGCGTGGTGATGCGCTCGGTACTGAGTGAGTTTTACTCGCACCCCTGGGCGTGGAACGAGATCGGCTTCGGAGGACCCGCCTACCCGCGCGGATATGCCCGCTTCGGGGTGGGCCAGCGCGAGGCCTGGGAAGGTGCGCCAGCATTCGAGGACGACCCAGTCCGTGATGTCAAGCAACGGGGGCTGGAGCGAGGTTGAAGGCGGGACTCCGAGCCCATCGACTGCGCACACTGGCGCGCGGGGCCCTGCGGCCGCCGGACAACGATTCGGCGTTCCTACTCGATGTCCACAGGCGCCGGGTCCCCACCGAGCGCATGGCGCGCTACGACGACGACTATCCCGTCGATCTGCTGATCGTCGGGGCTGGGGCCGGCGGCGGCACGCTCGCCCAGCGGCTATCGCGCAAGGGCTGGAAGGTGGTCGTGCTCGAGGCGGGGCCGTTCTGGGATCCGGACGAGGACTGGGTGTCGGACGAAGCCGGCTCTCATGATCTCTACTGGACAGAGCAGCGCGTGATCGGCGGCCAGGATCCCGTCGAGCTCGGCAAGAACAACTCCGGCCACGGCGTGGGAGGTTCGATGGTCCACTACGCCGGCTACTGTCCCCGCTTCCACCCGTCGGACTTCGAGGTCTGCTCACGCGACGGCGTCGGCGAAGACTGGCCGATCTCCTATGCCGAGCTGAAACCCCACTACGAGCTCCTGGAGTTGGAGCTGCCCGTCGCGGGGGACTTCTGGCCCTGGGGCGATCCCCACCGCTACCCGCACACGGCCCACCCGGTGGCGGGCGGCGCCGAGTTGGCGTGGGCCGGGGCCCGCGAGCTGGGAATCGAGATGCGGGTGGGGCCGGTCGGCATCACCAATGGCGCCTTCGGCAACCGGCCGCACTGCATCTACCGTGGCTTCTGCCTGCAGGCCTGCAAGGTGAACGCCAAGGCCTCGCCACTCGTCACCCACATTCCCGACGCCATCGAACACGGCGCAGAGATACGTGCGGACAGCATGGCCACCAGGATCGAGATCGATGAGTCAAGCGGCCGGGTGACCGGCGTCAGCTACCTGAACGGCGGCCGCGAGCGCTTTCAGCGTGCCGAGGTGGTGGCGGTCGCCGGCTACTCGATCGAGAGCCCGCGGCTGCTGCTGAACTCGACCAGCCGCCGCTTCCCGCACGGGCTGGCGAACTCGAACGACCAGGTCGGCCGCTGCGTGATGGTGCAGGGCGCCTCGCAGGCCGCCGGTCGCTTCCCAGACGAGGTCCGGATGTACAAGGCGCCTCCGCCGGAGATCTCCTCCGAGCAGTTCTACGAAACCGACCCGCAGCGGGGGTTCGCGCGAGGATTCTCGATCCAGACCGTTGGGCCGCTGCCGATCGGCTGGGCGGAGCACGTGCTGGCCGAGGGACATTGGGGCCAGGCGCTGCGCGAGTACATGCGCGACTACAACCACTGGTACACCCTGGGCGTGCTCTCGGAGCTCTTGCCGCTTCCGGACAACCGGGTAACGATCGCTTCGGGCGTCGAGGACCACCACGGCATCCCGGTGGCCCGCATGGACTACACCCAATGCGAGAACGACCGCAAGAACGTGACGTTCGCCAAACGCACGCTGCACGAGATCCTGCAAGCGGCGGGCGCCCAGGACATCCTCACGATCGACCGTTACGCGCACCTGGTCGGTGGCTGCCGCATGGGCAGCAATCCGGAGCGCAGTGTGGTCGATGCCGACCACCGCGCCTGGGAGGTGCCAAACCTACTGATCGCCGACGGCAGCGTGATGCCGACCCAGGGCTCCGCCAACCCGGCCCTGACGATCATGGCGCTGTCCTCGCGGCTCGCCGCGCGGCTTGACCGCAAGCTCCCCGGATCCCAGCGTTCCGGCGCGCGGGCCTTGCGGGCTCACGCCGGGAGATTGATGCCGCGGGCGGCCGGGTAGACATAACCGGGAAACACCCGGGTCTCTTGGCCCCTCAAAAAAGGAGATCGCCGTGTCGCAGTTCAGCCACCAGACGATCCGGCTGGGCAAGGGCAAGCATCAGTCACCCGAGCAGGGTGCTTGCGTCATGGAGCTGGCTTCGATGCTTGCCGGCGAGCCGTTCACCGACCACCCGCGCTCGGTGTCCGCACCGATCGCGTCGTTCCTGAGACGCTATAACGACCTGCTCGACGAGCGGCGTCGCCAGGACCTCTATCCATACGCCTCGCTTGTCGTCGGAACCGCCGCCCGGGCAGCGACCGAGCTTGCCCGCGTCGAACGGCTGCTCGGCTGGGCGGATGACCTCTGGGAGCGCCGGCGCTGGCCGGTTTGCTGCCGGCTGATAGGCGTCCGCCGCGGCCGCTCGCGCGTCAGCCACCCGGAGGTCGCGGGCAGCTATGCGGTCCGTGCCCTGCCGCGGATGTCCGATCAGACGCACGCTCAGGCGCTGGCCCTGGTCGATGAGCTGATCGCGATGGGCTCAGACGGCGGGCCCGAACACGAGCGCGAGCTGACCTCGCCGGCGATGAGCGCTGGGCCCGTTTGAGGGCCGGGTGAGACGCTAAGCGGCCGCTAGTCCCGGCGAGCGCTGAGCCACTCGCCGACGGCCCGCAGGTCGGCGACGAACTGCTCCATGGCCGCGTGTCGCTGCTGGTCGTCGGCTGCCCGCAAAATCGACGATGGGTGCGTCGTCAGCGTCACCAGCTCAGCCAGCTCTGAGTCGAGCGGCTTGCCGCGATCGCGCCCAACACGGATATGCGAGCCGAGCAGGGCCTGGGCGGCAGTCGCTCCGAGCAGCACGACGGCGGCGGGTTTGACCAGCTGAAGCTCTGCCTCGAGCCACGGCAGGCAGGCCGAGACCTGCCAGCGGTCCGGTCGTTGATGAATCCGCCGCTTGCCCCGGGTCTTGTAGCGGAAGTGCTTGACGACGTTGGTGACGTAGGCGTCTTGGCGCGCGATACCTGCCTCGATCAGTGCCGTGTCCAGCACGCCGCCCGCGGGGCCTACGAACGGGTGTCCCTCCCGGTCCTCGCGGTCGCCGGGCTGCTCGCCGACCAGCATTACGCTTGCGTCGCGCGCCCCTTCGCCGCTCACCGCCTGGGTAGCGCCCTCGAACAGGTCGCAGGCCCGGCATCGGTGCAGCGCCTCTCGCAGTGCGTCGGCGCTCCGACGCTCGGGTATGGGGGCCGGTGGATACCCGGCAGCGGTCGGGCTCACGCGTCGATCGTCGCCTGGTCGACGGGCAATCCGAAGCGCTCCCGGACCTCCTCGACGTCGACAGCTTCTCGGTAGCGCCGCTCGGAGCCAGCGTGCGTGAAGATCACGATGCGGTCGGCGGCAAACGTCTGGAGCGCGTCCTCGATCGCCTTCTCGGGGTCACTGTCTCCGGTGTCGCCGCTCGCGGCCACGCCTCCTTGGTCGAGCTCCCGCACGGTCTGGCGCCTGACCTCGTCGGCCTTGGCGATCGCCTCGTCGGCGTCCGACAGCCAGAAACGAACCGCGCTGTCCTGCAGCGCCGGCGCGACAACCATGACCTCCACGTCGCCGGTCTCGACTTCGCCTGGAACCGCGCCGCGCACCTGGCGGGCCGACACCGGCTCGCTGGTCAGCACGAGCAGCTTCATGCGCCGAATCTACCCGGCGTTGGTTGCTCCTACGCCGTCCGGGTAGCCACAGGGCCGGATGAGCTCGCCGTTCGATTCGCTTCCGGCGCGCGAGCGCCAGAAGCTACGGGGCTGTGAGCCGCCTCGCCGGTTCGAGCCGATGAAGGCCACGCTGGCTCGTGAGCCCTTCTCGCGTGAAGGTTGGATGTTCGAGCGCAAGCTGGACGGAATCCGGTGCATCGCGTTTCGGCAGGATTCCCAGGTACGCCTGGTGTCCCGTACCGGACACGAGATGGGCCGCTCGTATCCCGAGTTGGCGGAGGCGCTCGCCGAGGATCGCTGCGCCCAGTTTGTCGCCGACGGGGAGATCGTGGCGTTCGATCGCGGCGTCACCAGCTTCGCCAAGCTCCAGGGCCGGATGCAGCTCACGGATCCCGACGCGGCGCGGCGGACAGGGATCGAGGTGTTTCTATATGTATTCGATCTGGTGCACGTCGCGGGGCACGACGCCACCGCGCTCGCGCTGCGCGCGCGCAAGACGTTGCTCCGGGGTGCCCTGTCATTTGAGGGCCCGGTTCGGTTCGTGACCCACCGCAACACCGACGGAGAGCGGTTCTACCACGAGGCGTGTCTGCGGGGTCTCGAGGGCGTGATCGCGAAGCGGGCCGACAGCCCCTACCGGCACGGTCGCTCGATCGACTGGCTGAAGTTCAAGTGCCTGGCCCAGCAGGAGTTCGTGATCGGCGGGTACACGGCGCCCAGAGGCTCCCGCACGGATTTCGGCGCGCTGCTCGTCGGCTACTACGACCACCGAACCCTGCGCTACGCCGGTAAGGTCGGCACCGGCTTCGGCCACGAGACGCTGCGGACGCTCGGTGGGCGGCTGCGGGAACTAGAGCAGCGCCAGTCGCCGTTCGTGGACGCCGGGCCAAGCGCCGCGGGTACGCGGTGGGTGGCGCCGGAGCTCGTGGCGCAGATCGCCTTTGCCGAGTGGACCCGGGACGGGCGTCTGCGCCAGCCTCGATACCTCGGCCTGCGTCAGGACAAGCCGCCGATCGAGGTCGTGCGGGAGCGCCCACGATGAAGGTCGTGATCGACGAGCCTCATTCGTCGAGCTTGTCGCGCTCGGGCCCCTCCCAGGGCTCCGCCTCGGGGTCTTTGGAGGGGTGTGGCTCGCTGGTGCTTTCGGCCCCGGTCGGCGGGTGCGGACCATCGCCGGCGACCTCCGGGTCCGGGGCGACGTCGCGCGGGTCCTGGCGCTTGTCGTAGGGATCAGGCCACTCCGTTGGATCGGGATCGGCGGCCGGGTTGTTCAAGGCATGGTGCGGCGTCGGATCACGTGAGCGATCACCGGGATTCGGATCGGTCATCGTCGACCTCCTCTCGAGCTGTGGTCCCCGACGATCATTGCCACATGCCGGAGCAGCCAAACGCCGAGGTCGGCGGGGCTACGTCCGCGGCGCTACATCAGTCGCCTCGCCGGCCAGAGAAGTCGCTAGGCTCCGAACACAGTGGAGAGCAGCTTTCGGGTAGACGTCCGAAGCGAGGATGAAACCGCCCTGGTCGTCGTCAGCGGGGAGCTGGACCTGGCATCCGGTCCTGCGCTGGAGCAAGAGCTAACGGGGGCGCTGGCGTCCCCTGCGCGGGTGGTGATTGTGGATCTACGAGCGCTGGAGTTCATCGACTCCACTGGGATCAGCATCCTCATCAAGGCCCATCAGCGCGCCCAGGCCAATCGGCGCCGCTTCGTCGTTGTGAAGGGACCCAGCCAGGTCCAGCGCTTGCTGGGCCTGACCGGGCTCGAGGAGCGCTTGACGCTCGTCGACTCGCCCGAGGAACTGCTGCCCGTAGCCGAGGAGTAGAGCCTCTTCGTACCAGCCTCAGCGCAGTGGATACGGTTTCACCGCATCGGGCCAGGGGTAGCCGCCCGGCAATCGAACAAAGGGGTGGGACATGGTCCCTCTAATCATCCTGCTGCTCATCATCGCCATCTTCGGCGGGTTGGGTTTTGCGGTTCATGTGCTGTGGTTCGTACTGATCGCGGCCGTGATCCTGTGGGTGCTCGGCTTCTTGGTGGGCGGCGTCGAGGCAGGCGCCAGCCGCCGGCGGTGGTACGGCCGCTGGTGAACGGCATGCTGTTGCCTGGCCGCACGGGCGGCCAGGCGAACAGCTTGTGACGCGCAGCCCACCGAGCGACCCTGATTTACAACCATCGGCCCCGGCAGGTGGCCTTCTTCGAGGCCTATGGGGAGACGGTGCTGCCTCGCGTGGGGTGATGCGGCGCGAGCTGCGCTCAGCGCAAAGCGGTCTGATCGAGGCGCGAGCCGAGCTCGGCGACCGACTCAAACACCTCGACTGCCCCCGATTCCCTCAGCTCGTCCGTTCCGAAGCCGCCCGTCATGACCGCCAGCGTCGACACCCCGGCGGCGTCCGCCGCCCGCACGTCCCACGGCGTGTCGCCGACCATCACCGCGTCACGGTCCCGCTGTCCCCCGGCGCACTCGAGCGCCGCCCGCACCAGGTCCGGCTGGGGCTTGGTGGCCTCCACGTCCGCGGATGTGGTCCAGCCGTCGGCAAGCGAGCGTGCGTCGAGCAGGTCCAGATAGTGGTCAACCTCGCCACCCTTGGCCGAGCTCGCCAGGATCACCGTATGGCCGCGGTCCTTGAGCTCGACGATCAGCTCGCGGGAGCCGTCCATGGTCTCCACTTCGTCGATCAGCTCGCCGTAGAGCTCTGACTCCACGCCACGGATGTCATCGCCCAGGCTGTCCTCGGTCTGCTCGCCGGTCAGTGCTCCGACGAGCTGATCGCCGCCCATGCCGATGTGACGGTGGATCCGCCAAATCGGTAGCACAATCCGATGACGGCGGAAGGCCCGGTACCACGCGATCGCGTGCTGATAATTGGTGTCGACCAGCGTGCCGTCTATGTCCAGGATCGCGATCGTCCCGGCGCCGTTTGCGCTCATGCAGCCCTCGTGACCTAGGCCCTGTCGTCGTCGCGCTCGCTCGAGCGCTCGTAGTCGGCCTCGGCGTCGTCGCTGGCCCGCGCGTCGTCCCGAGTCGTAGGGGCGTCCTCGATCGCCCGCCGCGCAGCATGCTGGTCGCCGTGGGAAGCGTGCTCGACGAGCTCCTGCTCTGCCTGCTCAAACCCTTCCGCCTCGCCCTGGCCCGCCTCTATGAGAGGCCGCTGGGCTTCGTCGGGCCCTTCCTGGGCGTCAGGCTCGGACGTCGGGCTGCCGCCGATGCGGGCGGCCTCGGCCGCGGCGCGCTGCGCTTCCACTTGGGCTAGGTCAGGCTCCGGCATCGCTCGCAAGCTACCCACCGGGGGCGGCACGAAACGGGGCGGCGAGGGGACGCCGGCTCAAAGGATGGGGTCATCCCCGCGCCCGGACATGCACGCGGGTCATCGTTCGGTCGGGAAACGCGCGGATCTGGATGAGGTCGCAGAGCTGATTGGCGAGCCACAGACCCCTGCCGTCGAGCTCGTGCGCCGGCGGGTGCTTGCGGCCGGCAAGCGGCTCGCGCAGTCGTCCCTGGTCGCCGATCTGGCAGATGAGGGCATCATCCTCACGCCAGAGCTGCGCAGTTCCGCCGCCGCCACCGTGGAGGACGCTGTTGGTGGCGACCTCGTTGACCGCGGTGACGAAGTCCTCGTGCACGACCCCGTCCAAACCGGCGACGCTGCTCCCCCGGCGGACGAAAGCCCGTAGCTCAACGAGCGTGAGCGCCACGAAGCGCAACTCCGGGGCATCCGCCGGTGGCGCCGGGAGAGGCTCGTCGAACGGCGCGGCGATCGCCTCGATTCCGCGGTAGGCCTGGCTTTCGATCTCGCCAGGGCCCCTGACGAGGTGGGGATGGCTGCGCTCAGCCTCCTCGAGCACCTCGGGCCCGAGCGTCTCGGTGTCGTACGGACACAGCACCTGAAAGCGGTGACTGTCGGCGAAGGCGATATTGACCAACGACTCGTGCCGCTGGCTCTCGACCAGCTCTGCCGCGCTGCGGCCGGCCCAGATCGGCTCGCCGATGCCGCGCAGTCCGGCGCCACGATCCGAGTGCCGCTCAACGAATTTTCGCCAGGCCGGGATGATCCGCGCAGGGTTGGATCCGACCGTCGTCATGTCGGCGAACAGCACCTCGTCACCGTCGCCATCCAGCGCCTCGCGCAGCATGTCGATCTTCGCCGGTGCGACCATCACCAGCGTGGGCTCTCCCGCCTCGAGCCCGCCCCGGATGAATGGCAGGCTACCGTCGAGAAACCCCTGCTGACCAGCGTAGATCAGGGCCTGATGGCGAAACTCCGTGTGGGCTGCGCACTGTCTCTCGCTCGCAGTCATGCTGTCATTTCTACTGGGTCCAATCCGCGGGGCTACCCGGCGGCCGGGCGCCCGACACAGCTGGCGGAGGCTCCACCTCCGAGCAGCTCGAGCGCGGCTCGCACGACGGCGTCGGGCTCGACGCCGCGCAGGCAGCGATGGTGGCCGAGCGGGCAGACGCTCTTGTAGCACCAGCGGCAGGGAACGTCGCAGGAGAGCACGATGCTGCGGGTCTGCCACGGCGTGTGCTGCGGGTTCGTGAGGGCGTAGATATCGACGACCGGCGTCCCGAAGGCAGCAGCGAGGTGAACCGGACCGGTGTTGCCCGCCACCAGCAGCGGCGCCATCTCGAGCAACGCCGCCAGCGCCGGGAGGTCGAGCCGGCCCGCGAGCGAGGCGGACGGCGCCTCCATCAGGCTCTGGACCGAGGCCACGAGCTTCCGCTCGTCGCCGTCGCCGCTCAATGCAATCTGCAGCCCGTGGTCGGCAGCGAGTTTCTGGCAAGCGGCGGCCAGAAACTCGGGCGGGTAGCGACGGGACGGGGCACTGGCGCCAGGATGGACCACCAGCCATGGCCTGCCGGGGTCGACGCCGGCGGCGGCCAGCGACGCGCGGGCTCGCTCACGCGCGCCCGACGGGAGCGCCAGGCGTAGGTGCTCCTCGGGAGTGCCGGCGCCGACCGCCGAGACCAGGTCGAGCTGGCGGCGGACCTCGTGGCGGACGAGCTCCTCCGGCTCACGTTCCGGAATCCAGTCGGAAAGCAGCTGATAGGGATTCTCGCGGCAGTGGGCGAGCCGCAACGGGATCTCGGCGAGCGTGCACAGCAGCGCCGCCGGCAGCGCGCTCTGGCTGTAGACGGTGAAGATAATGGCGGCGTCGAAGCCCCGTGCGCGGAGCGCCGCGATTAGGCGACGGTCGCGGCCGGCGTCCTCAGAACGAGCGCTGGCCTTCATCCAGGGCGCCCGATAGACGATCGTCTCATCGACCTCGGGCATGAGCGTCGCCACCGCCGCTCCCGCTGGGGAGGTCAGGAGGGTCAATCGACCACCGGGCCGCTCCTTGAGCGCCCGCATCGCCGGGCCGCTCATCAAGACGTCGCCGATGGTGTCGAGCCGTACGCACAGCAGGTTCGCGGCCGCGTCCCACGCGGTGCCGTGGGAAGAAACCGCCCTCATCTGCGACGACACCGCTGACGTTGCATACCAACGCGGACTGGCGTAGAGAAGCGTTTCTCAGCTTCGAGAAGCGCTTCTCGGGTAGCGGCGAGAGGGATCTCGATGAAGGTGCTCGGTATAAACGCCGTATTCCACGATCCGGCCGCGGCGCTGGTGATCGACGGCAAGGTGGCTGCGGCGGCAGAGGAAGAACGTTTCACGCGGCGCAAGCATGGCAAGCCGGCCGTGTCCTTCTCTACCTGGGAGCTGCCCGAGCACGCGGCGCGCTGGTGTCTCGAGCATGCCGGCCTATCACCGGATCAACTGGACGCTGTCGCCTACTCGTACGACCCCGGACTCGCGCCGTCGCGCGAACAGGAGCTGACAGCGAACAGCTGGGAAGCGCTGCGAACTCTCTACGTCGAGCGCGCGCCACTGTTCCTGAAGACGGCGCTACCCGGCCTGGACCCGGCCGCGGTCCGGTTCGTCGCCCACCATGTCGCCCATGCCGCCTCGGCATTCCTCCCCGCTCCGTTCTCTTCCTGCGCCGTGCTGGTGCTCGACGGCCGTGGCGAGTCGGCCTCCCATCTCGCCGGCCACGTCCACGGCGGCGAGATGGAGGTCCTGCGCTCGCAGGGCCTGCCGCACTCGCTGGGTCTCGTCTACGAGAGCCTGACCGAATACCTCGGCTTCAAGCGGGCCTCGGACGAGTACAAGGTGATGGCGCTGGCCTCGTATGGCGAGCCCGTGTTTCTCGACGAGCTCCGCGCGGCGCTCCGGGCCGACGGCGACGGCGGCTTTCAGGCGACCCCGCTCGACTGGCGGCGCTTTGCACCCGAGCTGGCGGCCGGGGCGGCCTGGCGCCAAGTCCACGCCGATCTCGCGGCCAGCGTCCAGCGCCGGCTGGAGGAGGTGCTGCTCGAGCTGGGGCGCTGGCTGCACGAACGCACCGGCGAGAGTGCGCTCGCGCTGGCGGGCGGCGTCGCACTCAACTGCGTTGCAAACTCACGCCTGTGGCGGGAAGGGCCGTTTGAGGAAGTTTGGGTCCAACCGGCCGCCGGGGACGCCGGCACGGCCCTCGGGGCGGCGCTGTCGGTGGCGACTGCGCTCGGCGAGCAGATCGAGCCGATGGCGGGCGCCGATCTGGGACGGGGTTTCGCGGACTCGGAGATCGCAGCTGAGCTCGACCGTGCCGGGGTCGCCTACGAGCGTCCCGACGACGTGGCGGAGGAGGCCGCGGAGACGATCGCCGGCGGCGGCATCGTGGCGTGGTTCGAGGGGCGGGCGGAGTACGGGCCACGGGCGCTCGGTCACCGCAGCCTGCTGGCGGACGCACGAAAACGCTCGAACTTGGAGCGCCTGAACGACGTCAAGGGCCGTGAGCAGTTCCGTCCGGTGGCACCGATGGTGCTGCTCGAGCGAGCCCCGGAGATCTTCGACGGAGGACCGATCCCGAGCCCCTACATGCTGTTCACTCACCGCGTCAAGGAGCCGTGGGCGGCGCGGATCCCGGCGGTGGTGCATGTCGACGGGACGGCCCGGATCCAGACTGTCGACCGCCAGGCCGAGCCCTCGCTCGCCCGGATGCTCGGCGCCTACGAGCGCCGGACCGGCATCCCGGTGGTCGTCAACACGAGCCTCAACACCGCCGGGCGTCCGATGGTCGACTCGCCGCGTGACGCGCTCGAGTGCTTCGGTTCTGCGCCGCTCGACCTCCTGGTGATGGGGCCATTCGCGGTCCGGCGAGCCCGGCGCAGCCGCCGCCGCGGCGTAGCCGAGGAGGTGCTCGCGGGATGAGCTTCGACGTCGTTGTCCCCAGCGTCGGGCGCAGCTCGCTGCGAGATCTCCTGGCCGCGCTGAGCTCCGGCCCGGGCCCCGAGCCGGAGCGAGTGATCGTCGTCGACGACCGCCGACGGCCCAGCGCGCCACTGCCTGCCCCGGGCTGGGCCGAGGTGATCCGCGGGCCCGCGCGGGGTCCGGCGGCGGCCCGAAACGTCGGCTGGCGCGCGGCGCGCGCCGAGTTCGTGGTGTTCCTCGACGACGATGTGGTCCCGCAGCATGGCTGGCGCCAGGCGCTGGCCGAAGACCTGAGCGCGCTCGCGGCTGGCGGCGCGGCGAGCCAGGGAAACGTGATCGTGCCGCTTCCGCGGGACCGCCGGCCGACCGACTGGGAGCGCAACGTAGCCGGGCTCGAGTGCGCACGATGGGCCACCGCCGACCTGGCCTGCCGGCGTTGGGCATTGGAGGCGGTCGGCGGGTTTGATGAGCGCTTTGCACGGGCCTACCGAGAGGACTCCGATCTCGCGCTGCGGCTGATTGGCGCCGGCTTTTGCCTCAGCAAGGGAAGGCGCACGGTGCTTCATCCCGTCCGCCCGGCGCCCGCGTCGGTCAGCCTCAGGCTCCAGGCTGGAAACGCCGACGACGTGCTGATGCGCTCACTGCACGGGCGTCGCTGGCGCGAGCGGGCGGGTGCCCCGCGGGGGCGGCTCCGCGTGCATCTGGCAACTACTGCCGCCGGCGCCGGCGCTCTTCTCGCCACGCGGCGGAGGATCCGCCGCGCGCTCTGGAGCGCGTGGCTGGCCGGCACCGCCGAGCTCGCCTGGCGGCGGATCGCTCCCGGGCCGCGGAGCGCCGAGGAGGCGGGGCGGATGCTGTGGACCTCAGCCGTGATGCCGCCGCTGGCGTCGTTTCATTGGGCCCGCGGCTGCGCGCGGGTGCTCACGGCGCGCTGGAGGACCCGGCCGGGACAGGCCGACCCGACGGCTGGCCGAGCGCGAGCGGCCCCACAACCGCCGTTGGCGGTGCTGCTCGACCGCGACGGGACCCTGATCGAGGACGTCCCCTATAACGCCGACCCTGACAGAGTTCGGCCGCTGCCCGGCGCCCGTCAGGCGCTGGCGCGCCTGCGGTCAGCCGGCGTGGCGTTGGCCGTGGTCTCAAATCAGAGCGCCGTCGGCCGGGGTCTGATCGATGCCGATCAGCTAACAGCGGTCAACGCCCGCGTCGAGCAGCTGCTCGGGCCGCTCGGCGAGTGGCTGATCTGTACGCACCTGCCGGACGCCGGCTGCGGCTGCCGCAAGCCCGCGCCGGGACTGATCCTCAGCGCCGCCGAGCGCTTGCGTGTGCCGCCGTCGCGCTGCGCGGTGATCGGCGACATCGGCGCCGACGTACAGGCGGCCATCGCTGCCGGCGCCCGGCCGGTGCTCGTACCGACTGAGCGCACACGGCAGGAGGAGATCGCCGCCGCCCCCGAAGTGGCAGCGACGCTCGCTGCGGCGGTGGACTCGCTCCTGGCCGCGGAGGTCCAGGCGCGGGGGGTCGCGGCTTGAGGGTGCTGCTCTGGCATGTCCACGGTTCGTGGACGACCGCATTCCTGCACGGTGCCCATCAGTATGTGCTGCCCACCTTGCCCGACCGCGGGCCCGATGGGCGCGGACGCGCGCGGACGTGGGACTGGCCGCCGGCGGCGATCGAGGTGAGCCCCGAGGAGCTGGCCGACACCGAGGTCGACGTCGTCCTGCTGCAACGACCGCGCGAGCTGGAGCTCTGCGAGCGCTGGCTTCACCGGCGGCCGGGGATCGACCTTCCCGCCGTCTACCTCGAGCACAACGCCCCTCAGGGACCGATCGCCGAGATGCGCCACCCAGTGGCCGACCGGCCCGAGCTGACGCTTGTCCACGTCACCCACTTCAACCATCTCTTCTGGGATGGGGGCACGACGCCGACGGTGGTGATCGAGCACGGCGTGATGGATCCCGGCTACCGCTACACCGGCGAGCTCGCCCGCGCCGCCGTGGCCATCAATGAGCCCGTCAGACGGGGCCGAGTGACCGGTACCGACCTGCTGGGACGCTTTGGGCGCGCGGCGCCGATCGACCTGTTCGGGATCGGCGCCGGCGAGTTGAGCGGCGTCGAGGACCCGCCTCAGGGCTACTTCCACGACGAGCTGGCGCGGCGACGTGTCTACCTTCACCCGATCCGCTGGACGTCGCTGGGCTTGACGCTCGTGGAGGCGATGCTGCTGGGAATGCCGGTGGTCGCCCTGGCGACGACAGAGGCCATCGAGGCAGTGCCGCCCTCGGCTGGAGTGATCTCGACCAACGTAGGGAAGCTCTGCACCGGACTGCGGCGGCTGATCGCCGACCGCGACGAGGCTCGGGAGCGCGGGCTGGCCGCCCGCCGCGTCGCGCTCGAGCGCTACCCCCTCGAGCGGTTCCTGGAGCGCTGGGACGAGCTCTTGAGGGGTATCTGCGCCCTGCGTCCGGACGGAGTCGCGGCGTGTTAGTGGCGATGGTCTCCGAGCACGCGAGCCCGCTGGCCGCGATCGGCGGGGTCGATGCTGGGGGGCAGAACGTGCACGTTGCCGCGCTGGCGCAGACGGTCGCCCGCCGCGGAGCGGAGGTAGTGGTCTATACCCGCCGCTCGGCGGGCGGCGCTCAACCCCGAGTGCCGATCGCCCAGGGGGCCACCGTCGAGCACGTCGACGCCGGCCCGGCCTGTCCCCTGGCCAAGGACGAGCTGTGGCCGTACATGGAGCAGTTCGCCGAGGGCCTGCGCGACGCCTGGCGGCGCGAGCGCCCGGACGTTGTCCACGCGCACTTCTGGATGTCCGGCTATGCGGCGCTCGCGGCCGCGGCGCCGCTCGGGATCCCTGTGGTCCAAACATTCCACGCCCTGGGTGCCGTCAAGCGCCGCTACCAGGGCGACAGGGACACCAGCCCGGCCGAGCGGACCGACGTCGAGCGCGACATCATCGCCCGCACCGAGCACGTCATCGCCACTTGCACCGACGAGGCGTTCGAGCTGATCCGGCTGGGGGGCGAGAACCAGAAGCTGACCGTCATCCCCTGCGGAGTCGATCTCGAGCTGTTTCGAGTGCAAGGTGAATGCGAGCCGCGCCGCCTGCGGCGGCCGCGGCTCGTTTATTTGGGTCGGCTCGTGGAGCGCAAGGGGATCGGCAACGCGATTTCGGCGCTTTCTGGGGTCCATGGCGCCGAGCTGATCATCGTGGGCGGACCGGACCGCGCGCACCTGCCGGACGATCCCGAGGCCCGGCGCCTGCAGGCATTGGCCGAGCAGTCCGGGGTGGCCGAACGGGTGCAGCTGCGCGGAAGGGTCGAGCACCACCGGATCCCAGCCCTGCTGCGCTCGGCCGACGCACTCGTGACGGTGCCCTGGTATGAGCCCTTCGGAATCGCTCCGCTGGAGGCGATGGCTTGCGGTTTGCCGGTCGTAGCCTCGGCGGTGGGAGGCCTGATCGACACGGTCGTCGACGGACGCACCGGCGTGCACGTGCCGCCGCGCGACCCCGAGCGCTTGGCGAGCGAGCTGCGCGCCCTGCTCGCAGACCGCGAGCGTCGGATGGCGTACGGCCAGGCCGGCGCCAGGCGAGCGCGCCAGTACGACTGGCAGCGAATCGCCGGCGCGACCCTCGATGTGTACGCCAAGCTCGCCGGGAGGCGGCCGCGGCGCGCGCGCGGGCGCTCGGTCGGCCGCTTCGCCCTGCCACCGAGCGCCGACGAGCACATGCGGGCCCTGAGCGACGCGCTACCGCGCATGCAGGGACAGATGCGACACCTCGCGACGCTGGGCGAGCATCTCGGAGCGAAGCTCCTCGACGGGGCGCGATTGCTGGCGGTGGGCAACGGCGGCAGCGCCGCGCAGGCCCAGCACCTGACGGCGGAGTTGGTCGGGCGCTATCAGTGCGAGCGTCGCCCGCTGAGCGCGATCTGCCTGCACGGCGACACATCGAGCCTCACGGCGATCGGCAACGACTACGGCGCCAATCAGGCCTTCGCCCGCCAGGTGCAGGCCCACGGGCGGCCTGGAGACGTGCTGCTTGCGATCTCCACCTCGGGGCGCAGCGAGAACGTTTTGGAAGCGGTGCGCGCCGGGCGCGCGGCGGGGCTCGAGACCTGGGGGTTGACGGGGGCAGTCCCCAATCCGCTGGCCGAGCTCTGCGACGAGGTAGCGGCTTTTGCATGCCAATCGACGGCGACCGTCCAGGAGCTCCACCTCGTGGCCGCCCATGTGATCTGCGCTGCGACCGAGCGCGAGGTTGCGCTGCACGGCGAAGCCGCCGGGCGCGAGGAGGTCTTCAAATGAGAACAGCGCCCCGCCGTCCGCGGCTGGTGGTGGTCGGCGACGCGCTGCTCGATCGCGACGTCCGCGGAACCGTCGAGCGGCTGAGTCCCGACGCGCCGGTGCCGGTCCTCGACCAGCGGCGGGTGACCTCGCGTCCCGGTGGTGCCGCGCTCGCCGCCGCTCTGGCCGCGGCAGACGGCTCGCCGGTCGCGCTGATCACTGCGCTTTCGGGCGACCAGGCGGGGGACCAGCTGCGCACGCACCTGCGGCGAAGCGGCGTCGAGCTGATCGACCTTGAGACTGACGCTCCGACGCCGGTCAAGACGAGGCTGTTCGCCGAAGACCGCCAGCTGCTGCGCCTCGACGATGGCCAACGTCGCCGGGCCCGGGTCGGTGCAGCCAGCGCCGCGGCCAAAGCGGCGATCGGCTGGGCGGGTTGCGTGCTGGTGTCCGACTATGGCCACGGCGTGGCGGCCGAACCGGGCCTGCGCGAGGCGCTGCGCGAGCGCCCGCCGCGGGCTCCGGTGGTCTGGGACCCGCATCCGCGCGGCCCGGCGCCGACGCCGGGGGTGACGGTCGCCACCCCCAACGAGGCCGAGCTCCGGCACTTCTCGGTAGGGCGGCCCGAAGCCCGCGGCTTTGCGGGGATCGTCCAGCGCGCCGAGGCCTTACGGCGCAGGTGGCGCTCTGAGGCTGTCTGCGTGACCCGGGGCGCCCGGGGCGCGGTGCTGGTCTCGCCGGGGTCGGCGCCGATCGCGCCGACTGCGCCGGCGGTGCACGGCGGCGATTCGTGCGGAGCAGGTGACCGCTTTGCATCGTCGCTCGCCGCCGCACTGGCCGGCGGTCAGCCGCCGGACCGCGCGGTATCGGCGGCGATCGCCGCGGCTTCATCGTTCGTGGCCGCGGGCGGAGCCGGCGAGGCGTTCGACTCCCCACGCCGACGACTTCCGGCGGTCAGCGAGGACCCGTTCGAGGTGGCGGCCCGCGTGCGGGACGCGGGCGGCACGGTCGTTGCCACAGGCGGCTGCTTCGACCTCCTGCACGCCGGCCATGTCAGCACGGTCTCGGCGGCGCGGGCGCTGGGCGATTGTCTGATCGTCTGCCTCAACTCCGACGCCTCCGTCCGCCGGCTGAAGGGGTCGCGACGGCCGCTGGTGGATGAGCAGGGAAGAACATTGGTGCTCGCGGCGCTGGCCTGCGTCGACGCCGTCGCCGTCTTCGACGAGGACACGCCGAGCGAGCTGCTGCGGGCCCTGCGCCCCGACGTCTGGGCGAAGGGCGGCGACTACAGCGGGGCGGGGCTGCCCGAGGCGGATGTGCTCCGGGAATGGGGGGGACAAGTGGTGCTCTTGCCCTATGTGGACGGGCATTCGACCAGCAAACTGATCGCGGAGGCGGCTAGCAATGGCTGAAGACGGACTCGGGGTGGTGATCGTGACCGGCGGCTCGTCGGGTCTGGGCGCGGCTGTGGCGGAGGCCGTGGCGGACGCCGGCGGAACGCCAGTGGTCCTCGATCTGCAACAACCGGCGGACGGCTACGAATGGGAGCGAGCTGATCTGGCCCAGGGACGCGTGGCGGAAGCGGCGGTGGAGCGGATCGCCGATCGCCACGGCCGCATCGATGCCGCGGTCACGGCGGCTGGAATTGACTCCTGCGGGCGGATCGAGGATGTCGAGCCCGAGAGGTGGGACCGCGTGATTGCCGTCAATCTGCTGGGGACCGCGGCTGTCGTGCGGGCGGCGCTGCCGCACCTCGAGCGTTCGCGGGGCCGCATCGTGACCGTCGCCTCCACGCTCGGGCTTCGCGCGCTCAGCGACGCTACCGCCTACTGCGCTAGCAAGTTCGGCGTCGTGGGCTTCTCGCGCGCGCTGGCGGTGGAGACTGCGGGCAGGGTAGGGGTCACCTGCCTGATCCCCGGCGGTATGCAGACCGCCTTCTTCGACGGCCGCGAGGAGCGCTACAAGCCACCCCCGGACGCGAGGCTGGCGCCGCCTGGCGAGGTGGCGGAGACAGTCCTGTTCGCGCTGCGCCGGCCCGACGGGGCCGAGGTCAGGGAACTGATCGTCTGCCCGCCGGTCGAGCCCTCCTGGCCGTAGTGGTTCGTTTGGTACTTACGAGACGGGCCACTTAGCCGTGCCCCCTCGGCCGCGGCTGGTGATCCTGAGGGCGCTCGGGATCGGAGATCTGCTGACCGCGGTTCCCGCCCTGCGGGCGCTGGCGGACCACTTCGCCGACCACGAGCGCGTGCTGGCCGCCCCGGCCCTGCTTGCGCCGCTGGTGGGACTGATCGAACAGGACGACGGCCGCCCAACGGTCGACCGGCTCGCCTCCGTCGCGGAGCTCGCGCCGCTGCCGAGCTCCACTCAGGGGGCAGACGTGGCCGTCAACCTGCACGGGCGGGGACCCCAGAGCCACGAGCGGATCCTGGCTGCCAGAGCCAGGCGGGCCCTGTGGTTCGAGCACCCAGCGGTCCCGGCGAGCCGCGGCGCCCCGCACTGGCGGTCGGGCGAGCACGAGGTCGAGCGCTGGTGCCGGATGCTCCAGGAATGCGGCTTGTCCGCCGACCCGGGGCGCTTGGGGCTGCGTCCACCAGCGGGCGAGGCTCCCCGGGGAACGCCGGGCGCGACGGTCATCCATCCCGGCGCGGGCAGCCCCGCCAGGTGCTGGCCGCCCGAGCGCTTCGCCGCAGTGGCGCGGGCGGAGCTCCACCGCGGGCGGCCGGTCGTGGTCACGGGCAGCCACGATGAGCTATCGCTGGCCCGCGAGGTCGCAGAACGGGCGGGTCTTGCGCCCGAGCGGGTGCTGGCGGGCAGGCTCGGCCTGCTCGGCCTGGCTCGGGCCGTCGCGGCCGCGGGCTCCGTCGTGTGCGGGGACACCGGGGTCGCGCACCTGGCGACCGCGCTCGGCGCCCCGTCGGTGTTGCTGTTCGGCCCCACCCCGCCGGCCGAGTGGGGTCCGCCGGCCGATCGCCGGCAGCACCGCGTGCTGTGGGCGGGCACCGTCGGTGACCCGCACGCCGAGCGGCCGCATGCGGGATTGCTGGCGCTGCGCGAGAGCGCGGTGCTGAAGGCCATCGAGGACGTGAGGAGCGTCGCTAGCCGGGTCCTGCCCGACAGCGTCAAGGCCGAGATGCATCGCAAGCAGGCCGAGCCGGGCTCGGCCTAGCGACGATCTCGGGCAGCGCTCTGCCACTTGCGGCGTTTCCGGCACCCGCCCTCGGGTAGCAGCTGACTCACCATCTACGACGACCGGCGAGGCCCGCACCAGCAAACAGAGGAGCGCCGATGGCCCCCAGCGACCTGAAAGAGCAACTGATCAAATACCTGACCGACGCCCACTCGATTGAGCGGCAGGCGCTGGCGCAGATGAAGGTCGCGCCGAAAATTGCCGGCGACGAGCAGATTGCGGCCATCTTCAGTCAGCATCTGGGCGAGACCAAAGGACACGAGCGGCTGGTCACCGAGCGACTCGCCGCCCACGGCGCCAAACCCTCCACGATCAAGGCCGTGGCCGGCACCCTGACCGGCCTGGGGTTTGGTGCCTTCGCCGCGGTTCAGCCTGACACGCCCGGCAAGTTGGTGGTGCACGCTTTCTCCTACGAGCACCTGGAGGAGGCCGCGTACGACCTTCTCGCCAGCGTCGCCGAGCGTGCCGGTGACAGCACCACGGTCAGCGTAGCCAGGGAGATCGAGCAGCAGGAGCGCGCGATGGGCGACCGCGTCGCCACCTGCTTCGACCGGGCGGCAGAGGCCGCTCTGCGCGACCTCTCGCCGGACGACCTCGGCGAGCAGCTCAATAAGTACCTGGCCGACGCCCACGCGATCGAAGGGCAGGCGCTGGTGCTGCTGCAGAAGGGCGAGAGCCTGGCCGGCTCCGCCGGGCTGACGACCGCCTACTCCGATCACCGCCGCGAGACCGAGGAACATCAACGCCTGATCGCCGATCGCCTCGAGGCGCGCGGCGCCGCTCCGTCGAAGATCAAGGACGCGGCGTTGCGGCTTGGTGCGCTGAACTGGGGCGGGTTCTTCCAGGCCCAGCCTGACACGCCGCCCAAGCTGGCGGCGTTCGCCTTCGCTTTCGAGCACCTGGAGATCGGCGCCTACGAGCTGTTGCGGCGTGTCGCGATAAAGGCGGCAGACGCGGTCACCGAGCAGACCGCCGAGCAAATCCTGGCTCAGGAGCGCGCGGCCGCCGAACGGATCCGCTCGCTGTTCGGCGAAGCGCTCGACGCGGGCCTGGCCGAGCAGGGCGTCGCCGCTGGCTGAACTTGTGATCCCCGCCGCTCGCCGCGTTTCCGATCTCCGACCTCCGATCCCCGCCGCCGGCGGCGTTTTCGACCCCCGACTCAGGAGGAACCAATGAAGGCCGTCACCTACCACGGCAAGCGAGACGTGCGCGTCGACGAGGTGCCCGATCCGACGATCGAGCAGCCCACCGACGCGATCGTCCGCGTCACCTCAACCGGAATCTGCGGCTCTGACCTGCACCTGTATGAGGTGCTCGGGCCGTTCATGGACGAAGGCGACATCCTCGGACACGAACCGATGGGAATCGTCGAGGCGGTCGGCCGGGAGGTGCAGCACATCAAGGCCGGCGACCGCGTCGTGGTCCCGTTCAACATCTCCTGCGGGCGCTGCTACATGTGCGATCAGCGGCTCTACTCTCAGTGCGAGACCACGCAAGTCCGCGAGCAAGGCAAGGGCGCCTCCTTGTTCGGCTACACAAAGCTCTACGGCCAGGTCCCCGGTGGGCAGGCCGAGCTGCTGCGCGTGCCGCAGGCCCACTTCGGGCCGATCAAGGTCCCCGAGGGTCCGCCCGACCAACGCTTCCTGTACCTCTCGGACGTGCTGCCAACCGCCTGGCAGGCGGTGGCCTATGCCGCCATCCCGAACGGCGGAACCGTGGCCGTCTTCGGGCTTGGGCCGATCGGGCAGATGTGCTGCCGGGTCGCGGCCCACCACGGCGCCTCCGAGGTGTTCGGCATCGACTTGGTCGACGAGCGGCTCGAGCTAGCGCGGCGCCACGGAGTACAGGTGCTCGACATCCGTCAGCACCAAGACATCGGCGCGGCGCTCCGAGAGAAGACCGCCGGGCGCGGCCCAGATTCGGTGATCGACGCGGTGGGGATGGAGGCCCACGGCGCCCCGTTCGGCAAGCTGGCCCACCAGCTGGCTGGCCTGCTGCCCAGCTCGGCCGCCCGGATCATGATGGACAAGGCCGGGCTCGACCGCCTCAGCGTCCTCTACTCGGCGATCGACGCCGTCAGGCGCGGCGGCACGATCTCACTGAGCGGCGTGTACGGCGGAACGGCCGACCCGATCCCAATGATGGACCTGTTCGACAAGCAAATCCAGCTGCGGATGGGGCAGGCGAACGTCTGGCGCTGGGTCGACGAGATCATGCCGTTGCTGAGCGACGGTGATCCGCTGGCCGTCGATGACCTCGCCAGCCACCAGCTGCCGCTGACCGAGGCTCCCCATGCCTATGAGATCTTCCAGCGCAAGGAGGACGGGGCGATCAAGATCGTGCTCCAGCCGTAACTCTCGAGCACGTCGATTGACAGCCCTAAGGCGCCGATTCAAACGCGCCCGGGAATGGGTAGCCCAGCCGACCACCACAACCTCAAGGAGTGCCCATGAGTACGTCGAGCCAGGAGGCCGGGCAGCACACCGGCACGAAGGACAAGGACTACAACCTGATCTGGTTCACCGAGCAGTGCCTCAGCAACGCGCTGCGGCTGGAGAGCTACGTCCAGGATGCCGAGCGCGACGGCGATTCGGAGCTCGCGGACTTCTTCCGCCGCGCGCAGGCCGAGAGCCGCAAGGGCGCCGAGCAGGGCAAGGAACAGCTTCGCAAGCGGCTCGCGGCTTAACGGCTTAGCGGTCAGCGCCGCGAGGCCCTGACTCGTCGATCGTCAGCGCCGGGCTGCCCTGACGATCACGATCTCTTCAGCGTCTCCTTCATGCAGCAGGCCCCGCGTCCTGAGCGCATCCGCGCGGGCGCGGCCACGCTGCCCGAGAGGACCACGCCGCCGCCCGACGACATCGACCGACAGGCCCCGCCGCGCGAGCGCCTCGACCGTCGCTTGCTCCCCGCAAAGCGAGGAGTGAACGAGCAGCAGCGCTCCGCGCTCGTCCATGTGCGATTCGGCCTCTGCGCAGATCCGATCGAGAAACCAGCGCCCATCTGGTCCCCCCTCCCAGGCCCGCGCGGAGCCGCGCCGCGGGAGCTGGTTTTCGATGCTCGGAAGGTACGGCGGGTTTGAAACGATGAGGTCGTAGCGGCGGCCTCCCACCGGCGAGAACAGATCGCCGCGGAGAGCGCGGACTCGGACGCCGTTCAGACGCGCGTTCAAGCGGGTGGCCAGGATCGCCCGGCGGGAGACGTCAACTGCCGTCACCTCACGCGCGCCATGGCGCGCGGCCTCGATCGCCAGCAGGCCGCTTCCCGTGCACAGATCGAGCACGCTTCCGCCCGAGAGCTGGAGCTCCAGCCGCATCCGCGCGGCCAGCATCAGGCTATCGCTGTGCGGTTTGAACACTCCCGGAAACGGCAACCGTCTCACTGCGCTGCGGAGCTTTCCTCGCCGCGGCGAGGACAAACCTTGACCGCCAAGATCGCATCGTGGCCTCCGTCGGCGAGCGTGCTCCGGGAGGCGTTCGACGCCCCGACGGCGTATGCCGTGGGCCTCGAGGACGAGGTCATGCTGCTGGCGCCGGACAGCTTTGAGCTGGCCGACAGGGCTGCGGAGGTGCTCTCGCGACTAGACGGCGACCCACGTTTCAAGCTCGAGCTGCCGGCCTCCCAGATCGAGATCGTGACGCCCGCAAGCGCGACCGTCGACGAGGCGGCGATGGCGCTGATGACGGCCAGACTGGCGCTCGCCGATCGCAGCGGCGGGCTGGTGCGCCTGGCCTCCGCCGGTGTCCATCCGACCAGCCCCGGCCGGGGCCAGCTGAACCGCCTCGAGCGCTACAAGCGCACGATCCGGGAATACGGCGTACGTGCCAACCGGCAGCTCGTGTGCGCGCTCCAGGTTCACGTATCGGCCGGGGACGCCAACCGGGCGCTCGCCGTGTACAACGCCGCGCGCTCCTACCTGCCGCTGCTGGCCGCGCTGGGCGCCAACGCGCCGTTCTACGAGGGCGCCGATACGGGACTAGCGTCGATACGTCCAAGGATCGCGCAGTTGCTCCCGCGTCAGGGGGTGCCCCCCGAGCTCCCGAGCTGGGAGGCGTACGCCGACGCGCTGCGCTTTGGCGCGGCCAGCGGCGCCTTCCCAGATAGCGGCTCATGGTGGTGGGAACTGCGTCTTCATCCCACTTTCGGGACGCTCGAGTTCCGCGTACCGGACGGTCAGAGCACGGTGGGCGAGGCGGCCGCGGTGGCCGCGGTGGCGCAGGGGCTCGTGGCCTGGCTGGGCGATCGCCATGACGCAGGCGAACGCCTGAACACGCACCCGAGTTGGCGCATCGGCGAGAACCGGTGGTCAGCGTGCCGCGACGGGGTGCAGGGAACGATGGCGGACCTCGACAGCGGCCACCGGCGGTCGACCAGGGAATGCCTCGGCGAGCTGCTCGCAGCGCTGCAGCCCACCGCCGAGCGGCTGCAGGCCACGGGTGCGCTTATCCGTGCCTGGCAGATGGTGGAAGCCAACGGGGCGCTCGCCCAGCGACGCGCGGCCGAGCAGGATGGCATCGGCTCGGTCGCTCCATGGCTGGCGGAGCGCTTCCTGCGATGACCGTCGGGGTAGGCTAAGCGCCGATGCGCGAGCTCCCCAGTCCGCGGGGTCCGATCTCGGAGGCCCTGCTGCGCGCGCTCAGCGCCGGCGAGTCGCCGCTACCGGAGATGGAGCAACCACCGCCCGGCGATGCGCTGATCGACGAGGACCTGCAGCTGGCGCTCTACCTCTGCTACGAACTTCACTATCGCGGCCTGCCCGGCGTCGACGACGACTGGGAGTGGCAGCCATCGCTGTTGGCGCTGCGCCGAGCGCTCGAGCGCCAGTTCGAGCAGGCGCTGATGGCTGCTGTGCCGCCGCAGGACCCGCACGCCGAAGCGCAGGATGTCGATCTCGCGCTGAGGGCGATCGCAGACCAGGAGGGAGCGGCGCTGTCTTCCTATATTCGCCGCACGGCGAGCGTTGAAGAGGTTCGAGAGTTTGTCGTACACCGCTCCGCGTATCAGCTGAAGGAGGCAGATCCGCACTCGTGGGCCATCCCCCGCCTGTTCGGTCCGCCGAAGGCGGCGCTGATCGAGATCCAGGCCGACGAGTACGGCGGCGGACGACCGGAATGGATACACGCCGAGCTGTTCGCGCGCGCGATGCGGGCCCTTTGCCTCGATGCCAGCTACGGCGCCTACCTCGACCTCATACCGGCCGTCACGCTGGCAACCGTCAACCAGATGTCGCTGTTCGGGCTCCACCGGCGCTGGCGCGGCGCGATCGTCGGCCACCTGGCGCTGTTCGAGATGACCTCCTCGATCCCCAATCGGCGCTATGCGGACGGGCTCAGGCGACTCGGCTTCTCGGGCGAAGCCACGCTGTTCTTCGACGAGCACGTGGAGGCCGATGCCGTTCACGAGAATCTTGCCGCTGTCGATCTGGCCGGTGGGCTGGCGCGCCAGGACCCCAGCCTCTGCCAGTCCATGCTGTGGGGAGCGCGGACGCTCGACCATCTCGGCGAGCGCTGGGCCGAACATCTGCTGAGCTGTTGGTCGGAAGGACGAACTTCGCTGCTAAGCGAGCTTGAGCCCCAGCCGCTCGAGCTCCGCCGGCCAGTCACAGCCGGCTGACTGCGGCACGCCGGGCGCCCGGAAACCCACCAGCTTATGGGTGCCGTCGCAGAACGGCCGCAGCCGCGATTTTCCGCAGCGGCACAGCGCGATCGTTTCACGGCGATGCGGCAGCTCGCGCCCGTCGGCGTCCACGATCCGGGCTGGTCGGCGTACCAGCAGGGGCCCGTCGCGGTAGGGAGTGATCAGCATCTCCCGGTCAGGCATCACTATGGGCGCCCGCCGACTTTCGTGAGCAGCTCGCGGATGCGCAGCGGCCCGCTTGTCTGTGGGGCAAGCGGAGGCGTGGCCTCGCCCCGGCCACTGCGCATTCCGGCGAGCAGCTCCTCGAGCGCCTCCAGCGAGGAATAACGCGGCTCCCATCCCAGCTCGGCGCGCGCCCGGGCCGTGTCCATCAGCGGTACCGCGAGCCCCATGTCCACCCACCCGGGCTCGCTCGGCTGAAGCCGCAGCGCGTAAGTGAGCGCCGCGCCCGACCTCAGGACCCGGGCCGGCACGGGTACCGGCCTGGCGCCGAACAGCTCGGCAAGCTCGGGTGGGCCGATCGGCGGCTCGGCGGCCAGGTTGTAGGCGCCGCTGGCGTCGTCGATCAGCGCTCGACGGTAGGCGTCGCCAACATCGAGCGAGTGCACGGCCTGAAAGCGAAGCCTCGGGACATCGGGAACGACCGGTATCAGCCCCGGTTTGAGCAGCCGTCCAGGTAGCAGTGGCCCGGCGAAAAGTCGGCGAATCTCGGCGGCGGCCTGCGCCTTGAAGATCAGCCCCGGCCGCATTCGTACGACCTGGATCTGCGGCTGGTCGTGCTGGAGCCGGTCGAGCTGGCGCTCGACCTCCGCCTTGTGTCTGGCGTAGAACGAGCTTGGAATTCCATCCGTCGGCCATGACTCGTCGACAAAGCGGTCCTTCGGTCCGGGGGAGTAGGTCCCGACCGACGAGGCATAGACGATCCGCTTGACCTTCGCCTCGACCGCGGCCCTGAAGACGCGCTCGCTGCCCAGCACGTTCACCCGCGCTGTCAGCGACTCGTCGCGTCCGGGCTGGATCAGCCAGGCGAGGTGCACCACAGCGTCGGCGCCCGCGAAGATCGGCGCCAGATCGTCGGAGACGATGTCCGCGGCGGTGAACCGTGTGCGCGGAAAGGAGCGCTCGGGCGCCCTCCTGGCGATCGCCACGATCTCCTGCACCTGATGCTCGTCGGCCAGCGACTCGAGCACGCTCGTCCCGACGTTCCCGGTTGCCCCGACGATCGCGACGCGCATCGGAGGCGGTTTACCCGCTTGGGCCCGGAGGCACGCGTTCGTTTCCTTCCGGCATCAGCTCGCCAGGCCCGTCGGAGCGGATTATGGGCATCAGCCCGCGAGGCCCGTCGGAGCGCTCGTGAACCATGTAGCGGACATGTCCTCATCGCCGTGCTCCTCGGCGCCCCGGAGCATCCGCTCGTGAACCGTCGAGAACAGCGGCAGCTCTAGGCCGTGTCGGCGAGCCGCCGCCTCAACCAGCCCGGCGTCCTTGGCCGCCAGCTCGAGCCGGAAGGAGGGCTCGAAGTTGCGCTCCAGGATCGCGTTGGCCTTCATCCTGAAGTACGGCAGGTCAAGCGCTCCGCCGTCGAAGGCCTCGAACAGCAGCTTGGGGTCGAGCCCCAGCCCCTGCGCCAGGGCGATCGTCTCCGCGCACCCCTCGGTGACCGTGAGCACCCAGCTGTTGGTGGCGATCTTGAGCCGCATCGCGTTGCCGGCCTCACCGACCCAGATCGTCTTCTGTCCCAGAGCATCGAAGATCGGCTCGACCCGCCCTTTCAGCTTCTGCGGTCCAGAGGCCAGGATCACCAGCTTGGCCTGCTCGGCGGGCTGCTTCGTGCCAAGTACGGGCGCGTCGAAAAACGCCAACTCGCGCTCTGAGGCCAAGTCAATGCAGCGCTCTGTCGCTTCCTCACCGATCGTGCTCATCTGAAGCCAGAGCGCGTCGCTGCCGACCGCCGGGAGCGCCGCCTCGATCGACTCCAGCACGGCATCGGCGTTGGCGACGATCGTCAGGATCACGCCCGCGCCCTCGACAGCCTCGCGCGGGCTCTCGCATACCGGCACTCCGTCCTCGCCGAGCGGCTCGCACTTTTCGGGCGTCCGATTCCACGCCCTGACCTCGATGCCCGCCTTGGCGATGTTGCGGGTCATCGGTAGCCCCATTGTGCTGCCGGCACCGAGAACCGCGACTGAATCACCGGCCATTTGTTCCTCCTCTAGGTTGCTGACCAGCTTGACATACCCGCGCGTAGACGGCGGTACGCGGACTGGACGGTGCCCGCGGCCGCCGGAGGTAACCGCGCGGCCGGCCCTGTAAGTTTTCCGGCATGAGCGAGGAAGATCCAGGCAAGCTCGCCGATCAGCTGGGAGAGCAGGCCGACGAGCTCGAGAAGCGCAGCGGTGAGCTCTCCAGCGAGATCAAGGACGTCGGCGAGGACTGGCAGCGTAAACAGGCCGACAGCAACGTCCCCGGCGCCCGCCCTCCGGACTCAAGCGGCGAGCAGCCCGAAGGCGCCGGCGCCGATGAGGACGCCGACGCCGACGAGGGCGCCGACGCCGACCAGGGCGCCGACGCCGACCAGGACGCAGACGAGCGCGCCGACGAAGACGAGCGCGATTAGCTGGCCCTACACCAGGTCCTCGGCGCGCTTGTAGGCGATCTGGAGCAGCTCCGAGCCGAACAGAGCCACTAGCACCGCAGACGTCCAGCGCGTGAAGCGCGGCAGCACAAGCAACCCGGCAACGAGCAGAGCGCTGGTCCACATGCCCAAGCAGTAGGGGCACACCAGAAGCTCTCCGATCGCCCGTCGCAGCCCCTCCCCACGAGGCTGCTCGGAGACTTCGCCTGGGCCGGCCGAACTCTCGAACCGAGTGAACGGAGCGCGGATTCCGCTCGTGACTCGGTCCTTGGAGATGAGTCGGGAGGCCTTGTGGCTGGCGATGGTGATCAGCGCGAGGTCGCCAGTTTCGACGCGGTCGGGGAGCGTTCGTCCCGAGCGATGAAACCACCGCGCGAACAGGGCGGCGAGCAGCGAGAACACTGCTATCAGTACCCGGTAGCTACGCAGCGGCTTCTCCTCCTCCGGCGAGTAGCTGTCCTGCAGTATTTGGTCTTCGGTCAGAGTCATGCGTGTCGGCTACCCGGGGCACGGCGCCGGCTCACAAGCTATTAGCCCGCATGCGGGTTTGCCAGCGCCGGACGCGGGTAGCCATAACGGGCGCGGTGCGGCGATGGATTGCAAGTACTGCGCACCTTCTCTCTCCACACGGCGGGCGGTGGCCTTCGAGCCGCCGCCTGTCGCTGCGCTCAGCCGCGTCATACCGCTCGCCTCTGTCCGATGCGAACGGTCGCCCCTGTCACCGGGCGGACCGGTCGCACCTGTTCCCGCGCGACCGGGCATGCGTCAGCGCCGGCGCTCTCGGGTATCCGTCAGATGAAATGCTGGCGATCGAAAGCGAGGCAGGCGATGGGCGTTCTGAGCAAGGGCACGACGGTAGGGTTGGGTTTGAAGACGGGCAAGGCGGCGGCGAAGCACCCGGGCATCATGCGCGCCGTGGCACCGCCTGTGGCACGCGGGAGCTTCAAGGTCGCAAAGCCGCTCATCAAGCGACGGGCGCGCCAGCAGGCGGCCAGCGTCGGCGACGCCCTGCGAGCTCTGGGCGACGCCGCCAAGGTTCTAGGCGAGACGCTCGTGACCTATGGCCCGCCGGCGCTCTATGAGCTAGGACTCATCGAGCCGCCGAAGCAGAAGCGCAGCGCGCCCCGCATAGCCCTCGGCGTGCTGATCGGCGCGACAGCGGTCTACTTCCTGGAGCCCGGCGTCGGAGGCGAGCACCGCCAGCAGGTGGCGAACCTGATTAGCTAGCCGCCGCCAGCGGCGGCGGAGGAATGAGCCTTTTCTTGAAAGCAAGCGCAGCGAGGAGTGGTTATGGCTGGTGGCGGGACGGCGTCTGATCAGTTGGTGGAGCGTTTGGTCGAGTGGGGGATTGACACGGTCTTCGGTTTGCCGGGGGATGGGATCAACGGAGTGATGGAGGCGTTGCGTACGCATCGGGACCAGATTCGCTTCGTCCATGTGCGACATGAGGAAACGGCGGCGTTGGCGGCGTGCGCGTATGGGAAGTTCACGGGGCGTCCGGCGGCGTGTCTGGCGACAGCAGCTCCCGGGGCGGTGCATCTGATGAACGGGCTTTATGACGCGCGGATTGATCAGTCGCCGGTGGTGGCGATCACGGGGATGACGTATCACGACGTCATCGGGACGCACTACCTCCAGGACATAAATCACGATTTCGCGCTCAATGACGCGTGCGTATACAGCCAGCGGATCATGGGCGAGGCGCATGTTTTGAACGTCACGGACATGGCGGTTCGGTCCGCCATCGCATACCGTGGTCCGGCGGCAATCGCGTTTCCGATCGACATCCAGTCGGGCGAGGCGGTGACGGGTGATCGTTCGATCAAGAACATCGAGGGCCATTCGGCGGTGGCGGCGCTGGACAGCCGGAGGCTGCCGCCGCCCGAGCGCCTGGAGGAGGCGGCGCGGGCGCTGTCTGGGGCGGAGCGGCCGGTGATCTTCATCGGCGCGGGCGCTCGAGGGGCGGGCGATGAGGTGGAGCGGGTGGCCGAGAAGCTCGGCGCGCCGATCGTCAAGGCGATGCTTGGCAAGGACGCGGTGCCCGACGACAGTCCGTATTGCTTGGGTGGCTATGCGCTGGTGGGGACGAGGCCCGCGCAGAACGCGCTCAAGGGCTGTGATGCGCTGTTGATCGTTGGCAGCTCCAGTCCGTATATCGAGTTCTTGCCTTCGCCGGGTCAGGCGGTGGGGGTTCAGATCGATGACCGCCCGGAGCGAATCGGGTTGCGCTATCCGGCTCAGGTAGGGCTGTGCGGCGACGCCGCACTGACGCTCGCTGGGCTCGAGCCGTTGCTCGAGCGCCGTCAGGACCGCTCGTTCTTGGAGCAGGCGCAGGCTGAGATGCGTGATTGGCGTGAGCTCCAAGCCCAGCGCGCGGAGCCGAGCGATGGGCCGATCAAGCCCGACGCGATCCCGTACCACCTGAGCGGCGCGCTGGCTGAGCGGGCGATCCTCTGCGGCGATTCGGGGACGGTGACGA
This sequence comes from uncultured Actinomycetes bacterium, assembly GCA_963830405.1. Lineage (GTDB taxonomy): Bacteria > Actinomycetota > Thermoleophilia > Solirubrobacterales > Solirubrobacteraceae > Palsa-465. The sequence goes on from CAWHMB010000004.1 coordinate 642,106, forward strand.
CGTGGGCGGCGCGCACCGAGCTGCGTCGCGGTCAGCTGTTCTCCTTCAGCGGCACGATGTGTTCGATGATGGCCGCACTGCCCTACGCGATCGGGGCGCAGGTGGCCTATCCGGACCGGCAGGTTGTGGCGCTGACAGGCGATGGGTCGCTGACGATGATGATGGGCGAGCTGGCGACGCTCGCGCAGCACGCGCTGCCGGTCAAGGTGATCGTGATGCGCAACGACGTCCTCGGCCTGATCAAATGGGAGCAGATGGCGTTCCTCGGCAACCCCCAGTACGGCGTCGAGCTTCAGGGCGTTGACTTCGCAAAGGTGGCCGAGGCTTGTGGGCTTCGCGGCGTGCGGATCGAGGATCCCTCGCGGGTGCAAGAACAACTGAACGAGGCGCTGGCGCTCGACGGCCCGGCGCTGATCGAGGCGGTCGTCGACCCCAACGACATGCCCATGACGCCCACGATCAACCCCGAGCACGCCAAGGGACTCGCCTGGGGTCTAGCCCGCGGCGAACCAAATCGCGAGCGCATTGCCCTCACCATGTCCCGAGTACTCGCTCAGGAAATGCAGTACTCCGCCAGCCCCGCAGGCACCCTCACCAGAGTCAAAGACAAAGTCGCCGAAAAACTCCCAGGAGGCGACGGCGACGGCGTCGGCTCCGGCCAGCAGGACTAGGCGATGACTACTACCGAGGCGCATGGGATCGACATCCAGGCGCTGGCGCGCGAGCTGGCCGTCGGGCTGCGCGGCGAGGTGCGTTTCTCGCCGGGGAGTCGAGCGCTGTATGCGAACGACGCCTCCGTGCACCGCCAGCTCCCGATTGGCGTCGTCATCCCCCGCGATACGGAGGACGTGATCGCCGGTGTCGAAATCTGCCGCCGTCATGGGGCTCCGATCGGGGCGCGGGGCTGTGGCACCGGCTTGGCCGGTCAGACCGTCAATGAGGCGGTGATGTTCGATTTCTCGAAGTACATGAACAGGATCATCGAGCTCGATCCGGTGCGTCGTCTGGCGCGGGTGCAGCCTGGCGTGGTGCTGGATTGGCTGCGCGACGCCGCCGAGGAGCACGAGTTGACCTTCGGTCCCGATCCGGCGACCCATAGTCGCTGCACCCTGGGGGGGATGATCGGCAACAACTCGTGCGGCACGCATTCGATCATCGCCGGTGTGACCGCGGATAACATCGAGGCGCTCGACGTACTGCTGTACGACGGCACGCGGATGACGCTGCCGAGCGCGGTGTCCGACGAGGAGCTGGAGCGGACGATCGCCGCCGGCGGACGCGTAGGGGAGATCTATGGGCGACTGCGCGAGCTCCGTGACCGCTACGCGGATCTCGTCCGGGAGCGCTACCCGCAGATTCCTCGCCGCGTCTCGGGCTTCAACCTGGACCGCCTGCTGCCTGAGCAGGGGTTCAACCTGGCGGCTGCCCTCGTCGGCACAGAGGCTACCTGTGTTCTGGTACTGGAGGCGACCTGCAGGCTGATCCACAGCCCCCAGCACCGCTCGCTGCTGGTGCTCGGATACGACGACACGCCGATCGCCGCAGACCAGGTGCCGGAGATCATGGAGTTCGGACCGATCGGCCTCGAGACGTTTGACCGGCAGCTGATCGAGAACGAGCTGAAGATGGGGTTCAAGCGCCACCCCGAGCTGATGCCCGCCGGCGATGCGTGGTTATTGGTTGAGTTCGGCGGCGACTCAAGCGAGGACGCCAACGAGCAGGCGCAGCGGGCGCTGAGCGAGCTCGAGCGCGCCGGCGGACGGCCGCACGTGGGCTCCAGGCTGTACCAATCGCGCGCCTGGGAGATCGGCCAGGTGTGGCAGATACGCGAGGGCGGCTGCACGCATTCCAAGGTCCCCGGCGAGCATCCGGGCTGGGCCGGTTGGGAGGACGCCGCCGTGGCGCCGGAGAAGACCGGTGACTACCTGCGTGACTTCCAGCGCGTCGTCGCCGATCACGGGTTGCGCGTGGCGAGCTACTTCGGACATGTCGGCCACGGCTGCCTGCACACGCGGATCGACTTCGACTTCTCGACCGCCGCGGGCGTGCGCAACTACCGCCACTTCATGGAGGCCGCAGCTGACCTCGTGACGAGCTACGGCGGCTCGCTGTCCGGGGAGCACGGCGACGGCCAATCCCGCGCCGAGCTCTTGCCAAAGATGTTCGGTCCCGAGATCGTCGCGGCGTTCAGAGAGTTCAAGGCGGCCTGGGACCCCGACTTCAAGATGAATCCCGGCAAGGTGGTCGACCCTGATCCGCTGGACGCCCACCTGCGGATGGACCCCTCCTACACGAGCCGGGCGGTGAAGACTGCGTTTGCATACCCCGCCGACCGTGGCAGCTTCACCAACGCGGCCGAGCGCTGCTTCGGCGTCGGCGCCTGCCGCGACCAGAACGCAGTGATGTGTCCGAGCTACCAGGTGACGCTTGAGGAGAAGCACTCCACGCGGGGCCGGGCCCGGTTGCTGTTCGAGATGATGCGCAGCGACTCCCCGCTCGAGGGCGGTTGGCGAAACGACGATGTCAAGGAGGCGCTCGACCTGTGCCTGGCCTGCAAGGGCTGTGTGCACGAGTGCCCGGTGCGCGTTGACATGGCGACGTACAAGGCCGAGTTTCTCTCCCACTACTACGAGCGCCGCATCCGACCCCGACAGGCCTACGTGCTGGGCCTGATCCGCTGGGAGGCGGAGGTGGCGGCGCGCGCTCCAAGGCTCGCGAACCTCCTGACCCAGCGCCAGCCGTTCGCCGCGCTCGGCAAGCGGCTGGCAGGGATCGCGCCCGAGCGGCGGCTGCCGGCGTTCGCGCCCCGGACGTTCAAGCGGTGGTTCGCGGAACGCTCCGACGGCCTGGACGGCGCCGGGCGCCCGCGCGTGCTCCTGTGGCCGGACACTTTCAACGATCACTTCCATCCGCAGGTGGCGATCGCGGCGACCGAGGTACTGGAGGCGGCCGGATTCCATGTCGTAGTTCCGCAGCAGTCACTGTGCTGCGGGCGGCCGCTCTATGACTTTGGCATGCTGCGGCTGGCCAGGCACCTGCTCCGCCGCACGCTCGACGGCCTACGCGACGAGATCCACGCCGGCACGCCGGTCGTGGCGCTCGAGCCTAGCTGCGGCGCCGTGTTCCGCGACGAGCTGGTCAACATGCTGCCCTCGGACGAGGACGCAAGGCGCCTGGCCCGACAGACCTACACGCTCGGCGAGCTGCTGGCCAAGCAGAGCGACGGCTGGGAGATGCCCCGGCTCCAGTCGAAGGCGCTCGTTCACTTCCACTGCCACCAGCGAGCCACGAGCGAAACCGATTGCGACCGCGCGGTCCTGGACCGCCTGGGCCTTGACTACGAGGTGCTTGACACCGGCTGCTGCGGGCTGGCGGGTTCGTTCGGCTACGAGGCCGGCGAGCGCTACGACGTGTCGGTGAAGGCCGGCGAGCGCGTGCTTCTGCCCGCCGTGCGCCAAGCATCGGAGCACACCTTGGTGATGACCGACGGCTTCAGCTGCCGCTGCCAGATCGAGCACGGCTCAAGGCGCAGCGCGATGCACCTGGCCGAGGTGCTGCAGATGGCGCTGCACGCGGGTCCCGCCGGCCAGGCGGCATAGCGCGCGAGGCACGGCCCGCCGCCATTGAGGCACGGTCCGCCGCCCAGACGGGTAGCCGGAGTCTCGAGATGAAGCCTGTCCGCGTCGGGTGCTCCGGTTGGAACTACGACGACTGGCGAGGCCCGTTCTATCCGCAGCGCGAGCCACGGCGGCGGTGGCTTGAGCTCTACGCGGAGCGTTTCGACACCGTCGAGGTCAACGCCACGTTCTACCGGTTGCCGACGCGCAAGGCGACGGCCGCTTGGGCGACGCAGACGCCCGAGGGGTTCACGTTCGCGGTCAAGGCCAGCCGCTATCTGACCCACGTCAAGCGACTGACCGAAGTTCGCGAGGGGATAGCGCTTTTCTATGAGCGCCTCGAGCCGCTGATCGAAGCCGGGCGCGTGGGACCGGTCCTGTGGCAACTGCCCGAGCAGTTCCACCGCGACGATCAGCGGCTGAACGAGTGGCTTCAGGCGCTCCCCGCCGGGCGGCACACGATCGAGTTCCGCCATCAGAGCTGGTTTGTCAAGCCCGTGATGGACGCGCTACGGGCACACCAGGTGGCGCTTACGATCGGGGATCATCCGCGCCGGCCGTTTCAGTCGACCGAGGCCACGGCCCCCTGGCGCTACGTCCGCTTCCACTTCGGCGCGCGAGGGCGTGCGGGCAACTACTCCAGGACCGAGCTCGAGCAGTGGGCCAAGCGGATCGCCGCCTGGCGGCGCTCCCACGACGTTTACGCATACTTCAACAACGACTGGCGCGCATACGCGCCGGCCAACGCCAGATTCCTGCGCTCACGGCTCACCGGCGCCTGACGCCGTAACCCTACGCTGGAACCGTGCGCTCGAGCGTCGAGCGCAGTCGCCCGAGCGTCCGACGCAGGATCCGCGAGACCTGCATCTGGGAGACGCCGATGTGAGCGGCGATGTCGGACTGCGTTAGGTCCTCGACGAACCGTAACCGCAGTACCAGGCGATCGCGGAGCGGCAGCCGATCGAGAGCCGCGTGCAGCGTGACGCGGCTCTCCGCCAGCTCCAGACCGCGATCCACCGAGCCGACCGTCTCCGAGCGCGACTTCGAGCCGTTCTCGCCGGGCACGAACGCCGGGCCGTCGAGCGAGACCGCATCGAACGCCCGGAGCGCACCGAGCGCGTCCTCCACCTCCTGTGCGGATAGCGACAGTTGTTCGGCCAGCTCCTCGACGCCCGGGCGCTGTCCGGTCTGCTCGGTCGCTTCACGCAGGCGAGCGTGGACCTGCAGCGCCCGCTCGCGCGTGCCACGGGGGACGTGTAAAGCCCAGCTGTTGTCTCGGAAGTGGCGCTTGAGCTCGCCGGTGATCGTGGGCACCGCGTAGGTGGTGAACGACACGCCGCGGCGTACATCGAAGCGATCTATCGCCTTCAGCAAGCCGACGCTCGCCACCTGGACGAGGTCCTCGAGTGGCTCGCCGGCCCGGTGGTAGCGGCGTGCGAGCCCCCGGGCGAGCGGCAGGAACCGGGCCACCAGCTGGTCACGCGCGTCGGCGTCGGCCGCCCGGCCGAGGCGGTGAAAGAGAGCAGCCGTCGAATGTCCTCTGACCGTCTGCACGTGAGCTCCAGCGACGTTCGCTTCCCCGAGGCGCCGATAAGCGCGGTGGGGAATCATAGGCATCGCCCGCTGCCCGGCGGAATATCTAACTCTGATAGTGGGTAAGCAACAAGTGCCGTGATCAAGTGCGTCGTCGAAATACCGAAGGGCTCGCGGAACAAGTACGAGTACGACCCGGACGCGGGCGGGATCAAGCTGGACCGATTCATGTCCTCTTCGGTCGTGTATCCGACGGACTACGGCTATATCCCGCAGACACTGTCGCTGGACGGCGACACGCTCGACGCCTTGATCTGCGTCTCCGAGCCGACTTTCCCCGGCTGCGTCGTCTTCTGCAACCCCATCGGCCTGTTCGACATGGAGGACGAGAAAGGCGTCGACAGCAAGGTCTTGTGCGTTCCGTGCGATGACCCGGGGTGGAACTCGCTCCAGCGCCTCGACGACTTGCCCGAGACGCTCCGCAACGAGATCTCTCATTTCTTCGCGATCTACAAGGACCTCGAGCCCGGCAAGGAGTCAACGGTCAAGGGTTGGCGTGACCGCGACGCCGCTCAGGAGGAGATCGAAGCGGCGCAACAGCGCTTCCGCCAGAACGGCGGCGCCTAGTTCCGCTGCCAGAACGGCTGCGCCTAGATCCGCCGCGGGCGGCGGCCGACGCGTCGGAGCCCATGGCCCGGGGTGGCGATGATCGCGGCGATGATTGCGCCCACGATCAGATACACGACGGCGGCGATGCCCCAGTTGAGCGTGATCGCCGCCTTCGCCCCGTGCACGCTGAACAGGCCGGTGAACGGGCTGGCGAAGAAGTTGGCGCCGTCGTGAATCGCCTTAACGATGCTGTTTGACTGGTGGGCGTTCAGGTCGCGCAACACGATCGCGATCACGATCAGCAAGAAGATCAGTGCGGCCACAGCACGCACCAGCCGTGCGACCGTCACAAACAGCGTTCCCACGGCGTGCGTCCCGGCCACCGCCGCACCGGCCACTACGCCTCCCGCTGCGCCCGCCATGCCCGGGCGGCGCTGGGCGGCCGCGTCCTCCGGCGTTGCGGCCTCTGCCGTTCCTGGCGCTGCAGTTCCAGCGGGATCGTCCGCCGTTGCCGCTCTCCGTCCGAGCATGTTCTGCCTCCCTGTGTCCCTAAGCTCCAGATTCTCGACTACCCCCTTGGGCATTCGGTAAAACACGCACGCGGGACCGACTCCGGCCTGCGGCACGACCCGGCTCGGGAGCGATTCCTAGTCGAGCCGCCGGACCTCAGCCCGCTCGGAGGAATCGCGGCGCTACTGCGCTTCTGAGCGACCCCTACGGCAAACCGTATTTCCGGCGATGGCCCCTAAGCGGCGGCGGAGCAGTTCGCTCAGCCGGCTTTGCCCGTAGCGCTCCTCGATCCCTCTGAGCGTCTCCCTGTAGTGCTCGAGCCGGCGCTCCTTGGGGCGCTCTGTAAGCCCTTCGAGCTTGACCGCCTTGTCTGCCAGAGCCACGGTCGCGGCGTCGGGCCCATACTCGAGGACCTGCCGCCGCAGGGCTGACTTGCGGGCGCGGTGCGCGGCGATCGAGTCATCCTGGGTCAGCGCCTGCACCAGCTCCGTCACCTCCGGCCCGAACCGCTCTCGGAGCTCGGCGGCCGAGACATCGGTGTCCTCGAGCACGTCGTGAAGTAGCCCGGCCAGCACGAGCTTGGCCTGCTGCCCATCGTCGCGCAGCAGACGCGCCACCGCGAGCGGATGCTCGACTGAACTGCCGTCATGGCTCCGGCTCTCGTACACCTCGCGCACGAAGTCGACGGCATCTTCGCAGTCGACGCTGGCCAGTCGCATCTCCAGGAAGGTAGCGGGAGCCGCTCAGTCAGTGCGCTTGTCGGCGACCACGACGCGCAACATCTCTCCGTCGTTGTCTTGCTCCACGGTGACCTCGTCAGCCAGCAGCGCCAGCGTGGATGAATCCGCGGCCTCGGCTCGGAGCTTCTTCGAGCTCCCGTCGCGGAACTTCCCAATCGTTAGTTCCATCCGCCGCTCCGTAGCGGCGATGGAGAAGGCGATTCCCTGACTCGAAGCCGCCGCCTTGGCGTGATCGGCGATGGCGTCTATGACCGGGTAGAGATCGGAGTAGCGGTCGAGCGAAAAGTGGGCGCGGGCGGCGACGGCCCGGGCGATCCGGCCCAGAATTCCTTCCAATAGCTCCTGGGAGGAGAGCTTCACCACCACGTCGCCGCTTAGCCCCGAGGGCCACTCCTCCTCGAGACCCTCGCCGTTGCCCGGCGGCTCCCCTTGGATCTGGGCCCTGAACGACATCCGGACCTCGGTGCCGCCTTCAGGGAGCGTGATGAACTCGGCCCGGTCGCTGAGCGTGCTGATCACGGCCATCCCTACCGCCATCCGCTCTCTCGCCGCGGCCACGCCATGGATCCCGCTGCCATGGTCTTTCACTCTGACGTCGATGCGGTCCCGGTCCACGACGAACTCCACGATCAACGGGCCGATACGGTCCTCGTAGGCATGCAGCACCACGTTGTTCGACGCTTCGCTGACCGCCGTCTTCAAGTCGTCCACGAGCTCGGCGCTCAAAAGAAGCGCATCGGCGACGCCCGCAAGCATGCCTCGTACGAGCGTTAGTGACTCAGGTCGGCTGTCCAGCTCCAGCCGCACTGTCGGGGGCTTCTCGGTCACGGTTGCTTGCACCTCGCCTTCCCCGGGTCCGGGGCAGTCAAACGGTGCGGGCCCCGGGGGACGTGGCGTGAACGCCCGCACCCAGATCGTCGGGAGCGGGCCGGCCACGCGCCCGGCAGGATTCGAACCTGCGGCCTCGCGCTCCGGAGGCGCGCGCTCTATCCCCTGAGCTACGGGCGCTTTCGCTCAGCGCAGGTTACCGCGGCGGTGCGGTGACACACTGGCGCCATGGATTTCTCGGTCTTCTTCGCCGGCACCGCCGGGTCCGTTCCCACCGCCCGCCGCGGGCTTCCGGCGCTGCTCGTGCGCCGCGGTGGCGAGCGGATCCTGTTCGACTGTGGCGAGGGCACCCAGCGCCAGTTGGTCAGCTCAATCGGCCTCACGGAGCTATCGGAGGTCTTCCTGACCCACTTTCACGCGGACCATTGGTTGGGCCTCCCCGGCATGTTGAAGACATTCGACCTGCGCGGGCGCGAGCGGCCGCTGCGGATCGCCGGTCCACGCGGGCTGCGAGAGCTGCTGGCACTCGCCCAAAGCGCCGCGGGCCGTGTGCGGTTTGAGCTGGAGCTGGCGGAGCTCGAACCGGGGGACGTGCTCCCGCGAGACGGCTACACCATCGCTCCGTTCCCCGTGGCCCATCGCGCAAGCGCCCTGGGCTACGTGGTCTTCGAAGACGAGCGGCCGGGCGTATTCGATCCCGAGGCGGCGATGCGGCTGGGTCTCACGCCCGGGCCCGAGTTCGGCCGCCTCCAGCGGGGAGAGACCGTCAACGGGGTCTCACCCCAGCAGGTGCTGGGAGCGCCGCGCGCGGGACGCAAGCTCGTGATCAGCGGTGACACCGCGCCCTGCGAGACGCTGCGCGTGGCCGCTCACCGCTCCGACCTGCTGATCCACGAGGCGACGTTCGCCCAGGAGGAGCTCCAGCGAGCGGCCGAGACAGGGCACTCGACCGCCGCGCAGGCAGCGACCGTCGCCCGCGAGGCAGAGGTGGCGATGCTGGCCCTCACTCATTTCTCCACCCGGTATCCGGTAGCGGTCCTCCGCGACGAGGCCCGGGCGATTTTCCCTCGCACCCAGCTTCCCGCTGACTTCGACACGATCGAGCTCCCGTTCCCCGAGCGCGGCGAGCCGGAGCTGGTCCGCTGGGATGGACGGCGCCCAGAGCCCCAGCTGGCCGCGGAGCAGGCGCACTGAACGGGCCGGAGCGCACTCGCACGAACGGTGTGCGATCGCTGGAGCGAGTCGAGACGCCGCGCATGATCGCCACGCGCCTCGAGCCTGACGATCTGAGTGACGTTCTGTGCCTGCTGCGCGACCCTCGCGTGGCGCGGACGCTCTCGCCCACCGGTCTGCCGCTCAGTGATCCAGACGTACTGGCCGGTCTCGACGCAAGAATCCGCCACTGGGAGGACTTCGGCTTCGGCCTGTGGCTCCTTCGCGACCGCTCAAGCGGGGCGCTCGTGGGCCGCGGCGGCCTGCAGCACACCTGGGCGACAGGGGAGGACGAGGTCGAGGCGGGCTGGGCGATCGTTCCCGAGCGCTGGGGCCAGGGGCTCGCAACCGAGCTGGCGCGCGCCGCGGTGCAGGCGGCGTTCGGGCCGCTGGCCCTCTCCGACCTGATCGCCTACACACGACCCGACAACCGTTCCTCGCGGCGGGTGATGGAGAAGAGCGGGTTCGCCTTCGAGCGCCGGTTCATCGCCGATAACCAGGACCAGGTGCTCTATCGGCTGCGAGCCCCGTGAGTTGCCGGACACCACGGACCCGTTCAGCCCCCTGCCGCAACGGCGGCTCCACTGTGTCCGCACAGCGACATGACGAACAGCGCTTCGTCGGAAACCTCGGCGTGGGGTCAAAGGTGTCCGGTTCGAGGCGGTATCCGGTTCGAGGCGGTATCCGGTTCGAGGCGGTGTCCGGTTCGAGGCGGTGTCCGGTTCGGGGGCCGGACGCACATGCACGCGCGGTGCGGGTCGGGTTCTGGCAGCCGGCGGCCGCCGGGGCCGTTGCTACGCTGCAAAGCGTCAACCCCTTTAACCGGGTCCCGTGAGGCCAGGAAGGAAACGGTTGCAAGCCGCCACGGTCGTCCTCGATCGCGATCACATGCGCCGCACGCTGGTGCGGGTCGCTCACGAGATCGTCGAGAAGAATCCCAATCGTCCGCTCGCGCTCGTCGGAATCCATCGGAGGGGCGCGATCCTCGCCCAGCGACTTCACGCGCTGACCAGCGAGCTACTCGAGTTCAACGTGCCGCTTGGGGATCTCGACATCTCCTTTTACAGGGACGATCTGGCGATCCGGCCGAGCGCGCCGATCGTGCATTCCTCCCACCTCCAGTTCCAGATCGACGGCCGTACGATCGTGATCGTCGACGATGTGCTCTACACCGGGCGCACCGTGCGGGCCGCGGTCGACGCGATCTTCGACTACGGCCGTCCGGCGCGCGTGCAGCTGGCCGTGCTGGTCGACCGAGGCCACCGCGAGCTGCCGATCCGCCCCGATTACGTGGGCAAGAACCTGCCGACCTCCCAGGACCAGCGGGTCAACGTCCGAGTGGAGGAGATCGACGGGGTGGACGAGGTGACGGTCGGCCCGGCAGCGCGACCGAGGAGGGCGGCGGCGTGAGCGCCGAGGAGGGCGGCGGCGTGAGCGCCGAGGAGTGCACGAGCGCATGAGCGGTCAACTGGGAAAGCACCTGATCTCGATCGACGACCTGGGCCGTGCCGGGATCGAGCGGATACTCGATCGTGCCGAGTCGTTCGCCGAGGTCTCGGGACGCGAGATCAAGAAGGTGCCGGCGCTGCGCGGGCGGACCGTGGTCAACCTGTTCTACGAGGCATCCACCCGCACGAGCTCGAGCTTCGAGCTGGCCGCCAAGCGGCTCAGCGCGGACCTGGTCAGCGTCCGCTCCGCCGGCTCGAGCGTCGACAAGGGAGAGTCGCTCAAGGACACGATCCAGACGCTGTCGGCGTATGACCCCGCCGCGATCGTGATCCGCTCGCCGCACGTCGGCGCGGCGCAGCTGGTGGCCGGATGGACGCCGGCTTCGGTGATCAATGCCGGCGACGGCAAGCACGAGCATCCGACCCAGGCGCTGCTCGATGCGTTCACGCTTCGCCGCCGACTCGGCTCGCTCGACGGCACGCGGATCTGGATCGTCGGCGATGTGCTGCACTCACGGGTGGCACGCTCAAACATCCTCGCCCTGCAGCGGATGGGCGCCGAAGTCACGGTCTGCGGACCGCCGACGCTGATTCCGCGCGCGATCGAGGCGCTGGGCTGCCGGGCTACGTTCACGCTTCAGAACCTCCACGAAGCGGACGTCGTCTACGTGCTGCGCATGCAGCGCGAGCGAATGCAAGAGTCGTTCGTGCCCTCGCTGCGGGAGTACGCGCAGCGCTACCAGATCAGCGCCTCGCGGCTGCGCGTCGGCCAGCTACTGATGCACCCTGGTCCGGTCAACCGCGGCATCGAGCTGTCCGCCGACGCAATCGACTCGCCGCAAGCGCTGATCGGCGAGCAGGTCAAAGCGGGCATCGCGGTGCGGATGGCCGTCCTCTACGAGCTGCTGGTCCCATCCCCGGTGCTGCAGGCGGTGGCGTGAGTGACGTCGGCGAACAGCGGAGCCGCTCGTACGCTTGTGCTCAGACTCCAAGGAGCGGAGCTGTGAGCCCGGGAGCGAGCGAAGCGAGCGGTCTCTTCATGCGCGAAGCCGAGCCGGCCGAGCTGCTGATCCGGGGCGCGCACGTGGTCGACCCCCGAGCCCAGCTTGACGAGCAGTGCGACATCGTGGTCCGCGACGGGCGCGTTGCCGAGCTGGGGGCGCCCGGGTCGCTAGGCGCCCCCGATGACGGAGCGTTGATCGACGCCGAGGGCAAGTACGTGTTCCCGGCGTTCGTCGACCCTCACGTCCATCTCAGGACTCCCGGTCAGGAGCACAAGGAGGACATCGCGAGCGGCACGGCGGCCGCCGCCGCGGGCGGCTTCTGCGCGCTGATCGCGATGCCCAACACAGAGCCCGTTGTCGACGAAGCGGCAGTGCTGCGCTCGTTGACCGATGCCGCACGCTCGCAGGCCCGGGTGCCGGTCGGCTTTCTGGCGGCGATCACGCGCGGGCTGGACGGCCGCGAGCTGACGGAAATGGCGGAGCTCCGCGACGCCGGCGCGCTCGGCTTCACCGATGATGGCAGGCCCTTGGTGTCAGCCGGGATCCTGCGCAAGGCGCTTCAGTACCAGCGCCTGGCCGGAGGGATGATCGCGCTGCACGAGGAGGACCCGGCGCTGTCCGGGGACGGCGTGATGCACGAGGGCGCCGTGTCGGCGCGGCTCGGCCTGGCCGGCATCCCCCCGCTCTCTGAGTCGACGATGATCGCCCGCGACGGGGCGCTGGCGCGCTACGAGGATGCGCGAGTTCACTTCCAGCACCTGTCATCCCTGGAGTCGATCGAGGCGCTGCAGGCGGCCAGGAGGGCCGGCGCCCGCGTCAGCGCAGAGGCCACGCCCCATCACCTGACGCTGACCGACGACCTCGTGCGAACGCTCGACAGCCGCTTCAAGATGAACCCGCCGCTGCGGACCGAGTCCGACCGCCGGGCCCTGGTGGAGGCGCTGCGCAGCGGGCTGATCGACTGCGTGGCGACCGACCACGCCCCCCACGCCAGGCACGAGAAAGAGGTCCCGTTCGAGCAGGCGCCGATGGGCACCACGGGCCTGGAGACCGCCTTCGCGGCGCTGTTCACGGAGCTCGTGCTGCCCGGCGAGCTCGAGCTGGCCACGGTGATCGAGCGGATGACGGCCGGCGGTGGGCTGTTCGGGCTGCCCACGCCGAGGATCGCCCCCGGCGAGTCCGCCAACGTGGTGCTCGTCGACTTGGGCGCCAAGTGGGAGGTCGGCGCCCGGGGCTACGCCAGCCGCTCCGAGAACTGCTGCTTTCACGGCCGTACGCTCCACGGCCGCGTGGTGCTTACGGTCGCGGCCGGGACGGTCGCGTTCCGGGCGCCGTTGCTGAGAGAGGCGAGCGCGCTAGCCCGATGAGCGTCCTCGCGACGGCGTACGTCCTGCTCGAGGACGGCAGGCGCTTTGACGGCCTGGCCTGCGGAGCTCCACGGCCGGCGGCCGTGGGCGAGATCGTGTTCACCACCGCCATGTCCGGTTATCAGGAGGCGATGACCGATCCCAGCTACGCCGGCCAGCTGCTCGCATTCACCTTTCCCCAGGTCGGCAACTACGGCGTCTCGGCCGAGGCGATGGAATCCGATCGGATCCACGCCCGGGCCGCGATCATGCGCGCCGCCGTCGACCGCGAGGACGCTCCGAGCGCCGAGCGGGGATGGCTTTCCTGGCTGGCCGACTGCGGCGTACCGGCCATCTCCGACCTCGACACCCGAGCCCTGGTCCGACACATCCGCGAGCGCGGGGCGATGCGGGGCGGGGTCTTCAGCGCCGACCTCGCCGAGCAGGAGGCGCTCGAGCTGATCCGCTCGGAGCCCCCGATGGACGGCCGCGACCTGGTGCGGACGGTCACCGCGCCGGAGCGAACGGTCTTGGAGCCATCCCCGGGAGCGCCGGCGGGCGGGCCGCGGATCGCGATGATCGACACCGGAGTCAAGCTCTCGATCATTCGCAATCTGCGCCAACGGGGCGCCACCGTAGAGCTGCACCCCTGCAGATCGAGCGCAGAGCAGCTGCTGGCGAACGATCCGGACGCGGTCTTCCTGGCCAACGGGCCCGGCGACCCGGCGGCGCTCGACTACATCGTTCAGACCATCAGGCGGCTCGTCGGCGAGCGCCCGCTCTACGGCATCTGCCTGGGCCACCAGCTGCTCTGCCGCGCCGTGGGGCTCGAGACCTACAAGCTGCCGTTCGGACACCATGGCGCAAACCATCCCGTGAAGGACCTGATCACCGGCCGCGTGGAGATCACCTCCCAGAACCACGGCTTCGCGGTGCTCGGCCCCACGGGCCAGACGACGATCGAGCGAGACGAGGCCGTGCGCTGGGAGACCGACTACGGCGCCGCCGAGCTCAGCCACATCAACCTCTATGACCGCACGGTCGAGGGGCTGCGGCTCCTCGACGTGCCGGGCGCCACCGTCCAGTACCACCCCGAGGCGGGACCCGGCCCACACGACGCGCTCTACCTGTTCGACCGCTTCATCGAGCAGATGAAAGGGGGCCGTCCCGCTGCTGCGGGACCGGCCCCCAATTTTTCGGTAAATCGAGGGCCGGATGCCGCGTAGGGGGGACCTTCACAAGATCCTGCTGATCGGCTCGGGGCCGATCATCATCGGCCAGGCGGCAGAGTTCGACTACTCGGGCACCCAGGCCTGCCGCGTGCTGATGCAGGAGGGCTACGACGTCGTGCTCGTCAACTCCAACCCCGCGACGATCATGACCGATCCCGACGTGGCCACCACCACCTACGTCGAGCCGCTGCTGCCCGGCCCGCTCACGCAGGTGATCGAGCGTGAACGACCCGACGCGCTGCTGCCGACGCTTGGGGGACAGACCGCGCTGAATTTGTCCAAGGAGCTGCACGAGCTGGGCGTGCTCGAACGCTACGGCGTCGAGCTGATCGGCGCCGACTACGAGGCGATCGACCGCGCCGAGGACCGCGAGCGCTTTCGGGAGACGATGACAGCGTCCGGGCTACGCGTGCCGCGCTCGGCGATCGCCCACAGCATCGCCGAGGCTCACGTCGCCCTGCACGACATCGGGCTGCCGTTCATCGTCCGTCCGGCCTTTACGCTGGGGGGTACCGGGGGCGGCGTGGTCGAATCCGAGGCGGAGCTCGAGCGCGTCGTTTCTCGCGGCTTGAGCGCTTCGCCGATTAATCAGGTATTGCTCGAGGAGTCCGTCCTCGGATGGGGCGAGTTCGAACTCGAGGTGATGCGCGACCGCTCCGACAACGTCGTGATCGTGTGCTCGATCGAGAACCTCGACCCGATGGGCGTCCACACCGGGGACAGCGTCTGCGTGGCACCGCAGCAGACGCTCACCGACAGGCAGTACCAACGCCTGCGTGACCAGGCGATCGCGGTCATCCGGGCCGTCGGAGTCGAGACCGGTGGCTCCAACGTGCAATTCGCGGTCAACCCCCAGACCGACGAGATCGTCGTGATCGAGATGAACCCGCGGGTGTCGCGCTCGAGCGCGCTGGCCAGCAAGGCGACCGGCTTTCCGATCGCCAAGATCGCCGCGCGGCTGGCCGTGGGCTACACGCTCCAGGAAATCCCCAACGACATCACCAAGGCCACGCCCGCCAGCTTCGAGCCGGCGATCGACTACTGCGTCGTGAAATGGCCGCGGTTCGCGTTCGAGAAGTTCCCGGGCGCCGAGCCCGGCCTGACCACGCACATGAAGTCGGTCGGCGAGGCAATGGCCATCGGGCGCACGTTCAAGCAGGCGTTCGCCAAGGCGCTGCGCTCCCGCGAGCTCGATTCAAAGCCGAGTTTTCCCGAGGATCGGGGCGAGCTGATGCGCTCGCTGGTTCGCCCCGGGGCAGAGCGCTTTGACCGCGTGCTGGAGGCGCTGCGGCGCGGCGCGGCGGTGGAGGAGGTCCACGCGCTGACGGCGATCGACCGCTGGTTCTTGAACGAGCTGGCCGAGCTGGTCGCCGGGGCCGGTGGGATCGATTCAGCGTTCGCCGGCCAGCGGACCTACAAGTCCGTCGATACGTGCGCCGCGGAGTTCGCTGCCCGCACGCCGTACTTCTACTCGGCCTGGGAACGCGGGCCGGCGGACGATGAGCTTGACGGCGGCTCGGGACGTCCCAGCGTCGTGATCCTCGGCTCAGGGCCGAACCGGATCGGGCAAGGCATCGAGTTCGACTACTGCTGCGTTCACGCCGCCCAGACCGTCAGGGAGGCGGGACGCGAGGCGGTGATGATCAACTGCAACCCAGAGACCGTCTCCACCGACTACGACACGTCGGACCGGCTGTATTTCGAGCCGCTGACGCTCGAGGACGTGCTTGGCGTGTGCCGGGCCGAGCGGCGGCTGGAGGGGGTCGTGGTGCAGTTCGGCGGACAGACGCCGCTGAAGCTGGCCGCCGGCCTGCACGGGGCGGGCGTCAAGATCCTGGGGACCGGGATCGAATCGATCGACCTGGCCGAGGAGCGCTCCCGCTTCGGTCAGCTGCTCGACAGCCTGGGCTATCAGGCGCCGCCCTATGCCGCCGCGCGCTCGGCTGGCGAGGCGCTTGCGCGAGCGGCCGAGGTTGGCTTCCCGCTGCTGGTCAGGCCCAGCTACGTGCTCGGCGGGCGGGCGATGGAGATCGTCTACGACCAGGCCGGTCTGGGCGAATATCTGCACCGGGTGCAGACCGAGCCCGGCCGCGCGATCTACCTGGACCGCTTCCTCGAGGACTCGATCGAGGTCGATGTCGACGCCCTGTGCGACGGCCGCGAGGTGTGGATCGCCGGCATCATGCAACACGTCGAGGAGGCTGGGATCCACTCCGGCGACTCGGCGTGCGTACTGCCGCCGCACGCTATCGGCGAGGAGATGCTCGGGCAGATCCGCTCCCAGACCGAGGGAATCGCGCTGGCGCTCGGGGTGGTCGGTCTGCTGAACGTGCAGTTCGCGATCCACGGCGACAGCCTGTACGTGCTGGAGGCCAATCCCCGCGCGTCGCGCACAGTCCCGTTCGTATCCAAGGCAGTCGGGATGCCGATCGCCAAGCTGGCCTGCCGGCTGATGCTGGGAGCAAGCATCTCGGAGCTCGAGTTGCCGCTGCAGGGGGAGCGGGAGCGAAGCGAGGCGCACGTGTGCGTGAAGGAGGTCGTGTTGCCGTTCGACCGCTTCGCGGGCGCCGACTCGCTGCTCGGGCCGGAGATGCGCTCGACGGGCGAGGTGATGGGCATCGCTGCCGATTTCCCCACGGCGTTTGCCAAGGCGCAGGCCGCCGCCGGCTCGAAGCTGCCGCTCTCGGGCACCGTGTTCATCACCGTCGCGGATGGCGACAAGCCCGCGGCGACCGGCGTGGCCAGCATGCTCCATGACCTCGGCTTCAAGATCATCGCCACCCGCGGCACCGCGCAGGCGATCCGCAAGATGGGCATCCCGGCGGAGACGATCAACAAGCTCGGCGAGGGCTCGCCGCATGTGGTCGACTGGATCGAGCGCGGCGCGGTCGAGCTGGTCATCAACACCCCCGTCGGCACCGGTGCCCGCGCCGACGGGTGGGAGATCCGCTCGGCAGCGGTGGCCCGGCGGATTCCATGCATCACGACGATGGCGGGGGGAATGGCCGCCGCGCGGGCCATCGCCGCCGCGCGGCGGGGCGAGCCCGACGTGGTCTCGCTGCAGGAAATCCACGACCGGACGCCTGCCGGCGCCGCCGGGACGGCTCCAGCCGGTGCTTGAGGCGCCCGCGGCCTCCGGCGAGCGACAGCTGGCACCGTTCGGGCGGCGCGCTGCGGCGATCACCGCTCGCGAGCGGTTCGGTCCCTACGTGGTGTTGCGTTGCGAAGATCGCGCCGGTCCCCGTCCGCAGCCGGGTCAGTTCTACATGCTCCAGGCCGCAAGTCGCTGGGGTGGGGGAGAGGGGGAGCGTCCCTTCCTGCCGCGTGCGTTCAGCGTGCTGCGGGCGCTCGGCGGCGAGCTCCAGTTCCTGCTCGACGACGTCGGTCCGGGGACACAAAGACTGTCCGAGCTGGGACAGGGAGAGGAGCTTTTCATCGTCGGGCCGTTGGGCAGTGGCTTTCGCCCGGCGCGCGAGGGCCGTCGGCCGCTGCTCGCCGGCGGCGGCGTGGGCGTCGCTCCGCTCGCCATCTGGCAGGACCAGCTGGGCGACGAAGCCTTGGCGTTGCTCGGCTTTCGCAACGCCTCCTACGCGCGCGCGGCGGCTCTTCTGGCGCGCCCTCGCGTGGCGACAGAGGACGGCGGCGCGGGCCAGCGCGGCCTGGTCACCGACCTCCTGCGCGAGGAGCTCGAACGCGACAGCCACGTCGAGGTGTATGCCTGCGGACCGCCGGCAATGCTCGAGGCCGTGCGGGCCCTGTGCGCGGCCAGAGCGCTGCCCGCACAGCTCGCGCTCGAGTCCGGGATGGCCTGTGGGTTCGGGGCCTGCTTTGGCTGCGTGGTTGCCACCCGTTCGGGATACGTGCGGCTCTGCGTGGACGGCCCCGTGCTGGACGCCGCCGAGCTCGAGACGGTGCAGGAGTGAGCGTCGACTTCTGCGGTCTAGAGCTGCGGGGGCGGATCATCAACGCCTCGGGCACGTTCGACGCGATCGCCGCGCGGTTGGCGTTCGGCGAGCAGCTGATCGAGCGCTTCCCGTTTGCTGCCTACGTGACGAAGACAGTAACGCTCGGCCGCGGGCGGGTAATCCCCCGCCGCGACTGTGGGAGCTCGCCGGGGGGCTGATCAACTCGATCGGGCTGCCGAACAAGGGGCTCGAGGGCTTCGTTGAGCGTGACCTGCCGGAACTGGCCGTGCTGCCGGTGCCACTGATCGTCAACGTCATGGGCTCATCGCACGAGGAGGTGAGCCAGCTCGTGAGCGCCTTGGCGCCTCGCCGCGAGGTCTCGGCCCTCGAGCTGAACGTCTCATGTCCGAACGTGGCCACCGGCCTGGAGTTCGGATCCGATCCCGCGGAGCTCGCCGGTCTGCTGGAGCGCGTCGTGCCGCTGACGAGCAAGCCCTTGATCGTCAAGTTGACGCCAAACGCAAGCGACGTCGCCACCGTCGCACGCGCGGCGGAGCAGGCCGGCGCGAGCGCTCTGTCGCTGATCAACACGATCCGGGGCATGGCGTTCGATCCACGCAGGGCGAGGCCGTGGCTGGGTGGCGTCACCGGCGGCGTCTCCGGACCGGCGGTGCGGGCGGTGGCCCTGGCCCAGGTTCACGCCGTCCGCGGCGCCGTAAACATCCCGATCGTAGGCATCGGGGGCGTCCAGCGGGGCCGCGACGCGCTTGATCTGCTGAGCGCCGGCGCAGATTTGGTCGCCGTAGGGACCGAGAGCTTTCGCGATCCGGCGGCGGGGCTCAAGGTCGCCGTCGAGCTCGAGTTGGAGGAGCAAACAGCGGCGCTGAGGCCGAAAACGTGAGCATCGGGGCGGTTTTCGAGATCGTTACATCAACAACTGCCATATGCAAAGCGAAAACTCCTGCAAACGACGTCCATTCCCGAAACTACGCTCGACAATGCTCGACCTCAGGATGAGGTCTAGTCAAATTGCCCGATTTGGCCTTGATCGACCGGCCTCAAGAGGTATAGTCGCCGCCCATGCCGCCGGTCAGTGAATCGCTGCCGAAGCCCATCGCTGCGCCAGAACGCTCTCTCGTCCAGCGCATGGAGGCGCTCCAGCGCGCCAACGACATCCGCAGCCGCCGGGCCCAGCTGAAGCGCGATCTGAAGGCCGGCCGCCAGCCGATCCACGAGCTGCTGCTCCAGCCGCCCGAGTACCTCGAGACGGCCAAGGTCTTTGACCTGCTGCTCGCGGTGCCGAAGTACGGCCGCGTGAAGGTCAACAAGATCCTCTCTCAGTGCCGGATCTCCCCGAGCAAGACGATCGGCGGACTCTCGCAGCGCCAGCGGACCGAGCTCGTCGAGCTGATGCGCCGGCGTTAGTGCTGGTCGTCACCGGGCCCTCGGGCGTCGGTAAGGGCACGCTGATCCGCGGATTGCTGGAACGCATGCCCGGGCTCGAGCTCTCGGTCTCGGCCACCACCCGGCGCCCCAGACCCGGCGAGCGCGACGGCGTCGAGTACCACTTCCTGAGCGAGGAGGAGTTCGAACGCCGGCTGGCCAACGGGGACTTCGTCGAGCACGCCGAATACTCTGGCCACCGCTATGGGACGCTCAGATCCGAGCTGGAGCGGCGGGTGAGCGAGGGCACCGCGGTCGTACTGGAAATCGACGTCCAGGGAGCGCGTCTGCTCCGGGCCGCGATCCCGGATGCCGAAGCGGTGTTCATCGCGCCGCCGTCGCGCGAAGCGCTGCGCGCTCGGCTCATCGGCCGCGGCACCGACAGTCCCGAGGCCGTGGAGGCGCGGATGCGCACCGCGGAGCGCGAGCTCGAGGCCCAGCCTGAGTTTCGCCACGTGGTTGTCAACGACCGTCTCGAGCAGGCGACGGAGGAGCTGGTGGAGATCGTCCAGCAGGCGCTCGCTAATCTTCCTAGCCCCGACCGCAAAGGACGCGTCAAGCCTTGATTTCTCCCCGTATCGACAAGCTGCTCGAGCATGTCGACTCCGACTATGCCAGCGTGATCGTGGCCGCCAAGCGCGCGCGCCAGATCAACTCCTACTACCACAACCTGGGCGAGGGCACTTTCGACGAGTTCCCCCCGCCGATGGTCGAGACACACTCGAAGAACTACCTGACGATCGCGCTCGAGGAAGTCGCCCAGGGCAAGCTGAAGTACAACTACAGGTAGGCCCCGGTCGTGGCGCGGTTGCTCGTCGGTGTCAGCGGCGGGATCGCGGCCTATAAAGCGCTCCAGGCGGCACGGCTGGCGGTCATGCAGGGCCACGCCGTGCGCGTCATCCAGACGCCGAGCAGCGTGCGCTTCATCGGCACCGCTTCGTTCGAGGCCATCACCGGCGGGCCGGTGCTCATCGACCAGTTCGCCCCCGATCCGCTGCGCGGCGTCTACCCCGGCGAGCCGCTGCCGGACAGGGCGCCGATCAGCCATCTGGCGCTCGCCGAGCGCGCTGAGGTGTACCTGATCGCCCCTGCCAGCGCGAACACGATCGCCAAGCTGGCCCACGGGCACGCGGACAACCTGCTGACGGCGGCAGCGCTAGCCGCCGACTGCCCGGTGGTCGTCGCGCCGGCGATGAACGACCGCATGTACGCGCACGCGGCGACGCAGGCCAACCTGGCGACGCTGTCGGAGAGGGGTGTGGCGCTGGTCCCACCCGGCGAGGGAGAGCTCGCCTCCCACGGCGAGCACGGCGTCGGCAGGCTTGCGGAGCCGCCCGAGCTACTGGCGGCGTGCGAGGCGCTGCTGGCTGGCCAGGGCCCCTCGAGCTCACTCGCCGGCCGGCGAGTGCTCGTGACCGCCGGCGGCACACGCGAGCCGATCGACAGCGTGCGGTTCATCGGCAACCGCTCCTCCGGGCGGATGGGCTTCGCGCTGGCCGCGGAGGCGTCCGTCAGGGGCGCGGAGGTAACGCTGGTCGCGGCCAACAGCAACCTGGCGGCGCCGCCGGGCGTGGAGCTCGCCGCCGTCGAGACCGCCGCGCAGCTGGCCGCCGCGTGCGAGCACTACTTTCCCAGCTGCGACGTGCTGCTTATGGCCGCGGCCGTCGCTGACTTCCGCCCCGCCGCCCCGCACCAGAGCAAGCTGAAGAAGACGAGCCCCCCCTCGGCGCCCCCGCCACTCGAGCTCGAGCTGACCGAAGACGTGATCTCCTCACTCGCCTCGCGCAAGCGGCCCGATCAGGTGCTGGTCGGTTTCGCCGCCGAGCACGGCGCGGGCGCCGTCGACTACGGGAGTGAGAAGCTCGAGCGCAAGCGACTGGATGCGGTGGTGGTCAACGACGTCTCCCAGCCCGGTGTTGGTTTCGACTCCGGCGAGAACGAGGTCACGATCCTCACTGCCGGCGGGGGCAGGCGCTGCGTCCCGCGCGCGAGCAAGCGCCAGGTGGCGGGCGTAGTGCTGGACGAGGTTGAGCGTATGCTCCCGGCGCGGCCGGAGCCGGACGGCGGTTCGGGCGCAGGAGGGCAGAGCGATGGAGCCATCGGAGCAGGCTCCCGTCGCACCGCACGAGTGTGAGGCCTTCGCGGCCGTAGCGCGGCGGCTGGCCGACAACGTCGCGCGCGCCGTGCAAGTGCGCCGGCAGACGCTGGAGCACGTCTTGATCGCGCTGCTGGCCGAGGGGCACGTACTGGTCGAGGACTACCCGGGCGTGGGCAAGACCGCGCTTGCGCGCGCGCTCGCGCGCTCGGTCGACTCGCAGTTCGCGCGCATCCAGTGCACGGCGGACCTGCTCCCGGCGGACGTAGTGGGCTCGAACGTCTATGACCAGCGCGAGCAGCGGTTCGAGTTCCGCCCGGGGCCGGTGTTTGCCAACGTCGTTCTGGTGGATGAGATCAACCGGGCCTCGCCGAAGACCCAGTCCGGGCTGCTCGAGTGTATGCAGGAGCGCTGCGTGACCGTCGATGTGCAGACCCACGAGCTGGCCCGCCCGTTCATCGTGCTGGCCACGCAGAACCCGATCGAGTACGAGGGGACATACCCGCTGCCGGAGGCGCAGGTCGACCGCTTCATGGTCCGGGTGTCGCTCGGCTACCCCGCTCCACGGGACGAGGCCGGAATGCTCGCCGACCACGAGAGTGGCGACCGCGTGGCGACGCTCGAGCCGGTGGTCGGCGCGGCCGAGGTGCTGGCGGCGCAGGACGCGGCGACACGCGTGCGGGCTGCCGAGCCGCTGCGCGACTACATCGTGCGGCTGCTGTGGCGTACGCGCGAGGACCCCCGCGTCGATCTCGGCGCGAGCCCCCGCGCGGGGCTGATGCTGCTGCGGGCGGCCAAGGCCCGAGCGATGATGCTCGGCCGCGACCACGCCCTGCCCGACGACGTACAGGCGCTGGCCGAGCCGGTCCTGGCCCACCGGCTGGTGCTGGCCCCCGAATGCCCGCGCGGCGCCGCGCGCGACGTGATCACCGACGCAGTGGCCGCGGTCCGGGCGCTGTGATCGAGCTGCGCAGAGCAGCCGCCTCGGCGGCGGCCGGCCTGGCAGTGATCGTCGTGGCGCTGATCTTCGACGCCGCCCCGCTGTTCGTGCCCGGGGTGGCGTTCGTGCTGCTCGGCGTGGTGGCTCCCGCCTGGGTGTGGCTGACTGCGCGCGGTGCGTCGATCGAGCGGCGCCTGGAGCAGGAGCGGGTGGTCGAAGGAGAGCCGCTGGAAGCGACCCTTTCGCTGCGCACCGGGCCGCTCCGCCTCCCCGGCGGCGAGGTCTCAGAGCCGCTGGCCGGCGAGCCCATCCGGGTTCCCTCCGGGCGTCGGGCGACGATCCGCGTGCTGGCGCGCTTCGAGCGCCGCGGCCGACGGCGGCTGCCGCCGCCGGCCCTGGTGGTGCGCGACCCGCTGGAGCTCGCGCGCTGCACGGCGAATGGCTCGGGCCTTCGGCAGGATGTGCTGGTGCTGCCCCAGACCGAACCGGTGCAGTGGTCGCGGCCGGGCTCAGAGCCCACCGAAGGAGCCGCATCGAGGGCCAGGGCCGATCTGCTCGCCGCCGTCGAGGTCGACGGGCTGAGGCCCTACCGGCGCGGCACCCCCGCTTCGCGGATTCATTGGCCGGCCCTGGCGCGCGGCGCCGGGCTGCTGGAGCGCCGGCTGCGCGTCGACGGCGACAGCCTGCCGCTGATCGTGCTGGATGCGCGTGGGATGCCCGCCGAGGAGCACCTGGATGCCGCGGTCCGGGCCGCCGCCTCGCTGACGCTCGAACTCGGCCGCGGCGGCGGCTGCCGCCTGCTGTTGCCGGGCGCAAGGCGAGGGCTCGAGGTGGACCCGGACCTGGCCTCCTGGCCCGCGGCCCGCGCCAAGCTGGCGCTCGTGGAAGCGGGCCCGGACGCCCGGGCACCATCGCCCTCCGGGCTGCGGGCGGCGCTCGGGGCGCTGTTCTACGTGACGGCGCAGCGACTCGATCGCCTGCCGCCGGCCCAGGCCAGGGAGACGTTGGGGGCGGGCCGGGCCGTGCTGGTGCTCCCCGCTGCGCTCGCTCCTCGCGGCCCGGGGAGGACGAGCTTCGCCGTCAGCGGCTGCATTGCCTTCAGCGTCGGCGCGGGCCGGCGGTCCGACTTCGGGCCGCGCGCTGACGCGGTCTCGGGACCGCGGGCGGCCGTGTGAGGGGAGCGCGGCGGAGATGAGCGTCGAGATCGCGGTTCACGCCGGCGGACGGAAGTTGGGCGGTGGCGGCTCGCGGTCCCACTCCCGGCTAGAGCGAGCGAGGGCCGGCGAGAGGCCGCTGGCGCGCTTGCTGACGTTCGCCGCGCTCGGGCTCTACGGCGTACTGCGCTGGGCGACGCTCTTGCATCCCGTCCCCGGTCTGCGGCTACTGGGCCTGCTGGCCCTGGCGGCGCTCGTCGCCGGCGGCGGGGCGAAGCTCGACAGGCGCAGCCGCCCGCTGGCGGTCGTGCTGGCACTGGCGGCAGTAGCGGCGATGCTGGCGATCAGCGGAGTGCCGATCGGCTGGCTGTTCCGACTGCGGGTCGCGCTGATCTCACAGGGAATCGGACAGGCCCTGGCGGGGCTGCCGGGAGTGCTCGTTCCCTACGTCGGCATCGATCCCTGGGTCAGGCTGGTGATCGTGCTCGGGGCCGGCGTGCTGCTCTTGGACGGCGCGCTGCTGCTGGCCTTCTCGCCGCAAACGCTGAGCGACGTCCGGCGCGCGGCGGCGGCGCTGCCGCTGATCGCGCTGGCGATCGTGCCCTCCACACTCGCCCGGCCGCAGCTCCCCTACCTGCAGGGGCTCGTGCTGTTCTGCCTGATCGCGGCGTTCATGTGGAGCGAGCGCACGGTCCGCCATCACGCGGCGGGAGCCGTAGCCGTCGTGGGCCTGGCCGGAGTGTGCGCGGTGGCACTGGCGCCGAAACTCGATCAGCACCGACCGTGGGTCAACTACCAGGGTCTGGCCGGCTCGCTCACGCCGGCCCATGTCGAGAGCTTCGATTGGGCCCAGAGCTACGGGCCGCTCAACTGGCCGCAGCACGGCCGTGAGGTGCTCGATGTCAGGGCGGCGCACCCCGACTACTGGAAAGCCGAGAACCTTGACCTGTTCAATGGCCTCGGCTGGACGCAGGGCTCCGGCATCATCGGCTCCCAACTGCCCGCGCCCGCCCCCGCGGCGATGAGGATCTTCACGCAGAGGCTCGAGGTCACGATCCGCGCGATGCAGACCCCCGAAGTGATCACCGCCGGTTTTGCCGCGCCACCCGACCACATCGGCGAAGGGGCAGTCCCGGGGGTGAGTCCCGGCACCTGGACGGCTGGTGCACCGCTCGGCCCGGGCGACAGCTACACGGTGTCGACTTACTCGCCGCGGCCGACGGCCGCCGAGCTCCGGGCTGCCGGCGACCGCTATCCATCCGGCGGCGCCGCGGACGAGCTGACGCTGCAGCTGCCGGTCGGCAGCTTCGCGGCCACGCGGCCGGAGGTGAAATTCGCGCCGTTTCACTCCGGCGCTCCGATCGCCAATGTCGTCGGTCCCTACAGCCTGAGCGGCCTGCGACTGCTCGCGGACTCGCCGTACGTCCCTGCCTACCGGCTCGCCACCCGCCTGGCGGCCAGCGCGGGGACTCCGTACGCGTTCGTACAGAGCATCGAGCGATACCTCTCGAGCGCCAACGGCTTCCGCTACGACCAGAACCCGCCGAGCAGCCCGTATCCACTCGAGAGCTTCCTGTTCTCCAGCAAGCGCGGATACTGCCAACAGTTCGCCGGCGCCATGGCGCTGCTGGTGCGGATGGGGGGCGTCCCGGCACGCGTCGTCACAGGCTTCACCACTGGGCGCTACAACGCGACAACGCACCAGTACGTGGTCTCAGACCTCGACGCGCACGCTTGGGTCGAAGTCTGGTTTCCCTACTGGGGATGGGTCCGCTTCGACCCCACCCCTGCGACGGCGGCCACGCCGGGCGGCGGGACGTCGCTGCTGGCAAACGCGGGGCTCAGCGGCAGCAGCCAGCCCGCGGTGCCCGGTTCCCACGGCATCGGTTCGGGACCGGCGGCAAAGACTTCCACCACCCACCACGGGGGTCCGGGAGCGGCGCTCCTGATCGGCGTGCTGGCCGTGCTGCTGGCGCTCTGCGCAGGGGCGGTCATCGCGCGGCGGCGAGCGGCGCCGGCCAGCGCCGAGCGGCTAGTGGCCGAGCTCGAACGCGCGCACTCGCGCTGTGGCAGGCCGCTGCCGGGTGGGGCCACGTTGGCCTCGCTCGAGCGACGTCTGCGCTTCTCGCCGGACGCGGAGCGATACGTGCGAGCGCTGCGGATGGCGCGCTTCGCCGGTGGCCAAACGCTGCCCTGCCGCCGCGGCCGGCGGGCGCTGCGCCGCCAGCTGGCGGCCGATCTTGGCCTCAGCGGATGGCTTCGGGCCTGGTGGGCTCTACCGCCGCGACCGAGGTTCCCTTCCGAGCGGTCCTAAACTTGGGGCATGGACGACGTCTACGAGCTCTTCATCCGGGGGACCGAACTGCTCGAGGCGGGGCACAACCATCAGGCGGCGATCCCGCTGTCGCGGGCGCGCGACCTGGCGCCGGACAAGACGTCGATCCGCGAGGCGCTTGGCCGCGCGCTGTTCGGCGCCCAACGCTACGAGCAGGCTTCGCAAGAGTTCCAGGCCGTCGTCGATCACGCCCCGACCAACGACTACGCGCTTTTCTGCTTAGGCCGCTCGCTGCAGCTGCTGGGCAGACACGCCGAAGCCCGACGTCCGCTGGCTCTGGCGGCGTGTATGCAGCCCGGCCGACGCGACTACCGCCTCTACAGGGACTGGGCTAGGGTCCGCGCCGCGGCTGCGCCCGGGCAGTGACGCCCCCCGGCTGAGGCTGCGCGGGGGCAGTGACGCCGCCCCGGCTGAGGCTGCGCCCGGGCAGTGACGCCGCCCCGGCTGAGGCTCCGCGCGGGCAGTGACGCCGCCCCGGCTGAGGCTCCGCGCGGGCAGTGACGCCGCCGGGCTGAGGGCAGCGACGCGAGGTTGGCACGGCGCGCACACGGTGCTACCCTCGAAAGACAGCTTTTGGCGCCGGGCCTTCCCGGCGGTAGTTCCGAGAGTGGGCGCTTGCCCACTTTTTTTATGAGTTTTGCCGGAGGAGATCGTGAGTGCACTCCAGCCAGAGATAGAACAGTTGCTTGCCCAGAATGAGCCAGACGTAGAGCTGCTGCTGGCGGAAGTGGTCTCGGGATCGACCCTGCGCGTGTTCATCGACCATCCGGACGGCGTCACGCTCGGAGTCTGTGAGCGTGTTTCCGCGCAGCTGAACGAATACCGCGACCGCTACGCGCTCGAGGTTTCCTCGCCCGGCCAGGACCGGCCGCTGACCAAGCCGCAGCATTTCAGCCGATTTCTCGGGCGTCACGCTCGCGTCCGGCTGCGTGACGCGTGCGGCGCCCGCAAGAGCGTGACCGGCGAGCTCGTCGGCGCCTCAGATCGCGAGGTTACGATCGCCGCCTCGGACGGCGTCGTGACGATTCCCTACGAGCAGATCGTTCGCTCCAACCTAGTCCCGGGAGACTGACCGAATGTCCAAGGAGATCGTGGAGGCGGTACGGGGCCTCGCCGCTGAGAAGAACATTTCGTCAGAGAAGCTGATGGAGGCGCTTGAAGACGCGCTGCTGTCGGCCTACAAGAAGACGCCAGGATCGGCCCGCTACGCGAAGGTTGAGATGGACCGGGACTCGGCCGATTTCATCGTCTGGGAGCTTAAGGTTCCGCCGGAGCTGGAGCCTCAGCTGCTCCTCGACGCGACGGTCGACCAGGAGCCCACCGTCGACCCGGAGACAGGCGAGATGCGCGAGCCGCCGGAGCCGGAGCTCGATCCAGAGAAGCTCAAGCAGTATGAGGATCAGATCGAGATCGAAGATGTGACCCCGCACGACTTCGGTCGGATCGCGGCGCAGACCGCCAAGCAGGTGATTCTGCAGCGCATCCGAGAGGCCGAGCGCGACATGATGTTTGAGGAGTACCGCGACCGCGTGGGCGAGCTAATCACCGGGATCGTTCAACAGTCGGACTCGCGCTACACGCTGGTCCAACTGCGCGAGCGCGTCGAGGCGCTGCTGCCCAAATCAGAGCAGGTCGACGGCGAGCGCTACGACCACTCCCAGCGCATCAAGGCGGTGATCAAGGATGTCTCGAACTCGACAAAGGGGCCGAGCATCATCGTTTCCAGGCGGGATCCCGAGCTGATCAAGCAGCTGTTCGAGCTCGAGGTTCCGGAGATCGCCGACGGGTTGGTCGAGATCACCGGGGTCGCGCGGGAGCCCGGCTACCGTTCCAAGATCGCCGTCGTATCGCACGTCGACGGCGTCGATCCGGTCGGAGCCTGCGTTGGGCCGCGGGGGTCGCGGGTGCGGATGGTCGTCTCCGAGCTGCGCGGCGAGAAGATCGACATCATCCCCTATAACGACGAGCCGGCTAGGTTCGTGGCCAAGGCCCTGTCTCCGGCGCGCGTGCGGGAGGTGCTGGTGGACGACGCCGGCAAGCAGGCCACCGTGATCGTCCCCGATGACCAGTTGTCGCTGGCGATCGGGCGTGAAGGCCAGAATGCGCGGCTCGCGGCGCGGCTGACGGGCTGGCGCATCGACATCCGCTCGGAGACCGAGTTCGCCGCCGAAGAGGCAGAGCACGGATACGAGGAGGCAGAGGACGGCGGCCGCTGTCACGCGATTCTGGCCAACGGGCGTCGGTGCCCCAACGCCGCCCTGTCCAGCTCCCGCTACTGCGGGCTGCCCGCCCATCAGGCGCTCGAGGGCAAGGACTCAGACCAGGTCGAGGCGGCGGGAGCGGACCAGGCCGAGCTGCCTGAGCAGGTCGAAGCCGGCGCACCGGAACCACAGGAAAACGCGTCCTAGACTTTCTTACTAGATGAACAAGCGCGTGCACGAGATCGCCAAGGAGCGGGGCATCGCCCCCAAAGAGCTGCTAGCGCGGCTGCGAGCAGCAGGTGTCGAAGTCAAGGCCGTCTCGTCGAGCGTCGATGAATCCGTCGCCTCGCAACTGCTAGGAAACGGTGACGGAGCGGCGCCCAACGATGCCGCGCCGCCGGCAGCCAAGCACGACGCCCCGCCGCCGCCCAAGGACGCCGCGCCGTCGGCGCCCAAGCGGGCGCAGGGCGAGCCTCGGACTGGGCGCGAGCCGCAGACCGCGCGCGGGGAGGATCAGGCCCAGCTGCAGTCCGAGGGCACCGAGCGGCCTGCTGCGCCGCCGCGCGAGCGGCCGGCGCGTGAGCCGCCGAGCGCCGGAGCCGCGGCGTCTCGTTCCCAGGGAGGCGCCGACGGTGCCCAGAACGCCCCCGGCGGGCCACCCGCCAGCGCACAGCCGCAGCACAAGCGACCGACCCGCGACTCGCTTCAGGGCGAACGCGCGCCCGGCGCCGCGGGCGGTAGGCGCCGAGTGGTGATCGACTCCCAGGCATCGCGCCGCTCACCGGGCGGTGGCGCGCCGCCGCCGACGCAGCCACCCCGTCGCCAACGCCGTGGCCGCCGCCGGCGGGGCGTCTATGACGAGGAAGCCGAGTCCCGGCCGTCGACCTCGGCCGCCGCGCTGGCCGAGCCTACGGCGATCCGGATCAACTCCGGCTCGACGGTGAAGGATGTCGCCGAGTACCTCGATGTGCCCGTGCCTGAAGTGATGAAGCAGCTGATGGCCCTGGGCGAGATGAAGACGCTCACGCAGACCCTGTCGGACGAGTCAGTCCAGGTCCTGGCAGCCGAGCTTGGCAAGGAGGTGGAGGTCGTCCACTCCGAGGACGAGCCGGTCACCGAGCCCGTCTTCGCCGATCCCGAGACGGAGCTGGTCGAACGGCCCCCGGTGGTCACGATCATGGGGCACGTCGACCACGGCAAGACGTCACTGCTGGACGCCATCCGCGAGACGGAGGTCGTCGCCACCGAGGCGGGCGGCATCACCCAGCACATCGGCGCCTACCAGGTGCATCAGCGTGGTCACACCGTGAGCTTCCTGGACACTCCTGGCCACGAGGCGTTCACCGCCATGCGGGCCCGCGGTGCGAAGGTGACCGATATCGCCGTGATCGTCGTCGCCGCCGACGACGGCGTCAAGCCGCAGACGCAGGAGGCGGTGGATCATGCCAAGGAAGCGGGCGTGCCGATGCTGGTGGCCGTGAACAAGATCGACAGGGAGGGCGCCCAGCCCGACCGTGTGCGCTCGGAGATGGCGGCGCTCGGGCTCCAGCCCGTTGAGTGGGGCGGCGACACCGAGTTCGTCAACGTCTCGGCGAAGACGAAGGAGGGGCTCGACGACCTGCTGGAGACGATCATCCTGATGGCCGAGGTCGAGGAGCTCCGCGCTAACCCGAACGCTCCAGCGTCTGGAACGGTGATCGAGTCGAAGCTTGATCCCGGGCGCGGCCCCGTGGTCACGATCCTCATCGGCCGCGGCACGCTCGAGGTCGGCGACGCTCTCGTCGCCGGCGCGCACTGGGGCCGGGTGCGCGCGATGCATGATTTTATGGGCAACCGCGTCGGGCAGGCATTGCCGGGCGAGCCCGTCGAGGTGCTGGGCTTCGACGGCGTTCCGGAGGCCGGCGAGCGCGTGCGTGTCGTCGAGCACGAGCGGCGCGCTCGCCAGCTGGCCACCGAACGGGCGTCGAGGCTCAAGACGGAGTCGCTCGCGCGACGCAGCGGCAAGCGGGTGTCGCTCGAGGACATCTTCAAGGAGGGAATCCAGGAGCTCAACCTCGTGCTCAAGTCAGACGTGGCCGGATCACTGGAGGCGATCGAGGACGAGATCGCAAAGCTGCCGCAGGACGAGGTGTCGGTCAACGTGATCCGCGGCGCTGTCGGCGCCGTGACCGAGTCCGACGTGATGCTCGCGGCGGCCTCCGACGCCGTGATCCTGGCCTTCAACGTACGGCCCGTGGGCGAAGCACGGGCGGTGGCCGAGCGCGAAGGCGTGGAGATCCGCCACTACTCGGTGATCTACCGCGCGATCGAAGAGCTGCGCTCCGCGATGGAGGGCATGCTCGCGCCGGAGGAGGTGGAGGAAGCGCTCGGAAGCGCCGAGGTGCGGCAGCTGTTCCGCGCCTCGCGCGTCGGCACGATCGCCGGCTCCCACGTGACCGAGGGCCGGATCGCGCGTGGCGCAAAGGTGCGTCTGGTGAGAGACGGAAGGGTTGTCTATGAGGGAGAGATCGCCAGCTTGCGCCGCTTCAACGACGACGTGCGCGAGGTCAGCACTGGTTATGACTGCGGCATCGTGCTCAGGGACTTTGCCGACATCAAGCAGGACGACGTGATCGAGGCCTACGCCACACGCCAGGTCGAGCGCGAGCTCGCCTAAGTCGGATGGCATCGAGCGGCTTCGTCGCCGTGCTCGTTATCGACCTGCACTTTGCCGACTCGGGCAGCCTGAAAGGCAAGCGCAAGGAGCTTTCTTCGATCAAGGCTGTGCTCCGTAGCCGGCTGGGCGCAGCCGTCGCTGAGATCGACCACCACGATCTATGGCAGCGGGCCACGCTCACCGCCGCCCTGACCGGCGGCTCATTGCGAACGCTGACCGACGCCACCGAGAAGGTCGAGCGGTGGCTCGAGGCCCGCGTTCCCGACGGCGTGCGGATCGACCGAATCGTCGCCTCGATTGACGAGCTGGCGGACACCGTCGGGGCCCGGGCACTGCCAGGCAAGGACGGATAGGATGCGATCGGGTCGCATGCGACGTGTCGACGAGGCCGTGCGCGCGGTCCTGTCGGACGGGATAACGAAGCACTTGCAGGACCCGCGCGTGGGATTCGTGACCGTAACGGGCGTCAAGACCAGTTCAGACCTAAGGCATGCCCGCGTGTATGTCAGCGTGCTCGGCGGCGAGGAGGCCAGGGAGGCGAGCCTCGAAGGGCTGCGCTCCGCTCACGGCCTTCTCCAGGGGCTGCTGGCCTCCGAGCTGAAGCTCAAGAACACGCCCACCCTGAAGTTCTGCTACGACGAGTCGGTCGAGCGCGGGATGCGCATCAGCGAACTGCTCACTCACGGAGATGCAGCGGAAGCGGAGCGGAGCGATGGCTGACGACGCCGATCACGTCGAACGGGAGGCGGTTCTCTCGGAGCTCCGGGGCGCCTCCCGGTTCGTTGTGCTCTCGCACGAGCATCCCGACGGCGACGCGCTCGGCTCGCTGGTCGCCATGCAGGAGATCTTGACCGCGCTCGGCAAGGACAGCTTGCTGTTTATCGATCGTCAGGACTTCCCGCTGCCACACGAGTACGAGTTCTTGTCGTTGCCGGCGCTGATCGACGCTCCGCCGCAGGACGTCGAGGAGCGGACGATCGTGTTCCTGGACTGCGGCACTCTGGAGCGCACCCCGGCCCAGGCCTTCCAGCGGCCGGGTGGACGCCTTATCAACATCGACCACCATCACGACAACACGCGCTACGGCACGATCAACCTCGTCCGGCCGACCGCGTCATGTACGGCGGAGATCATTTGGGATCTCATGCACGGCCTCGGCGTGAAGCCGACAAAGACGATCGCTGAGGCGCTGTATGTGGGGCTGATAACCGACACAGGCAGGTTCATGTACGAGAACACCGGGCCCCGCGCCCATGAGATGGCGGCCGAGCTGATCGGGGCTGGCGTCGACGTCCATGAGGTCTACCGCCAGGTCTACGAGGATGTCCCCTACGGCAAGCTGGCATTGCTGGCGCGGGGCCTGGCGAACATCGAGCGCTATGACGATGGCCGGCTGACCCTCAGCGCGCTGAGCGCGCGCGACTTTGATGCCGCCGGCGCGGCCGAGAGCTACTCGGAGGGGTTGGTCGACCACCTGCGGGCCATCCAGGGCACGGCCATCGCGGCGCTGGTGCGGGAGCGGCTCGGCGACGGCGATGGTCGTCCGGCTCACAAGGTCTCGTTGCGAGCCTCCGATGGGCGTGTGGACGTCTCGCGCATCGCCCGCGTCCAGGGAGGCGGTGGTCATCGCCAAGCCGCCGGCTTTGACACCGCCATGTCGCACGAGGAGCTGGTCACGTTCCTACGCCAGCAGCTCGCCGCACAGTTGTGAGTGAGCACGCCGGCGTCCTCCTCTACGACAAGCCGCCGGGGGTCACTTCCCACGACATCGTGGCTCGCGTGCGGCGCGGTCTCGGCCGGGCGGTCAAGGTTGGCCACGCCGGCACGCTTGACCCGTTCGCCAGTGGGCTGCTGCTGGTACTGCTGGGCCGGGCCACGCGTGTACAGCGGTTCCTCATGGAGCTGCCTAAGAGCTACGAGGTGGTCGCCCGTTTCGGGGCGACGTCGAGCACTGGCGATCCCGAGGGTGAGATTGCGGAGACTGGTCTGATCCCGGATGGCGATCTCGAGCTGCCGCAGGGAAGGCTTCGTCAACGGCCGCCCGCTTACTCGGCGGTCAAGGTCGGCGGGCGCCGGGCGTACGCGCTAGCCCGTTCCGGAGCCGCGGATATCGAGCTCCCCGAGCGTGAGGTCACCGTCTACCGCTTCGAGGAGATCTGGAGGAGCGCTAGCCGGCGCTGTTTTGCGATCGAATGCTCCTCTGGGACCTACGTCCGTAGCCTGATCGCCGATCTCGGCGACGCCTATTGCGAAGAGCTCAGGCGCACTCGGATCGGCCCTTTCGACCTCCGCGACGCCGACCCCGAGCGGATCATCGCCGTGGACGAGGCGCTCTCATACTTGCCCGAAGTCCGGCTCTCAGGCGAGGACGCCAGGCGCGCCGGCCACGGCGCGATCGTGCCTGGGTCGGCCGGCGCGCCCGGCGGGGTCGTGCCTGGGTCGGCCAGCGCGCCCGGCGCGATCGTGCCTGGGTCGGCCAGCGCGCCCGGCGGGGTCGTGCGGCTGAGAGGCGAACAGGGCTTGATCGCGCTCGCCGAGCGGCGCGAGCGGGGAATGCTGAAGCCTGTTGTGGTACTCGGCGAACCGGGTATCAACGACACATGATCGAAGCCATCTTTAACGCAATCCGGATGATCATCGGACTTGTGCTCGACATCGTGACCCTCCCGTTTCGCCTTGTGTTCGCCCTGCTGGGAGGCGCGGAGTTCGAGTTTCGCCGCTTCAGCCGAATCTAGTCAGACCCCGAACTTATATTGGTGCCTCGTGCCGTGCGGCCTTGTCCTGCCGTACCAGCACCGCGTGCTGCCGGCCATCGGGCGGCGGTCGCGCGGTCACCGAAGGCTCGGCGAATGAGGGCGGCGGTCGCGCGGTCACCGAAGGCTCGGCGAATGAGGGGCCGCGGTCGCGCGGTCAACCGCAGGCTCGGCGAATGAGGGCGGCGGTCGCGCGGTCAACCGCAGGCTCGGCGAGTGAGGGGCCGCGGTGGCGCGGTCAACCGAAGGCTCGGCGAATGAGCGTCCATATGGTTCGCTCATTCGCCGAGGCTCGGGCGTGCCGCCCACGGTGATGGAAACGCTGTTACCCATGAGTGGCTGCTGAGCCTCGCCCCGCGACGGCCGTCCTCGGGCCTGCCGGCTTGGGCGGAATGTTCGCGGAGCCTAGCCCGTAGCCTTCCGCGCTCGATGCGGATCACGACGCTCGCAGACGTCGAGCCCAGGCCACGGCGCGTGGCGGTCGGCGAATTCGACGGGGTACACCTCGGTCACCGGGAAGTGATCCGGGGCAACGACACCGTGCTGACCTTCGATCCCCATCCTCTGCAGGTGGTTCGTCCCGAGGCGGCGCCGAAACTGCTGACCAGCCTGGAAACCAAGGCCGAGCTGATCGCCGAGCTGGGTGTCGAGGAACTCGTCGTGATGCAGTTCGGCGAGCACTTCGCGCACCAGAGCCCGCAGGACTTCGTCGACCAGGTGCTGGTCCAGGGGCTCCACGCCACCTATGTGTCGGTCGGCGAGAACTTCCGCTTCGGCCACCGGGCGGCGGGCGACGTGGCTCTGCTGCAGGCCGATGCGCGGTTTGAAACTTCGGTGGTGCCGTTGGTGGAGTTCCACGGCGACGTCGTGTCCTCAAGCCACATTCGGGGGCTCGTCCTCGCCGGCGAAGTCGAGCAGGCAGCCCGCTTGCTAGGCGCTCCGTTCCAGCTC
The DNA here is from genome assembly GCA_963830405.1 of uncultured Actinomycetes bacterium. Taxonomy (GTDB): domain Bacteria; phylum Actinomycetota; class Thermoleophilia; order Solirubrobacterales; family Solirubrobacteraceae; genus Palsa-465. Next base: position 676,618 of record CAWHMB010000004.1, read on the forward strand.
CGAGGCGAGGTGGTGGAAGGGGACCGCAGGGGTCGCACGCTTGGTTATCCAACCGCCAACATCATCCCCGACGAATCGCTTGTGTGCCCAGGCCACGGTGTCTATGCCGCGCGCTCGGACGGCTCGTGCGCCGCTGTCAGCGTCGGCGTCCGGCCCACGTTCGGGACCGGACGCGGTGTGCTGGTCGAGGCCTATCTGCTCGATCGAGACGTTGACTTGTACGGGCGCACACTCGCTGTGGCGTTCCTCAAGCGTCTGCGCGGCGAGCGCCGCTTTGAGTCAGCGCAAGCGCTGGTCGAGCAGATGGGGCGCGACGTGGAGTTGACACGCAAGGTGTGTGGATGACCCTGCTAGCCTCCGCCGCCGCATGACCGTCACTCAGCAGCGCAAGCAAGAGCTGGTAGAGCAATTCGGGTCGGAGTCGCAGGACACCGGCAAGACCGAGGTCCAGATCGCGATTTTCACCGAACGGATTAACGCGCTCACCGAGCACCTTCGCGTTCACAGCAAGGACCACCACTCCCGTCGCGGCCTGCTGATGCTGGTCGGACGCAGGCGCCGGTTCCTCAACTACCTCCAGCGCACCGATCTCGAGCGCTACCGCACGCTCGTGCGCGAGCTCGGCCTGCGCAAGTGAACGACGCCGACGGCGGGATCATTCAGCCGGGCGCCCGCGTCCCCCAGTTCAGCCTGCGACGGGAGGACGGCGGCGAGTTCACTCGTGCAGACCTCCTCGAGCGTACGACGGTGCTGGTCTTCTACCCGTTTGCCTTCAGCCCGGTGTGCACCGACCAACTCAACCTCTATGAAGAGGTGCTCGATGAGTTCTCGGCCCGCGGTGCGACGCTGTACGCCGTTTCCTGCGACGCCACCTGGTCACAGCAGGCATTTCGGAAGCAGCTCGGCGTGACGATCGAACAGCTCTCGGACTTCGAGCCGAAGGGCGCCGCCTGCCGCATGTTCGGCGTCTATCACCCGGGCGGCTTCCCGCACCGTGCGCTCGTGATCGTCGGCCCCGACGGCGTCGTCAGCTGGAGCTACCGCGCTCCGACACCAAGCGATCTGCCGGGCGCCAACTTGATCTTCGACGGCCTCGCGGCCTAGCCCCGCCGGGCCCCATGGTCGACCTCGGTTCGGCGCCGGTCCGACCGCCCGGCCCAGACGACCACCAGCGAGGGCCGGCAGACACCCTGACGGTGATCGAGTACGCGGACTTCGAGTGCCCGTTCTGCGCGGCGCTTCACCTGCGCCTGAGGGCCCGCGCGCTGCGGATCGCCTTTCGCCATTTTCCCGTGCGCTCCAGTCACCCACGTGCTTGGGCGGCCGCGTGTGCCGCTGAGGCGGCGGCGCTCCAGGGACGCTTCTGGGAGATGCACGATTCGCTGTTCGCCGACCAAGGCCGGCTCGAGGACCCGCATCTCTGGCGGCGAGCCACTGAGCTGGGGCTCGACCTCGAGCGCTTTGAGACAGACAGGCGCAGCGCGCAAGTTCAGGCCCGGCTGCGCTCCGATTTTGAGTCCGGGGTGCGCGGCGGCGTGGTCACGACTCCGACGCTCATCGCCGGCGCCCGGACGTACGCCGGCAAGATCGCCGATGCGACGCTGGAGGCGATCGTCCCGGCGCCCTGACAGCCGCTCCGCGCTCCCCGCTACCATCATTCTCGTTCGGAACTAGAGAAACAGAAGAGACAAAGCCTCGCCGACCGAAGGGCGAGGTAAGAAGGGAAACTGAATATGTCTGACGCCGTTACGCGCGTGTCCGTCGAGGTCGAGGGCAAGGAGATCTCGTTCGAGACAGGCAAACTGGCCAAGCAGGCCTCCGGCGCCGTTGTCGTCCGCTCGGGCGACACGATGGTCCTTTGTACCGCCACCGCGGGGAACCTTCGCGACGTGGATTTCCTCCCGCTGACCGTCGACGTGGAGGAGCGGATGTACGCGGCCGGGAAGATTCCCGGCTCTTTTTTCAAGCGTGAGGGGCGCGCAGGAGAGAAGGCGACGCTCTCGGCGCGCCTGATCGACCGCCCGATCCGTCCGCTGTTCCCCAAGGGCTGGAGCTATGAGACCCAGCTGGTGGCGATCCCGATGTCGGTCGATCACGTCCATCCGTATGACGTGCTTGCCATGAACGGCGCCTCGGCGGCGCTGATGGTCTCCCACATCCCGTTCCCGGCTCCGGTCGGCGCGGTGCGGGTCGGCAAGGTCGACGGCAACTTCGTCGTCAACCCGTCCGAGGACGACTTGCTCGACAACACCGATCTTGACCTGATCGTCGCTGGGACTGAGGAGGCGATTCTGATGGTCGAGGCGGGCGCCAATGAGATTCCCGAGGCGGAGATCCTCGACGCGCTCGATATCGCCCACCAGGAGATCAAGAAGCTGTGCGCTCTGCAGCGCGAGCTCGCCGAGCGGGCCGGCAAGGAGAAGATCGCGGTCGAGGTCCCGCAGGTTGATCCCGAGTTCTACGAGCAGGTCAAGGCGTCGCACGGCGAGGCGCTGGATGGCGCGACGCAAATCGAGGACAAGCTCGAGCGCCAGGACGCCTGCAAGATGGTCGAGGAGCAGGTGCTCGCCCACTACGCCCCCGACCCGGAGGCCGAGGACTACGGACAGAAGCGGTCCGCGGCCCAGCTCGCGTTCGACAAGCTGGAGAAGACCCTGATCCGAGAGCGGATCGCCGTCCACAAGCGGCGCCCCGATGGCCGCAGCTCGGAGGAGATCCGTCCGCTGTCGATCGAGGTCGGAGTGGCGCCTCGTACCCACGGCTCGGCGCTCTTCACCCGCGGTCAGACACAAGCCTTCAGCGTGGTAGCACTCGGCACCACGCGAGAGGAGATGCGGCTCGACACGTTGGGGCTCGAGACCGCAAAGCGCTACTTCCACCACTACAACTTCCCGCCGTTCTCGGTCGGCGAGGCTGGCTTCATGCGCGGTCCAAAGCGCCGTGACATCGGGCACGGCGCGCTGGCTGAGCGGGCGCTGGTGCCGATGGTCCCGACCCAGGACGAGTTCCCCTACACGATCCGGGTGGTGTCCGACATCTTGGAGTCAAACGGATCGAGCTCGATGGCCAGCGTGTGCGGCTCGACGCTGTCGCTGATGGACGCCGGCGTGCCGATCAAGCATCCGGTCGCGGGCATCGCGATGGGTCTGATCAAGGAAGGCGAGGACTACATCATCCTCACGGACATCGCCGGTGTGGAGGATCACCTCGGCGACATGGACTTCAAGGTCGCCGGCACCGAGCGCGGGATCACCGCGCTCCAGATGGACATCAAGATCACCGGCGTGACCTTTGAGATCATGCGCGACGCGCTGGCCCAAGCCAAGGTCGCCCGGCACTTCATCCTGGACGAGATGGGCAAGGTGATCGATGCGCCGCGTCCCGAGCTCTCCAGGCACGCACCACGGATCTCTCAGATCCAGATCGACCCGGAGAAGATCGGCTTGCTGATCGGCAAGGGCGGCGAGACGATCAGGGCGCTGCAGGAGGAATTCGAGGCCCAGATCGACGTCTCCGACGAGGGGCAGGTGCTCGTGTATGCCGCCGACGGCGAGCGGGGTGACGGGCTGATCGACCGCATCCGGGCGATGACGAAGGAGGTCGAGGTCGGTGACGAGTTCACCGGGAAGGTCGTCAAGACGACCCAGTTCGGCGCCTTCGTCGAGCTTTCGAAGGGAACCGACGGCCTGCTTCACATCTCGAACGTCGCTCCCGGTCGCAGGATCGGCTCGGTGGAGGAGGTCCTCAACAAGGGCGACGAGCTGGCGGTCCGAGTGGTCGAGGTAGACCGCGAACGGGGCCGTATCGGGCTGAGGTTGGCCGCCGATCCGGAGATCGCGGGAAAGACGCTCGAGGAGCTGGCGGCGGTCGGCTCGGGCGACTCCGGGCCGCCGCGCCGCGAGCGCAGTGGACGTGATGGCCGTCCGCCGGGCGGCCGGGGCCGCGATCGCGACCGAGGCAGGGTCCGAGACCGCGATCCCGACCGGCCGCGGTCTTAGTGCTCCTCATCGACCGGACTCACGGCGGGAACCACAAGTGGCCGACCAGCACCGGCTGACCACGCTCGATTCCGGCGTGCGGGTGGTGACCGAGCGGATGCCCGCTGTCCGCTCGGTCGCTCTCGGGCTGTGGATCGGCACGGGATCGAGGGGAGAGACCGACGCCCAGGCGGGGCTCTCCCACCTGATCGAGCATCTGCTGTTCAAGGGGTCGGCAAAGTACGGCTCGCTCGAGATCGACCAGATCTTCGACGCCATGGGTGGCGAGCTGAACGCCGGCACAGGCAAGGAGACGACGTCCGTCTACGCGCGGGTCATCGACGACCGCGTTCCCGAGGCGTTAGACGTGCTGGCCGACATCGTGTTCCGGCCGACTCTCACAGACATCGACTCGGAGCGCGCGGTGATTCTGGAGGAGATCGCGATGTACGAGGACGATCCCCAGGAGAAGGTCTTCGACGTTCTGGGCGAGGTCGTTTTCCCCGAGCACCCGCTGGGCCGGGCGATCATCGGCAGCGCCGCAGTGGTGGCCAACACGCCTGCGGAGGAGATCGCCCGCTTTCATGGCGCTCGATACCGGCCGCAGGACGTGGTCATCGCGGCGGCCGGCGCCGTCGACCACGAGGCGCTGCTAGCGCTGGTGGCCGAACGCGTCCCGGCCACCGAATCCACCCGCGCCGCCGAGTCCCCGCCGGCTCCAGCCACCGCCGCGGGGCCGCGCCGGCGCTTCGAGCGCAAGGACACCGAGCAGTATCACGTATGCCTTGGCGGGGTTGGACTCTCGCGCCACGACGAGCGCCGCTTCGCTCTGCGGGTGCTCGACACGATCTTTGGCGGCACCACCTCCTCGCGTCTGTTCCAGGAGATCCGCGAGCAGCGAGGGCTGGCGTACGCCGTGTACTCGTTCACCAACGCCTATCGCGACACCGGCCAGATCGGCATCTATCTGGGTACGAGGGCCGACAACCTGACCGAGGGCCTGTCGGTCGTTAGCTCCGAGCTCCGGCGCCTCGCCGACGAGCCCGCGAGCGCCGAGGAGCTGACGCGGGCCAAGGACAACCTCAGAGGGCGGATAGTGCTCTCGCTCGAGTCCACCGGGGCGCGCATGAACCGGCTCGGGTCGGAGGTCCTGGCCGGCGCGCCGCTGCTATCGCTTGATGAGGTGATCGAGCGGATCGACGCCGTGACGATCGAGGATCTTGGCAAGCTGGCGCGGGAGCTGTGGGCCCCAGAGCGCTTGGCGGCTGCGGGCATCGGGCCCGAGGAGGAGCGCTTCGAGGAGGCGCTCGAGCCGCTGACGCCCGCCGAGGCCGTTCATTGATACGCGTCGCGGTCGCGGGAGCCGCCGGACGGATGGGGGAGACCGTCTGCCGGGCGGTTGAGGGTGCTGAGGACTTGGAGCTGGTCGCGCGCGCCGATCCGGCACTCGAGATCTCTGTGAGCGACGCCCTGGAGAGAGACCCGGAAGTGCTCGTCGACTTCACGGTCCCCGCTTGCGCTCTGGAAAATGTGCACCGGGCGCTGAGGGCAGGCGTTCACGCCGTGGTCGGCACGACGGGCTTCGATGTTGGCGCGCTCGACGAGCTGCGTGGCGCGCCGGCGAACGTGTTCGTGGCGCCGAACTTCGCGATCGGCGCCGTGCTCATGATGCAGTTCGCGGTTCAGGCGGCCCGACACATGCCCGCCGTCGAGATCATCGAGCTGCACCGCGACGGCAAGCTCGACAAGCCGAGCGGCACCGCGGCCCGAACGGCGGCGCTGATCCGCCACGAGACGGGTGCCGAGGCGCCGATCCACTCGGTCCGCCTTCCAGGTCTGGTCGCCCACCAGGAGGTGATCCTAGGCGGACTCGAGCAGACCCTGACGATCCGCCACGACTCGATCGGACGAGCGTCGTTCATGCCAGGCGTGCTGCTAGCGGTACGGCGCGTGGCAACGCTGCCGGAGTCACCGCTGATCGGGCTCGAGCACCTGCTCGACTAGCGCCCTGCGACACGGGCGTTTGGCTCTCTGCCCAGTTGAGCAGTATGTTCCGTGCCATGGCCTGGAAAAGGAACGTTCTCGTCGTAGCCAACGTCACCGCGACCTCCGATGAGCTGCTCCAGGCCCTTCGGAGCAAAGCCCAGGTCGCCTGCTCCTTCACGCTGATTGTGCCCGCGACGCCGTTTGGCGGCGGCCGCCAGGCGGCGCGGGAAACGCTCGCCAGCGCGCTCGAGCGCTTCAGCGAGGCGGGCATCGAGGTCGAAGGCGATGTCGGCGACGGCGACCCGCTGGTCGCGGTCACCGAGGCTTGGGACCCCAAGCGCTATGACGAGATCGTCGTCTCGACCTTGCCGATGCGCTTCTCCAAGTGGCTTCACGCCGGACTGCCCGAGCGGATCGGCCGTCTCACCGGCGCACCGGTGAGCCACGTGATTTCAGAGCCGCGGCAGGAGGTCGAGGTTGAGCCGGCGCCGACGCACGAGAAAGAGCCGATGGGACCGCTGTCGGTGCTCGCCTGGGGACGCTCCAAGCGAGAGCCCTAGGGCCCTGCGATAATCGAGGCGATGAATCTCGGCGCGATCCTGACGGCGATGGTCACGCCGTTTGACGCGCACGGCCATGTGGACGAAGAGGCCGCCGTCAAGCTGATGCATCACCTCGGCGAACACGGCTCCGACGGCATCGTCGTATGCGGAACGACGGGCGAAGTGCCGACGCTCTCCGATGACGAGCAGATCGCGCTGATCAGGCTGGCCTGCGAGGAGATGCGCTCTGCCCGTCCGGGTTTCACGATCGTGGCCGGCGTGGGCTCCAATGACACCCGGCACGCGGTCAAGCTCACAGAGCGCGCCAGCGCCCTGCGACCGGACGCCCTGCTGTCGGTCAACCCGTACTACAACAAGCCCTCGCGCCGCGGCATCATCCGCCACTACGAAGAGATTTGCCGGTCCACCGACCTGCCGATTCTCCTTTACAACATTCCCCAACGGACCGCATCCGATCTGTCGAACGAGCTGCTGGCCGAGCTCGCGCAGCTCGAGAACATTCAAGGCGTCAAACAGGCCAACCCCGAGAACCTGGCGAGAATCGACGGTCTCCAGATCTACGCCGGCAACGACGATCTGCTTGTCGACGTGCTCGAGATGGGCGAACCCGGCGGCGTGCTGGTCGCCAGCCACCTCGTCGGCGAGGAGATGCGACGGATGGTCGACGAGCCGGAGCGGCGGCATGAGATCGACGGGTCACTGAGGGACCTCTACAGCGATCTTGGCGTCGCGCCGCTGGCATGCTCGGTCAAGGCGGCGCTCAAGCTGATGGGAGTCGACGCCGGATACCCGCGTCTTCCGTACGTCGAGCTCGACGATGGTGAGCTAGCGGTGGTTCGGGCGACGCTCGAGCGTCACGGGTTGCTGGCCACGGCCCACGCCGGGTGAGTATCAGAATCCTGCCGCTCGGCGGCCTGGGCGAGATCGGCAAGAACATGACCGTCGTCGAGTGCGACGGGCGCATCGTCGTGGTCGACACGGGCTTGCGCTTCCCCACGGCCGAGATGCTGGGTATCGATTTGGTGCTGCCGGATTTCGGCTACCTCCGCGAGCGGGCGGAGGACATCGAGGCGATCGTCATCACACACGGCCACGAGGACCACCTGGGAGCGCTCCCATGGGTGCTGCGGGAACTCAGCCACGCCCCGATCGTCTACGGCGGCAGATTGACGATCGCCATGGCGCGCTCGAAGCTGGACGAGCACCGGCTCCGCGAGGTGGAGCTCGAGGACCTGGCGCCCGGCGAGCAGGTTCAGGCCGGACCGTTCTCACTCGAGCTCGTCCACATGACCCACTCGATCCCGGACTCCTGCGCGGTGGCTCTGACTACAGAGCTCGGAACGGTGCTGGTGACCGGTGACTACAAGTTCGACCAGACACCGGTCGATGGGCCGCCAGCCGATGTCTCGCGGCTCGCCGAGCTCGGTCGCGCAGGCGTCCTGCTGTTATGCGGCGACTCGACGAACGCCGACCGCGCCGGCTTCTCGCCTTCAGAGCGCGACGTCGGTCCCCGGCTGCAAGAGGTCTTCTCCAGGGCCGACGGCCGCATCATCGTCACCAGCTTCGCCTCGAACATCCACCGTGTCCAGCAGGTCGTCGACGCCGCCGCCGCGCTCGGCCGGAAGGTCTCACTGGTGGGGCGGTCGATGCGCAAGAACGTCAACATTGGCCGCTCGCTCGGGCACATCGACATCCCCGAGGGCCTACTGGTGCAGCCGCAGGAGATCGAGGACTGGCCGGACCACAAAGTCGTCGTTATCTCGACCGGGTCTCAGGGCGAGCCGCTATCGGCGCTCAGGCGCATGGCGCACAACGACCATCCGGCGGTACAGCTTCATGCCGGCGACACGGTTGTCTTCTCGGCGACGCCGATCCCCGGCAACGAACGGGCTGTCGGGGAGACCGTCGACCGCCTGTACCAGATCGGCTGTGAGGTCGTGACGACACGCGAGGCACCGATCCACGCTTCGGGCCACGGCTATCAGGAGGAGCTCAAGCTGATGCTGAACCTCGTGCGCCCTCGCTACGTGCTGCCGGTACACGGCGACCACAAGCGGCTGCGCCTGCACGCGGGCCTCGCCGACGCCGTGGGAATCGATCCCGGCGACGTCTTCCAGGGGGCGAATGGCCTTCCGCTCGAGATCGCTGCCGGCGGCGCGCGCTTCGGCGATAGCGAGCGCTCGGGAATGATCTTCGTCGACGGAGTGGACATCGGTGACCCGGCTGACGTCGCGCTTCGAGACCGACGGATGCTCTCCGCGGACGGCATCTTCATCGTCGTTGCCACCATTTCGGAACAGACCGGCGAGTCCGTGGCCTCGCCCGAGGTCATCTTTCGCGGGGTGCCGTTCGTCGAGCAGGCGGGGGATCTCGTGGAGGACATCCGCGCCGAAGTGGAGCGTTCGCTGGCGAAGGCCGCAGAGGGCGGCGTGCGGGAGATCGACCTTCTCCAGCAAGAGCTCCACGACGACCTGGCGGCGTTCGTCTACGAGCGTTTGCGCCGTAGGCCGATGGTGCTGCCGGTGGTGGTCGAGATCTAAGGCCTCAAGGCCGGTGTCGCTAACGCCGGTTTGCGCCTGCCTGGGCGAGGCGCCGGCCTACGGCAGCCGGCTCGCGCTGCAAGCGCCGAGGTGTGGCCCCAAGTGCGAGCAGTCCCGCCAGCGCCACGATGAAGCAAGTGATCGCGCCCAGTCCCAGGCCGGCACGGGCGCCGAGCACCCCCATCACGACGCCCACGATCGGGCCGCCAACCGGCGTTGAGCCCTGGAAGGCGACGAACCACAGCGACATCACCCGGCCGCGCATAGCGGGCTCGGCCGTCAGCTGCAGGGTCGAGTTCCCGCTCGCCATGAAGGAGATGCTCGCTCCGCCCACGAGCGCCAACGCCACGAGCTCGAGTCCCAGACTCGGCGCGAGCGTCGCCAGTGTCATCGCGATGCCAAACGCGCTGGCGGCCAGCACGAGGATTCTGGTGCCGGTCCTCCCGCGCGCCGCGACCAGCAGGCCGCCCAAGACCGCCCCGACCCCCATGGAGGCCATCATGAAGCCGTAACCGGTGGCGCCGGCGTGCAATCCACGGCTGGCCATGACCGGCAGCGACACCTGGAACTCGTAGGTCAGGCAGCCAACCGCGCCCATCATCAGCAGAGGCACAGCCAGCGCGCGCGTCGAGCGCACGTAGCGCAGCCCCTCACGCAGCTGTCCGCGGGCGCGGGGCGTGGGCGGTGTCGGATTCAGCATCGCTCGATCCATCGTCACGAGCGAGCCGACGACGGCGGCGAAGCTGGCGGCGTTGACTAGAAAGCAGACGCCGTCGCCGACGCTTGCGATCAACAGACCGGCGACCGCCGGACCGATCGTCCTGGCCACGTTGGCCAGCACAGAGTTGAGCGACACGGCGTTACGCAGGTACTCGGCGCCCACCATCTCGAGCATGAACGACTGCCGGGCAGGGTTCTCGAATGCGTTGTTGAGGCCCAGCAGCATGGCGAGCACGCCGATCTCCCATACGCGCACGGCGCCGGTCATGGTCAAAACGCCAAGCGCCAGCGCCTGCAAGCCCATCACGCTCTGCAGGCAGATCATCAGCTTGCGCTTGTCCAGGCGGTCGGCGATCACGCCGCCGTATGGGGCAAGCAGCAGAACCGGGAGCGTCTGCAGGGCGACGATCAATCCAAGCGCGGCGCCTGAATGCGTGAGCGTCAGCACCAGCCATGACTGGGCCGTCATCTGCATCCATGTCCCGATCAGCGAAATCGCCTGACCGCCGTAATAGCGGCGGTAGTTGGGCACGGAGAGAGCGGCGAACGTGACTCCTCGGGCTCGCCGCGCGCTCGCCGTCCCGGCTCGCCAGATGCGCGGCGCCCGAGTCATCCAGCTGCGCGGCGCATGCGCGTCACGCCCGGCGCCCCTTCAGCTGCTGTGCCAGGTTCTCGAGCGCCGGAAGCGCTTGCTCGATCAGTCCCCGGTCTCCCGCGGAGAGTTCTGACAGGGCGACGCCGAGGGCGTCAGTTCGTTCGCGCCAGATCCTCTCGGCCACGCGCCTGCCGGCGGCGGTTGGCTTCACCCACGCGGCGCGGCGATCGCCCTCGTCGTTGACCCGTTCAAGCAGGCCTGCGTCGGCCAGATTCGCGGTGACCCGGGAGAGCATCGTCGGGTTGATCCCCTCGGACGCGGCGAGCTCGGAGAGCCGTAGCGGACCTCGCCGGGTAACAGTCTGTAGCACCGTGCTCCGGGTGGGGGTCAACCCCGCGGCGGCGTGGGCGCTCGTTGGACGCAGCCGCCGCGAGAGCGTGCCGATCACCGCCCACAGCTGCGGGGCGGTGTCGAGGTCCATGGCCGGCGTCATCTGCATCGAAATCGGAAAGGCGCTTCCAGTTGATCGCTTTCAAGCAAGAGCCCAAATAGATACTTGCTTGCTGGCAAGCATTAGTTTAGCAGCGCCCAGTCGTGCCCATGGAGCGATTGCCGATTTGCGCGATCGGCTCAGGCCGAGGTCGGATCGCGATCCGCCGCCGGATGGCGCTCCGACGCCCGGGGATCGAGCTCGGCCTGGGCTGGCCAGCCGCCGCCGGCTGACGGAATCCGGATCACAAAGCGGGTGCCGCCGTCCTTCCCAGGACGATCGAGCGTCACCGTGCCGCCGTGCGCTTCGACTACCGCGCGCACGATTGCCAGGCCAAGGCCGGAGCCTCGACCTCCGTCGCGCGCTCCGCGCACGAAGCGCTCGAACACCCTGCGCTCGAGCTCCGCGGGAATTCCTGGACCGTCGTCCTCGACCGTTAGCACCGCGTCGCCGTCCGCGGCGGCCGTGCGAGCGCGGATCCGAGTTCCTGGAGGCGTATGCCGCACGGCGTTCTCGAGCAGGTTCAGCGTCAACCGGTGAAGGTCGTCACGTGCGCCCCAGACCACCGCATGACCGGCGTCCACCGACAGCTCATGTCCCTCAGCCACCGGCTCGAGCTCGCCTGCAGCCTCGACCAGCACGTCCGCCAGATCCGTCTCTCGGCGCGCCTGGGCGCGCTTGGCGTCGGCCCGCGCCAGCAACAGGAGGTCACCCACCAGGCGGCGCATTCGCCGCGTTGAGCGTAGTGCGGCATGGGCCGTCTCCGCCTGCTCGCCTTCCAGCTCCTCGCTCAGCAGCTCGAGGTTGGCGAGCACGCTGGTAAGCGGGGTGCGAAGCTCGTGCGAGGCATCGGCGATGAACTCGCGCTGGCGCACGAGCATCGCCTCCGTCTCGCTGCGCGACCCATCGAGGGCGGCGAGCATGTCGTCCAGTGTCCGCGCCAGCTCGGCGACTTCGTCCTCGGCCTCCGGGAAAGGCAGTCGGCGGCTGGGATCGCGGGTTCGCTCGATCTCCCGTGCGGCGTCCGTCAGCTCGGCGATCGGGCGCATCGCGCGGCGCGCGACGTAGAGGCCGGCGAGCAGCGCCAGGATGGCGCCGCCGAGGACTCCGAGCAGCAGGAAGAAGCGAACCCGAGCGAGCGTGTGGTTCACCTCTGAGAGCGGTCGGGCGTAGAGCAGCATGATGTCGCCCTCGGGCTGCACCTGAAGCTCGCGGATGTCCACGCGGTAGCCCAGCTCCTCCACGACTCCGGGGGCGGTGGGCGGCGGGAAGTTGGGCTGGATCCGCGAGGGCGGGGTGGAGGCCGTCATGTTCATGTTCTGGTCGCACAGCAAGGTGCTTCCGGCGCTGACGTCGTACACGCGGATCTGCGCGTGCTCGGAGCTCGCGTAGTCTTTGAGCTGCCTTGTGTCGCAGCTCGTCCCGAACGCCTGATGACTCGGGGGGAGGTTGATCTCGTCGGCGAGCCGCCCGGCGGCCGAGTTGACCTCGTTGTAGAACTGGCCCCGGACCTCGTTGCTAGTGAACAGGGCGACGATCGCCGCGAACAGCGCCAGGATCACGAACGTCAGCGCCGCCGAGCCGCCCGCCAGTCGCCAGCGAACGGGGACGGACCTATATGCGGAGAACGTAGCCTGCGCCGCGGATCGTATGTAGGAGCCGAGGCTCGCCACCGGCTTCAAGCTTCCTTCGCAGGTTGGAGACGAACACCTCGATCGTGTTCGTCATGGAGAACGGGTCATAGCCCCACACCTCATCGAGCAGGCGCTGACGCGAGATCACGATGCGCTCGTTGCGCATCAGGTACTCGAGCAGTTCGAACTCGCGCTGTGTGAGATCGATCCGGCGCTCGCCGCGTGTGACCTCGTGGGTGTCCGGATTGAGCTTCAGATCGCCGACCGTGATCGTCGCCTGGCCCCGCGGTGGGCGGCGTCGCAGCAGCGCACGAAGCCGTGCCAGCAGCTCCTGGCGCTCGAATGGCTTGACGAGGTAGTCGTCGGCGCCGGCGTCGAGGCCTTCGACGCGGGACTCGACAGCGTCACGCGCGGTCAGCACGAGTATCGGGACGTCGTCGGACTCCCGAATGGTCTTCGCCACTTCCAGTCCATCCAGGCGTGGCAGGCCGAGATCGAGGATCACGAGATCGGGCAGGAAGGCGTGGGTCAGGTCAAGGGCGCTGACCCCGTCGCCGGCGATCTTGACCTCGTACCCCTCCATCCGCAGGGAGCGCTGCAGGACGTGCGCGATCGCGTCGTCGTCCTCGACAACCAGCACGCGCGGGGGCCGTTCGTAGTCGAACATCGGATCGATCCAGATGGTAGGACCGCGGAATGGATGAGACGCCGGATATTTAGGGTCTGGAGATAAATAAGTGCGCAGTTGAGACGACGGGCCTAAGTGCCGCTTAATACGCGGCAGGAGGCCGGCGGCGCCCGTCGAAGCTTTTCAGGCACTCGATGGCTAGCCGTGCCAGAAAGAAGCCGCCTCCGAAGCGCGCCAAACGCTCTCTGCTCGCACGCCCACAGCTGGCGCTTTCCCGTCTCCAGCTCGAACCGCACCACCTCGACATCGCCGCTCTGGCGCTGGTCGCGTGCGGGATCTTCCTGGCCGGAGTCGCCTATCTGCACTGGAACGGCGGAGCGCTTGGCTCGAGCGCCGTGCGCGCGATGCGGTTCGTATTCGGCCTGCTGGGCTATGCCGTGCCCGCCGCACTGCTGCTCGGCGGGGGTTTGATCCTGGCCCGCGAGCTGCGTCCACCGGGCCGCCCCATGCGTACGGGGACGCTTTGCCTCACGGCTGCGCTGACGCTGGCCCTCGCCGCGGGAACGCTGGGTATCGGCCCAGGCCCGGCGTACGGCCACGCCTTCTGGCAGCCGCACGCGTTTGAAGCTCGCGGCGGCATTGTCGGACAGGCGGAGTTCTGGGCCGCTTCTCGTCTGATCTCGACGCTGGGAGCGCAGATACTCGGGGTCTTCTTGCTGATCGCCGGTGTGCTGCTCGTCTCGGGCGCGACGATCGCCGGACTGGTGCGCCTAACGGGAGTTGGGGTGGCGGAGACTTCTCGCGCCCTCAAGCGCACCACGGTGGATGGGCGGCAGAGCCTGCACGCGCTGGCTGCCCGAGCGCCGACCGAGGCCGCCTCGCTGCAAGCGGCCGACGAGGCGGCAGGGGTGAGCGCTGCGGCGCTCGACGAGATCGTCCCTCCCGAGCCCGACACGGCTGAGCTCGTGGTTCGTGCCACGCACGTTGAGGCGCCGCCGATCGAGCCCGAGGATGCAGAGCAAGAGGGGTCCGATGATGACGAGCGCAACGAGGCCGTCGAGCCGGAGCGCCCGCCGGTGGCCGATGAGGACCTCACTCCCCAGGGGCGCTACCGAGCGGCGATTACCGATGACCCGCAGTTCGAGTGGCGCGTGCCCGTCGCCCGCTTCCTCACGCGTTCGACCGGCGAGAACGCCAAGCCCGACACCGCTGGACAGGAGCACGTAGCCCGGACGCTGCTCGAGACGCTCGGGCATTTCGGAATCGAGGCATCGGTGATCGGACGCGTCACTGGACCGCATATCACCCGGTATGAGCTACGGCTGGCGCCGGGCACCAAGGTCTCGAAGGTAGCTCAGCTCAAGGACGACCTGGCCTACTCGCTGGCGGCGACCGACATTCGCATACTGGCTCCGATTCCGGGCAAGCAGGCCGTCGGAGTCGAGGTACCCAACGCCCGCCGGCGGATCGTCCAACTCGGTGACGTATTTCAGGACCCACCCCACGATTGGTCGCCGCTCACCGTGTGGCTCGGCAAGGACATTGCCGGTCGTGCGATCGGCGCCGATCTGGCCAAGATGCCGCATCTGCTCGTCGCCGGAACCACCGGATCGGGCAAGTCAGCGTGCATCAACACTTTGCTCTCGAGCATCCTCCTACGGGCCACTCCGCACGAGGTGAGGCTGGTGTTGGTCGACCCCAAGCAGGTGGAGCTCAACCATTACGAGTCGATCCCGCACCTGCTCACGCCCGTCATCACCAGTCCGAGAAGGGCCGCCAACGCGCTTCAGAACTTGGTGAAGGAGATGGAGCAGCGCTACGGAATGATGTCGCTCGCCCGGGCTCGTTCACTGCCAGAGCTGAACCGCGTGCGCGAACAGCGCGCCGAGCCACCGCTCCCATACGTGTTGTGTGTCATAGACGAGCTCGCGGACCTGATGATGATCGCCCCGGCCGACGTCGAGGACTCGATCATCCGCCTGGCGCAGAAGGGTCGAGCCGCCGGCATCCATCTCGTGCTGGCCACGCAATCTCCCCGGGTAGACGTGATCACTGGGATGATCAAAGCCAACGTTCCCTCGCGGATCGCGTTCGCCGTCTCCAGCCAGACCGACTCGCGGGTGATCCTCGACTCCGGCGGAGCGGAGTCGCTCTTGGGGCAGGGAGACATGCTCTTCTCGCCGCAGGGCTCATCGAAGCTCCAGCGTATCCAGGGCGCGTTCATCGACGAACGCCAGATCGCGGAGCTCACCGATGGCTGGCGGCGCCAGGGCGAGCCGGAACTTCACGAGGAGCTGCTGGAGGAGGTCGAGTCAGCCGCCGACGGGTCCGCCGAGGACGAGCTGCATCCAGACGAGGACCCGTTGCTCGAGGAGGCGATCACGCTGGTGGCGCAGATGGGAACGGCGTCCACTTCGATGCTCCAGCGTCGGCTGCGGCTGGGCTACACCCGAGCGGGCCGCCTGATCGACATGCTCGAGCGACGCGGGATCATCTCCGGCTACGAGGGCTCAAAGCCGCGGCAGGTGCTGATCGCGGAGGCCGACGTGCCGCGGATCCTCTCGCATCTCGAGGAGGCCGACGGCGCAGCGCGTCCCGCGCCGCGCGCAGATAACGCCGTCACCGTCCCCGAAGACGCGCCCGCCGAGCCCTAACGGCGCTCCGTTCAGGCGCGTTTGGCGGGTGCTAGCGGGCGCGGCCCCTCGCTAGCCTTCGAGCGCGATGGCGGACATCGGTCCGACTCTGCGAGAAGCGCGGATCCGCGCCCGGATCGACATGTCCGACGTCGAGACCCACACCAAGATCCGCGCCAAGTATCTGCGCGCGATCGAGAATGAGGAATGGGACCTGTTGCCAGGTCCCGTTTACGCAAAGAGCTTTCTGAGGACGTATGGGGACTACCTGGGCCTGGACAGCCGAATGCTGGTGGAGGAATTCAAGCGACGCTACGAACGACCCACGGACCACGAGCCAGCAGCGCCGATCGCCTCCTTCCCCCGTGAACGCGAGCGCGAGCACAAGCCGCGCCGGCCGCTGCTCCCCTCATGGGCGCCGATTGGATTGGCGCTGATAGTGATCGTGGCGGCGCTGTTCGTGGTAGGCACGGTGTTCGGCGGCGGCGGCAGTAAATCGAATAACTCCCCGGCTGGGCTTCATGCTGGAGCCCACCGGCCCGGGACGACGGCGCCGCGGCGCCCGGCCCCTGCTCCGGCCCCTGCCAAGCCACAGACTGTGACTCTGCAAATGGTTCCGACGGGGCCCGTCTACGTGTGCCTCGTGAACGCTCACGGCAACAAGCTGATAGACGAGCGCACCTTCACCACCGGCGAGACCATTCCGACCGAAGGGGGTCGAAAGCTGCTCCTGACGCTGGGCAACGCAAACCTGCAACTGAAGGTCAACGGACACGCGGTGCCGATCGCGCAGTCATCGACGGCGATCCGCCTTCTGATCACTCCCACTGGCGAACAGCACATCCCGGCCTCTATGCAACCTACGTGCCCGTGAACCCCCGCGCCGGCATTCTGGTCACGGGAACCGAGGTCCTGACGGGGATCATCACCGATCGCAATGGCCCCTGGCTGTCCGAGCGCCTACGCGAACTCGGC
The DNA here is from genome assembly GCA_963830405.1 of uncultured Actinomycetes bacterium. Taxonomy (GTDB): domain Bacteria; phylum Actinomycetota; class Thermoleophilia; order Solirubrobacterales; family Solirubrobacteraceae; genus Palsa-465. Next base: position 693,359 of record CAWHMB010000004.1, read on the forward strand.
GTCGATGCGGCCATGATCCACATCGTTGGCGATCGGCCGGATGATCTGCTCAGCGCGCTCGAATTCATGCGTGCACAAGGCCTGGAGCTGATTGTCACGAGCGGTGGTCTGGGGCCAACGGCCGACGATCTGACCGCCGAAGTGGTCGGTCGTTTCGCCGGCCGCGAGATGGTGCTGGACGCCGAGCTCGAGGAGCGGATCGCCGAGATCCTGCGCCCGATGATGACGCGTTGGCCGGGACTCGATCCGGCGGCGATCCGGGCATCCAACCGTAAGCAGGCCGTGATCCCCGAGGGCGCGACGATCCTCGAACCCGTCGGCACAGCCCCAGGCCTAGTGGTGCCACCGGCCGCAGAACCCGGGCCAACCGTCGTAGTGCTTCCGGGGCCGCCGCGCGAGCTTCATCCGATGTGGGAAATGGCGCTCCAGACGGAGTCATTCAAGAAGGCCGTCGCCGGCGCGACGAGCTACAAGCGCGGCATCATGCGCCTATTCGGCATCCCGGAGTCGGAGATCGCCAGCACGTTGCGCGAGGCCCAGGCCGCGGGCCTGCCGCTCGAGGCGCTCGAGATCACGACCTGTCTGCGGCGAGGCGAGATCGAGGTCTCCACCAGGTACGAGCCGCCGGCCCAGCATGACTATGACCGGCTGCTGGAATTCATCCGCGAGCGCCATCGGTTGCCGTTGTTCTCGGACGACGGCTCGACCATCGATCAGCAGATCGTGACGCTCTTGGCAGGCCGGCGCATCGCGGTCGCTGAATCGTGCACCGGAGGACTGCTCGCCGCGCGGCTCACCGAGCGAGCGGGGTCGTCCGCCTACTTTGTCGGCGGCCTCGTCGTGTACTCAAACGAGGCCAAGGTGGAGCTGGCCGGCGTTGATCCGGAGCTGCTGGCCCGGGTGGGAGCGGTCTCCGACGAGGTCGCGGAGGCCTTGGCCCAGGGTGCGATCGCGCGCTTCGGCGTCGACCTTGGGGTGGGCATCACCGGCATCGCCGGACCGGATGGGGGGAATGAGGAGAAGCCGGTGGGCACCGTCTGCTTCTCCGTGGTCAGCGCCGATGGCGAGCACATAACTCGCACCGCGCGACTTCCCGGCGGCCGGGCCGACATTCGCGACCGCGCGACGACCGTGGCGTTGCATCTGGTGCGGCGGCTGCTGCGGCACGAGGCGCACGTCGGACTTCCGGGGGAGCCCGAGCGCACGCGCGCCTCCAGTGAACGCCGGTGAGCGCGGGTGCGCGCCCCTGGAGCGCGCGCGGCTGTTCGTGGCCGTCGATCTACCGGATCCAGTGCGCCAGCAACTCGTGCGCTGGCGCTCGCAATCCGCGCACGGGATATCCGGATTGCGAGCGGTGGCGCCAGAGGCGCTGCATCTAACGCTGTGCTTCCTCGGGTCGCTCGAGATAGCGGACATCAGGCCGATCAGCGACGCCTGCGCGGCGGCGGTATCGGGCGCAGAACCACCTGAGCTCTCGTTCGGCCAGGCCATCTGGCTGCCGCCTCGGCGGCCGGGCGTGCTGGCGGTGGAGATCGGGGACGCCAGCGGGGCGCTTGCAGGGCTGCAAGCGGCGCTGGCAGGGGCCCTCAGCGCGGGCGGCTGGTACGCCCCCGAGGCCCGGCGTTTCCTGGGGCATGTCACGGTGGCGCGCGTCGCGCGGGGAGCTCGCGTCCGAGGCGTTGCGCTCGACTCGCCGTCCGCAGCCCGCTTCGCGGCGGCTTCGGTCACGCTGTATCGGTCTCGGCTTCAGCGAAGCGGAGCTCGCTACGAGGCGCTGCGGACGATCGGGCTGGGCGAGGACTCAGCGAGGACGTGAACTGGCGCGTTTCAGAACAACCCGTCCGGCCGCATCGGCCGCTCAGCCACCTGCGCTCCAGCCGCTCCAGCGTTCAACGTCGATAGCCAGCACCGAACCTGCCGCATGCTGTTGCCGGTAGCGCTCGCGCAGCAGCGCGACCGCTTGTTGCGCCTCGCCCTCCCCGGCGTCCAGCACCCGCGCGATGCCATCGGCCCTGACCCACCACAAAGCGCTCCAGTCCGCGTCGTCGTAGTGATCGACCAGGAGTGCGACTGCTGGGTTCTCGCGCACGTTCGCCAGCCGGCGCAAGGCCACTGTGCGCTTGGGTTTCGCATCGACGACGCTGTAGACACGATCGCCCGCGACGGCGAACACAATCGGCACCACGTGGGGCCGGCCGGCCGCGTCGGCGGTCGCCAATCGGGCGATTCTCGCTGCTGCGAAGCGCTCCCGCGCTTCGGCGGCGGTCACGACTCGCCGGTCAGCTCGCTGATCGCCGACTCCCAGTGCTCCAGCGCCTGCTCGACGCTGCGCAGCCCGGCCGATGGAATCCAGTGCACGACGCGGCGGCAGCCCGCAAGCTGCAATCGCTCTAGGACGCTCGCCTCGGCCGGAGCGCCCATCACCATCACATCCAGCGGGCGGTCCGCACGCTGGCGCAGCTCGTCCGCGCGCTCGACGATGTCGGCGCCGCCCGGCATGTAATTCGGAAACCAGGCGTCGCCGAACGCAAGCACTCGCTCAAGCACCGTCGGGCCGTTGCCGCCCACGAGCACCGGCGGATGGGGGCGCTGGGCCGGCTTGGGCCACGACCAGATCCGCTCGAACTCCACGAACTCGCCGTGAAAGCTGGCCTCGCCTTGAGTCCAGATGGCCTTCATCGCCTCCACGCGCTCTGCCATCAGCCGCATGCGTGTCCGAGGCTCGGTGCCGTGGTTGCGCATCTCCTCGCGATTCCAACCGGCGCCGATCCCGAACTCAAAGCGCCCGCCTGAGAGATGGTCTATCGACGCGACCTCTTTGGCGGTGGTGATCGGGTCACGCTCGACGACCAAGCAGATGCCGCTGCCGATCCGAAGCGACGAAGTGGCCTCGGCGGCGGCGGTCAGCGCCACAAACAGGTCATAGGTGTGGCTGTACTTACGCGGCAGCTCCCCGCCTCCTGGCCACGGGCTCTCGCGGCTGGCCGGGATGTGCGTGTGTTCGGCGAAGAACAGCGACTCCTGACCGTGCTCCTCAACAAGGCGAGCAACGGCCCCGGGACCAAGGGCGTCGTGCGTCGGGAAGTATCCGACTCCGAACTCGATGCGGCGAGTCTAAGGGTTCGCTGCTTCTTCGCGAGCCCCAGTGCCGGCGCACCCACCTCGAGCCGTGACTGGTCTTCTTGGTTCATCGCGTCGCTGACAAAAAGGGGGCGGCGGGCCCAAAGGCCACGCCGCCCTCGTTATTCACAATTGCCACGTTCCCGCGAGCCTTTCTTGACCGGTGCGTCTTGTTTGGTTACAGCCTTCGCGTCTAGCGTCCACCACCTGGCAACCCGGGGTTCCGTCCGCCGCCGGTCCTACCGTGAGGCGTTCCAGGTATGAGACAAGGAGCCGAGTAAGAGATGAGTGAGCAGCAGCAGGCTGGCGCAAAGGCCGGCGCGGCCTCTGGCGGGAACGGCAAGGACGACGCCAAACGCCAGGCCGCGCTCAAGGGCGCCTTGGCGCAGATTGAGAAGCAGTACGGCAAGGGCGCGGTGATGCGCATGGGAGATCCGGGCGCCCGCGTGGCGGTCGATGCGATCCCCACCGGCGCGTTGTCCCTCGATCTCGCACTCGGGGTCGGCGGCGTTCCCCGAGGACGGGTGATCGAGATCTTCGGCCCTGAGTCGTCCGGTAAGACGACGCTCGTCTATCACATTCTCGCCGAGGCACAGAAGCTCGGCGGAGTGTGCGCGTTCATCGACGCCGAGCATGCCATGGACCCCATCTACGCCCAGAAGATCGGCATCGACATCGACGAGCTGCTCGTCTCGCAGCCCGATTACGGCGAGCAGGCGCTCGAGATCGCCGACACGCTGATCCGCTCGAGTGCCGTCGACGTCGTCGCGGTCGACTCGGTCGCCGCGCTCACGCCGCGCGCCGAGCTCGAGGGCCAGATGGGCGACCAGAGCGTCGGAGTTCAGGCCCGGATGATGTCGCAGGCGATGCGCAAGCTCACCGGTAACCTCAACCGGACCCAGACGCTGTGCGTGTTCACGAACCAGATCCGGGAAAAGGTCGGGGTCATGTTCGGCCCAACCGAGACGCAGCCGGGAGGGAGGGCGCTGAAGTTCTATTCCTCGGTTCGCCTCGACATCCGCCGGATCGAGACACTCAAGGACGGCACCGAGGCCGTCGGCAACCGCGTCAGGGTCAAGGTGGTCAAGAACAAGGTCGCCGCGCCGTTCAAGCAGGCGGAGTTCGACATTGAGTTCGGCAGTGGAATCTCGACCGCCGGCTGCCTGATCGATTACGGCGTCGAGCACAACATCATCACCAAGTCCGGCGCGTTCTTCTCATATCGCGATGAGCGGCTCGGCCAGGGGCGCGGCAACGCCAAGGCGTTCCTGGAGGAGCATCCGGACATCGCCAGAGAGATCGAGGCCAAGATCTACTCCGTCGTGGGGATCAGCCGCGAGCTGGTGAAGCCGATCGAGCCTCGCGACGAGCAACAGGATGGCGGTGCCGGCGATCAGCGGACGAGCAGCAACGGCGGACGCGATCAGCGACCGGACGGCAACGGGTCGCGTGGCGATTGGGCGGCCGATCAACCGGCGCAATCCGTCAGCGGGAAGGCGGCCTGAGGGAGCCGAAGGCGTCAGCGTCAAGCGCGCATGGCCCGAGGTGGCGCTGGCATGCCGAGCGATCCGGAGCTGCTTCAGCACGCCCTGGGGCTCGTCTATCGCTACCTGAGCCGGCGCGAGCGGACGACCGATGAGGTCCGTCGCCAGCTGGATCGAAAAGGGGTGGTGATGGCCGTCGCCGACGAGGCGATCGAAATCGTTCGTGCGGAGGGCTACCTGGACGATGTCCGTTTTGCGCGCCTGTTCGTCCAGGACAAGCGCGAGCTAGAGCAGTGGGGCAGCGAGCGCATCCGTCAGGGGTTGCTGGCGCGGGGCCTCGACCAGGAGACGATCGAAGCGGCGCTCGTCGATGGCCAGCCGCGCGGGGAGCGTGATCAGCCGCGCGGCGAGTGTGATCGGCCGCGCGGCGAGGTAGAACGCGCGCTTACGCTGCTGCGTCGCCGGTTTCCATCGCCGCCCCAGGATCGACGCGAGCGCGACCGCGCGCTCGGAATGCTGATCCGCAAGGGCTATGAGCCGGAGCTGGCGCTCGATGCTCTGGGCGCATATGCGCGGGCGGCTGATTGGACGTGATTGCGCCGAAGGATTTGCGGTACTAGGATCCAGACAGCGAGCGAATGGCCCTCTGGCCAGAAAACACCAGCAAATAAACGACTTAATGAATTCCGGATAGAGCGTTGACGGCAAGTTCGACAGGACCACCTGGGCCCCTCAGATCGTTGCGAGGAGCTCCCGGCTGCTCGGCGCGGACGTGTTTCCGCGCGGCTGTCGGCTGATCGCCCAACTGCAAACGTCTCCGGCCTTGGGTCTGCGCCTGGACGGGCCACTCGGTCGCTCCCAAAACTTCAAAACAGAGTTGACATGGCCCGTTGGCGGGCCATTGGGAGAGGAACCGACCATGGACATCATCGGTGCCGCAGCGCTGATAGCGCTGGGAATCGTGGTCGCCGCCGTTCTGTATGCGAGGGTGCACCCAAGCGCGCGCGCCGGCAGGGGCCAAACGGATACCCGGGCTCCGCGGGATGCGGAGCTGGCGGAGCGTGCCGCGGCGCTCGCCCGGCGCGAGGAGGCGCTCGCGGGCCGCGAGGTGGAGCTGGAGCGTGAGCGCAGTGAGTTCGCCGAGGGCGAGCGGGAGCTCGAGCGCTCGCTCGAGCGGCTTTCGGGCATCTCGGCGGCGCGCGCCAAGGAGCTGCTGCTGAAGGAGATCGAGGACCGGGCAAGACACGACGCGGCGCGACGCATCCGTGAGGTCGAAGAGCAGACGAAGCGTGAGGCCGATCGGCGGGTACGAAACATCCTCTCCGTGTGCATGCAGCGCCTGGCGGCGGGGCACGCGGCCGAGACGACGGTCTCCGTCGTTCACCTGTCCGCAGACGAGATGAAGGGGCGCATAATCGGACGCGAGGGTCGAAACATCCGCGCCCTTGAGAACCTCACCGGTGTCGACTTCATCATCGATGACACCCCGGGCGCCGTCGTTCTATCGGGTTTCGACGGCGTCCGACGAGAGATCGCGCGGCTGACGCTCGAGAAGCTGTTGCAGGACGGGCGCATCCATCCCGCCCGCATCGAGGAGATGTATTACCAGACGAAGTCCGAGCTGGACCAGCACATCGTCGAGCTCGGCGAGCGAGCGGTGTTCGAGTCCGGAGTGCAAGGCCTGGATCCCGAGCTGATAAAGCTGCTGGGGCGCCTCAAGTTCCGCACCAGCTACGGCCAGAACGTGCTCGCGCACTCGGTGGAGGTCTCGAGGTTGGCAGCGATGATGGCGGACGAACTGGGCGCTAGCTCCAAGACCGCCCGGCGCGGCGCGCTGCTGCACGACATTGGCAAGGCGGTTACCCACGAGATCGAAGGACCGCACGCCCTGGTCGGGGGAGAACTGGCGCGGAAGTACGGAGAGCCAGAGGCGGTGGCGCACGCGATGGAGGCTCATCACAACGAGGTAGAGCCGCAAACAGTGGAGGCCGTGATCGTGCAGGCCGCCGATGCTCTCTCCGGAGCGCGGCCCGGGGCTCGGGGCGAGTCGCTGGAGCAGTACGTCAAGCGTCTGCGCGATCTGGAGCGGATCGCCACGCGCCACGACGGCGTCGACAAGGTCTACGCGATGCAGGCCGGTCGCGAGATCCGGGTAATGGTCGTCCCCGGCGCCGTCGACGACGACGCAGCAACGCTTCTATCGCACGAGATCGCGCGGGAGATCGAGAAAGAGCTCGAGTATCCAGGCCAGATAAAGGTGACGGTCATTCGGGAGTCGCGGGCGGTCGAGTATGCGAGATGAGCGCCTCGGGTTGATGGTGATGGTGGTGGCCGGTCGCGCTGCGGGCGGTCCAGGGCGCGAACTGCGGGATCAGCGCCACGGCGATCACCACGCCGGCAATGACGCTCCCGGCCACCGCGAGCCGGCGGCCTAGGACGTCACCGGTGAAGCTCGCGTCTTTGCGGAGCGCTCCGGACAGTTCGCTGTGATCAGTTGCCCTGAGAGACCGCGGCAGCTCCCGCAGATGCCCCAGCACGTGCAGCGCAGTGAACGCGACCCAGACAATAAAGCTCACCTTGTGTAGCAGCAGCAAGGGATTGCGCCCACTTGGCCCCGCGAAGAGCAGTAGCACGCCAGTGATAAAGACGATAGTCGTGGAGGCGACAACAACCGGGGCGATGAGGCGCAGAACGAGCGGCGGCGGACCCTTTCGTCGATAGGCCGTGTCCCGGGCGTAGTAGCGCACGAACCGGTAGCCGCTTGAGCCCATCTTGGCCGCGACGGGGCCGAGTAGCAGCAGCCCGAGGAATAGGTGTTCCGCGATGAGGGTCCCGATGAGTGGGATGGTGACCCCGATCCCGGCGAGCAGAACCAGCAGGACCAGCCCAAGCTGGGCGGTGAGCCGCTCGTTGCCGTCCGTTCCACCACCGAACACGAGACTCAGTGTTGTCCGAAGGACTCAAAAACCGCTTAGCCACAGATGAGAAACCTCTTGAACTGCGTGGTTGGTACGCGTGCTCTACCTATGATCGGCGCGAGCGATGGCGCCAGTGATCCTTGTGATCGAGGACGAGCCCGGAATCGTCGACTTCCTCGAGCGCGGCCTCCGGGCGCAGGGGTTCGCTGTCCGCTTCGCGCTCGACGGCGTGAGCGGCACGGAGCGGGCGCTGAGCGAGCACGTCGATCTGGTGGTGCTCGACATGTTGCTCCCAGACCGCAGCGGACACGAGGTCCTGGAGCAACTGCATGGAGCCAAGCCGGAGCTTCCGGTGATCGTCCTCACGGCGCTCGACGCGGTTGAGCAGCGCGTGGCCGGCCTCGACGCAGGCGCCACTGATTATCTGACGAAGCCGTTCGCCCTGAGCGAGCTTGCGGCTCGGATTCGCGCGCAGCTACGGGTTGCCGCCCAGAGTCAGCGGAACATCCTGCGCGGAGGAGATGTGGAGGTCGACTTGATAACCCGCGAGGTCAGCTACGCCGGTCGGCGGGTTTGGCTCTCGACTACGGAGTTCGAGCTGTTGAGCTATCTGATGCGAAACCAGGGTCGGGTCCTGTCACGCGAACAGATGCTGCGTGCGGTGTGGGGCTACGACTACGACCCCGGTACGAACGTCGTCGATGTGTACATCGGTTATCTGCGCCGGAAGCTGCGCCCGCCGGTGGCAGGCGGCGACCGACCTGGCGAGGGGTCGCCGCCTTCTCCCATCGTGACCGTGCGGTCGGTCGGCTACCGGTTCGATGGCACGGTGGCCTAGGCACTTGCTGCCCAAGAGCCTGCGCTGGCGGCTCACCGCGTGGGTGGCCGGCGTGATGGTGCTCTCGGCGGCAGTGATCTTCGTCGTCGTCTACGAGGAGACCGGAGCGCGGCTGCGCGGCCAGATCGACCGGTCGCTGGCCGGCAACACCGGCCAGCTCGCCGAGCTGGTCTCCTCGCTGCACGGGCACAGCCCCAGCGAGCTCAAACAGGCGGTCGACCGTTACCTGGCCGCGCAGCCCTACAGCGCGAGCTCGACGCTTCTCTTCGTGCTGGTCCCCGGAGAGCAGACGGCTAGCAATCACCCCGAGCTGTTCGGCGCGCGCAAGCCGGACAGCGGCGAGACGGCCGCTGAGCAGGCGCGAGAGAACGAGCTCGGCCACAGCCTGCTGCAACCGAGAATCGGCTACTCGACGCAACGGGTTCCGGATGTGGGAGCGATGCGTGTGCGCGAGCTTGCGGTCTCCACGGGAGCCGACGACGTGCTAGTGGCGGCCGGGGAGCCGCTGGCGAGCGTCGATCAGGCCCAGCGCGGCATCCTTCGCGCGATTCTGATCGCCGGGGCGCTGACGCTCGGCATCGCCCTAATGGCTTCCTACCTCGCCGGCGCCGGGGTCTCGTCGCCGCTGCGCAGGATGGCTGCGGTCGCCGCGCGGGTGGACGGCGGCGATCTTGAGCCGCGCATGGCGCCGTCGGCAACCAGCGGCGACGAGGTCCGTGTGCTGGCCGAGGCGTTCAACCACATGCTCGACAGGCTCTCGGAGGCGTTCGCCAGCCAGCGTGAGTTCATCGCTGACGCCTCGCACGAACTGCGCACGCCGATCACAGTCATCCGGGGGCAACTGGAGGTCCTGGCGGCCCAAGAGAACCCGTCGGTCGAAGACGTTCGCCGCGCCGAGCGCCTGGTGCGTGCGGAGGTCACGCGGATCAGCCGTCTGGTCGATGACCTGCTGCTGCTGGCACAGGCCGAGCAGGGCGACTTTCTACGCCTCCAGCGGATCAACCTGCCGCGGTTCGTCACCGAGCTGTGGGATGGCGTCAGCCTTACCGCCGACCGGCGGTTCGAGCTGGGAGAAGTGCCGTCCGGAACGCTGCGTGCCGACCCGGATCGACTGGCCCAGGCGCTGCGAAACCTGGCGGGAAACGCGGTAGGCCATACGCGCCAGGGCTCCGGCCTGGTGCGCCTCCAAGTCGAACGCGCAGACGGCCACGGCGTGCGCTTCGCGGTTCTGGACGATGGACCGGGCATTCCGGCCGGCGAGCGCGAGCGGGTGTTCGAGCGCTTTCACCGGGTTGACGCAGCTCGCGCGAGACGGGACGGCGGAACGGGACTGGGGCTGGCGATCGTCCGGGCGATCGCCGAGGCTCATGGTGGCCGGGTGCGCGTCACCGAGGCGGCCGATGGGGGAGGAGCGCGCGTCGAGCTGGAGTTACCGGGCCTGGAGCCGCGTTGAGCGCCGCCACGGTTCGGCAGCGCCGCTCGGCGGCTTGACGGATGTGGCGAACGAGAGGCAGGGTTAGGATTGCCGCCCTTACGAAGCTACGTGCTGCGTGCATGACCGCCTTAGCCTTGGCATTTGCTGCGTGGTCGGCTGCTGCCCCTGCCTCCGACTCCTCGCAGAAGGCCGACACTGGCTTCGGCGTGGCGGGCCCGGTTCCTATCCCGCTGCCGAATGGCACGCAGTTCGGCGAGCTCATGGCTGATGGTGCCATGCGCTACCAACGTATCCCGGCAGCATGGGACCAGTTCGGCACCTGGGATGGCTCCCGGTGCGTCGCGCCTACGCAAACAGGACCGAAGGCCCGCGTGTTCATCAACGATGTCGCACACGCTGAGCAGGCTGGCCAAATGCCGATGATCGTGATCGGGCCAGACATTTGGGGAGCGACAAACGGCTACTGGTGGCCTGCAGGCGCACAACTCGGAACAACCCCGCCATCCGATCACAGCTATGAGTGCGGCGCCCAAGCACTTCTGCAGATGCTCGTGGGGCAGGACCTGTCGCGCACAGCGATGCCGATAGAGCCATTCAATGAACCGGACAACAGCACCTATTACGTTCAGGCGGCGCAAGCTGCCAGCTTCTTCGCCGACCTCGTCATGGTTGGCGGTTCAGAGATGCATCCGATCGCCGGCGCGTTCAAGAGCCCGTATGACGACAGTTATGCGAGCACATACCTCAGCGCACTGAAATCCTCCGGCTACAACAGCTGGGCGACGTCATGGTCGGTTCATGACTACTACGACCTGATCGCTAGCCAGAGCTGCTCGCCCGGCGATTCGTCGGCCTGTGATCACCAAGGTCTAAGCCATTTCGTCGCGTGGCTGGGGCGTCAAGGCGAACCCACGAACGATGTCTGGGTGACCGAGGCTGGGGATGCGAGTCTGGGGGGAGCCTGGCTCGCGCATACCCGCTCAGAGGAGGCGGACACGGCGTACGCCTGGGAGCAGCTCCGCTCCTACGCCCAGCACGTGTTTTGGTACCAGTGGCAGACGTTCTGGTCCCAATGGGGGACGCTCTGGTCCCAGTGGCCGCCGTTTTCGGTAGATGACTGGGACTCGGCGCTGCTCGATTCGAGCGGTAAGCCGCGGCCCTCCTATTGCGTGATTGCGTTCGGCGAGACGCCAGAAGATGCGCTGGCCGACTCGCGCTGTCCGGGCAGCTAGGCAAAGCGCGGACGCCGACGCTGCCGATTGCCGAGCGCGCCGTGATGGCATGATTGGCGGGAAGCCGAGCTAGGACTGATATGCAAAACCTCTACCCCGGCATCACATTCGGCCGCAAATGCGAGTAGCGAAGACTTATCACCTCACGACATTCGGCTGCCAGATGAACGCGCACGACTCCGAGCGGATGAAGGGGATGCTCGAGTCGCTCGGCTACCGCCAGGCTGACAGCCGCGCGCAGGCCGAGCTGATTCTGTTCAACACCTGCTCCATTCGCGAGAACGCGGACAACCGGTTCCTCGCGCATCTCGGTGAGGCGAAGCGACTCAAGGCCGAGCGACCGGAGCGCGTCGTCGGAATTGGCGGCTGCTGGGCCCAGTCGGTCAAGGAGGAGATCTTCGAGCGCTTCCCATTCGTCGACGTGGCCTTCGGCCCCGGACAGGTGCACAAGCTGGCGGAGTTTCTGTGCAGCGAGTCGATCGGCGCCCAGGGCTACTTCGAGTTCGAGGGCTTCACCGGGGATCTGCCCGCGAAGCGCGAACGCGACTTCCAGGCCTGGGTTCAGATCAGCGTCGGCTGCAACTGCGCGTGCTCGTACTGCATCGTTCCCTCGACTCGAGGGCGTGAGGTAAGTCGCCACCCCGCCGATCTGGTTACTGAAGTGCGGCGGCTGGCGGAGGACGGAGTCTGCGAGGTCACGCTGCTCGGGCAGAACGTCAACTCCTACGGACGCGATCTGCCGCGAGAGGCTCGGGTCACGTTCGCCGAGCTCCTGGCGCGCGTCGATGCCATCGACGGCATCGAGCGGATCCGCTATACGAGCCCGCACCCCAAGGACATGCGTGAGGACGTGATCCAGGCCCACGCCGAGCTTCCATCGCTCTGCCAGCACATCCACCTGCCGCTTCAGTCGGGGTCAAGTCCGGTCCTGAAGCGAATGCGCCGCACGTATACGCGCGAGCGCTATCTCGACCGCGTGGCGCTGATTCGCGAGCGCGTCCCGGACTGCGCGCTCACTACCGACATCATCGTCGGCTTTCCGGGAGAGAGCGAGGAGGACTTCGAGCAGACCCTCCAGGTAGCCGAGGTCGTCGGATACGACGGCGCTTTCACCTTTATCTATTCCCCGCGCCGAGGAACGGAGGCGGCCACGCTGCCTGACCAGATCCCGCACGAGGTCAAAGTCGCGCGGCTCGAGCGGCTGGTGGATGTTGTCCAGCGCCGCGCCGCCGAGCGAGCGAAGCGCTTTGTCGGCCGCACCCTAGACGTGCTGGTGGAGGGACCGTCGCGCACCGATCCAAGCCGTCTGCGCGGCCGCTCCTCGCACAACAAGGTCGTGAACTTCACCGGGCTGGCGTCACCGGGAGAGATCGTTCCGGTTGAGATCTCTGCGGCCACCAGCCAGACGCTCTCGGGCCACGAGTCGATCCTGGCGCGCGCGGCGGGCTGAATCAGGCCTCGCGAGACCCCGCGGCGCCTTCGCGTGGGTTGGACGGTACGTCCGCGCCATATGGGAACATACGTTCGAATGAGGTGGAAGAACCTCGACATCGAGGCTGACGAACGGGCCCGGCTGCCCGGCTATCGCGATGAGGCCGTGGTGCGCCATTTCGAGGCGCCGGGCGCGATCGGGACCCGTTTCTACGAGGTCAGGGCGAAGTCGATCCTCAATCGCGTCCCGGCGGCGTCGCGGATGCCCTTCAAGTACACGATCAATCCCTATCGGGGCTGCACGCACGCGTGCGTTTTCTGTTTCGCTCGCCCCACCCACACTTACCTCGACTTCGACGCCGGTCGGGACTTCGAGCGCGAGATCGTGGTCAAGGTCAACGCCCCCGAGCTGGCGCGGGTGGAGCTGGCGCGTCCGTCGTGGGAGGGAGAGCACGTCGCGCTGGGAACGAATACGGATCCCTATCAGTGGGTGGAGGGCCGGTACAAGCTGATGCCGGGGATCTGGGAGGCGATGCGCGACGCGGCCAACCCGTGCTCCATCCTGACCAAATCGCCGCTGCTGTTGCGCGACCTGAAGCTGATGCGGGAAATCAACGAGCGCACGGAGTTCGGCGCGGCGCTCTCGGTGCCAACGCTCGATGAGAAGGCTTGGCGGCTGACCGAGCCCCACACGCCGAACCCGCGCGCCCGGCTGGAAGCGGTCGCCGAGCTGACCCGCAACGGGATCCGTACCGGCGTCCTTGTCGCGCCGCTGATGCCGGGGATAAACGACGCCCCCGAGCAGGTGGAGCCGATCCTGGAGCTGGCCGCCGAGGCGGGCGCGGCATACGTGTCGGGGATCGCCCTGCACTTACGGGGAGAGGTGCGCGATTTGTTCTTCGCGTGGCTGCGCGAGCACAGACCGGAGCTGATCCCGCGCTACGAGAAGCTCTACCGCCGCGGTGCGTACATGCGGACCGACGAGCGCGAGCGTCTGGCCGCGCTGGTCAAGGGGCCCGACGCTGGTCCCAGCGCGAGGCTCCGCGGCCGGGTCGCCCCTCGCTCTGGCCTCCAGCGCCAGGGGGCCAACAGCGGGAAGACGCAACCTCCGCAGCAGCGTCTATTCTGAGGGAGAGGGCGGAGATCGTGACAATCGGCGCATGGAGCTGGAAGCGAACCGATGCGGAATCCGTTTACAACGCGCGATAGAAGCTACGACGACCGGCTCGAGCGACTGAAGCTCGACCGGATGTTCGAGACCCGTAGCGAGGCGTGGGAAGCCGCCGGGCTGACCCTGGCCTCGACCGACAAGTCGCTGCGCCGTGCTCAACGTCGCGCGCTGGCGCTGCTGCCCGTGCTGGTGGGCGTGCTGTTCGTTTGGGCGAACCGCGTGTCGCTGTTCGGCAGCTGCCCGCCGCACCGGCCGGGTGCGGCCTGTGTCAAGCACCTGGGCTCCGCGAGCAGCACCTGGATCGAGGTCGCCACCGCGATCGCACTGGTCACCCTCGGCTGGGCGTTCTCTCGCGATCTGGGTCACGCCGCCGCGCCCACATTTTTCAAGCGCATGGACCCAGCCACCGCCGGCACCGTCGGCTTCCTCATCCGCCTGGCGGCGATCGCCATCACGCTGGCGTTCGCGCTGCACATCGTCGGGCTGAATCCCTCGACGATCGCCGCCGGCGGCGCCTTCACGGCCGTGATCTTCGGTCTCGCCGCTCAGCAGACGCTCGGCAACGTGATCGCCGGCATGGTGCTGTTGAGCGCCAGGCCGTTCCGTGTCGGGGAGCGCATCCGCCTGCAGGCCGGCGCCGTAGGCGGGTTCACGGAGGGCATCGTGAGCTCACTCGGACTGCTGTACACGACGCTCGCTCGCGGCGATGATCGGATCATGATTCCCAACAACGTCGTGCTGGCGGCGGCGGTCGTGCCGTTGCGCGAGCCCGAGCCGGTCGATGTCAAGGTGCGGCTCAGCGCTGGCACGCGGCCCGGGCAGGTTCAGGCCATGCTCGACGAGACCATCTCGACGCCCACGCGCTCGGCGCCTCGCGTGCTGCTGGAGGAGATCGACGGAGACGACCTGGTCGTCCGCGTGCAAGCGACCCCCGATCGCGCCGCAGACGGGGCGCGGCTCGCGGACGAGATCATCGCCACGCTCGCGACGGTCACGGGCGAGCATCCGGCGACCGTCGAGCATCAGATGGCGGGGCGGGAGCCCGCCGACGGGGCCTGAGCGCGTCCCGCCCTCGCACCTGCCATCATCAACGCATGTGCGCAGAGGAATTCGATCGCGAGAACTTCGAGGACAAGGTTCGGTCGATAGCCCACGAGATCAGCGAGTCGGTCGAACGGCTCGCCGGTCAGGTGGACGTCGACGAGTTCGCCGGCTACGTAGGCATCGAGGCCGACCGGGCCAGAGAGTGGGTCGAGAGCGCGGCGAGCTGGTTCGGCTCCCAGCTGGAGAACCTCGGCGACGAGGTTGCGACGCGCTCCCGCGACGCGTCTGGCCGCTGGCCGGGTTTCGAGCGCCAGCGTCCCGCTGACCGAGAGCGCCCCCCCAAGCCCGAGCCCGAGCGCCCCGTCGAGCGCGAGCGCCAGCGCCCCAGCCGCCGGGAACCTACGTCCGGAGGGGATGACCCCCTACGCGGGGCCGCCCCGCATCCGCTCGACCTGCCGACCGACGAGCAGGGGCAGGCGCTGGCGGCGCTGGAATCGGGTCGTTGGGCCGTCGAGTCCAGCACGCAGCGACTCACCGCGCGTGGCGATGGCCCCGCACCCAGCGACGCCCTCGGCCTCGTGCGAGAGCTGCGCGCCCGGGACTGGATCGCCGCCGACGGCGAGCTCACGCTGGCGGGACGCAGGGCGCTCGCCTGCTGGCTGGATTCGGCGCAGCGGATCTAGCCCAGCTGCTGGCTCGGCTCGGACCGGGGATTTGGAGCCCGGCAGTCAGGGCTCTCACGGGCGCTCAGCGAACCGGTGGTGGCGTTCCCTCGGCGCTGGCAAGAAGCGCCGGGTCCCACTGACACACGGTGCAGCCGTGGTGGAACGCCGAACGCGCGAATTCCACCCCGGTGGCGTGCGGATCCGGGCTCGCCGCAACGACATCCCAGTCAAGCACGTACTCGCCGACGGAATCCTCCCACCGCGCCTCGGCGGGAGATAGGCGCGCGCCGGCAAAGCCGTCGGGCGCCGGATGGGCGTAGGCGAAGAGAGCTGCCCGCGCATAGCGCGCATCGCCGGGCCACCAACCAACGACGATCTCCTGCGCATCCATCGCGTTGCGCATGATGAAGTCGTCCGCGGGCGGCTCGGCCGCCGACCCGGAGAACAGGTTGACCGCCAGATCGAACGATCCCCACCAGGCATTGACCGGTGTTGAGCGACCGCGGTAGGGGGCACGAAACGCCGCCAGCACCAGCGCAGCCCGCGTCGCGGCCTCGAAATACGACTGGACCTGCTGCGCGTCGTAGCGGCGATGCTCCCGGTCGGAATCGAGCGGCGCGCTCCACGGCACCTCCTGCGGGGTGGGATCGATCTCGATCTTCCCGCAGAGGCTGCTCACGCCCTCCATCAGCTCCTGCGTGACATCTCCGACGGCCCTATCGGGAGTCAGGGCCACGCGGCGGACGGCTCCACCGCTGTGTTCCACGACCGCCTCGTGGGTATGGAGGTCAAGCGCCACCACGATCACGCCTGAACGGTCAGGCGTCGGCAGCGGGGCGGTCTCCCAACCCCGCGCCGTCAGCCTCAGCGCCGCGTGCTGAAGCTGGGGCTCGGGGAAGGCCAGCGCGACGGCGAGCTTGCCCAGCACCTGCGTGTGGGCATGGAGCGTGTCGCACGTCTCGCTCCAGTCGGGGTACGGCGCCAGCGACATCTCAGTGTCGCTTGTTGCGCTGACCCTTGGCGAGGTCGGTGGCGATCCTCGAGCTGCCCATCAGCCTGGCGGCGGACGATGCGATCTCGGGCGCCGCTCCGGCGATCGCCGCTCCGAGCCGCAACGGCGCGGGTGCCACCTCAACCTCGGCGCGATCTTGCTCGACCGCGCGGATCACGGCGTCGGCCACCTGCTCCGGTGTACGGGTGCCGACGCCCGGGGGGAGCGAGGTTCCGGCGTCGGCGAACATGCCCGCGCCGCGGATGAAGCCGGGGAGTACCGTCGATACCCCGACGCCGTGCTGGCGCAGGTCCTCACGCAGTGAGAGCGCGAACCCCCGCAGGCCGAACTTGGTCGCCGCATAGAGCGAGGAAGCCGGGCCAGCGGCTTTGCCCGCAAGCGATGAAATGAACACCATGTGTCCTCGTTTCGCCTCGATCATCGGCGGCGCAAGCGCACGCGCCAGCGCGATCGGCGCCCGCAGGTTGACCTCGAGCATGCGGTCGATTTGCTCCTGCGTCAGCTCGGTGAAGACGCCGCTGGCCGGAAGCGCCGCGTTGGCGACGAACACGTCAATCGCGGTCGCATTCGCCTCCGTGGCCAATCGCTCGACCTCCTCGCGGCGAGAGAGGTCGCACGGGATCGGCCGCCCGCTGACTTCAGCGGCAAGCTCGTTAAGCACCGCGGCACGGCGTCCGGTCAGGATCAGGTTTGCCCCCCGCGCGCCGAATGCCCGGGCGATCGCTGTTCCGATCCCACCGGTCGCCCCGGTAAGGAGCACGTTACCGCCGACGAGGCTCACGTCCGCGAGATTCTAGTCAGCGAGGAAACACCGCGATCGTCGCGGTGAAGCCGTGCAGGAAGCTGCGGCCGCCGACCGGTCCGATCTCCCCGGCGGCGAAGAAGCCCGCCGCCGGGGCGCCACCCAGCTCGTCGGCAACGGCCACGGCGTCGTGGTCACAGGCGCCGAACATCGCCGCCCCGCGGCCATTGCAGGAGAAAACAAGCGCCCCCGCCGGACCCTCCGAAGACAACGCGTTCGCGCGCAGGCGAAGCTGGCGTCGGAGGTCCTCATCGGCGGATCGGGCGTCGCGCGCATGCAGACGGATCACCTGCCCCTCGTGCACGTCGGCGGCCACGACCACCCGTCCGGAGGCGGGGTCGGCACCGGCGATACCGCGCACGAGGAAGTCCCCCTGCTCGTACTCGGCCTTGTTGGCGTCGACGACGATCCCGATCAGCACGCCGCCTGCGATCAGTGCTCGCTCTCGGCCGGTGAGCTGCGAGATGACCCGCTGGAGCGTCTCGAGCGCGGGCCGGCCGGCGAGCTCCTCGATCACGTTTCCCCGCCCGGCGGTGATCGTCAGCTCGGGTCCCAGCGGCGCGGCGCCCTGCGATACGCACGGCAAGAGGTCGACTCCCGCGACACCTACGCCCACCGCGCCGGCCTCGACCACGTCCTGACCGAACAGCAATGCTCCCGAGCCGTCGCTCGTCGTCCCGCTGGCGAGCCCGCCCAGGACCGGGACCCCGGGGGACTCGAGCGCGAGCTGCGAGAGCAAGTCGTCGGTGGGAAACGTTTGGGGATCGGCTATCACGATCAGGGCGCGTAGCTGATGGCCGCTCGGCAGACCGACGATCTCTGGGGTTTCGGCGTCGAGGTCAATGCCGGCGTGAAACGGGAACAGCTCGCCATCCTCGAATGAGCCCGCCCAGACGGCTACAGCGGTGTCCGACTCGAGCTCGCGGCGATCCCCGATCACGCCGCCCGCGCCGCACCCAGCCAGAGCCGTCGCTCGCAGCTCGCCCTGCACCCCCTCGAGCGTCGCTTCCGGGGCGGCCAAATGCGTGCCGCTGACGAAGACGAACGCCAGGTCCACCGCCCCGCCGTCGAGTGCTTCGGCCGCCTGGGCGGCTGCCTCGGCGCCGGCCTCGAGCGGGTGGCGGGAAGTCGAGATGCCGGTGCCGATCCGTACAGCCATCGGTTCACGATACTCCGCGCCATGGCCGCGGCGCTCATCGCACTATTCGGTCCCACGGGAGTGGGTAAGACCGCCGTGTCGGTGGCGCTCGCGGACCGCCTGCGGAAGCTCGGAGAGCGGCCCGTGGCGGTGTCAGCCGATGCGCTGCAGGTGTATCAGGGCCTCGAGACCCTGACGGGGGCGGCGAGTGTTGCGCAGCGGGCGCGCCTCGAGCACCGGCTGATCTCCTTCCTGCCGGTCGATGCCAGCTTCAGCGCCGGTCAGTACGCGGAGCTGGCCCACGCGGAGATCGATCAGCTGCTCAAAGCCGGCCAGCGTCCGATCGTCGTCGGCGGGACCGGCCTGTACCTAAGAGCGGCTCTGAGCGAACTGAGCTTGCGCCCAGCACCTCCCGAAGGGGTGCGCGAGCGCTGGCTGGCCGAGCTCGAGCGTCGCGGGCCGATGGGGTTGCACGCGACGCTCGCTGAGCGGGCACCGTGGGCCGCGGCGGAAATCGAGCCCCGCGACCGCCAGCGCGTGGTTCGGGCCCTCGAGCTGCTCGATGCCGGCGAGCTCGAGCCGCCCGGCGTGGAGTCGCAGCTCTGGAGCGGCGATATGCGACGCTCGACGCTGCTGGTGGGGCTAGTCCTCGACCGCGAGCAGCTCTATTCGCGTATCGATCGCCGAGTGGAGCGGATGGTCGCCGCTGGGGCGGCCGATGAGGTGCGACGCGCGAACGCGGCAGGCGCCTCCCTGACCGCGCGCAAGGCGCTGGGCTTCGAGGAGCTACTCGCCGGCGACGTGGAGGGAATGAAGCGCCGCACGCGAAACTACGCCCGCCGCCAGCTGACGTGGATGCGCAAGCTGGCCGGAGTCGAGGTGATCGACGCTACCGGGAGCCGGCCCGACGAGGTGGCGGTGCAGATCGTGGAGCTGTGGCGCGGATGAAGCGGCGCATACACTCCCGCCGCGTGGAATTCGAGAAGTGGCAGGCGCTGGGCAACGACTACGTGATCATTGAGGCCCGGAATCTGCCGTTCCCGCTGACGCCCAGCAGGGTGCGGGCCATCTGCGCTGCTCACACGGGCGTGTTCGCCGATGGCGTGCTGCTCCTCTCGGAGCCTGAGGATCCGGCCTCCGTGGCCCGGCTTCGGGTGTTCAATCCTGACGGTTCGGAGGCGGAGGTGTCGGGCAACGGCGCGCGCGAGGCGATTCTCTACCTGCGGCTCCGCGGTTGGACCACCGCCAACCGATTCTCGATCGAGACCGCCGCGGGTCAGCTGCGGCCCACGGTTACCTCGCCCACAACATGCAAGGTCGAGATGGGCAGGGCGAAGCTTCAGAGCGACGACTACCCCTCGGGCGGACCGGACGGCACGGGCGAACTGAACGCCGCCGGTCGCCTCTGGCGATTCCAGCATGTCCAGGTCGGCAACCCACAGTGCGCGATCGCCGTCGACGGCGAGCCCGAGCTTCAGGCGCTCGACTTGGGCGCCGTAGGACCGGAGATCGAGCACCATGCGCTGTTTCCTCATCGCAGCAACGTGTCGTGGTTCACGGCGCTCACTCCGGGGCGTATCCGGGCGCGGATCTTCGAGCGCGGGGTGGGAGAGACCTCGGCCAGCGGCACGGGCGCGGCCGGAGCCGCCGTGGCCCACGTTCGCTCGGGCGGTGCCTCGCCGGTAACCGTTGTGCTCGATGGCGGCGAGCTCGAAGTCGAGGTGGGAGAACTGCTCGACGTCACATTGGCGGGCTGGGCCGTACCGGTCTTCCGGGGCACGGCGGCGGAGGAGTTTGTCGAGGAGCTAAGGGCCCGTAATGCGGCCGAGTAAGCGCCTGGAGCGACTTCCGCCCTACTTGTTCGCCGAGCTCGAGCGCAAGATCGAGGCCAAGCGGGCCGCCGGGATCGACGTCATTAGCCTGGGAATCGGCGATCCCGACAGGCCGACGTACCCGCCAATCGTGAGCGCGGCCCAAGTGGCGGTCGCGGATCCGAGCACGCACCAGTATCCGTCCAACCGTGGCCGCCTCGAGTTTCGTGAGGCCATCGCTGCCTTCTACCAGCGGCGGTTCGGTGTCACGCTCGATCCGCAGAGCGAGATCATGCCCGCAATCGGCGCCAAGGAGTGCATCTTCAACTTGAACCTGGCGTTCCTCGACCCCGGCGATGTGGCGCTGGCCGCCGATCCTGGCTACCCGGTTTATACGGGAGGACCGTTGCTCGCCGGAGGCGAGCCGGTCCTCCTTCCTCTATTGCCTGACCGCGGCTTCGCTCCCGACTTCGACGCCCTGCCGCCTGAGGCGCTCCGTCGGGCGCGGCTGATGTTCCTCAACTACCCGAACAACCCAACCGGCGTGGTGGTGCCCGAGGGCTTGTTCGAGCGTGCCGTCGACTTTGCGCGGGTGACAGGCCTGCTGGTCGTGCACGACAATGCCTACAGCGAGACCACATACGACGGCTACGTGGCGCCGTCATTTCTTCAGACGCCCGGCGCCAAGGACGTGGGGGTCGAGGTCTTTTCGCTGTCCAAGGGTTACAACATGACCGGCTGGCGCTGCGCGGCGATCGTCGGTAATGCCGACGCGATCGCCCAGTATTGGCGACTGAAGTCGAACATCGACTCCGGACTGTTCGAGGCCGTTCAGCTGGCCGGCGTGGCTGCGCTCGCGCCCGAAGTCGACAGGGAGGTGGAAGCGATGAACGCCATCTATCAGCGTCGCCGCGACCTGGTCTGCGACGCGCTGACCGATGCCGGCGTCAAGGTCACAAAGCCGCGGGGAACGATCTACGTCTGGGCGCCGGTGCCGCCAGGCTTCGAGTCTGCCGCCGCCTATTGCGAGCACGTGCTCGAGCAGGTCGCCGTGGTGCTCTCTCCCGGCGGTGCCTACGGGCCGAACGGCGAAGGCTTCTTTCGCATCTCGCTGACGACCCCCGACGAGCGCCTGACCGAGGCCGTCGAGCGCCTGCGCACGCTCTAGGCAAAGCGCGGTCGCCGCGGTCCTCGGCAGCCCGGCTGCCCGGCTCTGCGGGCAGCCTCGAGGCTATGCTGGAACTGATGCCTCAAAGGCGCCGGAAACGCACCGAGCAGGCCTCGCTCGACGGGCACCGCCAGCACGGGCGTGCGCGCCAGCGCGCCTACCTGATTGCGGCGGTGCCGGACGGCCAAAGCGAGCAGCTGGGAGAGCTCGGGGAGCTGTTGCGGACCGCCGGAGTGGCTGAAGTGGGCCAGCTGGTCCAGCGGCGCGACCAGCCGCACCCCAACAGCTATTTGGGTCCAGGGAAGCTTGAGGAGTGCAAGCGCGAGCTCGCTGGCGCCGACGCGAACCTCGTGGCTTGCGACGACGAGCTCTCGCCGCGTCAGGAGCGCAACCTAGAAGCCGAGTTGGGCATGCCGGTGATCGACCGCACGGCGATCATTCTCGACATCTTCGCCTCACACGCCCACAGCGCCGAGGGAAAGCTTCAGGTCGAGCTCGCACAGCTCGAATACAACCTGGCCCGGATGCGCGGGCTGTGGTCGCACCTCGAGCGGCTTGGTGGCGGCATCGGTACCCGCGGACCGGGGGAGACTCAGATCGAAACCGACCGTCGCTTGGCCCGTGACCGCATCGCCGCGCTGAAGCGAAAGCTCGCAGGCGTACGCTCGAGCCGCACCGTCATGCGCGCCGAGCGCGAGCGAGCGCAGCTTCCCTCCGTCGCGCTGGCGGGATATACGAACGCCGGAAAATCGACGCTGCTCAACGCGCTCACCGACGCCGATGTCAGCGTCGGCGACCGTCTGTTTCAGACCCTCGATCCCACCACGCGACTGCTGCGGGCGGACGGGCGCGACTACCTGCTGACAGACACCGTCGGCTTCATCCGCAAGCTTCCGCATCAGCTGATCGACGCGTTCGGCGCGACGCTCGAGGAGACGAAGCTGGCCGATTTGATCCTGCACGTCGCCGATGCTTCCGCGTCCGAGGAAGAGCTGGCCATGATGATCGCCGCGGTCGACGAGGTTCTGGATGAAATCGGCGCCGGCGAGGTGCCGCGGCTGCTCGTACTGGCCAAGACCGACTTGATCGACGCTGAGCGTCGTAGCGAGCTCCAGTATCGCCACCCCGATGCGCTGCTTCTATCAGCGTTCTCCGGGGAAGGGATCGAGGCGCTGAGGACCCGCATCGAGGACGAGTTCTCCCGCACGCTGCGCCAGGTGGAGCTCCTCGTTCCTTACGCGCAGGGGGCGAGACTGGCGGAGCTCCACGACCTCGCCGGCGACCTCGAGCGCGACGACACACCCGATGGCGTGCGAGTGACGGCGCGGTTGCCGGCGTCCGCTGCGGCCAGGTACGAGCGCTTCGCCCTAGATCGCGCCCGAGCGTGAAGCTGCGCGTACGTCGCCTCGACGAGCGGGCACTGCTACCCATCCGCGCGCACGACGGGGACGCCGGGCTCGATCTACACGCGGTCGAGGATGCGCTCATCGGCGCCGGCGAGCGGGCGTCGGTCCGCACTGGGATTGCCGTCGAGGTGCCGGAAGGCCACGCCGGGCTGGTGCTGCCGCGCTCTGGTCTGGCGCTGAGGCATGGAATCGCTCTGGTCAATGCCCCCGGGCTAATCGACTCGGGCTATCGGGGGGAGATCCGGGTGCTGCTGCTGAACACCGACCGCATCCAATCGTTCACGCTTTCGGCCGGCGACAGGATCGCGCAGCTCGTACTCGTACGGACGGCACCGGCCGCGGTTGTAGAGGTCGATGAGCTATCGGCGTCCGCGCGCGGGGCGTGGGGCTTCGGTTCGAGCGGGGCTTGACCGGTCGGCTCAGGGCCCTAGCTGGACTGACCGGCGGCGAGGAGATGATGGGCTATCAGGAACTGCTTTGCGACTGTGGTGGGGTCTTGGTGATCGAGCGCCACCGCCGCGTTCAGCTGGCGCATCACCGGCGTCGTCAACAGTGCGCTGACGGCGTTGATCGTGGCCACGAACGCGGGCCCCTCCTGTGCGAGCGCCTTCCGCGTGGCTACCGGCACCACGTTGCCGAAGCCGAACACGTGACTTGGGTCGCGCAGGACCGCGTAACCGTCGCTCGAGAGCTCGCCGTCGGTTGTGTTGACATCGGCGGCCTGGATCGTGCTCTTGTCGAGCGCCGGATACTGCTCGCCGACGGCCAGGGCCTTGAATGCCGCGGGCGCAAACCCATAGGCCTGTTCCACTCCCGCCAGTCCCGTTGGGCTGTTCTCGAATTCAGGCGGCCCGCCGATCGTCAGCCGAGGTGCGAGCTTCCGGAGGTCGCCGATCGTGTTCAGGCCGTTCTGGACTGCATAGGTGAGCGTCACGCCGAGCGCGTCGGTGTCCGAGAAGGGCGTCGGTTTGAGCAGCTCGAAGCCATGAGCGGTCGCGTAGCGCGCACCGGCGTCGTACGCCTGCTTGGCGCTCCGAAAGGTCCGCTTGTAGCCAGCGACCGCGCTGTCCCATACGCCCACGTACTCGGGGTAGATGTCGAGGCTTCCAGCTTGAAGCGCCTTGATCGTCACCTCTGTGGGACCGATGTTTCGGTTCAGGGAGACGGTGAATCCCTCGGCGGCGAGCGCCTGCTCGTAAAGCGCGCCGAGCACGAACTGCTCGGGGAACAGGTTCTTGTCGCCGACAGCCACCGGCGGCCGCCCCGTTCCCGGCAAGACCGTCGTGGTGCTGGTCGCATCGCCGTCCGAGCCGTGGGTCGGCGAGGAGCGCTTGCTGCCACCGCAGCCAGAGAGCCCGGTCGCGACCGCCGCCGCCAGGCATGCGGCGCCGAATGCAGTCATGGCACGCCTGGGCAATCGCTTCCTCACGCCTCAGCAGGCATGCCAGTGGCGGTGCTGAACGCCCGCCGCGCGGCGGGCCTCGGCATGCGCGCGGAGCTCGAGCCGGTCGTCCAGGGGCGCGAGCGGCTCCTGGAGGGCTAACGCGGTAGCGATCAGCCAGTCGGCAAACCAGGCGTTCTTGGGCAGCAGCGGTCCATGGAGATAGGTGCCCACGACGCCGCCCAGGCGAACGCCCTCGAGGCCATCCTCGCCGTTGTTCCCGTAACCGTTCAGTACGCGCCCCAGAGGCTCCGCCGACGGACCGAGGTAGGTGCGCCCTCCGTGGTTCTCGAACCCGGCCAGGACGCGAGGTTCCGCGCCGGGATCGAGCGCCACCTCGATGGCCACGTTGCCGATCAGCCGCGTTCCCGCGCCATCCGATACCTCGGCTCTCACCGTCCGCAGGTCGACAAGCCCCACGCCCGGCAGCGTCTCCTCGCCGAGCTGGTAGGAGTGACCGAGCAGCTGGTAGCCGCCGCACACCGCCAGGATCACACCGCCGCGATCGGCCACCGCACGGAGCGCGTCGCGTTTTCCCTCCGCCAGATCGTGGGCGCACAGGCGCTGATCGCGGTCCTGGCCGCCGCCGATGTAGTAGAGGTCGGCGCCTTCAGGGTCGAGCGGGTCCCCCAGCCCGCACGACTGAAGCGAAAAGCCGAACCCACGCCAGCGGCAGCGGTGCTCCAGCAAAAGCAGGTTGCCGCGGTCGGCGTAGATGTTCATCAGGTCTGGATACAGAGCGCAGACCCGAAGTTCGGGCCGAGCGCGGCCTGCGCTCGCCGATTCAGGCACTGAGCATCACGACCTCGCTGCCCGTGTAATCCGCGGTTGGCGCAATCGTGACCCTACCCGTCGGTGTCAGCCCGACGGCCCCGGCTTCTCGTTCGAGCTCGGCCGGCAATAGGCGATCCAGCTTCACCGCGTTCAGCTCCACCGTGCGCTCGCCGTCCGCTGAGACGGTCTCCCGCCGGCGCTCAAGGACGAATTCGCCATCGCGAGCCCGGACCGCCGTCGGACGGCTCGCATACACGACGCCGTCGCGCTCGCAGATGTCGGGCAGCAGCTCGGGATCGCCGTTGACGACGTCGTATGCCTCCAGCCTGCCGGCGAGCGCAGCCGCCAGCAGACCGCCGGGGATCAGGTGCCGGCGTGCACAGCTTAGGAATGCCGCCCTATCCTCGGCGCCGCCGAGCAGCTGGATCGTCTGCATCGGGACCAGGCAAAGCGCGAAGCGCCTGGCAAGGGCGAAAGCGCGTGCGTCGGCTAGCACCGTCTCGAGCTCGAGACCGACGGCGCGGCGTCGGAGCTCCGAGAGCAGTGCCTGGTCGTGGTCGAGCGCCGTGACGCGATGGCCACGTCGGGCGAGGTCGATCGCCACCCGGCCGGTTCCCGCGCCGACCTCAAGGATGGGGTCGCCCCGCTCGGCGGCCAGCGAACGCCATAGCGGTAGATCCTGGCAGTAGGCGCCGCACTCGAGGTCGTGCCAGATCACCGCTGACGTCACGACGCCACCTGCCGCGCCTGCTGCCAGAACCGCTGTACGTGGCCCCTTGCGGCGAGCTCCTCGCGGAGCTCGAGCAGCGCCGTATAGGTGGGGAGCGCAAACAGGCGCCCGCCGCGGGCGTCGGCGAGCGCCTCATCGAGGGCCTCGGCGAGCTTCGGAACGATCCGCAGGCGCTCCGGGGGGATCCCGGCGTACTTGAAGCGCAGGCCAAGCTCTGCCGCCCGCGTGCCTGCGCAGGTCATGAGGCGCACGCGCGGGGCGAGGATCTCGAAGTCGGCGTCCCAGATCCAGGAGACGTCGCGCCCGTCGGCAGCACGGTCGTTGAGCACCCCCAAGATGTCCAGCTCGCCGGGCTCCAGGACCAGTGTGCGGACTAGTTCGTTCGCACCGGCCGGGTTCTTGACCAGCAGGATCGAAAGCGAGGTCCCCTCGATCGTGACACGCTCCGCGCGCCCGAACGCGGCCTGGACGTCGCCAAGCCCGGCGGCGATCGTCTCGAGCCCCACGCCCAGCGACAAGCACAGCGCCGCGGCGCCCAGGGCGTTGTAGACGTTGTAGAGGCCGGGGAGGGGAAGCGAGATCTGCGCGCTGCCCGACGGCGTGCGCAATCGGAAACGGGTCGCTCGCGTCCCGTCGAGTTCGACTTGCTCGGCGGCCACCGCTGGCGCGGGGCGCTCCTGGCCGCAGCGTGGGCAGCGGTAGCGGCCAAGGTGACCCAGGTAGATCGCCTCATATCCGTACGCGGCGCCGCAGCGCCGACAGTGCTTGGAGTCGGCGGCGTGTTGCATCTCCGGCATCGCCATCCCGTGGTCCTCGATTCCGAAGTAGCTGACGCCCGCGCGGGGTTGATCGCCGTGGCTGGACCCAGCGTAGTCGCGTCCCAGGTCGGCCACCAGCGGGTCGTCGGCGTTCAGCACCAGCAACGCGCCGGGTGACAGCTGGGCGACCACGTCCGCCCAGCGGTCGGCGATCGCCTCGAGCTCCCCGTAGCGGTCAAGCTGGTCGCGGAACAGGTTTGAGAGCAGCAACGCACGCGGGTCCAGCTCGGGCGCGACGCGATCGAGCCAGAACTCGTCGAGCTCGAACAGTCCGAGCTCACCGGCGATTCCCCCGCCGGGACGGGCCGCGTAGAGCAGCGACGACGCGACTCCGCCGGCCATATTCGCGCCAGCGCGGTTGTGGACCAACCTCAGACCGGTGCGCTCGAGCACCGAGGCGGCCATCGCGGCGGTCGTCGTCTTGCCGTTGGTGGCGGAGATCACCGCACTTCCACCGGGCATGCGGCCGGCCAGCTCGCCGATCGCGTGCGGCTCGAACCGCATCAAGACTTTGCCGGGCAGGCTGGTGCCGCCGCCGCGGCCGGTCCGGCGGGCCAGCTCGCCAATCGCGCGGGCGGCAAAGATCTTGGGCGCCAGCATGCTTACGCCTCGTGCGCTGCGTGCGCGACAGGCGTGGCTTGGGCGGCAGGCCCGCTTTGCCGCGGGCCCGATGGCACGATCACCTTGACGGCGCCGGGGACGGCACGCACGGTGACCGGCAGCTCGGCGATCGGGTCCCCGTCCGCGTACAGCGTCAACGGGCGCGCAGCGCTGAGCGCGATCTCCCTAACGCGGATGACTTCGACCTCCGGCTGGCGCACATGCTGGCCCTTGAACACTGTGGGCAGGAGGCGCAGGAACCGCAGCTTGGATACGTGCGAGACGATCACCACATCCAGCAGCCCGTCGTCCAGCGCAGCCGCCGGCGCGAGCCACATGCCGCCGCCGTAGACATTGGAATTGGCCGCCGCGACCGTGTAGCCGGTCACGCGGCGGACCTCACCGCCGTCCGTGGCCACCATGAATGTGGCCGAGCGCCAGCCGATCAGCGCCCGCAGCGCGCCGTACGCGTAAACCAGTTTTCCTCGCACGAACCGCGTCTCGTTGGCGATCCGGTTGGCATCCGAGTCAAAGCCACAGCTGGCGATGCCGACGAACGCGCGGCCGTCCGCTTCACCGAGGTCAAGCGAGCGCACCACACCGTCGGCGAGGACCTCGCAGGCAGCCGGCGGATCGAGCGGAATCCCGAGCGATCGGATGAAGTCGTTCCCCCGTCCTCCGGGGAGCACGCCGAGCACTCCCCCGGTGTCCCGCAGCACGCCGGCCACCGCGCCGATCAACCCGTCGCCGCCGAACGCCACCGCCGTGTCGCCGGCCGCCGTGGCTTGTGCTGCCAGCTCGCGCGCGTGAGCCAGGCTGCGCGTCGGCTGCAGGCGGTAATCGAGCCCCAGGCGACGCAGCGCGGCCTCGACGCTGGGCAGCCGGCGGCCGGCGCGCCCGTCTCCCGCGAGCGGGTTAACGATCAGCGCAAGCATCAGCTGCCCAGCAACAGGGCGCTCAGGTTCTCGGCAATCGTCACGGGCGCCGGGTCCCGGGCGGCCTCGGCCTGCTGGCGCGAGCTGACGCCGCTGAGGACGATTGCTCCGTCCAGCCCGGCCGCCGAGGCACCGGCCAGATCGGCATCGACCCGATCACCGATTACCAGTGTCCGGCCCGGACCAAGCCGGTCAAGCGCGGTGTGGAACATCTGGGGCTCGGGCTTTCCGACAATCGACGCGGTGCTCCCGGTGGCATATTCAAGTGCCGCGACGACCGCTCCGGTTCCCGGCCAGAGGCCGTCCGCCGCCGGGTACGTGGAGTCGCGGTTGGCGGCGATCATCTCGGCTCCGGCGATCACGGACTGCGTGGCGTCACGCAAATCGACGAAGCGGAGGTCGTCGTGGCCCGCAACCACCACCACCTCGGCGTGCGCGGCGCGGGCGGTGCCGTTGACGACCCTCATCCCGGCGTCGGCGACATGGCGAAAGATCGCCGGGGCGCCGACCACGTAGACCTCTGTGCCCCGCTGCCGGTCGGCGAGCAGATGCTGAATCGCCGCGCCCACCGTGACCACCTCCTCGAGCGAGGCCTGAAGCCCGAGCGACCACAGCTTGCGAACATATTCCTCAGGGGAGCGGCGTGTGTCGTTGGTCAGAAACGCCAGCGACTTTCCGGCGGCGCGCAGCTCGGCGATCGCCTCCGGCGCACCGGGCGTGGGCTCGTCGCCGACCCACACGCAGCCGTCTAGGTCGAGCAGCACGTGGTCATAAGACGCCAGCAGGGGGGAGAGGGGCATCGCTACTAGAACAGCGTCGCCTGGAGGTCCTCGACCGCGGGCGCCAGGCACTCGGGCCGGTCGCAGCGGGCGTCGTTGACGGCGTAGCCCACGGGACGCAGCGCGGTGTCCGATGCCGGCAGCCCCGTGAGCAGGTCGTAGAGCCGCTCTAGCGGCATCGAGGCATCGAGCCACTGCGCCTCGGCGCCGGGGAGGAGGATCGCCGGCATGCGGTCGTGGAGCGGCGCCACGGCGACGTTAGGAGGCGTGGTGAGGATCGCGCACGTCCGCAGCTTCTCACCGTCCTCGCCGTGCCACAGCGACCAGACGCCCGCGAACGCAAACGGAGCCTGGTCGGCCCGCGTTATGTGAAATGGCTGCTTCGGTCGGCCCGGCCGCTGCCGCCACTCGTAGAAACCGTCGGCGATGATCAAGCACCTGTAACGCTCGAACGCGCGGCGGAAGGCAGGCCTCGAGGCAACCGTTTCCACACGCGCGTTGATCATCTTCAGTCCTGTGTCAGGACGCCTGGCCCACGACGGAACCAGTCCCCAACGCAGGAGGCCGCCGCGCGGAGCGCCGTCCCGGCCGCAGCTGACCGCGAGTACCGAGTCGCCGGGCGCGACGTTGTAGCGCCGCCTGACCTCGACCGATTCGCCCACCGGAAAACGGGCCCTCACGTCCGCCGGACTCGGCGTCGCGAGCGTGTAGCGACCGCACATGGCCTCGGGCTATGCCCCCTCAGCGGGAGCGGGCTGCTACCTGCTCGTCGCGTTCGGCCCGCACTCGCCGTTGGCGGCGGCGGCCGAAGTAGGTGAGCACTCCCAGGACGATCAGCACGAGCACGATGTCGTAGAAGACCGTGATGTCGGCGGAAAGGCCCCCAAACGGCAGCGAGATCGCGGTGACGATCCCGAATCCGATGCCGAACACGACGACCAACAGCAGAATCAACAGCACGATGCCGCGGATCCGAGCCACCACGCCCGCGCTCGAGGGAGGCGCGATCAGGCCCATCAGCCGAAGACCGCGCAGCTGCTTCGTTGTCGGCCCTTCAACGCCGAGCCGGTCGGTGGCCTTCTTCAGGTCGCCAGGCCGTCGCTCGGCCAGCGCCAGGGAGGCATCGGCCATCCGCCGGAGCTGCAAGCGCTCCTGCGGCCGTGCCGCGGCGAGCGCGCGTTGAAAGTGCGCGCGGGCCCGCTTGGCGTCGTATTTCTCGGCGGCTCGGGCGCCGAGGATCGCCTGCGCGGCGGCTCGGTAGCGCGTCTCGGACTCGAGCTCCTCGTCAGAGCGCCCCTCGAGCTGCTGGATCGCCGCGAGCTGACTCCGCTGCTCGACCCGCATCATCCGCTGCTGCTTGGGCATCGCGCAATGAGTGTATCCGCAGGAATCGCGGCACACGGGCCGGACGGCTTTGCGCTCAGCGTGTTCGGCGGCGGCGCGTGAGGCGGCTCGCGACCGGTCGCGACACGACGCGGCTCGCGGCCGGCGCCAGCGGCTCTCCGGCTCGCCACCGGCGCACGACGGCCTCGACGTTGAACGGCACGAGCATGACCGCGGGGCCGGAGGTCGGTTTGCGGTTGGCCTCGACGATCTGGCGGTTGATACCCGCGAGGATCCGAAGCTCGTCGAACTCCCGCGAATCGACCTCGCCCCGCTACGGGGAGCTCGCGGCGCCAGGCTAGCCTCGTCGCGGCTAAGTGCCATGAGGAGGTCGGTAAGCGTATGCGGCCACCCAATTGATCTGGGCGTTGACTCTGCCGGGAGTCGTGGAGTCGGGACACGGCGCGTAGGGATCCCCGCATGTTCCGGTCTGAGTCTGGATGTCCAGTTCCATGGGCTCAGAGGGGACTGCGTGACTCCTCAGCTCGGCCCACCCACGACCATCTACTGTGTAAACAAGCAGGCCGGGAGTCCACTGCACTCCAAGAACGTGCCAGTGCGAGAAGTTGCCCCATAGGGTGCTCTGAACCTGCGAGTTGTCGGCCCCGTAATGAAGGGTCGCTGTCACGTGGTCGCGTGCGCTCGTCTCTCCGCCGCTCTCAGCAAAGTCGATCTCGGGTGGCCAGTCACCTCGTGATGGCCATAGGAGTGCGACCACGGCAACCCCTTTGCCGGGATCCATCCGCAGTCGAACCTCGTACTTTCCGTAGGTCTGCCGCAGCGCAGGCGCGCTCGAGACGCCGGCGGACACCCACCGATCACCGAATTTTGGGTCGCGGTAGGTCTCGATGTTGAGGCTCCCGTGTGCGACGACGGCGTGGGATGGTGCCCACCACCCGCCAGGATCGCCCCCCGGCTGCCCTGAGTACCGGCCCCACGATGAGGATTTCAGCCCGTGCGAGAAGTTGTCGAAGAAGACGCGATGCCAGACGCTGGTCCCGCCCCGCCCGAATTGTGAGCCGACGGCCAGCGTCGCTAGCGTGCCGGTCGCGAGGACGACGAGCGCGAGTGGAATGGCCAGCCGCCGGCTTCGTATCCGTGTCAGTCCCGGAATCGGATTACCCTCTTGACCTCTCGGCGCAGGAACCGGTGAGTAGCGATCAGCGGGCCGCGCTCGAACTGATAGGCGGTGTAGTGCGTCTCGTGCGCCCCGAAACCCCTCTTGTTGCGAGCGAGGCCTGAGTCAGGCGCTGAGTCCCCCAGGTGGAAGAAGCGATGGCCGGCCTCGCACGCTTCCTCGATCGCCAATCGATGTAGCAGTTCGTTCGCGCCGGTCCCCTTGGCGGCCTGTTTGTCCATCGCCGCCCTCCACATCGTGCTGTGCTGGCCGTGCGCTAGGACCACCATGGCCGCGACCGGTTCGCCGGCGCACGATCCCACCCACACGCGACAATCCGAGCCGAGTCGTTCGGCGACGGTCTGGAACTTTTTCGAAGGATCCCTACGGGCGGCTCGCCACCGCGCCAGCCACAGGGGCTCGTTCTGTTGACGCGCCCAACGCGTGACCGACTTTTGATAGAGGGCGTCGAACACCGGCATCAGCCGACCGGTGTCGTCGCGCTCCACCACCACGCCTCTTCGTTCAGCCTGGCGGCAGTGCCTGCGCACGCTTTCAGCGAAGCCATTCCAGACCGCACCGAAGCCTTCAGACAGATCGATGGTCTGGCTCATGTGGCTGGTCTGCACGGCATCCTGCGGCACGGCACCGGCCCAGGCTGAGGCAGTTGCAGGAGAAGGCCGCACGCTGATCAGGAGCGCACGCTGGCTGGTCAGGTCGGCTACAACAGCGGCGACCTGGGCGGCGGTCAGGTGGCCGCCTGGGGTGATCAGCCCGCCATTGCCCCAGGCAAAGGGCATCGACATCATCACGTTGGGCGCAGGAGGAAGGCGAAGACGCGCCAGCGGCAGGATCAGCTGTGGGCCGCCGTTAGCGGCGTATGCGCGAGTCGCGTCCTCATAGCGTCCCGACGCGCACACGCAGTCCATCCAATGCGGCGTCTGGGACACAACGGCGTTGGGGTCTAGCGCTAGCACCTGCCTCCAGGTCTCCCGCGCCTCAGCGGCCACCGCTGTCAGCTCCATCCTCACAGCACCGCCAGCACGGAGAGGACGTTGCGCTGCTGCCATAGCCGATAGCGGTATCCGACCCACGTACTCTGCTGCCGCGCGTGCATGGCCGTCTGCCGGAGCCAGTAGAGAAGGAGGGCGTGGCGCTCGGAGAGCGATCCGTCGTGGCGCCACGAGCCATATCGGTCGAGTATCTCGCGCTCGCCCACGGACCATTGGCAGTCCAGGATGAGGTCGCGGACGATGTGCCCGAGTTCGCGGCGGGTGCGGAGCCGTCGGGTGTAGAGAAGGAGGTGCAGCAGATCGTGGAGCGGTAGTTCGGGAGATGCCGACGCATCCCAGTCGACGATGCCCGTCGGCATACCGAAAGTCGATGGCTTGCCCGCAAAGAGCAGGTTCCCGGGCCAGTAGTCGCCGTGTATCCAGCCGGCGGAGAATGTCCGGCCGCAGAGGCCCTCGTGCAGCTCGTCGCGCAGCCGCTCGAATTGGAGTACTGGCGCCGTGCGTCCCCCGGCGCGGGCCGCGAGCTCCCGTAGGTGCATGTCGATCCAAGCCTCCGCGACGTCGACACCGCCGACGATCGTGGCGGTGACTCGATGCAGCACGTCGATCGCCCGGGCCGCGGCGTGGAGCAGCGTCCCACAAGCAGCGCTCATCGTCGGCTTGAGGATCGGTTGTCCGGCCAGCGCCGCATCCACTCGGTAGGGCTGCTCCGCCAAGGCTCCGTGCGCGCAGGGCCGCGGCAGAAGATCTCGCCACCGGCCGAGTCGACGGTCCGCATGGAGGGTGTCGAGGGCGGCCGTCTCATGATCGAGTCCGCGCGCCGCTTCCGGCGTGATCGGCATCTTGATGACCGCGCACGGCGGCTTGCCCGCGTTTGCGAGCACGACTACGACTACGCCGGTGCTCGTCAGCCCAGCGCTGATAACGTCGGCTTGGCGCGCCCAAGGCGGCAGCGAGCCGAAGTGGCGGGCCAGGATTTGGGGCGCCAGCACGCATGCCCTAGCCACTCGGGCAGATCCTCGGCCCGGGGACGGGGCCGATACCCCGGATACCCCCGCTCGGCGATCGCGGTCCCACGTTGGCGTCCGCAGCTGCATGGTCACCCGACCGCCTGGACTCCCTGCCAACGGGCGGCGAGTTCGCGCCACACGATCGTCGTGATCTCCGCACGTACTGTGTCCGCGTCAGCCGTGGCGTCGACTAGCTCGAGCGAGCGCACCCGGCTGGTCAATTGGGCATACATCCGCCGTTCGGACTCGAGCTCGTCCGCGGGGTTCTCCTGCTTGCGCCCGTAGGCGACCTGACCGGGAACGTCGAGCACGATCACGGTGCCGGCCGACGGGAGCGTATGGGCCAAGAACCAGAAATAAGGACGTTTGACGGCCACGAGAGGAGGCTTCGCGGGCAGTAACGCGTCGTAGACGTAGCGGTCAAAGACGACTAGGCGACCTTGGAGCTGGTGATATTGCGCGAGGAGGTAATAGCTCCAGATCCGCAGCGGACGAGCCAGTATCTCGGTGACCTTGAACCCGCCAACCCGTGGCTCCAGCTGCCCTTTCCACATACCCATGTACACGACTCGCGACTCGAACGGAAAGGATTTCTGCAGCCCAGCTGCGGCCGTCGACTTGCCGACGCCGTTGGGACCGAGCAGCGCGAGGCTCATTCCCCTCCGGCGCGGCAGCAGCAGCGGTTTGCGCGCAACCCGGGCGGCCCTGAGGGCTAGTGACCGAACGCGCTCGCGGGCAGGTCTGCGTCGCTTCAGCTCTGCCGCCAGCTGCCCCCCCAAACCCATCAGCGCCTCCCACTCGCGGGCCCGCGCTGCATCCACGAACGCGGCCGGCGTGATCCCGGCGCCCGCGGCAGCGCACACTGCAGGGCCCAGGGGCGACTGGAGGCCGGCGGGCGCCAGCCGGGCCAAGCCCTCGCGGTGGCGCATCGCCACTTTCTGCTTGTCCAGCAGGCAGTGAAGTACCAACAGCCAGAACGCATCGGCGTCCGCTGGGACCGCTAGGCCGTCGTGCAAGCGCCTGCGTAGCAGCACCTGTTCGGCTGCTCCCGGAAGTCGCCACGAGGGTGGGCAATGAAACTCGATCGCCGTTGAGACGTCGAGCACCAGCCAGCGGTCCGACGGCCGGTCATAGCGAACGAGGATCAAATCGGGCGGCGATTCCCACCCCGGGAGCGCGAGGAAGCCGAGCTTCGCGGCAAGCTGCCGAACAGTCTCGGCGTCTCCCGGCGCGACTAACAGATCGACATCGCCGCTCGGCGCGGCCGGATTCGACGGGACTCTGAGGAGCACCCAGTTCAGCCGGCGGCGCTCGAGGTTCGTGAACAGCTGGCGCAAGACCGGGTGCAGGTTCGCGTCACTAAAACCCGCCTCAGTCGACCAGGCTCGCGCGGGCACGGACTCATCAGCATCGTCGGAAGTCCCGCCCACGGCCGCGTTCATCAGCGGTCTGTCCAGTCGCCCTCCGTCCAACGAGCCCCTCCAGGTGATAAGTAATCCGAATGCGACCAGGGATTGAGATCCGACCCACGCGATCCCCGCGCCGACCACACCCAAAGCGTGCAGGAGTGGCGTGGCGAGGCTCAGCGCGAGCGCCGCTTCCGTACAGCACGCGATCACCGCCCGCCGGAGCCGCCTTTGAACCCGTGCGATGCTTACCGCGAGCACCAGCACGAAGTTCGGCAGGGCTCCGAGCGCGAGTAGCCGTAGGAGCGTGGTGCTGCGCTCCGGGTATTTGCCGCCGAACAGCGACAGGAGGTATGGCGCCAGGACCGCGAGCAAAGCCACGGAGGGGAGCAGGACGCGGGCACCCTGCCTTGCTGCCTTGCGCGCCAAGGTGGGGAGTGCAGCGCGATCGTTCGTCCCGTGAAGCATCAGCGCCGTTCCGATGTTCTGCGCAAAAGCGTAGAACGGAAGTGCTACGGCATACGCCAAAGCCCAGTATGCGTTCGTCGTGGCCCCAACGGCAGCCGTCACAACCACGGGCATCAGGAGCGTCGTCGAGAGCCATGCGACCGAGCAGATGTAATCGGCCGCGAAATAGCGGGCGAACGCACGGTCCCGGATGTTGAGCACGGCCGCACTTGCCCAACCCCTCGCCGGCCGCATCAGCCGAAGGAAGATGATCAGGTTGACCGCGGCGACCGACACGAGCATGGCAATGGTCCAGGACACGAAGATGCCGTAGAGCGGCATCGACGCGGCCACCGCGGCCAGTAAGCCGAGCTTCAAAACCGAGAAGACGGCGTTCTCAACCGGGACCCACACGGCCCGGCCAAGCGCGGTCAGCACGCTGTCCTGTATGACGAACACACACCACGCGAGCGTGGAGAACAAGAACCACTCCTGTAGGCCTCGATCGGCGTGCAGGAAGCCCAGGCGCGGAGCCCACCTTCCGACCCAGATGATGAACACCGCGGCCGTGCACAGCGCCAGAGTCATGGCAGCTGCGTAGGACAAGATCACGCGGCGCACGGTGCGGCGGCCGCTCTCCGGCAGAAACCGCACCAGGATGTTCGGAAGGTTGAGGCTGGCGATCCCCGCCAGGAACATCATGCTCGAAATCAGGGCCGAGTTGACTCCGACGGCATGCGCGCTGTAGGTCTTCGCAGCCAGAATCCAGTAGAGCAGTCCGGTCGCCGCAGTGAAGGCGGTGTTGAGAGCCAGCGCGTATCCATCGCGGTGAAGCGGCATGCGGACGTGCTCAAGGAGCCGGGTACGGAGCCGGGGAGCCGTCAGCGAGGATCGTTGTGCGATCGAGAAGAGACCCTCAGTCCCTAACATCGCCCATCTCATCCATGCGCACGCAGGCCCTCGAGAGCCGGATCTGCCGGCGTGCTTCGCGGGCAAAGCCGAACCCGAACGCGACCCCGGTGAGAAGGAGCGACACCATAATCGCGGCAGCGCCCAGCGCGGACCTGCGATCGCCTTCGCGCACTCCGTCGAGAAGCAGCCGCGGCACGGTTTCGGCGACGAGCAGGCGAGCATAGTCCCGCTCCGGCCCGAGTGCCGGACGCTTGTAGAGACGATGGAGGCGACCTTTGGCCAGACCCTCGCTGAGCGACCGGCGGACGAGCAGCCGCCAAGCGATCCGGTCCCGGGGCACAAAGTGCTGCACTTGCGCTTCCGGGACGTAGCGAATGCGATTGGGCCCGTGCAGATGCTCGATGCGCAGCGAGAGCTCGGTCTCGT
Source organism: uncultured Actinomycetes bacterium (assembly GCA_963830405.1). Lineage (GTDB taxonomy): Bacteria > Actinomycetota > Thermoleophilia > Solirubrobacterales > Solirubrobacteraceae > Palsa-465. The sequence goes on from CAWHMB010000004.1 coordinate 729,825, forward strand.
CGCAGGTCTCGAGCGCGTTGCCGCACTTGCCGAAATTGGTCGCGAAGCTCCCGGCGGCGATGAGCTCTCCGCGGCGAAACGCCATATTGCAGCCGATTGGATTGCGGATCGGTCCCGCGTCCTCGCGGTGGCCCCTGTAGGTACAGCCGACCAGCCATAGGAGTTCGTCCCGCAGCCACCGTCGCTCCCCGCCCCACCGGGGCACCACCGGGCCGCCGGCGCCGAGGAGAGCCTCGTCGCTGTCAAATGCCTCCATCAGCGTCGATAGCCACCGAGGGCCGACCGCCGCATCATCGTCGACGAAGGCCACTACGTCCGAATCGCACGCCGCGATCCCGACGTTCCGGGCCTCGGAGAGGCCCTGCCGCTCGCTATCCAGAAGATGCACCGACTCCGGGAGCGAAGCGACCAGTTCCGACCGCAGCTCCGGGTTGCTGTCGACCACCACGATCAGCTCGTCGGGCTTGCGCTGCCCGCCCACCAGCGAATCGACGCAGGCCCGCAGCAGCGGCGCGCGCTCGTGAGTCGACGTGCAAACCACTACGGCCGCCGTAACCTCGCTTGGCCCAGCTTTCAGCACGACGCGCTCCTTGCCCCGAACAAACGCCGCCGCTGGCGACGGAACGTCCGGAACGCGCGGGTGCGAAGGCGTTCCCCGGTCCATGCCGTTGGGACACCGTTGCCCTCGAGCACCTCAGCGATGCAGGCGGCGGACGTCGCTGCGGTCACCGTCCAGCGCGCGATCGCGAACGGGTCGTCGCCCCTATGGGAAACGGCGTTCTTGACCGCGGCCGCCGAGCGGTATCCCGCGGCAATTACCGCGTCGCGCACGCGCCGGTCGTAGGCCCCATGCGGATAGGCGAAGGAATCGATGCGCCCCTCGGTCAGCTCCTGGAGCTGTGCCTTGCTGTCGCGAAGCTCGTCGACCAGCTCGTGGGCGTTTAGCTCGTCGAGCCACCGGTGGTTCACGGCGTGCGAGCCCACTTCGACGCCAGGCAATCGCGCGAGCTCCCCCACCTGTTGCACCGACAAACGACCGGGCCCGCCGATCTGGCCGGTCGTGACGTAGACGGTGCACCCGAGCGCGTGTCTGCCCAGAAGCTCAACCGCCTCGTAGGTGTCCGCGTAACCATCGTCGAACGTGATCGCGACCGGACTCTCGGGAAGTGGACGCTCGGCGCGCAGCGCACCTGCCAGTGTGGAGATGTCAATCGCCTGGCGACCTGACGCGTCGATCGCGTCGACGTGCGTCGCGAATGCCGCGCACGACGTGGCCCCCCATGAGCCATTCTCGCACGGCCTGTCGCTCACCGAGTGATACAGGAGGACGGGTATCACGATGCTCGTCACTTCAAGCCGCCTGCAGTCCAGAGATGTGGAGACATGACGAGCACGGATCGCGCCGAGAGTGCGACGAGCGCCCAGCTCGGCGAACCCGTCACCGACCTGATTTCGTTACCACTCCTCACACGCCACCAGTGGCGCCGGCCGCAGACGGAGCAGGCTTGTCCCACCTGCACCGCGCCCCGCCAATTCTGGCCGTAGTGACAGTCTGCCATCAACCGGCCTTCCCGATCGTGTACTGCCTCCGTGGCAGCGAATTACTGCCCGATGACCCGACATACACCCATGTTTGGCCCGCGGTGTTCGAGAAGTCCGATCCCACGCTCGGGTTGACTGCGACACCGTTCGGGCGGAACCGCTTCGTAAACGGATAGCGGGCAGTCGCATACAGCGAGTGAAACTTTTTACTGACCTGCCCGAGCGTTATCGCGGGAAAGCTGGACTGTGTTGATGGCGTGGCGACAGTTGAGACCGACCGGGCATAGGGCACGTATTCGAAGACCCAGGCAGTCGGGCGCTGGTATACGAGCCGGAAGGCGCCGGAGCGCTCGAGGGCTCCGACGAGGCTCGTGACAGAGCCCTTCGGCAGCAATCCGTTCAGGCGCCCGTAGTCCTCTTGCCCGCGGCTCACTACGACGTAGGCCCGAACCGCTCGCTGCTGACGGATCAGGCGCTCCAGGCGCGGTATGTCGGCTGTTCCCAGTCGGTGCCCGATGAACCCAGGCTGATCCAGCAGCGCAGACGGATCCCTCAACGAGACCAGCGGGTAGCGCGGGGTAAGGCGATCGGGGGCGTTGGGAGCCAAGTCGATGCGCAGCGAGCCCGCCGGAGCGTGCTGCTCATACCAGGTTTCTGCCCGTACGTCATCCGGCGAGATCCGGTTGGCCAGCTCCTGCCCAAAGCAGGCAAACAACAGAAACACCCCAGCAGCGGGCGCGACCACGAGGACTCGTGGGAGGCTGATGCGCATGGGACGGCCCGTGACCGGCCAACGCGCGCACGCGAGGGCTGCGAGGAACCCAACCCACGGGAGCGCGAACAGGTAAGCGCGGTAAGGGCCCTCGCCACCGTATGACTGCGCCCCGACTCCCAGGAGCGGGGCGCCGATTAGGCAGATGGGCACGAGATCGCGCTTCCCGCCTCGGAGCCTTCGGGCTGTCCCGAGCACGGCAAGCCCGGCCATCATCGCCATCAGTGCCGCCGGCGCGTAGAAGCTCAACGCCGCCCCGGGAAGGGCCGCGCTCAGATCCCGCCCGGCCGCCGCTGCGCCCTCTCCGCCCGGCTCGATGATGCTGAAATGAGTTCCGACGAAAGGCCACGCCAGCACCACCCACCACACCTCGAGCGCCGCCATCACAGCTGGCACCCAGAGCGGCACAACGCGCACGAACACCGCCAGGGCGGTCACGCTGAGGATCAGCAGCACCGGGGAAAGCTGGTGGCTAATGACCACCGCGAGAAAGCACGCCCCACCGGCGAGGAGCGCCGCCTTCGATGCGAGCGGCGCCGCCAAAGCCTGATCCTCATGCTCCCGGCGCAGGGGCGCAGTGTGGGGGAGTTGTGTCGCCCGCGGCAGGTGCGCGCCGTGCTGTAGCGCCTGCGTCTGCGCCGCTGTCAGGCGACCATTCTGCCGCCATCGCATCCTCGGGGGCGAACCGCAGCGCAGGCACAGGCCCAGAACCACGAGCGAAAGGGTGAACCCGAAGGCTTGCGGTGCGAGGTAGTCCTGCCCGACCCAATTGCCCAGAACAAAGAAGAAGGCCGCTGTCCACAGCAGCCGCTCATCGCGTGTCAGGCCTCGAAGCGCGAACCGAACCGCGGCGAGGTCGATGAGGTTGAAGAACAGCTGCGCCCACCCGGCGTAGGCGATCGGCGCCACTCTGGCGGTCTTACTCAGCCAGGCGTTGACGGCGAAGAAGGCCGGCCAGTTATTGTAAATGTCGATCTGCCGGTTGACATGCCCGGTCGTAGCGATCAAGTTGATCACGCCGAAGTGCTTGTAGACCCACCCGTAGCGCGGTTCCTGGTAGAGCACCGCGGTAGTTGCGAACAGGACCAAGATCAGGGACAGCACGTATGCGCCCAGCACCTTGGGCTTGACGTCGTCGCTGCTGGCCGCCGCCGCAAAGCCGACAATCAGGAGCCCAAAGGCGAGGAAAAACGTCACCGGCATCGCGCTGAGCAGCCCGATGCCGCTGATCCGGCCAAGATCGGCGTCAAGTAGCGAGAGCAACCAGCTGAGCAGGCTCACGCACACCAGAGCCGCGTGGACCGCTTCAGTCCGGGAGATCCCCTTGACCGACGTTACCGCGCGTTTCTGCGCATCGCGCGTGAGCGACCGGGTTGGCCTGTACCGCCTCGCCAGGTCCAGTCTCGAGGCCAATGGCAGTAGGCAGACCGCGGCCAGCGCATACAGGAATGGGCGTGGCCACCACGCGTCCAGCCAAAGCATCGACTGGGCGACGACGGCGGCGACGCCAAGGCTTACACCGATGACAAGCCCTGGTTCGGTCCGGCCTCGCACGGCGGTAAGGAACGCTGTGCCGGGCGCAAAGCAAAGGAAGGCCAGCACAGCGGGCATCCGCAGAACGGTCGGAAAGTCGAGCGCGACGGACAGTGGAGCCATCACGCACGCCGCCACAGCGCTGAGCACGGCGATCTCAGGTGCGCGGTGCGTGATGCGCTCCGGACTGGCTCGCAGCCGATGGAGCCGTGGCTTTGGAAGCTCCCGCTTCTCGAACCAGACGACGCTCGTCGTCCCGCCGCTCCGTACGACGATCCGCCGAACGGTTCGGACCGGCCGCCTCCTAGCGCCATCCTCCGAGCCGGCTAGGTGCCGCGCCATTGCGGCCAGCGCACTGAGCACATACGCGAGGGGACCCACGAGCATCCCGACTAACTCGAGCCACGTGAACTGGCGTGGATAGTCGTTCGGCTTGGAGGCGTTCTTACGGGATGCCGGATCCCGCGCGTATCGAACTCCGGCCGGCACCGCCCGGATCAGGCCCCGGCGGTCGGGCCCGGCGATCAACTGCTTGGCGAGCGTCGCCCCGAAACCGACGCCGTAACGGTAGACCTGACGTCGCAGCCGCGGCATGCCATTCGGATGCCGATGCCAGACGATGGCGCTCGGCTCGTACGCCACGGCGTACCCTGCACGCAGGACGCGGATGTAGAGATCTAGATCCTCGCCACCGGTGGTAAATGTCGCGGGACCGAGTACGGGGTCGAACCCGCCCAGCTCGCGCAAGACGGCTGCGCGCATCACGGTGCTGGCTCCAGAGCCGATTGCTCCCGGGGTGTACGGAAGCAGCGGATTTTCTTCCCGAGCGTCGGGAAGGCGGTAGGTGTGACGCCGAAAACCCTTGCCAAAGCTTGCGAACTGCTCAAGCAGAAGCTGGCTATCCGTTTCGAGCTCGAGCGGGAGGATCAGGCCCGTGACGCATGCGATGTCCTCGGCCCGCGTCAGGGCGTCGACGCTGGCCCGTATCCAGCCTGGGTCGACGATGACGTCGTCGTCGGTGAACGCCACGATTTCCCCTTCGGCGTGCGCCAATCCCCCATTGCGTGCGTGCGACGCACCGCGACGGGGCTCCTCCACACAGCGAACGCGTGGCTCCGCCGGAAACTGCGTTGCGAGCATGCGCGCCGTACCCGAGGCGTTGGGACGGTTCTCCACGACGACCACCTCGAAGTCCCCGTACTCGCAGGCGAGGATCGAGCGCACACACCGCTCGAGGGCGTGCAGGTTGCAGCACGTTGGTACTACGACCGTCACTGGCGGCGTCGGAGCGTGTCCGCGCCCATCGCGCTCAGCTAATCCCGAGCCCGCCGCAGCCGACACCGGCCAAATGAAACCGCCCAGCTCCGCCACAAGCCGACACCTGAGCCCATGGACGAGGCGATCGCGTGAGATGTAACCCCCTGGATCAACCGAGAATGTGGCCGCGACCAGCGGATCACCGTGCATTCGCGCTACCGCCAGCAGCGATCGGTAAGGGTTCGACGAGAACCTGTGCCGTAAGCACAGATCTTGGAGCGGCTCGTCCAAATCAATCACGCGAACGGCCGCTGGGGCGACGAGCGCCGCGTTGCCCTCGAGCCGCAGGCGTTCCGCCCGATGCGGCAGCTTTGAGGGAGGTGTGGCGGACGGGGCTGCCATGGCTAGTCACGAACCGTCATCGCGTGTGACGGATCCCACCAACCCGAATCTGATTCGGAAGCCCCGGAGCTGCCGTAGCCTTTGACCGGGAGCGCCTCGGAACCGGATAGTAAACGTCCGTACAGGCTCCACATGAAGTCCACCACCGAGTCCCAGGAGTGTTCGGAGTTTGGCGGTGCCATCTCCGTCAATGGGACAGTCGGACGTTCGGCCTCGGCGATCGCGTCGGCTACCTCGAGCGGGGATCCGGTGGTGGGGACGAAGGTGACACGACCGCGACCCAGCCGGGCGGCTACCTCTCGGTGGATCCGGATGTCAGAGGCGACCACCGGGGCGCCGGCCGTGACAGCCTCGATTACCTGCAATCCCGAGAGATGTTGCTCTGACAAAGCCACCACGACCCGCGCCGTGCGTAACCAGCGGTAGAGCTCGGCGTCGAGAACCGGCCCGGCGAATCGCACCCGCTCGGATACCCGGAGGTCCGCCGCATGAGCGTAGAGGCGATGGCGCGCAGGTCCGTCGCCGACGATGACCAGGCGGTACTCGGGATCCAAGCTCGCCATCGCCGCGATCACGCGGTCGATGCGCCTGGACCGTTCGAGGTGGCCGACCGTCACTACAGTCTTGCCAGCATCCCGGAACGGCTTAGCCACTTGGATCGCCAATTCATCAACGCCAGCTGGCACGACCTGCGTCCGGCGCGCCGCCGGCGGAAACCTCTCGCACAGTTGGTCGCGCTCCACGGCCGAGGCGCACACGATCTGAATCGAGCCCGCGATGACGGCCAGCGTCGCCCGCGTGTATGGCCACCCCATGAGGCGCTGAATCGGGGCATTTGGCGTGAAGACCCGACGACAGAAGCCGGCACGAGCGACGGCGAGGGCCAGCGCGGGGTGAGCGACGTGCACATCAACCAGATCGAATTCATCGGCGGCGGCGCGGAGCCGTTCCCACAGCCTCGGTGCCACGGCGAAGCGCAAACGGCCGACGCCGGTGGGGTAACGGCGAACGATGACGCCGTCGTCCGCGATGCAGCCCCGCTCACCGCGGCCCGGGCCCTGCGTCAGGACCTCCACTTGTGCCCCGCGCTGCGCCAGCCCATGGGCCAGCCGGTCCACGTGTCGCTCCAGCGCACGGGGACGGGGAACGTAGCTCGAGGAGACGAGCGCGATCTTCATCCGGCTAGCAGTCGGTAGAACAGCCGAAGGAAGATCGATCGTCTTGAGGCAGCGGACATGCGCTCGAGTGCGATCGTGCGTAAGACCCGGCTGCCGTCGCGGACCGCCTTCAGATTGCTCCGCCCGGAGATCCGGGCGCACTCATGGCTTGGGACCTCGTGCACCACAAGCCCCGCCTTCGCGATCCGGACATTGATCAGCGTCTCCACCTCGAAGCCATCGCAATCCACTCGCATGTAGGGCAAGCACCGGGCCCAAAAGGCGTTGTAGCCGTAGCAGAGGTCGGTGTAGTGGGTTCCGTACAGCGCGTTCACAATCGCGTTGAGGGCACGATTGCCGAGACTGCGAATGAGCGTGATGTCGGAACTGGAGCCGCCCTGGGCGAAGCGCGACCCCTTGACGAAGTCAGCGCCACTGCAGAGCGCCGCAACGAAGCGTGGGATCTCGGACGCGTCCGTCGATCCGTCGGCGTCGAGCGCCACGATGATCTCCCCGGTGCATACGGCGAACCCGTCCGCGAGCGCATTACCCTTGCCGCGTCGGGTCTGCGTCACGATCCGCACACCCGGTCGCAGCTGCCGCGCCACCGCGATCGTGCCGTCGGTCGAATGGCCGTCGACGACGAGCACCTCATGGAGCCCCTCCGGGAGGCGCGCGAACACGTATGGCAGGTTTTGCTCCTCGTTCAGCGCGGCGATGACGACACTGACTCGTAGTCCCAGCTCCGGTAGGCTGGGAACGCGAACCCGAGAGCCGGGGCGCGGCTGCAAACGAACCTCGTCTGGCCATACGCCCGCTCCAGAACCCACTCGCGGTTCTGCGTAGGAGACGGAATCCGCTCCGTTTGTCGATCCGTGCCACTCATCCATTGGACTGTTCCCCCTATAAGAAGTGCCTACGAGCCCATGGACGGATTTTTGGCCCACTGAGAGCAACAGGCTGCCGCTGGGCTAGGTCGGTCAGGACCCGCACAACGAGGTGATCGTCGCGGGCGGTTGGGTGAAGCGCTGTCGCCGAGCGTTGCCGACAGCCGGTGGCATTCCATACCCACCGGCCTTAGTGAAGCTCGCTCTTTGCAGCGGGACTAGAGCAAACCTGACGATAACTGCCTACGCGCTATCTCATGTATGCATAACTCCCATCGTCTCCGTAAATGGGTTCGTTCGGGTCGCCGCTTTAACGCAGCTCGTGTGTCCCGGGCTGACCGAGCTCGGCTGCCAACCGCGTGACGTCAGCGAGCAGCTTCATGAATGCAGCGCCTTCCGGTGTCAGGTCTCTGACGCTGGATTGCAAAACGTGTATCGGGCGGGCCATCGGTTCGACTCCCGAAACATGGAACTCGGTCAGATCGCCACGTTCGATCGCCTCACGAACCAGTAACCGGGATATGAAGCTGACGCCGAGGCCATCCGTGACGGCCTGCTTGATCGCCTCATAGGAATCGAACACCCACACGCGCGCGGGCTGATAGTCCGCACGCGCCAGATAGCGCTCGGTCGTGATCCTCGTGCTCGACCCCTCGGCGCCGAGCAGGAGGCTGTGGCGGGCAAGCTCCCCTCGACTCACCGAACCGCCCTCTGACGTGAACAGGCCCGCGGGCGCGATGCCGACAAGCTCGTCCAACAGGATCTGCCGGCTGGCTACGGCTTCCGCCCTGGGAACCTCGCCCGCGATGCCGATATCGACGCCCCCACGCACGATCTCCCGAACCACTGTCTCGCTCGGGACCGTGCGCAGCTTGATGGTCACGCTGGGATAGCGCTCGGAGAATTGCCGCAGCAGCCGCGGTATCAGCACGACGCTGGGGGTGAGACTTGCCGCAAGCGTCAGCTCACCCCCGTTGCGCCCGTCCAGGGCGTCGAGCGCACGGCACATGCTGTCCAGGGTCGCCAGCACTCGGGTGGCGTGCGCGGTGACGACCTTGCCAGCCGCGGTCAACGTGCTCCCGCGTCCGGTACGGCTGACCAGCCTCTGTCCGATCGCCGTTTCCAGCGTTCGGACGTGCATCGATGCCGAGGGCTGACCAATTGCGCACGATTCGGCGGCAGCCGAGATCGACCCAGTTCGCTCGATCTCGAGCATCAGCCGCAACCGCAGCGGATGGACGTTCTCCATCTGCACGTCTCGCAACCCGCCCGACGGGCGCCCCCCGCTGGACCTCGTCGTCTCCGAGCTCGAGCTGGTGAGCTCTGCATCGAGTCCCGATCTATTTGGCGTCACCGCCTGGAGCGGGATCTCTCGATCGATCCGCGCCATCGGCGGCGCCTGGCCGGATTGGGCTCCAGCGATGCCGGGCTGGGGTTGCTCATGCGAGGAATGCTCAACCAGCGGGGGCCTGTAAACAACGCGAGGGCGATGCAGCAACCAAGGCCTAGACGCCATGATCACCACCTCCTTCCGCGCCGACGCTCGCACTGGTGACGCGCCCGCGGAGCTCGAGCAGCGCAGCGCGAGCCATGTTCGCCACTTCGGCGTGCCCGCGCTCGTCAGCGTGACGGTAGGCCGCCTTCGCACCGGCCACGTCACCGTGCTCTTCGAGCAGCCCACCGAGGTTGAACGAGCCGTTGGCATCACCACGCTCGTGGGCACGACGGAAAGCCGATTCCGCAGCACCCGGATCACCGTGCCGTTCGAGCAGGACGCCGAGGTTGAAGCGCCGTGGGGATCCCGCGGTCGATCGGCGCGACTGGAACGCGCCTCGGCATCGGCGAGCTCGCCCCGCTCTTCGAGCAGCACGCCGAGGTTGCACGCGGCTGCGCCATGGCCACGCTGATCGGCGCGTCGGTAGGCGGCCGCGGCCCCGGCGAGGTCGCCCCGCTGCTCGAGCGCCACGCCGAGGTTGAACGCCCCGTGGGGATCGCCGCGGTGATCGGCGCGCTGGAACGCGCGCTCGGCATCGGCGAGCTCGCCCCGCTCTTCGAGCAGCACGCCGAGGTTGCACGCGGCTGCGCCGTGGCCACGCTGATCGGCACGTCGGTAGGCGGCCGCGGCCCCGGCGAGGTCGCCCCGCTGCTCGAGCGCCACGCCGAGGTTGAACGCCCCGCTGGGGATCGCCGCGGTGATCGGCGCGCTGGAACGCGCGCTCGGGACCGAGCAGCTCCTCGGCCCCGAGATCCATGCTGGAGACGGCGACCGTGCCGTCGTTCAGATCTTCGGTGCTCGGGCTCACGCTACGGCGTCGACGCGCGTACTGGCTCGCCAGCAATGCCAGCAGGGCCCCGGCAACCAGGATGAGCCATGGGGTCGACGACGAGCCGACCGAGTGCCCTGCGTGGTGCGCGGTCGCCGGTGCCGGAGCGGCCGTCGGCCGGTGGTGCGCGACGGTTGGCCGCGAGTGCCGGGGATGGGAGCGGCGATGCCCAACAGTTGGCCGCGCGCGCCGCGGACGGGGCGAGCGGTGTAGCTGCCGTCGGGGGCCGCCCTTCAGGGATACGCGGGCGAGCGTCCGCGGGCCGGCGATTCCGTCGACCCGCAGGCCGTTAGCGGCCTGGAAGCGGATCACTGCCCCTTCGGTCAGCGGGCCGTAGCGCCCGTCGAGCGGGCCAGGGGCGAAGCCCAGCCGCGCCAGGTGATCTTGCAGCGCACGCACCGCGCCCGAGCCTCGAGGCAGGCCGTAACCGGCGTTTGGATGAAGCACCGGGGCGGCCAGCGCCGACTGCGTGAGCGGGCCTGCGATGCCGTCGACGGCCAGCCCGTTGGCGGCCTGCAAGCGCATGACGGCGTGCTCGGTCAGCGGGCCAAAGCGCCCGTCGAGCGGGCCGGGGGCGTAGCCGACCCAGGCCAGGCGCCGCTGCAACGCCCGCACGGCCGCTGAGCCGTCGCGACTGCCATCGCCACTGCCCGCCCTGAGCACCGCAACGCTGCCGTGGTGGCCGGCGACGGAGCGCGTGCGCGGGCGCGACACGGCGTGCCGGGCATGCCCAGTCGACGCCGTGGCGTTTGAGTTGTTCGTGTGATAGGTGGTCGGGGGTTGGGCGTGCGAGCTACTCGCGGATGCCGCCATCGCAGCCGCCGGCGTGACCGCCAGCACGAGTACACCTGCAGCCGCCACCAACGCTAGACGTGGACAGGAAGGGGCTGCGCCGAGCAGGCGCTTGTAATCAGGGCGTGCTTTCTCCCCGAGCCTGGCCCGCTTGACGGCGCCGAGTACGGCGGCCCTAGCGGACGTGCAACCCTCCGTCGACGCCCATTGAGAGCGTGACATGGTCTGTCTCCTATTGCTTAGTTGAACGAAGCGCACACGGGGCTAGAGAGCCCAGCGCGCAAAGAACCCTGAGGAAGCCGAGCCGGCTAGCCTGGGCGCTCGAGCAATAGGACGTAAGCCAGCGGGGAGCCCAGCTCTCGCGCTAGGCGCAACCGCCGGTTCACTCGCGGCACTGTCAGCGCCACCAACCCCAGCAGCGCCGCGACGGCGAAGAAGAAAAAGCCTGAAGCTCCGTTCGCGGCCGAGTCGTAACCCGCCCCCACCGGCGTCCTCAGCGGAGCCGGTGCTGGCGGCTGAGGCGAAGGCGTCCCCGCGCGAATCGGACCACGGAGAACGCCGCCCCGGACAATATCGACGGTCGTCGTCAGAAGACCAGTGAGCGGAGCCTGGGCGATTCTGACGGGCACCAGCGCCAACGACGGGACCGACGGACGCGCATTAGTCATCAGCGGTGCGCCGATGACACGGATCGCGGGTGCCTGATGCGCCGCTGCCGGCGCCTGCCGGAGCGGCACCGCGGGGGCCAAAGGCGTCACGGAGACAGCAGCCGCTGCCGGCGTCTGCATCGCCGACGCCCCACCAGTCAGCGCGCCTGTGGAGGTCTGTGCCAGCCCCGAAGGCGGCCTCGGCGGCAGTCCAGGTAGCCCCGTTGACGGTTGCGTGACGGTAGCCCTCGTGGGGGTCACAGGCGCCAGAACCTGTCTCGCCGTGCCAACCGTGGCGGCAACGGACTGCGTCAGCGGAGCCGCAGATTGGATCGCTGGCGTGACCGTTGAGGCGACCGTCTGGGTCAACGGCGCGACCGTTGAGACGACTGCCTGAGTCACTGGCGCGACCGTTGAGACGACTGCCTGAGTCACTGGCGCGACCGTTGAGGCGACCGTCTTTACGACGGGTGCGACCGCCGTGGAGACCGTCTTTACGACCGGTGCGACCGCGGTGGAGACCGTGCGGGCGACGGGTGCGACGGTCGTGGAGACCGTGCGGGCGACGGGTGCGACCGCCGTGGAGACCGTCTTTACGACCGGTGCGACCGCGGTGGAGACCGTGCGGGCGACGGGTGCGACCGCGGTGGAGACCGTGCGGGCGACGGGTGCGACCGCGTGGAGACCGTGCGGGCGACGGGTGCGACCGCCGTGGAGACCGTCTTTGCGACCGGTGCGACCGTCGTGGAGACCGTGCGGGCGACGGGTGCGACCGCCGTGGAGACTGTCTGCGCCGCCGGAGCCGACCGTCGAGGAGACCGTGCGGGCGACCGGTGCGACCGCCGTGGAGACTGTCTGCGCCGCCGGAGCCGCCGTCGAGGACACCGTCCGGGCGGTCGGAGCGACCGCCGTGGAGACTGTCTGCGCCGCCGGAGCCGCCGTCGAGGACACCGTCCGGGCGGTCGGAGCGACCGCCGTGGAGACTGTCTGCGCCGCCGGAGCCGCCGTCGAGGACACCGTCCGGGCGGTCGGAGCGACCGCCGTGGAGACTGTCTGCGCCGCCGGAGCCGCCGTCGAGGACACCGTCCGGGCCGCCGGAGCCGCCGCGGAGGACACTGTCTGCGCCGCCGGAGCCGCCGTCGAGGACACCACCTGCGTCGCCGGCGCACCCGCGGCCCGCGCATTTGCCGTCGCCAGCAGCACGATGGCCGCAACCACCACGCTCACCGCGATAGCGGTGAAAAGCTTGTGAAGCTTCGCCCCGAGCAGCGGAAGCGGAGCAACCGACTGCATATCTAATCTCTACCCATTGTGGCCCAATCTCTACCCATTGTGGGCCGATCTCTACCCCTTGTGGCGTCGATTGACACAAATCTCATCAATGCTTGTGTTAACAACGCGTTAACCAACCATGCTGTCCAAGCGCCAGCCTGGCTGGTCAGCAAATCAATTTGGCTGGTCAGCAAACGGTTGCCCCTCAGGTCAAATCTCACGGACACGGACATGGTTCTTGTGCAGTTCACAGATCGGCGATCAAGCGCGGTGGGTAGCGCATGCCCTGCTTCAGACTGAGGAGTGGTCCTCGCGCGTCTGCCTCCTTCGCCGTAGCCTCCAAGCCTGCAGGTCTTCCGGGGCGGTCGGCTTCTATCCAGGCGCAACGCTCTTGAGGCAGAATGCGATGGTCATCCTTATCCCAGCAAGCCAGTCTCGTGCCCAGCGTCAAGGTAGGCAACAATCGTCCGGCGCCGCGCCAGTCTGATCGGGCCGGAACTGCCTGAATGGGTCCATACGGTTCGAGCGGCACTAGTCCATGCGTCGTCAGGGTCCTTCCCGGTCCAACCGGTGCGGGACCGCCTGGCCGGCCTTCTGACATTGTCCTCCCTAGCCGGGGTCAGACGCCTGTACATTTTCGTCGACCCGTTTTCGACCATGGAGGTGAGTCGTGTCGGCAGCACAAGAGAATGTTGACCGACCATTGGAGGGTGAGCTGTCGGCCGTCGCGGAGGCGGCCGGCGCACGTCTCCGTGCGGAGACAGAGGAGGACCTGGATGCCGCCGGTGCAGCGGCCGAGGGATTGTTGGCAGCGGCGACGTCGGCGATGAGCGCGGGGTTCTCCCTGAGCGAGATCGCCCAGGCAGAGGCGCATGGGAAGGAACTAGTCCGTCGCGAACTCGGCGGCGATGCTCTCAAACGCGTGGAGCGGAGTGCGCAGCAGTCACGCAAGGCCGAACTCGAGCATCACCGCACGATCGCGCGAGCGATGCGCCTCGGGCTCTCGACGCGTGAGATCGCTCTCGCGGCCGGCGTTACGCACGGGACCGTTCGTGCGATCGCCACCCGCACGCTTGGCGAAGCGTCATCGCCCGAGATTGCCGCGGCCCGCCCGTCGGGATCCGGGGATGAAAGCACGTCGGGCGGCGGCTAACGTGTATTCGCCAAGTCCGCCCGGGAGTCACTGAGAAGACAGATAATCACCTCGCCAGTACCAGCGCGATGACCCGGTGGTCCTCTAGCACGCTCGAACCACTTCGGCGAGCCTCGGAGAATAGGCTCTCAAGCCATCAGCGACCGCGAGAGGAGAATGACCGTCTTCTTTGGCGAGGACGCTTTCGGGCCAACGAACAACTAGATCGGGATCGGTGCTTTATTGCGACGACGCGGCCATACGGCCGCATTTCGTCGTTCCGAGGAGTGTTCGCCGGAACGCTTCATGGAGAAGGGATTCGATGAGCGCCCTATGCACCTACGCCGGCGCCGCCCGAGCCGGAGGAGCCGGGACGGTTTTGGAAGGACTTCATCCGTGACGCTGCACGTGTCTTCCGCGAGGGCACGTCCGAGCAACCGAGCAGCTTTTATCGCACCGACCTGGCAGGCGCTCCGCGATGCAGCGAGGACTTGGCTGACCTTCGCGCCTTGACGGTCCCCGCGAGCGGCCTGCCATGGGTTCGCATCCTCTCGCGCAAATCGCTCGAGCTGAAGGACCCCAGCGTTGCCGTCGCCGATCTCAGGGCTCCGGATCGACCACCCGCCGGATGGTTGAGTTCCGAGCCAAGTTACGCCCGGCGGATCGGCTCGATGCCAGGCCTGACTTCTCCGCCTTTGCGTCGAGCGTGATGCGCCGCCGCTGTCAACCCGATGAACGTGGACGCCGCCCCAGCTCAATAGCCGCTCGCTCGTTACCTCAACCTCGGCACGAACGCCGCACGAGGACGTCATGAGCAAGAGTTCGCAGCACGACCGAGACGAGCTCATGGAGAACATGGTGGGTGCCGAGTCCTGCCTCAGACGTCCGTCCTTCCGCACATCGACGCAGTGATCACCCGCGGCGCTAACAACACGATCGCTGAATCCATGTGGTACGGCAAGCCAATGCTCATTTGCTGCCGATCTTCTGGAACCAGCACGACAATGCCCAGCGTGTGCGCGTGAGCCGCTACGGCCTCCGGTTGCCGACGTACTTCTGTGAAGAGGACCAGCTGGTGGCGGCGCTGGACACGTTGCTCGCCAACAAGAGGATCCGCGCACGGACAGCAACCGCGAGCCAGCGACTCCGGCGACAGCCTGGCACAGTCGCAGCCGCTGGCTCATCGAGCGCGTAGTGGGGAGCGGCGACCCCGTCTGAGCGAGAGCCTCGTTGACCGCTGCTCGCATCAGAGCTAATTCTTAGACGCGCGGCGTCCGGAGAAGTCATCGACCCCACGCGCCTGCTGCCGCAGCGCGGATCGCGGCCAGATCATTCACGATGGCGTCGGCTTCGCCAAGCTCGTCATCCGCGTGCGTGGGTGGTAGCGCCATTACCTTCGCGCCGGCGGCGACCCCAGCGGCATCCCTGCCAGGGCATCCTCGATCACAAGACACCGCTCCGGCGTGACGCCAATGCGTTGCGCGACGATCAGAAAGCCGGGCGGGGTCGGGCTGGCCGCCCTCGAGCCCGTCGGAGGAGAAGGGGGGACGCCGCATGCTCGCGACCTGGGCGCCGCGGCTGCCGAGGCGAGTGCCAGGACGAGTAGTCCCGCGAGCGCCAGAAGAAGGCATGCCAGCCGCGCAGTGAGGTCAGCTGAGCGATGCCGCCGATCATCCGCGGCCCGGCGAAGAACCCGAGGTAGCCGAGTGAGCTGACGGCCGCGAGCGCCGGGCCGGTCGGCACGCCGGGTTGATCGAGCTGGCACGAAGGACTGGCACGAGCTGGCAATCCAGTGGGAATGACACCGACCCCGACCCGACAACCGGCCGAATTCAATCTAGGTAGACATAAGCTCCATTATCGAGCGTTGGCAGCGCGGCGCCGTCGGGCCT
Organism: uncultured Actinomycetes bacterium; assembly: GCA_963830405.1. Taxonomy (GTDB): domain Bacteria; phylum Actinomycetota; class Thermoleophilia; order Solirubrobacterales; family Solirubrobacteraceae; genus Palsa-465. The sequence continues at coordinate 745,434 of CAWHMB010000004.1, forward strand.
GGAAGCGGCCAACCGCGCCCCAGCGACGGGGCGCGCCTTCGCCCGCGCCGCCGCGCTCCACGTTCCGCGGGGCCAACAAAGTAGTCTCAGCCGCCTGATGCAGCACGGCTGGTCGACCGTCATGGACCCGCGGGCGCGCGTGTCAGCCCTGGCGCGAACGTCGGCGCAGGCGCTGATATCAGCGCGCGCACGCGTCTAGCTCTGGATGTCCCTCGCGCCGGCAACTCCTGCCCCGGAGGCGGTAGCCGCTCCGCCGAGCCGGAATGTCGCCGCAAGAAGGCGGCGTGGCCTCGAGCTGCCCGAGGTCGTCCTCCTGGCGCTGTTTGGCGCGGTATCGCTCTGGGTCCTGGCGCTCGATCTCTACCAGGTCGTCGCGCACCACCGTGTGTGGACAGGAACCGACGGACTGTTCATAGCCGATCAGATGCAGTACCTGGCGTGGATTCGCGATGCCTCGCACCACGGGCTGGCCTCCGACCTGTTCGTCCTGAGCCACACGCCCCACGACTACCTCCAGCCGGCTGTGATTGTCTCCGCCGGTCTTACCGCCCTCGGCGTCGCGCCGTGGCTCTCGCTGCTGTTATGGAAACCAGTGGCCGTACTGGGCGCATTCTTCGCGATCCGCGCCCTTTGCCGCTACGTGCTCCCCGGGCGCTTCGCCCGCCTCTGCGCCCTTGCCCTGGCGCTGTTCTTCGGCTCCATTGGCACGATCGGCGACGAGTGGTTGCCGTTCTGGTCCTGGGGCTATCCGTTCGGCCTGATGGCGATCGCGGCGATGATCGGTTCCATCCTTGCCTATCGGCGGGCGCGCGAGCGAGGAACCGGGGCGTGGCTTGCGCCGCTATTGGGCCTGCTAGCCGCGTGGCTTCACCCCTGGCAGGGTGAGACCCTGATCGTGGTCCTCGTGGGCGGCGAGCTGCTGAGCGCGCTGCTTCCTCCGTCCGCCGACCCGTGCCCAGCACCGCTCGGGCGGCGGCTTGGCTTGTGCCTGACCACCGTTGGTGCCACCGCCCTGCCGCTCGCCTACTACGCGGCGCTCGACCACTTCGACCCCGTGTGGCACCTGGGGCGCGCGGCCACCGATCATGGCTGGGGACTCGAGGGCGTGCTGCTCTCGCTTCTGCCGCTGGCGCTGCTCGCCGCACTGTCGTATCTGCACCGGCCGCGGAGCTTTCTGGAAGGGGCGACGATGGTCTGGCCGTTCGCCACGCTCGTGATCTATCTGGTCTCGACCGCGGGGCTCGGCGCGACGCCGCTGCATGCGTTCGCCGGAGTCACGATTCCGCTGGCCGTGCTCGCCGTCGGTGGGACGGCCCGCACCGTCGGAAAGCGGCTGGAGCGGATTCGGGGCCCGGGGACGTTGTCGCTGGCACGAGTGGCCGCCGTCTTACTGGTTGGCGCGTTCACGATCCCCGCCAGCGTCCAGATGCTGAGCGGCACCTACCACTACATGGGGCCCTACAAGAACGACGGCAACTTCATTCGGCCGGACGAGCAGCGCGCACTGGCCTTCCTGGCCAGGGATCCGCAGCCGGGCGACGTTCTGGCCCCCTTTTATCTGGGCATGGTGATCCCGGAGGAGACCGGCAGGCACACGTACATCGGCGACTACCTGTGGTCGGTGCCGAACTATCCAGCGCGCTTCACATACACGTTCCAGCTGTTCAAGTGGCCGTGGGCGGCTCCCGCCGCGCGCGCATTCGTGCTCAGCACCGGCGCGAGATTCGTCCTGGCGGACTGCCACGGACACGCTGGCGGGCTGACGAACAAGCTGAGGCCGATCGTTGCCGCGATCCACAACTTCGGCTGCTCCACGGTCTATGAGGTGAAGCGCCCCGCGCCGCGCGGCTAGCTGTGGGCGATGAAGGTGACCTTCGGCGGCGCGCAGCGTAGGACCGCGGCGCCCGCCGCAGAGTAAGCCGTCGTCACGTCCTTGAACGCGCCCTGGGCGGCGCGTCCGTGGATCACTAAGCGGACGCTCGTCGTCTGCCTGAACCGCAGGCCGCCCGCCTTCGTCGCGCTGCGACCCGGCGGCGGATTGAAGCTGCCGTCGTTGCCCAGCCGGCCGGCGAAGCGCACCACCCCTTTGAGAGTGAAGTTGCCGCATTGAGCCACCCAGGCCAGGCGCGACGGCGACGAGACCATGCCGTGCACGAGATGAATCACCACGGCTCGGCGCTGGGATGTCTTGCCCTTGAACGTGGCGGAGATAGGACTGGGGTCGGCCGCCGCGACGGCCGTCGGGATCAACGCCAAGCTCAATATCAGCGCCCTCAGCGGTCGCACCTCAGTCCTCGCTGGCGCACTCTATAAGAGGAGCCCGGCCGGCAGCGCACGGCTGCCGTCCGCAACTTCCGCCATGGTTCCCGGTATTAGGGACAGTACAACCCTTCTGAGGAGGTGGGAGTGAAGCGACAAATCAGCATGCTGTTGGCATCGCTGATCGTCCTCGGTGCTGTCGCGGCCGTCGCCGTGGCGGCGTCGTCGCCGTCGGCAGCCACCGGCGCGGCCAGCAGCATCAAGGACACCAGCGCCGTCCTGAACGGGCAGGTCACCCCGAATGGCAGCGCCACACAGTATTGGTTCGAGTGGGGACCGACCGCCGCGTACAGCACGAGTAGCGCTCACCGCAAGGCAGGCAACGGCACCGCGCTCGTCAAGGTTCACCTAACGGCCTCGAATCTCCTGCCCGGCACCACGTATCACTTTCGCCTGTTCGCCCAGAACGGGGCCGGAACCTCAGAGGGCGCGGATCACACGTTCAGGACCGCCGGTCATCCCCTGGCGGCCGTCGTCACCGGCCTGGCGACGGGGATCTCGTCGCAGGGAGCCACCGTGACCGGCACCGTGATTCCCAACGGCGAGAACACCACCTGGTACTTCCAGTACTCCTGCGGGCTCACGTACTGTCAGACGAGCCCGGGCTCGGTGCTGGGAACCAGCGGGCCCGTGAACGTCTCCCAGAGCATCTCAGGGCTGGCTGCGGGCACGACGTTCTCCTACCGCCTGGTCGGGGTCCATACGGGCTTCCCGCTCTCCTACGGCGTCTTCCAGGCGTTCACGACGTTCCCGGCTGTCAGGCCCTACCCGGGCTCCCGCGTCTTTGCCAGCCCCGGCCGCGTGCGGAACGCGCCGTTCGTCTTTGCGACCTATGGCTCTGTGACTCCCTCGGGCTCCTTCCCGGCGGCGCCGCAGTGCAACGGGAACGTGGGGATCCGGTTCTTCATCGGCAAGCGGCTCGTAGCGTTCAGGACGACGCCGCTACAGAGCAACTGCGGCTTCTACTGGAAGTCGACGTTCGGGCACACGTTCGCCCCCAAGGCAGGGCAACCGCGACCGCGTACCCAGCAGATGCGGATCCAGGTCACCTTCCAAGGGAACGGCTATCTGGCGCCGAAGCGCGCTCGCGACCACTTCGTGACGCTCGGCTGAGAGCAGCGCGCCGCCGAGGCGGGTCCGGGCGTGAGCGGTCAGAGATCCGCCTCGGCGCCCACCGCCTCGATTACCCGTGAGAGCTGGCTTCCCTGCCAGGCGATCGGCGAGCGCCCGGGCTCGTCGGTCACGAGCCGGGCCTGGGAGATCGCCTCCGCGTAGGCCTCCCCCACCGCTTGCGGGTGCTCGGGGTCTGCCTCGTCGGCGCTGGCGACCACCGTAACCGGCACCGAAATGGACGCCAGGTCGTCGATCCGCTCGAAGGGACGCGAGCGCGGGACCGCCTGAAGCGCGTCGGCGACCGCCTCGGGGTGCTCGTGCAGCGCCAGTCGCTGCCTGATCACCTTGACCACGTTCTCCCGCCAGCGCGCCGGCACCCGGGGCTCGCCCTGCGCCGCCAGGAAGCCGTCGATCCCGCCGGAGCGCAGACCATCGGCGAGCGCGTCCCAGCGCGCCAGGCGCTCGGGATCGTCGTTGTCGCCAGGGTCATACGCCGGCGTTATGACAACCAGTCCGGCGGTCCTCCCCGGCCGCTCGAGCGCCAGCCGCAGCAGCGTGTGCGCGCCCATCGACGCTCCGGCCAGTAGCGCGCGCTCGATCTCGAGCTCGTCGAGAACCGCCTCCAGGTCGTCCACCAGCTCCGCGTAACGGTAGGCCGAGCGCTGGCGCGCAGGCGACGATTTGCCGTGCCCGCGAGCGTCGTAGGCGATCACGCGGTGGCCCGAGCGCTCGAGCGCCTTCGATCCCATCACCACGTAGCGCCGCGTCGCCGTGAGCCCATGCAGCAGCACCACCGGGATGCCTGACCCTGCCTCCTCGGTCGCCAGCGAGACGCCGTCGTGTTCGATGAGCCGTTCTGCCACCGACTGCTGTCTACCATGAGCAGCAATGGACGTCACTGAGAACAACTTTCAAACCGCAGTCATCGAGCGCTCTCACCAGCTGCCCGTGGTCGTCGACTTCTGGGCGCAGTGGTGCGGGCCGTGCCGACAGCTGGGCCCGGTGCTTGAGCGCGCTGTCGCGGCGCGCGAGGGCAAGGTCGAGCTGGCGAAGGTGGACGTAGACAGCAACCAGCGGTTGGCCAGCGCCTACCGCGTCCAGGGCATCCCCGCGGTCAAGGCCTTCCGCGACGGGCAGGTGGCAGCCGAGTTCGTTGGCGCGCAGCCGCCGGCGGCGGTTGATCGCTTTCTGGATTCGCTGATCCCGTCCGAGGCCGACGCGCTGATCGAGCGCGGCGATGAAGCATCGCTTCGCCGGGCAATCGAGCTCGAACCCCGGAGAGCTGACGCTGTGATCCCGGTGGCCAGGATGCACCACGCCCGGGGAGACGCCGAGGGCGCTCTGGAGCTGCTTCGACCCCTAGGCGGCAGCTTCGCCGCCGACGGCCTGGCTGCCCGCATCGGGCTCGAGCGCGGAGATTTCGACCTCAGCGAAGCCTTCCGGGCGCTGGACGCCGGCGACACCGAGCGCGGCCTTCAGCTGCTCCTGGAAGCGCTCCAGAGCGCTGACGGCTCGCGCGATGAGGTCCGGCGGGTGATCGTCGGTGTGCTCGACGAGCTGGGACCGGAGCATCCACTGGCTCGCGAGTCGCGGCGCCGGCTGGCGGCTGCGCTCTACTAACGGCGGCGGGCGCGCTCTACTGGCCGCGGCGGCGCTCTACTGGCCGCGGCGCCGCACCGCAGCGAGGAGAGCTTCGGCGAACGCCTCGACGTCGCGGCCTTCGGTGGCGGCGTCGATCGCGCGGCTGTGCGCGCCGAGGCGCCGCCGGAGCTCCTGGTCGTCGACCAGGCGCCGGAGCGCTTCCGCGAGCTGATCGATGCGTTCGGGGTCCACCAGCAGCGCATTTCGACCCTCGATCGCGACATCGCCCACAGCGCCGGCATGAATCGTGCAGAGGATCGGCAGGCCGGCGGCGGCGGCCTCTCGGAGCACGACGCCAAACGGCTCGTACGTGCTGACCTGTGCGTAAACGTCCGCCGCCGCGAAGGTCTCGGGTAGACCCTCTGGCGCGAGGTGTCCACGAAAGACGGCTGGGACCCGCAGCTCTCGCGCCAGCCGCTTGAGCGCTTGCTCAAGAAACCCGGCGCCGACGATCTCCAGACGGGCTTCGGCTTCCGAGAGCTGGGCGTGGGCGAATGCTGCAAGCAGGGTCGCCAGGTTCTTGTCGGGAACGAGCCGGCCGACGGTGAGCACCGTGATCGGCCTGCGATCGGGCGGTCGCGGTGCCGAGGCCGCGGCCCGGAAGGCGGCCACGTCGGCTGACTGAAGGCTGACCTGGATCCGGTCCGGGGGCACGCCGAACGACACGAGGCGTTGGCGGGCCGCCGAGGAGGTGGCGATCAGTCCATCCGCGCGCCGGGCCAACCAGCGGTGCAGACGGAGCTGAGACGGGGACAGCATCCGATCGATCCGGGGCGTGCATTCGGTGAAGACCACGAATGCTCGCCCGTGCGTGCGGCACCAGGCGAACGCCCGCAGCGAGGCAGGGCCGTATTCCCAGGCCACGACGCAGCCCGGGTGGGCGTCATGAAGGGCTTGCTCGAGACGCCGTGGCCACACGATTGGCGTGCGACCGGGACGAACGCGCTGCCAGGAGCGCAGATGGCGCCCGTGGTACGGATGCTCTGCCGGAAACCAGTCCGAGGGCACGTCCCACCCGGGCTCGCGGGGCGATTGGTAGACGACCGTCACCTCCAACCCCGGCCGGCGGGCCAGCTCCCGAAACAGCGGCTCCCTGTATGGCGTGGGAGTCGGGGGAACGATCACGCAACGCAAGGGCGCGCGATGATAGTTGTCGTGCATGCGGGTACTGCTGCTACACAACCGCTATCGCCTGAGCGGCGGCGAGGAGCGCTGCGTGGCAGACATGGCAGCAGCGCTCTCGGACCACGGCCACGACGTCCAGCTGCTCGAGCGCTCTAGCACCGCCGTCGGCGCGGCACGAGCCGCGCATGGACTGCTGAGAGGCGGCCTCGAGCCGGATGAGATCGCGCGCGCCGTGCGCCGCCTGAACGCGGACGTCGTGCACGCGCACAACGTCCACCCCTTGCTGGGGTGGCGCTCGCTCGCCGCGGCCGGGCGTGCCGGCGCTCGCACGGTGCTTCACCTGCACAACTTTCGCCTCTATTGCGCGATTGCTGTCGGCTATCGGGACGGAGCTCCCTGCTTTCGTTGCCGTGGGGCGGACACGCGGCCGGGCCTACGCCTACGCTGCCGCGGCTCCGTGGGCGAGGCGGCGGTGTACGCCGCCGCGCTCCACCGCCAGCAGCGCCCACTGATCGAGCACTCAGACCGCCTCGTGGCGGTCAGCGCGGCAACCGCCACGCGGCTTCAGGAGCTGGGCCTGCCGGAAGCGAAGACGACGGTGCTGCACAACTTCGTGCGCCCAGAGGGGTTTGCGCCGGATTCCCGCGCCCAAGCTGGCGAGTTCGCGCTCGTCGCCGGCCGTCTGGCCGAGGAGAAGGGCTTCGACACGGCGATCGCCGCCGCGCGGGCCGCGGGCATCCCGCTCGTGATCGCGGGCGCCGGGCCCGACGAGGCACGGCTCAGAGCGCTGGCGGATGAGACAGTTAGCTTCACCGGCCTACTGCCCGGCGATGAGTTGAGCGAGCTGCGCCGAGGAGCCGCGGTCGTGCTCGCGCCGTCGCGTTGGGAGGAGCCATGTCCGTACTCCGTCCTCGATGCGATGGCCGCGGGGGTCCCGGTCCTCGCCGCGGACCGTGGTGGCTTTCCGGAGCTGGTGGGCGCGGATTCCCGGCTGCCGGCAGGGGACTCTGCCGCGTGGACCGCCGCGCTGGCGCGCCTGTGGCGAGACCCCACGCTGCGCCTGGCGCGCGGACGCCAGGCGCTCGAGCGCGCCCGTGAGCAGTTCGGAGAGGAGCGCTTCGTGGCCGACCTCGAACGGATCTACCGCGACGCGGGCGCGGCGCCGGAGCGCTAGAACCCGTACGAATGGGAAGGAACGACGCGCCATCGACAAAGCTTCCGGGAGGCACTTTCGCCCTGGCCGGCGACATTGAGGTCACTCGCTTTGGCTACGGCGCCATGCAGCTCGCTGGACCCCACGTGTTCGGTCCGCCGACCGACCACGACGAAGCGATTGCCGTTCTGCGCGCGGTCGTTGAGCTTGGCATCACTCACATCGACACCAGCGACTATTACGGCCCTCACACCACCAACCAGATCATCAAGGAAGCGCTGTATCCGTATCCCGAGACGCTCTGCGTTGTGACCAAGGTCGGCGCCCGGCGTGACGCCGAAGGCGGGTGGCCGCCGGCGCTCGCCCCTGATGAGCTGCGCCAAGCGGTCCAGGAGAACCTAGAGAACCTTGGCCTGAACGTGCTCGACGTGGTCAACCTCCGGGTCGGTGGCTTCGATGCGCCGACACCGGGTTCGATTGCCGAACCGTTCAGCGCGCTGGCCGAGATGCGGCAAGAAGGCCTGATCAAGCATCTCGGCGTCAGCACCGTCAACCGCGAGCAGATCGCCGAAGCGCAGTCGATCGCGCCGATCGTGTGTGTGCAGAACTTCTACAACATCGCCCACCGCGAAGACGACGCGCTCATCGACTCCCTCGCCGAGCAGGGCATCGCCTACGTGCCGTACTTCCCGCTCGGCGGCTTCACCCCGCTGCAATCGGACACGCTAGCGGCGGTTGCCTCACGGCTGGACGCCAGCCCGATGGCGGTCGCCCTGGCCTGGCTTTTGCAACGGGCCCCGAACATCCTGCTGATCCCGGGCACCTCCTCGGTCGCGCATCTTCGCGAGAACGTCGCGGGCGCGGCGCTCGGATTGCCCGAGGACGCTCTGTGCCAGCTCGACGCGATTGGCGCCTGACACCGAGGCACGCCGCACCGGCTTAACAGGAGCGGGACCGGCACTCTTAGACTGCTCGGCCATGCCGTGGCAGGCGGCGGCCCGCGGTGCCGCGTACAAACTGGGGGTCGACCTCCGCTACCTCCGGCGCTTTCGGTGGATCACCAAGGCCCGGGAGGTCAGGAGCGTCGGCGCGCCGCTCCGCCGAAACCTACGCTTCGTGCTGAGCGATCCGGAGCCGACCAACTTCACCTTCGAGCTGGCAAACGAGCACGAGCTCGTGGCCTGGGTCGCGGAGGTGTGCGCCAGCCCTCCGGCGGCGATCGAGCTACTGCTCCGGGAGGCACGTGACGACCGCGTGCTGGCCGCCAGACTGCGCGCCGCGACCGCTGCGCGCTGGTGGTGGACGAAGCGCTCGCCACCGTTCGGAAAACGGCTTGCGTGGTACACACTCGCGCGTGAGCTGCAGCCACGACTGATCATCGAGACGGGCGTCCACGATGGCCTGGGGTCGATGTTGCTGCTCAGGGCGCTCGAGCGCAACCGCGACGAGGGCGCCGCGGGGGAGCTCGTTTCGTTCGACATCAACCCTCGCGCCGGTTGGCTCGTGAGCCAGCATCCGCTGTGGAACCTGCGGATCGAATCATCAGCAACCGGCCTTCCGCAGGTGCTCGAGCACCAGGGTCCCGTGGGGCTCTTCATCCACGACAGCTTGCACACCTATGAGCATGAACGCTTCGAGTTCGAGCTCGCCGCCTCGCACCTCGCACCCGGGGGACTGCTGCTCACCGACAACGCTCACGGGACGCAAGCACTCGCCGACGTCTGCGCAAGCCGCGGCCTGCGTTATCTCGAGTTCCACAGCGCCTCCCGCGACCACTTCTATCCCGGGGAGGCCACGGGCGCCGGGATTGCGCGCTAGGGCGCCTGCGTTACCTGCATAACGAGCGTCAGCTGCTGGGCGTCCTCGGACGAGCGCTTCTGGAGCCCGGCGACCCTGACGCCCAGCAGGCGCACAGGGCGCCGCAGCGCGAAGTGGTGCAGGAGATCCAGCGCCACTGGGCCGACGTCGGCGGCGGTGCCGACCGCGGCGGGGAGCGTGCGAGCCCGTGTGTGGGTCGAGAAGTCGTCGAGGCGGACCTTGATCCCCACCGTCCTCCCGATGCGCCCCTGGGCGGCGAGGCCGGCGCACAGCCGCTCGACGAGGGTCAGCAGGCGGGACTCGAGCTCGCGCCGGTCGCCGATGTCGATGTCGAAGGTCGTCTCTCGCGATTCGGAGATCACCTTTCGCGGCGCGGAGACCGGAGTGTCGTCCTCGAAGCGCGCGCGGCGGGCGAGCTCGGCGCCAAAACGCCGGCCGAAGCTGGCCGCGAGCACGCCGGGGCTCGCGGCGCCGAGCTTGCCAAGCGTGTCGATGCCCATCGCCCGCAGCCGCGCTGCCGTCTTGGGGCCGATACCAGGCACGAGCTCCGGGCGCGCGCCCGCGAAACGGGCGCGCGCCTGGTCTCTGCTCAGGACGACGAAGCCCCTCGGCTTCTCTGCATCGGAGGCCACCTTTGCCACGAGCCTCGAGGGTCCGATCCCGACCGAGCATCCCAAGCCCGTAGAGCGCTCTATCTGGCTGACGATCTGGCGCATCTTCGATTGCGGCGAAGGGAGTCCCGTCAGCTCGAGATAGGCCTCGTCCAGACCCACCACCTCGACGTTCTCCACGTGGGCGCGGACGATCGACATCACCTCGCGAGAGGCCGCGCGGTAGTAGTCGAAGTCCGGCGCCAGCATCACCGCGTCCGAGCACAGGCGTCGGGCGCGACCCGCGGGCATGGCTGAGCCGACGCCGAAGCGCCGAGCCTCATAGGAGGCGGTGGTGACGACCGCACGCGGGCCGCTGCCGGCAACGATCACCGGCAGCCCGCGTAGCTCGGGGCGCCGCCGTAGCTCGACCGACACGTAGAACGCGTCCATGTCCAAATGAGCGACACATCGCCGCACCATAAACTGAGCGTAGGCGGCGCCCCAGACGCCAAGCGGCCGGACGACCTGTCTTCAGCGCCTACGCACTTGACCAGATCGAACCGACGCCGCCGAATCCGAGCGCCGCGGCGGTCGCCTGGTTCAAGTCCCAGTCGCGGCCGGCGACGAACGGTCCCCGGTCATCGACTACGGCGGTCACCCGGTGCCCGCCGTGGAGGAACCTGACGTGCGTTCCGCACGGCAGCGTGGGGCTGGCCACGCCCAGGGTGACGTGAAACCCGCAGGCGGTGCTGCCGCCGTCGTCGTACCACGACGCCATCGTCTGGCGGTAGACGGTCAGCAAGCCCGGGCGGCCGTTGACGGGGGCGTTGGCGGCGTCGCCGCCAAACCGCACGAGTAGCTGCTCGGAGCCGAGCTGAGCGGGCTGGTAGCGCAGCACGAAGCGCCCGGCCGCAGCGGTCTGCGCGCTGGCCACGGTCCGCCAGCGCTGACCGCTTTGACGCTCGAGCTGCACGGTGCGGCCCTGCACTCCCGGCTCGAGACTGCCGCGGAGCACCACGGGCTGGCCGCTCATGACGTTCAGGTGCCGCTTCGGGACGGCCAGGCGCGTTGCGAGGCGCGTTGCGCTGACTTGGGGCGTTGTCTGAGCGAGCGACTGCGACTGCGTGAATGCCAGTGCGGCAGCCGGAACGGCGATTGCCAGAGCGCCGGCCAGATACGCCGGGCTGAGGGCCCGCAGGTTGAACTTGGTCCTCACTTGGAGGGCCTCCTTCTCTGTTGGGTCGACTTGGCGCCTACGGGGTTAGCTGTCGGGCTCGCGGCAGCGCCGGCGCAAGCTGGGCACCGTGCGAGCCGCTACGACCGCCGCCGGCGAGCGCGCCGGGCGGTCGATTCGCCCCGGCCGGGTTGAGATGGGAACCGGCAGTGGTTCCCCCGCTCGCCCCCGCACCGGGCAGGGACGACTCGGCAGGTCGAACGAAGCGGAGGAGGCTAGGAGGCCGCCAGGGGTCGGTTCTGTGCGCTCGGTCACACACTTGCACGAATGCAACAATGGCGCGATGGCCAGAGCGGACCGCTTGAGCGGGCTCGACAGCTCGTTCTTGCACTTGGAGCGCGACGCGACGCACATGCACGTGGCGGCCTGCACCATCTTCGAGGGAGCCCCACCGAGCTACGAGGAGCTGCTGGAGGCGGTCTCGTCAAGGCTGCATCTGGTGCCCCGCTACCGGCAGCGGCTGGCATTCGTGCCGCTGGACCAGGGGCGGCCCGTGTGGGTCGACGACGCCCATTTCAATATCCGCTTCCATGTCCGGCACACGGCGCTGCCTCGGCCAGGAGGTGAGGTCGAGTTGAAACGGCTCGCGGGCCGCATCTTCTCCCAGTCGCTTGACCGCTCGAAGCCGCTGTGGGAGCTGTGGTTGGCCGAGGGTCTGTCGGACGAGCGGTTCGCAATCCTGAGCAAGACCCATCACGCGCTGGTCGACGGCGTGTCCGGTGTGGACCTGCTGACGGTCATGTTCGACACCGCTCGTGAGCCGGCGCCGGTGGCGCCGGCCGAGCATGAATGGATCCCCCAGCCGCGTCCCACGGACGTCCAGCTGCTGGCTGACGCGCTGCTGGAGAGGGCGGTCGTCCCCGGCGAGGCCATCCGCGTCGCTCTCCGCGGGCCCCGGCAGCTCGCAGCGAACATCGGCCGTGGGCTGGTGGGCATCCGCGCGATGGCCGGGGCTGGGATCAGCCCAGCGCCGCCGAGCCCATTCAACGTCCGCATCGGTCCTCACCGGCGCTTCACTTGGGTCCGGGCGGACCTGGCCGAGATGAAGGCCATCAAGAACGCGCTCGGCGGCACTGTCAACGATGTCGTGCTGGCGGCCGCGGCGGGGGCGCTCGGCAGCTATATGCGCCTGCATGGGCGCGCCACGGACGACCTGGTGCTGAAGGCGATGGTCCCGGTTTCAGTGCGTGTCGACATCGAGCGCGGCGCGCTCGGCAATCGGGTCGCCGCGATGTGGGCTTCGCTGCCCGTCGGGTTGAGCGATCCGGCCCAGCGGCTAGGAGAGATCCGGCGCGAGACCCAGCACGTCAAGGAATCCGAACAGGCGGTCGGTGCGCAGGTGCTGACCCAGCTCGCCGGTTTCGCTCCGCCTACGATCATGGCCCAGGCCGCCCGGCTGCAGGCCCGCCAGCGGCTCTTCAACCTGGTCATCACGAACGTCCCCGGGCCCCAGATGCCCCTTTTCGCCCTGGGACGCGAGCTCGAGGCGATCTTCCCGATGGTCCCGCTGGCGGAGAATACGGCGCTGGGGATTGCAGTCATGAGCTACAACGGTCAAATGAACTTCGGCCTGAACGCCGATTACGACGCGCTCGCCGACGTCGAGACGCTCGCCGACGAGCTGCGCGCCGCGATCGACGAGCTCTCTCGCGCGGCCGGCATGGCCGAGCGCAGGCCGGCCGGCCGCCGGTCGAGGGCGGGCGCCATGCGCGGGAGCACCGCGCGGCTGCGCGCCGTCCCGGCCGAGTGAGGCTGGGCGCGGCCCTCGAGTGGGTCGCGATCGTGATCGTCTCGCTGGCGGTGGCGTTCGCGGCCATCGCCCTGCTGTCGGGATTCTTCGCGGGCCAGGACGAGGCAGGTGTCGCGGGCCCGGATGTCGGCCCGGGAGTGGCCTTTCGCGATCTGGGACACGTCCACCTGCGCCCCGGGCAGCCCCATCCCACGTACGACTCAAGCCCGCCAACCAGCGGTGCCCACGTCCCGCAGCCGGTCACCGCCGACAATCGTCCGCTGAGCAATGACCAGCTGCTCGAAGCGCTCGAGCTGGGGGACGTGGTGATCGCCTATGGCACCCCCGCCCCGCCACCGGGGTTGAGGGCGTTCGCGCGCTCCGTGGCGGCGCCCTTTACGCCCGCTCTGGCTGCCTCCGGGCAGGCCGTGATCCTCGACCGGCGCGCCGGAACGCCAGGCATCGTCGCCCTGGCCTGGGCGCGCCTGGTCCGCGTTGCCACTGCCCAGGATCCGCTGCTGCGCCAGTTCGTGCAGTACTGGCTCGGCAAGAGCGCTCCTGGTCGCTGACAATCCGTTGCCGGCAGCCCGAGCAGGCGTTTCATAATGGAGTCATGGCTTCGCCGCTGCGCATCGCCCTCTGCCAGCTGAACCAGACGGTCGGTGACATCGCCGGCAACGAGCTCAAGATCCTGCATTCGCTCGAGACCGCCCGCGACCGCGGCGCCCAACTGGTGCTATTCCCCGAGCTCGCGGTGACCGGCTACCCCCCGGAGGACCTGCTGCTCAAGGAGCACTTCCTGTTGCAAGCCCGGGCATCGCTCGATCGCATCGCGCGCGAAGTCAGGAGCGTCGTGGCCCTGGTGGGCTTCCCGGAGCTCTCAGACGACGTCTACAACGCATGCGCCGTGCTCGCGGACGGCTCCGTGCAGGCCATCTACCGCAAGGTCTTCCTGCCCAACTACGGCGTCTTCGACGAGCAGCGCTACTTTCAATCCGGACCAGGCGGCGCGACGATCGAGCTGGGCGACATGACGGTCGGGCTCACGGTCTGCGAGGACATCTGGGAGCCCGGCCCGCCCGCATCGGACGAGGCGCTGGCGGGCGCGACGCTGCTGGTCAACATCTCGGCCTCCCCGTACCACGCTGGAAAGGGACTGGAGCGCGAGCGGATGCTCGCCCAGCGCGCGCGTGACAACCTCGCCGCCGTTGCCTACTGCGCGCTCGTCGGCGGCCAGGACGAGCTGCTGTTCGACGGCCACTCGCTGGTCATCGACCACGAGGGCGAAGTGGTGGCCCGCGCGCCCCAATTCGCCGAGGACCTGCTGATCGCGACGATCGACCCCGATGCCTCACGCGGATCCCGGCTGCGCGACCCGCGCCACCGCCCCGCCCTGCGGCGCGTCCACCCGGAGGTGGCGGTGATCGCCACCCTGGAGCTGCCCGCGCCGCCCGAGGGCGAGGCGACCGGAGGCGAGGTGGCCCCGCTGCTCGATCCGATAGCCGAGGTGTATGCCGCGCTGGTGCTGGGCCTACGTGACTACGTCTCGAAGAACGGCTTCCAGCACGTGGTGGTGGGCGTCTCCGGTGGCATCGATTCCGCGCTGGTGGCGGCGATCGCGGTCGACGGGCTCGGTCCGGAGATGGTCTCGATCGTGGTAATGCCCTCCCCCTACTCATCGGAGGAGACCCAGCGCGACGCCCGCCAGCTGGCGGCAAATCTCGGCGTGACGCCGATCGAGCTGCCGATCGAGCAGCCGATGCGCTCCTACGATCGGACGCTCGAGACGGTCTTCGACGGCCGCCCAGCCGATCTCACCGAGGAGAATCTGCAGGCGCGGATCCGCGGCAACCTGCTGATGGCGCTCTCGAACAAGTTCGGCTGGCTGGTCTTGACCACCGGCAACAAATCCGAGATGGCCGTCGGCTATTCGACGCTCTACGGCGACACCGCCGGCGGCTTCGCGGTCATCAAGGACTGCCCCAAGACGCTCGTCTATGAGCTGGCGCGCCACCGCAACGAGCTCGGGCCTGGAAAGCAGCGCCCGCTCCCCGGGTCGATCCTCGACCGCGCCCCGAGCGCCGAGCTTCGGCCCGAGCAGCGCGACGAGGACTCGCTGCCGCCCTACGAGGTGCTCGACCCGATCCTCGAGGGCTACATCGCCAACGACCTAGGGCGCGAGCAGCTGATCCTGCGCGGGTTTGAACCCGAGGACGTCGACCGCGTAGTGGCGATGGTCGACCGCGCCGAGTACAAGCGCCGGCAGGCACCGCCGGGCATCAAGATCACAACGCGGGCCTTCGGCCGCGACCGGCGGATGCCGATCACGAATAGATACAGGGGTTGACCGGCGCGCAGCTCGGGCCTGCGCGGCAGGCCCGAGGGCTCATCAGCCGGCCCGACCTTGATCACTACTTCTCGCGGACCGCGATCGTGATCCGCGTCGTGACGCACAGGCGCTCGTCATCGTCGCCGATCTCCACCTCCCATACCCAGGTGGTTCGACCACGGTGCTTGACGAGCGCCCGGGCATAGATCGTGCCGTCGACGATCGGGCGAAGGACTGTCGTCTGGTTCGACATGGCTTTCACCACCTTCCCCTCCGATTGCACATCGGAGGCCGTGGCCAGCGAGGCCAAGCTCTCCGCGATCGACGCGAACACGCCGCCGTGAACCAGACCGGCGGGCTGCTTGTGCTGCGCGCCGATTTTCACGTGGCCGGTGGCGGTCTCGGCGGTCATCGAGGTGATCTCGAGGCCGTACAGCGCGTCGAAGCCACGCTCGGGCCGGTAGGGAAGCTCGAGCTTCATAGCGGCGGGACGATAGCGGTGCCGCTTCCCCGCGAGGCCTCAGACCGATCCCTGGCTAGCATCGCCAAGATGCTTTCGATCGATCGGGAGGGAGTGCGCCGGTGAGGCGCAGGGTCTCGTCGCCGCGCCGCGCCATCCTGCTCGGGTCCGGCGCCGTGATCGCGGCGGCGGTGGTCGCGATCCTCGTCCTCAGCGGCTCGAGCTCGAAGCACCACAACGCTACGGCCAAGGGGGCGGTGTCGCCCGCCAGCCAGTCGGCGCCGACAAGCAATGCGGCGGCGTCCTCGACGACGGCGGCGCCCGTAGCCCAGGTGAACCTGCGCTCGCCGGCCGGCAGCAAGTCGACCGCGGGAATCGCCGAGGTGCTCAAGCAGGGCAACACCGCGGCTGTGGCGATCGTCGGTCAGGGGCTGCCGGCGAACACCAAGCATGACGCGTACGCCGTGTGGCTCTCCAACTCGTCCAGCAACGCCGTCCGGCTGGGCTTCGTCAACCCCGGCGTGGGCAGGAACGGACGTCTCGAGACCACCGGTCCGCTGCCGGCCGATGCGTCGCGCTACAAGCAGTTGCTGATCACGCTCGAGACCACCGCCAACCCGCGCACGCCGGGGCAAGTCGTGCTGCAGGGCGAGCTGACCGGCGTCTGACTCAGCTGAGGTAATCGATCAGGCTGTTGACGGGATAGGGTTCGAGGCGCGCGCGCCCCCCTAGGAACCTGAGCTCAACCAGGAACACGCAGGCCACGACCTCGGCACCCAGCGTGCGCGCCAGCTCGCACAACGCGGCCGCGGTTCCGCCCGTGGCCAGCAAGTCGTCATGGATCAGCACGCGCGCGCCACCGGCCAGGGCGTCGGCGTGGACCTCCAGCGCGTCGACGCCGTACTCGAGCACGTACTCGGCGCTGACGGTCTCGTGCGGCAGCTTTCCGGGCTTGCGGGCGGGCACGAACCCGATCCCCAGCTCGCGCGCCAGCGCCGCGCCCAAGATGAAGCCGCGCGCCTCAGCGGCCATCACGAAGTCGGCCCGCAGCTCCCGGCTCAGCGAGGCCAGTCCGGCGACCGCTGCATCTAGCGCCCCGGCGTCCAGCAGCAGTGGCGTTATGTCCTTGAAGACGATCCCCGTTCGGGGGAAGTCCGGGATTTCGCGGACGAACGCGCGGAGGTCGACGCTCACGTGGCGATCTTGCGCAGATCGCGAATCAACAGCAGGTGCTTGAGATGCGTCGTGACTGAGGCCAGGTTCTCGAGCGCCTCCACCGCCTCCTTGCGCCGCTGCGGATTGCGTGAGCGCAGCGCCGGCGCGAGGATGCTCTGAAGCAGCTGCGCCTCGCGGTCCGCGGAGGTCCGGAACACCCGCAGGTTGCGGCCTCCGACCCCGTAGCGCGCGAGTTCTGAAACCGCTCGAATGATCTCGCGCTCGGCCTCGTCGTAGTAGCGGATCCCGCCGCGAGTCTCGCCCTTGATCACCCCGAATTCCACGAGCTCGCGCACGAGCTTGGGATCAGCCCCGGTCTCCTCAACAACATCCTCCAACGAGTAAAGCGCGCCCGTATCCCGCACCGTCACCGTGGGCCGCCGCGCGGCGCGCCCGTCCGCCGGGCTCGAAACCTCGCGATCCGTACGGCCGCCGGCGAGCTCCTGGCGGATCACGCGCAGCGGCAGAAACTCGTCTCGCTGCAGACGGAGGATCGTGCGCAGGCGCTGGATGTCGCTCGGCGTGTACAGGCGGTAGCCGCCCTGCGTGCGGCGCGGAGCCAGCAGCTTCTGGTCCTCCAGGTAGCGGACCTTCGAGATCGTGATGTCGGGGAACTCCTGCCGCAGCGCCTTGCAGACGGCGCCGATGGTCACCGCCTTTTCTCGCGGGCGGCCGGCCTCCGGTCCTCCGGGGGGTTCGAACTGCTCGCCAGAGGGCTGCGAGAGGTCCGCTTCTCCAGTGCGGGTCCTTGACGTCGACATCAGGGGTTCAGGAATGCCACCTTGTACTTGCCGATCTGAAGCTCGTCGCCATGGCCCAGGCGCTGAGACTCGATGCGGCTGCGATTGATGTAGGTGCCATTGAGCGAGCCGCAATCGTCCAGGTAGTAGTCCTCGCCGCGGCGCACCAGGATCGCGTGGTCGCGCGAGACCGTGACGTCGTCGAGGAAGATGTCCGATTCCGGCCGGCGGCCCACGGTCAGCCTGTCCTTCTCCAGCGGAAAGGTCTCCCCCTCGCGGCCGCCTCCAGCCCGAATCACCAGCGCCGGCCCGCGAGCGGTCACCTCGTCCAGCTCTACCTCCTCGATCTCGCCGGTCTCACCTACCTTGTAGCTGGCCGTGCTGGGCTCCGCCGCAGCCTCCCCCGTGGGCGCGAGGAACGCTCCACACCGCTGACAGTAGTTGGCGCCGTCTACGTTCTGAAAGCCGCACTCAGGGCAGTGGAGGGCCAACTCGTGGCGCTCCCTAATCGCCGTTGGCCGCGGGAACGCGCCCGGCGAGGATGTCCGTCAACTGCTGGACGTCGGCGCCCGAGATCACTTCCCCGCCGCCCTCGTGCTTACGGCGCAGCCTGTTGACGAGCTCCGCGCGAAGGATGTCGATCTTGCCGTGCAAGATGCGGCGCTGGTACGAGATCTCCATCTCCTCGGCGGTCAGCTGCTTGATGATGTCCTTGAGCTCCTGATCGGTCATGGAGCCGAGGTCGGGAAACGTGTCCATGAGATGAAGTCCCTCCCGTCACGCCGGTCACACCTGGGCGAGTATAACCCCGCCGCCGTAAACAGTCAATCTGAGCTTTAGGGTCAGGAGGGGAACAAGTGCGGGTTTGTCCACCCGCGGTTACTGATCGCCGGACCCTTGGGCTTCATGCCCGGCCTCGAGCGCGCGGAGCTCGCTTCGCCCCCGCAGCACGTACAGCACGCTCGCGATGAGCGCCAGCGCCATCCCCACGTAGAGCATCACCAGCGCGAGCCAGTGGACGCCGGCCATGGCGAAGAACGGCGCCCCCATCGTCGGCGCCACCGCCAGACGACCGGGCCAGTTGATCTCGAGCTCCACGCCTCGCCGCAGCGCATAACGGCTGAGCAGCAGCACGGAGAGCTCGCGCGCGACCACGACCGCCAGGGCCCAACGGGGCAGCAGCGTAAAGCGCCAACACACCACCATCCCGGAGATCACCAACAGCCGGTCGATAAGCGGGTCGAGCAGCGCCCCGAGACGGCTGTACTGGCCTGTCAGCCGGGCGGCGAACCCGTCGAGGTAGTCGGCCCAGCCGATCACCGCGTATAGCACGACCGCCAGCGCGTCGTGTCCGTCCCGGCTCGAGAGCGCGACTACCAGGAAGACCGGGATTCCGGCCAGGCGCAGGAACCCGATCGCGTTCGGGATCGTCCACGGACGCAGGGGCCGGCCGGCGAGCGTGGCCTCCGGCGCTGGCCCGGAGCGGTCGATGCCGAACAGCCGCCGCTTCGGAACCCGCGGGCTCACCGACGCCGGGTTGTGGGACCGTTGTTCGAATAATTCTGCATTCGATCCCACCACGCTCTCTGCGGGCTCAGGGCAGCCCCTGCCAGAGCTCCGCCACCGCCGCGGCCGCGCCATCGAGCGGCACGCCGCGAACCCCGAGGCCCCGCCGGATCTGCACCTCGAGCTCGCCGGCCGCAAGTGCTCGCCGGCCGACGGTCACGCGCAGCGGGCATCCCAGCAGCTCGGCGACAGCGAACTTCTCGCCCGGACCTGCGTCGCGGTCGTCGTAGAGGGTCTCGAGTCCCTGGGCTTGCAGCTCCGCATACAGCCGCTCGGCCAGCTCGCGCTCCTCGCCGGCTTCCCTGCCCACCGCCACGAGCTCGACGTCGAACGGGGCGATCGCGCGCGGCCACGAGATTCCCTGCTGATCGGCATACTGCTCAACCGCCGCCGCCGCGGCACGCGCCGGCCCGAAGCCGTAGCAGCCCATCCAGATCAGCTGCTCTCGGTCCTGCTCGTCGAGGTAGCGGGCTCCGAGCGGCTCCGAGTAGCGGACGCCGAGCTTGAAGATGTTGCCGACCTCGATCGCCGGCTCGATGCGGATCCGCTTGCCGTCGACCGTGTCTCCGGCCATGACGCTGCGCACGTCGGCCCGCTCGAAGGCGAAGTCGCGCCCCGGCTCCACGCCTTTCAGATGAGCGTCCGGGCGGTTGGCGCCGGTCACGTAGGACCCGGGAGCGACGGCCTCGTCGAGAACGATCGGCATCTCGGCCCCGACCGGACCGATGTAGCCGGGCGGACCGAGGCGACGCGCCACCTCCTCCGCTCGCGCCGGGCGGAACAGCCGACCGAGCGCGCCGGCGAGCTTGAAGTCGTTCACCCGGTGGTCGCCCCTGAGCACCACGAGGCGCATCTCATCGCCGTCGAGGACGATCGGATAGGCCTTCAGGAGCGCCCCGTGAGGGACATCCAGCGCCCTCGCCACGTCCTCGACGGTGGTCAGCCCCGGCGTGTCCAGCTGTTGCGGTCGCTCGGCGCCGGGCGGCAGGCTCACCGGCTGGGGCTCGGCGCTGGCCACCTCGACGTTTGCCGCGTAGCCCGGCGCGAGCGCGACTTCGTTCTCGCCCGCAGCGCAGGGGGCCATGTACTCGTGGGCCCCCAGCCCTCCCATCATCCCGACGTCGGCCTCGACGCGATACCACTCGAGCCCGCAGCGGTCCATCATCCTGCCGTAGGCCACGACGTGCTTCTCGTAGGCGATGGCCAGGCCCTCGGCGTCGCGGTCGAACGTGTACGAGTCCTTCATGATGAATTCGCGCGTTCTGAGCACTCCGGCCCGCGGACGGGGCTCGTCGCGCTCCTTGACCTGGAAGTGGTAGAGGAGCAGCGGCAGGTCACGGTATGAGCGCACGGCGGACGCGACGTGGCCGGTGACGACCTCCTCGTGCGTCATCGCCAGCACCATGTCAGCGCCACGGCGGTCCTTGAGCTTGAACAGCTCATCGATCGAGTAGCGGCCGCTGCGCCTCCACGGCTCGGCCGGGTGCAGCACCGGCATCAACATCTCCTGGCCGCCGATGGCGTTCATCTCCTCGCGCACGATCTGAACGATCCTCTGGTGCACGCGCCAGCCTGCCGGCAGCCATGACCACAGCCCGGAGCCGACCTGGCGGATCAACCCCGCGCGCACCATCAGCTTGTGCGAGATCGCCTCGGCGTCGGCGGGCGGCTCGCGCTCGGTAGGCAGGAAGTAGCCAGACAGACGGGTCACGAGCGGCCAAGCCTATCCAGGGCTGCGGCTCCGGGGCCCTCGCGCCGGCGCGTGCGGCCTGCGGCCGCTCTGGACCCGCGGCGTTAGTGGGCCGCTCAGGTCCGCGTGAAGCGCCTGCCGGCGACTGGCGAGTCCAGCTCGTCCAGCCGCACCGCGCTCACGAGCTCGTCGTCGGTGGCCTCGTCGTCGGCCGCCTGGGCCTCCATCGCTGCCAGCCGTTCCGGGGTCAGCTCCCCGGCGTGCTCGGACTCGATCCGCTCCAGCCACGCCGCGCCCTCGGAGGCCGAGGCGGCGTCGACATCGACGCGCTGGGAGGCGACGTACTTGTCGATCTCGGCGAACAGGGTGTCGACGAGCTGCTCCTGGGGGACCTTGCGCAGCGGCTCGCCGCGGCTGAAGACCAATCCTTCATTCTTGGCGCCGGTGATGCCGAAGTCGGCGTGCGAGGCCTCCCCGATCCCGTTCACAGCGCAGCCCAGCACGGCGACCTCGATCGGCTCGCCGTATGCCTCCAGCCGCCGCTCGATCTCGGCCACGACGGTATCCATGTCGAACTGCAGCCGCCCGCAGGTGGGGCAGGCGATCAGCACCGGGCCGCGCTGGCGAAGATGAAGCGCCTTGAGGATCTCCCAGGCAACCTTGACCTCCTCCTCGGCGTGAAACGTCGAGAGCGAAATCCGAATCGTGTCGCCGATTCCGTCGGCCAGGAGCGTCCCCAGACCGACGGCGGACTTGAGCGAGCCCGACCACTTGGTGCCGGCCTCAGTGATCCCCAGATGCAGCGGATATGGGATCCGCTCGGATAGCCGACGATTTGAGGCGATCGTGTTGGGGACGCTCGTCGACTTGATCGAGACCTTGAAGTTCTCAAACGACAGGCGTTCCATCAGCTGGACGAACTCGACGGCTGCCGTGACGAGCGCCTCGACCGGATTTTCCCGCTCGAGCTCGTGCAGATGCTTGGGCAGCGAACCCGAGTTGACCCCGATGCGCAGCGGGGTCCCAAGCTCCGACGCCCGGGCCGCGACCATCGCCACCTTGTCCGGACCACCGATGTTGCCCGGATTCAGACGCACGCAGTGGGCGCCGGCGTCGAGCGCCTTGAGCGCCAGCGTGTAGTTGAAGTGGATGTCGGCGATCACCGGGATCGGCGCCTCACGAACGATCGTCTTCAGCGCCTCGGCGTCCTTCTCGCGCGGCACGGCGACGCGGACAAGGTCGGCGCCGGCGTCGGCGACCCGCCGGATCTGGTCCATCGTCGCGTCCAGATCGGCGGTCTCAGTCTTGGTCATCGTCTGGACCGCCACGGGCGCGCCGCCGCCGATCGGCACGTTGCCGACGCGAATCTGTCTCTCCGAGGCCATGGCCCTCAGTGTAGGGGGCCTGCTCCCAGCGTCAGCGGGCCGGAGTTCTGCGCGTGGAAATAGCCGAAGCTGACGTTGAGGCCATTGTTCGGGCTGCCGCCGCTGAAGGCCAACAGCCCGGCCTGGACATCGGTCAGGCTGGCCCCGATGCTGTACAGCCGCGCGAAGTGCACGCCGTCGAACGAGTAGTAGGTGGTGTAGTGCGGCCCGCGCTTGACCATCCGCAGCCACACGATGTTGCCCCGCGGGGTGGCGCTGGCCAAAAGCTGACTGACTGGCTGCCCTGAAAGGTTGTTCTCGGTCCACTCCACGAGCTGCGGCGGGCCGCCGTCGTTCTCCACGTCGAGCTTCAGATAGTTCTGGTCGTCCTGGTAGGCCATGACCCCTGCCTGCTGGCCCGGCAGCGACGGCAGGCTCGAGAACGTCACCCGGGACTCGATCGTCCAGTCTCCGAGCGCCGGCTGGAGAAGCACGTTGCGCGCGGTGCGCGGCGTCAGGTCCCCGGGCTGGGGAGCGATCACCAGCCCGCCGGTTGTGAGAGCAGTGCTCGCCGGGTCGAACCTGACCCATCTCCACTGCGAGCCGAGCCTGCCCGAGGTGAACGCGTCGCTGCGCGCCGGCCGCGCGAAGTGGACCCTGTAGGTGGAGGTGAGGCCGTCCGGGCCGGTGACGGCGACCGAGGCGGTTCCGGGCACTTCTGCGGCCTGCTGGACGCGCACACGGGCGCGGCGATCCGGCGAGTTGGCGCGGATCCGCGGAGCATGCAGGTCGTTCGGCACCAGCACGTCGTAGTCGAAGGCGTCGGGATAGAAGCCCGGCAGTGGCACGAACGAACCGCCGCCCGTGCGGGTCCTGGCTTTGCCCTGGCCCCCCTTGACGCGCTCGCTCTTCGCTGGGGTCTTCACCGAGATCCCGGAGAGCTGGGAGAGCACCCTGACCACGAACTGTGTGGCGGCGCTGTGGCCGTGGTACGTCACCGTGGCGGTCACCGTGGCCACCCCGTTTGCCACCGTGCGGATCGCGGCGCCTGAGATCGAGACGACCTTGGGGTGGTCGGTTGTGTAACGCACGCTCAGGCCGCTGGGCAGGCGGCTGCTGTGGGCCGAAGAGACGTCGCCGTAGAGCGACTCGTCGTTCATCGCGACACTCAGCTGCGGCAGGACCTGCGTCTGCACCGGAAACATGACGCGCTGCTTGATCTGCCGTTTGGCGTCGCCCGACATCGTCGGCGAGGCCGTGACCGTGCTGGGAATCGGCGTCAGCTTGCCGCCGACGCCGATGTCGCGCTGGAGCAGGACGTTGTCGGCCGAGCTGCCGATCTGGATGCCGTAGTTGCCGTTCTCCACGCTCATGTGGTTTCCATCCCAGAAGCCGAGGTCCGCGATCTTGACCGCCAGGCTCACCGCCTTTGTCTGGCCCGGCGAGAGCTCGACCTGCTGGAAGCCCTCCAGGCGCTTGATCGGCTTCGAACCGCCGGCCCCGGGCGTCGTGACATACAGCTGCACGAGGTCCTCACCCGGGTAGGCGCCCGTGTTGGTGACGTCGACGCTGGCTTGGAGCGTGTCGTTGGGCGTCAGGTGCAGCCGGTCGAAGCGCAAGTTCGAGGTCGTGAAGCTCGTGTAGCTCAAGCCGTAGCCGAACGGGTATGAGATCGGGCCGCGGTAATACTCGTAGGTGCGACCCGGGGTGCCGGAGCCGGGGCGAATGCGGTAGTCCTCGATCGAGGGAAGGTCTCCGTCGCTCTGATACCAGGTGAACGGGAGGTGCCCGCTAGGGTCATATTCGCCGAGCACCACGTCGGCCAGGGCCACGCCTCCCTCCTGCCCGTTGAAGCCGCTCCACAGCATCGCGGGCACCGAGCCCAGGTCGCTGACGTTCACGTCCCCGGCCGTTTCCAGCACCGCCACCGTGTTGGGGTTCTGGGCCGCGACCTCGTGAATCAACTCGTCCTGGGCGCCCGGTAGCGCCAGGTTCGGGCGGTCGTAGCCTTCGCTGCCGGTGCTGGCGTCGGTGCCGGCGACGACGATCACGTCGTTGTATCCAGCTGCCTGAGAGACCGCGTTGGGATCAATCGTGCCGAGCGTGCCGGCGCTGTTGCCGCCGACGAAGCCGTTGTACAGATCGACCTGGGCGCTCGGGTTGATCGCCTGGATGGCGGCTTTTAGCCCGGCGTACGGCGTCACTGAGCGCGCTGCCCCGGCCGCTCCCTGGATGCTCGAGTAGTCGCCGAAGTACATCTTGTTGGCGAAGTAGCCGATCAGCGCCACCTTGAACGGACCAGCCCGGGGCACCAGGATGGGCAGCACCGGCCCGACGCTCCCGTCACGGCGCTGAAGCGTCGCGTTGTTAAGCAGAACCAGCGAGCGGTCCGCCGCCACGCGCGACTGGAACAGACGCGAGGGCGTCTCGGTATCGGCGCCGTTGGCCTCGGAGTTGGTCCAGTGAGCTCCCGCGAGCTGCGCTCGGGCCCGACCGACCCACGGCTCGCGGCCGATGTTGCTGAACTCCCCGAGCTCCATCCTGGCCGTGAACAGGCGCACCAGCGAGGTGTCCATGTCTTGGACGTTGTAGGAGTCGGTGGGCGTGCGGATGCCCTCGTTCACCGCCGCCGGCAGGGTGTTGGCGTAGTTGAATGTGACGTAGGGAAGCGTGCAGTTCAGATCGACGCCGGTGGCGTTTGCGATCGCGCGGGCCTCGGTCTCGTTGGCCGGGCGTGAGTAACCAGGAGGCTGCCAGTAGTGGCCGTTTACGACGTCGTCGATGGCGTCGCAGTCTGATGTGACGTAGCCGTTGAACCCATAGGTCTTGCGCGCAATGGCGTCGACTAGGTGGTCGTTGACGGGCGCCGGGCGCCCGTTGATGCTGTTGTACGCCGCCATCAGTGCGCCCGGATGGGACTCGGCGATGATCTGACGAAACTGGGCCGTGTAGTACTCGCGCAGCGTGCGCTCGTCCATATTCGATGAGCCGTCGAGGCGGTTGTCCTCGTTGTTGTTGGCGGCGTAGTGCTTGGGGGTGGCGATGGCCTTGAGGAAGCCGCCGCCCTGCGGCAGCACGTGACCCGAAGAGCTCAGCCCCTCCAGGCCGTCGACGTACTGCGCGGCCATCGTGCCTGTCAGGAACGGGTCCTCGGAGAACGTCTCGTCGTTGCGGCCCCATCTGGGGTCGCGGGCCATATTGACCGTCGGCGAATAGAAGTCGAGGTCGAGCGCGTTGTCGGGGGCGATCTCGCGGGCCTCGTCGGAGATCGCGCTGGCCTGGGAGTACGCCAGGCTGGGATCCCAGCTCGAAGCCAGCGCCAGGTCGTCCGGATAGACGGTCGTGTTGTAGATCGGGCTGGTGAAGCCGGGTGCCAGCTGCATGTAGGAGACCCCGTGCGAAGCCTCGTTCCACCAGCCGTAGGCGTTGATGCCCAGCCTGGGGATCGCGGGCGACTGGCTCGAGACCATCTGCGAGGCCTTCTCGGCGAGCGTCATCCGCGCGACGAGATCGGCGGCCCGCTCCGCCGGCGTGTAGGAGCCGTTCTTGTAGACCGGGTCGCCGCCCCCGCTTGGGCCCGCGCCGCCGGCCGCGGGGGCGAGCGCCAGCATCCCGGCGATCAAGGAGACGATCACACCGAGCAAGGCCAGACGCGCGGACACGGGCGGGCCACCTTAGTGACTATCGCCGCTCAGCGGTGCTACTTATGATCTGAAGGCGTGCGGGTGGCCGTCGTCGCCGAGTGGTATCCGTCCGCGTTCGACCCGGTTCACGGCGTGTGGGCTCACCGCCAGGCCTTGGCCGCGCGCGAGGCGGGCGCCGACGTGCGCGTGCTTGCGATGCGCCGGCCGGTGCCACCGCTTTCCGTCCTGCGTAGCGGCGAGCTGCACCGCTGGTTGACGGCGGTTGGCGAGACGTTTGCCCCCACGCTGATCGACGGTCTGCCGGTCACCTCCGTGCCGCTGCTGGCGCCGCCACGGCCCTGGTCGTATGGGTCGTGGGGGCACTGGGCGGCGCCGTCGCTGGCGCTCGCGCTGACGCGCCTGCGACGCCGTTGGCCGTTTGAGGTGCTCCACGCTCATTCGCTGGTCCCACCTGGGTTCGCGTCGGCCTGGTGGCGCCAGCGGGTCTCCCCGGAGCGCGCCCCGGCGCTGGTGGTCTCGACCCACGGCCCCGACGTGATTCATGTCCACCGTCGCAGCGCGCTCGCGCGCCGGGCCACCGAGGCGGTGCTGTGTCAAGCGGAGGTCGTCATCGCGAACTCGCGCTGGGCGGCCAGGCGATGCGAGGAGCTGGCCGGCCGGGTCCTGCACACGAGCGTCGTGCACTTCGGCGCCGAGCTGCCGAGCCGGCAACCGGCGAGGCACCAGCGAACGACGGCCGTGACGGTCGCACACCTGCAAGCCCGCAAGCGCCACGCGGTCGTCCTGCACGCCCTGGCCGAAATCGCGCCCGCGCGGCGGCCGGACTACGTGGTCATCGGCGACGGCCCCGGCCGGGCGCCGCTCGAGGCGCTGGCCCGAACGCTCGGCCTGGCCGGCCAAGTCAGGTTCCTTGGTCAGCTTCCGCACGGCGAGGCGCTGGCGGAAGCGCGGCGCTGTCATCTGTACGTGATGCCGAGCGTCGAGGAACCGTTCGGCGTGGCCTACATCGAGGCCATGGCGGGTGGACTGCCCGCGATCGGCGCCCGCGGCGAGGGCGGACCCGAGGACATCGCCGCCGCGGGCGACGGGCTGCTGCTGGTGGACGTCGACGATCATCGGGCGGTGGCGCAAGAGATCGAAGGACTGCTGGCCGACGCCGGACGGCTGGCCGCGCTCGGCGAGGCGGCCCGCGATACGGTGCGGCGCAACTTCACCTGGCGACACTGCGGCGAGGCGACACTCGCCGCCTACCGCTCGGCGCTATCGCTGACCCCGGGCCCGGGTCCGCACCCGGGACGCTAGTGCCAGACCTCCTGCAGATATCGCTGGGCACGACCCGGGGACTGAGATCCTCCGACGCCTGGTTTCAGTGGCTCGTGACTCAGGCTGGCGCCACGATCGACACCGTCGGCGTGCGCGTTGGGGCCACCAGGCGCCTGCGGCGGGCCTATCCGGTCATAGACCTCGTCGAGGCGCTAGCCGCCAGGCGCGCCGCGGCCAGCGCGCTGGCGCGCCTGAAGCCGCGGGCCGTCGTGTTCTCGACGACGACTGCAGCGCTTCTGGCCGCGGATCCAGGACGTCCGTTCGCAGTCAGGCTCGACGCCCCGGCGCGGTTGAACCGGCCTGGCACGCACAACGCCCTCCTACACGCTCTGGAGCGCCGCAGACTGGCGGCTGCCGCGTTGGTCCTGCCCACGAGCGAGGTGGCGGCCGCCGCGCTGCCGCCCGGCGCGGCGCGAACGGTCGTCATCCCGCCGCCGGTCTTCGTGCACGCCCGGGGAGTGGCGCCATCTGAGCGCGAGCGACTGGCCGTGGCATACACGCCCGATCCGAAGGCCAAGGGCCTCGCTCTACTGTGTCGCGCCTGGCCACTAGCTGACCCGGGGAATGCAAGGCTCGACGTCTTCGGCGTCGAGCGCGCGCAGGCGCTCCGGCGCCTACGGCGAGATAGCGTGCCGGAGCCGGCGAACGTGCGCTGGGCCGGCTCGGTGCCGGTGGAGCGCTTCCACCGCACGCTGGCCAGGTCCGTGGCGTTCATCGCCAGCGCCCGCTGGGAGGACTTCGGCATGGCGCAACTCGAGGCGCTCTCGCTCGGCGCGCTGCTGGTGTGCACGGCCACCGAGGGGCCTTTCGAGGCAGGCGCGATCGCGCGCGAGTTGGCCCCGTCGCTGGTGGCCGCCGATCAGAGCCCCGAAGCGCTCGCCGCCTGCATCACACGCGCCTTCGCGCTCGATCGCCAGGCGGTCGCGACATATCGCGACCGCGCAGAAACGCGGCTTTACCGCTACCGTCCCCAGGCGATTGCGCAAGCGATCGAGGAGCAGGTGCTCCCTGTGCTGCTTCAAAGCGGGGATCGGTAGCCGCAAGCGCCGCAACTTTGAAGGCCCCTATGAGTTGAATCGTTTCGTGCTCACCTCGATCGAGTGCAGTCGACAAGGCCAGATCACACGAGTCGTCAAATCGAACCGCCAGGAGGTCGCTCCTCAATGAGCCTGATCGCACGACCCAGAGCTTTTCGATTGCGAGCCGTCGCAGCGGTGTTCCTGGTGGCGCTGTTCGCCGCCGGATGCGCGCTGGGCGGGGGGCCTGCTCGTGCCTCAGCTTCCAACAACCAGCTGGCGATGCTCGAGGAGCCGACGTACCTCCCCGTGAAGCCGGTGAGGACGCTCCAGATCATGCGCAGCCTTGGCGTGGGGATCGTACGGATCGAGGTGGAGTGGAGCGCGGTAGCGGCCGATCCGAGCTCGCGCACGATGCCGAGCGGCAACCCTTATCCGGATGCGAACTGGGCGGTCTATGACACGATGGTGCAAGACGCCCATCGCGCCGGTCTCCAGGTGGATCTCGTGCTCACCGGAGGAGCGCCGCTGTGGGCCACTCAGAGTGGCGCGCCTGCCGGGTTCGAGCCCGTGTGGAAGCCCTCCGCCGCCCAGTATGGGCAGTTCGTGAAGACCGCCGGCTCCCGATATTCCTCCGTGCATTTCTTCGACATCTGGAACGAGGGCAATTGGGGCCCGTCGCTGGCGCCGCAAAAGCAGCCTGGCTCGCGGGTCATCAACTCCGCCGCCTCCTATCGAGCTCTGCTGGACGCCGGCTACAGCGCGCTGAAGGCGACCGGCCACGGCCGCGACACAATCGTCGACGACAGCCTGTCGCCCGACGGCTCCTCGTCGGTAAACGCCACCGACATCGCTCCGCCGTTGGTCTGGGTCCGGACGCTCTACTGCCTGGACAACTCCTATCGCCCGCTGCGCGGCGCCGCCGCCAGCCAGGCGGCCTGCCCGACGAACGCGCGCGGGACGCGCGGGTTCGCGTCCGCTCATCCGGCGCTGTTCAAGACGAGCGGCTTGGGCGTCCATCCCTACGGCTACGGAAACCCGCCCAGCCGCGCGGCCTTCCCCAACCCGAACAGCGTGGAGCTAGCCGAGCTCCCGCAGATGGGTCAGACTCTCGATCGCGTCCAGCGTGCGTACGGATCACGCCGGCGGATGGCTATCTACAACACCGAGTACGGCTATGAGACGCGGCCGCCGCAGACCTCACTTCAGTTCCCCGACACGAATCTCGCCGCGCAGTACATCAACTGGGCCGAGTACATCTCCTGGCGCAACTCGCGGGTGCTGAGCTACGACCAATACGAGCTGCAGGACAACGGATGGTTTACCACCGGGCTGCTGTTCTCCTCGGGCGCGGCGAAGCCCAGCTTCTACGCCTACCGGATGCCGGTCTGGCTCCCGTCGACCATTGCCCGCAAGGGACGGTCGCTCGAGGTGTGGGGCTGTGTCCGGCCGGCCAACTTTGCCCGCATCGACACGGGCCGGGCCCAAACCGCACTCATCCAGTTTCGGCGCGGCTCGGGCTCGTGGCGTACGGTCAAGTCGGTCCGCATCAAGAGCGTGCGCGGCTACTTCGACGTGCGGGTCCGCTTCCCGTCGAGCGGTCAGGTTCGGATCGCCTGGAGTTACCCGCCAGGCGACTCGAGCCTGGCAGATCCGTTGATTTCCGGCGAGAGCTGGATCTACAGCCGCACGACCAACATCGCCGTCAGCTAGTGGCGCCGCTACTCGCGCCGCCGCACGGCGAGGAACGCGAATCCCGCCCCGGCGAGCGCGAGTAGCACAATCACCACGATGACCGGCGTCGGCAGAAGCGAGCTGCTCGACGACTTCGTCGCGCCGCCGGCGTGGCTCGGAGCGCGCGAAGAGACCTGGGCCAGCAAAGCGCGCTGGATCACTTCGTAGCAGTTG
This sequence comes from uncultured Actinomycetes bacterium, assembly GCA_963830405.1. GTDB lineage: Bacteria > Actinomycetota > Thermoleophilia > Solirubrobacterales > Solirubrobacteraceae > Palsa-465. Next base: position 775,414 of record CAWHMB010000004.1, read on the forward strand.
GTGTACTCCTGGACGTCTGCCGGGATCTTTGCCAGCGCGGTGTGAAGCTGGGCGACCGAGTACTGGTGCGTCAAGCGTCCGTGTGCCGTGCAGTCGGCGACCACCGGCGAGGTCGCGGCCTGCGCCGCGGCGGGAACGGTCATTCCCATCGCGCAGAGAAGCGCGACAGCGGTTGCCCCTCTCTTTGGCACGGCGCCAAGGTTACGGGTCTCGGGTCACTTCCGGCCTTGGAACCCGCTGAGCGAAGCCTGTGAGACGCGGTCGCGCGCTTCTCGCGGTGATCGTGCTGGCAGCGATCGTCGCCGGCGTCGGTCTGGCGGTCGTTGTCCCTGGAGGGCGCTCGAGAAAAGTGCGGCCCGGCGACCCGCTGGCGATGTTCGAGGAGAACGTAAACCTGCTCTCCCATCCGGCTCATACGCTCGCGATCCTGCGCAGCCTGGGCGTCAATGTGGTGCGACTCTCGGTGGCATGGAACACGATCGCTCCCGATCCGGCCGCTCGTCGAGCACCGCCTGGATTCGACCCCGCCGACCCGGCGGCATATCCGGCCGCGAGTTGGGCCCCGTACGACCGCATCGTGAAAGACGCGCGAGCCGACGGGATCGAGCTCGACCTCCTGCTGACCGGCGGCGCGCCTCTGTGGGCCACCGGTCCGGCCGCTCCAGCCTCTGAGCGGTCGTCCGGGGCGTGGAAGCCCTCATCCAGCGCTTACGGGCAGTTCGTGCGCGCGGTCGCCGTTCGCTACAGCGGCCACTACACGCCGCCCGGCGCGTCATCGCCGCTTGCGCCCGTGCGGTTCTGGGAGATCTGGAACGAGCCCAACTGGGGCCCGTCACTTCAGCCACAGCTGGCGCTGGATCCCGTGAGGATCGTCTCCGCCCCCGAATACCGTCGCTTGCTGGACGCAGCATGGGGCGCCTTGCAGAGCACCGGCCACGGCCACGACACGATCGTGATCGGCAGCCTGTCCCCGCGCGGGATCAGCGTGCCGCCCGAGTCCGCCCTGGCCGCGGCGGTAGATGTTTCAAGCCCGCTCGGCTTCACCCGCACGCTGTACTGCGTTGACTCATCGTTCCGTCCGCTGCGCGGCAGCGCCGCTGCCGGAGCGGGATGCCCGGCCACCTCCGCCGACTCACGGCGTTTTCGCCACGCGCACCCGGTGCTGTTTGAAGCAAGCGGCTACGGGATCCACCCCTATCCGATCGACCTGCCGCCGACTGAAGCCGACCCTGGCAGCTCTGACTCGGTCCAGTTCAGCCAGATCCCCAATCTGACGAGCACGCTCGACCGCGTTCAGAGCGTCTACGGATCTCACGGACGGATGAGCGTCTTCAACACCGAGTTCGGGTACATCACCCACCCGCCCAATGTCGACACCCAGTACCCATCGCCGGCTACCGCGGCGCGGTACCTCAACTGGGCGGAGTACCTGACATGGCGCAACCAGCGGATTGCGACGACGATGCAGTACCTGTTGTATGACCCCAGTCCGGGCCCGAGCGTGTTCGGCACCGGTGGCTTCGCAACCGGCCTCGTCTTTCCCGACGGGAAGCTCAAGGCGACGTTCTACGCCTACCGGATGCCGATCTTCCTGCCGGTCTCAAGGACCGCCCGAGGTCAAGCGATCGAGGTGTGGGGCTGCCTTCGCCCGGCGCGCTATGCCTACCTCGACACGGGCCGGGCGCAGTATGTCCTGATTCAGTTCCGTGCCAGTTCGTTGGGTCCCTTTCGCACGATCAAGACCATCCAGATCACGGACGCCCGCGGCTACTTCGATGCCCGCGTCAAGCTTCCGGCCACCGGATCGGTCAGGCTTCAGTGGTCCTATCCGCCGGCAGACCGGCGGCTGCGAGACCCGCTGACTCCGCGCCAGACGACCGTCCATAGCCGCGTGGTCGACGTCACCGTCCGCTGATCGGGGTGTGACGCGCGCCTGAGCGCGGCGGCGTGGCGGCGCGCGACGGCCCCAAGCGGCTTGGGCCGAAGGCTCCGCGGGGGCGCGTCACGGGAGGAGCCTCGCTACGGTGCGCGCGATGTTGACCAGATCGATTCCACCGTTGGCCACACTGGCCACCGTGCTCGTGCTGAGCGGCTGCGGCGGCTCCTCGCCATCTCATCGCTCCTCGTCGTCGAACAGCTCGTCGTCGAGCGGTACGTCGTCGAACGGTACGTCGTCGAGCGGCTCGTCCTCCACCGCGTCGGCACGACCCAGAAGTGAGACGTCCGAGATGCCCACGAATTCCTCCACGCGCCACTCGGCGCCAACGACGTCCGCGGCTGGACCCGCCGCGCCGGCCACCTCGGCCCAGACGCTGACCGCGCCGCCGCCGACTCCGTCGGGCACGCCGGCGGCACCGGACGGACTGCGCCAGACGACTGGCTACGCCACCTACGAGCTTTGCGCCACCGGGTGCTCCGGTGCCGTGCACCCCTCGCTGCGACGCGCCCTTCACCTGCCGGCGCTAGGCGCCGGTGGTTCCTGTCCGGTGACCCCTGGCAGTGGCCCGGTGAAGCTGGCCGGCTCGCCGACGCAGCTCACGCTTACCCCGTTCCTCGGCAGCGCTTGGCAGGGCGCCAGGGTGACGTGGACGGCTTCCGGCAACCAAGGAGCGACCCTCATCCGCGGGCACCAGCTCGGGGGCTCCCAGGCGGTGGGCTTCGGCGAGGGCCACACGCCGTACGACGAGCTACAGCTGGACGGGCGAGCGAACGGCGCGCCGCCCGGTCAGTGGCCGTCCTTCACCCGGCTCAGGGGCCCCGGCTGCTACGGCTACCAGATCGACGGCACGAGCTTCAGCGAGGTGATCGTCTTCCGGGCGAGCGGGTAGGCGTGGCAACAATGGGTTCGCGTCCGACCGTTGAGAAGTGGATGCTCGCGGCTCGCCTCGCCGCCCAGCGCCTGTCGGGCGATCCGGCTGCGAGTGTCGTAGAGGCGACGCGCCACCTGCTGGCGGTACAGGCGCAGGACCCGCGCGCCGCGCGCTTGGCACTTCGCGCGCGGACCGCTGGAGGGCGCGCTTCGGACGTGGACCGGGCGCTCACAGAGGAGCGCTCGGTGATCGTCACGTGGGCCAACCGCGGGACGCTGCATTTGATCGCCGCCGAGGATGAGCCGCTTCTGCATGCTTTGACCACGCCCCAGCTGCGTACCAGCAGCAATCGTCGTTTGCAACAGGAAGGTGTGAGCCCACGTGCCGCGCAGCGCGGAGTCGATGCGATCGCCGGGGCACTGAGTGACCAGGGGCCGATGACCCGCGCCCAGCTCCGCGCGGTGCTCGAGAAGGCTGGCGTGCCCACCGCCGGGCAGGCGCTGGTGCACGTGCTCTTCCGTGCAACCCTCGACGGCCTGATCGTCCGGGGCCCGATGATCGGTCGTGAGCACGCGTTCGTGCGCGTGCCAGAGTGGTTGGGCGAACGTCCGAAGATCGACCGCGGTCGCGCAGTGGCCGAACTGGCTCGCCGCTACCTCGCCGCCCACGGGCCTGCCGCCGAACGCGATCTCGCCAAGTGGGCACAGCTGCCGCTGCGCGATGTGCGCGAGGGCCTGAAGGCGATCGCGCCGGAGCTCGATCAGCATTTCGACGGGCTGGTTGACCTTCGCCGCCGGCAACGGGTGCCGCTTCCGCCGCCGCGGCTACTGGGACCGTTCGATCCGCTGCTGCTGGGCTGGAGCTCGCGGGCATTTCTGCTCGATGGCGCGAAGGAGGTGGTCACGGTCAACGGGATCATCAAGGCCATCGCGCTCGTCGCCGGACGCGCAGCAGGTACGTGGACGATGCCGGGCGGCCGCGTGGAGCTGCGCCTCTGGAGGGAGCACCCGCCAGCGACGATGGCCGCGCTGAAGCGCGAGGCGGCTGCTGTCGAAAGTTACCTGCGGGAAACGGGAGGATCCAGGAAGCAGGAGTCCGCCACCGTCCGTCGGCCAGGTGCCCGCTAGGTACGTCGGCCGGGTACCCGCTAGGAGGACGTGTGGGTCATGGCGATGATGCCGATCGCGACTGCACCGAGGCATACCGCAGCGCTGAGAACCGCGAGCGAGAGTGCGGCGGCTGCCCTGCCGTCGCGCCCACTGCGGCGGGCCTCGAGGTATCTGGTTGCACCGATCACCACCAGGCCGTAGACGCCGACGACGCCGACACCACCGACCGGCGCGATCAGAGCCTCCTTACCGCCCGCCACCCAAGCGGCGCCAACCAGGCCACCGATCAAGGCATGAGTGGAGCTCGATGGAAGCCCTAGAGACCAGGCATTAGCGGTGTCGTGAAACCCGTTAGTGAAGTCGAACCCCAGCACGACGACGATCACGACCACCAACAAAAGTGTGCTGCCCATGCCCGAGCAAGTACCCTCCGCGCCGCCTCCAGAACGTCGGTCCACAGGATTTTTACAGCCCCGGCCCCCCGGTCGGATCGGCGACCATCTCCTAAGCTCGAACCCATAGATTCGGCTTCCATCTCCTAAGCTCGAACGTGATGGACTCGACCTCCGGCTTCGAAGCTCGAACCGTGATGGACTCGACCCCCGATATACCCGAGTTCTCTTTTTTGCGTGACCTGTCGCTCACTCGGGAGGCCGTCGCGTTTGCGGGCGCGCGGCACGGCGATGAACGCCGCGACGCCGACGGCGCGCCGTTTTTGCTTCACCCGCTCGAGGTTGCGGCGTTGCTTGCGCGCGAAGGGTGCTCGGATCCTGTGATTGCGGCGGCAGTGTTGCACGATGTGCTCGAGGACACCGAGGCGAAGCGCTCGGAAATCGAATCTCGCTTCGGCCGCGAAGTCAGCGAGCTGGTCACGCTTGTCAGCGACGATCCCTCGATCCCTGACGAGGAGCAGCGCAAACGTGAGGTGAGGGAGCGAGTGCGCGCCCGCGGCGGCGACGCACTGACCCTGTATGCGGCCGACAAGATCAGCAAGGTCCGCGAGCTTCGAATGCAGCTAGCCAGAGGCCTCGCACGCGAACAGGCGGCGGTAAAGCTTCGCCGTCACCGGGAGTCACTGGAAATGCTCGAGGCGGCGCTCGGCAATTCGAGGTTGATCGCTGTATTGAGATTCGAGCTCGAGGCGCTCGAGCGGCTACCTCCTGACGGGGATCCGGTCTGAGTTTCAGGGACGGAAAGGCCCGCAGGCGAGAACAAGAGCTGATCTCATCCCACCAGGCCGGCAGCTAGACGCCTCTATCCCCGTACATCGCGTCGATCTCGGCCTGATACTTCTCGGCGATCGGCCTGCGCTTGAGCTTCATCGTCGGCGTCAGCTCATCACCACCGGGCAGCCAGTCGCCCTCGATGATCGTGAACTTCTTGATCTGCTCGACGCGTGCCAGGTGCCCGTTGGCGCGGTCCATACTCTCCTGCACAGCCTCTCGTAGCCTCGGCTCCCGCGCCAGCTCCTCGAGCTTCTCCGCGGATAGGCCCTGCTGCTTTGCCCACTGCGGCGCATAGTCGGAATCAAGCACGATCAGCGCCGTGTTGTACGGCCGCCGATCGCCGACACAAAAGGCCTGGCTGATCAACGGGCCGGCCGACTTGAGCTCCGCCTCGATATTGGCAGGTGACATGTTCTTGCCGGCGGAGTTGATGATCAGCTCCTTCTTGCGATCGATCAGCGTCAGGTAGCCGTCCTTGTCGATCTGGCCGATGTCTCCGGTGTGCAGCCAGCCGTCGGCGTCAATCGCCTCGGCGGTCTTGACGGGGTCGTTGCGGTAGCCGAGCATCAGGAACTCGCCACGACACAGAACCTCCCCGTCATCGGCCAGCTTGAGCTCGACGCCCGGCGAGGGCGGCCCAACCGTGCCGATCTTGACCTGCCCGGGCCGGTTGCAGGTACCGAATCCGCACGTCTCCGACATGCCCCACAGCTCGCCCAGCTCGATGCCGATCGCGTGGAAGAACTCCAGCACCCCAACGGGCGTCGGGGCCGCGCCGACGTTGACGGCGATCACTTGGTCGAGCCCCAGCATTGCGCGCAGCTTGGAGAACATCTGCTCGTCCGCCTGCTTGACCTTCTGCTCTAGCTCCGCCGGCACCGCCTCGCCGCGCTGCGTGAGGCGTACGCGCTCGGTCGCCGCCGCCAGCGCCGCCTGCGCTGGCGCGCGCTGCTCCTCCGGCTGGCTTGCCGCCATCACCTCGAGTCCGGCCTTGAGCTTCTCCCAGATCCGCGGCACCGCAAAGAACCAGGTCGGGCGAACCTGTGGCAGGTAGGAGAGAACCTCCCGCGGATTGGGAGCGCAGGTGATCGTGCCCCCGAAGATCACAGGTATGTAGTGGTGCGCCATCCGCTCGGCGATGTGCGCCGCCGGCAGCCAGGACATCACCCGGCTCCCTGGGTGGAAGGAGACGATTTGCTCGACCGCGTTCGCGGAGACCATGATGTTGTGGTGCGAGAGCTGAACGCCCTTCGGCTTGCCGGTCGTGCCCGAGGTGTAGATCAGCGTCAGCACGTCATCGGGGGCTATCTCCTGCGCCGCCGCCGCGGCGTCGAAGTCCGGATTCGATCGCTCCACCTCGCCAAGCGACAGCACGCCCGACGGTGGGTCGCCGTCGACAACGATGATTTGGTCCAGCGCGGGTATGCGGTCACGCGCCTCGAGCATCAGCTCGAGGTGTGACTGCTCGACCACTGCCAGCCTGCAGGCGGCGTCAGCTAACAGGTATTCGACCTCCTCCAGGGGATAGGTCTCATAAATCGAGAACGGGATGGCGCCGAGCATCGCCAGGGCCAGGTCGACGACATGGAACTCGGGGCGGTTCGAGAGCATGATCGCCACGGTGTCGCCGCGGCCGAGACCCAGCTTGGCGAGCCCTCCGGCGACCGCGTCCACGCGACCGAGCAGCTCGGACCAGGTGATCGAGACGCTGTCATCGGGCAGGCGCACGGCGACGATGTCGGGGTTGTTGGCGGCGGTCCGGCGCAGCGCCTCGATGACTGTCGGCGCGTCAACGGCCCGCCCGGCCGTCGGCGTGATCGTCGTTGACTGCATCTCTCCTCCGCCCATTCGGTTTGTCTCGAACCGGTGGCTAACGCTAGCGCTAACGGACGTTGAACCCGGAGCCGGTCAACGTAGAGATGTCGTTGCTCAGCCCGATGAAGAACACGAGCAGGATCAGCACGAACCCGACCATGCCGGCGCGCTCCATTACCGCGACGGAGATGCGCCGCCCGCGCACTTTCTCGGCCACCGCCCAGAACACGTGGCCGCCGTCCAACGGCAGGAACGGAAACAGGTTGACCACGGCCAGCGTCAGCGAGATCAACGCCAGCGTGTACAGCGCCTCGGTGGCGCTGAACGAGAACCGCTCCTGGGTGATCTTGAAACCCCCCACCACGCTGTGGATGTCACGGCGAGACTGCGGCTCGAACAGCGTGGCGAACTTCGACACGGTCGACTTTGTCACCGACCACAGCTGCGAGATCGAAGCGCCGGCGCTGCCGAGCGGGCCCGGGTGCCGCACAAGATCGTCGAAGGCGAAGCCGATGCGCATCCGCTTGTCGTTTGCGTCGTAGCGCGGATAGATGGAGAACGTCCGAAGTTGGGAGTCCCGGCGCACGGTGAGCTTCACCGGGGTGCTTGCGCGGCAGCCGTCGGTAAGCGCGCCCGGGCAGCGGTGAGCCCCGATCTCTTTGGTGATCGCAGCTACCGAAAGCCCGGAGCTTCCGTCGACCGACACGATCCGATCGCCGGGCTTCAGATAGCTGGAGGCGGGCGCTTCGAGCGACCCGGAGGCCACGGTGTGTGAGACCACCGGCTGGCCGTGGCTGGTGACCACAATCCCCTGGGCCAGAAAGATGGCGCCGATGATCGCGAACGCGATCAGCAGGTTGACCGCCGGGCCCGCCAGGATCACGACCACTCGCTTCCAGACCGGCTGGTTGAAGTAGGCCCGGGGGAGCACCTCTGGCGGAATCTCCTCCTCCGGGTTCATGCCGGTGATCTTCACGTAGCCGCCCAGCGGGATCGGGCCGATGCCATATTCGGTCTCCCCTCGCCGCATGCTCCACAACAGCGGGCCGAAGAACAGCGAAAAGCGCTCGACGCGCATGCCCACGGCCTTGGCCGCCGCGAAGTGTCCCGCCTCGTGGAGGATGATCAGGGCCGCGAAGCCGAGAAATGCGAGCAGATAGGACATCGACGCTCGTGTGTCAGTGTGGCAAGCGGGCTCGCCCGGCCAGGGCGCTAGGCTGCGGCGCGGGCAGCGATCAACTCCGCCGCGGTGGAGCGTGCGTCCGAGTCCGCGTCTGCCAGTGCGTCAAAGGAGTGGACTGGGCCGGCTGGATGCCGCTCGAGCGTACCCTCGATGACGGCGGCGATCTGCGGAAAGCGCAAGCGGCCGGCCAAGAAGGCGTGCACGGCAACCTCGTTGGCCGCATTCAGCGTGCATGGCGCGGTACCGCCAGCCAATGCCGCTTCGCGAGCGAGGCGCAGGCAGGCAAAGGTCTCGATGTCAACCGGCTCGAACGTCAGGGCCCCGACCTCCGCCAAGTCGAGCGGCCGCACCGGAACATCGACTCGCTCGGGATAGTGCAGCGCAAACGAGATCGGGACGCGCATGTCGGGTTGACCGAGGTGCGCGAGCGCCGCGCCGTCACACAGCTGGATCATGGCATGCACGATCGACTGCGGATGCACGACCACTTCGATGCGGTCGTAGGGGATGGCGAACAAGTGGTGTGCCTCGATCAGCTCGAGACCCTTGTTCATCAAGGTCGCCGAGTCGATCGTGATCTTCCCCCCCATCTCCCAGGTGGGGTGGGCTAGCGCCTGCTCGACGGTTACGCGCTCGAGCTCTGCCGGACTCCGGCCCCGGAACGGTCCGCCGGAGGCGGTCAGGATCAGCTTGTCGATCGCTCCCGCTTCCTGCCCCGCGAGCAGCTGGTGAAACGCGGAGTGCTCGGAGTCGACCGGAATGATCTTCGCGCCCGTGGCCTCGGCCAACTGAGTCACCAGCTCGCCGCCGACCACGAGCGACTCCTTGTTGGCCAGCGCCAAGTCGAGGCCCTCGCTTAGCGCGGCCACAGAGGGCACCAGACCGGCCGAGCCGACGATCGCGTTTAGCACCATGTCACAAGCTGATTCCGAGATCAGGCGGGTCAGACCCGTCGCCCCGGCGAGCACGTCGCCATAGGTCCAAGCCTCGCTCGCCCTGGCTGCCGCGTCGGGATCGGTGATGGCGATCCGCCTTACTCCTCGTTCCCGCGCCTGGGCAACGAGCGGCTCCCACGAGCGCTCCGCGCTCAGCCCGACGACCTCCAGCTCGTCCGGCCGCGCGCGTGCGACGACGTCGAGCGCCTGGACGCCGATCGAGCCCGTGGAGCCGAGGATCACCAGGCGGCGCGGCACGTAATCGATTCTAGGTGGGCGTCAGTAGTGCTTCTCGCCGTATTGCCATCGGGAAGCACTCAGTGAACTATCGCCAGCCACACGTAGTAGGCGCCGACGATGGTGAAGATAAGGGCGTCGAGACGGTCAAGCGCGCCGCCATGGGCCCCGAACGCGCTGCCGGCGTCCTTGGTCCCGGCGTCTCGCTTGACGAGTGATTCGAACAGGTCGCCGAGCGGTCCCAGCACGGCCACCGTCAGGCCCAGGAGCAGCGCGTGCGACTGCGTCATCCATGTGTTCTGAAAGAGACCCGCAAGGAACACCGCCAGGATCGCGATCAGGACGCCACAGAACAGGCCCTCGACGGTTTTGCCGGGGGAGATCCCAGGCGCCAGCAACCGGCGACCAAACAGCCGTCCACCCACATAGGCCGCCGTATCGCCCAGAAACGTGCCGAGCAGCACGTCGATCGTGACCGCCCCTCCGTGCGGAAGCCCGCGCAGCAGCTCCGCATGGGCGAACGCCACACCGATCCACCAGATTCCGAGCAGCGTGCCGGCGATGGCCACGGTCGCGCCGCCGCTTGCTCCCCGGGCGAGCACGGCGAGAAAGAGCACCGGGAAAGCGGCCACCGCCACCTCGAGGACGTCTCGCTGACCGCCGTAGCGCGCAGCAAGCACCAGCGCCGCAAGGGCCGCCATGCCCACCAGCGGTACCGGACGCCAACGGGCGAGCATTTGGTACAGCTCGTGCAGACACACGCAGCCGAAGACGATCAAGAAGACCGCCCACGGCAGACCGCCGAGGTCGGTGAAGACGATCGCCAGGACCGCCGCCGGAACCGCCACCAGGACCCGCGCCAGGAGATCCGAGCGTCCCTGGCGCTCGCGGGGACGGGCCCTCCCGGAGTGCGTGGGCCGTCTGGCCGGCGGCAACGCTACCGCCCCCCGAAGCGCCGTCTGCGGACGGCGAAGTCCTCGAGGCTCTGCTCGAACGCCTCCCGTGAGAAGTCGGGCCAGAGCTCATCGCGGAACACCAGCTCGGAGTAGTGCGACTGCCACAGCAGGAAGTTAGAGCTACGGCGCTCGCCGCTTGTGCGGATGATCAAGTCCGGGTCGTGCATCTCCGGCGCGTATAGGTGTGCGCGGAAGTCCTCCTCTCCGCCGCCGCTGAAGCTGCGTGCCGCGTCGATGATCTCGGCCCGTCCCCCGTAGTTGAACGCCACCATCAGCGTGATCCTGGAGTTCGACGCGGTCAAATCCTCGGCCCACCGCATCCGCTCGATCAGTCCCGGCGGCACGGGATCGCTTCGCCTGCCGATGAAGCGCAGCCTCACGCCCTCGTCGTCCAGCTCCGGCGTCTCGAGCTCGATTCTGCGCTGCATCATCTCCATCAGCCCCGAGACCTCAGTCTTCGGCCTTGACCAGTTTTCGGTCGAGAACGAGTAAACGGTCAACTCATGAATCCCCAGATCGGCGGCGTCTCTGAGCCTGGCCTTGACGGTGTCGGCCCCTGCCTCGTGGCCGGCAAGCACCGGCAGTCCGCGTTGCTGAGCCCAGCGCCCGTTGCCGTCGGTGATGATCGCCACATAGCGAGCCCGCGACCCGTCGGAGACCGGGCTCATCAGACCTCGAGGATCTCTGCTTCCTTGTGTCCCAGCAATTCGTCGAGCTCGGCGATGCGCCGGTCGGTAACCTTCTGCAGCTCCACCTCGGCGCGGTGCTCCTCGTCGGAACCGGTCTCGCCGGCCTCTTTCAGCTCGCGCAGGTCGTGCATCACGTCGCGCCGGACGTTGCGGATCGCGACGCGACCCTCCTCGGCGATATGGCGCACGACGCGCACGAGCTGCTTGCGGCGTTCCTCGGTCAGCTCAGGGATTCCGAGCCGGATCAGGTTGCCGTCGTTGGATGGCGTGAGCCCGATGTCGGACTCCAGGATCGAGCGTTCGATGGCCTTGATCGAGCTCTTGTCGTAGGGCTGGATCGTGAGCAGCCGCGGTTCGGGAGCGCTGATCGTGGCCAGCTGCTTGAGCGCGGTCTGGGCACCGTAGTAGTCGACCGAGATCCTGTCGAGCAGCGCCGGACTCGCGCGTCCGGTGCGGACCGATCCGAACTCGTGGCGGATCGACTCGACCGACTTGGCCATCCGCTCCCGCGCGTCGGCGAGAAGCTCATCTATCAGGCTGGCGGCGCTCACGTTCTGACTAACGTTCCGACCCTCTGGCCGGACACTATCTTGTCGATGTTGCGGCCGCCCGCCATGTTGAACACCACGATCGGCAGGTTGTTGTCCATGCACAGCGCGAAGGCCGTCGAGTCCATCACTTGAAGGCCGCGCGTGAGCGCCTCCTTGTGCGTGATCTCGGGGATGAACTGGGCATCTGCGTTGCGCGCCGGATCTGCTGTATAGACCCCTTCAACGCCGTTCTTGGCCATCAGCACCACCTCGGCATGTAGTTCTGCTGCCCGCAAGGCTGCGGCTGTGTCGGTGGTGAAGAACGGGTTGCCGGTGCCGGCTGCGAAGATCACGATGCGCCCCTTCTCCAGATGGCGAATGGCTCGCCTGCGAATGTACGGCTCGGCCACCTCGGAGATCGTGATCGCCGACTGCACGCGCGTGGCCACGTCCAGCTTCTCGAGTGCGTCCTGCAGCGCCAGCGCGTTCAACACCGTGGCCAGCATCCCCATGTAATCACCGGTCGCGCGGTCCATTCCCCTCGCCGCGGCGGCCAGCCCGCGGTAGATGTTGCCGCCGCCGACGACGATCGCCACCTCCACGCCCCGGCGGTGCACGTTCGCTACCTCGGCGGCGATCGCGTGGACGCGTTCGGGGTCGGTGCCGTACTCCAACTCGCCCATCAGCGCCTCGCCCGAAAGCTTCAGCAGCACTCGGCCATAGACTGGCGCCGCCGGGGGGCTTTCACTCAGCGTCTGCGCCACTGCGAGCCGACCTCGATTTCAGCCGCCCACCGCGAATCGAGCAAAGCGCCGGATGACTATGTTCTCACGCGTTTCGGCGGACAGCGCAGTGCGGAGCTCCTCAATTGTCTTGCCGCCGTGCTTGTCTTCGTTGACGTGCCTCTGGCGCAGGAGAACGACCTCGTCCAGCCATTTGTCGAGCTTACCGGCGACGATCCGCTCGCGGACGTTCTCCGGACGGTCGGCCGCCTGCTCGGTTGCGATCCGCTGCTCCCGCTCGCGCTCCGCCTGCGGAACGTCCTCCGCTGAGATCGCGAGCAGCTGTGGCGCCGCGGCGATGTGGAGCGCGACCTCGCGCGCGAACTCGATGAACCTCTCGTTGCGGGCGACGAAGTCGGTCTGGCAATCGACCTCCACCATCGCGCCGATCTTGCCACCGGCGTGGATATAGCTCTGGACGACGCCCTCGCGCGCCTCCTCCCCGGCCCGCTTCGCTGCCTGCGCTTCGCCACGCGTGCGGAGTATCTCCACCGCCTGCTCGATGTCGCCGGCCGCCTCGGTCAGCGCCTCTCGGCAGGCGAGCACGCCCGCGCCCGTACGGTCACGCAGGGCCTTGACGTCCTTGGCGCTGACGGCTGTCATGCCCCCTCCTCCGGGGCCTGCTGCCGGGGCGTGGTCTGATCGGGCTCCGGCGGTCGCTCTGCTGATGACTCCTCGGGCAAGGGCTGGGGCGCGCTCGCCGGAGGCACGCTCGGCCGTCCGGCGTCCTGCGCCGGCTCGGCCGGGGGTGGTTGCTCGGCCGCCTGGGCTGACTCGGCCGCGGGGGCCGACTCGGCCGGGGGTGGCTGCTCGACCGCGGGGGCCGGCTCGGGTGGGGGCTGCGCCGCCGGGGGCTGCTCGGGCGGCGGCGGCTGCGCCGCCGGGGGCTGCTCGGGCGGTGGCGGCGGCTGAGGCGCCGGGGGCTGCTCGGGCGGTGGCGGCTGCGCCGCCGGGGGCTGCTCGGGCGGTGGTGGCTGCGCCGCCGGGGGCTGCTCGGGCGGTGGCGGCGGCTGAGGCGCGCTCGCGGGGGGGACTGGGGCCTGCGCCGCGGGGGCTCCCTCGGGCGCCTGCTGCTCGCGCTCTGCCTCCTGGCGCGCCCGCTCTTCGGCTTCCTGCCGGGCGCGTTCCTCTGCCTCCTGGCGCGCCCGCTCCTCGGCTTCCTGGCGCGCCCGCTCTTCGGCTTCCTGGCGCTCACGCTCCTGGCGTGCGCGCTCCTCCTCGGCCCGGAAGATGCTGTGGCCCTGGGCCACCACGTCGCCGATCGCTCTGGTTATCGCGGCACATGAACGGATCGCGTCGTCGTTGCCGGGAATGACGTAGTCGATCCCGTCCGGGTCGCAGTTGGTGTCGACCAGGCCGATGACCGGGATCCGCAGCCGCTGGGCCTCACGCACCGCGATCGCCTCCGTCTTCAAATCGATCACGAACACGGCGTCCGGGACACGCTGCATCCCCTTGACGCCACCCAGATTGGCGCGCAGCTTCTCAAGGTCGGCCTGAAGCCCCATGCGCTCACGCGTTGGGAGCAGCTGTAGCTGGCCCTCCGACTCGTAGCGCTCGAGGTCGTGCAGGCGCTTGATCCGCTGGGAGATCGTATGGAAGTTGGTGAGCAGGCCGCCGAGCCAGCGATGGTTGACATACGGCATGTCGGCGGCTGCGGCCGTATCGCGGATCGCATCGCGGGCCTGCTTCTTCGTACCGACGAAAAGCACCGTTCCGCCGCGGCGGGCGATCTCCGAAGCAAACAGTCTGGCCTGGGCCAGCAGAGCTTCGGTCTGCAGCAGATCGATGATGTAGATGCCGTCCCGTTCGCCGAAGATGAAGCGGCGCATCTTCGGATTCCAGCGACGGGTCTGGTGGCCGAAGTGCACTCCGGCCTCCAGCAGCTCCTTGATTCCGAGTTCAGGCAAGTTGTTGCTCCCTTGAGTTCGTGGTACTTCCCGTCAGGACGGACACGTGGACCTCGGTGCGGTGCCGAGGCAGGGACACGGGCCGCGCGCTGGCGGCGGGGTCAGAATTTGCGAGTGAGTCTACGAAAGTTTTCTGAAGGCGCTACGTTTCTAGCTGCAGCGGGCCATCACCCTTCCCCTACCTGCGGTGCTGGCCCGCCCGCGGGCCGAACCTCCCTTCCCCTACCTCCGGTGGCTCGGTTCGCATAAGGATCGGCGGGGCGGCTGTGGACGGGCCGCCCCGTCATCCACTCGTTGCGCCCTTTGCTGTGTCCAGAGCGCCTCTCAGGTCTTCCGGCAGCGGCGATCTGACATCGATCGCTTCGCCCGTGACAGGGTGGGGGAATGACAGCCGGGCGGCGTGCAGGAACTGTCGCTCGAGGCCGTAGGTCAGAGCGCCGCCGTACTTCTGGTCGCCGACCAGCGGGTGGCCGATCGCCGCCGTATGGACGCGGATCTGGTGCGTGCGCCCAGTCTCGAGCGTCACGCGGAGGAGGCTTGCCTCCGGAAGCAGCTGCTCAAGCGCGAAGTGCGTGCGTGCCTCGCGCGGCACATCCGTGTCGATCGAGACCAGCAGCCGGTCCCGGCGGTCGCGGCCAATCGGGGCGTCGATCGTCCCCGAGCGCGCCTTGAGCCGTCCCTCGACAAGCGCGCTGTATTCGCGACGGAGGCGGCGCGAGCCGAGCAGGCCCTTTAGCACGCGATGGACGGAGTCGCTCTTTGCCACTACCAGCAGGCCCGAGGTATCGCGGTCGAGGCGGTGGACGATGCCGGCCCGCCAGCGCTCCTCGCCTCCAGCTCCGACCCCCTCGAGCGCCTGGGCCAGCGTGCCCGTCCAGTTACCGCGAGCGGGATGCACGACAACGCCGGCCGGCTTGTCGACGACCAGCAGGTGCCGATCTTCGTATGCCACATGGAACGGCGCGGTGGAGGGAGCTGTCTCGAAGGGCTCCTGGCGCTCGTCGACGTCCACGGACTCGCCGGACCGCACGACGTGCCTCTTGGGGCGCCTGCGTCCGTCGACGCTAACCCGGCCGGCGTCGATCAGCGCCTGGGCGCGAGCGCGAGAGCCGAGTGGAGCGGCCAGGAAACGATCGAGCCGGAGGCCGTCGGCGCCGCCGGGCACAGAGAGCGAGCGGACCCCCTCGGCCGGCGTCGAGCGCCTTTCATCGGCCATCGCCGCGCTTGCCCTCGAGCACGTACAGCAGCGCCAACACGCCGAAGGTAATCGCCATGTCGGCGACGTTGAAGGCCGGCCACAGCGGGAGCTTGATGAAGTCGGTGACGGCGCCGTTTGCCAGCCGATCGATGAGGTTGCCCAACGCACCGCCGAGGAGCAGCCCGGTTGGGACCCAAAGTCCGCGGCGCTCGGGGCGAAGCACGAAGTAGCCGACCAGCAGGGCGAGCGCACCTAGCGTGAAGATCAGCACGATCGTCCCTCCGCCTGAGAGGAAACCGAACGCGACGCCCGTGTTTCTCACGTGGACCAGATGCACACCGGGAAGAAAACGTTGCTGTTGCCCCGGCGCTACGCCGGCGGCTAGCGTGCGCTTGGTGAGCTGATCTAGACCGACCACCACGGCGCCCAGCGCGCCGGCGCGGGCGAGCGCGCGTGAGCGTGCATTCACTCGCACGGTGCTCCTGATCGCCGTCAAGCGACGGGTTCCTAACCCGCGATCGCGTTGACGATGATGTCGCGCAGGAAGTACAAGACGATGATGCCGATCATCGGGCTCAAGTCGAGCATTCCCAGCGGCGGGATGAAGCGACGGAAGAGCCGCAGGTAGGGCTCGGAGGTGTCGCGCAGGAAGGTGAGCACCGCGTCGCTCCAGCGCGAGTACGGCGGCTGCACGCCGGTGGAGATCAGGAGGTTCATCAGCACGTAGACGAAGATGATGATGATGTAGACGTAAAACACCCAGCCGACGTAGTTGGCGATGTCCACCCGGGTGATGGCCCCGAGCAGCGTCAACGGCCGGCCCAGCCCATGACCGCGTCGGTCGCGTCCTGGAACGCCGCTCTCACCGCAGCGCGCTCGAGCGCCGCCAGGCCCCGGGCGGTGCTGCCGCCGGGCGATGTGACCTCGCGCCGCACGGAGAGCGTGTCGTGGCCACGCCCACTCAGCAGCGCAGCCGTCCCAGCCATCGTTTCCACCGCCAGCCGGCTCGCCACGGCCGCGCTCAGTCCATGCCGAACCGCGGCGTCCACTTGCGCCTCGATCAGCAGCGCTTGGTACGCCGGTCCAACACCCATCACCGCTGTCGCCGCCTCCATCAAGGTCTCCTCGAGCGTGACCACGGCTCCCAAGCGCTCGAACCGCGCGAGCACCTCCGCCTCCAGGCTCCGGTCGATGGTGGGCGTCCGCGCGTAGCAAATCACGCCGCGTCTGACCGAGACCGGAGTGTTGGGCATCAGCCGGAAGACAGGAGTGTTCGGATAGGCACGCGTCAGCTCGCCGATGCCCGTCGCGCCGAGGATCGAGGCCACCGCCTGTGCTCGGCCTCGGAGCTCCGCGGCAACGCTCTCTAGCTGGGCAGGCTTGTGGCACAGCACTACCAGGTTCGCGCGCTCCGCAACCTCCACACTGGAGAGCGCCTCCCCTCCGAGCTCGGCGACGAGCGCCTGTGCTCGTCCCGAACCGGCGTCCGAGCACAGCACCGGCTCACCCCAGCCGCGAGCAAGCGCACGCGCCATGTTGCCAGCTCCGATCAGCCCGACCTGCACGAGATGAAATCTACCCGCCAGGCGTCCGGCCGATCCCGGCCCTAGGAAAACAGCCTGCTCTGCCGGCGGCTCAGCTCTGGTTGAAGAAGCCCTTCTCGACCAGTCGGGCCCGCTCCTCTGCTGAGACCTCGACGTTGTGCGGGGTGAGCAAGAACACCTTGTCGGCGATCCGCTGCATGCCGCCGTCCAGGGCGTAGGTCAGTCCGCTCGAGAAGTCGATCAGCCGCTTGGAGAGGTCGGTATCGGTCCCCTGCAAGTTGAGGATCACCGGAATCGAGTCCTTGAACTTGTCGGCTACGTCCTGTACGTCGTTGAAGCTGCGCGGCGCGACGAAGTGCACCCGCACGTCGCCGCCGCCGCGGCCGTTGCCGCGACCACCTACGGGGCGCAGCGAGGTCGTGCGGCGGTCGGCTCCGGGCTCGTCGGCGAAGATGTCGTCGATTTCGTCCCGCCGTCGCCGGCTCCCGCTCAGCCGCCGAACATTTGGGCGCTCGCGGTAGGTGTCCTGGAGCTCCACCTCGGGTTCCTGGAAGGGATCGAGCTCCTCCTCGTACGGTTCGTCCTCGGCGAGCCCGAAATAGACCAGCGTGCGATGCCACGTGTCGCGGAAGGCCATGTGCGTGTCAGGGTTCGGGGACGCGCGTCATTTCCCTGCTCTTGATTATGACGCGCTCGGTTTGTACAGAGTCGATCCAAGGCGCACGATCGTCGCACCCTCCTGCGCCGCGACCACGTAATCCTGGCTCGTGCCCATCGACAGCTGTTGCACCCCAATGCGCTCTGCGAGCTGCCGCAGGCGCGCGAAGTAGGGCCGGCTTTTCTGCGCATCCTCGGTGAATGGCGCCATCGTCATCAGTCCGACGACTGCTACCGGACAGCGCTCGACGAACGGCTCGAGCTCCGCGGGGGCGATGCCGGTCTTGCCGGACTCCCCGGCCACGTTGACCTCGATCAGAACCTCCGTGCTCGAACTTCCGTGACGCTCCAGCTGCGCCAGCGCCGAATCGCTGGCCACGGAATGGATATAGCGGACGTGCGGCAACAGCGGACGAACCTTGCGGCTCTGAAGCGCGCCGATGAAATCCCATGTGAACAGACCCGGATAAGCCTCGGCTCTCCGCACCAGATCCTGGGCCCGGTTCTCGCCCACCAGCCGGACTCCCGCCTCGGCCAGGACGGGGAGTTCGTCGTCGGCCAGGTACTTGGTGGCGGCCAGGATCTCCACTTCGCGGGAATCCCGACCGATCGCCGCAATCTCGCGCCTTACGCGCTCAAGGTTGGTGCGCACAGCGTCGGCCGACAATCCATGGATCAGCTCAACCATGCAATCCCCGCCTGGCGGCCGGTGACGCCGCGGTCCCGGCGGTGCGAGTAGAACAGCCTTCGATCTGAGCAGATCGTGCACAGCCCGACGTCGTGCACCGTGCCCACGCCCGCCGCCTCGAGCGTGGCGCGGGCGATCGCTTTCAGATCGAGGTAATCGCCGCGGCGCACCGCCGGAAAGCGCGCCGCGAATGCGGCGTGCACCTCCTCGCCCACCTCATAGCAGCACGGCCCCGCTCCCGGTCCGATCGCGGCCTCGAGCGGGCCCTCCCTCCCGAGCTCCCGAACCGCGCGCACGCCGGCCTCCAGCACGCCCGCCGCCAACCCGCGCCAGCCGGCGTGGACCATCGTCACGGCGTCGCCGCCGGCGATCGCCACCGGCAGGCAGTCTGCAACCAGCACTGAGGGGGCGATCCCGCGCTGCGCGGTCGCCTGCCCGTCGGCCTTCGCGAGCGTCGTTGCCTGCGCCGATTGAGTTCCCGTGTGGTTATGTGCGTCCAGCTTGAGGATTTCGGCGCCGTGGACCTGCCGGGTGTGCGCCAGAGGCAAGCCCAGCAGCGCCTCGACCGCGGCCCGGTTGCGCGCCACCGCACCGGGGTCGTCGTCGGTTAGACGGCCTAGATTGAGGCTCTCGTAGGGGCCGCGGGAAAATCCACCGCGGCGCGTGGTGAAAATCGCTCGCGCTCCCCGCAGCGAGACCGCGATGTGGTCTCCGGCGAACGTGAATCCCGCCGGCAACGACTCGCCCGCCGTGTGCCGAGATGTGCTGGCGCCTTCAGTCAAGCCGCGGCGGCAAGCCAAAGCGCTCGAAGAAGTCCGCAAGCCGCCGGGGATCGGCTGGCTGCTCTGGAAAGCGCTCGTAGGCCTCGGGGTCTGAAGATTCGATCGAACGGACGATGAAGGCGGTCACGTCGCTGACGCGGCCGCCGTCGAGAGTCAGGACATTCAGCGCGAACGGCAGGTAACCGTCGGCCCGCTCGTCCCAGGCATAAAAGGCGAGCGCAGGCTGTCCGTTGGCTCGTGTCAGCACCGCGCGCCAGCGCCAGGCGCCAGACAGGGGCCAATGTCTGGCCCAAGCGGCGATGCCCTCGCGGCCCTGGTACCAGCTCGCCAGGGGCGGCATCGTGAAGCTGGCGTCCTCGGTCAGCATCGCCGTGAAGGCGTCCACGTCGCAGCGCTCCCATGCGTCCATATAGCGGTCCACGAGCTCGCGCACACCGTCATCGCCGAGCGACCGCAGCGTGGCCTGCTGGCTTTGCTCGGGCACCCGCTCATCGACCGCGGCGCGGGCCCGCTGGAGCGCGCTGTTGACAGACGCAACGCTCGTCTCGAGCATCCCAGCCGTCTCCTTAGCCGAAAAACCCAGCACCTCGCGCAAGATCAGGACGGCCCGCTGGTTGGCTCCCAGGTGCTGTAAAGCGGCGATCAGCGCCAGCTCGACACCCTCCCGCTGCTCGTAACGGGCCTCGGGGGCGGCATGGCCGTCCTCGAGGCCGATCAGCTCATCGGGATAGGGCTCGATCCAGACGGACTCCACGACCGGTCTTCCGGGCGCCGCTTGCGGATCGGTGGCGGGTTGGTAGTCGATCGGCAGCACACGCTTGTTGCGACGTTCGATCTGCGTCAGGCAGGCATTTGTGGCGATCGTGTAGAGCCACGATCGCAAGGAGCTTCGCTCCTCAAAGCGACTGAGGCCACGCCACGCGCGCAGCAGCGACTCCTGCAGCGCGTCTTCGGCGTCCTGGAGCGAGCCCAGCATCCGGTAGCAGTGGGCATGAAGCTCTGGCCGATAGGGCTCCACAAGCGCAGCAAACGCCCCTTCGTCCCCCGCCCGGGCGGCCGCGAGCGACTCGCGTCCCGGTGGCGTTGTCGAGCGACTGGCCATGTTCCGGAGAGCTTATCTCCCGGCAGGCGGGCTCTCGTAGGCAGCACTCACGGCCACCGCGAGCTCGCCCTCCCGACCGCTCGCCCGGCCATCGAGCTTGGCGGCCAAGGCGGCCCGCAACGCGCGTCCCACGGCCGGCCCCTCGGGAACGCCGGCCGAGAGCAGATCACGGCCGTCGATCTCGAGGCGCACGTGACGGAGGCGGTCAAGCCACTCGCGGGCCGCTTCCGCCGGACCAAGCGCGCCGGCCAGCGCCACGACCTCAGGTGATGCCTCGCCAGCCGCTGCGGCGATCTCGGAGGGCATCCGGGCGCGACCCAGCGAGGCCGCTAGGCGCTCCGCTCCCACAGCCGTCGCGACTATTGCCTCGCGCTCGCTCGCCAAAAACGCCAGCCCGTCCAACGTGCGGCGAAGCTCTTGCCCGGGAATCTTGAGCGCCGCGACGGCCAGCACGAGCACCGGAGGCCGACCGTCGCTGGGCAGCAGCGCCAGGGCGCGGCGCGCGAGCTCGACGTCGGCGAGGCCAAAGCGGGGGTGGATGGCCGCGTCGAGGCGCAGTTCGCGCAGGCTGATCAGCGCCGCGATGGGATCCTGCTCGCGTCCCAGCAAGCGCAGCTCGGCGCCGATGCGCGCCCCGCTGACCGTGGCGAGCGCGTCGGCTGCGATCGCGGCGCGAGCGAGCTCGAGCGTATGGGGCTCGATCCCGAACCCCAGCCGGCCACGGTAGCGGGCCAGTCGCAATAGCCGAATGGGGTCGTCGCTGAAGCTCCTGTCATGGAGGACGCGAAGCAACCGGGCCCGCAGGTCTTCCAGAGCTCCGGGCACGGTCTCCAGAGCGCCGGCGGCCGCGCCGCTCAGCGCCGTGGCGATCGCGTTGACGGTGAAGTCGCGGCGTTGGAGGTCGTCCTTTAGCGACGCGGGCTCCACGTCCGGAAGCGCCCCCGGACGGGCATAGCGCTCCCGGCGAGCCCGGGCGATGTCGTACCTGAAGCCGTCGAGCCGGACCGTCGAGGTGCCGAAACGGTCGTGCACCACCGCCCCGCCACCGAGCTGCTCAGCGACCTCCGCGGGATCGCCCTCTACGACCAGGTCGAGCTCCGCGGGCGAGCCGCCCATCAGCAGGTCCCTTAGAGCCCCGCCGACCAGGTACACGAGCGGTTCGTCTCCCAGGCGCTCCATCAACATGCCGCCGCCCGGGAGCAGGCGCACGCGCTCGAGCAGATCTGCTGGCGACGGAACCGCCACGGCCTCATCTTCGCGCGCCTGCGAGATGACTAGCATGCCCAGCCATGCCGAGTCCTGGTTCGCGGCGCTCGCTGCGGCGCGGGCTCATCGCCACCGTGGCGGTCCTAGCGGTAGCGGCGGGGGGCGCGGTGGCGTTCGTCTTGCTTCACGCGCCCGGCAACGTCTCGCATCCCAATGTGCACTTCACCGTCTCGACGGCGACGCGGCCACCCCAGCCCGTCGACGACTTTCGCTGGCCGGTATACGGGTACGACCTGGCCCGTACCAGGGAGTTCCCGGCTGCGATTGGCCCGCCGCTGCGGATGGGGTGGAAGTTTCAGGACTACGTTCTGGTCGAGTTGCCGCCTGTCATGTACCGGACGACGCTGTATCTAATCGATAACTACGGCTCGGCGAAGGCGATCGACGCCCGCACCGGGCGCAAGCTGTGGGAGACGAAGGTCGGGACGCTCGCGGCCGCCTCGCCCGCCGTTGATGTGAACGACCAGCTCGCGATCATGCCGCTCCTGTCTGACAACCCCGGAGCCACCCAGACCCAGGTCCCGGGCAACGGCCGGGTCGTGGCGCTCTCGATGCGGACCGGTCGAATCGTGTGGTCGCACCCAGTCGCGCCCGGCAGCGAGTCCTCGCCACTTGCGTGGAACGGCTTCGTTTACTTCGGAGATCAGGACGGAACGGTGTATGCGCTGCGAGCGAGCACGGGCGCCACCGTCTGGACCTACCATGCGCAGGGAGCCGTAAAGGGCGGACCATCGTTTGCCGGCGGGGTTCTGTACTTCGGTGACTACGCCGGCCGCGCGTATGCGCTCGACGCCCGCACCGGACATCAGATCTGGGCTGTGGGCACGAACGGGGCGCAGTTCGGATTCAGTTCGGGGAGCTTCTACTCGAGCCCCGCGGTCGCGTTTGGGCGCGTGTACATGGGAAACACCGACCACTACGTGTACTCGTTCTCGGCCCGCAGCGGACAGCTGGCCTGGAGAACGGGAACGGGCGCCTACGTGTACTCCTCGCCGGCGGTCGAGGACACGCCGGGGCTCGGCCCCACGGTGTACATCGGCTCCTACGACGGCAACCTCTATGCGCTTGATGCCCGCTCGGGCGCGATCCGCTGGACCCACAACGGGGGCGGCGCGATCGATGGCTCCCCACAGATCATCGGCAACGTCGTCTACTTCTCGGATTTACGGACCAAGGCCACCAGCGGCCTCGACGCGCGCACCGGACGGAGCGTGTTCTCCTTCCCGGACGGCAGGTTCAACCCCGGGATCTCAGACGGCCACGCCATCTACATGGTCGGCTACTCGATGATCTATCAGATGTTGCCGGCGCGCTAGCACCGGGCACCGGCGCCGGATATCGCCTCACAAACATAGTTAAAAACCCGTGCAAATACGGCACCAATGACCACTTTCGCGGAACGTGCGTTCGGGCGCTTGATATCCTTTGTTACGTATGCGTTGTCGTAGTGGAAGCCATTGTCAGGAGTCGGCTCTCGCGGGCCGTCGCTTCTGCGCGGAGCACGCCGCCGAGCTTGATCGGATGCGTGACGAGCTCAAGGATGCCGCCGCCGCCCGTATCGGTCGCGGTCGGCCCAAGCGCTCATCGACGTGCTGCCGCCCTGGTTGCTACGAGCCCCGTGTGCCGCCCGCCGCATACTGCGATGCGTGCGCCGCTGCCGGGTACGTAGAAGAGGCCGCCTAGCGGCCGCGCCGGGCCTGTCTGGCTAGACAAGAGAACTGAACACTTGCATCTCTGACGCGGCTATCGCGGCGCGTGGGCCGCTGGCCTGAACCGTCAGCTCAGCGTCTTGCCCTCGCGCAGCATCGTGACCGCCTGCTCCACGCGGCGGTCTCGGGTCTGCTCACGCTTGGCTTCGGCGATCCAGCGGGCGTACTCCTTGCGGTGGGTGTAGGCCAGGGCTTCGAACCTCGCTGCCGCCGCGGGATGGGCGGCCAAAGCGCTGGCCAGCGCCTTCGGCACCTCCACCTCCCGCGGAGCCGCGTCGAGCTCGATCGCCACCTCGACCGTGTCGCCGGCGTCCACGCCGGCCGACTCCCGCACCTCCCGATTGAGTCCGAGCAGGAACTCGCCGCGCATCCGGGTCACGGTCGTGCGCCAGCTGTAGCCGTTGACCGTGGCGCGCACCGGAAACCGTTTGGCCCCTTCCCCGACCGTTCCCACCTGCTCGTCGTCCAGAACCACTGCGGCGGCCGGCCCGCGGGCAACGAGCGTCGTCGTCAGATGAACCGAACCCACGACCTAACAGTCTGTCGCATTAGTCGAGCCGTACCGGAACCCCTCCGCGGGCCAGCTGCGCCTTGACCTCCTGCATGGTGTAGCGCCCATAGTGGAAGATCGAGGCGCAGAGGGCGGCGTCGGCGCCGGAGCGAAGCGCATCCAACAGGTGCTCTGGCTCACCAGCGCCCCCGGAGGCGATCACCGGCACCTCGACCGATTCGGCCACGGCGGCCGTCAGCGGCAGGTCATAGCCCTCGTTCGTGCCGTCGCGGTCCATGCTCGTCAGCAGGATCTCGCCTGCGCCTCGCTCCGTGCCCTCGCGCGCCCATCCCACGGCGTCGCGGCCGGTGGGAGTACGGCCACCCGCCAGATACGCCTCCCAGCCGCGGTCTCGGGCCTTCGCGTCGATCGCCAACACGACGCACTGGGAGCCGAAGGTCACGGCCAGCTCGTCGAGCAGCTGGGGTCGGGCGAGCGCCGCCGAGTTGACCGAGACCTTGTCGGCCCCCGCATCGAGCACAGCCTGGGCATCGGCAGCCGAGCGGATGCCGCCGCCGATCGTGAAGGGGATGAACACCTCATCGGCGGCACGTCGCACCAGTTGCGTGACCGTCTCCCGCTTGTCGGAGGTCGCCGTGATGTCGAGGAACACCAGCTCGTCTGCGCCGGCGGCGTCGTAACGGCTCGCCAGCTCGACGGGATCGCCTGCGTCCCGCAGGCCGACGAATCCCACGCCCTTGACCACCCGGCCGGCGTCGACGTCGAGGCAGGGGATGACGCGCTTGTAGTGCATTCGATCATCCTGGCAGGCGCTCGCGCGCCTGCCAGGTGTTATGTGCTTGCGCTTGCGCGCCCCAGGCTAAGCGCTCGCTGTCCCTCGGCGACTGTGAACCGCCGCTCGTAGAGGGCTTTGCCGACGATCACCCCGGCGAGGTTCACCTGTCTCAGCGTGGCCAGCGCGCCGAGGTCCTCCAGCGACGAGACGCCGCCCGAGTAGATGAAGCTGCCACGGACGGCGGCGGCGATCCGGCGGACACCGGCCAGGTCGGGGCCGCTGAGCATTCCGTCTCGCTCGATGCTCGAGTACACGAACCGCCTTACGCCTCGCGCTCCTAGTCGCTCGATCACCGACTCCGCGGGGATCTCGGTCTGCTCGGTCCAGCCGGCCGTGGCGAGCGAGCCGTCACGGGCATCGACCGAGACGGTGACGCGGTCGCCGTGCTCGGCCACGACTTCGTCGAGGAAGTCGACATCGCGGTAGGCCGCGGTACCCAGGACCACGCGGGTGGCGCCCGCCCTGATCGCCTCGCGCACCGCATCAACGCTGCGCAACCCACCGCCCACTTCCACCGGGATGTCCACGCTGGCGGCGATCCTGGAGATGCTGTCGAGGTTGTGTGGTCGGCCGGCGCGGGCTCCGTCGAGATCGACCACATGAAGCATGCGGGCTCCTTCTTCCATCCATCGGCGCGCGGCGTCCAGCGGGTCGACGTCGTACACCGTCTTGAAGTCGAACGAGCCCCGCGTCAGCCTGACGGTCTGCCCCGAGAGGATGTCGATCGCGGGCAGCAGGATCATGCGCGTGCCGGCGCGGCCTTGGGCGATGGCGCGCGCCAGCGCGCACAGAGAGACGCGAAGTTGCGGAGCATCTCGAGGCCGTGACCCGAGGACTTCTCGGGGTGAAACTGGACGCCGAGCACGTTTCCCCGTCCGACGATGCTCGCGAACCGCTCGCCGTATTCCGTCGTCCCCACTACGTGCTGCGCCCGCCGTGGACGGGCCACGAACGAATGCACGTGATAGAAGGCGCAGCCCGGTTCTGGGAGCCCGGCGGTCAGCGGACAGGGCTGCTCGAACGTCACCTCGTTCCATCCTATGTGCGGTATCCGCAGAGAACCGCTTCTGAGCCGCGAGACCTCGCCATCGATCAACCCCAGGCCCTCCGCGTCACGGACCTCCTCCGAGCGCTCGAACAGCAGCTGCATCCCAAGGCAAATCCCGAGCACGGGCATGCCCGCCTGCGCTCGCTCGCGGATCAGCGGCGCGAGGCCTAATTCGTTGAGGTTGCGCATCGCCCGCGGAAAGGCGCCCACGCCCGGGACGATCAGCCCATCGGCTCGCTGGATCTGATCGTGGTCGCGGCTGATCATCGCTCGCGCGCCGATATGCCAGAGCGCCTTCTCCACCGAGCGACGGTTGCCCATGCCGTAGTCGACGACGGCGATCGACGGCCCGCGGTTCATACCAGCGTTCCCTTCGTGCTGGGAACGCCGCGCTCGGCGGGGTCGAGCGCCATGGCGGCCCGCAACGCCCGAGCCAGGGCCTTGAACGCGGCCTCGATGGCGTGGTGTGCGTTGGTTCCCCGCTCGATCGTCAAGTGGAGTGTCAGCTTGGCGTTCGCGGCCAGCGCGCGGAAGAACTCCTCGGCCAGCTCGTGGTCGAAGTTGCCGATCGCCCCGGGCGGCAGCGTCGCCTCGAACGCGCACAGCCCCCGACCCGAGATGTCGATCGCGCATGCCGCGCGCGACTCGTCCATCGGCACCGTGGCCTCCCCGTAGCGCGCGATTCCCGCTCGGTCGCCGAGCGCCCTGTCAAGCGCCTGACCGATACAGATCCCGACGTCCTCAACGGTGTGGTGCGCGCCGGCCTTCAGATCGCCGGCAGCGTGCACGTTCAGATCGAGCCGGCCGTGCCGGGCGAGCAGGTCGAGCATGTGGTCGAGAAACCCAACCCCGGTTTCGCGCTCGCCAGCGCCGCTGCCTTCCAAGCCCAGCGTCACGCGCACGTCGGTCTCCGCGGTCCTGCGGTCGATTTCGGCTGTCCGCGTCACGACTACCGATTCTCCCGGATACGGGCCTCCATCGACTGGGCGTGTAGCTCAAAGCCCTCCGCGCGAGCGAGCGGCGCACCGGCTGTGGCCAGCTCGCGGGGATCCTCGACCCGTACCTCTGCGAAGCGACGCTGAAAGTTCGCGGGTGACAGACCGGACGCGAACCGAGCGGTGCCGCCGGTCGGCAGGATGTGATTTGAGCCGGCCACGTAGTCGCCGAAGGCGGTGGCGGCCGCGGCCCCGACGAACAGGCAGCCGGCGCGAGTGACCCCCGGAGCGAGCGCTTCCGCGCCGGCGCCGATCAGCTCCAGGTGCTCGGGCGCGAGCGCTTCCACAAGCGCGAGCGCCTGATCAAATTCCTCGACGTCGACCACCGCTGCCACCGCGCCGGTATCGGGTGCTTCGCCGAGCCGTGCCGCGAGCCGGTCAAGCGCCCGAGCCGAGCTCGAGAGCGCCACCACCAGCGTGCCTGAGCCGTGCTCGGATTGGGCCAGCAGATCGAGTGCCGCCAGCTCGAGTGCCTCTTGGCCGTCGATGATCACCACCAGGTCGCTGGGCCCGGCGAAGCCGTCGATGCCCACATGCGCTGACAGCTGGCGCTTGGCCTCCTGTACGTAGAGGTTCCCGGGGCCGACGACCACATCGACTGGCGCTATTGATTCGGTCCCATACGCGAGCGCGGCGACGGCCTGGGCGCCACCCATGCGGTAGACGCGGGAGCCGCCCGCAAGCGTGCACGCCGCGAGCACGACGTCGCTGAGAACGCCGTCACGGCTCGGTGGAGAGCAGACGACGACCTCGCGGACACCGGCCACCGAGGCCGTCACCACGCCCATCACCGCCGTGCTCGGATAAGGGGCCCGGCCACCGGGAACGTAGACGGCGGCGCGCGCCACCGGGGCACTGCGGAGCGTCACCCGGTGGGCTCCCATGTCAACCGTCCGCTCCGCGTCGATGCCAGCCTCGGCTACACGGCGGACGTTGCCGATCGCCCGCTGCAGGCCTGCGCGGACGTCTGGCTGGAGACCTACTGCCGCCCGTTCCAGTTCGGCGTCGGTCACCTGCAGCGGCGGCGGGTGTGCGCCGGGGCTGTCAAGCGTGCGCGTGTACTCGGCGAGTGCCTGATCTCCGCGGGCCCGCACTGCGGCGATTATCTCCCCCACTTGGGCGCTGACTGATTCGGGCGCCGGCACCAGCGAGCGCAGTTGGCGCGCGAGCACCTTCGGTTCGCCGCTCAGGGCGATCCGCTCACACCGCATTAGGGCCCATCCCTAGGCGCTCCAAAAGCGCGTCGAGCGCCCGTGCCTTCAGCTTGTGCGATACGGGGTTGGCGATCAGCCGCGCGGTGCACTCGGCGATCTCCTCGCGCACCACTAGCCCGTTCTCACGCAGCGTGGTGCCGGTGGCCGTCAAATCCACGATCCCCTCCACGAGTCCCGTGAGCGGCGCGAGCTCGACCGAGCCCTTGACTTCGACGATCTCCGCCTGGCGGCC
Source organism: uncultured Actinomycetes bacterium (assembly GCA_963830405.1). Lineage (GTDB taxonomy): Bacteria > Actinomycetota > Thermoleophilia > Solirubrobacterales > Solirubrobacteraceae > Palsa-465. The sequence continues at coordinate 803,377 of CAWHMB010000004.1, forward strand.
GGTCTCGAGGAAGTGGCGGGCCGCGACGCGGGGATACTTGGTGGCGATCCTGACGACCCCCAGGCGCCGCAGCGCCTCCGCGGCACGGTCCTCGCCGGCGACCGTGGCCAGCACCATGCGGCAGTGCCCGTAGCCGAGATCGACGAGCTCGTAGAGCTCTCGCTCGGACTGCTCCATCAGCACGTCCCTGCCCGTGACTCCGATATCGGCTGCGCCGGCCTCGACGTAGGTCGGGACGTCGGAGGGACGCATGGTCACGATTCCGGCGTCCTCGAACAGGAGCTTGCGGTCGTTCTCCCTGACCTCTTTGGTGTCAAGCCCGATCCGATCCAGCAGGTCGAGCGTGTCGGCGAACAGCGCTCCCCGGGGCACTGCGATCCGCAGCTCGCTCATCTCATGCTCCCGAGGCCCCGCTGCTCGCCGGCCAGGGCGATGTGCAGGCGCTCGACGTTGAGCGCGAAGCCGACCGCCGGCAGCGGGCGTCCGAAGCTGGCAAGCAGCTCGTCATAGCGCCCGCCGGAGCCGATCGGCACTCCGTACGCCGGGTCGTAGACCTGAAACACCGCGCCGGTGTAGTAGCCGAGACTGCGCACCAGACCGAGGTCGAAGATGATCCGCTCGGCCACCCGGGGCTCGAGCAGCTGGTGAACGGCGCGCATTCCCGTCACCGCCGCCTCGAGCGGGCCCGATACGTCCTCGAGCAGCTCTGGCCCGCCGCGGGTCCGCGGGACGCGCAGCAAGAGCTCGAGATCCTCGGAGGTCAGCTCGATGGCGCGTAACGCGTTCTCGACACCGACGAAGTTGCCCGCCGCCAGCTCGGCGAGAATCCGCTCCTGCGTCAGCGCCTCAACGCCAAAGGCCTCCAGCAGCGAGGGATAGAGCGACGCGTCGCCCAGCCCTACCCTGTAAGTGCGCAGTCCCGCCGCGTCCAGTGACGCGCACAGGACCTTCAGCACCTCCGCCGTGCCCCCGGGCGCCGGCGAGCCGATGAGCTCGACTCCGGCCTGCAGGAGCTCGCGCGATTGGCCGCGCTGCGGTCGCACCCCCCGGTAGGCATGGGCGAAGTAGCAGAAGCGCAGCGGCGGCTCCGTGGTCCGATAGCGGGTCGCCGCCAGTCGGGCCAGGGGAACCGTCATGTCCGAGCGCAGGACGAGCACCTGGCCCTGCTCGTCGAACATGCGATAGGCGGGGCGGGGCGCGCGACCCCAGCGCGGCAGCGTTCCCTCGTACTCGAGGGCAGGCGTGTACACCTCGCCATATCCGGCTTGCTCGAACACGGCGCGGATGCTGTCCGTGAGCTCGCGCAGCTCGCGCATCTCATCGGGCAGCACGTCGCGAGTGCCGCTCGGGATACGGTCAACCACGGGAAAACCTTCGCTGCTCGTCACACAGAGATGGGCACGTCATCCAGGCGCTGGATGCGTGCGCCGAGGTCGCGCAGCCGCTCGTCGATGCGCTCGTAGCCCCGGTCGATGTGGCGAACGTTGCCGATCTCGGTCCTGCCCTCGGCGCACAGGGCGGCGATGACCATCGCCATCCCGGCGCGGATGTCGGGCGAGTCGACGCGCTGCCCGTGCAGGCGGCGAGGGCCGATAACGATCGCCCGGTGGGGATCGCAGATCGTGATCTCGGCGCCCATCACCTGCAGCTTGTCGGTGAAGAAAAGCCGATTCTCGAACATTTTTTCGTGGATCAGCACGCAACCCTCCGCCTGCGTGGCGAGCGCCAGCGCGATGCTCGTCAAGTCAGCCGGAAAGGCCGGCCATGGTCCATCCTCTACCTTGGGCATCCGCTCGCCGGCGTCATTGTTGACGGCCAGCCGCTGTCCACCGGGGACGATGACGTCGGCTCCCCGAAGCTCGCTTCGCAGTCCCAGCCGCGCGAACACCAGCCGGATCATGCGCAGATCCTCGGGCACTGTGTCCTTGACGATGAGCTCACCGCCGGTGACGCCTGCGAGCGCCATGAACGAGCCGATCTCGATGTGATCGGGGGCGATCGTGTGGGTGCATCCACGCAGCCGTCCCGTGCCGTGGACGGTCATGACGTTTGAGCCGATCCCGTCGATCGATGCGCCCATGGCCACCAACATCCGCGCAAGGTCCTGGACGTGTGGCTCCGAGGCCGCGTTACGGATCACCGTGGGGCCACGGGTCAGCGCCGCCGCCATCAGGGCGTTCTCGGTGGCCATCACCGAGGGCTCGTCCATCAAAAAGTCGCACGGGCTCAGGCCAAGCGGCGAAGCCTGAAGGACGATGTCGGCGCCGTCCCCGACGGTCGCGCCGAGCGCCCGAAAAGCGTCCAGGTGGGGGTCGAGGCGCCGACGGCCGATCACGTCGCCCCCCGGAGGCGGCATAGTCGCGTGGCCGAAGCGGGCCAGCAATGGACCGGCGAGCAGAAACGAAGCACGAATCCGCTCGGCCAGCGAGCGATCGACGTCGAAGCGGTCGACACCCGAGGCATTGATCGCCACCTCGCCGGGCCCGAGCCAATCCACGGAGGCGCCGAGGGTCTCGAGCAGCAGCGCCATCGCCTCCACATCCGCGATCCGCGGCACGTTGCGGAGCACGACCTCGTCCTCTGTCAAGAGGCATGCGGCCAGAATCGGCAAAGCGCCGTTCTTGTTTCCGGCCGGAACGATCGTGCCCGACAGCGGCACGCCGCCTTCGATTACGAACTTTTCCATTGGAATCGGAGGGGCTCCCACCGGTCGTCCCGGCAGGTCGCACCGCGGGGTCGGGAAGGGCCGCGGACGCTGAGCTAGGGTAACAGCCATGTCGGCGAAGGTTTCGCGCACCGAGGCCTGGAACCTCCTTTGCGAATGGACGAAATCGCAGTCGCTGCGCCGCCACGCCTTGGCCGTCGAGGCCGCGATGCGCGCCTACGCGCCGCGGCTCGGCGGCGATGCCGAGCTGTGGGCCGTCACCGGTCTCCTGCATGACCTCGACTACGAGCGCTATCCGGACCTTGGCGACGGCCATCCGCGGCATGCGCTCCGCGAGCTCGAAGCCCGGGGATACCCACCCGAGGTCGTGCGGGCGGTGGCCTCGCATGCCGATTTCTTGGGCGTGACCCGCGAGACACCGATGGAGAAGACGCTGTACGCGGTGGATGAGCTGTCCGGCTTCGTCTTGGCCTGTGCCTATGTCCGGCCCGACGGCCTCGAGGGCATGACGCCCAAGTCGGTCAAGAAGAAGCTGAAGCAACCCTCGTTCGCGGCCGCCGTCGACCGCGAGGACCTGCGGCGGGGCGCCGAGGAGCTGGGCGTCGACTTCGATCAGCACCTGGAGACCGTGATCTCGGCGCTGTCCGAGCACCGGGACGAGCTGATGTCAGTCGGCGGTGAAGCCGTGGCAAACGAGCGACGCTGAGCCAAGCCGTGGCAAACGAGCGACGCTGAAGTCTCATGGCCGGCTCGGCGGGTGCTCGCCCAGCCAGTACTCGACTTCCATCTGACCGGAGTAGACAACGCGCAGGCGGAAGCCTTCGGGGCGTCGCTCCGCGGCCGCCAGCTTCTGCGAGTCCGGGTAGACGACGGTATCCTGGCCGCCGGCCGGACTGAACGCCAGAAACCGAACCGTCTCCTCGGTCCAGTTGACGAGCTGATGCGCTCCGCGCACTCCAGTCGGAAACGACACCACCTCGCCGCGTTCCAGGTCGCGCCATCCCTCGTGCCCGCGGAGGCTGGGACGCCCTTCGAGCACGACGATCAGCTCTTCGTCGCCGAGATGGAAATGGTAGGGATAGGCCGCGTCGCCCGGCGGAAGCTCCCACAGGCTCAGCCCGAGGCGCTCCGCTCCCACCTGGCGACCGACGAGCGCCCGTAGCGCGCCGAAACCCTCCGGCGCGTGGCGCTCCTGATCGAAATGGGGCTGGTAGATGTTGGCCATCGCTCCTCCTGTTTGCGTGCGCGGCACCCGCTGGTGGGGCTACCTTGGATATCGTGGCCCCAGTGCCGGAGCCGATCAAGGTCGTCGTCCTTGAGGGCGACGAGACGGGCCAGGAGTTGCTGGAGCAGGCGCTGCGGTTGCTCGATGGGCAGGTACTCGGACTCGATGTGAAGCTCGAGCGCTTCGACCTCTCGCTGGAGAACCGGCGTGCGAGTGCCAATCGAGTCGTGAGCGACTCGGCGGCAGCGATGCGCGAAGCCGGACTCGGCCTGAAGGCTGCAACGATCACCCCGGAGGGCGCCGACGACGTCGGCTCTCCCAACCGGATTCTGCGCGAGGCGCTCGACGGCAAGGTGATCGTCAGGACCGGCCGGCGGCTTCCTGGCGTCTCCCCCATCGCCGGCGTGCATTACCCGATTTCGGTCGTCCGCATGGCGGTCGATGACGCTTACGGTGCCAAGCAGTGGCGGGAAGGCGAGCAAGATTCGCCAGATGAGACGGCCTACCGCACCGAGCGCATCACCCGCTCGACGTGCCGCGCCGTCGCCGAGTACGCGTTTCGCACGGCCTCGAGCATCAACGCTCGGGTCTACGGGGGGCCGAAATGGACCGTCTCGCCGGTCTACGAAGGCATGCTCAAGGAAGAGCTAGACGCCGCCGCCGGGCGTCATCCGGACATCGGCTACCAGCCGGTGCTAATCGACGCCACGTACGCCGGCCTGCTCTCGGGGGCGGCCGACGCGCCCTTGGTCATCCCGGCACTCAACCGCGACGGCGACTGCCTGTCGGATCTCGTGCTGCCGATGTTCGGCTCGATCGCCGGCGCCGAATCGGTACTGCTCACGTTCGATCAGAATTACGAGACGACGGTGGCGATGGCCGAAGCCCCGCACGGCACGGCCCCGGCTCTGCAAGGCAAGGATGTGGCCAACCCGTTGGCGATGATCCTGGCCTGCGGGGCCGTGTTGCGCCATGCCGCCGATCGCCACGGTCCGGGCGCCGAGCGCGCATCCCGCGCGATCTACGAGGCAGCGCTCGAGACCGTGGCATCGGGCGTGAAGACTCCCGACCTCGGCGGCTCAGCCGGCACCACCGAGTTCACGAGCGCCGTGGTTGACAGGGTGGGGACGAAGCCTGAGATCCGGTCCTCGTTGGGATCCGCGGCCTGAGCCGGGCCGCGTGAAGCCCGCGGCTTTAGTCCCGAGCCCGGCCGCGAACCGCGCCGGCTTTAGTCCCGAGCCCGGGGCATCGCGCGCCGCTTTGGCCTCGGCGCGACGCCCGCGTTCCGTGTCCGTCCGAGGGCTCGCGTAGCCTACCGAACATATGTTCCAGTCTCCGGTGAATCGCCTCCGCTCGTTGCACGAGCGCCTCGACGCGGCGCTTGACGACGTGCTCGGCGATCCAGAGCGCCACCAAGCCCTCCACCCCCATCGCTTTCCTTTGAGCTGGGAGCGCGAGCGCCGTCCGGGCCAGGTCCCGCGTCGCCCAGCGCACTGCCTCTGCCCCGTCCGTTCCGGAGCAGGTCTGTCGCGGTCCGAGCGGACGCCGCGCTGACTGCTCTCGGTGAGCCGCATGCTCAGCGAGAGCGCTGCCGCGTTCAGCGAGGGACCGCGGCGGCCAGGCTTTGGAACGCGCTCACAACTCCGTTGGGGTACCCCGGACCCGTCGTCTTTCCGGAGCTCGCGACCGCGATCAGTACGGCAACGAACGTTCCAAGTCCCAGGATCACGCAGATCAACAGCAGCGCCAGCGCTTGCGGATTGCGGCGGAAGAAGTTCACGAGGTCCCGCATATGGAGCGTGACTCAGCGTACGCACTTCATCGAGGCGCAGCGAACCGGACGTGCTGGACCCGCAGCGAACCGGACGTGCTGGACCGACTGCTTTGAGCGGCTGGAAGGAGTCCTCGGCGAGGCGGCGGGTTAACCGCGAGGCGGCGGGCTAACCGGATGGACGAGATCGAGCTTCGGGCCGCATGCATCGCAGGAGCGACCCTGAGTCGGGCAGGCGGAGCCGCGGTCTCCGTCAGCGTCAGGCAGGCGGATCCGTGGTGAAAGAAAACCGGCGGCGACCTACTCTCCCAGGCCCTTGCGGGCCAAGTACCATCGGCGCTGAGGGGCTTAACTGCTCTGTTCGGAATGGGAAGAGGTGTTTCCCCCTCGCCATAGCCACCGGAAACCGGTAGAGACCGCTCCCGCGGACCCTCAAAACTGCACAGCGCCAATGCATGGGCATCGGAAAAATCATCCGTCAAGCCCTCGACCCATTAGTACCGGTCTCCTACGGACGTTACCGCCCTTCCAGATCCGGCCTATCAACCTGGTCATCTTCCAGGGGTCTTACTCCCTCGAGGGGATGGGAGAGCTCATCTTGAGGCCGGCTTCCCGCTTAGATGCCTTCAGCGGTTATCCGATCCGCACGTAGCTAACCTGCAGTGCCCTTGGCAGGACAACAGATACACCAGAGGTGCGTTCATCCCGGTCCTCTCGTACTAGGGACGAATCCTCTCAACTCTCCAACGCCCACGGCAGATAGGGACCGAACTGTCTCACGACGTTCTGAACCCAGCTCGCGTACCGCTTTAATGGGCGAACAGCCCAACCCTTGGGACCGACTTCAGCCCCAGGATGCGACGAGCCGACATCGAGGTGCCAAACCGGGCCGTCGATGTGGACTCTTGGGCCCGATAAGCCTGTTATCCCCGGAGTACCTTTTGTCCGTTGAGCGACGGCGCTTCCACTTGCTACCGCCGGATCACTAAGGCCTGCTTTCGCACCTGCTCGACCTGTCGGTCTCGCAGTCAAGCTCCCTTACTGCCTTTACACTCTACGCACGATTTCCGACCGTGCTGAGGGAACCTTTGCGCGCCTCCGTTACATTTTGGGAGGCGACCGCCCCAGTCAAACTACCCGCCTGGCACTGTTCGGCGCCCGGATTCACGGCGCACCGTTAGAGATCCAATACACCAAGGGTGGTATCTCAAGGATGGCTCCACGCCAGCCGCAGCCGGCGCTTCCAAGCCTCCCACCTATCCTGAGCGAAATGCATCGAACCCCAATACCAGGTTGTAGTAAAGGTTCACGGGGTCTTTCCGTCTAGCCGCGGGTACTCGGCATCTTCACCGAGATTGCAATTTCACCGAGCCCCTCGTTGAGACAGCGTTCAAGTCGTTACGCCATTCGTGCAGGTCGGAACTTACCCGACAAGGAATTTCGCTACCTTAGGACCGTTATAGTTACGGCCGCCGTTTACCGGGGCTTAGTTTCGGTGCTTCGAGCCGAAGCCCTAACACCTCCACGTAACCTTCCGGCACCGGGCAGGCGTCAGCCCCTATACGTTGTCTTTCGACTTAGCAGAGACCTGTGTTTTTGGTAAACAGTCGCTTGAACCTATTCACTGCGGCCCTCTCGGGCTCCACTCGCGAAGAGCTTCACCCTACTGGGGCGCCCCTTATCCCGAAGTTACGGGGCGATTTTGCCGAGTTCCTTAACGAGGGTTATCTCGATCACCTTAGTGTGCTCCACTTGCCCACCTGTGTCGGTTTTGGTACGGGCACGCGCTTCCTCCCTAGAGGATTTTCTCGGAGGCATGGCATCCGGGACTCGCCGGCTTAGAGCCAGCTGGCATCGCACCTCGGGTTATGCGGCTCCGGATTTGCCTAGAGCCACCCCTACATGCTTACCCCAGGACAACCATCGCCTGGGTTCCCATAGCCTTCCTCGTCCCCCCATTCGGTCAAACGGAAGCGACGTGGTACGGGAATATCAACCCGTTGGCCATCGACTACGCCTTTCGGCCTCGCCTTAGGTCCCGACTAACCCTGAGCAGAGGAACTTTACTCAGGAATCCTTGGGCAATCGGCGGAGGGGATTCTCACCCCTCTTTCGTTACTAATGCCGGCATTCTCACTTCCCGCGCCTCCACGGCTGGCTTACGCCGCCGCTTCACGGGCGCCGGAACGCTCTCCTACCGCGCGTGCGGCCCGAAAGCCTCACGCACCCGCAGCTTCGGTGACTAGCTTGAGCCCCGTTACATTGTCCGCGCTCGAACACTTGACCAGTGAGCTGTTACGCACTCTTTCAAGGGTGGCTGCCTCTAAGCCAACCTCCTGGTTGTCTCGGCATTCGAACATCGTTTCCCACTTAGCTAGCACTTAGGGACCTTAGCTGGCGGTCTGGGCTGTTTCCCTTTTGACGCTGAAGTTTATCCCCCAGCAACTGACTCCCGGAGTAACCGTGACGGTCTTCGGAGTTTGCCTGAAGTCGGTAACCTGGTAGGGCCCCTAGTCCAAACAGTGCTCTACGGCCGCCACGGAATTTATCCGAGGCTATACCTAAATATATTTCGGAGAGAACCAGATATCACTGAGCTTGATTAGCCTTTCACTCCGACCCACAGGTCATCCGCCCAGTTTTCAACCTAGGTCGGTTCGGTCCTCCACGAGGTCTTACCCTCGCTTCAACCTGCCCATGGGTAGCTCGCTCAGCTTCGGGTCTACCGCCTACGACTATGTCGCCCTGTTCGGACTCGCTTTCGCTACGGCTTCGCTCATCGCTTAACCTTGCCGCAGACGAGTAACTCGCCGGCTCGTTATGCAAAAAGCACGCGGTCACGGCACGAGGCCGCTCCCACCGCTTGTAGGCACGCGGTTTCAGGTACTATTTCACTCCCCTTCCGGGGTACTTTTCACCTTTCCCTCACGGTACTAGTCCGCTATCGGTCACCAAGGAGTACTTAGCCTTGGAGGGTGGTCCCCCCAGGTTCAGTCCGCGTTTCACGGGTGCGGACTTACTCAGGAACACCTGCGGAAGGCCAAGCAGTTTCGTCTACGGGACGATTGCCCTCTGTGGTGCGCGGTTCCACACGCTTCGACTACTGCTTGACTTTGTGACTTCCGCCGGACCGGCCACGGTCCGGACCAGGCGTCCTACAACCCCCGACGCGCAACGCGTGGCCGCTTACACGCATCGGGTTTGGGCTGATCCCCTTTCGCTCGCCACTACTCAGGGAGTCTCGGTTGATTTCCTTTCCTCGGGGTACTGAGATGTTTCACTTCCCCCGCTTGTCCTCGCCGCGCCTATGTGTTCAGCGCGGGATAACGCCGCATTACCGGCGCTGGGTTTCCCCATTCGGGCATCCGCGGGTCACTGGCCATTCAGCGCCTCACCGCGGCTTATCGCAGCCGTTCACGCCCTTCTTCGACTCTTGGTGCCAAGGCATCCACCATGTGCCCTTACTATCTTGACGGTGATCTGGGAGAGGGCGGGAAGGCGACCTTACGCGGTAGCGGTCGGTCGCGACGCCATCTCCCGGTGATACCCGTGTCATTGGCTGCTGTGCAGTTTTCAAGGTCCGCGAAGAGGCACCGCGCCGCCCGACCGCCGCGAGCCTCAGCTCGGCGAAGGCCGGCTGCGCGCCGGTCTCTCAAAACTCAACAGCATGCGGGTCGCGTCACCGCGGGCTCGAGAGCCTACGGCGCGGGCCTGCCAGGTCCGGTCGACATTTCTAGTGGCCGATCGCGGGCGTTGCCGCCTGATAACCCGGTGGGTCAGAGGCAGCCACGGTACGACCGGTGCCCTCTATCGGGCTCCCTAGAAAGGAGGTGATCCAGCCGCAGCTTCCGCTACGGCTACCTTGTTACGACTTCACCCCAGTCACGAGCCCCACCTTCGACGGCTCCCTCCCTTACGGGTTAGGCGACCGGCTTCGGGTGTTGCTCACTCCCATGGTGTGACGGGCGGTGTGTACAAGACCCGGGAACGTATTCACCGCGGCAGTGCTGATCCGCGATTACTAGCAACTCCGCCTTCATGCAGGCGAGTTTCAGCCTGCAATCCGAACCGAGACACGCTTTAAGGGATTCGCTCCACCTCGCGGTATCGCAACCCTCTGTACGCGCCAATGTAGCACGTGTGTAGCCCTGGACATAAGGGGCATGATGACTTGACGTCATCCCCACCTTCCTCCGGTTTGTCACCGGCAGTCTCGCATGAGTCCCCAACTGAATGCTGGCAACATGCGACGGGGGTTGCGCTCGTTGCGGGACTTAACCCAACATCTCACGACACGAGCTGACGACAGCCATGCACCACCTGTGATCCTGCCCCGAAGGGAGACCGTGTTTCCACGGCTGTCAGGAACATGTCAAGCCCAGGTAAGGTTCTTCGCGTTGCGTCGAATTAAACCACATGCTCCGCTGCTTGTGCGGGTCCCCGTCAATTCCTTTGAGTTTTAGCCTTGCGGCCGTACTCCCCAGGCGGGGCACTTAATGCGTTAGCGTCGGCACGGAGGGAGTCGACACCCCCCACACCTAGTGCCCATCGTTTACGGCGTGGACTACCAGGGTATCTAATCCTGTTTGCTCCCCACGCTTTCGCGTCTCAGCGTCAGTACCGTCCCAGCGAGCTGCCTTCGCCATTGGTGTTCCTCCTGATATCTGCGCATTTCACCGCTACACCAGGAATTCCACTCGCCTCTTCCGGACTCTAGCTCGACAGTTTCCACCGGCTTTCCAGGGTTGAGCCCTGGACTTTCACAGCGGACTTACCGAGCCGCCTACACGCTCTTTACGCCCAATGATTCCGGACAACGCTAGCCCCCTACGTATTACCGCGGCTGCTGGCACGTAGTTAGCCGGGGCTTCTTCTGAAGGTACCGTCACTACAGCCGGCTGTTCACCGGCGAAGCTTCGTCCCAACTGAAAGGGGTTTACAACCCGAAGGCCTTCTTCCCCCACGCGGCGTTGCTGCGTCACGCTTTCGCGCATTGCGCAAGATTCCCCACTGCTGCCTCCCGTAGGAGTCTGGGCCGTGTCTCAGTCCCAGTGTGGCTGATCGTCCTCTCAGACCAGCTACCCATCGTCGCCTTGGTGAGCCATTACCTCACCAACAAGCTAATGGGCCGCGGGCCCATCCCGATGCGGAGGCCGAAGCTTCCTTTCCCCAGCGGCCTTATGGCCGGAGGGCACATTCGGTATTAGCCCGAGTTTCCTCGGGTTGTCCCAATCATCAGGGCAGGTTACCCACGTGTTACTCACCCGTTCGCGGCTTTGCCCCAGGCCGAAGCCTGGTTCGTCGCTCCACTTGCATGTGTTAGGCACGCCGCCAGCGTTCGTCCTGAGCCAGGATCAAACTCTCCGTGAAGAACTACTGAACGGGTCGCGAGGGGACGGGGCGAGAGCCTCGCCGCCTGGTGCAGCCCGTACTCACAAAGAGTCGTCAGGGGTAGGCCCGTATGTCGCCGCGGCTAGGTGCACGCGGCACGGGCAAAACCTCTGGGCCTGCCCCTGGTGGGTCAGGCCCTTGCGTCCACACGGGGAAGCGCGCCGTACACCTGGCAAGCTTCGGGACGCAAGACGGGGTCAATCTTGGCACCGCCGTCCGAGAGGCCCACGTGTGGGCGATCGAGCGGCGGCGTCGAACCTGGACACACTCCTCGGCCGAGGGATCGGCCGAAGGTGCGCATGCTGTTGAGTTTTCAAAGACCGTCGCACCTCTTCTGGAAAGGGGATTCCCTTCCACGTGGGGCGCTCCCGAGGGACGCTGAGTCGCGGCAAACTCGGGGCGGACCGGTGAGTATAGCGCCCGATAACGGGGGTGGTGAAGAGCCTGGCTGGGTTCTTTGCAGGGGCCGACCGTGTGGATGGCGGGACGTCGCGGGGTCGCCACGAGCGAGACGTCGTGCCACCAACGGCCCTCGCTCTACGACAGCACCTGGACCGTGACGGTGCGCTGCCTAGGGCGGTCGTCGAAGTCGAGCAGCACGACCTGCTGCCATGTTCCCAGCGCCAGCCGGCCGGCGACGAGCGGGATCGTCTCCGAGGGCCCAATTAGGGCCGCGCGCAGATGAGCGTGGGCGTTTGTGTCGTGGTTGCGGACGTTGTGTTCGTAGTCGCCGCCGAGCGGGATCAGCCGGTCCAGCAGAACCTGCAGGTCGTGTACGCCCCCGGGCTCGAACTCCATCGTGGTGATTGCCACCGTCGAGCCGATGGCAAAGACGCTCATCAATCCCCGGTCGACGCCGGCCGTGCGCACGATGCGCGTGATGCCTTCGGTGAGGTCGACGATGTGCCCGTTGCCCGGGGTCTCAAAACGCAGTTCGCCGCCGGCGAGCGCCACGGCTCAGACCACGCGCACGCGCGCGAAGCGGCGCTTGCCGAGCTGGAGCACCTTGCCATCGGCCTCCTGGACCGGCAGGTCGAGCGAGCCGTTGGCGATCGGACGGCCGTCGAGCTTGACGCCGCCCTGAGCCAGCATGCGGCGCGCCTCGGAGGTCGAGATGCCGAACGCGGCCTGCAAAAGCGCCGGCAGGTGGACCTCGGAACCGACGGCCTTGCACTCGACCACCGGCACGTCCTCCGGCGGCTGGTGCGCGAGATGGATGCGGTCGAACTCGCGCTCGGCATTGGCCCCCGCCCCAGGCCCCTTGAAGCGCTCCACCAGGGCCCTGGCCAGCGCACGCTTGGCGTCGCGGGCCCCCAAATCGCTCGGTGGCGGCGAGCCCAGCAACAGCTCATACCAGATACCAAGGGCAGCATCGGGGATGCTGAGCGTCTTGCCGTAGATCTCCTCCGGGGGCTCGGTCACGCCGATGTAGTTCCCAAACGACTTGGACATCCGGCGCTCGCCGTCGGTGCCGGGGAGGATCGGCATCGTCAACACCGCCTGCTCGGGCACCCCGTAGGCGCGCTGCACATCGCGGGCCAGGAGCAGGTTGAACGTCTGATCCGTCCCCCCGAGCTCGACGTCCGCCTTGACTGCCACCGAGTCGTAACCCTGGAGCAGCGGATAGAGCAGCTCGAGAACCGAGACCGGCGCCCCTGCCGCAAGACGCTTGGCGAAGTCCTCGCGCTCGATGATCTGGGCAACGGTCGCCGTCCGCATCAGCGTGAACAGCTCCTGCATCGGCATGTCGAGCCACTCACTGTTGCGCCGAACCTCGACGCGCTCGCGATCGAGGATGGTGAAGGCCTGCTCCTGATAGGTGCGCGCGTTGTGCTCGATCTGCTCGCGTTCCAGCACGGGACGAACTTCGGAGCGCCCGCTGGGATCACCAATCCTCGCTGTGAAGTCGCCGATGATCAGCACGACAACGTGGCCGTGCTCCTGGAACTCACGGAGCTTGCCCAGCACGACGGTGTGTCCCAGGTGTATGTCCGGGGCGGTTGGGTCGATGCCCAGCTTCACGCGCAGCGGTCGTCCGAGGGCGAGCTTGCGCTCCAGCTCGCCGCTTGGCAGGGAGTGGACAGCGCCCAGCTCTAGCCGCGCGGCGAGCGGCTGATCCGCGCGGGAGGCCATTGCGGCCAATGCTAGAGTCTGCGCCCGCCCCGGGGACCTAGCCGCCGACGTCCCCGGATGTGCGGTCGAGTCGGCCGCGCGCTGCGGTGTCCAGCACCGGGGAAGCGGCATTCGATCGCATGAGCGACGACCTAGATACTCTCGTTCCGTTCGGACCACCGCGCGGCCCTGACGCGTCTGGGTTCGGAGGCGACGGGCGCGGCGAGCCGCCCTCCGGGGCCGGCGGCGACCCTCCCCAGCCGCCGAAGCCCCGGCTGCGCAAGCTCCGCTTCATGCTGCTGATGGCGGGCCTCGGCGCGCTGGCGCTGGTCTCGACGGTGTTCGGAATGATGATGTCGGTCGCCTCCGACATTCCCCAGATCGAGAACGAGCAGCAGTACAAGAGCGAGAAGAACTCGTATCTGTATGACGACACGGGCAAGCTGATCGGGATTCTCGCTCCCCCGACGCACACGGTGGTGATCGAGCACTTCGACCAAATTTCCTATTGGCTGCGCAGAGCCGTCGTGGCCGTCGAGGACAAGCGCTTCTGGAGCGACCCGGGCGTCGACCTGCGCGGAATCGCACGCGCCGTGCTGTCCAACGTGGGCGGCGGCTCGCGTCAGGGCGCCTCGACGATCACCGAGCAATTCGTGAAGAACGCCCTGTCCCAGCAGAACGACCGCACGATCCTCGAGAAGCTGCGGGAAGCGGCGCTCGCGTTCCACCTCACCCACAGGTGGAACAAGGAGAAGATCCTCAGGGAGTACCTGAACTCGATTTACTTCGGCAACGGGGCGTACGGGATCGAGTCGGCGGCACGCGTCTACTTCGGCAAGGCCCACGGCTATGACCCGAACGCCGCCACGGACGGCACCACCGGCGGCTGCGGCAATACGCCCGACTCGCTCTGCGCGTCGGTCCTGCAGCCGGCGGAAGCGGCTCTGCTGGCGGGAATGATCGCCTCGCCCGGGGACTTCGACCCGATCGTGCACCACGGCGCCGCGGTGGCCCGCCGCAACCTCGTGCTCAAGGACATGCTTCAGCAGCACTACATCAGCCGCGCGCAGTACGAGCGGGGAATCAACTCGCCGGTCCCCGGCCCGGATGACCTCGCCCAGCCGGAAGAGCCTACCGCCGCGCCGTATTTCACGAGCTGGCTGAGGCCACAGATCCTTAACATCATGGGCCTCGGCCGCGGCGTCTCGCAGAGCGTCGCCGAGTATCGCGCCTACTACGGCGGCCTCAAGATCCACACCAGCTTGGATCTCGGTATGCAGCAGGCCGCCGACCAGGCCATCGAGCAGACGTTGCCCTACGGACCTGGCCAGCCGACCGTGTCGCTGGTGTCGATCGACAACCAGACCGGCGAGGTGCGGGCCATGGTCGGCGGCCCGGTCGTCAACGGGCAGGAGGACTTCAAGAACGAGCCGTTCAACGTGGCGACCGAGGGTCACCGCCAGCCCGGCTCGGCGTTCAAGCCGTTCACGCTGGCGATCGCGCTCGAGTCGGGGATCGGTCCCGACTCGGTGTGGACCTCGGCGCCGCAGGATTTCATCGTCCCAGACAGCGCCGGCAAGGAGCACTTCATCGTCCACAACTTCGGCAACAGTTACTCGGGGACCACGACACTTCAGGGCGCCACGGACGTGTCGGACAACTCGGTGTTCGCCCAGGTGGGCATCAAGGTCGGGACGAGCAGGATCGCCCACCTCGCGGAGCGGATGGGGATCCGCTCGCGGGTGTCAGACAACTACGCCATGATCCTTGGCGGCCTGCGGACCGGCGTCTCACCGCTGGACATGGCCCACGCGTACGAGACATTCGCCACCGGTGGACGGAAGGTCTTCAACCCTAACCTGGGTGACTTCAATCATGGCCCGGTCGGGGTCCACTCGATCAGCTGCTCGGTATGCGCGGGCACCGGGATCCCCACCAAGATGGTCAATCACCCGACGCTCGAGCGGATCCTGCCGCCCGACATCGCCGGGAGCGTGCAGCAAATGCTGACCGGCGTGGTGGAGTCGGGAACCGGGACCCAGGCGGCGATCAGCGGAGTGATGGTGGCGGGCAAGACGGGCACCACGTCGAACTACGGCGACGCGTGGTTCGTGGGCTGGACTCCGCAGCTGACGACGGCGGTCTGGGTCGGCTTCCCGAACAAGCTCGTGCCGATGAGCACGCTGTACAACGGGCAGCCGGTCGAAGGAGGGACCTGGCCGGCGATCATCTGGCACACGTTCATGGTGCAGGCGCTCCAGATCCTGCAGGAGAAGCAGAAGAGCCACAACGGCCAGAGCACTACGACCACCACGGTCCCGTCGCTGACGACGCCGTCGCCGTCGCTTGTTCCCGCCACGCCGGCGCCGGCGACTACCACTCCGGTCACCCCAACCACTCAGGCGCCGGTGACTCCCAGCCATACTGCTCCCGCGGCGCCCGCGCCGGGCGCGCCTTCCGGGAGAGCACCAGGCGCCGTGACGCCGGGGACCACGCGTGGCACTCCGGGCGCCGGCGGGGTCACGCCCCCTGCGGGCAAGAGCGGCGGCGCGGGCGTCGTCACCAGGTAGCCGCGCCCGCCGCGTGGGCAACGCCCCAGCGCATCCCCGGGACTACGCCCGCCGGGAAAGAAAGCGGCTCCCGGCGGCGCAGAATCGCCATGGGAGCTCGGCGGCCTTGGTTATGCCAACCCGCGGGCTGGCGCTCACGGTCACCGGCTCGCGGTCTCCGGCAGGGCCGGATATGACGATCGGCCCCGTAGCGAGGCTGAGGCCGTTGTGCTCGAGCGTGATGCCTAGCGCCTGAGTCAGCTTGCCCGGGCCCGAGCAAAGAGCCTCGAGGTGCCCAACGCCGCGCCGGGCCCGCATGCGCTCGACCCCGTCGAGCGGCTCGAGCGCCCGGACCAGCACCGCTGCGCCGACACCCGCGGGCTCGGCGACGGCGTTCAAACACGCGTGGATGCCGTAGGAGCGGTAGACGTAGGCGATCCCCGGCGCTCCGAACAGCGTCCTAGTGCGCGGCGTGAGCCCGATGAACGCGTGGCAGGCGGGCTCCGACTGGTGGTAGGCCTCGGTCTCGACGATCTTCCCCGAGCAGCCCGCGTGCGCCACCACGCAGCCGATCAGGGCCTGCGCGACCTCCACCACCGGCCGGTCGTAGAAGCTCGCCTGCAGGCCGCGGGCCAGTGCCGTCACGGCGCCGACGCCAGTGCGTCCTGCGCCCGCTCGAGCTGCTCTCGCAACCGATCTGAGCTCGTGCTGCCCTCCGAGCGCTTCTGCTCAAGCGCGGCGCCGAGTTCGAGCAGCGCGTAGAAGCGCTCATCAAGCAGCGGCGAATGCTCGGCCAGTTCCTCCGGGGTGAGCTGCGAGAGCGACTTGCCGCGCTCGAGTGCCGCTCGCACCACCCCGGCCACGACACCGTGCGCCTCGCGAAATGGGAGGCCCCGGCTGACAAGCATGTCGGCGATGTCGGTCGCCGCCAGAAACTCGTCGGAGGCGGCGAGCGCCAGGCGGTCGCGGTTGAAGGTGATCGAGGAGAGCATTTCCTCAGCGGCGTCGAGGCACAGCTCGAGCGTGTCGACGGCGTCGAACAGGTGCTCCTTGTCCTCCTGCATGTCCTTGTTGTACGTCAACGGCAGGCCGTGCATCACGCCGTGTAGCGCGACGAGGTGGCCGGCGATCCGCGGCGCCTTAGCACGTAGCAGCTCTGCCGCGTCCGGGTTCTTCTTCTGGGGCATCAGGGAGGAGCCCGAGGCCCAGGCGTCCGAGACCTCGCAGAAGCCAAACTCCTCGCTGGACCACAGCACCAGCTCGGAGCCCAGGCGCGAGATGTGCGTGGCGCATGTGGCCGCCGCAGCCAAATAATCAAGCACGAAGTCGCGGTTCGAGACGGCGTCGAGCGAGTTCTCGGCGACCGCGGCGAATCCCAGCTCCGCCGCCACCGAGCCCCGGTCGGTGTCGAAGTTCACGCCGGCCAGAGCGCCCGCTCCCAGCGGCAGACGGCTGGTGGCAGCGAGCACGGCGGCGAAGCGCGCCCGGTCGCGGATCAGCATCCACACGTAGGCCAGCAGGTGGTGGCCGAGGTAGACGGGCTGGGCGTGCTGGAGGTGCGTGTAGCCCGGCATCCGCCAGTCGAGGTGCTCGCGCGCCTGGGCCAAGAGCGTGCGCGCCAGCCTGCCGACGCCGTCGAGCGCCCGGTAGGCGTGCGCTCGCACGAACATCGCCATGTCCGTGGCCACCTGGTCGTTACGCGACCGCGCCGTTTGGAGCTTGCCCCCCGCGGAGCCCGCGAGCTCGGTGACGCGGCGCTCGATCGCCATGTGGATGTCCTCGTCGTCCTGGTCGAACGGAAACGAGCCGTCGGACAGCTCCTGCTCGACCCGTGCCAGCGCTCGGAGCAGCGCCTCACGGTCCTGCTCGGCGATGATGCCCTGGCGGGCGAGCATCGAGACGTGGGCGCGCGACTGCTCTACGTCGTAGGGCCCGAGGCGCCAGTCGAACGAAATCGAGTCGTTCAGGCGCCGGAAGGCCTCGTGCTGTGGCTCTGCGAAGCGCGACATGAGCGCGGGATCTTTGCAGGGGGGCCGGGCGGCGCCCCCGACGAACGCTACCGGTGGGCGGCGACGCGGGAACGCTCGTAGAGCAGCGAGCGCAGCTCGCCGGCCACCCGCTCCACCTGGCCCTCGCTCATCTCCGGAAAGAACGGCAGCGCCAGCGAGCGGGCGGCGACGTCCTCGCAGACCGGAAACTCTCCCTCGCGGTGGCCGAAGCGCTCGCGGTAGTAGGTCATCAGGTGCACCGCCGGGAAGTAGGGCTTGCTCGGGATGCCGCGGCCCGCGAGCTCCCGGACGACCGCGTCACGTTCCACGTCGCGCGGAAGCTGCACGACGAATACGAACCAGCCGCGGCGGGCACCGCCGGCGTCGGGGCAAGGCAGCCCCAGGCCCTCGAGTGAAGCCAGCGCCTCCCGGTAAAGCGAAGCCACGCGCGCTCGGTCGGACAGCATCCGATCGAGCCGTTCGAGCTGGCCCATGCCCAGCGCGCAGGCCACGTCAGAGAGCCGGTAGTTGAAGCCCAGCCGGTCATGGTCCAGCCACCCCATGTCGGGCGCGCGCCCCTGATTTCGCTCGGAGTCGAGGCGCTGCTTGAGCGCCTCCTGGGAAACGCACACCATCCCTCCCTCGCCCGTCGTCAGCTGCTTGTTGGGATAGAAGCCGAACACCGCCGGGTGACCCCGCCCGCCCACCGGCACGCCGTCTTCGAACACCGCGCCCAGCGCCTCGCAGGCGTCCTCGACGATTGGCAGGCCGAGCCGCTCGAGCGCCACGACGTCGGCCGGGTAGCCAAAGATGTGGACCGGCATCAGCGCGGTGGTGCGCGGCGTGAGAGCGGCCGCCACTGCCTCAGGGTCGACGTTCAGAGTGACCGGGTCGATGTCGGCGAAGACGGGGCGTGCTCGCTCGTAGACGCAGACATTGGCGCTTGCTACGAACGACAGCGGGCTCGTGATCACCTCGTCGCCGTCCGCGACCCCCACGGCCCGCAACGCCAGATGCAGGCCGGCGGTCCCGCTGGAGACGGCGCTCGCGAACCGGCAGCCGACCCGTTCCACGAACGCCAGCTCGAACTGCTCCAGCAGCGGTCCCAGCGACAGCCGCCGCGAGCGCAGCACCGCGAGCACCCGCTCCTCCTCCTCGGACCCGATCACCGGGCGCGCGAGCGGAAGCGGCTCTACGGGCCCTGAGCTCACGAGCCCCTGATCGAGCGCAGGGCGCGTCGGCGTCCTGTCACCTGCATGCCGTACTCGAGCGAGTCGACGAGCGCTTCCCAGGAGGCCTCGATGACGTTCTCGGAGACGCCGATCGAGCCCCATACCTCCTCCCCGTCCGAGGCGTCGAGCAGCACGCGCGTAATCGCGCCGGTGCCCTTGGCCTCGTCCAGAATCCTCACCTTGAAGTTGACGAGGTCGATATCGCGCAGGTGGGGATGGATCTCCACCAGTGCGTCGCGCAGGGCGCGATCGAGCGCGTGCACCGGACCGTTGCCCTCGGCGGTCCGGACGTAGCGCTCACCGTCGACCCAGAGCTTGATCGTAGCCTCAGTCTCGACGCGCCCGTCGGCCCGCTTCTCGACGATCGCTCGCCAGGACTCGAGTGTGAACAGCGGCTCGTAGACGCCGGCCTGCTTTCGCAGCAGCAGCTCAAACGAGCCGTCCGCGGCCTCGAAGTGGTAGCCGCGGTGCTCGAGCTGCTTGACCCGCTCGATCACACTCGAGGCGTCGGCCTCCGAGAGCGAGATACCGGCGTCACGGGCGCGTGAGCGAACCGTGCCGCGGCCCGACAGCTCGGAGACCAGCACCTCGCGGCGGTTGCCGACCCGCGCGGGGTCCAGGTGCTCGAACGTCGCCGGGTCGACGCTCACGCCCGCCACGTGCATCCCTCCCTTGTGAGCGAACGCGTTGCGGCCCACATATGGCTGGTCCGGGTCGGGCGTGAAGTTCACCAGCTCGTCGAGAAAATGGGCCGTCGGCGTGAGGCCGGCGAGCTGTTCTTCGGTCAAGCAGTCGTGCCCCAGTTTGAGCTGGAGGTTGGGAATGATGGAGACCAGGTTGGCGTTGCCGCAGCGCTCGCCGTAGCCGTTCATCGTCCCCTGGACGTGCGTCGCGCCCTGCTGCACGGCGGCCAGCGAACAGGCCACACCGCAGCCGGCGTCATCGTGGCAGTGGATCCCGACCCGCACCCCGGTGTCCGCGAGCGCCCCCAGGACCACCGCCATCGCCGCGGCGATCGCGTCCGGAAGCGTGCCGCCGTTGGTGTCGCAGCACACGACCGTGTCCGCTCCTGCCTCCGCGGCGGTGCGCAGGCAGCGCAACGCGTAATCCTGCTCCTCGGCGAAGGCGTCGAAGAAGTGCTCGGCGTCGTAGACGACGCGCTTACCCTCCCCGACCAAGAACGCGACGGAGTCGCCGATCATCTGAAGGTTCTCGGCGCGGCTGGCTCTGACCACCTTCTCCAGGTGAAGTCCCCAGGTCTTTCCGACGAGTGTGCAAACGGGCGCGAAGCAACCGGCCAGCACGCGCAGCGCGGGGTCCTCGCCGGCGCTTCGCGCTTCGCGGCGGCGCGTCATCCCGAACGCCGCGATCGCCGCGTGCTCCAAGGTCTCCGTGGCGAGCAGCTCATAGAGCTCGAGCTCCTTGGGGTTGGAGCTCGGGAACCCGGCCTCGATGACGTCGATGCCGAGCTCGTCGAGCCGATGTACCACCCGCAGCTTTTCCTGCACCGACAGCGACATGCCCTCGCCCTGCATGCCGTCGCGAAGGGTGGTGTCGTACAGCTCAATCTTCACTGACTCAGATCTCCTTTGCCGCCGGGGATGCGAATAAGAAACGGGCCGGCCGCGCGCTAGGCGCGGGCCGGCCTTCTAATTCGCGTCTCCCAACGCTGGAAGCCCATCAGACCGCTTCGGAAGGCACGCCGGAAGGGCATCAAACCGCTTTAGGACCCGTCGGTGAATAACTGCTCGTTGATCCGTCCGAAGGAGCTTCGCCTGCTTGGGCTTGCGCCCCGCTCGGCACCTTGACGACGTCGAGCCACTCGAGGTAGCGCTCGTCGCGGCCGTGCAGCGCGTCGTCGAAGGTGCTCTGTATCCGACGCGTCACCGGACCCGGTTCGCCGCGGCCGATGACGTGATCGTCGATCTCCCTGACCGGCACGATCTCCGCCGCCGTCCCCGACAGGAACACCTCGTCCGCGAGGTACAGCTCGGCGCGGGCGAGGTCGCGCTCGACGACCTCATAGCCCGCATCGCGGGCGATCCGGATCACAGATTTGCGGCACACGCCGTCGAGGATGCCCGCCGTCTGCGGGGGCGTGACGATCTGCTGATGGCGGACCGCGTAGATGTTCTCGCCCGAGCCCTCCGAGACGAACCCGTGCGAGTCGAGCAGGATCGCCTCCTCGTAGCCCGCCTTCGAGGCCTCGATCTTGGCCAGCACGCTGTTCAAATACTGGCCTGAGGCCTTGGCGTGCGGAATCAGCGCGTCGTGGGGGATCCGCCGCCAGCTGGCGACCTTGACCCGCACTCCGTCGCGGTTGGCGGCCTCCCCCAGGTAGGCTCCCCAGGGCCAGGCGGCGATCGTCACTTCGACCGGTGCGTCGAGCGGATAGACCCCCATCTGCCCGTAGCCGCGGAACGCGATCGGGCGCACGTAGCACGTGCGCAGCTCGTTGGCGGCGATCAGCTCGTGCGTCGCGGCGCGCAGCTCCTCGAGCGTGTAGGGGATCGGCATGTAGTAGAGCTCGGCCGAGGAGAAGAGGCGCTGCAGATGGTCACGATGACGGAAGATCGCGGTGCCGTGAGCGGTTTCGTAGGCTCGCTCCCCCTCGAACACGCCGGTTCCGTAGTGAAGGCCATGCGTCAATACGTGGACCTTGGCGTCCTCCCAGGCGACGAGCTCTCCGTTGTGCCAGATGAAGTCCGCTTGCTCCACGTGTATGGCTCCTTAAGCCCTCAGGTGTTCCAAAACCGCCTGGGTGGCCTCGCGGGTCGTGGCGGAGCCCCCCAGATCCGGTGTGCGCAGGCCGTCGGCCAGCGCCCGGTCGACCGCCGATTCTACCGTCGTGGCCTGCGCCTCCATGGCGAGGCCGTGGCGCAGCATCAGCGCGCCTGAAAGGAACATGGCCAGCGGGTTTGCCCTTCCAGATCCGGCGATATCGGGCGCCGAGCCGTGAACGGGCTCGAACAGTCCCGGTCCCCCCACGCCGCCCGGCCCCCCCAGCGACGCGCTGGGGAGCATTCCGATCGAGCCGGTCAGCATCGCCGCTTCGTCGGAGAGGATGTCGCCGAACATGTTCTCGGTCAGCAGCACGTCGAAGTGGCGGGGCGCGGCGACCAGTCGCATCGCGGCGTTGTCCACGAGCAGGTGCTCGAGCTCGATGTTCGGAAACTCGCGGCAGTGCAGCTCACGTACCACCTCACGCCAGAGCCTCGAGGTCTCGAGTACGTTGGCCTTGTCGACGCTCGTCACGCGCGAGCGCGCGGCGCCGAAAGCGATCCGCGCGATGCGCTCGATCTCGAGGCGCGAGTAGGCGCAAACGTCGGAAGCCTCGTCCTCGGTGCGCGTCTTGGCGCCGAAGTAGATCCCGCCGGTGAGCTCGCGGACCACCAGCAGGTCGGTTCCCTCGATCAGCTCGCGTTTGAGGGGGCTGGCTCCATACAGGGCCCGAAGCGGCTTGACCGGGCGCAGGTTGGCGAACAAGCCGAGTCCCTTGCGCAGGCCGAGCAAACCCTGCTCGGGCCGCGGCCTGGAAGGATCGGTGGTATCCCATTTGGGGCCGCCGACGGCCGCCAGCAACACCGCGTCCGCCTGCCGGCAGGCGGCGAGCGTCTCGTCGCTGAGCGCGGTGCCGCGGGCGTCGATCGCTGCCCCGCCGAACGGCTGGCGCTCGTATTCGAGCTCTCCGGGGGCCACCGCGTCCAGCACCTCGACCGCCGGCTCGATGATCTCGGGACCGATCCCGTCGCCGGGCAGCAGTACGACGCGCTTGGCCATGCGCTATGGGACCAGCACGATCTTGCCCAGGGTGTGACGCTGCTCGAGCTCCCGGTAGGCCTCGCGTACTTCCTCCAGCGGGTAGACGCGGTCGATCGGCACCTCGAGCTCGCCGCGCTCGACGAGCGCCGCCAGCTCGGCCAGCACCTTGGCGCTGGCGCCGGCTGCGCTGCCCTCCATCTTCACGCCGTGGCGCTCGCCGGCGCCGAAATCGGCGATCGTGTCGATCCGCCGCGGCTCGACGCCCAGCTCCAGCGCGAGCTCGACGTAGGGCGGGCCGAAGGCGTCGATGAACGCGTCCAGCCTTCCGCCGGCCGCCGCCTGGATGCGCTCGGCGGCGCCGTCGCCGTAGGAGACGGGGATCACGCCATGGTCGGACAGCCAGCGGTGATGGCCCTCGCTGGCCAGGCCGATGACCGTCGCCCGTTCTCTGCGCGCCAGCTGCACGGCGAGCGTCCCCACGCCGCCGGCGGCGGCCGACACGCCAACGGTGTCCCCCGCCTGAGGCGAAACGGCGCGGACCGCCGCCCAAGCCGTCGCGCCGGCTACGAACAGCGCGCCTGCCACCTCCCAAGGAACACCCGGCGGGCGCTTCGTCAAGTTGGCTTCCGCCACCACCACCAGCTCGGCGTGGCTCGCGCGCCGGTCGGTGAAGCCGATGACCTCGTCGCCGGAACCGTACTCGCGCACGCCCTCCCCAAGCTCTTCGACCACACCGGCCAGGTCGCTCCCCTCTCCCGAGGGGAATGTGGCCGGGAAGCGCTCGTGCAGGCGACCCTCGCGGATCATCGCCTCGCCGGGGTTGATCCCGGCCGCCTTGACCCGAACCAGCACTTCTCCCTGTCCGGGCTGCGGCCGCTCCACTTCCGCCACTTTGAGGACGTCGATGCCGCCATAGCTGTCGAATCGCACGGCGCGGGGCACCGGCGAAGCTTAGGCGTCGCGATCCCGGCCCGCGGCCAGCTCGCCCCTTCTCTACGGCAGCTCGGGCGCGTCCGACGGCTGCGCGACCCGGCGGGGCGGCGCCCCCCGCCGGTCCAGGCGCCCCATCTCCGACGGCCACCAGTTCCACCGCCCGAGCAGGATCACCGTCGAGGGCACCAGCAGCGTGCGCACCAGGAACGTGTCCATCAGGATTCCCGCCGCCAGCCCGAAGCCGATCGCGCGCAGCTGGCCGCCGCCGGACCCCCCGCCGCCGATGATCCCGAACACGGCGAAGGTGCCGCCGAGGATGATCCCCGCGGAGGTGACTGTCGGACCCGTGCGCGCGATCGCCTTGACCACGGCGTCGCGCAGCGGCAACCGCCGTGCCTCCTCGCGGATCCGCGTCATCACGAGGATGTTGTAATCCTCGCCCAGGGCGAGCAGGAAGATGAACATCAGAAACGGGAGCAGGAAGATGATCCCGCTGTCCCCGCCGATGTCGACGAACACGATCGTGGCGACGCCGAGTGCCGCGAGGTAGGAGAGCACGACGCTCAGGATCAAATACAGCGGCGCGATGAGGCTCCGCAGCACGAGCGCGAGCAGCAGCGCGATCGCCACGACCGCGATGGGGATGATCGTCGCGAGATCGTGGTTTGCCGTGGTCGAGATGTCGTAGATCGCCGCCGCCTCGCCCGCGACTCCGTTGGCCGTGGCGCCGGAGCGCGTGGCGGCGGTAGCGACGGCGTCGCGGATCTGGGGGGTCGCGCTCATCGCCGCTGTCGTGTTCTGGGCGCCCGCCGCCAGCGCGGCCTCGAACTGGATCGTACGGCCGTCAGGCGAGACATAGGCGGCGGTAGCCCGGTAGGCGTTGTAGACCGAGCTCGGGACCCGGAGCCCGGTGGGCTCGGCCACGGGGAGCCGCTGCGGTGGCCCAAGCGCGTCGTACAGCCGTGTCAGCTCGGCTGGCGCGAGCGTCGTGCCGTTCGGATCCAGAGGGCCGGCGATCGAGTTGAACTTGCCGGAGTTGCGCAGCGAGGCCTGCGCGGCCGCGACCTGATTAGGGTCGCTCCACACTCCTCGCGGGTAAGCCATCACCAGGTTGGCCGGGTTGCTGCTCGACTGCGGGAAGTGCTTTGCCAGCGCCTCGTTGCCGCCGGCGGCGTCCGAGCCGGCGGGCGGGTTGGTGGCGCCGCCGAAGCCGGAGGAGCTGTAGCCGAGCGCGCCGGCGGCGAGCCCCAGGAACACGAGCACGCCGATCGCGAGCGTCGCCTTCGGCCGCTGGACGAGCCGGCTCGCGACCTTGGCCCAGGCCCCTTCGCGCTGGGTCCCGGGGCCGACCTTCGACGGCCAGAAGGCGCGTCGGCCGAGGATCGCCAGCAGCGCCGGCAGCAGCGTCAGCCCGAGCGCGAGCATCACCGCCACCCCGACCGCGAGCGGTACGCCGAGGTCGTGGTAGAGGCCGAAGCTGGCGAGCAGCAGCGTCAGCAGGGCGAGGATCACGGTCCCCGCCGAGGCGGTGATCGACTCGCCGACCCTGACGATCCCGCGCCTAACGGCGTCGTGCGGCTCGTGACCTTCGCGCAGCTCCTCGCGCACGCGGAACACGAGGAACAGCCCGTAGTCGGTGCCCGCGCCGATCAACAGGATGATCAGCAGCACCTGGGTGATCGAGGAGATCTTCAGCCCTCCGGACCCGAGCGCTCCGATGAGCCGCATCGAGATCAGCAGCGCCATCCCGCTCGGTAGCAGCGTCACGAGCGCCGCGGGCACCGACCGGAACACGATCAGCAGCAGCACGATCACGAACAGCAGCGAGAAGGTCTGCACCTGCCTTCCGGCCTTGTTCGAGCTCGCCTGGTTGGCGACCGCGGTGGCCACCTGACCAGCGAGATGCATCTGCAGCCCTGCCGGAGGGTTCGCGCGGGCGAACGTGCTCTGAAGCGAGTCGACGATCGTCTTGTCCTTGGCGATGTCGTTGGCGCTGAGCACCACCCGAACCCTGATCGTCGCCGCTTCGCGGTCCGACGAGATCCCCGACTCCCTGACCGACTGCACGCTCTGGACTCCCTGGGCCAGCGAGGCTTCGCGGGCGATCGCCGCCAGGTCTGCAGCGGTCAGCGGAGTGGAGCGAGAGGCGATGATCGTGATGTCGCTGATCCTGCCGTTGGCGCCGCCGCCGAGCACCGGCGTGGCGAGGTTCGCCGCCTTCTGGCTTGGAGCGCTCGAGGGCAGAAACGCGCTGTTGTTGTTGTTGACCTCGCTGCCGAGCGAGGGCATCGTCGCGCTCGTGACGATCGCCACTAGCAACCAGAAGATCACGATCGCCACCCGGAAGCGGACGACAAAGCGGGCCAGCGACTCGAAGACTGCGTCAACCGAGATCGGCACTCGGCCATTGTGCACGCCGGCCTGTGCGCCGTCGTCCACCCCAGGGTTGATCTTGGCATCAGCCGGGCGTATGAGCGGCCGCGCCAAAGCCGAGCGTATGAGGCGGTGCCGTGGGCTATAGCCGAGCGTAGGGCCGGCGCCGCAAGGCTCTCGCAGCGCCTATAGTCCGCGCGCGTGCCCGCCGTGCGCGCGAGTGGCCTCGTGAAGCGCTTTGCACAGACCCGCGCGGTCGAGAACGTCGACCTGGTCGTGGAGGAAGGCGAGGTGCGGGGGCTGTTAGGACCCAACGGCGCCGGCAAGACGACGCTGCTGCGTCTGCTGTTCGGGCTCGTGCGCCCGGACGCCGGCTGGGTCGAGCTGTTCGGCAGGCGCTCTGACCCCACGGTGGAAGTAGCGCTCGAGGGCGTCGCCGGTTTCGTCGAGGACCCGAGCTTCTACCCCTACCTCACCGGCCGCGCCAACCTCGAAATTCTCGCCGAGCTCGACGGGCCCCCGGCCCACGGGCGCGTCGCTTCGGCGCTCGAGCGCGTCGGCCTCGAGAAGCGCGCCGAGGACCGCCTCAGCGGCTACTCGACCGGGATGCGTCAGCGCCTGGGGATCGCCGCCGCGCTGCTGCGCGCGCCGCGGCTGCTGCTGCTGGACGAGCCCACCAGCGGCCTCGATCCCGCGGGAGCCCGTGACGTACGGGCACTGATCCGCGAGCTCGTCGCGTCGGGGACGGCGGTACTCGTCTCGAGCCACCAGATAGGCGAGGTGGAGGGAATATGCGATTCGTTCACGATTCTGCGTCGTGGACAGGCAGTGTGGGACGGCAGCGCCACGCGCCTGCGGGCACAGGCCCCGGCTTCGGCGTACGTCATGCGAACGAGCGACGACGCGCGGGCGCTCGAGCTCGCCGACCGCTTCCCAGGCGTTCGCGGCTCGGCCGCGCCGGCGGACGGGTTGACGGTGCGGGCGCGCGAGGGCACGCTCGATCCCTACACCGTCGGTCTCGGTGAGGCGGGAATCTCGATCCGCCGGCTCGAGTTGCTGATGAGCCCGCTGGAGTCGATGTTCTTTGCCCTGACCAGCGACCATCCTCTCGACGAAAGGGGCTTGCTCGAGGAGCGCGTGACCGAGGCCACAGCCGAGCGATGACCGCCATCGACACGCAGCGGGCCACAGCCGAGCGACAGTCGCCCGCTCGCCGCGGCCCTCTCTCCCGTGCGGGGATCTCCAGCGCGTTTCGGGCCGAGAGCCGCAAGCTTCAGGCGCAGCTCTCGACGCGCCTCTTGGCGCTGGTCTGCCTGCTCGGCCCGTTCGCCTTCGCTGCGGTGCTCAGCGGCCAGAGCGCCAGTCCGGCCGACACGCTGTTCGGCGTCTGGGTCCACAGCTCGGGCTTTGCGCTACCGCTAGTCGTGCTGGGCTTTGCGGGGTCGTGGGGCTTTCCACTGATGGCCGGCATCGTCGCCGGAGACGTCTTCTCCTCCGAGGACCGATACGGGACCTGGAAGAGCGTCCTCACGCGCTCGCGCACGCGTCGCGAGCTGTTCGCCGGCAAGCTGCTCGCCGCCAGCGCGTACTCGCTCGCACTGGTGGCGCTGCTGGCGGTATCGAGCCTGCTGGCCGGGCTCCTGTTCATCGGCGACCAGTCGCTGGTCGGCCTCTCCGGGACACTGCTGTCGCCGGGCAAGTGCCTGGCGCTGGTGCTGGCGAGCTGGGCCTTGTGCCTGCTGCCGACGCTGGCCTTCACCGCGCTGGCGCTGCTGCTCTCGATCGCCGCCCGCAACGGGATCGTGGGCGTGGTCGGGCCCAGCATCGCCGGGCTGGCCATGCAGTTGCTGTTGCTGATCGGCTCCGGGGTGTGGATGCACACGCTGCTGCTCAGCTCGGCGGTTGGCGACTGGCATCCGCTGTTCGTCGCGCATCCGTTCTACGGCCCGGTGATCGCCGGTTGTCTGGTCGCCCTTGCCTGGATCGTGGCCAGTGTGACCGCCGCGTGGCTGATGCTGCGTGCCCGCGACTTCGCCGGCACGCCCGTCACGCGCAGGCCCGGGTGGGTCATGCCGGCCAGGATCGTTGTGGCCTTCGCGGCGGTCATAGCGCTGCTGGCGGTCGCCGGCGGCTGGGGACCAACCGGCGTCACCGCCCGCCGGCTGCGCGCCTCGCTGGCGCCCGCCTTCGACCAGCTCACGGTGCTCCAGCAGCGCCTTGTCGGCCGCGACGTGCCCCCCGGCGCGAGGCTGAGCTTGCAGACGGCATGTGCCCGGCACGCGAGCACTCCCACCGGACCCGGCGACTGGAGCTGCACGGTGACGGTCTTCACTCCGCAATCGGGAGCCAATCCGTTCGCGCAGACGCCCGTCACCTACGACGTCAGCGTGAGCTCCGACGGGTGCTACAAGGCGACTGCGCCGCCGTCGTTCGTGGGGCAGCAGACGATGCGCGACGCCCGCGGCCAAAGCGTGGTCAATCCGCTGTTCACGATCTACGGCTGCTTCGACGTGCTCTAAACGGGTAGAAGGTGTTGCGCCATGCTGAGGCTGCATCCCAGCACGATCGATTATGTGATCATCGCGATCTACTTCGTCGTCGTTCTGGGAATCGGCTTCGTCGCTCGGCTATCGATCAAGACCGACCTCGACTTCTTTCTCTCCGGGCGATCGCTGCCGGCCTGGATCACGGGGCTGGCCTTTATCGCCGCCAACCTCGGGGCGCTAGAGATCCTCGGACAGTCGGCCAACGGCGCGCAGTACGGCGTTCCCGCGGTTCACTACTACTGGGTCGGCGCGGTCCCGGCGATGGTTTTCCTCGGGCTGGTGATGATGCCCTTCTACTACGGCGCCAAGGTCCGCTCCGTGCCCGAGTACCTCAGGCTGCGCTTCGGCGAGGCTGCGCATGCCTTCAACGCGATCACGTTCGCCGTCGCCACCGTTTTGATCAGCGGCGTGAACCTGTATGCGCTGGCGCTGATCTTGCACTTGCTGCTCGGCTGGGCGATCCCGACCGCGATCCTCGTGGCGGCGGCGATCGTGCTGGTGTATCTGACGCTCGGCGGTCTGACCTCGGCCGTCTACAACGAGGTCCTGCAGTTCTTCGTGATCGTGGCCGCGCTGTTGCCGCTGACCCTGATCGGACTGCACGCCCTGGGCGGCATCCACGGCATCGAGAACAAGGTGAAGCACATGACGAAGCTCGGCTCGGCCGGTCTGCACGCCTGGCGCGGGCTGAGCATCCACCACCCGACCAACCCCCTGATGTCGAGCTGGATCGGGGTGGTGTTCGGGTTGGGCTTCGTGCTCGGCTTCGGTTACTGGACGACCAACTTCGCCGAGGTCCAGCGGGCGCTCTCGGCGCGCAACCTCTCGGCGTCTCGGCGTACTCCGCTGATCGGCGCCTACCCCAAGATCTTCCTGCCGGCGATCATCATCCTGCCGGGCCTGATGGCCCTGATCACGGTTCATGGCCTGGGCGTCGGCAAGGCCGTCGGCAATCAGTACAACACCGCGATCCCGCACCTCATCGGGCAGTACTTCCCGGAGGGGATGCTTGGGGTCGCGGTGGCCGGCTTGCTCGCCGCCTTCATGGCGGGGGTGGCGGCGAACGTGACGGCGTTCAACACGGTCGTCACCTACGACATCATCCAGTCGTACGTCTGGAAGGACCGCGACTCTGCGTTCTACCTGCGCATGGGGCGCCTGGTGACGATCGGCGGCGTGATCATCTCGGTCGGCACGGCCTTTGTAGCCGAGGGCTACTCGAACATCATGAATTACATCCAGACGCTGTTCTCGATCTTCAACGCGCCGCTGTTCGCGACGTTCATCGTGGCCATGTTCTGGCGCCGAGCGACCGCATGGGGCGGCTTTTGGAGCCTCGTGGCGGGTACCGCCACGGCCTATGCCGTCAATCGCCTCGCCGCCTACCACGTCATCTTCCACTTTGGCTCGGCGCTCAGCGCGAGCTTCTGGCAGGCGATCTGGGCGTTCGTGGTGGGCGCCGTGGTGCTCGTCGCCGTGTCGCTGGTGACCCGCCCCAAGCCGGACGAGGAGCTGCGCGGACTGGTGTGGGGCCTGACCCGCACGGAGGAGAGGGAAGTCAATCCGGATCCGCGCGACGAGCTGTGGTGGCGTTCGCCGGCCCTGCTCGGCGGCGTGGCGATCGCTTTGGTCGTAGCGCTCAACATAATCTTCATCTAGTCCATGGCCGAACCCAGACAGCCATTCACCTCTGAATCCAAACCCGACGCGATGCCGCCTGTGGGCCGCAGCGACGAGGAAGAGATCGAAGCGAAGCGTGCTGCGAACCGCTTCGACATCCGCCGCCTGATCGGCGGTCTGTTCACTGTGTACGGCCTGATCCTCGTAATCCTGGGAATCGTCGGCTCGGAGCACGTCAAGAACAAGGCGGCGGGCATCAACGTCGATCTGTGGGCCGGCCTCGGGATGCTGGTGTTCGCGGGGTTGATGATCTTCTGGGCACTGGCGCGGCCCGTGGCGCCAGAACCGGCCTAGATCCGGGGCTAGGCGTCTGGCCGGATCCGGAGGGCCGGCCACCTAGCCGGGCTCAGCGGCACTGGGAGGTCAGGGCGACCCGCGCCCCGCGGTCTCAGCCCGTACGGGCGGTCATGTTGAGCCGCACGTAATCCAGCACCAGCGGCGTCTCGGTCCGCTCGAGCACGCGATCGACGAACGCCTCGCGCAGCGCTTCTGGCAGCGGGTCCAGATGGCGGACCAGACAAACGGTCTGCACGAACGCCCGTTGCGGTTCGACACGCTTGGGCTCGAGCCAGGTCCGAACCTCGTCGAAGCCGGCACTGTGGAGCCGCTCCGCAGTCTCCTCGGCGCCGGCGTAGTTCCAGGGTCGCCGCCAGCCCGCGAAGTATGGGGCGAACCGCTCCTCGGCCGCCGCCTCGTCGGCCGTCCGGCGGAAGGCGTCGATGTTGCCCCGTCCGCCACACTGAGCTACGAGCCGGGCGCCTGGCTTCATCGTCCGGTGAAGCGCCTGAAACAGTCCGGGGTGGTCATGTATCCAGTGGAAGGTGGCGTTCGAGAACACCGCGTCGACGGGCTCGGGCAGCTCGAGCTCCACCAGGTCCTGGCAGAGGACCGTGGCCCGATCGCGCAGCGCGGCCCGCGCATGCTCGACCATCGACGGGGCGGCGTCGACCCCGTAGACGCGCCCGTGCGGAAGACGCTTTGCCAGTTCCGCCGTGACTCGTCCCGAGCCGCACCCCGCGTCGAGGACGACCTCGTCGCCGCTCAGCGGCAGACGCTCCAGCTGCTCGAGCGCCCAGTGGAATTGCGGGTCGGAGATGCGGTCGTAGGTGCCCGCGTCCCAGTCGCGCTGCGGAGCCGAGCTCACAGCGCGACGGTCATTGCCCGGAAGGCGCTCACGGCGCCGTCGTCAGCCGTCCGCGGCGCTCATAGCGCCGTCGTCACCGGTCCGGGGCGCTCATAGCGCCGTCGTCACCGGTCCGGGGCGCTGGCGCTCGCGCTCGTAAGCGTCGATCACCTCGCACTGCTCGAGCGTCAGCGCGATGTCGTCAAGCCCGCTCAGCAGCCGGTGCTTGGTCTCGGCATCGATCTCGAACCGCTCGCGGCCGACCCAGCCCTCCGGGCTGTGGGCCCGCCAGCGGACCTCCTGTTCATTCAGATCGACTTGTGCTTCGGCCGCTTGTGCGATCGAAGCACATGCGTCGCGGCTCAGCTGCACCGGCAGCAGGCCGATCTTCGTGCAGTTGGAGCGGAAGATGTCGCCAAAGCTCGGGGCGATGATTGCCTGGAAGCCGTAGTCCTCAAGCGCCCAGGGCGCGTGCTCGCGGCTCGAGCCGCAGCCGAAGTTCCGCCCCGCGACGAGGATTGGGTTCTTGGGCAACTCCCATCCGGGCTCCTGAGCCCAGTCGAAGAACAGAAATTCTCCGAAACCAGTCCGCTCCACGCGCTTGAGGAACTGCTTGGGAATGATCTGGTCCGTATCCACGTCGTCGCGGTCGAGCACCGAAACGCGACCCGTGATGGTCTCGATCGCTCTCACTTGGGCACCTCCTGGGACGCGCCCTCCCGGGCCTGGGACGCGCCCTCCCTGGCCTGGGACGCGCCCTCCCGGGCCTGGGACGCGCCCTCCCACTCTCTGATGTCGACGAAATGCCCGGTCAGCGCGGCCGCCGCTGCCATCTGCGGCGAGACGAGATGCGACCGGGCCCCTCTTCCCTGCCGGCCTTCAAAGTTCCGGTTGGAAGTGGAGGCCACGCGCTCGCCTGGCGCCGCGATGTCGGGGTTCATGCCCAGACACATCGAACAGCCGGCGCCGCGCCAGTCGAACCCTGCGCGTTTGAATGCCTCGTCCAGACCCTCGCGCTCGGCCTGCGCCTTGACCTGCTGGGACCCCGGCACGACCATCGCGTAGACCCCATCGGCCACGCGGTGACCGTTGATCATCTTCGCGGCGGCACGGAGGTCGCCGATCCTGGAATTGGTGCACGAGCCGATGAACACCCGGTCGAGCTTGATCTCCTCGATCGGAGTTCCCGGTTCGAGCGCCATGTAATGAAGTGCGCGCTCATCCTGCTCCGAGCGGGGGTCCGGCACGGCCTCGGTAACGGGGATTACCATCCCTGGGTTCGTTCCCCACGTGACCATCGGGCTAATCGCGCCGGCGTCGACCGTGACCTCCTTGTCGAAGCTTCGCGCCCCGGTCGGTCTTGAGCTCCAGCCACTCGTCGGGAAGCTCCGCCGGGGCCCCGGGCCGCCCCATGACCCATTCGAACGTGGTGTCGTCCGGGGCCACCATGCCCGCGCGACCGCCGGCCTCGATCGTCATGTTGCAGATCGTCATTCGGCCCTCCATGGAGAGCGATTCAATGGCCTCGCCGGCGTACTCGACGACGTGTCCCACGGCGCCGTCGACTCCGATCTGCCCGATCGTCTGAAGGATCAAATCCTTGGCCGTGACGCCGAAGCCGGTCGAGCCCTCGTAGCGGACTCGCATCGAGCGGGGCCTTGACTGAACGAGGCACTGGGTGGCGAGCACGTGCTCGACCTCGCTGGTCCCGATCCCGAACGCCAGCGCCCCGAAGGCGCCATGAGTCGCCGTGTGGGAGTCGCCGCAGACGATCGTCATCCCCGGTTGGCTGACACCCAGCTCGGGGCCGATCACATGCACGATCCCCTGGCGATCAGAACCGAGCGAGTACAAAGGGATCTCAAATTCCTGGCAGTTTCGCTCAAGCGTCTCCACCTGTACGCGGCTCAGCTCGTCGCGGATGCGCGCGGCGACCGGCGTGCCGTCCGTGGGCACGTTGTGATCCGCGGTCGCCACGGTGCGGTCCGGGCGCCTGACCTTGCGGCCGGCGAGGCGCAGGCCGTCGAATGCCTGCGGGCTCGTGACCTCGTGGACGAGGTGCAGATCGACGTAGAGCAGACCTGGGGCCACCTCGTGGGCGTCCCAGATCTTCTCGAACAGGGTCCTCGGTCTATCGGGCATTCAGCTCCTCCTCGGCTCCGGCATTCAGCTCCTCCTCGGCTCCGGCATTCAGCTCCTCCTCGGCTCCGGCATTCAGCTCCTCCTCGGCTCCGGCATTCAGCTCCTCCTGAGGCCGGCGCTGACCACGGCCAGCAGCACGGCGTCCTGATCTTCCGAGGGGTTCTCGAAGTGGTGGGGCAAATCGGCGTCGAAGGTCACGCAGTCGCCCCGCTGGAGCACGTACCGGGCGCCGTCGCAGTGCAGCTCGACCGAGCCTGATTCGACCAGTGCCGTCTCCCGGCTGCCCGGCTCGTGCATCGGCGGGTCCCCCCGCCCGCCCGTTGCCGCCCGCGGGGTCAGCGTGTGGCGCGAGAGCTCGGCGCGCTGCCCGGGCAGCGGTGGAGTCATGATCTCATAGCTGTGGCCGCTATTCGGGCGGCTCGGGCCCTTGCGCCGCTCCGAGAGGCGCACCACGGTCACGGCGCCGTCCTCGTCCAGGCGCAGCAGCTGACTGAGCCGCAGCTCGAGGCCCGCTGCGATCCGTGAGGCGACCTGGAGCGTGGGACTGGTCTCGCCACGCTCTACCTGCGAGAGCATCGGCGCGCTCACGCCAGAGCGCTCCGACAGATCGCGAAGCGACATTGACATCGCCTCGCGCAATGCCCGGATGCGAGGTCCAACCGCACCGCCGCCGTCTCGTATCGCGCTTGCCACCCTCGGCGTCGTTGGCGCCGGCGAGGCGGCGTCCTCGCGGGGACCGTCGCCGCGCTCTGAACGTGGCTGGCCGGTGTTGAGCGCGCCATCGGTACGGACCTCCAGCATACGTGCGTACGTTATCACGTACGTAGCTGATGCTGTTGCTCAGCGGTTAAGAGAGGTCCGGCCGCCTGGAGCTCAGGAGGCCGCGACCGACTCCGTGAGCTCGCTCGCCTGCTCTGCCGCCACTTCCCGCCGCCTGACGGCGTTGGAAAGCGCCCGCACGTAGGCGCGCCCCGCCGCCTCGAGGATGTCGGTCGAGACGCCCTGACCAGAACCGACAACCGGCTCTGCACCGGAGGTGGCGCTGCCCAGCTCGAGCACGACCGACGTCTCGCCGAGGGCGTCCTGGCCGCCGGTGACCGCATCGACGCGAAACTCGCGCAGGCGCGCGTCGCTGCCAGTGGCCGCGTTGATCGCCCGGAAGATGGCGTCGACCGGCCCGTCGCCGGTAAACGCGCCCGTGACCTCATCGCCCTCCGGCGTCCGTACGCCGACTGTGGCGTGCGGCGGGCGGCGCGAGGACGCCTCTACGTCGAACCACTCGAGCTGATAGACGGTTACCGCCTCACGAAGCTCGTCGGTCACCAGCGCCTCGAGATCGAGCGCCGTGACCTGCTTTTTCTTGTCCGCGATCTCCTTGAAGCGCTTGAACGCCGTGTTCAGCGTCTGGCCCGACAGCGGATAGCCCAGCTCCGCCAACGCCTGCTGCAGGGCGTGGCGCCCGGAGTGTTTGCCAAGCACGATCGAGTTCGCGTCCAGCCCAACCGTCGTGGCGTCCATTATCTCGTAGGTGCTGCGTTCCTTGAGTACGCCGTCCTGGTGGATTCCCGACTCGTGGGCGAACGCGTTGCGGCCCACGATCGCCTTGTTCGGCTGCACCGGGTAGCCGGTCAGCCGCGAGACCAGCCGCGAGGTCCGCGCGATCTCACGCGTGTTGGCGCCTGTGTACAGACCGACATCCGCTTGCCGGGTGTGCAACAGCATCACGATCTCCTCAAGCGAGGCGTTGCCGGCGCGCTCGCCGATTCCGTTTACCGCGCACTCAACCTGCCTGGCGCCTGCGCGCAGGCCGGCAAACGAATTGGCCACCGCCAGCCCCAGATCGTCGTGGCAGTGGACCGAGACGACGACATCGTGAAGCCTCGGCAGAAGCTCATAGAGTCGCTCGAGGTAGGAGGCGTACTCATGCGGCATCGCGTAGCCAACGGTGTCTGGGATGTTGATCGTCGTGGCGCCCTCCTCGACAGCCAGCCGGCAGACGTCCGCCGTGAACTCGATGTCGGCGCGCGTTGCGTCCATCGGCGAGAACTCGACGTCTTCGACGTATTCCTTGGCGTGTGCCACCGCTGCACGGGCCTGTCCCAGCACGTCCTCGCGCGTGGTCTTCAGCTGATGGCGGATGTGGATATCCGACGTCGAGATGAACGTGTGAATCCTGGGGCGCTCGGCCTCTCTGACCGCGCCCCAGGCGGCATCGATATCGGCCACGTGGGTCCGGGCGAGCGCGGCGATCACCGGACCCTCCACTTCCCGGGAGATGAGTTGGACCGCCTCGTAGTCACCGGGTGATGTGATCGGGAAGCCGGCCTCGATCACGTCCACGCCCAACCGCGCCAGCTGCTGTGCGATCTCGAGCTTCTCGTGCATATTCAACGAGATCCCAGGCGACTGCTCGCCGTCTCGCAGCGTCGTGTCGAAGATCAGTA
The DNA here is from genome assembly GCA_963830405.1 of uncultured Actinomycetes bacterium. Taxonomy (GTDB): domain Bacteria; phylum Actinomycetota; class Thermoleophilia; order Solirubrobacterales; family Solirubrobacteraceae; genus Palsa-465. The sequence continues at coordinate 839,313 of CAWHMB010000004.1, forward strand.
CTCGCTTCGGATCAGGGTGTGTGGTCATCTCGCTCCTTCTCGGTTTCTCGACTGGCTTCTTCTCGTGCTGGTGTGCGGCTACGTGCGGCCGCCGGCGCGCTATTCCCCCCGAAGGGGGAGGAGAAGAAGCGAGCGCGCAGCGCGAGCGGTGAAGGGCGACTGGAGGTCGACCGACCGTCTCAAATCGCGGACCTGGATGGTCCGCGGAGGTGCTGCAATGTCGAGTGCGAGCGCCATCTACGGCGCAGACTAGCAACGCCTTGCGCGGGTGCAAGGGGCGCGCGGGTCAAGGGTCCCAGGGGACGGCGGCGCGCTTTGGGCGGGCGACGCGGCGCGTCCGGGGCGGCGCGTCGGGACGGCGGCGCGCTTTGGCGGGCGAGGCGGCGCGTCCGGGGCGGCGGCGCCCGCGGCGGCGGCGCGGTCTCAGCGAACCTAGGGCCTGCGGCGTGAGGGTCGGCGGTTAAGCGTCCATATGGTTCGCTCAATCGCCGAGGCTTCCCAGTGGGCTCCGAGATCGTCCGACGCTCGCGGCACCCGCCACCCGAGATCCTCCGACGCTCGCGGCACCCTTCACCCGAGATCCTCCGACGCTCGCGGCACCCGTCCTCCGAGATCCTCCGACGCTCGCGGCACCGATCACCCGCGATCCTCCGACGCTCGCGGCACCCGGCCCCCACAAGCGGCGACGCTCGCGGAAAGCCCCCGACGCTCGCGGCAAACCACCGAGCCGGCGGCGCCCGGCGCTACAGGCTGACGGTGCGGCCCGTCACGAAGCCGCCGCCGGAGACGATCTCGTCGAGCACGGCTCCCGGCACCGGCGCGTCGGTGGTGATGACCATCGCCGCCAGCGCTCGGTCGGCGCCGTGCTGGCCTTCGTCAGGCTGGCGACCGACCGCCGCGGAGACGATGTTGATCCCATGCCTGCCGAAGATCGTGCCCACGCGCCCGATCATTCCAGGCACGTCCTGATAGCGAAACAGCGTGACGTGCTGTTCGAGCTGCACGTCGAAGCGCTGGCCCCAGGCCTCGAGCAGGTGGGGGCGGTTGCGGCGCCCGATCAGCGTGCCAACCACGCGGACCTGGTCCTCGCCGCTGGTGACCGCGACTCGCACCAGGTCTGTGTAATCGCGCGCCACCGTCCGCTTGGTCTCACCCACCTCAATTCCTCGCTGCTCGGCCAGCGCCGGGGCGTTCACCTCGTTGATCTCCTCCTCGGTGTGACCGCGCAGGAGGCCCAGCAGCACATGGATCGAGAGCAGTCGCGTATCGCGCTCAGCGATTCGACCTAAAAACTCGGTCTGCACACGGTCCACCGAGGAGCCCTCGGCTAGCGCGATGGCGATCCTCCCGAGCCCTCGGCACAGCGGCACGAACGGCCCCAGCGCCTCCATGTCCTCGCTCGAGATCGCGGGTACGTTGACCGCGCTTGAGACGACACCACCTGTAAGCGCAGCCACCACCTGCTCGGCGGCCTGATACCCGGCGCGGTCTGTCGCCTCGGCGGTGGAGGCCCCGAGGTGAGGGGTGACGATCACGTTCGGATAATCGAACAGGGGATGCTGTGTGACCGGCTCGGAGTTGAACACGTCGAGCGCCGCGCCAGCGACCTTGCCGGAGTCAAGCGCCGCCTTGAGGTCGTCCTCCACCACCAGTGGGCCACGGGCGACGTTCAGCACTCGGACCCCGTCCTTGCACTTGGACAGCGCCTCCGCGTCCAGCCAGCCTTCGGTCTCCGGGGTCTTGGGCAAATGGAGCGTGAGGAAGTCCGCCACGGCGTAAACGTCATCGGATGATGAAGCCTGCTCAACCCCCAGCTCTCGGAAGCGCTCCGCCGCGACGAACGGATCGAATGCCACGACCCGCATGCCAAATCCTCGGGCGCGCTGGGCGACCAGCTGCCCGATGCGTCCGAAGCCGAGGATGCCAAGCGTCTTCTGGTGCAGCTCGACGCCCGAGAACTTGGAGCGCTCCCATGCGCCGCCGGTCAGCGAAGCATGGGCTTGGGGGATGTTGCGAGCCAACGCCAGCAGCAGGGCCATCGTGTGCTCCGCCGCCGTTATGACGTTCGACTGCGGAGCATTCGCCACCACAATGCCCCGCTGGGTGGCCGCAGGGACATCGACGTTATCCACCCCAACGCCGGCCCTGCCGACGGCTCGCAGCCGCTTGGCCTTACCCAAGAGCTCGGCGTCTAGCTTCGTCGCGGAACGGATCAGGATCGCGTCGAAGTCTCCGATTCGGTCGGCCAGCTCCTCCCGGCTCCAGTCCGTGCCGATCTGGACATCGAAGTGCTCCCGGAGCAGCTCGATCCCGGAGTCGCCGATCTTCTCCGCGACGAGAACCCGCTGCCGCAGCGCCACATTGGAAGCCGCCGTGGCGGTTGCGGCGCTCACAAACTTCGTTCCAGTACCCAGTCGACGCAGGCCGTCAGCGCCTGCACGTCTGCAGGGTCGGTGGCGGGGAACATGCCCACTCGCAGCTGGTTGCGTCCCAGCTTGCGGTAGGGCTCGACGTCAACGATGCCATTGGCCCTGAGCGTCGCCGCCAGGCCGGCGGCGTCCACCTGGTCATCGAAATCGATCGTCCCCACCACGAGGGATCGCTTGCGGGGATCCTCGACGAACGGTGTCGCGTGCGGATGTCCGGAGGCCCACTCGTAGAGATGGGTGGAGGATGCCGTCGTGCGCTGCACCATCGCGGTCAGCCCGCCTCCCGCGAGCATCCACTCGATCTGGTCCGCCAGTAGGAACAGCGTCGCGATCGCCGGTGTGTTGTAGGTCTGGTCCTTGATCGAGTTCTCGAGCGCTGCGCGCAACGAGAGGAACTCGGGGATCCAGCGCGCCGGTCCGGCGGTGGGCCGCTCGGCGTCAATCGTCTCGATCCGCTCCAGCGCTGCAGGGCTGAGCAGCGCCAGCCATAGACCACCGTCAGAGGCGAATCCCTTCTGCGGCGCGAAGTAATAGACGTCGGCCTCCCGGACGTCAACGGGAAGGCCGCCCGCGGCGGAGGTGGCGTCGATCAGCACCAGCGCTCGCTCCGCGCCGGTGGGACGTATGACAGGCACCATGACGCCAGTCGAGGTCTCGTTGTTAGCCCAGGCGATGACGTCCGCCTCGGGGTCCGCGGCGGGTTCGGGAGCGTCGCCAGGGGCGGTCTCAAGCACGATCGGGTCGGCCAGAAACGGCGCCCCCAGCGTGCAGGCCGCGAACTTGGAGCTGAATTCCCCATAGGCGAGATGGACCGCGCGCTCGCGCACCAGCCCGCAGGCGGCGGCGTCCCAGAACGCGGTGGTGCCGCCGTTGCCGAGCGCCACCTCGTAGTCGTCGGGCAGCGCAAACAGCTCACGCAGTCCCGAACGGATCTGTGCGACGAGCTGCTTGACCGGCTGCTGGCGGTGCGAGGTGCCGATCACCGACGATCCGGCGTCTGCCAGGTGCTCGAGCTGCTCCGGGCGAACGCGCGAGGGACCGGAACCGAAGCGTCCGTCGACCGGTTTGAGCTGCTCGGGGATCTTGAGGAGAGTCTGGGTCATGTGGGCACCTCGAAGTTAGCGGGGTCTACATGCCCAGGCGCGCGGCCTTGTTACGCGCCGCCGCTTCCCGATGGTGTCACTCCATCTCATGGCGCCAGTCGCGACGGCGAAGCAAAGTGTATCGGGCCCTGAATGAGCCGCGGAGGGTGATGCATGCTGGGGGGACTCGCGCGAAGCGCAGGTCCCTCCCAGGGTGCACACGCGAAGCTACTCGTGGAACTCGGTGTCGATCCAGTCCATCTCGGCCCGCAGCTCCTTGCCCACCACCTCGACCTGGTGACCGGACTGCTCTTCGCGCATACGCTTGAAGTTCTCCTGGCCGGCGCGATTCTCAGCGATCCACTCACGGGCGAAGTCGCCCGACTGGATCTCGGCCAGCAGCCTTTTCATGGCCCGCCTGGACTCCTCGCTGATCACCCGTGAGCCCCGAGTCATGTCGCCGTATTCGGCGGTGTTGGAGATCGAATAGCGCATGCCCGCGATCCCCTTTTCGTACATCAGATCGACGATCAGCTTCAGCTCGTGCAGGCACTCGAAGTACGCCAGGCGCGGGTCGTAACCGGCGTCAACCAGCGTCTCGTACCCGGCGCGCACGAGCTCGGTGACGCCGCCACACAGGACGGCCTGCTCCCCGAACAGGTCGGTCTCGGTCTCGTCCTTGAACGTCGTCTCGATCACTCCGCCGCGCGTGCAACCGATTCCTTTGGCATAGGCGAGCGCCACCTCGAGCGCCTTGGCGCTCGCATCCTGCTGCACGGCGACCAGCGCCGGAACGCCGGACCCCTCCAGGTACTGGCGTCTCAACAGATGCCCCGGCCCCTTGGGAGCCACCAGCGACACGTCCACTTCAGGCGGGGGGGTGATCTCCTGGTAATGGATCGAGAAGCCGTGACTGAACATCAGCATGTTGCCGGGCGCGATCCCGTCGCCGACGCCGGATTCCCACACCTGGCGGTGGAGCTCGTCGGGCACGAGCATCGTCACCACGTCGCCCTGGCTGGCGGCGTCGGCGGGTTCGAGCACCTCCAGTCCGTGCTCGCGCGCCTTGGCGACGCTCGGGGACGACGAGCGCAATCCGACTAGCACCGAGACTCCCGAGTCCCTCAGGTTCAGCGCGTGGGCGTGGCCCTGTGAGCCGTAGCCGATGATCGCGACCGTCTTGCCGTCGAGCTGGTGTAGGTCGGCGTCCTCGTCGTAGAACATGGCGCGCGAGGCTACACGCCCGAGCGCCAAAGTGATTACTCGCCGGCCGGCGGGTGCGACCGGCTCCCCGGCCGCCGTCTGCGAGGATGCCCGATCGACGTCTAGGCGCTGCCCCGGCGGTTTGTCTTCTAGCGACCGGGGTAGCGAAATCTCGACAAGACGAGAGGAGCTTTACGACGATGGGACTAGACGACGTATTCAGCACCGAATCGGCATTTGTGGCCGCGGCGACGGCGGCCGTCTTCTCTCCACGCACCCGCGAGACGCTGAGGCGGGGAGCAGTGCTGGGTGTTGCCGGCGTGCTGAAGGCAGGCGACGTGGTCGCCGGCGCCGCGCGCGGCGCCAGTCGGGGTGTTCGCAGCCAGGTCAGCTCGAACGGCTCCGGTGGCGGGCCTTCGCGTAGCAGGACGGCTAGCGCCTCCGCCAGCTCGGGCTCGCGCAGCGCGCGGGCTAAGGGTGGCTCGTCGAGTTCATGAGTGCCGGCAGGAACTCGGACTCGCGCCAGGATCCCGCCGAGAAGCGCGCGGAGGAGCTCGTCGAGCGACTGGTGAGAGACGGCTCACGGCTGGTGAACAGCGTAGCCGGGCGCGTTCGCGAAGAGGTGGAGGACATCGTGGCTGAGGCGCGGACCCGGAGCAGGCGCCCGCGCGATACAAGCGACGAGTAGGGCTCGCCTTCTGAGAGCTGGCGCCGGTTGATGAGTGCCGAACGCCCCCGAGTCGTGCGCTCGAGCGCCGGGCGTCTGCGCCTGCACCTCTCGGGATGGGATGGTCGGCATCAGGAGGCGGTCGAGCAAGCGCTGACGGCCATCCCCGAGGTCCAGGACGCCTCGGTGCGGGCTTCGACCAGGAACGCCCTGCTTCTGCTTAGGACCGAAAAGGTCGACGAGGAGGAGCTGCTGGCGACGATCACCGAGCGGCTCGCGCGACGCCAGACGGCGGGCGATGTCCACGGTGACCCCGGCGTACCCCGTGTCACACGAAGCGGCGCCCCACAGAGCCACCGGTCGGAGGCCGATCGCCGTCAAGGGGCAGACGAGGGCCGCCGGCGGCGGACCCGTGCTGCGGCCAGCGCCGTCTCCGGGATCCTGCGTGAGCACGCGGGCAGGTTTGGGCGTGCGCGGATCGCTGTCCGCGGGATCGACCGCGATCCCCAGCTTGCACGCAAGGTGGTTCAGATCCTCGAGCGTCGGCCTGAGGTGGCGCGCGCGGTCGCCAGCGCCACGACGGGGCGCGTGCTAGTCGAGTTCTCGGGGCGGGTGACCTCGATCCAGGGTCTGCTCGCTGACATCTCCCAGGTCGAGTTGCCTCCTGAGCCTGGCGAGGACCATCCCGGCCACCCGCTCGACCCCGCACCCGTGGTACAGAGTGGCGCCCGCGTGATCGGGTCGCTGCTGGGCTTGGGCGTGGTCACGGCTCGCAACGCGCTCGGCGGGCCTCCGGGAGCGGAGGCGGCCAGGGCGCCGGCGGCGGTGGCCGGCGCGTTGGGGCTGATCGACGGCGCCCCGCCGGTGCGGGATGGGTTACGGCGCCTCGTGGGTCGCGACCGCGCGCAGCTCCTTCTTGGCGGTGCGACGATCGCTTCGCTGACGCTGTCGGGTTCACCGCTCGGCCTCTTGGTGACGGGCGCGGGAGCGTTGCGGTTCTTCACCGAGGCACGGGCCCGGCGGGATGCTTGGGAGGACTACGAGCGACGGCTGGAGGGGGTCGATGACGCCCAGCCCGGCGCCGTGGTGAAGCTCGAAGCCGGCTCCCGCGTACCACTCACCGGGCGGGTGATCGAAGGTATGGGAACCGTCGCCGGCGCAGACGGCCTGCCCGACGGGATCATGCCCGGCGCCGAGGTGCCCGCCGGCGCCACCGTGATCCGCGGCCCGCTGATCGTGGAATTGAAGGGAGACGCCGGCTGGGCCCCGCAGCCTCGTCCGGCCGAGCCCAGGCCCGATCACCTCTATCGTTACCTGACTCTGATCGGGCCCGCCGCCGTGGCCTACGCGATCCTCCACGCGACTCGGCTGCGATCGCTGGGGGCTCTGTTCACGGGCCTCTTGCTGGTCAATCCGCGCGTCGCGGTGATCGGAGCCGAGGCGGCCGATGTGGGTGCCTCGGCGCGCGTTCTGCGTACGGGCGTGACCGTGGTCGGAACGCGCCAGGGCCGCCAGATCCGCCTGCCCGACGTGCTGGTGATCGACGGTCCGCGTGTCCTCAGCGCGGGCCTCGAGCAGAGTCAGGTGATCGCTGCCGGCGAGCGGACCCGCCCGGAGCTCGCCGAGCTCGTCTCGGCGCTGGCAACCTCCTCCGATGCACCATGGGGCCGGGCGCTGCCGCGGCTTGGAGGACCGCCGCCGGAGGACGTCGAGTTCGACGGACGCGGCGTCAGCGCCACGGTGAGCGGCAGACGGCTGCGCCTGGAGCCGCCCGTGGATGGAGACGACCAGCTTCCTGAGGTCGAGCGGACAGTCGCCGCCGGCGAGCAGGCGCTCCTGCTACGCGAGCAGACGACGGGTGAGGTGCTTGCGTACGTGCGCCTGCGACCGCGGCTGGCCTCAGGGGTAGACGAGCTGCGGCGCCGCTGCTGGGTGCGAGGCGTGGAGATCGTCGTGCTGGAGCGCGATGACCGGCGCGCGTCGCGAGCTCTCGCCGCCCGCGCGGACATGCCACTGCTTCTGGAAGCCGACCTCACTGAGCTCGTCCATGACCGTCAACGGCGGGGCGAGCGGGTCGCGGTCCTGTCGGACAGCGCCTCGGCCGCGGAGGCATTCGAAGCCTGCGATCTTGCGATCGGGCTGAGCTCCGGTCGCAGCTCGGCGTTTCCGGCTCGCGCCGACCTTCTCGCCCCCGGTTTGCCGGCGGTGGCGGCCGTGCTGGACGCCGGCGCCCGCCGCGATCAGGCTGCGTCCGAGGCGGTGGCCATGTCTGTCGCCGCGAACGTCGTGGGCGGCTTCTGGGGCCTGCAGGGCGAGCCCGGTGTGCTGCGGGCGTCGTACGCCACCTACGTCGGTGCGCTGGGCGCCCTCGGCGCAGGCTGGGAGCGGCTGCGGGGCGGCGGGCGGGCGCGCTCGGTCATCAGCCGCCTGACTGACCCCCAGCCCGAGCGCTGGGGACGGATGGACGCAGATGAGGTGCTTGCAGCGATGGAGACGCAGGCTGAGGGATTGAGTGCGGAGCAGGCCGCGAACAGGCGCCTGCGCGCCCAGCCGAAGGCGAACCGCAACGCGTTCATCCAGGCCATGGCCGACCAGCTGCAATCGCCCCTGGTGGCGGTGCTCGGCGCGAGCGCCGGGCTGTCACTGGCGATTGGGGCGACCGCCGATGTGGTGATCATCGGCGCCGTGATCCTGGCCAATGCCGCCGTCGGCACCTGGCAGGCGCGTCAGGCGGGGCAGGCGGCCGAAGCGCTGGAGCGGATGGGCGCCGCCTCGGGCCGCGTGCTGCGCGACGGCGAGGTTAGGGAGGTATCCGCGGAGGAGGTCGTGAGGGGCGACATCCTCCAGATCGGCGCCGGCGACAGGGTGCTGGCCGACGCAAGGCTGCTCGAAGCCGAGGCGCTCGAAGTGGACGAGTCGGCGCTCACCGGGGAGTCGCTGCCGGTCCCCAAGACGCCATGCGGCGAGCAAGCCGACGCGCGAGTCGTGCTGGAGGGAAGTGACGTCACGGTGGGATCCGCCAGGGCGGTGGTCGTGGCGGTCGGCGGCGGTACGCGCTGGGGTGCGACCGCCGCCGCGCTGGCGGTCGAGGACACGCGCGTGAGCCCGCTCGGCGAACGACTCGATCGGCTGTTTCGTCAAGGGATGCCGGTTGTGCTGCTGGGCGGAGCGATCGTGACGGTTGCCGGTATCGCCTGGGGCGGCGCGCCCCTCGCCCAGCTGGCGGTCGGCGCCAGCGTCGCCGTGGCCGCGGTTCCCGAGGGCCTGCCGCTGCTCGCCGGAGTATCCGAGGCGGCAGTCGCGCGGCGGCTCGCGCAGCGCTCGGCCCTGGTCCGGCGCCTGAGCTCGGTCGAGGCGCTGGGCGGGGTTGACGTCGTCTGCTGCGATAAGACAGGAACCCTCACACGCGGCAAGCTGGCCGTCACGGTGATCGACGACCTGCGCGACACGAGCGAAGCCGCAGAGAAGCTCACCCACCGTGCGGCGCGCGTGCTGTTGACGGCTGCGCTCGCCAGCCCCCCGCCCGATTCGCCAGACGCCAGGGCTCACCCCACGGACGGGGCCGTGTTGGCGGCGGCCGAGCGAGCCGGGTTGGCGAACGAGCTGTCGGCGGCGCGCCAGGACGAGGCGCCGTTCGATCCGGTGCGCTCGTTGCACGCCACGACGGTCGCCGGACGTGTTTGCATCAAGGGCGCGGCCGAGGCGGTGGCACCGCGATGCAAGCGAGCGGCCGCCGGAGGCGAGCGGACACAGACGCTTGACGACCGCCGCCGCCGGGCGCTGCTTGAACGGGCAGAGGTCCTGTCGGCGCAGGGGCTCCGCGTGTTGATGATCGCCGAAGGATCTGAAGGGACTTCGGTGGACGATCCGCGCGAGCTGACCGCGGTCGGCTTCGTCGGCATCAGCGACCCCGTCAGACCCGGCGTTGCGGATGCGGTAGCTCGCTGCCGCGCTGCCGGAATCAGGATGATCATGCTGACTGGCGACCATCCGGCGACGGCACGGAAGATCGCCTCTGATCTAAAGCTGCCGCTGGGTCCGGCCGCGGTCATGACGGGCGACGAGGTCGAGCGACTTCAGGACGGCGAGCTCGATGAGCGGCTGCGCGAGGCCTCCGTCGTCGCCCGGATCACCCCGATGGACAAGGTCAGGATCGTCGAGCGTCTGCGACACGGCGGCCATACCGTGGCGATGACGGGCGACGGAGTCAACGACGCCCCCGCCCTGCGGCTGGCCGACGTGGGCGTGGCCATGGGCGCGGGCGGCACCGAGGTCGCCCGTCAGGCCGCCGACCTCGTGCTGGCCGACGACCGCTTCGAGACGCTCACCGACGCCTTGATCGAAGGAAGGTCGCTTTGGCAGAACCTACAAGGGGCCCTGAGCTTGCTGCTCGGCGGAAACCTCGGCGAGATGGCGCTGATGGCCGGCGTGGCGGCGTTCGGGCGCGGACCGGTGCTGAACGCCCGCCAGATCCTCACGATCAACCTGGTCACGGACGTATTGCCGGCGGTCTCCGTCGCGGTCCAGCCTCCAGGTGATCAGCAGCTTGAGCGATTGACCGCCGAGGCGCGTACGTCGTTCGACCGTCAGCTGATCCGCGGGATCGTCAGGCGCGCGATTGCGACGGCTGCCCCAGCCCTGGCGGCGGTGATCGTCGCGCCGCTGGTCGGTGCTCAGGGTCCCGCTGTGGCATTCGCGTCGATCGTCTGCACGCAGCTTGCTCAAACCGTTCAGGCCGGTCGCCGTGAGGGGCAGCTCAGCACTGCCGTGATGGCCGCGATTGCCGGCTCTGGCGGCGTCACGGCACTGGCATTTGCGCTACCGCCGCTCAGACAGTTCCTCGGGCTGCCGACGCCGACGCCCGCATCTCTCGCCCTGATCGCGGCGACCGCGCCCGGCGCCGTGTGGTTGGCCGAGTTGCTGGCGGGGAACGGCGACCGTTCAGCGCTCGAGGAGCACGCGCGGCGGCCGATCGTGCTCGCCGCTTAGACCCCACAGCAAAAGCAGCAGTCTCCACACCGCTTGGCTCATCGTGCATCAGCTTGGCCCCAGCGCGAGACCAACCCGTGAACGAGTCAAGAAGCGCCTGTAAAGAAACGGTGAAGCGGGCGGCCGCGGCGCGAGCGGCTCTTGCCCGCAGGCCGCAGCCCGAGCGGCTCTCGGCCCGCAGGGCCCGGCGCGAGCGGCTCTCCGGCCCGGCCTCCCCGCTCGAGCGCCTTATCCGCCGCCGAACGACGAAGTCAGGGACATCACGTCGCTGACGTAGCGCTGGGTATCGGGGAACAGCCCATTGCGCCGGACCGACGGCAGCCCCTGGTAGTAGCCTGCCGCCGTCATCGAGGGACTCCCAGTGGCGTTCAGCAGAGAGTGCAGCATCAACACGCCGCCGCGCACGTTGTCGGCTGCCGAATCCGGCGACAGTGGCGTCGTTGCAAGCGATGAGGTGATCCAGTTCCAGGTCCCCGGCAGGATCTGCATCACGCCACGGGCACCGGCGCTCGACACGAGGTCATTGTTGAAACCGCTCTCCTGCCAGCCGATCGCATCGGCGAGCGACGGCGGGACGCCGTCGGCGGCGGCGATCGAGGCGATTTCGGAGGCGCTCACGCGCTCGGGAGTGGGATACGGCGGTCCGGTGGCCGAGCCCTCAGCGGCCCCGCCCACGGGCTGCGTCACGGCCGCCGCACCCCCTGTCGCGGTCGCCGTAGCCGCCGTCGCGGAGCCCTCAGTTTGCGCCACGCCTGCTCCGCCCAGCCGCAGCGCGCGCCCGCTGATCAGGTTGGCGTTGGGATTCAGCCCGTTCTCGGCCGCAAGCTCCGCCACCGTCACGCCCGCCCGGGCGGCGAGCGCCGACAGCGTGTCTCCAGGCTGGACGACGTATGGGCCCGCCGAGGCGACGCTGGCCGAGCTCGTCGAGGCAACGTTCGCCGGCGTTGAGGCGCTCGGGCCTAGCTCGTCGCTGTCGCTGTCGCCGTCCCCGCTGCCGGCGGCCGTGCTCCCCGTCACGGGCGCAGCGGCGACGGAGCTCGTCCGTGGCGGAATCGCCAGCGTCGAGCCGGCGACCAGCGACACGTTTGTTGACATTCCGTTGGCCGCCGCGAGCTGGGCCACCGACAGCCCGTCGGTGGCGGCGACGCTGCTCAGCGACTCGCCGGGAGTCACGACGTGGAGAAAGGCGGCCGATGCGGCCGTGGGCGCGCCAAGCATCAAGCAGGCCACCAGGGGCAGAACGGTTTTTCTAAGGAGCATGGCCCCAGTGTGGAGAGAGGGACGGCCCCGGCCAACCGCTGCAATCTCGCTTTCAGCCGCGCGCGGACAATGCGCTGATCGGAGGTACAAAGGCTCCAAGAAGGCTCTTGCTCAGGCTCGCGACCGTCGGCGCGGGCGTCGGCCTCAGGCACTCGCGACCGTCGGCGCGGACGGTCCCAAGCGTCGGCCCGGACGGTCCCAAGCGTCGGCCCGGACGGTCCCAAGCGTCGGCCTCAGGCGCGCCCGGGCGTCGGCCTCAGCCGCTCGCGGCCGCAACCAGCGAACGCCCCGGCAGTCGCAGCGAGCCATCTCCGGCGATATACGGCTCCGCGAGCGAAGCGATCGTCTGCGCGAGCTCCGCCCGCTGGTCTTCGTCCAAGCCCTGATACACGTCCGCGAACTGGCGCGAGAGATCGACCGTCTCCTCGATGAATGCATCCACGCTCGCGTACACGCGCTCGAGGTCGACTCCGTCCACGAGCACCTCGGTGAACCCGGCCGATTGGAGCAGCCCCTGCAACCGCCCGGGAGCCGCTAGCGCGAACATCCCTGGCGCATTCGGATCCGGGGGCGCGCTGTAACCGAGCTCGACGAGCGCCCTGCTCGGCACCGTCGCCCAGGGATTGAGTGACGCCTCATCCCAGACCGCGATCGCCGTGCGCCCGCCCGGTCGCAGCACCCGGCGAATCTCCTTGAGCGCGGCCTCCGGGTCGAGACACAACATGACCCCCCATCGGCAGAGCACCGCGTCGACGCTCGCTGTCTCCAGGTCGATCCACTCCAGCTCGAGTCGCCGGAACTCGACGTTCTGAACGCCCGCAGCCTGCGCGCGCTGCCGGGCCACTTCGAGCATCGCCTCGCTGGCGTCACTGCACACCACGACCCCGCCCCCGGGCGCCACCAGCTCGGCGGCCAGAAAGCCCGTATCGCCGGGGCCCGCCGCAAGCTCCAGGACCCTATATCCCGGGTGCAGCGCCGCGTGATCGAGCATCCAGCTGGAGACGGGCATCCCCTCGCCCTGTACCCGGTCAGCGCGCTTGGCCCAGCCGGCGGCCGCCCGGTCCCAGCGCGCGGCCAGCTCGTCGCGATCCTCGGCGGCCATCATCAGGGAATATTGCCCGATCTGAGGTTAGGGCTTGGGCGAACCCCTGTTGCCCGCAGTGACCGAGAGCTGTCGTCGGAGCAGCTTGCCCGACGGCGTTCGCGGCAATGCGTCGGCGAACTCGATCTGCTTTGGGACCTTGAAGGGAGCCAGCCGCCGCGCGCAGTGGGCACGGAGCTCCGCGACGGATGCCGAGGCTCCATGGTGCAGCACGACCATCGCCACAACTGCCTCCCCCCACTCCGCGTCCGTGCTGGCGTGGACGCCGGCGTCGGCGACCGCCGGATGAGCCACGAGCGCGGCCTCCACTTCCGTCGGCGCTACGTTCTCGCCGCCACTGATGATCGTCTCCGATTTGCGGCCAACGATCTCCAGCCGCCCGCGTTGATCGAGAGAGCCCAGATCGCCGGTGTGCAGCCAGCCGTCCTGCGCCAACGCATCCCGGGCTACGCTCGGGCCGCGGACGAGCACCTCACCGACCGCCGGGCGCGCGGCCGAAGAGCCCTCGATCCGCACCTCGACACCCGGCAGCGGCCAGCCGCGGGTGGCGATCTGCGAGCAGGCCTCGGTCATTCCGTACGTCGGAGCGACGCGAACCCCGGCCCGCTCGGCGCGCTTGATCAGCGCCGGCGGGAGCGGCCCACCCCCGAGCAGCGCCCAGCGCAGCGTCGGCGGGTTGCGCAGGCCGGCATCGAGCACCCGGGCCAGCATCGTCGGCACCAGCGACACTAACGTGATCCGTCGAGCGGGATCGGCCAGCGCCGCGGCCACGGCGTCCCCGTCGAAGCGCTCCTGAAGCACGGCCGTCGTGCCATAGATCGCGGAGCGGATCGGAATCGACAGCCCTCCGACGTGCGCCAGCGGCATCGGGCACAGCCAGCGCTCCAGCTCGTCTAAGCCCAAGGCCACCGCGGAGCCGAGCGCGCTGGCCAGCCAGTTCCCGTAGCTCAGCGGCACGGGTCGCGGCGCCGCTGTGGTTCCCGACGTGTGCATCACGGTCGCCACTGCTTCCAGCGCCAGCGGCGTCACGGGGTCTAGCTCGGGACCCACCAAGGGAGCGTCGAGGAGTGCCGCCGTCCCCCGCGTGCGCGCCGCGCGCTCCTCGGCCCCCAGCCGCAGATCGACCGGCACCGCGACCGCGCCGAGCAGCATGCAGCCGTGCAGCGCCGCCACCAGCTCCGACCCGGCGGGCAGCGCCAGCGCGACGCGGTCGCCGCCGCCGACCCCACGCTCGCGCAACGCTCCCGCCGCCCGGCGAGACAGGAGCTCGAGCTGGGCGTACGTGATCCGGCCGTCGCCGGTCTCGAGCGCGGCACGGTCGGACTTAGCGGCGGCGGCCCGCAGCAGCCAGTGGGTCATCGTCAAAAGGTACTTCCGCGGGTCCTCCAGACCCGCGTTCTGAAACAGCCGGGCGACCTCACGTCGCCCTTGACCGCTCGCACTGAAGTGCTCGCTGTAGTCTCAGCCGCGCCGTGCCTGTGATCTGGGAGCCCGCGGGCGACTACACCGACATCCGCTACGAAAGGTCGTTAGGCGAGGACGCCGGCATCGCCAAGGTGACGATCGACCGGCCCGAGGTCCGCAACGCATTCCGGCCGGAGACCGTTGTCGAGCTCTCTGACGCGTTCGAGAAGGCGCGCGAGGACCAGGGCGTCGGGGTCGTGATCCTTACCGGCGAGGGGCCACACGCTTTCTGCTCGGGCGGCGATCAGCGCGTGCGCGCCGGTCGCGGCGGCGGCTACGTCACCGGCGCCGACCCCTCGGCCGCCGGTTCGCAGGAGCAGGTGGGGCGCTTTCACATCACCGACCTGCACATGCAGATCCGGCGCATGCCCAAGCCGGTCGTGGCGATGGTGGCCGGCTATGCCGTCGGTGGCGGCCACGTGCTGCACGTGATCTGCGACCTGACGATCGCCGCCGAGAACGCGCGCTTCGGCCAGAGCGGCCCCAGGGTGGGCTCGTTCGACGGCGGCTTCGGGGCCAGCGTCCTGTCGCGCCTCGTGGGCCCCAAGAAGGCCAAGGAGATCTGGTTTCTCTGCCGGCAGTACGACGCCCAGCAGGCACTCCAGATGGGACTGGTCAACACGGTAGTCCCGCTAGATCGGCTGGAGAGTGAGACCATCGCCTGGTGCCGGGAGATGCTGGCTCTGTCGCCCTTCGCCCTGCGGCTGCTCAAGGCGAGCTTCAACGCCGACGAAGACGGCCTGGCGGGCCTTCAGCAGCTGGCTCACGACGCCAACCTGCTCTTCTACATGTCCGAGGAGGCGCAGGAGGGGCGCAACGCCTACCTCGAGAAGCGCAAGCCCGACTTCTCGAATTTCCCCCGGCGCGCGTGATGTCCGCCGCGGCGCCCGCGACGACGCCGAGCGGCATTCGCGTCTGGCTGATGGCGGCCAGGATCCGCACGCTGCCCGCGGCGGTGGCGCCAGTGTTGGTGGGAACGGCGCTGGCCGGCTACGGGCACGTGTTTCATCCGCTGAGATTCGTGGCCGCGCTGGTCGGCGCGGTGTTCATCCAGGTGGGCACGAATTTGTCGAATGACTATTCGGACGCCCGCCGGGGCGCTGACGCCGAGGATCGGCTTGGCCCGGTGCGGGTCACCGCGGGTGGTCTCGTGCCGCCGCGCAGCGTACTGATCGCCACGTACATCTCGTTTGCCATTGCCGTACTGGCCGGCGTGTATCTGATCGTCGTCGCCGGCTGGCAGCTGCTGTTGGTCGGGGCCGCGTCGATCCTGGCCGGCGTCCTCTACACGGGAGGGCCGCGGCCGTACGGCTACGAGGGCTTGGGCGAGTTGTTCGTGTTCCTGTTCTTCGGCATCGTCGCCGTGGCGGGCTCGTTCTTCGTCCAGGTCCGGCACCTGCACTGGGAGGCGTTCGCGCTGGCGGTCCCGGTCGGGCTGCTGGCGGCGGGGATCTTGCTGGTCAACAACGTCCGCGACATCGACAGCGATCGCCGCGCCGGCAAGCGAACGCTACCGGTGCGCCTGGGCCGTGCCCGGGCGCGGGTGCTGTTCGCGGCGATCGTGTACCTCGCCTACCTGCTGACGCCCGTGACGTGGGCCTTCGGCCCGCTGCGGGCGTGGGTGCTGCTGCCGTGGCTCACGCTGCCGTTGGCGGCGAGCGTCGTGCGGACGCTGCGAAACCGAACCGACGGACCATCGCTCAACCAAGCGCTGGGGCAGAGCGGCCTGTTGCAGCTGGCGTTCTGCACGCTGCTTTCGGCCGGGCTGCTGCTCAGCCGGTGAGAGCCGAGCTACGGATTATTGAGGCGCGCTTACGCGCGCCGTTTTTTTCCGCTCGTCAGGCGCTGAGCGCTCGGCGTCTGGTGCTCGTCAGGCTGCTCGCCCCCGATGGCGCCAGTGGCTATGGCGAGGCCGCGCCGCTCGACTCCTACGACGGCGTCACGGTCGAGGACGTCTGTGCGGCACTCGATCGCTGCCAGGGAGCTCTGCATGGCTCCGACGGCGAGGACCGCGCGGGGCTGCTGGCGGCGTGCGCCGCGCGGGCCCAGCTGCCGCAGGCGCTCGCTGCGATCGACCTGGCGCTCTGGGATATCGCCGGGCTACGGGCCGGCCAGCCGGTATGGCGCCTGCTCGGCGCCGCCGCGCCGGCGCCACTGGCAGTCAACGCCACCATCGCCGCGGCCGACCGGGCCAGCGCGTCCGCCGCGGCCGCGGCGGCCCGGGCGGCTGGCTTCCGGTGCCTGAAGGTCAAGGTCGGGATCGGCGACGATGCCGGGCGGCTGGCCGCCGTGCGCGCGGCCGCCGGACCCCAGATGGAGATCCGCCTCGACGCCAACGGATCCTGGTCACCCTCGGAAGCCACCGCCGCGCTGCGGGCGCTCGAGCCGGCGGGCATCGAGCTCTGCGAGGAGCCGGCAGCGGGTCTAGAGCAGATCGAGCGCGTGGCCGCCGAGACTCCGCTGCCGATCGCGCTCGACGAATCGGCCACTGCCCCCGGGGCGCTGGAGCGACGGGCCTGCGAGGCGGTGTGCCTCAAGGTCTCGTCCTGGGGCGGCATATCGGGGCTTATCGACGTCGCGCGCCGCGCCCGCCGGGTCGGCTACCGGATCTACTTGGCCTCGACGCTCGACGGGCCGCTCGGGATTGCCGCCGCGCTGCACGCCGCGGCGGTGATCCGCCCCGATTACGCATGTGGGTTGGGAACGCTGTCGCTGTTCGACGGGCGCCGCGATCCGCTGGCCGCGCGGGGCGGCCGCATGGCGCTGCCGGACGGCCCCGGGCTGGGCGCTGGGCTGCTCAACTGGTACCGCTAGTCGCCGGCGATCGCCGATGCCACGCGCTCCGGCGCCTCGAGGTGGACAGCGTGCCCGGCGCCTTCGACGACCACGAGCTCGGCCGCGGGTGTCCGCTCTGCGATTTGCCGGGCGATGTCTAGGAACTTGCGATCGCGCTCGCCAATGATCAGCGTCAGCGGCATCGTCAGCTCCCCGAGCCGATCCCAGAGCGGCGGCAGAGCACCGGTGCCGAGCGCGCGCAATGCTCGCGCCAGGCCGGCGGGGCTGTTCCGCGCACGATCCTCCCCGACCCTGTGCCGCACGCCTGCCGGCTGGTCGGCCAGCACGGGGTTGGCGGCCCAGGTCCGTGCGAAGTCCTCGATGCTCGAGCGCTCGATCTCCGCCGCCAGTCGCTCGTCGGCCTGTCGCCGCGCCGCTCGTTCCGCATCATCGGCGATCCCCGGGCTGGCGCCGATCAGCACCAGCCGCTCGACGCGCGGCGCAAGGGCCAGGGCGGCGTGGAGCGCGATGCGGCCGCCCATCGAGTATCCGGCGAGCGTGAAGCGCTCGATCGGCAGCGCGGCAACGTCGGCGATCACGGCATCGAGCGTCACCGGTTCTCGATCAAAAGCGGGGCCGTGGCCGCGGATGTCCAGCGCGATCGCCCGGTAGCGTTCGCCGAGCGCCGCGATCACCGGATCCCAGCTGCGTCCGGTGTTGGTGAAGCCGTGCAGAAGGATGACCGCCACCGATACATATCTTCTCCTGCGCGCGTTCTGCGACGAGCTGGCGCGCTGCGGGATGCGCCAGGCCTGCACCTCCCCCGGGTCGCGCTGCACTCCGCTCGTGCTGTCGCTCGCCCGCGAGCCGGGGATCCGCTGCTTCTCGCACCTCGACGAGCGGTGCGCGGGCTTTTTCGCCCTGGGCGCGGCGCGGGCGTCAGGCCGACCGGTGGCGGTCACCTGCACGTCGGGGACCGCGGCCGCGAACCTCGCTCCGGCGGTGATCGAGGCCTCCTATGGCCGTGTGCCGCTGCTCATCCTGACGGGGGACCGGCCGCCGGAGCTGCGCGAGGTGGGCGCCGGACAGACGATCGACCAGCTGAAGCTCTACGGCGACGCCGCTAAGTGGTTCTTCGAAGTCGGCGTGGGGGGTGCAGGGCACAACGAGCTGCGCTTCATGCGCACGCTCGCCTGCCGCGCCTACTGGACCGCTCTGGCCGGCCCGCCGGGACCCGTGCACCTCAACTTCCCGCTGCGCGAGCCGCTGGTCACCGACGCGCCGCTCCCGGACGACGCCACCGCCCGCGCCGACGGCCGTCCCTACGTCACCCTGTCCTCTCCCCCGCCCGGCTCGCCCGAGGCCGACGGCCATCCGCAGGGGCGCGTGGTGCTCGTCGCCGGGCGTCATGAGCGCGATCGCCAGGCCGGCGAGCAGCTCGCGAGCTTCGCTGCCCGGGCCGGGATCCCGCTGCTCGCAGACCCGCTGTCCGGCGCCCGCCGCGGTCCGGCTGCGATCGCCCACTACGACCATCTGCTGCGCGAGCGGCGCTTCACCGACGCCCACCGTCCGGACTTCGTGATCCGCGTGGGCGACCTGCCGACGTCGAAGCCTTTGCGCTCATGGCTGGCGGGGCTGGGTGAGGTGGCCCAGATCGCGTTCGACCCCGACCTCGCCTGGCACGATCCAGACGCGGTGGTGGGGATGCGGATCGCCGCCCCTCTCGAGCCTCGGCGATTGAGCGAACCGATGGTTCGCTCAATCGCCGCACTTTCCGCCGGCCAGCCCGCCGCCACCGAGCGCGGCTGGCTAACCGGCTGGAAAGCTGGGGACGACGCTGCCGCCAGCGCCATAGACCAGGTCCTCGGCGAGACGCTGTCCGAGCCGCTCGTCGCGCGGCGGCTGAGCGAGTGGCTGCCCGATGACGCGACGCTGTACGTCGCGTCGTCGATGCCGATCAGAGACGTCGAATCGTTCCTCCCCGCGCGCGACCAGGGTCTCCGCGTGCTCTCCAACCGGGGCGCCAACGGGATCGACGGCACCGTGTCCTCGGCCTTCGGGGTGGCCGCCTCAGCCGGTGGGCCGGTGGTCCTTCTGATCGGTGACGTGGCGCTGGCCCACGACATCGGCGGCCTGCTCGCCAGCCGCCGGCTCGAGTTGGCGATCACGCTCGTGCTGCTCAACAACGACGGCGGGGGCATCTTTCACTTCCTCCCGGTGGCAGGACAGGCGGACGCCTTCGAGGAGCACGTGGCGACGCCACACGGGCTCGAGTTCGCCCGCGCCGCCGCCTTTTACGGCTGCGGCTACGAGCGACCGGGGGCGCCGGCGGAGCTCCAGGCCGCCCTCGAGCGCTCGCTGGCCGCAGCCACAACGACGATCATCGAGGTGCGGACCGACCGCCAGCAGAATCTGATGCTTCACCGCACCGTGGCCGAGTCTGTGGCGAGCGCGCTTCGGGGCGCTGGTGCCTAGCCTGCCAGCACCGGCAGCAGCGCGTCGAGCTTGACCTCTGACTCCGCGAGCTCGGACGCCGGGTCGGAGCTGTGCACGATCCCGCAACCGGCGTAGCAATGCGCGCTTGCACCTCGAAGGATCGCTGAGCGCAGCGCGACGCAGAACTCGCCGTCACCGGAGGCGTCCGTGAAGCCCACCGGCCCGGCGTACCAGCCGCGGTCGAGGCCTTCGAGGGTCGGAATCAGCTGCTGTGCCACCTCGCCTGGCTCGCCGCCAACGGCCGGTGTGGGGTGCAGCAGCCCCGCGAGCTCAACGGCGCCGTATGACCGTCGCAGCTGGGCGCGGATCGGCCGCCCCAGGTGCTGGATGTTCGCCACCTTGACGAGCACCGGCTCCGGCGGGGCCGTGACCCACACAGCATGCGGCCCAAGCGCCCGTGCGATCCGCCTGGCGACGATCGCGTTCTCCTCCCGATCCTTATCACTGTGCAAGAGGCGCTCGCCGAGATGGTCATCGACGGCGGGATCGGCGCTGCGGCGCGCCGAACCGGCCAACGCGACGGTGCTGGCGCGCTGTCCCTCGCGGCGGATCAACAGCTCGGGGCTGGCGCCGATGAACGTCGCCTCGCCGCGACCGACCGCGAACACGTAGCACGCTGGAAACCATTCACGAAGCACGCCCAGGACGGCCGCTGGGTCGTGATCGACTGGCGCCTGCACCTCAACCTCGCGCGCCAGGACCACCTTCTCCAGTTCACCGGCTCGGATCCGTTCTACCGCCCGGGCCACGGCGTCCTCGTAGTGCGTCGGCGGCATCGTGCTGCGCACCCTGTAGTCCCCGGTCGGCGCGGGATCGAGTAGCGGCGGTGGCGCTTCCGTCAGCTCCTCAAGACGCTGCTGGATCCGGATGAGTAGACCGTCAATCGAGTCATCCGGAGCGACATCGACGTTGACGGTCAGGCTGCCGTCACCTCCGCGTCGTGCCAGCGCGATCTCGGGAACGAATAGCGACGCCGGCGGGAAGCCGTCCCAGCTCGCCGAGCCGCCGCCATCCGGCGCGAAGGCGAAGCCGCCGACGGCGATCAGACCCGAACCGGGCGGCCGGTCCAGCGAGTCGGTGAAGGCGCTCGCGGCCAGAGCCTGCCAGCGGCGGCCCACGTCCGCAAACCTGCCGGGCCCTTGCGATTCGAGTTTCCGGACCACTCCGAGCGTCGCGAGGGCGGAGCGGTCGCGCTCCGGCTGCTCGAAGCAAAACCACGATTCTCCCGGGCGCCGGGAGCTCACGATCGTTCCCGTCGGATCGATCGCCCCGCCGGTGGTCACGCTGAAACTCGCGAGCTTCGGCGCGCCGTGGGTGCGGGCGCGGCGAAGCGCCGCCTCCAGGCGCCGCTCGAGGCGAGCACGGGCTTCGGAATCGAGCCACGGTGTGGGAGCTCCGGTTGCGCGGCTGGCGGTCGTCATCGCCGGCGCCGCGTGTGTCGCCAGAGTCCGCGCCCCAACTCGACGCAGTAACCGAGAAACGGCAGCGGATCCCGTGCCTCGAAGTACGCGTGCGTGGTGCCGCTCCGGGGCCATGCTGCGGCGACCGCCCCCCGATGGTTCCCGCACCGGGATCGCCAGGCGATGTGGCGCGCGTCCCCCTCCTCCCACCGGTACGCAAACCCCGCCCCGGCAGTAACCGGCTGTGGAGATCTCCGCAGCAGCCAAGAGCACCACAGCGTCGCAAGCGGCGCACCCGCCGGGCGGGCTAGGCCGATCGATCCGTACGCGCGCGGGTTGAAGTCGATCGCGCTGAGCGTCCCATCCGGTCGCTCGATCAGCTCGAGCTGAAACAGTCCCCTCCAGCCGATGGCGCGCACGAGCGCCTCGATGCGCTCGGCGAGATTGCGCGGCACCGCGATCGTCTCCAGGAAGCTCCCGCTTCCGGCCTCGGGGGGCCACGTCCGATGGCAGCGCGTGAGGAGCGATCCGAGCAGGCCGGCGTCCGTCGCGACGCCGCCGAACTGCACCACTGGCCCGAGCTCGCGCCGTTCCACGACGCACACGCCAAAGCGCTGCTGGACGTCTCGAAGCGCCGCTTCGTCCCTCACCAATCGGCTCTTGTATCTAACCGAGCGATCGTCGATCTCCTCCACGGTCCGCACTCCCTTCACGAGCACCGGAAAGCCGAAAGTCCGTGCGGCATCAAGTGCCTGCTCGGTGTCGCGGCAGACGCGTCCTTCCGGGGTCGCCAGTCCAACCTTCCTGGCCTCTGACGCAAGCCGCCACTTATCGAGGGCGTGCTCTACCACGCCGTGCGGGGGCAGGCCCATATCGACGTATGGCTCTAGCCGCTCCCTGTGCGCCGAGACGGCGTAAAGGGTCTCGTCCCTGACGGGGATCAAGATGTCGTGCGGGTACCGGCGCAGCAGCGTCTCGAGCTGTCCGATGAATGCCTCGACACTGTGCCGTGGGTTCGCAAGAAACTGTCTGGACGAGCATCTGCGAGACCAGAGTCCCGGCGCCACCCGATCGATGGCCGATCCCGTGACGCGGTATCCGGAGGCGTTCAGGCATCGGATCAAGGCCAGTCCGGCCCTGTCCTGCGCATCGGTGACAAGGATCCGTGGAGCACTCACGTTCGAAAGCATCCCGGCATTACCCCTGACGCTCGGCATTCATGCGCCTCAGCGTAGGGTCCGCAGATATTTTGCCGGAAATCTGGAAATTTGACGGTAAATGGCCGTGCAGCTACACTAGCCGCCGGCGCCGGGGTGCAGTTTTGCGGGTAGTCTCAGACACGAACAGGGGATTGCATCGGCGGCGGTCGCTGCAGAAGTTGCGCTAACTCGCCGATAGACATAGTCATGGACGAACTGATTCGAAAAGCGATTGACGAGCACGCTCGTCTGCCCGTTGACGTCGGCAGCCTGTCCGACGACGCCGACTTGTACCAGGCTGGGATGACTTCTCATGCAAGCGTTAACGTGATGCTCGCGCTCGAGGATGCGTTTGACATCGAGTTCCCGGATCGGATGCTGAGGCGTGACGTATTCGAGAGCATCTCCGCGATCCGCGCGGCACTGACAGAGCTCCAGGCTGGAGTTGTGGGATGAGCTTGGCCGTCGACCGTGACGAGGCGCTCCTCGACACGGTACGCGTGGTCGCTCGGGAGGTTTCGCATCGGCATGCCGATGACGTCGATCGCAGCGCGCGTTTTCCGATCGAGACGATCGACGCGCTGCGCGAGCAGCGGGCGCTGTCAGCCTTCGTGCCGACCGAGCTCGGCGGCGGCGGGGCGTCTTTCGAGACTGTGGCGGGATGTTGCCTGGAGCTCGGACGTCAGTGCGGCGCGAGCGCGATGGTGTTCGCAATGCACCAGATCCAGGTCGTTACGATCGTCCGCCACCTCGTGGAGGACGCGTGGTTCGAGGACTACCTGCGCGAGCTGACGAACGAGCAACGCCTGATCGGCTCTGTGACCTCCGAGGTGGGCACCGGCGGGGACATGGGTCGGTCGATCGCCGCGCTCACTCCCGCGGACGACGGCGAGTTGACGTTTGAGAAGCAGGCCCCAACCGTCAGCTACGCGGCCTATGCGGATGACTTGTTCACGACCCTGCGCCGGACGCCTGAATCCGAGCCCGGAGATCAGGTCGTGGCGCTTACCAGCAAGTCGCAGACGACGCTCGAGCAGACCGGCACCTGGGATGTGCTGGGTATGCGCGGAACCTGCTCGCCGGGCTACATCGTCCGCGCCACTCTGTCGCCCAGGCAGGTGCTCTCCACGCCGTTCGCACGGGTGGCCGCAGAATCGATGGTCCCGGTCTCCCACATCCTGTGGTCGCACCTCTGGCTGGGAATCGCCGAGGATGCGTTCGACCGTGCACGGGCGTTCGTCCGGGCGCTGGCCAAGCGTAAGCCGGGCGAGAACCTACCCGCCGCCCAGCGGCTTTCGCACCTGATGGCCGAGCTGTCGCTGCTGCGGGCCGAGGTGAAGTCGGCCCTGGACGAGTTCGTCGCCGCGTCCGAGGAACCCGGACGCGAGGCGCTCTCGACGATGGCGTCCCGTCTGCGCTTCAACAACCTCAAGATCGCGGCATCGGAGCATGCCGCGGACGTCTGTCGGGACGCGCTCGAGGTGTGCGGAATCGTGGGCTTCAAGAACGACACACCGTTCAGCGTTGGGCGCCACCTGCGCGATGCGATGTCGGCAGCCCTGATGATCGCCAACGAGCGCATCCACGAGACCAACGCCAGTTTGCTGCTGATCGCAAAGGAGGTCTGATGCCCGAGTTCCGTATCGGCAGTCCCGAGCAGATTTCATATCTTGACGAGCTGATCGAGGCCGGACTGCTCACCCGGACAGGGGTGCACGGCATCTACGCGCGCGGGCAGGAATTCGACGACGTGCGACTTGCGTTCGATGCCCTCGTCACCCGTGCCGCGGCTCATGAAGCGCCTGAACCACTGGTGTTTCCGCCCCTGCTGCCGCGCGAGCAACTGGAGACGAACGGCTACTTGGGTTCGTTCCCCCACCTCGCCGGCACGGTGTTCGGGTTCGACGGCGATGAGCAGGACGCTGCCGAACAGCTGGAGATCGCCACCCGGCACGAGGACTGGAGCCGTTTCCAGACGATGACGGATCTGGTGCTGCTGCCGGCCGCGTGCTACCCGCTGTACCCCGTGGTGGCCGAACGCGGCCCCCTGCCAGCGGGCGGGCTGACGCTCGACACGCGCGACTCATACGTCTTCAGGCGCGAGCCATCTTCGGATCCGGCACGCATGCAGAGCTTCCATATGCGTGAGATCGTCCGCGTCGCGGACCGCGACACGGTCCTCGACTGGCGCGAAGAGTGGCGTGAGCGCGCAGCAACGCTGCTGCAATCAATCGGACTGGAGATCGAGCTCGACATAGCCAACGATCCGTTCTTTGGCCGGGCCGGACGCATGCTGGCTTCGCAGCAGCGCGATCAGCAGCTGAAGTGGGAGCTCCTCGCCCCGATTGCAGGTTCCGACCAGACCGCGATCGCCTCCTCCAACTATCACCAGGATCATTTCGGTCTCGCTTACGAGATCAGGACTGCCGAAGGCGAAGTGGCGCACACCGGCTGCATGGCCTTCGGCGAGGAGCGAGTCACGCTGGCGCTGTTCAGTGCACACGGGCTCGACACACGGATGTGGCCGGGCGACGTGCGGGAGCAGCTGGGACTCAAGTGAGCACGACGTCAACTGGTGCAGTCTCGCTGTGGGGGATCGACCCTGCGGGTTATGAGCCCCACCGGCTGCATGCGCCGGGGCGTACCTATCTGGAGACCAACTGCTATGTCGACGTGCTGATCGAGCTTCTGCACGCGCGCGGCGACGAGCCGCTGGCCATGCTTGGATCGATCGTGCGTACCGATTGGGAGGGCGACCAGTTCACGTACGCCAAGCCACGCTACGTCGACCTGGACCGGCTGTTCGGGATCGACGTCCACGAGATGCTGCCCTACCGCTCGCTCCCAGAACACATCGAGGAGCAGCTCGGTCTTGGTCGCACGGTACTCGTCGAGATCGATGCCTGGTACCTGCCGGACACGGCCGCGACGAGCTACCGACGCGAGCACCTGAAGACGACTGTGGCGCCGGAGACGATCGACCGCGACTGCGAACGAATGCGCTACTTCCATAACGCGGGCTTCTTCGAGCTGGAGGGAGATGATTACCGCGGCGCGTTTCGGATGCTCCCGCACTTCACCGACGACGTGATGGATCCGTTCTTGGAGCTCGTACAGTTCGACGCTGGCCCGCGCCTGCGCCCTGGGGAGCTGCGAGACGCCGCGCGAGAGCTGCTGGGGCAGCACTACGCTCGCCGTCCAGAGCACAACCCCTTCCGCTCTTGGGCAGACCAGCTGGCAGAAGACTTGCCGCGGCTGCTCGCGGGCGAGCCAGAGGACTACCACGCCTACGCGTTCGTCACGGTGAGGATGGTCGGCTCGGCGTTCGAGCTGTGCGCGGACCACATCGACTATGTGCTCCCGGCCGAGGGCGCGCGGGCCGCCGGGGCGTTCCGCCGCATCGTCGAAGGGACGAAGACTGTGTCGTTCCGGCTCGCCCGCCGGCGGCCTTTCGACCCCGAGCCAGCGCTCGCATCGCTCGCCGAGGCCTGGGATGAGGGCATGGAGGAACTCGGCCGGGCCCTGCACTAGATGATGGAGCTCGACGACGGCTGGGAGCTCGCTGCCAGTCCGCCGGGCGCGTGCAGCGGCGCCAGCGAAACAACCGGTCTGTCCTGGAGTCCCGCCCAGGTGCCGGGGACCGCGGCGGGGGCCGTGGGAGCCGACGGTCGAGACTTTGACGCCGAGGACTGGTGGTTTCGCGCCAGGTTCGCGGTTCCGCCGGCATCGGGCGACGAGCAGCTGGTGCTGGCCCTCGACGGCATCGCCACGGTCAGCGAGGTCTATCTGAACGGTGAGCTATTGCTCGCCTCTGCCTCCATGTGGGAGGCGCACGAAATCGATTTGACAGGCCGCCTACACGAGCAGAACGAGCTGCTGATCGCCTGCCGGGCGCTCGCGCCCCTACTTGCCAAGCGACGCCGGCCGGCTGCGCGCTGGCGCTCGAGAATCGTCAATTCAGGCAACCTGCGCTGGTACCGGACGATGATGCTCGGGCGCTCACCCGACTACGCTCGTGGTCCGGCGCCGGTGGGACCGTGGCGCCCGGTGCGGTTGGAGCGGCGCGGCCCTGTGGGTATCGACGCGCTCGTCGTGCGGCCGCGAATGGAGGGGCAGGACGGCGTCGCGGTGGTGCGCGCGCAGATCAGGGGCCCGGCGCAGGAGGTCCAGGCAGCCTGCGGCGGGCACCGAGCACCGCTGGCCCCCGGTCGTGACGACTGGCTCGAGGCTGAGCTCCGAGTGCCGAGCGCCGTGCGCTGGTGGCCGCACACGCACGGCGAGCCCGTGCTGTATGACCTCACTGTGGAAGTCGACGGGGAGCCAGTCGCCGCTCGGCGTATCGGCTTTCGCTCGCTGAGCTGGGCGGAGGACATTAAGCGGGACGGACTCGATCTGCGTGTCAACGGAGTGCCAGTTTTTTCCCGCGGGGCGGTGTGGATGCCCGCGGACCTGGTGTCGCTCGCCCCCTCGGACGCGAAGCTCCGTTCGCTGCTG
Source organism: uncultured Actinomycetes bacterium (assembly GCA_963830405.1). Classification (GTDB taxonomy): domain Bacteria; phylum Actinomycetota; class Thermoleophilia; order Solirubrobacterales; family Solirubrobacteraceae; genus Palsa-465. The sequence continues at coordinate 865,873 of CAWHMB010000004.1, forward strand.
GAGCACGCGCGCGAAGCGGGCATGAACATGCTTCGTTTGGTCGGCACGGGAGCTTACGAATCTCCGTCGTTTCACGATCTGTGCGACGAGCTCGGCGTCCTCGTCTGGCAGGATCTGATGTTCGCCACGCTCGACTACCCGATACAGGATGCCGAGTTCCGCGCCGTGGTCGAACGCGAGGCGCGGGAAACGCTCGCGCGGCTCGCCGGCCGGCCGAGCCTGGCGGTGCTCTGTGCAAACCACGAGCTGGAACAGCAACCGGTGATGCTCGGCTTGGATCCTGAGCTCGGTCGCGACCCGCTGTGGGAAGAAGAGCTGCGCCAGATCGTCAACGAATCTGGCGCTGATTGCGCCTATGTCCCGGGGACGCCTTGCGGAGGCAAGTTTCCCTTCCGCACCGACGAGGGCATTACGCACTTCTTCGGTGTCGGGGGCTATTTCCGGCCACCGGCGGACGTGCGGCGTGCGGAGGTGCGATTTGCGGCCGAGTGCCTGCCCTTCGCCAACGTTCCCGACCAAGTGAGCGCGCCGGCGTCACATCCCGACTGGAAGCTGGGCGTCCCGCGCGATCCTGTCGGTTGGGGGTTGGGCAACGGCTGGGATTTCGACGACGTGCGCGACTTCTACCTGCGCCTCATGTTTGACGTCGATCCGCTGGAGCTTCGGCACTCCGACCAAGAACGCTACCTCGAGCTTTCTCGGGCCGTCTCCGGCGAGGTCATGGCCGAGGTAATCGGGGAATGGCGCCGAGCGGCGTCGCCATGCCGCGGAGCGCTCGTGTTATCGCTGAAGGACCTGCTTCCGGGCGCCGGCTCCGGCGTACTCGACCACACGGGTCATCCGAAGGTCGCCTACCACCATCTGCGGCGTGCGTTTGCGCCCGTGGCGGTGTGGACCACCGACGAGGGCCTCAACGGTGTGGCGGCGCACGTCGTCAACGACCGTCCCGAGGCTCTGCGGGCCCGGCTTCGGATTGCTTTCTACCGTGACTTCGAGGCCCGCGTCGCGGAGGCAGAGGAACAGCTCGAGGTGCCTCCGCACGAATCGACGGAGCGCAACGTGGAAGCGATGCTCGGATACTTCGTCGACGCTGCCTACGCCTACCGGTTCGGCCCTCCGGCGCACCACCTAATCGTCGCCAGCCTCGAATCCGCCAGCGACCCGGACCTCCTGCTATCGCAGTCGATGCGGTTCCCCGCCGGTCGGCCGACGGTGCGGGAACCCGTCTCGCGCATGGGCGTCGAAGCGACGGCCCAGCCAGACGCCAGCGGCTCCGTCAGGTTGACCATCGGCACTCAACGGCTCGCCTACGGGGTGCGCTTGCATTCGCCTGGATTCAGGCCCGACGACGATTCGTTCTCGGTCGAGCCGGGGGGCCGGCGTGCCGTGCGGCTTCGGCCGCTAGAGCCTGGATCCGAGTTTGGCGGAGCCACGCTTACGGCGCTAAACATCGACGGGTCCGTCAAAATAAAGCTAGCTGCGTGAGCCCGCCGCCACCCGACAAGACGATTTATCTGAACGGCTCCAGCGAGCCGGTATTTGCGGTCTTCCATCCTGCGGCAGCGACGGCGGCCCGGGACACGGCCGTGATCGTCTGTCCGCCGTTCGGCTGGGATGAGGTCTGCTCCTACCGTCCCCGGAGAGATTGGGCTCAGCGCCTGGCGGGGGCTGGGTACGCAACTCTGCGGCTTTCGTATCCCGGCAGCGGAGACAGCGGCGGCGCGCCGGGCGACCCGAAACGGCTCGAGGTCTGGACGGACGCGGTCGGCCAGGCGGCCGCCTGGATGCGAAGCGCGACCGGTGCCCAGCGGACGGTTGCCATCGGCATCGAGCTCGGCGGCCTGATCGCCTACCGCGCGGTCGCCGCTGGAGCCGCGATCGACGACATGGTGCTGTGGGCCAGTCCTGGGCGGGGAAGGGCGCTCATCCGGCAGCTGCGGGCGTTCTCCGCACTTGAGTTGAGCCAGTTCTTCCAAGGGCTCGAGCCGCCGCCGCCGCTGGCCACCGGCGAGCTTCAGGCCGGCGGCTTCCTGCTCAGCGCTGAAACCGTACAGACTTTAAGCCAGCTCGATCTGACCGAGCTGGCGCTGCCGAACGCCCGCTCACGCCGCGTGCTGCTGCTTGATCGCGATGGGATCGGTGTCGATGCCCCACTGCGCGAACGCCTCGCGAGCCTGGGCGCGGCGGTCACGGTGGCGCCGGGTCCGGGGTACGTGGCGATGACCTCGCACCCGCAGACGTCGGTGGCTCCGGTCGAGACGATCGAACGGGTCACCGCGTGGCTCGATGAGGCTTCGCCACCGAGAGCCGGGACCGAGCCGGCCGGTGGCGTGCTCAGGGTCCACCAGGCGACCGAACCGGCGGCCAGCGACAGCGCCACACTGAAGGTCGGCGAAGTGAGTATCCGCGAGACGCCGCTCTCGCTTGAACAGCCTTTCGGACGGGTGACTGGGATCGTCACCGAGCCGAGCTGGCTCCGGGAGCGGGATCTGTGCGCAGTGTTCCTCAACGCCGGAGCTGTAAGGCGAACCGGCCCGAGCCGCATGTGGGTCGAGACTGCACGCCGTTGGGCAACGCGCGGGGTACGTTGCGTCCGGTTCGATATCGAAGGCATCGGCGAGGCCGACGGCGAAACCACCCCGTACGCGCGCAGTGGCTCACTCTATGCGCCGAAGCTGGTGACCCAGGTCGCCGCGGCGCTTGATGCGCTACATGACCGGGGACTCGGCGAGCGCTTCGTGCTCGTGGGCCTGTGTGCCGGCGCGTACTGGTCGCTGCAGCTCGAGCTGGAAGATCCCCGCATCGTGGCGGCACTCATGGTGAACCCCAGTCAGCTGGTCTGGGATCCCAACCTGGCACCGGCGCGTGACTTCCGGGCGCTTTTCACGGAGCCGCTGTCGTGGGCGAAGATTCGCAGGAACGCTACGGCGGAGCGGGTTAGCGCGCTGACGCGGTGGCTGCTCGGGGCGCCGAAGCGCAAGCTCATGCCGCGCAGGCGAGCGTCCGGCGAGAACGACCCCATCGATCAGCTCCTCGAGCGCCTCCGGATGAGCGGCAGGCGTGCACTATTCCTGTTCTCCGAGCACGAGGCGCTGCGGCGGGAGCTCGAGCGCTCCGGCGCGCTGGCGCGACTTGAGCAGTGGGAGAACGTGACCGTCGAATACATCCCGGTGAGGGATCACACACTCCGTCCGTACCACTCCCAGCGTCAGGCCGCTGCCGTGCTAGATCGCGCGCTGGATCTCGAGCTTGGCGTCAGTTCCGACGCCAAGCTCGTAAGCATCGCCTGATCCGAGTCGGCTCAGGTCTCGCTACGTCCACGCGAGATCGCGATCTCACCCGTGCGGGCCATCTCCACGAGCCCAAATGGCCTCACGAGCCGTTCGAAGGCGTCGACCTTGTCGCACGTCCCGGTGATCTCGACGACCAGCGAACGCCGGTTCACGTCGACCACCTTGGCGCGGAAGATGTCACAGATCTGCATCACCTCGGCACGCGAGGAGCCGTCGGCCGAGACCTTGAACAGCGCGAGCTCGCGGGCGAGCGTCTCGTCCGGCTCAAGATCGCGGATCTTCAGCACATTGACGAGCTTGTGCAGCTGCTTCGTGACCTGGTCGATGGGGTGCTTGGCGCCGTCCAGCGTCAGCGTCATGCGCGAGAAGCGCTCGTCGTCGGTCGGGCCGACGGCCAGCGTGTCGATGTTGAACCCCCGGCGCGCGAACAGTCCCGCGATCCTGGTCAGGACGCCAGGCTTGTTCTCGACCAGGATCGAGAGAATGTGCTTGCGGCCTGTGCGGAGGTTGCCGGCGGCCTCGAGCTCGTCGAGCGACAGCAGCTCCTTGGTGGCTGGCTCGCCCATCAGCCCACCATGTTCCGCGCCGGCTGCCCAGCGGGGATCATTGGGTAGGTGTTCTCCTCGCGCGTGACGCGCACGTCGACGAGCACCGGCCCCTCGGTGCCAAGGGCCTCCTTGATGTCGCCGACCAAGGTGCGCTTGTCATCGAAGCGCATCCCGGCGGCCCCGTAGGCCTCCGCAAGCTTGACAAAGTCCGGGTAGTGGCCCATGTCCACGTGGCTGTAGCGCCGCTCCCAGAACAGCTCCTGCCACTGTCGGACCATACCCAGATAGCCGTTGTTCATGATGAACACCTTGATCGCGATCCCCTCCTGCGAGCAGGTCGCTAGCTCCTGCATGTTCATCTGGACCGAGCCATCCCCGGCGATGCAGATGACCGTCTCGTCGGGCCGGCCGACCTTGGCTCCCATCGCCGCCGGCAGGCCGAAGCCCATCGTGCCAAGGCCGCCGGAGTTGATCCACCGGCGGGGCTTTGCGAAATGGAAGTACTGGGCCGCCCACATCTGGTGCTGGCCAACGTCGCTCGAGACGATCGCATCACCGCCCGTCGCTTCATACAGCGCTTTGATCATGTACTGGGGCTTGATCTCCGAGTCGGAGCTGTCGTCGTAGCGCAGCGGATGGCGCTCCCGCCAGGTACGGATCCGTGACCACCACTCCTCGAGCCTCGAGCTGTCCGTGGCGAGCGCCCGGTACTCCGCGGTCAGACGAGGAAGGATGTTCCTCGCGTCGCCGACGATTGGGATATGCGCCGGTACGTTCTTGGAGATCTCGGCCGGATCGACATCGATGTGGATGAACTTGGCCCGTGGCGCGAACTCCGACAGCTTGCCCGTGATGCGATCGTCGAAGCGTGCTCCGACCGCGCAAATCAGATCCGCCTCATCCATGGCGTAGTTAGCCGCGCGCGTCCCGTGCATGCCCAGCATGCCCAGCCACTGCTCATGAGGCGCCGGAAAGGCGCCCAGCCCCATCACCGTGCAGGTCACCGGAAAGCGGTCCGAGATCGCCAGCTCGGTCAGCTCGTCGGCGGCGTCGGCGCTGATCACCCCGCCGCCGGCGTAGATCACCGGCCGGCGGGCGTTGGCCAGCGCCTTTGCCGCCAGCCGGATCTGCTTCTGGTTTCCCTCGATCGTCGGCTGGTAGCCGGGCAGATGCACATCCGAGACCGGTTCATAGGGGATGTCCGCCCGGCTCAAATCCTGAGGAACGTCGACCACCACCGGTCCCGGCCGGCCCGTGCGGGCGATGTGAAACGCCTCGTGCAGCGAGCGTGGGATCTCGAGCGGATGCTGGATCATGAAGCTGTGCTTGACGATCGGCATCGTGATTCCGATCGTGTCCGCCTCCTGAAAGCCGTCGGTTCCGAGCAGCTCGGTGCGCACCTGACCGGTCAGAAACACGACCGGTACCGAGTCCATCATCGCGTCGCAGATCGGAGTCACGAGGTTCGTGGCACCCGGCCCGCTCGTCCCGATCGCCACGCCGACCTTGCCCGTCGCCTTGGCGTAGCCCTCCGCCGCGTGGCCCCCGCCAGCCTCATGGCGGACGAGGATATGGCGGATGCCCGCGTCGTAGAACGCGTCGTAGGTTGGGAGGTTGGCGCCGCCCGGCAACCCGAATACGACCTCGACACCTTCCGCTTTCAGGCATTCCATCAGGGCGTCGACTGCGCGCATGGGCCGAACCTCCTTTCAGCTGGGTAGGGACAGTGCCCCGGCCAGGCAGGGAGGCCGAGTGTACCGCCGGCAGAATGATCCGGACCGTGGGGCGTGGTTGGCGAATCAGGAGGTTCTTCGCGCAACGACGTTCGTGCGGTCCGAACTGAATGCGTCTTCGTCCGCTGGCCCTGGGCGAAGGAGGTGCAATCCAGCGGTGCGCAGCCAAGCGTCGATTTGGGCCAAGCAATAGGGACGCTCGATCGAGGCAGACACGCGGCGGTTGCGGGCCCCATCGCGCGCTCGCGCGAGTGCGGCCTCGGCCTGGCGCGGACCGTCGATCAACTCGAGGTTGAAGGCAAGGATGCCCTCGCCCCGCAGCACACGGCGCACCTCATCGAGCAGTCCAAGGGCCTGCGCAGGGTCCACGTAGCCGAACAGCCCCGCCGCGAACACGAGGTCAAACGCCTCGTCGGCGAACTCTCGCAGCGTGAACCCGTCAGTCTGAGCGACGCGAACGTTCGCCCGCCCGGCTAGGTTTCTCCGCGCTTCGGCGACCATCGCTCGTGACACATCTGTGCACGTCAAGCTGCCGACTTGTTCGGCGATGTGCCGCGAGATACGCCCGGCTCCGCAACCGAGCTCGAGCACGTTCATGTCCCCGTTCAGCATCGGCCGAATCGCGTCGAGCGCGTCCTGCTCGGGATACCACCCAGCCCCGGTTGCCGCATCGGGAACAACCTGCCGCGCGCGCTCGGCCGAGATCAGCCAGCGCAGTTCGCTGTTTCCGAAAAGCGACCGATCGACAGCAGTAGCGACGATTCGTACCGTCTCCGGGATCAGCCATGGGCTGCGTATGAGCAGCCAAGCGAAGCCCGACCGCCCGAACGGCGCCCGGCGTGCCGCTGCGATCCGCTCGAGCTCCTCCTCCGTCAGCTCGAAGCGCAGCCCCCCGCGATTGCGCGACATGTTCGCAGCCTACCAATCGCCCAGCGGACCACGATCGCGCGGCCGCCGAGCTCTGCCTAAGGGCTGTTCCACCCTCCAGGCGGCTCCGGCGGCAGACCGGTCCAACCCTTCACCGCCACCAGGGGGTCGCCGGCGGCGAGAGTGTTTGGCACGCTCCCGCCGGTGTAGTCATCGATGTCCAGTGGCCAGCTGGCGGTCGGACCTTCGTTCGCCGGATCATTTTGAATCAGGGGGAACCCGTTGCACGACCACGAGCGGGCGCACGGTCCGTGGCTGAAGCGCCGCCTGACCCCGTCGAACCAGACGCTGTAGACCTTTCCGTCCTTGCCTTTCGACGCGTCGCCGGAGCTGGCGTCGTTGGTGCAGATCGATAGCGTGTGCCAGCCCGAGGTCACTCTGGGCCCCACCCAGTAGGACCGCCGCGATCCATCCGTCTTCGGCCCGATCACCCCGATGTTCCACTGGTTGTACCTATTGTTGGTCCAAAAGGCGCTGACGCCCATTCCCCAGCCGGCCAAGTCGTCCTGGTTCGAATTGGTAGGGTCCACCAGCTCCGCGAAGAGGAGCCAGGTCGACCCGTTGTTCACCGGCGGAGGGCTGCCGTCCGGGAAATCGACCGGCACCGTCGTGCACACTGGCACCCCCGCCGTGTAGACGCCCCTGCGGCTCTCGTCCGCTGCGCCCGGTGTCGAGAGGTCCGTTCGAGGACCACCGTTGCTTGACTCGGTGTTGCAGCCGTCAACCCCGGAGCCGGAGCTCGGAATCTTGAACTCCGCTTCGGTGGGGCCGAGGATGCTGTAGCAAGATCCGTAGACGGTGGGCCAGTTCGACCCCGCGCCGGCACACCGGCCGATGCCGCACGGCGATGACTTGAAACTGCCATCGAACAGCAGCGCCCCGGGACCGAGAGCCGCCGCCGCCAGCGCGGCGCCGACGGTCCGCGACGCGCCTAGGTGCGCGACGGGGTCGGCCGGTCCGGAGGTAGAAGCCGTTGGAGACTTGAAGACCGCCCCACAGGCGGCCCACCCTCCAGTAGGTGCGCCGCCGAGCAAAAACGACATGCTGATCCTGTTGCCAGGGAGGCTGACGATGTCGGCCCCCGCGCTGGTGCCGACGCGATTTTGGAACGAGGTACGCAACACCGCCAGACCGTTTGCCAAAACGGATTGCCTGGCGTAAGTACCCACCCCCGCGTACGCCAACTCGCCGCTGGCCGCTGCGCTCAACGAGGGAGTGCTCGCCGTGTACGTCGTGCCGTCCTGACAGCCCGCCGCGTCGAGCGACCTCGCGCCCGAATACTCGTCAACGACCATCCGCATGACCCCAGCAGCGCCCTTCAGCGTGACGGTCGTCGGTCCACCTTTCGCGGCGGTGAAGTACCAGAGCGACTGCACGCCGCCGCTGCGGGAATCATTGGCCGCCTCGGTCCAAGACCCGTCGACGGTGTCGGAGACGGAAGCCGAGCCGGCGGCGCGAAAGATGCCCACCAGCGTGTCCCCGGGCTTGACGCTCGCGGGGAACGAAACCTCGATGCTTCTCGCCGACCGTGCGCCGTTGTCCGCACCTTGCACAAACGACGCGTGCGCCGACGCCGCGATCACCAGCGAAAGGATGCTCACTAGCGCCGCGACGCCGAGCTTCTTCACGGCGTCCCCTTACGCCGCGCGCCCGCGCATCGCCGCTTCCGAGGCGATCGCGGTGTCGGGGAACTCGAGCTCCTCACCGCAGCGCGTGCAGAGTGCGTCGTGCAGCTTGACCACGCGCCCGCAGCCCGGACACTGGCGCCGGAGCTCCCGGTCCTCCCAGCGATAGAAAATCGCGGTCAGCAGCCCCACGAAAGGCACCAGGCCCGAGACCAAGAACCACAGCCAGAACGAACTGCCCTTGATTCGTCCAACTATCCCTCCGGCCAGGCCGAAGAACAACGCGATCACGACGTAGCCCATGTCCTCCATGGGCGGGCGCTCACCAAACGAGTGTTTTGACTGCCCACAGCACGGCGACGACCACCGCGACCGCGACAACAACCCACAGAATCGCGGTAACGAAGCCGATCACCAGCTTGAGCGCGATCACAGCCGCGACTATCAAGACCACGCCCGCGGCTGCCTTGCGCAGGATGGGCACGTGATGGGGGCGCCCCTCGAGCTCAGTCCTCATGACATGAAGCGTAGCGCTCGGCAGCGCCGAACGCGGAAGTCTTACATTAGTCGTAGGCGCGCTTTAGGTGCTTTAACCGCGGCGCCTGGTCGCTCGAACCACCATCGAGTCGTAGCCTTGCCAGCCTGAAACGGCGCACCGCGCCGAGCCCCTCCTCGGACGGCGCATCCCTACGCTCCTCGATGAGCACCACTCTTGACCATCTAGCGGGACGAGTCATGGCCGACATGATCACCCTGGCAGCTAAATCCCGCATTGGCCCCAAGTACAGAGATTTGAAAGTCCGACAGGCCGTTGGGCACCCGGGCTAAGTGCTAACGGGCCACTAAGCGCAGCGCGCTGCGGCACGGGCGGCGTCGAGCGCGATGCGGGCCGGTGGCCCCAGCCGCCGGCGAAGCCGCCAGCTCGCGCCGCAGAACGCGCAGTTCGCGACGGTCGCAAAACCCTCCTCGTCGGATCGCAGCGCGAGCAAGAGATGCGCGGTCCGGTCGGCGGCCGGCAGCGCGGAATCGGTGGCTTTGACGCAATAGCAATGCACCCGCCGGCCGGCAGGCCGGACGAGCACCGCGCCGGCCTCGCCGATCAGCCAGACGCCCAGCTGCCCGCGCTCGAGCACCAGTCTCGTGCCGGCATGGAGCTCGCGGGCCGCATGATCGACAAGGTCACCGAGCAGTCCGAGCGCAACCCAGTCCGCATGCTGCCCGCTGGGCTCCCGACCGCGGGTCACGTTCGCGCCGCGCGCCGCGTACAGCTCGGGCACGATCCAGGCGATCGCCAGCGCTATGGCCGCCACCGGTGCGGTGACCGGCTTCAGCACGAGCAGCAGGGCCGCGATTCCCAGATACGGCAATGCGTGCAGCCCGGTCGCCAGCGTCCATAGGCGCCCCGTACGGACCAGCGACTCCTCGCTGACCCGCGGACGCCAGTAGACGCGCTCCAGCTCAGGGAGCGTCTCTACACGATCATCCGCAAAAGCCGCGGCGTTGTCCGTCTCAGCCTCCAGCGATGGGATGCCTGAGGATCACCACCGGCGCGTCCAGCGGCAGCTCCCGCACGTGGCGAGCATGACCCTCGCCGTGTGAGACAACGGCGTAATAGCCGCGGTCGAGCTCTGCCCGAAACGCCGCTACCGCCGCCTCGACGGCGGGGCTGTCATCGGTCGTCCACTCGGCGACCGTCGTGTGGCCGCTGTGGTCCATTCGGATCAGCCTGGACATGACAGAAAACCTCCTGACGGCGATGGGTTGAGGGCATGCTACGCCGTGGCGCTCGGCGCGCCAAGCGCGCCGGAGCGCTCTGCGTCAGTCCGGAAGCGCTCGACACATGCTGGTGCGCGCGGTCGCCGCAGCCGGCCAACCGCGCTGATCCGCGCCCTAAACCTCCAGACATGAACCCTCAAAAGCTCCTCAAAGCGGGTCCAAAACCTCGTCAAACGTCTCGCGCAGCACCTAGCAAACAGTAAATGCACAACTTTTTGGCCCGAACCTGTGTTATGATCACTGCCGTGGGCCCAGGGGGCGCACCGCGTTGGGTCGAGCGAGAACCGTACGACCGACGCACAGGCGGGTGTTGTCTCAACGGATACAGGAGCCGGGGGGCCTCTTGGATGCACGGCCGAGAACGATGACACCACCGCAAACAGCCACTCACGCAGCCGCAGGGATACCGCTTCAGGCCAATTCTGAGGCGCTTCAGGGCACTCCGGAGGCCGGGCGTCGGCGCTTGCTCACCCAACTTGTCGGTCGCGCTCTGGCGCGGCGTAACTGGGGACGCCTGCGATTCACCGTCGACGCCACCGTGCTCTACCTGGCCGCTGTTGCCGCATTGCTCGCCTCGCCGCGGCGGGATCTCACGGCCGGCCGCTGGCTGATCCTCGTGTTCCCGATCCTGGTACTCGTGATCATCCACGCTCGACGCGGGCCCGACGAGCGCCTGCGTGCCTCGCGGCTCGACACCGCCGCCCACGTGTTGGGGGTCGTCTCGCTGGCCGCAATGCTGACGATCGCGCTCGGCACGGTCGTGCACGAGGCCCATCCGGTGATCCTCGCGGTCAGGCTGTGGCTGTTCGGGTTTGCGTACCTCGCGGCGGCGCGGTGCGTACTGGTGTCGGTACGTCGAGGGCTCGCGCAGTCCGACTGGTTCGGCGCGCCGACACTGATCGTTGGCGCCGGCCGCGTCGGCGAGCGCCTCGTCAAACGCCTGGCGGGCGATCGGGGCTACGGCCTGCAACCGATTGGGTTTCTCGATGCCGACCGCGCGTTTTCCCGCGGCCAGCAAGGATCACTGCCGGTGCTCGGTAGCCCGAATGAACTAGCCCAGGTTGCAAGCCAGACCGGCGCCCGCAACGTGATTCTGGCCTTCCCCGCCGAGCCCGACCATGTGCTCGTCAACCGGGTCCGTGAGTGCCAGAAGCTCGGGCTTCGTGTGTCGCTGGTACCGCGGCTGTACGAGACGATCAACGAGCGCGCGACGGTCGACCACGTCGGAGGCCTGCCGCTCGTCGCCCTGCGCACAATCGACCCACACGGCTGGGAGTTCGCCGTCAAGCATGCCCTGGACCGTGCTTTTGCGGCACTGGCGCTGATCGCGCTTGCTCCGCTGATGCTCGCGATCGCCCTCAGCGTACGACTCGCCTCGCCCGGTCCAATCCTCTTCAGGCAGCGCCGCGTGGGACGCGATGGACACGAGTTCGACCTGCTCAAGTTCCGCACGATGCGCGAGCCGCGGGAAGGTCAGGCCTTTGCCCCGCGCGACGGCTGCGCGCCGGGGGGCATCGAGGGCGAGGACCGGCGGACCAAGGTTGGCCGTCTACTGCGGGACTTCTCGTTAGATGAGCTTCCACAGTTCATCAACGTGCTCCGAGGCGACATGAGTGTCGTCGGCCCGCGGCCGGAACGGCCGGAGTTCGTCGAGCGCTTCAGTCTCGAGGTGGAGCGCTACGACGACCGTCACCGCGTCAAGTCGGGCATCACGGGGTGGGCACAGGTCCACGGGCTGCGGGGTCAGACTTCGATCGCCGACCGCGTCGAGTGGGATAACTACTACATCCGCAACTGGTCGCTGCGGCTCGACCTTGAGATCCTGGCGCGTACCTTGGGCGAGGTCCTGAGCCGCCAGAGCGATCGCTAGTCCGGGCGCTGAGCGGCCTAGTCGGCGTGATCTCTGCACCCCGCGCGGTATCTTCCACACATGGTCAGCAAACCGCAAACAGCAGCCATGCACCTCGGGCCGGGCTTCCGGATCCGCAAGGACATCGAGCGTCCGAACCCGGCGACCGTCGCGGCGCTGGGGAGCTTTGACACGCCGCAGATCTCGGATTTGATGAACCGCCTGTACGCGCTGGCGCCGACGATCCGTAACCTCACCGACGACCGCCTGCCGCTCGTCGGGCCTGCGGTCACGGTCAAGGTCTACCCAGGCGACAACCTGATGGTGCACAAGTCGCTGGACATTGCCCAGCCCGGCGACGTGATCGTCGTCGACACGAGCGGCTCGATGGCGAGCGCGGCGCTCGGCGACCTCGTCTCGACCAAGGCCCGCCACCGGGGCGTCGCCGGCTTCGTCGTCGATGGCCTGATCCGGGACCTCCCCGGCATCCGGGGCCTCGGCGACTTTCCCGTGTTCGCCCGCGGCACGACGCCGGTGGGGCCGCTGCATCGCGGCCCCGGCGAGATCAACTATCCCATCTCCGCCGGTGGCGTCGTCGTCAATCCCGGTGACGTGATCGTGGGAGATGCGACCGGGATCGTGGTCGTCCCGCGGGAGATTGCCGACGAGCTGCTCGAGCGGCTCAAGGGGGCCTCGCGCAAGGAGCGGGACTATGTGGCGGCGGTCGCGCGCGGAGACTTCTCGAACGACTGGGTGGACGCCGCGCTTGCACAGCACGGACTCGCGCTGGACGGCGTGACGTCGCCCCAGTCCGGCTGAGCTTCCGACCGCTGTGGCCGTATTCGCGTTCGTCGGCTTTGGCGAACTGGCCGCTTCGCTCGCGGACGGGCTCGCCGCATCCGGGCGCCATCAGCTCCGAGCGTACGTGAGGCGACCACCGCCGCCTGGCTCGCCCCAACACAGGCGGCTCGCGAGAGCGGGGGTTGAGCCCTGCGAGCAGCTGAAAACCGCGGTGCGGGGCGCGGCAGCCGTACTGGCGGCGGTCCCGGCGAGCGCCGCCTCGCAGGTCGCGGAGGACGCCGCACCGCTGCTCGAGTCAGGCGCGCTGTACGTCGACCTCGCCTCCGCGGCGCCGGAGGCGAAGGCGCGATCGGCTGGGCGCGTCTGCGCGAGCGGCGGCTCATACGTCGACGCCGCGGTCCTCGGCACCGTGCTCACCAGCGGCGCCGCAGTGCCGATCCTCGCCAGCGGTCCGGGAGCAAGCGACTTCGAGGCGCTGGTCGCTTCGGATGGACTGAAGGTGACCACGATTGACGCTCCGGCTGGGCATGCGGCGCTCGTGAAGCTGATCCGCGGCATCTACCTCAAGGGCCGCGACGCCCTGATCGTCGAGACGATGCTGACCGCAAGGCGCTATGGCCTCGCAGAGCTGGTGGCTGCCAGTCTCAACGGTCCCGGCGAGCGTGTCCCCTTCGAGCGGCTTGCCGAGCGAATCCTCTGCAGTCTGGCGGTGCACGCCGAGCGCCGAGCGGACGAGCTGGCGGCCTCCAGCGAGGTCGTTGCTCGCGCCGGCATCGATCCTTCCCTTGCCCGCGCGGGCTCGCGGATGCTGCGCAACCTGGCAAGGCTCGGCCTCTGCGAGCTGTTCGACGGGGAGCGACCGGACGATGCCGAGGTTGTGCTGGCCGCTATCGACGAGCGCTCAGGCGGCGTTCCCGGCCGCAGCGGTTAGACCGAAGGGGTTAGATCTCGAGCGCCGGGGCTGGCGCCTGACAGCAGATACTCGAGAATCGAAACCGCGACGCGGGTCGCTCTTTCTGCGTCCGCCACGAGGTAGTGGTGGTGCAGCCCCGGCGTTCCGTTGACTTCGGTGATCATCCCTGCGGTTTGCGCCAGCGGCGCGGCGATGTCCAGCGTGATGACGTCCACTCCTGCCAGGCGAAGACCGGCCGCCTCCGCCGCCGCTCGCGCCTCGGCGATCACCTCTTCGGACACCGCGCCTCTCCACGTCTGGTTGTCCTCGGCAGCGTTGTTGTTGGTGGCCGTTCTGATCGTGAGACGCCGGCCGGGCTCGAGCACGGACGACAGCCGGACGCCGGCACGGCGCAGCGTCAGCACCGTGTCGAGGTTCATCCCAAGCAACGACAGACCGGCGCGGCCTTCCGCCGCGACACGCCGGGCGTTCTCGCGCCCGATCAGCTCTTCTACGGTCGAGCGGCCGTCGCCGGTGACATTTGCGGGCACGCTCATGACCACATCCAGCAACTCGCCGTCGAGGAACAGGAGCCGGTACACGTCACCGCGCGCCTGGCGCTCGATCAACAAGCGCTCACCTCCCGTCGCGGCGTGTATCCGGGCGCGCATCAGCTCGGCTGCGGTCTCGATCCCGGGGATGACGCCATGCCCTCCGCCCGTGCCGGCGGCGGGTTTGACTACGCACGGACCGTTTGCGCGTTCGAGGAACGAGAGCGCAGGCGCCGGATGCCCGTATGTCCATTCGACGCGCTCTGCCACCGCCAAGCCAGCCTCGAGCATCAGGTGGTGAACCACAGCCTTGTCGAGTGCGACTTGCAGCGTCACCGGATTGTCGAGCTCGAGCGTCTGCTGGTAGACCCGCGTCCGCTTCCCGCCACGGCTCAGCTGAAACAGCCCGGGCGCGAACTCGACGATCTCGCCCCCGCATTCCGTCGCGGCCTCGGTCCAGATCCGCTCATAGCATCTGTCGCGAGCTCCCTCCCCCAACGAGGACAGCTGTCCCTCGGCACGCGCGCGTCGCCACAGCGGTCCAACGCCGGTGGCAGCGGCCAGGTCAAGTCGGGCCGCCACCGAGCGGCCGCGTCTACCGCTGCCGGCGAGCCGCTCGATCGGGCCGGCCAGGATCCGGGGACTGTCGGATCGCAGACCCCTTGGATGCCCCCTCTCCCGCTGACGGGCGGGGATGCTCCGCTGGCTGTCGCCGCCGGCGGCTGCGTTCCAGCCCCGGTAGCCGGTCGATCGAAGGGTGCGCCTCGCCGTGGTCGATTTGCCGGTGCGTCGGAGCATCCAGGTCGCACGGGCCAGCCCCGGCAGCGGGTCATCGAGGCGAAAGGCGGGAAAGCACTGCTGGCGCGCGACGCTGGCGATCCACTCCAACGTCGACAGCTCGCCCAACCGTCGGTAGGCCAGGAACGCCCCTGCATCCCTGATTGGATCCCAAAGCGTCACACCCGCACGGGAGGGGGTGACTGTCGGCGTTTCGAGGCCTGCTACGCGGCAGTAGCTGAACAGCGCCAGGTTCACGCCTGAGCGCCGGATCAGCTCATTGGACAGAGTGAACCGAGGATTGCACTCGATCAGCTTCAACTCTCCGTCGCTTCGATCCTGCTTGAACTCGACGTTGCCGAGGCCGCGGAAGCCGATGGCCTGCAGAAACCGCTGGCCAGCGGCGGCGACCTCTGGGGCCAGCGTCGTCTCATGGTAAGTGCCGATTCCGAAGCCGGGTGGATACTGCCGCAGCTTGCGTTTGGTAAAGGTCAGCAGTGATTGCCCACTTTGGTCAAGGTAGCCGTAATAGGAGACGAACTCATCGGACGCGCCCACGATTACTTCCGTGACCAGCATCTCCACTCCCAGGGAGTGAAGCTCGGTGACCCGGCGTCGCAATTCGCCTTGCGCCCCGATGAACTCCACCTTGGCCCCCGAGCCAGCCTTGCGCGCAAAGAGATGTGAATGGACTGGCTTGAGCACGCACGGGAACTTCACCTGCGCGATCGCCTGCTCGAGATCGGCGGCCGCCCGCAACACGAGGACGCGTGGAGCCGCGATCCCATGCTCGCCCGCCAGTTCATAGGTTTCCCCCTTGTCGAGCATCTTCAAGAGCACTCGATCATCTCCCTCGGCCGGTCGGTGACCGAGCTGCTCCAGCTCGCCACGGTGGCGGGCGATCAGCTCGACGCCTTCGTCGCTGCCGGCAAGCAGCACGGACGGACCGACCTTGGTGCGCAGAAGATCGAGCATCTCCTCCTGCGGCGACTCGCTGCCCACCGCCGCAAACTGCCTCACGGCACGGGAGAACCGGGCTGGGGAGTGGCGGTCGTCGAGGACGTCGACAGGTATGTCCGCAGCGGCGAGGCCCCGCGCCACCGAAAGGGCGGTGACTCCACCCCCCAGCACGGTCGCAGGGAGCTTTGCGGGTCTACCCCGGATCATGGCGCTTCTGCCAGGGAGGGGGCGAACACCAGCTCGGGAGCAGGACTGAGGCGCTTGGTCAGGCCTTTTAGTCCCAGCGCCCGCGCCATGCCCGCAAGCGGTGGGCCGTAGCGCAGCGCGCCGCGCAGCGTTCCGACGCCATGGCCGAGATGCATGATCAACAGCACCGGGGGAACCAGCATCACCTCGCGTTGATCCTCGGCATGAGCAGCCACGGTGAACGCGCCACCAACGATCACCACCCCGTACAAGCTCACCGCGGCGCGAGCTAGCGAGCGCAACGGACCCGGCGCCGACAGGGTCATCGCGAACGTCAGCCCCAGAGCCGGCGCGAACAGGTGCGAGCGTCGCATCGTGTGTGGGTGGCGCACGGCGGTCTTCTCGCGGTACTGCCCGTACTGCAAGTATTGACGCCACAAACCCCGCAGCGAGTTGCGCGGCGTGTAGTGAGCGGCCATCGCCGGCAGGCAGATCAGCCGCTCGCCACGGGCCAGGAAACGTCCAGCCATCTCGGAGTCCTGGTTGCGCAGCCACGCTTCGTCCCAGCCACCGTACTCGAGCAGCGTCCGGCGCTCCCAAACACCGGCGAACACGCCTGAGTCCAGCTCGTACTCACCGCCAGCGCCATCTCGCTCGGCCGCCCACTTGCGCGATGCACCGCGGCCGAGTGGCGTCCTCAGCGCCAGCGCAACCGCCCTGGACACCGGGCCGTTGCCTTTGGCAACGGGTGGCCCGCTGATCCAACGGGTACCGCCGCGTCCTAGCCGCTCCACGCCTCGAGCGATGTAATCGTCGGCATATTCGGTGTGTGCGTCCATTCGGGCCACCCACCGCCCGCCAGCGTGGGCCAGCCCGACGTTCAGGCCGCTCGGCGTCCCGCGGCGCGGATTGCCCAGGAGGCGAACGCGTGGATCCACGCGAGCGACCTCTTCGACAATCTCATGCGTGCGATCTTCTGAGCCGCCATCGACAACCAGGAACTCGATGCTTCCCCTAAACCGTTGCGCCCGCATAGCGGCCAGAGAGGATCGGATGAAGCGCTCCTCGTTGAGGACTGGAACGAGCACGGAGCAGTCGACAGCTTGGCGATCGCCAGTTGCTTGCATATCGGTGTCCATCGGCGGATCTGCCGGCACCCCCACTCACCCCCAGTGCCCACATGGGTCTGCCTGTAATAGTACGCGCGCGATGGCCCACGGTACGAATACGCGCGTCACGGCCGACGGGCGCCGACTAAGGGTGCTGTTCCTGATCGACACACTGGTCGATGCTGGGGGGGCGGAGCGCTTCGCGGTCGGCTTGGCCCTCCACCTGCCGCGCGATCGCATCGAGCCTTCGTTCTGCTACACGAGGATTGCCGGCAACGGGCCGCTGCAAGCGTTGGGCGCCGCCGGCATTAGCTGTACCGGGCTGGATCGAAAGGCGAAATGGGACGTTCATCGCTTTTGGGGGCTGTGGCGATTGCTCCGGAAGAACCGCTTCGACGTTCTCCATTCCCACAAGTTCGGATCAAACTTCTGGGGCACGCTCATCGGTCGCGCAGCCAGGGTGCCGGTGGTGATCGCGCATGAACACACATGGGCGTATCAAGGCAATCGGGTTCGAGCTTGGCTCGACGGCAATGTGATCGGACGCCTGGCGACACGCTTTGTCGCCGTCTCGCCGGCCGATGCCGAGCGAATGGTCTCGTATGAAGGCGTAGCCCCGGAGAAGGTCGTCGTCCTCCCCACCGGTTACATACCTCGTCCCGGGAGCGCTACCGAATTCCGCCAGGAGCTAAGACTAGGGCCAGCCACACCGATGGTCGTGACAGCCGTCGTTCTGCGTCCGCAGAAGGCGACGGAGGTGCTGCTCGCAGCGCATGCTCTGGTCCTCGCGCACATCCCCGATGCCCAGCTGGTGATAGCGGGGGAGGGCGATCGCCGGCCATTCCTCGAGCAGCGGGCCCGGGAGCTTCAGCTTGACGGCCATGTCCATTTCGTCGGCAGGCGAGCCGACGTCGAGGCGATCGTCGCCGCGGCTGACGTCGGCGTGCTGTCTTCCGACTTCGAAGGGCTGCCGCTCTTCACGTTCGAGTGTATGGCAAACCACACGCCCTTGGTCGCCACGTCGGTCGGGGGGCTGCCAACCGTCGTTGACGATGGTCGTACCGGCATGCTGGTCCCGCCGCGAGACCCACGCGCGCTGTCGGAGGCGATTGTGGGCCTCCTGCGCGATCCGGCCAGGCGCGAGGCGATCGCCGATGCAGCGTGGAAGCGGCTTGAGCCGTTCCGCATCGAAGCCGTGGCCGCAAGGTTCGCAGAGCTCTACGAGCAACTCGCCGCGGAGGTGGAGCACTGACACAGGTGATGGTCCTCTGCTACCACGCGGTGAGCCCCAACTGGGACGCCGCGTTG
The DNA here is from genome assembly GCA_963830405.1 of uncultured Actinomycetes bacterium. Lineage (GTDB taxonomy): Bacteria > Actinomycetota > Thermoleophilia > Solirubrobacterales > Solirubrobacteraceae > Palsa-465. The sequence continues at coordinate 884,208 of CAWHMB010000004.1, forward strand.
TCGGTGACGCCAACGGCCATCGAGGAACAGCTCAGCCAGCTCTGTCGTCGGGGCTGGCGTGGCGCCACCTTCACGGAAGCGGTGCTGCGCGCACCGCATCGACGAACGCTGGCCGTGACCTTCGACGACGCCTTCCTGTCAGTGCTCGAACGCGCTCTGCCGATCCTGACCCAGCTCGGGCTTCCCGCCACCGTGTTCGTTCCCACCTCATTCATGGCCAGACGTCAGCGGCTGCTCTGGGCGGGGATAGACGGATGGGCGGACAGCGATTTCGCTGCTGAGGTCGAAGGGATGAACTGGGACGACCTGCGCCTGCTAGTGGCGCGCGGATGGGAGATTGGCTCGCACACGCGCACCCATCCCCGTCTACCGCATCTCGATGATGGCGCGGCCCGACACGAGCTCGAGCGCTCGCGCACAGAGTGCGAGGAACAACTGGGCGAAGCGTGCACTTCGATCGCCTATCCCTACGGACACGTCGACCAGCGGATCCTCGATCTGGCCGGCGAAGTCGGTTACTCGGTCGGGGCCGGCCTGTCGAGCAGCCTCGTCCCTGGCGGCCCGCTCCGCTGGCCGCGCATCGGGATCTACCACGCTGATGAGTCGTGGCGCTTCTGGCTGAAGACGAACCCTGCGGTGCGCCGCATCCGGGCGAGCCCAGTCTGGCCTACGCACGAGTAAGAGTGACGTTCGCCCCCGTCGACCAGGCGACCGCGTGACGTTCGCCCTCATCTACCACGACGTCGCGCCGCTCGGCCAGCAGGATCTCTATGGCTTTCCCGGCCCAGCCGCCGCGCGCTATAAGCTCGACCCTGAACTGTTCGAGGCCCATCTGGACGCGATCAGGAATGCCGGCGTATCCGTCGGGCTGATCCCTGAGAGCCCCGACGCCGCGCTCACCTTCGACGACGGCGGCGCCTCTGCGCTCGACATCGCGGAGTCGCTCGAGCGGCGTGGTTGGCGGGGTCATTTCTTCATCACCACCGGGCGGATCGGGGCGCCAGGGTTTCTGGACGACGACGGCGTTCGTGAGCTCGCACGTCGCGGACACGATGTGGGCAGTCATTCCGTGTCGCATCCCACTTACATGGGCTTGCTGAGCCGCCCGGAACTGAGGACTGAATGGCGCGCCAGCGGGGAGGCCCTAGCAGAGATTCTCGGCCGAAATCCGACGAGCGCCGCGGTTCCCGGGGGGTTCGTGTCCAGAGCGGTGAAGGAAGAGGCCGCGAGCGCCGGCTACCGTCTGCTGCTCACCTCCGAGCCCAGTGCGAGGCGCACCAGCCATGACACACTGGAGCTCGGCGGCCGGTTCACGATCTGGGCGGCCACGAGTCCGTCTCGTGCCGCCGCATACTGCCGTGGAGAGTTGCTGGCCCGCGCCACGTTATGGCTCGGCTGGCAGGCCAAGAACGCTCCGAAGCGCCTCAGCCCGAGGGCCTACGAGTCGCTGCGGCAGTGGTGGGCGCAGCGGCCTGCGGGGCGATGAACGCCACTACCCGGGCGGTCTCGTGCTCGATCGTGTGACGGTGGGCTCGGTCCCGTGATCAGGCGGCGGCGCAGGGCGCGTCTCCCCGCGATTCCTTCGGTCAGCGAAACATGCAAGAACAAGTGCGACGATCGGTAGAGTTGAGGCAGCCCTCCATCGATCGGTACGGAACGCCGTACGCCCCTAGCTACGAATGGCATCGAGACAGCGAGTTCGCCACTACCGGGAGAACCGCTCCGCGGAACGGCTCCGAGCTCACTGGGAAGTTGAGCGCGAGCTCGCGGATCGGTTGCGCAATGCGAGCCCCGAAGAACGTACCGAGCTGTACGGGACCGTCTACGACGAGCTCTTTCGTCTAGTCCCCGACCACCCCCAGCTCCAGTGGGGCGCAGATCCCTTGGGGCGCGCAGTGCACACGGCGCGGGCGTCCGCGCTCGTTCAAAAGTTCCTGCCCTCAGGGGGCGTCTTCCTCGAGATAGGGGCGGGTGATTGCGCCTTGTCGCTGGCAATCGCTCGCCATGCGCGCCGGGTGTACGCGGTAGAGGTTTCCGCGGCGATCGCCCGGGTGGATGATGCCCCGCCCAGCTTCCAGCTCCTGATCACGGACGGGCGAGAGATCCCCGTGCCGCCAGGCACCGTTGATGTTGCCTACAGCAATCAGCTGATGGAGCATTTGCATCCCGATGACGCTGCCGAGCAGCTACGGCAGATCTTTGCGGCGCTCCGCCGCGGCGGACGGTACATCTGCCTCACGCCCCACCGGTTGCTCGGCCCGGGCGACATATCGAAGTACTTCGCGGACGTTCCGCAGGGGTTTCACTTGCGTGAGTACGACAACCGGGAGCTGCGAGACCTGCTCGCGTTCACCGGATTCCGATCGACCGAGGTGCTCGCCAGCTTCAGGTCGCGGACGACGACGTTGCCGGTCGCCCCATTTGCAGCGTTCGAGACAATGTTCGAGAGGCTCCCGATCGCCACCCGCCATCGGCTCAAGCACTGGTGGCTGGTCCGCAAGCTAGTTAGCCCCGGCGGCGGCGTGATCGCGACGAAGCCTTAGGGCGGCGGGCCACCGTCTGCTGCTCACTCCGAGCCAAGTCCGAGGCGCCGTAGCCATGACAAACTGGAGCTCCGCGCCCGGTTCACGATCTGGGCGGCCACGAGTCCGTCTCGTGCCGCCGCCTATTGCCGTGGAGAGTTGCTGGCCCGCGCCACGTTGTGGCTCGGGTGGCAGGCCAAGAACGCTCCCAAGCGCCTCAGCCCAAGGACTTACGAGTCTCTCCGCCAGTCGTGGGCGCAGCGGAGTGCTGGACGATGAATTCCACCACCCGTGCGGTCTCGTGCTCGATCGTGTGACGGCGGGCTCGCTCCAAGCCGGCCGTGATCAGGCGACGGCGCAGGCCGGCGTCTCGCGCGATTCTCGCGAGCGCGGCGGCCGCTGCCCGGGCATCATTGGGCGGGATCAGAAGCGCGGCGTCACCCGCCGCTTCCGGCACGCCGCCTACTGCCGTGGCAACCACCGGAAGCCCGGACGCAAAGGCTTCGATTAGAACCTGCGGCATACCTTCGGTCAGGGAAACGTGCAGGAATGCGTGCGACGATCGGTAGAGATCGAGCAGGCCTCCGTCGATTGGGACGTAGCCCTGTAGACGGGCGCAGCCGGCGAGGCCCACCTGCTCCAGCCTGGCCGCCAGGTGTCCGCTCAACGGCCCCTCGCCGCACACGAGCAAGCGCCATCGTGCCTCGGACCGATGTAGTGTCGCGAGTGCCTCGGCCAGCAGCAGCGGGTTTTTTTCGGCGTCGATCCTCCCCACGCTCAGCGCCGTGAGCTCGCCATCGTAGCGGCGCGTCGCGGCGCGCGAGCCGGCCTCGACGTCGCGAGCGGAGATCAGCGAGACCGCGATCGTCAGCGTCGCCGGAGCGTGGGCGTAGTTGCGCGTCAGCTCTTCCCCCACCGCCACCACAGGGCTGCGGCGGGCCAGTCCGCGCCAAGCAAGCTCGAGCGCATCGGCCGCGACGTGCATCCATCTGCGCCCCGGACGCCGGCTGCGGACGTACCGCGGAAAATCCTGGCGCACGCCCAGCACTAGCGGCCGTCCACGGATCCGCGTCAGGAGAGCGAACGCAACGGCGTGCGGGTAGGGCCCCAGCAGCCATGCCGCATCCGCTTCGTCCATCGCGTGCCAAAACCGCGCGAGCGAGCGGATCAACGAGGACGCCACCGAGAGCGGCTGCGTCAGCGCCCGGTAGTGCGGCAACGCGATGAAGCGAACGCTCGCGGGGAGCGGATAGTAAGCCGGCCCCGGTTCCGGGTCGAGCCGACCGACGATCGTCACTTCGCAGCGCTCGGAGAGAGCCCCTAGGAACAGCGCAAAGGCGCGCTCGCCGTGGACGGCCCCGTCGAGCTCTCGGTAGACGTAATCGGTGAAGACAACGAGTCGCACTGCGCCATCCTAGGGGCCTTATCCGTGCAGCGGCACACCTCTGCGTACCAGCTAAGCGATTCAAGGCTATGCAAACTCGGCCAGTGCCCCCACGGCGCCTGCGGATCTTGAACAGTCAGATCTCCAGCACAGGATCGTCTGCTCGGGTTTTCGGCAAGGGAGAGGTTCGCCGTGGGCCATGCTCAGTTGAGAAAGTGCAGTGCCGTCGTTGGATTGCTAGTCGCGTTGCTGATGGTGCCGTCTTCGGCACTGTCAGCTTCCGGATCCCACCATCGCTCCAAACACCGCGCCAAGCGGGGATCGTGTCCCACCACCCGGCGCCACGACAAGCGCAAGCACGATCACAAGAAGGTGAGCTGCCGCGCCCGGCGCCGTCGCCGCCGTCGCGCGGGAGCAGTGACAACGCGTGGTGGGGCCAGTAGCGCGTTAGGTAGCGCGGTAGGCACCGCAGTAGGTACCGCGGCAGGTACCGCGGCAGGTACCGGGGGGCCCGGGACGATGATCTTCGACGGTACGTTCGATGCGTCGCTGTCGAACTACTCGGGGATGAACGGAAACTGCTTCACGGCGCTCAGCTCGTCCGAAGAGCAATTCAACATCACCAGCGGCTGTAATCCAGGCGGCGACGGCCACTACCGCTCGGATATAAATAGCCCCAATATTTACCCTGCGGGAGTAGCGGAGTGCACGTCGATCCCGATCGACTTCCCCGGCGGTGCCTCCGGGGTGCCTGATCACACATGGTTGGTGTTTGCTGAAACCATTGATCCGTACAACCCCAACCAGAACGACATGGCTGGCTGGGGAATGGCCATCGGCTCGTACTACAACGGAAACGGGACCAACGATCCGAACCAGTACGAGATCGGGTTCGCGGACTACAACAACGCGGCTCCCGCGTGGACATCCTCAAGCAACGTGGACAACGGCTGGCACACACTGTCGATCTGTACCAACGATGCGAACAACAACAGCGGCGACGTATACGGCATCTGGTTCGATGGCGTGCGTCAAACCTTCAACCACGGCCCAGCCGCCGGCTCCCAGAGCCTCAGTGGACTCCCCATCATCAACAACGACACTCGTAACTCGTCTTCATGGCCGCTGATCGTCGACGATTACACGGGCGGTTCCCCTACAAACACGTTGATCCATGGCGAACCATTGGTCAGGACGATGGACCCTACCGACACCCCGCCCGAGCCCGCCGGCGGATGGAACTCGCCATAGGAGCCTGCGTCGTAGTCGGGTGAGTCAAAGGTTTTGGCGAGGCTTTTGCAGCACTCTATGCGAGGTGCGACACCAAACGTTCCACGACTTGATCCCATGTCAGCCGCGCGAGGACGCGAGCGTGCGCCGCGTGCCCCATTTCCTGCGTACTGCTTGGATCGGCAAGAAGCCCGCTCAGCGCTTCGGCCAACGCGTCAGGGTCATTGGGGGCGACAAGTCGTCCCGTGATCCCATCCTCGATCAGCTCCGGCATCGCGCAACACGAGGCGCCGATACACGGCAGTCCATAACCCATCGCCTCAGCGAATACGAAGCCCCACGGCTCGAAGATCGAGGGCATGACGAAGACGCTTGCGCTTTCGTAGAGTCGCTCCAGTCGGTCGCGATTCACGCGGCCGACCCACCTTATGCCTGACTCGAGGGACCTCGGCGGACCGCTTCGCGGGCCGGCGATTACCAGCTCCGCATTCGGAATCCGGGCACGAACTGCGGGCCAGGCCTGCAGGAGTGTCGGTCCGCCTTTGCGCTCGAAGTTCATTCCCACGAACAGCGCCAGCGGCCTGCTGTATTCCTTGGCGTCGACGGATTTCTGCAGCTGATTGGCGCCCGCGCCGATCGCCGAGACCCGCGAGGGCTCGCAGCCGTAGTCCTCGATCATTGACCGGCGGGCGAACTCGCTGAACGTAAAAACCGCTCTGGCGGCTCGGCATACCTCCGCCTCGAACGCCAATCTTCCTCGCACCCTTGCACTCGCCGCCGCTTCCGATTGTGGATAGAACCGCTGGGTCAGGGCAAACGTGTTGTCTGTATAGATTGCGAACGGTCTGCTCTCGAGATTTGTGCCTGGTGCGCAGAGCGTCTGCAGCTGTATGACCAAATCGTATGAACCCGTACGTTGTGCCAACTCGTGCTCCACCGCCTGGGTCACCTTCTCTGCCAGTGCCGGATTGAATCCACTGCGAGCCCGCCAGCGGGAAGGGCTGGGGTGGAAGTTGACGGCGAGATTCAGCAGCCGGTGTCGCCGGGAAAGTCTCGGCTGGATGACGTCGATGAGGCTTGCGCGTGCTGCGAGGGTGCGAAAGAACTGCGACCACTTGCCAGCCGGCCGTGGCTGTTTCCAATCGCTGACGTCTGGAATCGCAACGCCGATGAGGCGGGTGCTCTGCATGGCGGGTCCTGCGATAATACGATCGCTTGAATACGGCGACGCGGTACGCGGTTCGCGGGGCGACTACGTCATCCAAGCATTGGAAGGAGCCATGCGGAGGCAGACACGCATCCATCAGGGCGCACGGGCCGCCAAGCGGGCGCGTCGGCGGGCATGCGAAAGGCTTGGTTCGGATCGGTATTCGCATCCGGCATATGACGATCTCGACCGGAAGCTTTTTGCCTACCTCCCAGAACGGGGCGGAACGTTCGTCGAGGCGGGTGCGTTCGACGGCTACTGGGGCAGTAACACCTACTGGTTCGAGCGCTTCCGCGGTTGGAGCGGCGTGCTCATCGAACCACTGCCAGAACTGGCGGAACGCGCGCACGCGGAACGGCCGCGCTCGCGAGTCATCCAGTGTGCGCTGGTCCCGCCAGACTATGCGCAGGAGAGCATCGAGCTTCGCTACGGAGGACTTATGTCCGTCATAGCCGGGACCTGGGACGGAGACGAGGAGGCCCACGCCCGCAGCGGTGCGAACATGCAAGGGTCGGACACTTTCGTGCTCCGAGTGCCTGCCCGACAACTCAGCCGTGTGCTCGACGAGGCTTCAATTACCGATATCGACCTTCTGGTCCTAGATGTCGAAGGCTTCGAACCGCAGGCGTTGAGTGGCCTGGACCTACGGCGACACAGACCCCGATTCCTGCTCATCGAGATGCTCAGAGAGAGCGAGGAGCGCAGCGTGATCGAAACAATGCTCGGTGCCGGCTACCAGGCAGAGGCCCGGCTCACTGACCGGGACTATCTGTACCGCCGAGTTGTCAGTTGATGCAGCGATCGTCAAACGACTGACGGCAGCGGCCGTTCAGGGTTGCTCAGAGTGCTGGGTTAATCCAGCCTCTCCAAGCTGGCTCCTCGACGCCCGGCGTGGCGGCCGCATGCTTCGTATGTGAGCGACTGCGCCGCCGCCCATTGCGAGGACTTCGCGGAAAGCCGCCGGCGACAGCAAGGCGAGCGCCATGGCGCCGCCCGCGCAGCCGGCAACCACCGCTGCGACGATTTGAGGAACGGGGGCAAGGCCAGAGAACAGGCGAACTGCGCCGGCGGAGAGGACCACGCCCACAGAGGCGGCGGTGCCAGGCCACAGTGCCCCGAGCATCACCGAAATTGGCATGTTCAGAACTCTGCCTGTCGCTAGCGTGACGAGGGTCACCCACGATGCTTCTCCGGCCGCCCGGGCCCACGCCACGGCCGTGATCCCATAGGGCGCGATAAGGATGATGGTGACCAGCAGCAGCGGAAACTGGATCGTCAGCAGGAGCACGAGCAGCCGCTGGCGGCCAACCGCCTTGAGCGCGTCGCCGAGGGCAAACCCCGCTGCGGAGATCCCTGACATCACGGACACAGCAGCAAACACTCCCGACGCGCTTTGCCACTTCGAGGAAAACACCGTAGTGACGATCGGCCTGGCCATTACCGCCATCCCCGCCGCGAGCGGCAGTGCGTAGAGCGCCTCGTAGCGAACCAGCCGAGCGGCGGATGCCCCGACCCCGGCTGCGTCGGTGACCCGCTTGCGGGCTAGGGCCGGGAAGGCGACTAGTGACACCTGGTTGGCGATGTTCTGTAGCACCAGAGTCGGGATGCGGAAGGCGACTGTGTACAGACCAAGGGCGCGCTTGCCGAGCACGCGCCCTACGACCGCGGTGTCGATCGTCCCGACGATCTGGTCGAAGAAACTGAACGTCGAAGCACCGATGCCGTAGCCGATCATGCTCGCCGCGATGGGGCGGTTGAAGCGAAGAGTCGGTCGGAAGCGCGTCACCCACCACAATGCGAGCGTCCAAGCCGCGGTACCGGCCAGCAGGCCCCACACGAGCGACGCCGCACCGAGCCCGAGCAGCGCCAACGCTACCCCCGTCGACGCGCGCACGACGCCACTGACAACCTGGGTGACGATCCTGGCGGAGAACCTCATGTCCCGTAGCAGCAGGCCGTCGTGGATTACGCCGAGGCCGGTGAGCAAGACGTCGAGCATCGAGAGACGAAACAGTCCAACGTGCCCGGGGGCATGGAAGAAGCTCGCAATCGCGGGTGCGGCGATGAATCCCACGGCGGCCAGCACGACCACGAACACCATGTTCACGGTGAAGGCCACGTCCACGCGCTCGCCCAGTCCGCTCTCCTGTTCGTAGATGACCGTTGCCGCCATGCCCAGATCGGAAGTCAGCTCGATAATGCTGATGACGACGACGACCGCCGCCACGAGGCCGAACTGAGAGGGAGCAAGAACGCGCGTCAGTACGAGCAGCGATAGGAACGAAAGACCCTTTGTAATCGCGAACGTCAGCGTCGACCAAGCCACGCCCGCCTTTACCGACCGGCTCAGTGTCGGAGCGGCGCCATCATCCTCGCTCATTCCAGCCCGCTCCCAAGACGCGAATCTGGCCGCCGGGTCATGAGGCGACCATAGCGACAGGTTGGGAACGAGCAACCCGCCATGCGACACTGCAGCCGTGCCATCGAAGCGCCAGCTGCTCGCGGACGCCATACAACTGAGCGGACTCGGCGCGCTGCTCCTACGGATGCCGTCCTGGCGCGGGCTGGTCGTGCTCAGCTACCACCGAACAGGGGAAGGATCGAGGCAAGATGTCTGCCGCAGCCTGTTCACGCCACCCGCGGCTTTTGAAGATCAGATGCGGCTGATCGCTCGCCACTTCGACGTCGTGGATCCTCGGCAGGTGAGCGCGGGCCTGCTGAACAGCAGCGGCCGCAAGGTGATGGTCACGATCGACGATGGCTACCGCGACCTGTACGAAATCGCCAACCCCGCGCTGCAGAAGCACGGTGTCCGGGCGGCGGTGTTCCTGTGCACCGGCTTCGTCGACGGGCACGCGAACGCGTGGTGGGACGAGATCGCGTGGATCCTCCGTCACAGTGCCATGTCGGCGCTGCCTCCCGGGCCATGGTGTCAGTATCCACTACCCCTGACGGGCGAGGGACTCGAGCATGCGATACAGCGCGTGATGTGGAGATACTGGACGCTCGCGGAAACCGAAACCACAGGGTTCCTCGGGCAGTTGGCGCGTGTGACCGGGGCTGGACGTAGACCACCGTCGCCCTCCGACTGGATCACCTGGGACATGGCGCGCGAGCTCATGGCCTCGGGCCATACGATCGGCGCGCACACCGTGACCCATCCGGTTCTGGCCCGCATGGCGCTCGCCAGGCAAAGAGCGGAGGTGATGGGCTCCTTGGAGCGCATCGAAACAGAGCTCGGTGAACGGCCACGCTGGTTCGCTTATCCGGTGGGCACGAAATCCGCATTCGATCGCAGGGCCCGCGAACTCATGAGCGACGCCGGAATCGAGCTGGCATTCAGCAATTACGGCGGCTACGTCACGCAACGCTCGTTTGCCCCGCTCGACGTGCGCCGGGTGTCGAGTGAACGACTTAGCAAACCTAATGTTTTCTCGGGAACGCTCGCGCTTCCTCAGGTTTTCGCCCGCCCTTGAGCCTATTCAAAGCCGGCTCGCGGCGCGGTTACTTGCGGAAACTTGAAGCCACATCGATAACATCGTCGCATGGGGTTCAACGCGCCGCGCGCGGACATGGACACGCCTGATCTCGGCCGGTCCGACGGCGGGTTGGTCGCCTCCAGGCAAGCAGTCGGGCCGTACCTGCGCGCCATCCGCCGAAGCTGGATTCTTGTGTTGCTGATCACATTGGTCGCCGGGGGCGTCGCGGCCGCGACAGTCCTGCGCAGTTCATACAGCTACAAGGCCACGGCCGACGTGCTGGTCACCCCTCTGCCGGCGGGCAATCCGCAGTATCTGGGACTAGGCGCCGTCCTTGACACGGGGGACCCGACGCGTACCGTCCAGACGGCCGCCGCCCTGGTTGATACCGCCCAGGCTGCAGCTGCCACGGCGGCCTCGCTGGGCCCTGGATGGACCTCTTCGGAGGTGCAGAAGGCCGTCACCGTCACCGGTCTTGGACAAACGAACGTACTGGCCATCACGGGAAGCGCTTCCTCCCCTTCCGCGGCGGCTCGCGTGGCCAACGCCTACGCCACGTCGGCGCTCGCGCTCCGCGGAACCGTCGTCCAAAAGAACATCACGACCAAGGTCGCTCAGTTGAAGGCTCAGATTGCAGCGCTTCCGCCCAGCTCGCCGACCACTGCCTCCCAAAGTGCGACGCTCTCCACGGAGGTCGCTTCGCTCCAGGGAGCCCAGACGACGGGTAGGGATCCAACGTTGTCGATCTCTCAGACGGCGCAGCCTCCTACCTCCCACAGCGGCGCATCTCACTACCTCATCGTGTTGCTGGCGCTGCTGGGCGGATTCGCGCTTGCTAGCGTCGCAGCACTGGGACTTGACTTCTTTGGCCGGCCCGTTCGCGACGCCGACGAGCTCGAGGCGCTGTTCCCGGCTCCCGTCCTAGCTTCGGTTCCGCGAGTCGGGCACAGCGGCCGGGGCCCTTTTTCCCCTTGGACATTCCCTCCAGCGGCATTCGAGCAGGTTCGGATGCTTCGAGTACAACTGGACCTTGCCGTCCAGGCACCGGTGATCATGGTCACAAGCGCCGGCGCCGGCGACGGCAAGACCACGTTAGTCGGGGCGCTGGCGGCCGCGTTTTCCGAGGGAGGACGTGATGTCATAGTTGTCGACCTCGACCTCCATCGGCCCAGCCTCGCGAAGCTGCTCGGTGTCGCGTCGCAGGCGCAGACGCCCGTTACGGGGGACGGACCCGCAGGGGCCCTGATTTCCGTCCCGAGGTTGCCGCGCGTCAAGCTTCTGCCGCTGCCCAAGGCCGGTCGGCTCAGTCCGGACGAGCTCATGCTGCGACTGCCGATGCTGCTGGCTCAGGCACAACGAGCCGCGGCTTGCGTGATCTTGGATACCGCTCCAATTGGTCAGATCAGCGAATCGCTTCGGATCGCCGCCATGTCTGAAGCAGTTGTTTTCGTCGCGCGTCCGGGTCACACCGACCGGCGCCTGGTGGTCCGCTCGCGTGAGCTGATGACCCGCGCGGGCGTGCGGACGGCGGGAGTCGTGCTCGTCGGGCAGCCCGCGCCTGGCGCGTACGGTGGTGGCTATTACCCGTACGCCGGAGCCGAGGCTGGACCGCGAAGTGCAGCAGCCGAGCAGCCTTTCGAGGAACCCGAGTCCGATCAAGCGGCGTCCCGACCCGCCCCAGCGGGAGCCGAGTCCGCTTCGGCCGATGAGTCCAACCTCCGGACCGACCACCCGCGGGCACCGATCGACTCGTCGGAAGAGGCAGCCGTCGCACGTCGGGGCGTCGAGTCCGATGAGCGTTTCTGACGCTTCAGGGTTCGCCCCGACGACAGCACCACGATCGACCAGCGGGTCCGAGAGAGCCGCGATCAAGGTTCTTGCCTTGATTGACCATCTCGTCCTCGGAGGCGCCGAGATGCTCCTCGGTCAGTTCGCCGCGGCCGCCCCGGCCGCGGACATCCGGCTATCCGTGACCTGCCTCTGTGAGCTGGACGGCAATCCCTCTGCCGCGCGGCTGATCGATGCAGGAATCGTGCCGATCAATCTCGATCTCCCGGGCCCACCGCGACTCAAGGCGCTGCGGGCAGTGCGCCGGCATATCGCCGAGCACCGGCCGGACATCGTGCACACGCACTTAGGTGAGGCCGATTTGCTTGGCTGCGTCGCGGCCAGATCACTTGGCGTTCCAGTGGTTTGCACAATCCACTCGGCGGCATGGGGCCGGAGCCTGAAGACCTACACGAAACGGATGATGGTCAAATTGTGCGCCGACCGCATCATCGCTGTCTCCGATTACGCCCGCCAGTCCTACTTGGACAGCGGCTTTGCCCGCCCCGAGCAACTGGTGACGATCCGCAACGGCATCGCTGCCGAGCCAGAGCATGGCTCAGGGCGCGAACTGCGCCGGGAGCTTGGGTGGCGAGAGGATGACCTGGTGGTCGGCACGCTGTCAGCCCTGCGCGCGCTCAAGGCTCACGACGTGGCCGTGAGCGCCTTTCGTCAGTTGATGGACGAGTTCCCGACGCTCAAGCTGCTGATCGTGGGACGAGGTCGGGAACAGAATGAGATCGCCAGGATGACGGCCGACCTACGTGGACGGGTCGCGATGATCGGACATCGGCTTGACGTCATGCGCTGCTTCGACGCTTTCGATCTGTGCCTTCACCCGTCCCGCATGGAGGCGTTGCCGAGCACCCTGATCGAGGCGATGGCCGCGTCCGTGCCAGTTGTGGCGACCAACGTGGGCGGCATTCCGGAGATTGTCGTCGACGGAGTCACCGGTGTGCTCGTGCCGGCGCCGCCCTCCCCCGGATCGCTGGCCGCCGCTCTGCGCCAGCTGCTTCCAGACGATGCGCGGAGGAGGGCCATGGGCTGCGCCGCGCGGACGGTGTACGACGAGCGCTTCACGGTCGGGCCCTGGATTCAGAGGACTCGGGCACTATACGAGGTGGTCCTAGCCGAACGGCGCTCGCCCTCGGTCGCCGGACGGTCGTCGCAAAGCGCTGAGAGCTCCGATGGCTGATGCCCTTCAGCTGAACCGGCCTCTTCGCCCGGCAGCGCGTGTATCGCGGCACCGCGGTGGACTGTTCTGGTCAGGGCCGCGAATCCCGCCATGGGTGATAGTCGGCGTTGCCGTATTCCTAGCCGCCGGCTTCGGCCGCTTCCTCGCGGACGGTCAACACCACAAGTATGCAGCCGCGATAATGCTCGCGGCGCTCTTCGGCCCGGTCGCTTTCTTCGATCTGGCAACGGCGCTCGCAATCTGGGGGGCCATCCTATTCGTGCAGGATCTGCGGATCCTGAGCTCGGGGCCTAACGCGATGGGTGTCATTGTGGGGCTCGGCTGGATTGGCGCCTTCGTCGCACGGTCGGGGCGGTTGGAAGTCCTCAAGGGACATCGTCGAGTCCTGCTGGCAACGATTCTGTTCGCGGTCTGGATGACCCTTTCAGTGGCATGGGCTAGGTCCCCGGGGGTCGCCGCCAGCGGCGCGGGGTATTACTGGCTGTCAGCACTTGTCCTGCTTGTCGTGATCACCACCGTGAGGACTAGCCGGGAGGTCGCCGTGGTCGCGTTCGCATTCGTGCTCGGGGCGCTGGCAGCCGCGGTCGTCGGCTTAGCGAGCGGAGGGTTGAACACTGCTCCGGCCACGGCTGCAGCCGCGGGCCAGACCGCAGTCTCGGGTCGCCTCACAGGAGGTGGCGGTGATCCCAACTTGCAGGCCGCCGCGTTTATCGCGGCGATGTTCGTCAGCGTCGGGCTAATCGGGTTCACGCGGCGTCGTGGCGTGCGCATCGGCCTTCTGGCTGCGTTGGCGGTAATCAGCGTCGCTTTCTTCGCCACGCAGTCCCGCGGTGGCCTGCTCGCCCTCGTAACGGCTGCGATCGCGGCGGTCCTAGTCTCCCCTCCTCGTCAGAGGCGGCGGATCATGGGTGTCGTCTTACTTATCGCCGCGGTCGGGGTCGCGATGCTGAGCACCACGCGGGGCGAGTTCGCGCGGATCACCAACTTCGGCGGCGGGACCAGTGGGCGCAACGACATCTGGCGGGTGGCCTGGCTCGTGTTCGAACACCATCCGGTTGCTGGCGTGGGCGCAAACAACTTCTCGGTCGTCGAGCCCAACTATGCGCTCGATATTACGAACGCAACGCGCGTGTCCTACATCGCTGAGCAGCCTCTGCTGTTTCCGGCACACAACAGCTACCTCCAGATGCTGACCGACGTGGGCGTGATAGGGCTCATCGCCTACTTGGCGGTGATCGTTAGCTGCCTACGAGCGGGATGGCTGGCATCGCGTACATTCGACGCGATCGGCCAACCGGAGCACGCGCAGCTGGCGCGCACCTGCCTGATGGGCACTGTCGCCTTCTTGACCGCCAACTTCTTCATCACCAACGGATTCGATTGGCGGCTGTGGATATTGCTCGGACTCAACGTCGCCTTATTGGCCCTCGCCCGGCGCGGGTCGTCGGTGCTCGAACCGGCAGTCGCGCCGGAGCAGCGCGAGGTTGCTCTCGAGCTCTCTCACCCTCTTCTGCCGGTCGTGCCCTTTAGCGTCCAACCACGAAGCTAGCCCGAGCGCGAGATGTGGTCGCGGACTCGTACGCCGTGGCAGTCCGCTTCACGCCCCAGGCCTATGGCGACCATGATTGCCCGTAAGGATCTGGCAGCGCTCCCTGGACTGCTCGCGGTTGGGCTGATGCTCGTGTGGGCCGTACACAACGGTGGCTATGACGCCGATACGTGGTACTGGGGAGCCTTGGTGTTTCTGGCGATCGCCGGCACACTTGCCCTCGGGCTCGGTTCTCGCCTGCGTCTTTCGCGCCTGGGCGCCATCGCATTAGGCGCCTTCGGGCTGTACGTCGCCTGGTCGTACCTCTCGATCGCCTGGGCCGCGTCTCCTGGCGCCGCGCTCGAGGGCAGCAATAAAGCACTGCTTTATCTACTCGTCTTCACGCTGATGCTGGCGCTGCCGTGGACTCCCCGGGCGGCCCTGGCCGCGCTCGTCGTGTTTGCCATAGGCGTGGGCGTGATCGCCGTGGTGCTGTTGTTCCGCCTGGCTTCAGCGGACCACGTGGAGCAGCTCGTGGTCGAAGGGCGGCTGGCGGCGCCGACGGGCTATATCAACGCGACGGCCGCTCTGTTCACGATCGGGGCTCTGGTGGCCACGGCGCTGTCCGTCAGGCGCGAGCTGCCCCTGTTGCTGCGGGCGCTGCTGATCGCGTTTGCCTGCGCCGACCTTCAGCTGGCGCTGATCGTCCAGAGCCGCGGTTGGCTGTTCACCCTGCCGCTCGTGCTCTTGGTGGCAATCGCGGTCCTCCCCGATCGGCTGCGGGTGCTCGCCGCCGCCGTTCTTCCCGCGATCGCCGTGCTGGCGCCGCTGAAGCGCTTTCTGCACGTCTACCAGGCGGCGCCCGGGCCGCAGCTGAACCACGCCGCTGCGCAGGCTGGCAAGGCTGGGCTCGTGGCATGCGGGGCGATGCTGCTCATCGGCGGTGCGATCGCCTGGGGCGAGGGCCGCGCCCGTCCACGCAAGCTCAGTCCAACTGGGCGCCGCGCGCTCGGTGCCGTCATCGCCGCCCTGACCGTTGGCATCGCCGTGGCAGGTGGGGTCATCGCTACGCACGGGCGCCCGTTTCACTTCATCGCGCGCGAATGGCGCGGCTTCAGCCACACGCAGACCGGGTCCTCATCGAGCTCTCACTTCACCGACGTGGGGAGTGGACGCTATGACATCTGGCGCGTTTCGATAGACGCCTTCCTCGCGCATCCCGTCGGCGGCTTGGGTCAGGACAACTTCGGCGAGTACTACCTCGCGCACCGCCACACGGCAGAGGAGCCGTCGTGGACGCACAGCATCGAGCTCCGGCTGCTGACCCACACCGGCATCGTCGGCTTCGTGCTGTTCGCCGTGTTCATGATCGCGGCGATCACGGCGGCGATACGAGCTAGGCGGACCGGCGACACGCTCGAGCGGGGAGTGGCGGGCACCGCGCTGCTGGCGGTGATTGTGTGGCTCATCCATGGCTCGATCGACTGGTTCTGGGAGATGCCAGCACTGAGCGGGCCGGCACTGGGGTTCTTGGGCATGGCCGGGTCCTTTGCGTCGTCCCGCGAGCGCGCCGCCGTTGCCGCCGGGGCCTACGGGGCGCCACAGGGGGCCCCGGCGGCGCGCGGCGGGCTGGCGCGAGGTGCTTTTGTCGCTGGGGGCACTGTCGCCTTCGCAGCTGCCCTCCTCGCCCTCGGGTTCTCCTACCTGTCGGTACGAGAGGTGTCGATCGCCTCAAACGTGCGTTCGGGCGACCCGAGCGCCGCCCTGCACGACCTGAGCCTCGCCGCTGATTTCAACCCTCTGGATGCCACGCCTGGCCGCCTCGCCGGCGCGATCGCGCTTCAGAGCGGCAAGTTCGAGCAGGCCGCGGACCGCTTTGATCAGGCGACCTCCCGTGACCCCGGCGACTGGTTTTCATGGCTCGGCGCCGGGTTGGCGGCGTCCGCTAGGGGCGACCGGACCAAGGCCCACCGCGACTTCCAGACCGCCGTCTTCATCAACGCCACCCAGCCGGCCGACACCGAAGCGCTGGCTCGCGTCTACACCTCTCACCCGCTAACGCCATCCGACGCCATCCATAAGCTGCTCGTAGCCCGCTAGCTTTGCGATTGATGGAACTTTAGTGTAGTATTGGCGCGGGGAACGTGTACATAAGCCGCAACCCTTCATATCGTGTGGGGGCGGGATCCCAAACCACAAAGGCAGGATGGATGAAGCGTATTGCGACGGTAGCGGTGGGGTTTGCGTTGCTGCTTCCGGCTACTGCACTAGCCCAGGACAGCTCGACGTGCCAGGCCTACAGCCAAACGGTCTGCCCCGTCGTCACTCCCCCACCCCAGACTCCTACTCCCCCGAGTCCGGTTAGCCCTACTCCGGTTAGCCCTACTCAGGTGACCCCTACTCCGGTTAGCCCTACTCCGGTTAGCTCGGTGAGCCCACCTCCGACGAGCACGGTTAGCCCGTCGGTTACGCCGAAGTCAACTAGCCCTGCTTCGCCGAAGCCGAAGGCGACCTCGCCGAGCTCGGTGAACACAACCTCGCCGAGCGCCGTTAGCGCAGCCGCGACTACCACACAGCCCACCAGTTCGAGCAGTCTGCCCTTCACCGGGCTGGACGTCGGACTGCTAGTGGTGGGTGGCGCAGTGCTGCTGGGCACGGGCATGGTCGTGCGCCGGGCATCGCGCCGGCTCAACTGAGCGACAGCCGCATTTCGATAAGCGAGCCCTCGGGCCGACGCCGCGAGTGTCGGTCCGAGGGTGGCTATCGTGAACACGCCCGGCCCGGCGCCTAACCACCGTCCGGGCGAGGAATCGCGGAAGTTTCTCGCGCTTACTTCCCGCCCAGCCGCTGCAGGATCAGCCGCCTGACCTCGCCCCCATCGGCCCGCCCGGCCGAGTGGCGCATCACGAAGCCCACGAGCGGTCCCAGCGGCTTGAGGTTCCCGACGCGGACCTGGTCGGCGGCCGCGGGGTCGGACGCGATCGCCTGCTCGACGAGCTCCGCGAGCTCCCCGCCATCGCTGATCGCGCCGAGTCCGGACTGCTCGACGATCGTGCGAGGGTCGCCCCCCTCCTCGACTAGCCGGCTCAGCACCTGACGGGCCGCGTCGCGGCTGACTTCTCTGGCCTGGACCATCGTGACCAGCGCCGCCAGCGTCGCGGGCGAAACCCGTGAATCAGCCGGGTTGGCGTCCGAGCCGATCCGCTCCACCAGCTGCGGTATCCAGTTGGCGAGCTCTACAGGGCTCGGTCCGCCGCCGTTCCCCGCCGCCGCCAGGGCACGCTCGAAGTAATCGCCGAGCTCCGCGCGGAAGGCGAGCTGGCGCGCCCGCTCGGGGCTTAGCCCTAGAGCCCGCTCGAAACGTGCCGCCCGCTCCGCGGGAAGCTCCGGCAACGCCGCCCGAGCCGAGGCCAGCAGCTCGTCGCTGACCTCGAGCGGCATCAGGTCCGGTTCCGGGAAGTAGCGGTAGTCGTGGGCCTCCTCCTTTGAGCGAAGCGGCGTCAGACGCCCCGAGACGGGGTCGAAGTGCAGCGTCTGGAGCACGACGGGCTGGCCGGAGCGGACCACTTCGATCTGGCGCTCGATCTCGGCCCGTAGGCCCCGCTCCAAAAACCGAAAGGAGTTCATGTTCTTTAGCTCGGTCTTAGTGCCGAGCTGATCGCTGCCGGCTGGGCGGATCGACACGTTGGCGTCAACGCGCAGCGATCCCTGTGACATGTCGACGTCGGACACACCGAGGGCCTTCAGCGTCGCGCGCAGCAGCGTCAGCCATTCGCGCGCCTGCTCCGGGGAGCGCAGGTCGGGCTCTGTCACGAGCTCCACCAGCGGCGTGCCACAGCGATTGAAGTCCACGATGCTGCGCTCGGCGCCATGGATGCGACCGCTCGCCGAGGTGTGCTCGAGCTTGGCGGCGTCCTCCTCGAGGTGGATGCGGTGGATGCGTACGTCCCCCAACCGCCCGCCGCGGCACAGCGGCTCATCGTACTGCGAAATCTGGTAGCCCTTCGGATTGTCCGGATAGAAGTAGTTCTTGCGGTGAAACTGCGAGCGCCTGGCGATCTCTGACCCGAACGCCAGTCCGATTTTCGTCGCGAAGCGGACCGCCTGCTCGTTGATCACCGGAAGCGCCCCGGGCAGTCCCAGGCACACCGGGCACGTGTGGCTGTTGGGCGCTGCGCCGAACGAGAGCTCACAGCCGCAGAACATCTTCGTCCGTGTCTGTAGCTGGACGTGGATCTCGAGACCGATGACGGGTTCGTAGTCAGGCACGACGAGGTTCCTCCGCGGGACCTCCCGTCCCGCGACCTGATGACGTCGCTCGGCCTCCGGCCTCACTTAACCGGCCTGCACTGCGTGCAGGTCTCCCGTCGAATCCGATCGCTTGCTCCAGGGCGAACGCGGCGTCGAGCAGCCGGCTCTCCGAGAACGCTGGCCCGGCGAGCTGGAAGCCGACCGGGAGACCGTCGTTGAGCCCCGCCGGGATCGAGATAGCTGGAATTCCGGCCAGCGGCATCGGCACCGTGCAAAAGTCGTTCAGGTACATGGCCAGCGGATCGTCGGTCTTCGCCCCGAGCTCGAACGCCGTCCACGGGCTGGTGGGCGTGACGACGAAGTCGAAGCGCTCAAACGCGGCGCGGAAATCATCGGCGATCTTCGTCCGCACCTTCTGGGCCGCGCCGTAGTAGGCCTCGTAGTAGCCGCTCGAGAGCGCGTAGGTGCCAAGCATGATCCGACGCTTGACCTCGGGGCCGAATCCCTGCGCCCGCGTGCATCCGTACATCGACTCCAGATCGGAGCTTCCGTCGACGCGTAGCCCGTATCGCACACCATCGAAGCGGGCGAGGTTCGCCGAGGCCTCCGCGGGCGCGATCAGGTAATAGGCCGACAGCGCGTGCGGCGCGTGCTCGAGGCGGCACGGCTCAACCGAGGCGCCGAGCTCCTCGGCCAACGTGAGCGTTTCATCAAAGCGCTTGCGCACCCCCGGGTCCACGCCGCCCTCAGGCCCGGTGAGCTCCTCCGGTACGCCCAGGCGGACACCGCGCAAGTCATCCGCGCGGGGAGCGGCGATTTCGCCCGGAAACCGCAACGAGGTTGAGTCGCGCGGGTCGTGGCCGATCATCTGCGAGAGCAGCAGCGCGGCGTCCGTCACGTTACGGGTCAGCGGTCCGGCCTGGTCCAGCGAGGAGGCGAAGGCGATCATCCCGTACCGGGAGCAGGCTCCATAGGTGGGCTTCATCCCGACGACGCCGCACAACGCGGCCGGCTGGCGAATCGAGCCGCCGGTGTCGGTGCCGATCGCCCATGGGGCCAGCCCCGCGGCGACCGCCGCGGCGCTGCCGCCCGACGAGCCGCCGGGGACCCGTGTCCGGTCCCACGGATTGAGCACGGGCCCGAAGGCCGAGTTCTCGTTCGAGGAGCCCATCGCGAACTCGTCCTGATTGGTCTTGCCAAGGAGCGGCGCCCCCGCATTTGCCAGCCGCTCGACGACCGTGGCGGTGTAGGGCGGCCGGTAGCCCTCCAGGATCCGCGAGCCAGCCTGGCTCGGGACCCCTTCGGTACAGAAAAGATCCTTGACCGCGACCGGCACTCCGGCGAGCGGCTGGTTGCCGTCCCCGGCGGCTGGCGGCCCTTCCGCAACCCAGGTGAACGCGTTCAGTTCGTCGGCCGCCGCGCGCCGCAGGTAGACCTCGAACAGCTCCAGCGGATCGATCTCCCCCGCACGCACGGCCCGCGCCGCCTGCGCGGCGCTCAGCTCGATCAGCTCGCTCACTGAACCGCCGGACCGGGAGTCGGTACGCCGAACCCGCCGTCCACCGGCTCGGGCGCGCTGGCGAGCGCTTCCTCCGGAGTCAGGCAGCGCTCGGGACGATCGGCCCGCAGTGGTCCTGGGGCATCGACCACGTGCGCCGTTGGAGGTACGCCCTCGAGATCGAGCTCGCGGATTTTCTCGATGTGATCGAGGACTTTGGAGAGCTCACCCGCCATACGCTCGACCTCCTGTTCGGAGAGCTCGAGCTTGGCCAGCCGAGCGACATGGAGGACTTGGGCGCGATCCAGCATCCGTGCTGATTCTAGGAGCCGGTCTGCGGCCCGATCGTCACCGTTTCGATCTCTTGGTGGGCTCCAAGCTCAGAGCCGCTCTCCTGACGCATCGAGCGATACCCGCCGTAGCCGATACCGATCGCCGCCAGCAGCCCGAGGTACGCCCCGGCCTGCCGATCGACGAACCCTCCCGGCCCGGGAGGGGTGATCAACACGCGGTAGATCAGCGCCAGCACGCTGAGGCCGGCGAGCACCGTCACGATCACGCTGGTAGTCACCGGAATGGCCGGCGCCTGCCGCGCGGCCTGGAAGAAGGCCAGCGCCAGCGCGGCGAGGATCGTCACCAGCAGCAGCCAGCGCAGATGGGTGAGGCCGCTCCAGCCGGACCACGAAGTGGGGCGCCCGAGGCTCACGAACATCCGGGAGAGCGCGCCGCTCACGGCGTACCACTTCAGCGCGAACATGAAGATCAACAGCAGCACGCCGCCGGCGCCGGCGATCATCTCGCCCGAACGAAGCCGGCGGAGGTGGAAATCGCTCAACGGCGAGCGGCCTCGAGCTGCCACACGCGGTGGGTGGTAAAGACGAGCCCGCCTGCCAACAGGATGGCGCCCCAGAAGCCGAGCCCGCCGGCGGATCCGAGGTGAATTAAGAATTTGAACGCCAGCAGCCCCGCCGCCGTAACGGCCAGCACCATCCGGGTCCTGGCCCGGCTGCCTCCGATCGCCGGGAGGTGGGTGTGCGGCGAAAGCCGCTCGGCCGCCAAGTCGGCTAGTAAGGCCAGAACCGCAACCACGGCGAGCACGCCCAGCCATCCGTCAGGGATCCCCGTGGCAGTGCTGCTGATCGAGACGGTCACCGCGCCGCCGGTGACGCTCAACTGAAACCACGGCAGAAACAGCAGATCGAGCGCCAGCAGCACGGCCAGCGCGATCACGATCCACTCGTCTCGGGAGACGTCCTCCATGCTCCTCCTGTCCCGCGGTTCATCGGGCACGGTGTGCGGGCCATCGTAGCCACCCGCGCTCATGACAGCTGACGCTGCGCGGCCAGCACGGTGTTGCGGAGCAGCATGGCCGGTGTCATCGGGCCGACTCCGCCGGGGACCGGAGTGATCAGGCTCGCCCGTTCGGCGATCGGCTCGAAGTCGATATCGCCGACGAGGCCGTCGTCGGTGCGGTTGATCCCGACGTCCATCACCACGGCACCTTCCTTGACGTAGTCCGGGCCGATGAGGCGCGGTCGCCCGACGGCCGCCACCAGCACGTCGCCGCGCGAACAGACCTTCGCCAGCTCGCGTGTGCGCGAATGACAGATCGTGACTGTCGCGTTGCGGTCGGTCAGCATCGCCGCGACCGGCCGGCCTACCAAGTCCGAGCGACCGACAACCACCGCCTCCGCTCCCTCCAACGGGATGCCGTGGGTGTCAAGCAGTGACAGGATGCCCAGCGGCGTGCAGGGACGGAGCCCGGGCGTTCGGAGAGCCAGGCGACCGGCGCTGATCGGCGTCAGCCCGTCGACGTCCTTCTCCGGGGAAATGGTGGCGGTCAAGGCAGCGCCGTCGAGCCCCTCTGGCACCGGTAGCTGCAGCAGAATGCCCGACACCTCCGCGTTCTGGTTGCATTCCTCGATCAGCGAGGCCACCTCTTGCTGACCGGCATCCGAGCCCACATGGCGGTGGTAGTCGACGATCCCTACCTCGGTCGACACCCGGCGCTTGTTCTGCACGTAGATCTCGGAGGCCGGGTCCTCGCCGACCAGGATCGTCGCCAGCCCGGGGCGGCGACCGGTCCGTTCGACGAGCTCCGATACCTCGCGCGCCACCTCGGCCCGTACGCGCGCGGCGGCCGCGCGTCCGTCGATGATCGTCGCGCTCATGCCCAGTCACGCTAGAGGATCGGGCGGCGGCTACTCGCGCGGCGGGCGCTACTGCCTCGGCGAGCGCCGTGACCGCCCGCCGAGCGCCGCGACCGCCTAACGCCGCGACCGCCCGCCTAACGCCGCGACCGCCCGCCGAGCGCCGTGACGGCCCGCCGATTGCCGTGACGGCCCGCCGAGCGCCGTGACCGCCCGCCGAGCTACCGCTTGCTGATCGGCGCGAGGTCGGCGACCAGCTTGCGCTCAGAACGATCACGGGCGAAGCGGATCACGACGATCCCGCCCGGCTCCAGGCCGGTGACCACGCCCTCGCCGAATGAAGGGTGAACGACGTCGTCGCCCAGGCGCAAGGAGACTGCCGGAGCCGCGTCGGTGGCCGCTGGCCAGGAGGCGGCGCGCGGCCGGGCGCCCGTCAGCAGGGCTCCCGGAGCGCGCTCCTCGCGATCGGTGAGCTCCGGCGGGATCTCGGAGATGAAGCGGCTGGGGATGCCGTAGGTCCGCGACCCGAAGACGCTCCGGGTGCGGGCGCTGATCAGGTAGAGATCGCGCTGGGCACGGGTGATCCCCACGTAGCAGAGCCGGCGCTCCTCCTCGAGCCCGCCCTCGTCGAGTGCCCGCGAGTGGGGAAAGACGCCCTCCTCGCAGCCGATCATGAACACCGTCGGATACTCGAGCCCCTTGGCGTTGTGGAGCGTCATCAACGTCACGAGACCTTCGTCGTCGCGGCGCTCGTCGGCGTCTGAGAGAAGCTGGATCTGCTGCAAAAAATCGGCCGGGCCGCCGGCTTGCCCGGTGGCCTCGGCCGCCTCATCAAACTCCGCTGCCACGTTGACCAGCTCCTCCAGGTTCTCGATCCGCCCCTGGGCCTCGATCGTTCGCTCCGCTTCGAGCGCCTCGATGTAACCGGTCTCGCGCAAGAGCTCCTGCAGCAGTGAAGCGACTGAGACCGTCCCCTCCGAGCGCTCGCGTAGGACATGCATCATCCCCATGAAGCGGCGCAGCGCCCTGACCGCGGCGGGGGCCAGATCTGGCACCCCCTCGGGCTCGGAGGCCGCATCCCAGATCGAGCTGCCGGTGGTGTTGGCGAACGACAGCAGACGGCTCATCGACGTGGAGCCGATACCCCGCCTGGGAGAATTCACGATCCGCGTGAAGGCGCCGACATCCTGCGGGTTGACGAGCACGTTGAGGTAGGCGATCGCGTCCTTGATTTCCGCTCGCTCGTAGAACTTCGTCCCCCCGATCACCTGGTAGGGGACCTCAGCCCGTACCAGCGTGTCCTCGAGCACCCGGGACTGGGCGTTGGTGCGGTAGAAGACGGCGATCTCAGAGCGCGAGCTGCCCTCGTCGAGCATCCGCTGGACCTCGCCCGTGACGAACCGCGCCTCGGCGTGCTCGTCGTCGAGCTCGCGGACGTGGATAGGGTCGCCATCCCCCAGCTCCGACCACAGGGACTTGGGCTTCTGCCCCCGGTTGTTGGCGATCACCGCATTCGCCGCGTCGAGGATGTTCTGCGTCGAACGATAGTTCTGCTCCAGCTTCACCACGTGGGCGTCCGGGTAATAGTCCTCGAAGTCGAGGATGTTGCGGATGTCGGCGCCGCGGAAGCCGTAGATCGAGTTGTGGGTAACGATGCCGTTGGCGACGAAGTTGTGCGTGTTCTCGATGTCCAGGTCGTAGACGGGGCGATCCAGCTCGACCGGCTCAACCGATTCGACCACGTCGCAGTCGCCCTCGCTGTCGAACATGACCATGCCCGGGCGGAGCGCGGATGCCGGAGTGAACGGGAGCCGCTCGCCGCCGGACCCCAGGCGGGCCGAGGCTCGGACCTCGATGTGCCCGGCTGCGCGATTCGCGAGCCGCTGAACGGCAGCCAAGTCGCTACAGATCGTCTCCGTCCCGTCAAGCACGACGCGATGAAGGGGTGGGCCGCTGGCGGGCGCCTCGCAGAGCCCGACATCGAGCACCGCAACATTGCCGGCGCAAGCGCTGAGCCGGGAGCGGTCCCGGCCGCTCGCGCCCGTCCGCATAAGGTGACAAT
The DNA here is from genome assembly GCA_963830405.1 of uncultured Actinomycetes bacterium. GTDB lineage: Bacteria > Actinomycetota > Thermoleophilia > Solirubrobacterales > Solirubrobacteraceae > Palsa-465. The sequence goes on from CAWHMB010000004.1 coordinate 908,541, forward strand.
GCTCGTCGGATTGGAGCTCAGTGGGCCGAACCGCTTCCTGACGACGCTTATCTGGCCAATCCCCGAAGCGCGGACCTAGCTTGGGAAGTTTTGCTGGCCCGCCGAAGCGTGGCCCGCGGAAGCGTGCTGTTGCGTACCCCGCGAAGTGCACGTGCTCCGGCGTGCTCACAACACGCCGACCGCCCCTTGTCGTGATGGCGACGCCTTCCGTCCGCACCGACCGATGTACCCGCAGTACCTTCGCCGCCCGGAAGTCTCCGCTCCCGTATCCGGACAGAACCTCGTCTCCGACGCGCACCTCCTCGATCGGCTGCTCGCTTCCGTCGGCCATCGTGACCAGCGTCCCTTCGACCAGACACTGTGCGTCGTCCCCGACCACCATCAGGTTGCGGCGGTCCTTGGTCAGCAGCTGAAGCCAGCGGTACTGGGCGTGGTTGGTGTCCTGGTACTCGTCGACGAGTACGTAGCGAAAGCTGTTGGCGTAGGTGTCCTGAACCTCCTGGAAGAGCTCGAGGACGTTGACGGCCCGGACCAACAGGTCGTCGAAGTCCATGGCGTTCATGCGGTGAAGCTCCCGCTCGTACTGGCGGTAGACGTCGGCGACGGTCTGCTCGAAGAACGATCCCACCAGCTGGCCGTAAGCCTCCGCGTCGCGCAGCTTGTTCTTTGCGTCGGAGATCTGGGACTGGACGGCGGCGGGGGTGAAGCGCTTGGGGTCGAAGCCGAGCTCGTCGATGCAGCGCTTGATCAGCCGCCGTGAGTCTGCCTGGTCGTAGATGGAAAACTGGCGCGTGTAGCCGAGCCGGTCCGCGTGCGCGCGCAGCATCCGGGCGCAGGCGGCGTGGAAGGTCATCACCCACATTGCCCTGATGCGCCGGCCGACCAGGTAAGCCGCCCTGTCACGCATCTCGCCCGCCGCCTTGTTGGTGAACGTGATCGCCAGGATCTCGTTGGGCTTGGCCCCGCCGGAGGCCAGCAGGTAGGCGATCCGGTGAGTGAGCACCCGGGTCTTGCCCGATCCGGCGCCGGCCAGGATCAGCAGCGGGCCCTCGCCGTATGTCACAGCCTCGCGCTGGGGGCCGTTGAGGCCCGCCAGCAGGTGCTCGATTGTGCTCGTCGCCTCCGCCATCGCCAGCTTCTCAACGGTAGCGACGCCACTGGTCGGTCATCCTTGGCCGGTGGACGTGCTGAGCGAGCTGCGACTGGCGTGCGCGGCGGTCGCCGAGCGCTCGCGCCAGGTGCGAGTGGAGCGCGAGCCGATTCCTCGTTACGCCGCCACCCTGCCGATCGCGCCGGTGGCCGTAAGCGCGCCCGACCCCGAGGCGCACCTGATTTCCGGTACGCGCGAGGAGCTGGCGGCTTTCTGGCTCACCCTGGACGCGATCAACTTCGGCTCGGGCTGGTTCCCGACGCTTCATAAGCGCCCCGCTCGCTCGGGCTACTTCACGGTTGCGATCGGCCTACGCGAGCGGTTTGCCGCCCAAGGGCCGTGGTCCGCCTCCGAGCTCGCCGTCTTGACGGCGAAAGACATTGCGCGCACCCTCGGTCAGGATGCCGACCACCAGCTTATGGGGCTGTTCGCCGCTTCGCTGCGCGATCTAGGGCGGCGTCTTGAGGAGCAATGCGCCGGGCGCTACACGAGGCTTCTCGACGATGCCGGCGGCTCGGCCGTGTCTCTGGTCCAGCGCCTGGCGGGCTGGGAGTCGTTCGCCGACCGCTCGCTGTATGACGGGATCGAGCTTCCGTTCCTCAAGCGTGCACAGATTGCCGCCGCCGATTTGGCCTTGGCCCGGGCCGCCGACTTTGCCGACCTCGAGCGCCTGACGATGTTCGCCGACAATCTCGTCCCGCACGTGCTTCGCCTAGACGGGATCCTGCGCTTCGATCGCCGGCTGGTCGGCCGGATCGAGCGCGGCGAGCTGATCGAGCACGGCTCGCGGGAGGAGGTGGAGATCAGGGCCTGCGCGGTCCATGCCGTGGAGCTGATCGTCGCTGCCCGTCCTGGATGCCGCGCCGCCGACGTGGACGGTCTGCTGTGGCGCCGCGGCCAACAGCCTCGCTACAAGGCCTCACCACGCCACCGGTGTCGCTGCACGGCATATTGATCAGGCGCGCGCCGCCTCGCGGCGGGCGCGCCGCATTTTTGTCACGGGCCGTCGGCCCGTTCAGACCCTCGTCGCGTCGCCGCGCGCCAGCGCGATCGCCGCGGCCCCCTCCTCGCCGACGAGCAGCTCGGCGCGCAGCGTCCCTGTGGCGAGCACGTCAAGAGCAGGATCGGGTCCGCCGCTCGCCAAGCGGGCGTCAAGTGCGATCACAGTCGTCTCGCCCCCGAGCGGCCGCGACGCGGTGGCAATCACCGTCAGCGAACCGCCATCGACGATGTTGCGCGCCGCGGCCAGGGCCCGACGGGCGGCGTAGGGATGAAGCCCGTCGAGCGTGTCCAGCAACACGACGGCGTCCGCGCCGCGCGCGGCGATGCGCCGGGCCTGGTCGATCACGCTCGTGACGGCCTGGTCCTGGGCGTCGGTGGAGGCGGCAAAGCTGACGGCCTGTTCCGGCAGCGTCGGTGCCTCAGACCAGTCTCCGGTCTCCTCGGGCCGGACGCCCGCCAGGACCACAAGCGTGTGCAGTTGTGGCTGGCGAGCGAGGGCGCCGGCGATCCGGCGGAGCGTCAAGCTCTTGCCGACGCGAGCGTCACCGACGATCGTGACCCTGGACCCCTTGCCGATGGGTGCCAGCGCGTCGAGCGCGCTGAGCGCCGGCTCCTCGCGGGCTAGCTCGAGGCGCTCGCTGGGAAACGCGGCCGGCAACTCGTCGAAACGCGGCCGGCCGGAGAGCTCCTCCGCCGGCTGTCCATTGACCGCGTCGATCCTTATGAGTGACGCAAAGCGCTCCGAGCGTCGCGCCGCGCGCCGTGGTCCGGACACCCGATCGCCGGAGATGAGCTCGCAGCGCTTCGCCTGGGCGGCCGAGATGTATACGTCCGCGTCCGAGGGCTCGGGCGGGTTCACGCGTAGGAAGCCGGAACCGTTGGGGAGCAGCTCGACCTCCCCCTCGACGATCTCCTCCTGCCTGCTCTCGCCGCCGGCCGCAGCCAATTCTTCGCCGGCCGTAGCGGGCTCCTCGCCGACCCCAGCGGGCTCCTCGCCGGCCCCAGGAGGTTCCTCGCTGGCGGCAGGAGGTTCCTCGCTGGCGGCAGGAGGTTCCTCGCTGGCGGCAGGAGGTTCCTCGCTGGCCGCAGCGGGTTCCTCGCCGGCGACGGCCTTGGAGACCTCAGCTGTCTCAGCGCCGGTCAACTCAACGACGCCGTCGGCGGACTCTGCGGCGCCCGCGCGACCACGGCCCCCGCGCCGTCCCCTGCGTCGGCGCGGGCGACCCTCCCCGGTCTCCTCGCGCCCTTCCGCTTCTGCTTGCGGAAGCTCTTCGCCCGCGCTGCCCTGGCGGCCGAGGATCGCGTCGATCAGCTGCTCTCTCCGGAGCCGCCGGTAGCCGTCGACCGAGAGCTCGGAGGCGATTGCATGAAGATCGGCGAGCGGGCTGTCCTCGAGCGCGGCGCGGTCTAGTACGGACATCAGTCCTCCTCGTTTGCGGTTAGCTCCGGCCGCGTTGGCGAGCAGCGACCGGCAATGCGTTGCGAACCTGAATCTAGCGGGGGGAGCGGACGCGTTGCCCGGGGCGGGGGTCCGTCAACCTTGCTCCCAGCGGATTTCGTCGGCTACGCGCAGCTCCCGCTCGAGCTCCACGTCGCCCGACAGGGCCGCGTGCACCGCGAGAAAATCCGCCACCTCAGCCACGTCGTGAACGCGCACCACGTGGGCCCCGGCGGCGATGCCGTGGGCCACGGCGGCCAGCGTTCCCGCCAGCCGCGAGCGCGGCGGGCGGCCGGTTATCGCTCCGATGAAGTCCTTGCGGGACACGGCCAGCAGCAGTGGCCGCCCGAGCTCATGCAGAGCCGGCAGCGCACGGAGCACGGCGACGGTCTGAAATGGCGTCTTGGAGAAGTCGGGGCCGGGGTCGAGCATCAGCTGCTCGAACTCGACGCCGCGCTCGCGCGCGCGGGTGATCTGCTCGCCCAGCAGCTCTTTGACATCGGCGACGATCTGAGTGTCCAGAGCCGGATCGAGCAGCTTCTGCTTGGGCCCCGCGCGGGTGTGCATCACGATCAGGCCCGCCCCCGTATGGGCGCAGACGTCGGCGAGCTCCGGATCGCGCAAGCCGCTGATGTCGTTGACGATCGACGCGCCGGCGGCGATCGCGGCCCGGGCCACGGCGGGCTTGTACGTGTCGATCGAGACGCGCGCGCCGAGCTCACCGGCGACGCGCTCGATCAGCGGCACGACGCGCTCCGTTTCCTGCTCGGCGCTGATCGGCGGACGGTTCGTGACCCCGGATTCGCCCCCGATGTCGATGATCTCCGCCCCCGCCGAGAGCAGCGAGCGGGCGAGCGCTGTGCGCGCTTCGAGCGTGCGGTGAAGACCGGCGTCCGAGAACGAGTCCGGAGTTGCGTTGACGACGCCCATGAGCCGCGGCCGGCCGCCCAGCTGCAAGGTCTCGCCCCGGATCCGCAGTTTGCGCTCCGGAGCGATCACGCCGCGATCACCCCTCGGGCTCACACAGCCCGGGGCCGGCGAGCTCCGTCACAGAGCCTGTACCTCGGAGGTGACCTCGCTCACCGAGGCCTTGGCGTCGCCGAACAGCATCGAGGTCTTGGGGTCGTAGAACAGGGGGTTGTCGATGCCGGCGAAGCCGGAGGCCATCGAGCGCTTGAGCACGATAACGGCGCCGGACTCGTTTACCTCGAGGATCGGCATGCCATAGATCGGCGAGCCAGGCTCGTTCTTGGCCGCGGGGTTGGTGACGTCGTTGGCACCGATCACCAGCGTGACGTCGGTGCGCGGGAATTCGGGGTTGATCTCGTCCATCTCTCTGAGCAGGTCGTAGGGCACGTCGGCCTCGGCCAGCAGCACGTTCATGTGGCCGGGCATCCGGCCGGCCACGGGATGGATCGCATACTTGACCTCCACGCCCTTGCCCTCTAGCGCCTTTTCGAGCTCACGCACCGCGTGCTGCGCCTGCGCGACCGCCATCCCATAGCCGGGAGCGATCACCACCTGGCGCGCGTAGGACAGCTGGATGGCAACGTCGGCGGGTGACGTCGAGCGAACGGTCCCCCCGGTCTCGCCCGCCTCAGCCGCGGGACCGGCAACCTCACCGCCGAATCCGCCCGCCACGATCGCCGGCACCGAGCGGTTCATCGCCTTGGCCATCAGATTGGTCAGGATCGTGCCCGAAGCGCCGACGATCATGCCCGCAACGATCATCACAGGGTTGCTCAACGCCACCCCGGTGGCCGCGGCCGCCAGACCTGTGAACGCGTTCAGCAGCGAGATCACGACCGGCATGTCGGCGCCGCCGATCGGCAGCACAACGGCGTTGCCCAAAAGTGCCGCCGCGACCAGGATCCCGAGGATGAACAGCGCCTCCGAGTGGGTGCCGGCCGCCAGCACGACCGCGCTGGCGACGCAGACCGAGAGCAGCAACAAATTGACGACCGCCTGGCTCGCCCCCGGCAGCTTGATCGGCCGACCGGGGAGGATCCCCTGGAGCTTGCCGAAGGCGATGCCCGAGCCCCAGAACGAGATCGAGCCGACGATCGCGCCGAACAGCTCGAAGATCTCCGAGCGCAATGGCCAGTCGCCGCCGAAGTGGTGGCGAAACTCAACCCAGGCGATCAGCGCCACCGCGCCGCCGCCGACGCCGTTGAACAGCGCCACCATCTGGGGCATCGCTGTCATGTGAACCCTGCGCGCCGCCGGGACGCCGATCGCCGTTCCGATCGCGGCTCCGAGCAGGATCAGCCAGACCGTCGCGGCGCCGTGAAACTCGCCCTTGCGCAGCAGGGTCGCCACGATCGCGATAGCCATCCCGGTGGCCGCGATCTTGTTGCCGCGGACCGCCGTACGCGGCCCGGTCAAGCCGGTCATGCCGTAGATCAGCAGCGCGAAAGCGACGATATAGGCGGCGTCGATGAAGGTGGTGGTCTGGAGGAAGACCGTGGCGATCACGAGCCCTTGTCCTCCTCCTCGGCAGCGGTCTCCTCGGCCTTCGGCGGGTCCTTGGCCTTGAACATCCCGAGCATCCGGTCGGTGACCAAGAAGCCGCCGACCACGTTGATCGTCCCGAACGCGACAGCGATCACCAGCAGCACCTGCTCTAGCACGCCGCTAGCTTCGGACATCAGCAGTAGGCCGCCGAGCACGACGATCCCGTGGATCGCGTTGGTACCGGACATCAGCGGCGTGTGCAGCGTGTTCGGCACCTTCGAGATCACCGTGTAGCCCACGAACCCGGCCAGCACGAGCACTGCGATGTCGATGACCAATCGGTCCATCTTCCGGCCCTCCTTAAGAGCTCCTAGTGCGCGCTGGCAGCACCGGCGGCAGCCTTGGCGCCCTCATGGACGATCTCGCCCTCGCGCGTGATGCACGCCCCGGCGATGATCTCGTCCTCGAAGTCCAGCTTCAGCTTGCCCTCGTCGATCATCAGTCCCAGAAGCGACTCGATGTTGCGCGCGTAGAGCTGCGATGCGTGCTCGGCCATCGTCGAGGGCACGTTCAGCGGCGCCAGGATCTTGACGTCGTGACGGATCACGCTCTGGCCGGGCTCTGAGAGCTCGCAGTTGCCGCCCGCTTCGCCCGCCAGATCGACGATCACCGAGCCGGGCTTCATCTTCTGGACGGCCTCCGCGGTGACCAGCACCGGCGCCCGGCGACCGGGCACCAGCGCGGTGGTGATGACGACGTCGACTTTTCCGATCGCCTCGGCCATCAGCTCCTGCTGGCGGGCTTGCTCCTCTTCCGTCAGCTCCTTGGCGTAGCCTCCGGCGCCCTCCAGATCGCCCCCCAGATCGAACTCAAGGAAGTGGGCGCCGAGCGACTCAACCTGCTCCTTGACCGCGGCGCGCACGTCGAAGCCCTGCACGACTGCGCCCAGCCGGCGCGCTGTGGCGATCGCCTGGAGGCCGGCGACGCCGGCTCCGAGCACCAGCACCGTCGCCGGGCGGATCGTCCCCGCGGCCGTCATCAGCATCGGGAAGAACCGGCCTATTTCAACCGAGGCGATCAGCACCGCCTTGTAGCCGGCCACGTTCGACTGGCTGGAGAGCGCGTCCATCGACTGCGCGCGGCTGATCCGCGGCACGGCCTCCAGGGCGAAGCTGGTCAGGCCCGCCTGGGCCAGCGCGCGCACACCGTCGCCGTTGGTCAGCGGCTGGATAAAGCCGACCAGCACGCTGTCTGAGCCGAGGCGCCCGATCTCATCGCCGTTAGGTGGAGCCACCTTGACCACCACGTCAGCTTCCCAGGGATCATCGAGGAGCTTGGCGCCCGCCTGCTCGTACTGCTCGTCGGGGATCAGCGCCCCTGCACCCGCTCCGCGCTCGACCAGCACCTCGACCGCCTCGGCCTCCTCTCCGCCGCTCTGGGAGAGCTTGCGAACGACTTCGGGGACTAGCGCCACGCGCCGCTCCCCCTCCGCCGTTTCCTTCGGTACGCCGATCCGCATGGGCGCGAGAGCGTATCGATTAGAAAGCGCGGTCGACAGCTGCGTCCTCGAAACGCTGCATTCCGGAGTGCAGCCGCGTGGCCAGCGTCATCAGTGGAACTGCGAGCGCTGCTCCGCTGGCCTCGCCCAGGCGCAGACGGAGGTCGAGCAGCGGCTCGAGCCCGAGCTCAATCAGCACACGGTCGTGCGCTGGTTCGGCGGACCGGTGCCCGGCGATCAGGTAATCGCGCAGTGGAGGGTGAAGGCGAGTGCCCGCGAGCGCCGCCACGCCGGTCGCGAACCCGTCGAGCAGCACCGGGCGCCGTGCGGCGGCGACGGCAAGCATCGCGCCTGCTAGCGCGGCCAGCTCCAGCCCGCCCACTGCCCGAAGGCAGTGCAGCGGGTCGGCGCTGTCCGGGGCGTTCGCGGCGAGAGCCGCCGCGACGATACGCCGCTTTCGCTCCACGCCTTGCGAGTCGAGCCCCGTGCCTCGCCCGCAGACAGCCGCCGGGGGCATTCGGGTCAGCGCGGCGAGCAGCGCGGCGGCGACGGTGGTGTTGCCGATTCCAATTTCTCCTAAGACGACCACGTCGCACCGTGCCGCGAGCTCGCCGGCCAGCGCGTGGCCGGTCTCGACAGCGGTCCGTAGCTGGCCGGACGTGAGCGCTTCTGCGGTCGTGAAGTCGGCGCTTCCGTCGGCGACCCGGCAGTCTCTGACGCCTGGCACGCACTGGCCGCGCAGGCCGACATCGGCCACCACCAGCTCGGCGCCGAGCGCCCGAGCCAGCACGCCGATCGCGGTTTCGCCGCGCGCGGCCGCGGCCGCGACCTGGGCTCCGACGCGTGCCGGATAGAGGCTGACGCCGCGAGCCGTGACGCCATGGTCGGCCGCCAGCACCAGGATCCCGACCGCTGGCGTGGCAGGCGGGTCGGCGCCGATTGCTGTCGCCCAGCGTTCGAGCAGCGTCTCGAGCCCGCCCAGGCTCCCCGCCGGCTTGACCAGCTCGTCAGAGGCATCACGGACGCCGACGCCGGCGGCTGGGTTCCCGGGCGAAACGCGCTCGGCGAGCGCCCGCCACCACATCGGCGCTTCCGGCGCCGGCGCGCGACGCCCGCCGGAGGGCTCCAGGTGAGGGTCGACCGCGCCGACGGACCGTTCGCCCCACCGCTCGGCGAACACGCACTCGGAGAGCGCAACGCGGCGCTCCCAGCCGCTGGCTTCCAGGCCGGGACGAGTCGGCCGCTCGTCGGGGTAGCCGACGCAGAGCCACGCGACCGGGACCACGCCTTCGGGAATCCCGAGCAGTTGCCGCAGCTCCTGCTCGCGGTAGAACGACACCCACCCGATGCCGATGCCCTCGGCGCGGGCCGCGAGCCACAGGTTCTCGATCGCCAAGCAGGTGCTGTACAGGTCGGTGTCGCGGATCGTGTGGCGTCCCAGCACTTCGCGACCGGGTTGGCGGTCGCAGCAAACGCACACGCTGAGCGGGGCTTCACGGATCCCCTCAATCTTCAAATCGAGATACTGGCGCGCGCGCTCATCCAAATGCTCGGCCTGCACGAGGCGCTCTCGCGCCACCAGCGACTGCATCGCCGCTTTGGTCTTTTCGTCGCGGACGACGATGAATCGCCACGGCTGCATCAGCCCCACCGACGGAGCCTGATGGGCTGCCGTGAGCAGCCGCTCCAGGAGCTCCTCGCCGATCGGCTCGGGCCGAAAGCGGCGGATGTCGCGGCGCTCCTCGATCGCCCGCCAGACGCCCGCGCGCTGATCCAGTCCGAAGCGCCCGGCCGATGGGTGCGCGCGTCGCTCACGGGCGCGAGAGTCGTCGAAACCCGCAGGCAGTGACGGGCGCTCGAAACTCATCGTCCCCCGACCAGTGCGGCGGCCAGGACCAGCACGGCGGTCTCGCTCAGCTCTAGGGCGGCACCCAGCGCATCGCCGGTTACCCCGCCCAGCCAGCGGTTAAACCCGATGCCCATAATCGTCGCCAGGCCCACGACCAGACCAGCCAGCGCCGCGCCGTCGCGGCCCGCCACCAGCACGGCGACTGCAACCGCCAGCACCGCAGCTAGCACGGCCCCGAAGCGGCCGCCGCGGGTCAGGGCCGCACCAGTTCCGCTGCCGGCACGAGCGTAGCCGAGCGCGGCCGCGAGCAGCACCGGCGCCAGGCGCGAGAGCGCCCCGGCAACCAAGGCGAAGCGCACCACGCGCTGGTCTCGGACGAGCGCGGTCAGCGCCCCGGTCTTGATCACCAGATCCAGCGCGATGGCGACCGCTCCGAACGCGCCGATCGTGGGCTCGCGCATGATCTCAAGCGCGCGCTGGCGGGAGTGAGCGCCGAGCGCATCGGCGGTGTCGGCCAGCGCATCGAGGTGCAGAGCTCCGGTCAGCAGCGCACCGCCGGCCAGCGCCACGCCGACCGCCAAGAGCGCCGACATCGATGGGGCCAGCGCGGCGGCCACAGCGCCGACGGCGGCGCCGATCCCCGCGCCGATCAGCGGGAAGGCCGGGCCCGCGCGGGCGACGTCATCGGCGTCTAGCGTGACCCGGCCGCCCACGGGGAGCCTGGTCAGGAAGCACACTGCGGCGAGCAGCGCGCGCAGGGCGCTCGTGGCGCGCGGCGGCGCGGCTGCCTGAGAGCTGCTCATTGCAGCTCCTTGGTCAGAGAGTCACACCGCGAGAGCGCCAGCGCGCGGCCGGCGACCACCAGATAGACGTGCTCGGCGGCGTCGGCCCACAACGCGTTGACACGGCCGAGCAGATCCCGGTACTCCCGTCCCAGCGGGTTGTCGGGGACGATTCCCAGTCCGGCCTCGTTGCTGACGACGACGGTCAGCCCGGTGCGCCTCGCCGCACGGGCCGCCGCCTCGCTGGCTTGCGCCTCGGTCGCCGCGGCGCCCCGCGCCGTGAGCATGTTCGCGGTCCACAGCGTCAGGCAGTCGACGAGCAGGCAGTTGTCGCCGGCGACGCTGTCGATGGCGTCCCGAAGCTCAAGTGGGGCCTCGATCGTCCGCCATCCTGCGGGTCGCTCGAGACGATGCTGTGCGATCCGGGCACTCATCTCCGCATCGCCGGGCTCGCCAGTGGCCACGAACGCGACCGGCGAGTCCCGACCGCGGAGCAGCCGCAGCGCCAGCTGCGACTTGCCGCTGCGCGCGCCGCCAAGCAGCAGCACGAGCGCCATCTACGTGGACTCCTTGGCGAGCGATGCGATGAGGGGCAGGGCCGCCATCAGAAGTCGATCCCCCGCCGGGCCTTGATCCCCCGGTCGTAGGCATGGCGAACCTTGACCATCTCGGTCACGGTGTCGGCGACCTCGATCAGCTGCTCGGGCGCGTCACGGCCGGTGGCGACGATATTGACATGAGTGGGCCGATTGGCGATCGCGGCGATCACGTCGTCGGTTGGGATCCAATCCCAGTTCATCGGGTAGGTGATCTCGTCCAGCACGACCAACTGGTACTCACCGCCGCTGATTGCGCTGGCCGCGAGCCGCCAGGCGGCAGCCGCGCGGCCCTCGCTGCGATCGAGGTCCGGCGACTCCCAGGTGAACCCGTCGCCGCCCTTGAGCCACTCGACCCCCAGCCCGCGAGCCACCTTCTCCTCCCCCACCTTCCATTTCTCGGACTTGATGAACTGGATCACGCAGATCCGCCAGCCGCGCGCCACGCCTCGCATCAGGACGCCAAAAGCGGCGGTCGACTTGCCCTTGCCGTCGCCCGTGTTGACGAGCACCAGCGAGCGCTGACGGAGCTTCGGCGGCGGTGGCGGATCCGGCGGCCGGATGCCTGGCTCTCTGCCCGAAGCCATCCTCAGACCACCTCCGGCGCCCGCAGCAGCGCGTCTATATCAACATGCCGCTCGACGGCGTCTGCCAGCTGGTCGAACGTCTGCTCCAGCGAGCCGCGAGGGGACAAGCCCAGCAGCGCTCGCAGCACCGCCGGCTGCTCGAACAGGCCGTGGATGTAGACGCCGAGCACCGGGCCGCGGTGGAATCCGAGCCCATCTGGAAGCGCCTCGTCTGCGCCGTCGCGTGCGATCGTGCGACCGTGACGGATCTGATAGCCCGTCACCTGCTGGCCGCTCAGGCCCGCCCAGGGTCCTGGCACTCGGTGAAAACGCGTCGTAGTCCGCTCGGTCTGCTTTGCAGCGCCAAACACGGTCTCGATCTCCAGTAGCCCCAACCCATCCGCGGTGCCGTCGACCCCGGCCTCGTCCACCACCCGGATTCCCAGCATCTGCAGGCCGCCGCAGATGCCGAGCACAGCGCCCCCGGCTGCGGCCCTAACCCGGAGCGCCTGCGCCAGGCCCGTGCGCCTGAGCCAGGCCAGGTCGCCGGTCACGTGCTTGGAGCCCGGAAGCACGACGAACTGGGCGTGCTCGAGCTCCCGCGGGCTGCGAGCGAAGCGCAGCGCCCCCAGCTGCTCGAGTGCCTTGAACTCATCGAGGTTCGAGGCCGTCGGGTAGCGGACGACGGCCACGGCCGGCTTGCCCGGCTCGGGCACCGCCGAGGCCGCGCCGTCCTCATCGGGTAAACCGTGCTCGAGCCACGGCAGCACGCCGAGCGTCGGCACCCCGGTCAGCCGCTCCAGCCGCGCAGGGCCGGGCGCAAGCAGCGATTTTTCGCCACGGAACTTGTTCAGCACGAAGCCTCGGATCAGCGCCCGCTCGTCTTCTGCCAGCAGGGCCCAGGTGCCGTACAGGTGCGCGAACGCGCCGCCGCGATCGATGTCCGCTACGAGCACGACCACAGCGTCCGCGGCTCGCGCCGTGCGCATGTTGGCCAGATCCGAGCCGCGGAGATTGATCTCCGCCGGGCTGCCGGCGCCTTCGATCAGCACCAGCGCATGCGCCTCGAGGAGGGCTTCGAGCGCGGTCTCGATCGGCGGCCAGAGCCTCTGGGACCTGGCACGCCAGTCGAGCCGCGAGAGTTCGAGGTCCGGCCTGCCCAGCACCACTACCTGGCTGCGGCCATTGCCCTCGGGCTTGATCAGCACTGGGTTCATCCGCACGTCCGGCTCCACGCCGGCGGCCAGCGCCTGCAGGTACTGGGCACTACCGATTTCTCCTCGGTCCACCACCCTGGCGTTGTTGGCCATGTTCATAGCCTTGAACGGAACGACGTCGATCCCTCGGCGCCGCAGTACCCGGGCCAGCGCGGTCACCAGCAGGCTCTTGCCCGCCCAACTCGAGACTCCCTGCACCATCAGCGCGGTCACCGCGTCCGTTCCCGATGGGGCAGCACGAAAACGCTCCCGTTCTCTCGCAGAACCCGCACTTCGGCGCCGTAGCAGGAGGCGATCGTGGGCTCGGTCAGCACGGCCTGCGGTCGGCCGTCGGCGATGATCCGTCCGCGGTCGAGCAGCAGCAGCCGGTCTGAGTACTGGCCGGCCAGGCTGAGGTCGTGCATGGTCGAGATCACCGTCAGCTGGTGCTCGCGCCGGAGTTCATCGACGAGCTCGAGCGCCTGCTGCTGGCGACCGAGGTCGAGCTCGCTGGTCGGCTCGTCGAGCAGCAGAATCGGCGCCTCCTGCGCCAGCGCGCGCGCCAGCACGACGCGCTGGCGCTCGCCGCCGCTGAGCGAATCGAGTGATCGCCCAGCGAACGGCCCTAGCGCCATCTGCGTCATGGCACGGGCAGCGGCGAGCTGATCGGAGCGGCGCTCGGTCGACAGATAGCCGATGTGCGGCGTCCGGCCCAGGAGCACGTACTCGGCGACGGTCAAAGCCGGCGGTGTCTGCGGGATCTGCGGCACCAGTGCGACGAGGCGGGCTATTTCACGGCGCGGACGCCCGGTGAGGAGCCGCTGCCCGATCCGCACCGTGCCCGCGAACGAGACCAGGCCGGCCACCGCTCGCAGCAAGGTCGTCTTTCCCGCCCCGTTCGGCCCGATCACCCCCAGCCACTGACCGCGCTCGACGCTCACCGAAACATCGCAGACGGCGAGAATCCCGCCGAGCGTCACGGACAGGCCGCTGATCTGAACCGCGGGGATGTCGCTCACCTGGACGGTGGTGCTCATGGGGACACCCACCGGCTGCGGCGGAGAACGAGCGCGAAGAAAGGCGCGCCGAAGAACGCCGTCACGACTCCGATCGGGATCTCAGCGGGCGACAGCACCGTCCGCGCCAGCACGTCGGTCAGCACCAGGAAGCCGGCGCCCAGCAACAGCGACAGCGGGACGATCGCCCGATAGCTCGCGGATATCAGGAGGCGAATCGTGTGCGGGACGATGATGCCGACGAAGCCGATCAAACCGCTGACCGCGACCGCCGCTGCCGTGCCGGTGGTCGCCGCGGCGACAATCACCAGCCTTGTGCGGCGGACGTTCAGGCCAAGGCTCGCGGCCTCCTCGTCCCCGACGCTCAGCACATCCAGGACCCGCCGGTGCGCCAGCAGCACCGCGGCGCTGATGACGATGTACGGGACCGCGAGCAGCACCTCGTGCCAGGTGGCGCCCGACAGGCCCCCCAGGATCCAGGCGTAGACCTGTTGCAGGGTCTGAGACCGGCGCTGCTGCACGAACGTCTGCACTGCGGTCATGAAAGCGGCCACCGTCACCCCCGCCAGGATCAGCGCGCCGGTGCTGCGGCTGCCGCCGACGGAGCTCCCGAGCACGTACGCGCAGGCCACCGCGATCAGCGCTCCCGCGAACGCCGCCAACGGCAGCAACTCTCCGCCCGCGGCGCCCGAGTTATACGCGATCACGATCGTCGCGCCGACGCCCGCGCCGGCTGACACCCCGAGCAGGTAGGGATCGGCGAGCGGGTTGCGGAAGACCCCCTGATAGGCGGAGCCGGACGTAGCGAGCATCCCACCGACGAGCGCCCCTAGCACTACGCGCGGAGCACGTATCTGCCACACGATCGCGCTTTGAACCTGATCGAGCGAGGAGTGGACATGAAGCAGCGGCAGGTGTGACAGTGCGGCCGTAACGATCGCTCCTGGCCCGATTGGAAACGGTCCGGTGGCCAGCGCCAGCAGCAGCGCTGCCATCAGGAACAGGACGGCTACCAGGCCCCATACCGGCGGGATCCCGCGCACGCTCAGCTTGACGGTCCCTTCGGGCGGCGACGAGACGACAGCCAGATCCGAGGGGAGCGTCAACTCCCAGCCTCCAGCTTTTTGACCTCGGCGGCGATCGTGCGCAGGAACAATACGATTCTCGGTCCCCACTCGGAGGCGACCGAGTCGTTGACTGCCAGCACCGCGTGATGCTTGACCGCGGCGATCTGAGCCCACCCCGGGCGGGCCGCCACGGTCCGGTAGGACTGTCCACAGCAGACCGGGTCCGCCAGGACGATCAAATCGGGGCTGCGGGCGATGATGTACTCGGAGGAGAGCTGCGGGTAGGCGCTCGAGCCGGCGGCTTGGTCGGCGATGTTCTTGAGGCCCAGCAGCGTGTACAGCTGCCCGATGAATGAGTGCGAGCTGGCCGAGAAGTACGTCTGGTCGAGCTCGTGATAGACGGTCAGCGGCGTCCGGGGCCTGCCCACCGAGCCGAGGACCGCCGCAACCTGGCCACGCACCGCCGCGATCTGCAGCGCCGCTTGACGGGGATGCCCGGTCGCCGCGCCGAGCTGTGCGAGCTGCGCGTAAACGCCGCTCAGGTTGGCCGGCGGCGGCTCGAGCAGCGCCGGGATGTGAAGCTTGCCCAACTGCGCGACGAGATTGTTGGCGTCTTCAGCGGTGACCACCAGCTCAGGCTTGTAGCCGGCGATCGCCTCGATGTTCGGCTGGATCTCCGACAGGCTGGTGTGCGGCGCGTCCGGCGGATAGGTGGAGTACTGATCGACGGCGACTACCTGCTTGCCCGCCCCCACGGCGTAGAGATCCTCGGTGGCGCTCGGCGACAGCGACACGATTCGGGTGGGGTGCGCTTTGATCGTCACGCCGTCGGCCGCCTTCACGGTCACGACGGCGGGCGCCGGCACGGTGGCAGCCGTGCGCTTGTGTGTCGTGGAGGACCCGCAGCCGGCGAGCATGATCCCTGTCGCGAGCATCGTCGCCGCTCGGCGCAACCACCGCAACCACACGTGAGAGACAATCATCTGGATACCTCCGCGTTTTCGCGGAAGGAGGTGGTTCGCGGGCTGGCGCCGCACGAGCCGCCCTTCCTCCGAGGGCTTGTTCGTTCGGCGTAGCGCAGGCGACCTGGCTCGTCCCCGGAGGGGCATCACAGTTGCGGGACAGCGCCGGGATCGCACCGGCTTCGCTGCCTCTACACCGGCCGGGGATATATGTGCCCGGCGGCCGGCAGTCTACGGCTTGCGCGGCGCGGCGGCATCCTCGTCTGCCGCCGCAGCGGCGTCCTCGGCGCGCGCCATGGCGCCATCTCCCTCGAAGCCCGGGGACTCGAGCCGCACCGGCAACCACTCATAGGGAAGTCCCGGATCCTCGATGGCCTCGGGATGCAGCAGATGAGCGAGCTGGCGGATCCCATCGGCGAGCCTGGGCGCGGGACGCGAAAAGTAGGCGTCGCCATCCACGACCACCGCCGGGACCGCAAGCGCCAGGCCGCCGGTGTGCTCGAGCGCCTGCTGAAGGTCAAAGCCGCACGCGGCGAGCACGATCAGCTCTGGCTCCGCTTCGAGCACCGTCTCCCAGGTCGTCGCAAACGAAGGCTGAGAAGGACTCGAGAGCACGTTCTCCCCGCCGGCCGCCGCCACCATCTCCGGGATCCAGTGCCCTGAACCGTAGGGCGGATCCATCCACTCCGCGACGAACACACGCGGCCGGTCCAGCGGCGCTACCGCCTCCCGGACAGCCTCGATCTTGGCCCGCATGGCGGCGGCAGCGGCGACGCCGCGCTCGCGCACCGAGAGCCGCTCCGCCAAGGCGACCACGCTGCCGACCACATCGTCGAGCGTACGTGCGTTGATCGAGAACACCTCCGCACCGATCGGGCAGGCGCTCGCCAGATCCCCGCTTGAGACCGCACACACCTCGCAGAGGTCCTGCGTGACCACCAGATCCGGCCGCAACTCCCCCATCAACTCCGCATCGACCGCGTACAGCGAATGGCTCTCCGAAGCGCTGGCGCTCACGAGCGCGTCGATCTGTGCGGCGCTCAGCCCGTCCAGCTCGACCCGGGTTCGGGCCACAAGCGGCTTCTCACGCACCTCAGGCGGCCAGTTGCAGTCCTCGGAGATACCCACCAGCCAGTCGAGCACGCCGAATTCGGCGAGCATGTCGGTGGCGCTCGGGAGTAGCGACACGATCCGCACGCCGCCAATCTAGCTCCAGACGGCGATCAGCGGTGGCGGCGATCGAAAACGGTGGCGGCGATCGAGAACGGTGGCGGCGACCGAAAACGGTGGCGGCGACCGAAAACGGTGGCGGCGACCGAGAACGGTGGCGGCGACCGAAAACGGTGGCGGCGACCGAAAACGGTGGCGGCGACCGAGAACGCTACGGTTGCCGCCCATGGATCGAGCCGGGCGAGAGCTGAGCGCGTTGGTGATCGCCGGCACCCACAGCGGCGCCGGTAAGACGACGATCACGCTCGGTCTGATCGGCGCCCTGCGCAGCCGGGGACTCCAAGTCCAGCCTTTCAAGGTCGGCCCTGACTTCATCGATCCGCTCCACCACCGTCAGGCCAGCGGCCGCCCGCCTCGCAACCTAGACGGCTGGATGCTCTCAGCGTCGGTCAACCGCGAGCTGTTTGCGCGCGGGAGTGCCGACGCGGACGCCGCTGTGATCGAGGGCGTCATGGGTCTATTCGACGGCAGCGAAGGCTCGAGCGACCGCGGCAGCACGGCCGAGATGGCCAAGCTGCTCGGGCTCCCGGTCGTGCTCGTGATCGACGCGGGCGCAATGGCCCGCAGCGCCGCCGCGCTGATCCACGGATACGCCAGCTTCGATTCCGAGATTCATCTCAGCGGAGTGATCCTCAACAACATCGGCGGCGACGCGCACGCCCAGATGATCCGCGACGCCCTCGCCGGCGCGATTCCGATCCTCGGCGCGGTCCCGCGGGTGGCGGACCTCGTCGTTCCCGAGCGCCACCTTGGCCTCCACCTGCCGCACGAGGCGCGCGAGAGCCACGCCGAGCGGCTGGCGATGCTGATCGAGGAGCACGTCGATCTGGAGCTCCTGCTGAGCGCTGCCGCCATCGAGCGCCCGGCTCCGGCTCCGGCCGCCGCGGCGGTCCCGCCCCTTGCGCCCGCACCGCCCGCGGCCCGAATCGGCCTCGCCCGCGACGAGGCGTTTTGCTTCTACTACACCGACAATCTCGAGCTGCTCGAACGGGCCGGCGCCCAGCTCGTCGAGTTCTCGCCGCTTAGCGACCAGCTCCCGGCAGATCTAGACGGCCTGTACATCGGGGGCGGCTACCCAGAGCTTCACGCGGCCGAGCTCGCCGCCAACGACGCCGCCCGGGAGGCGATCCGCGAGCTG
Organism: uncultured Actinomycetes bacterium; assembly: GCA_963830405.1. Taxonomy (GTDB): domain Bacteria; phylum Actinomycetota; class Thermoleophilia; order Solirubrobacterales; family Solirubrobacteraceae; genus Palsa-465. The sequence goes on from CAWHMB010000004.1 coordinate 926,485, forward strand.
GCGGCCACCGGTGCGCCGATCTACGCGGAGTGCGGAGGCCTGATGTATCTGGGGGAGACGCTTCAGCTCGACGGGAAGGCGTATCCGATGTGCGGGGTGCTGCCGTTCGGCACCCGCATGCCCGCCCCGCTGAAGCTGGCGTACGTGCAGGTCACGACGACAGAGGGGGTGTTCGGCGCAGGCCACCATGCGCGCGGGCACCTGTTCCACCACTCCGAGCTGGACCGTGAGCCGGCAATCGCCCACGGCTACCAAGTGCGCACCAGCCGAGGCGAGCAGCTGCGCGAGGGCTACCACACGGCCAACGTGCTCGCCAGCTACGCCCACCTCCACTTTGCCAGCGAGCCCCGCCTCGCGGCCTCGTTCGTCGGTCGCTGCGCGCAGCGGAAGCGAGCGCGCGCGGCTCATGAATCCGCGTCCTCAGCGGCTCACGATCCTCCGTCCTGAGGGACGGGCAGGTTGGCGTTTCCGCGCACGGCCAGCGCGAAGTGGTGATCGAGCCGGCCCGCCGTAAGCGCGCCGGCCGCGGCCGCCACTCCCGGCCCGTCGGTGCCGGTCACGAGCCAGGTGGGCACGGCGGCCCCCTGGGCGGTCGCCGCGATCAATCCCGCCCCGGGTCCAAGCGCTCGCACGACGCGACCCTGCGGACCCAGCAGCTCGAGAGTCCCGCCACCAGGCCCCGCGAACTTGGCGTACACCCCGCTGGCGGAAGGCCCCTGGTCGAGGACGTCAGCCGCGATCGAGTTCCGCAGGTTGCTCCAGGTGCCGACGATGACCGCCAGGCTGTCGGTTCCCGAGCCCGTCCCGGGGGCCTGCTTGGCCACCGGGACACCGACCGCGTGCAGAGCCGAGGACGCCCGATTGCACGCTGCCTGCACATCCGAGGCGCATTCGAGCACGGTCGGTAGACGACGACCGCCGATTCCGCGCGTAAACGGCTCCGGAAACGATCCGACCACGGCGGGGATCGACCGAGTTGCGCTTTGATCGTGCAGATCCCACCAGATCCTGTCGCCCGGGTGAACGGCGGTGCGCGCGGCCCGTATTCCCGCCTCCCCGTTCACGTAGAGGTACCAGGACAGCCCTGCTTGGCCGCCGGGCAGCCCATCGATCGAGTTCACGATTTCCTGGCCGTCCTCAGTCTCGACTCGAAATGAGCGCTCGAGCATCCGCAGGACCGTCTGGGAGCCCGGGACGCGGCGCTCGGTGACCGAGCCGACGGCGCGCGCGCCGAAGTCGCGCGTGACCGTCAGGCGCACGCCAGAAGTTCCCGGGCCGGCGCCAAGGCCACACCCGGCGAGCACCGCGACCGCGAGCACGGCCGTGAGGGTGATCAGCGTCGCGCGAGTCCCGGCGTGACGCGGCGTGATCCGCACGAGCTGCCGATCGTATCCGATCGTCGCTGCTCGCCCTCTCACTACAGTGGATCCCATGACGGTGAATCTCACGAAGATCTACACCCGCCTGGGCGACGGCGGGGAGACCCATCTGGGCGACATGAGCCGGGTACCGAAGACCCACCCCCGGATCGAGGCTTACGGCACGGTCGATGAGCTCAATGCCCACGTGGGAGTCGCCGTGACCGTCGACGATCTGCCTGAGCGCCATGCCCCGTGGCTACGGCGAATCCAGAACGATCTGTTCGACGTTGGCGCTGACATCGCCGCCCCCGAGGATCCCGAGAGCAAGCGCGAGCGCCTGCGCGTGATCCCGCAGCAGGTGGCTTGGCTCGAGCAGCGCTGCGACGAGGTCAATGAGACGCTCCAGCCGCTGAAATCGTTCGTCCTGCCGGGCGGAACGGCGGCCGCGGCTCAGCTACACGTGTGCCGCACGGTCTGCCGGCGCGCGGAACGCCTGGCGATCGCCTGCGGCGAAGAGCTGAACGCCGAGGTGGTGCGCTACCTGAACCGGCTCTCCGATCTGCTGTTCATCCTCAGCCGCGGCGCCAACCGCGAGCACGAACCGCTGTGGGTGCCCGGCAAGTACCGGTGAGCCAGCGCGCTGATGCTAGCGCCGCACGGCGAGCATCACCCCGGTGGCGACCGCCACCCCAAGCGCCCCGATGGCGATAGCGCCGATGGTGAATACCTCGTGGTAGCGGGCGTATGCCAGCACGGCGTGCGGCCGGAAGATCGCCACCAGCGCCACGAGCACGAACGCCCCGGCCAGCACGGCGGCCGACGGACCGAGCGCTTGGCGGATCGAGAGGCGTTCCGGGCGGCCTTCATCGCGCAGCGTGCGAGGCCACCGTGCTTCGGCGGCGGAAACGGCGGCCACCACGAGCAGCGTCCAGATGCCAGCCACCAGGAAGCCCCCGAACACGTCGCTGGGGTAGTGCCATCCCAAGGTCAGAAACGAATAGCTGACGGCGATCGCGAACCCCGCGCCGAGGGCGGCGGCGAGGGGACGGAGCCGCCATGGCACGGCCAGTACGAAGCACAGTGCCAGCGACATCGCGGCTGTAGCGTGGCCGCTCGGCCAGGAAGCGGGTCCGACGGGTATCGAGCCACCGAGCGCGGCATCGGGACGCGGCTCGGCGAGGAGCGGTTTCAGCAGCTCAGTTGTCAGGTTTGAGCCGAGCAGGATCGCGGCGACGGCTACCGCCATCCTCGGCCGTCGTCGGAACAGCGCGATCAGCACCGGAACCGCCGTCAGGTACACGTACGGGCGCGGGTTGCAGAGATTGGCGATGAAGTTCGCGATCGGATCGACCCGAGGGCGATCCAGACCTCCGAAGCCGTTGAAGATCGACTGATCGGCATGCCCGAACACGCCGACGTGAAAGGCGAGCACCCAGGTGAGACTCAGCAGCCCGACGCCACATCCAGCGCCAATCAGGGCACGTCTCACCATGCACCGAGAGTAGCTCGGGCGCGCCCCTGTCTTAGCCGACGGCGCTCGCTGCGGGAACTAGCTTGAGCCCTGCTCCGGCTTGGGCTCCGTTCGGCGCTCGCCCGAGGCAGGTTTGGGCTCCGCCGCGCGCTCCCGCGGCGCGGGTTCCTGCACTGCAGGCGGCTCCTTCGGCGGGCGCACCTGACGCGTGATCTTGATCTCGGGAACGACCCCGGTGCGCCTGAGGTGGGAGAAGTGCTCGATGTCCTCTGGCGAGGCCACCTCGACGGTGACGCCGGGCTCAAGCTCGAAGCGCGCGGCCTCGTAGAGCAGCTCCTGGTAGCTGGGCATGCCGGGCGCCCCGCCGGCGGCGCGTACGCCGCCTTCGACGTCGATGTCGTGGGCCCCGACGCGCAGCGTCCAGCGCGTGTCCTGCCCCAGTTTCTCGGCGGTGAGCTTGACAGGCACCGGATCGGCGCCGGCGCCCTCGTCGGCTTCGGCGCGCAGCCGGGCGTGCTCTGCGCTCAGCGCCCTCGCCAGGCGCTCGAGGTTGCGGCGGTAGGGTGCCGGCACGATGGTCACCGGGCCTTGGGCGCGGGCGTCACCGCGCACGGCCTCCGCGACTGGGCCTATCAGCACATACTCGACCTTGTTCGCTGCAAGCCAGCGAACGAACGCCACCCAGTGGGAGCGGAGGTGCTCGAGCCCCGCTGGCGTGTCGGCGGCGCGGAGCTCGATACCGGGAACGCTTCTCTTCAGCAGCATGTGGTGCGTTTCGTCGGCGCTGGGCGGAGTCCTTCTCACAGCCCGCGCTTATTTTCCAGGCCGGCAGCGCGGTCCCTTGGATTTCAGGCCGACAAGACGTCGAGCTGGGCCAGGCGCCTCAGCAAGCCGGGCGCCAGCCGCGACAGCGCCCGCGTCAGCTTGGCCTCCGGGGTCACCACCGCCATCGGCCGGTCGGTGGCTATGGCCTCGACGATCTCATCGGCGACCCGCGCCGGCGTGAACTTGCGACGCTCGTAGAGTCGCGTGACCCGCTCGGCGGTCGCCCGCGCCTCCTCGGCGCTGCGCCCGACGTAGGTGGCGGAGCGGATGATGTTGGTGGCGATGAACCCCGGGCATATGGCGCTCACCCCGATCCCGTGCGGAGCGAGCTCCGCCCGCAGGCATTCGCTCAGCATGAGCACGGCGGCTTTGGTCGCCGAGTACGCCGCGAGCTGCTTGGTAGGCGCAAACGCCGCGGCGGAGGCTGTGTTGAGGATCTGCCCTCCCTCGCCGCGCTCGATCATCGCCCGGCCGAACAGCCGGCAGCCGTTGACCACCCCCATCAGGTTGACGTCGATGATCCGCCGCCAGTCGGCGAACTCCGTATCGACGAACGCACCGGCGACGGCGATGCCGGCGTTGTTGACGACGACGTCGGGCACGCCGTGCTCGCCCAGAACCCGGTTCGAGAGCTGCTCCATCTCCTGCTCGTCGCTTACGTCGCAGGTGAATGTGTAGGCGCCGTTGATCGAGGCGGCGGCGCGGTCGAGCGCCTGCGCGTCGCGATCGACCAGCAGCAGCCGAGCGCCGCGGCCGGCGAGCGCCTCGGCCGTGGCCAGACCGATTCCGCTGGCGGCGCCGGTGATAAGCGCCGTCCGTCCCTCCAGCTGCTCGGGTCCTCCGGCGCGCACCCAGGGACGACTCGAGCGAACGGGAGCGCCACCCTCGACATCGTCGACCAGCTCGGCGATCCACCGCCCCACGCGGCCGGTCTCGGTCCGGGGCGCCCAGTGCGACGCGGCGATCGTGCGCCGCCTGAGGATGGGAGACGCGCGCTCCGCGAGCGCGTAGTGACTCTCGGGGATGAAGTTGTCGCGGCTGGGGATGATCAGCTGCACCGGCACATGCGCTACGGCATCCGTCCGCGGCCGGAGCAGCCGGCGCGGGATGTTTCGGCGATAGAGGTTCGCTCCCCGGACGCCGTTGGCGGCCAGCGACTTCGGCGCCGCATGGCCGGGCGGGTGCCGCTCCCCGTCGCGCACGAGCCACTGCCAGCGGCCTCCGGCCAAAAGCCCCCGCCAGAGAACCGTGGGCATACCCGGCGTCAAGAGCACGAGGATGTACCAGGAGCGCCGCAGGCGCCCCGCCAGTTCGAGCAGGTGCCCCGGCGTCGGCCGCCGCGCGAGCGACTGCCCGCCAGCGGCGACCTGGTCCAGCGAGGGCGCAGCGATCGCGGTGAACGAGGCCAGCTTGTCCCTGAAGCGCTCGAGCGTCGCGAACTCCCAGCCCTGGACCCCTCCCCAGTCGTGACCGACCAGATGGACCCGCTTGCCTGGAGCCACCGCCGCGATCACCGCCTCGAAATCGTCCGCGAGGCGTTCCAGGTCGTAGGCTGCGGGGCCGCGCGGCGCGCTGGAGGCTCCGGCCCCGCGAACGTCGTAGGCCGCGAGGTGGAAGCGGTCCGAGAGTCCCGCCATGACGCCGTCCCAGAGCTCTTTCGTGTCCGGGTAGCCGTGGATCAACACCAGCGTCGGCCGCTGTGGATCGCCGGCCTCGATCAGCGACAGCGCGACGCCACCGGGGGCCTCGACGATCCGCGTCACGGCGCCATCGATCACGCCGCGTGAATCTATACGCTCGTGTCGATGCAACCGCCCGAGCCGGCCCTCTCCCGCCGCGCCCGCGAACGTAAACGCCTCATCCGGCGCCGTCGCCTAGTGGCGGCGAGTGCATTGGTGGTCGTGCTCATCGCAGCGGTGATAGCCGTGGCCGCGAGCGGCTCGTCTTCCTCGGGCGGAAGCGGCTCCCGGACCTCGCACCGGGCTTCTCCCCTCCGGCCCAGCGGCACGGCGAAGGCGAAGGGCACCGCTCCGCGCTCGACGGTGACCGGCGTCGGCACCGGCAAGCCCGGCACGGCCAGCGTGCCGATCCTCATGTATCACGTGATCAACCCGCCGCCGCCGGGAGCCAAGTTCCCCGGGCTGTATGTGCCGGAAAGCGAGTTTGCGCCGCAGATGCAGGCCCTGAAGGCCGCCGGCTGGCACGCGGTGACGATGGACCAGCTGGAGGCCAACTGGACGCGCGGCGTGCCGCTCGGGCCTGGCAAGCCGATCGTGCTGACGTTCGACAACGGCTACCAGTCCCAGTACCAGAACGCGCTTCCGGTGCTGAAGCGCCTGGGCTGGGTGGGCGACGAGAACATGCAGTTGACCGGCTTGCCGCCCTCGCAAGGTGGCCTCACGGATCCCCAGGTCAGGGGCCTGATCGCTGCCGGCTGGGAGCTCGACACGCAGGGCATCAGTCACGCCGACCTGATCACGCTCGACTCCTCCGAGCTGCACTACCAGGTGGCGACTGCCCGGCGGATGCTCCAGCAGCGCTACGGCGTGCCGGTCAACTGGTTCTGCTACCCATCGGGCCACTACGACGCCACGGTGATCGCGGCGGTCAAGGCCGCCGGCTATGTCGGCTCGACGACCGTCATCCCCGGGTGGGCCGGCCCGTCCGCCGACCGCTTCAGGCTGCCGCGCCTGCGCGTGCTGGGCGGCACGAGCCCCTCGGCGCTGCTCGAGCAAATCGCCACCGCCCAGGACGAGGGAGCGGCGCCCGCCTCCTATGGGGGCGCGGGGACGGCTTGAGCTGGCGACGAGCTTCTCCGACCGTCTACGCTTGTAGGAGATGTTCGGCCTCGGTAGCAAGAAAACGATGGTTGACGAGACCAGCGCCCTCCCGGGCCGCGAGCCGGAGATGTCGGTGGCGGACCGCCACGCCGTCCTCGGGACGCCGTTGAAGCCGCCGTTCCCGGAGGGGCTGGAGCGTGCGGTGCTCGGCATGGGTTGCTTCTGGGGAGCCGAGCGGGTGTTCTGGCAGGCTCCCGGCGTCTACACGACGGCGGTGGGCTATGCCGGCGGCTTCACCCCCAACCCCACCTACGAGGAGGTGTGCAGCGGGCGCACCGGTCACGCCGAGGTGGTGCTGGCGGTGTTCGAGCCGGCCAAGATCTCCTATCAGGACATCCTGCGCCTGTTCTGGGAGAACCACGACCCCACGCAGGGCATGCGTCAGGGCAACGACGTCGGCAGCCAGTACCGCTCGGCGATCTACTGGACGGGCGAGCAGCAGCGGGCGGCCGCCGAGTCCTCGCGCGATGCCTACGCCGAGCGGCTCAGCGCCGCCGGCTACTCCAAGGTCACGACCGAGATCGCTGAAGCAGGCCCGTTCTACTACGCCGAGGACTACCACCAGCAGTACCTGCACAAGAACCCATGGGGCTATTGCGGGATGGGCGGAACAGGCGTCAGCTGCCCCGTGGGGATCGCTTCCGCTTCTTGATGCCGGGCGCGCATGCGCGCCCGGCCCGGTCCGATCATGATCGGACCGGCAGCTGGATGACTCGGGCGCCGCGCAGGAGGCGAGGCCGGATGCCGAGCGCGCGGCACGCCCGAGCGGCTCATGAGCCGGCCCGTTCTATTTGGTCACCCTCCGGCGACCGCGGGCAGGATCGTCACCTCGTCGCCGTCGGAGACCGGAGTCTGGAGCCCGTCGAGGAAGCGAATGTCCTCGCCGCCGACGTAGACGTTCACGAACCGCCGCAAGCCGCCGTCTTCGGCGATCCGGCTACGGAGTTCGCCATAGCGCTCGTACAGCGAGTCGAGCACCTCCCCGACGGTGGCGCCGTCGACCTCGGCGGTCGCCTCGCCGTCGGTCGCCGCCCGCAGTTGAGTCGGGATCTTGACGCTGACGGCCATCGCGCCTGTCTATTTATCAAGCCGGGACCGCGAGCCGCTCTGAGGCCCGCTCAAACGAGGTCACCGTGGGCTCGATCTCCCAGGTCTCGAAGGTCCCGCGCACGCAGTCGAGGGTCTTCAGTCCGTCGCCTGTGATGTAGACCACGACCCGCTCTTCCGGATCGATGTCGCCGCGGGCGGCGAGCTTCGTCAGAACCGAGACGGTGACGCCGCCGGCGGTTTCGGTGAAGATGCCCGTGGTCCGGGCAAGCAGCCGAATGCCCTCGCGAATCTCGTCGTCCGAGACGGAGTCGATCGCCCCTCCCGAGCGCCGCGCGAGGTCCAGGGCATAAGGCCCGTCCGCGGGGTTGCCGATCGCCAGCGACTTGGCGATCGTGTCCGGCCGGACCGGGCGACAGAAGTCCGCTCCGTTGGCGAAAGCGCTGGCGACGGGCGAGCATCCGGCGGCCTGGGCGCCGTTGAAGGCCGGCAGCCGTCCATCGAGCAGCCCGATCTCGAGCCATTCCTCGAAGCCGCGCGCCACCTTGGTGAACAGCGAGCCCGAGGCGATTGGGCACACGACGCGGTCCGGCAGCGAGAAGCCGAGCTGCTCGGCGGTCTCAAACGCCAGCGTCTTCGAGCCCTCGGCGTAGTAGGGGCGCATGTTGATGTTGACGAACGCCCACTCGTGCTCGGCTGAGAGCTCGGTGCACAGCCTGTTGACGTCGTCGTAGGTACCGTTCACGGCCACCAGGTTCGTGCCGTAGACGCCCGTGGCCAGAATCTTCTGCTCCTCGAGGTCCGAGGGGATGAACACGTAGGACTGAAGCCCGGCGGCCGCCGCATGGGCCGCGACGGCGTTTGCCAGGTTGCCGGTCGACGCGCAGGCCAGCGTCTCGAAACCCAGCTCGCGGGCTCGCGCAAGCGCGATCGACACGACGCGGTCCTTGAACGAATGTGTCGGGTTGGCGGCATCGTTCTTGATCCACACCTCCTCCAGGCCCAGCTCCTCGGCGAGGCGGTCGGCTCGCTGCAGCGGCGTGAAGCCGGCTTTCAGCGTTCCGGACGCCTCACCGGCGACCGGCAGGAAGTCCGCGTAGCGCCACAGCGACTGCGGACCGGCCTCGATCCGGCGCCGGAGCTCGGCTGGATCGGCGCCGTCGAGCGGGGTGTAGGCGACCTCTAGTGGCCCGAAGCAGCGCTCGCACACGAACCGTGCGTCGAGCCCGTATTCGGTCTTGCATTCCTTACAGCGAAGAGACTCTGGCGGCATATGTCAAAAAACCTCCGCCGGGGTCTGTGGTCGGAGGTCCTGAAAACCGCCGTTCCCACATCTCCCAGGCATTTCGTTGGAGCCTGATGGAATTGGCACCGTTCCCTTGTCGGGAGGTTGCCGGGGCTTCGCAGGGCCATGTCCCTCCACCCCTCTGGATGCAGTACAGCTATGTTCAAGAGAGTATAGCCCGCAAAGCGCCGGTCGCAAGAAGCGGCGGCACTCCCCCGAGCTGTCGATAGCCGAAGGCAGGCGCACCGGCCAGCCGTCGGTCGGCTGCGGGGCGCTGGCTGAAGGGCACCGGCCAGCCGTCGGCCGGCTGCGGGGCGCTGGCCGAAGGCACCGGCCAGCCGTCGGCCGGCTGCGGGGCGCTGGCCGAAGGCTCGGCGAATGAGCGAACTCCTGGTTCGCTCATCTGCCGCGGCTCAGAGGGCGAGCGCCTAGGCGCTAGGTCAGCGCTCGCCAGGTCAGCGCTGGCCAGGTCAGCGCTGGCCAGCCAGCGGTCGGTAGGCCAGCGGTCGCCAGGCCAGCGGTTGGTACGGAGCCATCGGGGACGAGGTTCTGAAAAGCTCCGGCCATGCCCGCCACCTCCCCCGAGTCCATCGCACGCTTCGAGGCGATCCTCGCCGCCGGCTCGCGAGCGCCGAGCAAGCGGATGCTGATCATCATCAACCCCTACGCGACGACCGTCTCGGACCGGCTCAAGAACCTGGTCGTCTATGCGCTGCGCGGCAGCTACGAGGTGGTGGCGGTCGACACGGAGTCACGCGATCACGCCACGGAGATGGGCCGCCAGGCGGCGCGTGAGCGCTTCGACGTGGTCGTGGCGTTCGGTGGCGACGGGACGGTGAACGAGGTCGCCAACGGGCTCGCCGGGTCCGAGACGCCGCTGAGCTGCCTGCCAGGCGGGCGGGCGAACGTCTATTGCCGCATGCTCGGGATTCCCACCGACGTCGTTGACGCCACAGAGCACCTGCTGCGCATGGCCGACGACTGGCGCCCCAGGCAGGTCGACCTCGCCCGCGTCAACGATCGTTGGTTTCTGTTCTCGGCCGGTCTGGGGTTAGACGCCAGCGTGGTTGAGCGAGTTGACGCGCACCCGCGGCTGAAGAGCCGCCTCGGGGAGTGGTACTACACCTGGGCGGCCGTCTGGACATTCAACCGCGGCTATCTGCTGCACCCGCCGCGGCTCGAGGTGATCTTGGGCGACGAGCGGGTCACGGGCGTCACGGCGCTGATCCAGAACGGCAGTCCCTACACGTACTTCGGCGAGCGCCCGGTGCACATGAGCGACGGCGCTCGGCTTGACAGCGGAGACTTGGCCGGGATCGTGCTCCAGCGTGCCAGCCCGGTTGACATCCCGACGATCGTCTGGCGCGCGCTGTCGCCGCGCGCGCGGCTGAGCCGTCACCGCCGGGTGCATCCCCTCGGGGGCCTTCAGTCGCTCGGTGTGCGCTCCTGCGACGATCGGCCGCTGCCGCTACAAGTAGACGGTGACTACATTGGCGACGTGGACGAGGCCGCGTTCTCGATCCATCCGGAGGGCTTGACGGTCGTGTCGTAGTGGACCTGGGTCGAGGGGTGCCGTCGCCGGGACCCCCTACCCAGGCCTCGAGGGGTGTGCTGTATCGCTCAGGGACGGCTGCTGGCGATGCTGAGGGCGAACTCGCCGTACTGACGCGCGACGTCGTGCGCGGACAACGGGCCATCGTCGCGGAACCAGCGAGCGATGCCCACGCTCATTTCGAGCATCCCGAAGGAGGCGATCGATGGCGATGAGACATGGAAGACGCCGGCATGGACGCCATCGACGATCAGTTGTCGGACAGAGTGCTCGTGTTGCCTGCGGCTGGCGAGGACCCCAGATCGCGTCGGTTCCTCGAGGCTGAAGATGTCGCGGTTGACGACGAGCGCTTGCCGCCGGTGGGTGGCGTGCCGAAGAGCGTACGCCGCAACCGCTCGACGCAACCGCTCACGCGGGTCTTTGATGCCGCTCACAGCGCGATCGAAGTCGGCTAGGACGGCACCGGTCGTCTCGATTGCGATCTCTGCAAGGAGGTCTTGTTTTGAGCGGATGTGGCTATAGAGCGTGGGTACACGAACCCCTAGGCCAGCCGCAATGTCGCTCATCGACGTACCGTTGTAGCCGCGTTCGGCAAATAGCGTCAACGCCACCTCTCGGACGTCCTCGACCCGGGCGCGACGTAGGCGGACCGGCTCCGGGGGCGTCACGGACATCGCGGAGTCGTCCATCGGTTGACAGTCTACCGAGGGCTCGGTAGGATTTCCCTAGTGATCACTAGGAGAAATCCGAAAGGAGCCACACCCATGGCCACGACCGACGCCCATCTCAAGACGGCGTATCCGGTACCGACGCTTCGCCCCACGAACGTGGCTGAGTACTCAGAGGTCAGACTCGAGCGAAGCCACGGCGGACGCGTGGCGACGATCTCCTGGAACCCGCCCAAGCCGATGAATCCCCTCTCGGTTGCGCTAACTGACGAGCTCGTAGCAGCCGTCGAGGAGGTGTCTGCGGACGAGCGGCTGCATGTGGTGGCGTTTCGCGGCGCGGGCGGAATTTTCTCGGCGGGCGATGATCTGGTGGAAATTCACGAAGGCCTTTGGGGCGACCCCAACCAGACGATGCGCCGGATCCGGTTCTACCAGCGGTTTGCGAACACAATTGAGGATCTGGACAAGATCACGATCGCTGTCGCCGAGGGGTACGTACTTGGAGGCGGCCTTGAGATCACGATGGCGTGCGACTTGGCGATGATCGCCGAGAGCTGCCGCTGGGGAATGCCCGAAGTGGACAGCGCCATGACGCCCGGCTGGGGAGGAACCACGCGCATGATCCGGCTGATCGGACGGCGCCGCACGAAGGAGATCAACCTCATCGGCGCGCTGCAGTCCGCTCGGCGCGGCGTGGACTGGGGCCTGTTCAACAAGATGGTTGCCGACGATCAGATCGACGGCGAACTCGAACGGCTGATCGACACGATGCTGGTCAAGAACCAACAGGCGCTCCGCCAGCTGAAGTTCACGATGAACAAGAACGCCGACGCCGATATGACCACCGCCCTGGCCTTTGAGGCGTACAGCGAACTGGCGACCGCCGCGGTCAATTGGCGGCCGGACACGCCGAGCATTCCCGATTCCGAGCCGGGCAAGGGTCTGGAGGCGTTCACGACCAAGAACGAGCTCTGGCAGGAGCGACGGAAGCGAGCCATCGACTTCTGGTCTGAATAGGCCGGCCGGCGGAGGACGAGACGGGTCGATGTTGCGGACCGAGCTGATCCGGCCTTTGCCCGCGCTGCTCGGCGAACATGCGCGGCAGCGCGGGAGCAAAACGGCATTCGTCGATGATGCTCGCGCCGCGACCTGGGCGCAGCTCGAAGCCCGGAGTGCGCGGCTCGCCGGTCACCTCCGGAGCCGTTCGGTTCGAGGACGGTCCGTTGCGATCTGCATGACCAATCGCCTCGAGGCAGTCGAGAGCTATCTCGGCGTGCTCCGCGCGAGCAACGTCGGAGTGTTTCTCAATCCTGCCGCGGGTGACGGCGAGCTCGCCTACATGCTCGAGGACTCGGGCGCCGAGGTTCTAATCACCGACGCCACGGGTCGGGAACGCACTTGCCGCGCCGCCGAGCGGCTGCCCGGCCTGCACGAGACGATCGTCGTCAACCGACAGGCCGGCGACGAGGCAACTAGCTACGAGGCGCTGCTCGGCGAGCAACCCGACCAGGGACCAGCCGATGACCTGGAGCTCGATGAGCCGGCGTGGATGCTGTACACCTCGGGAACCACCGGCCGGCCGAAGGGTGTGCTCCTCACGCAGCGCTCATGCCTGTGGGTGGTAGCTGCCTGTTGGGCTCCCATTGTCGGTCTCTCGGCCGACGATGAGGTCCTTTCGGCGCTCCCGCTGTTTCACTCCTACGCGCTCGATCTGACCGTGGTCGCGGTCGTCGCAACTGGTGCCAGCATCCGCCTACTCCCGCGCTTTTCGCCAAGCCGAGTGGTCGAGATCTTGCGGGCGCAGCCGATCACGTTCTTTCCCGGCGTGCCGACGATGTTTCATTACATCCTGGAGCATCTGGACGAGCGGCAGCTGGATGCGAAGGCCCTGCGCCGGTGCGTCTCCGCGGGAGCAATCATGCCCGCCACCCTGAACAAATCCTTCGAACGTGCGGCGGGGGTTCCCTTGCTCGATGGCTATGGGATCACCGAGACGTCGACGATGGTCACGATGAACTGGCCGGTCGGCGCTCGCCCACTCGGATCCTGCGGCCTCCCGCTGCCGGGCTGTGCAGTACGGCTTGTCGATCCCGCTACCGGGAATGATGTCGAGTGCGGCCAAGACGGGGAATTGCTCGTGCGTGGTCCACAGGTGATGCTCGGGTACCACAACCGTCCGGAGGACAGCGACGAGGTCCTGCGTGGCGGCTGGTACCAGACCGGCGACCTCGCTCACGCCGACGTCCACGGTTATCTGACGATCACCGGCCGGATAAAGGAACTGATCATTCGCGGAGGCGAGAACGTCTACCCGGCGGAGGTTGAACAGGTGCTCGCCGAGCATCGACACCTCAGCGACGCGGCGGTCATCGGCAAGCCCGACGAGGCGCTCGGGGAGACGGTGGTTGCGTTCGTCGTTCTCAAAGCCAGCGATGTGGATCTCGAGGAAATACGTGAATTCCTCGCTGAGCGACTCGCGTCGTTCAAGGTGCCCGCTGAGTTTCACGCCATCGAGGAGATCCCACGCACCGGTTCCGGGAAGATCATGCGCCACCAGCTGCGCGACAGACTCCCGCAGACCACCGCCCGCTCGCGCTGAGCGGACACAGCCCCTAGCGGTCGACGTCGCGGCGATCGCACGAGGGGGCGACAATCGGCCCCTCGCGGCTTCTATAACCGTGGAGAGCTCGGCCCCGCCCCGTCGGATTCAGATCACCGACCGGGACCAAGCCCTGCTGGCTTTCGTCGCCGAGCAGCGGATCGTCCTGGCCACCCACGTCCAGACGCTGCTCGGCGTCTCGGCCCGGGTTGCAGCCGGCCGTCTGAGTGCGCTCACCAGCGCCGGCCTGCTCGACAGCGAGCGGCTGTTCCAGCGCCGGCCCCGGTGCTGGTGGATCGCGCGCGCCGGCCTGCAAGTGATCGGCAGCGAGCTGCCGCCTTCGCGCCTCGACGTTCGTGGCTTCCGGCACGACATCGGCCTCGCCTGGCTGTGGCTGGGGGCGCAGCAAGGGGTTTTCGGGCCTGTGCACGAGGTGGTGTCCGAGCGACAGATGCGCTCGAGCGACGGGGTCGAGGCTCATGCAGCGCGAGCCGAGGGTCGCAGGGCACGCCAGTTCGCCGTGCGCCTGGGAGGGCACGGAGCCGGGGGCCGCGAGCGGCTTCACTATCCGGATCTGCTGCTGGTCACCGACGGCGGGCGGCGGATCGCTGTCGAGCTCGAGCTCTCTACCAAGACCAGGACGCGGCGCGAGCGAATCCTCGCCGCATACGGCGCCGAACCCCGGCTCGACGCGGTCCTCTACCTCGTCGACAAGCCAAGCGTCGCGCGCGCCGTGCAATCCTCGGCGGCGCGGCTGGGAATCTCCCCGAGGGTTCACGTGCAGCGCGTGGTGTGGAGCGGCGGGGAGCGCATCGACGGCGGGCAGCGGGAGCGCCAGGCAACCCGGCAGGGGGCTCGGGCGGGGCTCGAGCGATGAGCTTCGCGCGCAGGGCCCTCAGTTGGTTTTCGACGCTCGTGCTGGTGGCGATCGCGACCGCCCCGCCGTCATGGGCGATCGCCGCCGCGGGCCTCGCGGTCTCGGTGGTGCTCGTCGGTCAGGCGGGGCTCGCGGCGCGCCGCAAGCGCCGGCTCGAGCTGGAGCGCCCCAGCGCCGCCGTCGCGTTGGGAGCCGACACCGCCGGCCAGCGCGTGCTCCTCAGCGACCGCCAGCTCTCCGCGCACGCGCTGATCGTCGGCGCCAGCGGCGCGGGCAAGTCGACGACGCTGCTAACGCTCCTGAACGAGAACGTGCGCCTGGGCCGTCCGGTCGTGACGATCGACATGAAGGGCTCGCCCGCCTTCGCGCGCTCGCTCGCGGACGCGGCGGCCTCGGCCGGCCGGCCGTTTCAGGTGTGGTCTCCCGACGGCCCCGCGGCATGGAACCCGCTGGCGCACGGCAATGCCACCGAGCTCAAAGACAAGCTGATCGCCAGCGAGCGGTTCACCGAGCCGCACTACCGGCGGGCCGCTGAGCGCTACGTCCAGACCGTCCTTCAGGTGCTGGCCCACGCCCATCCCGAGCGACCACCGACACTCGAGGAGGTCACCTGGCTGATGGACCCGCACCGCCTGCCGGGACTGCTGCGCCACGCGCCGCGTCAGTTCTCGGAGCGGGTCCAGGACTACATCGCCACGCTGACGCCCGATCAGCTGAGCGCCATTCGCGGCCTCGGGACGCGACTGGCGCTGATCACGGAGTCCCACACCGGCGCCTTTCTGAAGCCGGGCGCCGGTCCGCGGTCAGTCGAAGGCGAAGTGGTCGACGGGTCAGTGGTCGATCGCGAAGCGGTCGCCGGGGCAGTGGTCGACGTGCGGGCGTCCCTGGAGGGCGACGCCGTGGTCCTGTTCAGCCTCAACTCGAGCACATATGGCGGCCTGGCATCGCAGCTCGGGGCGCTGGCAATCCAAGACCTGGTCTCGGCGGCGGGTCAGCGGCTATCGGACCAGGCCGGTGCCGGGCTCCACGGGGCGGGCGACGGGCGGGCGATGATCGGCATCGACGAGTTCTCTGCGCTTGGTTCCGACAACGTCATCTCGCTGTTGGCACGCTGCCGCGAGTCGGGTGTCAGCGTGCTGCTGGCGACGCAGGAGCTGGCGGACTTGGACCGGGTGGCCCGCGGGCTGCGTGACCAGGTGCTCGGCTCGACCGCCGTGAAGATCGCGCACCGCCAGGACGTTCCCTCTTCGGCTCAGACGATCGCTCGGATGGCTGGCACCGAAAGGGTGTGGGAGCAAACGCGACAGATGTCGACGCATCCCCTGTTTGGCCGGTATGACACCGGTCGCGGCACCCAGCGGCAGACCGAGCGGTTCGTGGTCGACCCAAACGAGATCTCCTCGCTCGCCACCGGCGAGGCGGTGGTGATCACGAAGTTGCCGCGCGCGCAGGTACGGAAGGTGCGGGTCTCGCCGCCGCACCATCCCGGTCGCGGCGGTCCAGAGCTCGGCTGAGGCTACGGCTCGGGCGCCTCACAGAGCCGCGCCCGAATCGCCCTATCCCGCGCCGGGGGTCACGCGGTAGGCGTCAAACACGGCGTCGATGTTTCGCAGGCGGCTGATCGCCTGGTCCAGCGTGCGCGTGTCCCCAACTTCCACCACGAAGCGGTTCTTGACCATTGGATGGTTGACGGTGCAGCGAGCCTCGAGGATGTTGATCCCGGCCTCGGAGAAGGTCCGCGACATGTCCTCCAGCAGCCGGTGGCGGTCCCAGCCGTCGACTTCGATCTCCACCCGGAACGAGGTCTCGGCATCACCGTCCCAGGAGACGGGTGTGAAACGCTCGGGGTCCTTGCGCAGCACGGCCACGTTAGGACAGTCCTCACGGTGGATCGTGATCCCGCGTCCCAGGCTGATGTATCCGACGATGGGGTCGCCGGGCACCGGACGGCAGCACTTCGCCAGCCGCAGCATCACTTCGTCGATCCCATCGACCGAGATGCCAAAGCGGCTGGACGAGGTCGTCGGCCGCGAGCGCCGGCGCCGGGTCATCAAGAGGTCGTCGGTGGCCGTCGGCTCGGACTCGGCAGCCTCGCCCTGCTTCAGCCGCTGCATGACCTTGTTGACGACCGTCTTCGCGGAGATCTTGGCGGCGCCGAGCGCGATGTAGAAGTCGTCCGCCTTGCGGAAGCCCATCTCGCGGATGACGTCCGCCAGCAGCGGCGAGCCGACCAGCTTCTGCGCCGGCAGCCCCTGCTTCTTGAGGTGCTCCTGAAGCTGCTCGCGGCCGGAGTGCTCGGTGTCCCTGCGGGACTCGGCCTTGAACCAGGCCTTGATCTTGTTGCGGGCCCGTGTCGTCTTTACGAGCGCCAGCCAGTCGCGCGATGGGCCACGCTCGCGCTTTGAGGTCAGCACCTCGACGATGTCGCCGGAGCGCAGCTGATAGGAGAGCGGAACGATCTTGCCGTTGACCTTGGCGCCCACGCAGCGATGGCCGACATCCGTGTGGATCTCGTAGGCGAAGTCGAGCGGCGTGGCGCCGGCGGCGAGCGACTTCACCTCCCCCTTGGGGGTGAAGACGAACACCTCGTCCTCGAACAAGTCGACCTTGAGCGTCTCGACGAACTCCCCGGGGTCGGCGAGATCCTTCTGCCAGTCCAGCAGCGAGCGCAGCCATTTCAGCTTGTCTTCCGGGTCGCTGGCCGCCGCTCCGTTAGCGCCGCGGCTCCCTCCCGACTTGTACATCCAGTGGGCGGCGATCCCGAACTCGGCCAGGTCGTGCATCTCCCGGGTGCGGATCTGGATCTCGAGCGGCCTGCCCTCGGGGCCGATCACTGTCGTGTGCAGCGACTGGTACATGTTGAACTTGGGCATCGCGATGAAGTCCTTGAACCTGCCGGGAAGCGGCTTCCACAGCGAGTGGATCACGCCTACGGCTCCGTAGCAGTCCTTGACCGAGCTCACGATCACGCGCATCGCCGTGAGGTCGTAGATCTCGTTGAACTCGCGGCCCTTCTTGGTCATCTTGGAGTAGATCGAGTAGAAGTGCTTCGCGCGGCCGGAGATCTCGGCCTCGATGCCGAGCTCTTCGAGCTCCTTGTAGACATATGCGCCCGCCTGGTTGACGTAGCGCTCGCGCTCGGCGCGTTGTTGCGCGACGAGCTCCTTGATCTCGGCGTATTTCCGTGGGTGCAGCGTCTGGAAGGCGAGATCCTCGAGCTCCCATTTGATGGCGTGGATCCCGAGCCGGTGGGCGATTGGCGCGTAGATGTCGAGCGTCTCGCGCGCCTTCTCGATCTGCTTGTGCTTGGGCAGCGCGGCGACGGTGCGCATGTTGTGCAGGCGGTCGGCGAGCTTGATCAGGATGACCCGGATGTCCGAGGCCATCGCCACCATCATCTTGCGGTAGTTCTCGGCCTGCGCCTCGTCGCGTGACTGGAAAGTGAGCCCGGTGAGCTTGGTCACGCCGTCGACGAGCCCGGCGATCTCGTCGCCGAACGCCTCCCGGACCTCTGTCAGCGACGCCGAAGTGTCCTCGACCGTGTCGTGAAGCAGCGCTGCGCACAGCGTCTCGGTGTCGAGCCGCATGCCGGCACAGATCTTGGCTACGCCTACCGGGTGGATGATGAACTCCTCGCCGGTGCGCCGTCGCTGATCGGCATGGTGCATGCACGCGTACACGAACGCCTGCTCGACTCGCTCCCTGTCGATCTCCACGGCGGCCTGCTCAGCGTGCTCCTCGACGATCGCGAACAGATCGGAGAGCAGCCGAGACTCGGTCTCGGTCAGCTGGGCCCGCGCCGTCGATCCCTCTGGATGCTTGCCGTCCACCTGGTCCACCGGCGCGCGCTTACCTACGAGCGTCGACGATCCCCGGGAGGATCTCAGCCGCTTGGTAGGAGATTTGCGCTGCTCAGGTATCGCCGTCCGTCCTCGTATCGCGCTGCGTACGCCCGGTAGGCCGGCGAGCGCTCGAGCGCAGTGCGCTTGTCGCTCGCAACCGCCAGGGCCGGCAGATCCCGGTCGAGGCTGACGAGCCCCAGCTCCGTGAGGACCTTGATCAGTCTGCCGGCCAGTCGTGCCGGACGACCGTGCTGACCGTCGCCACGGAGTAGGCGCCCGAGCTCCTCGCCGGCCACCCTGCCGCGGCTTCTGAGGTCGCGGTAGAGAGCTGCGAGCGAAGCGCGAAGACCGTACTCCAACTCGTGCATCTGCTTTGCAAAGCGTACCTCAGGCTCACCCCAGGCCAGATGGGTAAAGCCAACTCCAAGCTCGGGCAGCGCCGCGAGCGCCCCGCAGGCAGGCGGATCCAGCAGCACCATGTGGACCGAGCTCTCGACTGCTGGCCCCTCGCACTCGAGCGCGTGGTAGGAGCAAAGCCAGAAGCCGCCGACCCGGGATTTGAGCCCGCCCAGCCTGCGCGGAACGTCGGCGCAGACCGCGAGCACCGGATCTCCGGTGGACACGAGATCAGCCAGCACGGCCAACGGACTCTCGCCGCGGCGGTCCAGAGCCACACGTGTCCTCCCGGTCGCATGGCCTGCCATGAGGTCTGGGGCGGGCAACGCGGCGTCAAGCTCGGCCAGCACCGCGTCCAGATAAGTCTCGGGCTCGCCGACCAGCTCGATCCCGGCGGGCACGCACGGCTGGGCGTGACGCAGCACAAGCCGCGGCTCGACCACCCCCCGCCACTCGTTTCGCTCGAGCCTGAACGTCGCGTCGACCGGCTCGCCCCGACCTCCGGGCAGCTGGCCGTCGCAGCCAAAGGCCACAGCTCGGGCGCGGGTTCCTCCAGAGCTGAGCGCAAACCGAGCGTGGCGTCCGTCGCCCATAGGCCGCTGCTCGCAGAAGCGCCCTCCCGGGACCAGCAGGCACGGAGCGGGATTCCCGACCCCGCATGGCTCGAGCGACCGCAGCTCCTCCCCCAGGCGCAGGCCGAGCTCGCTGCCGGACACGACGGCGTCGATGCGTTCGACCGGCTGGAGCAGCTCGGGCGTCAGTACGGCGCCAGCATGACGCTCCATGGCCTCGGCGAACGCGTCCAAGCGGTGATGGGCGACGGTCAGTCCAGCCGCCGCCCGGTGACCGCCGTAGCGCTCGAGTTCGTCAGCGCACGCGTGAAGCGCCCCCAGCAGGTCGAAGCCGGGGATGCTGCGGGCCGATCCCTGAGCCGGTCCAGAGTCGCCCAGCGCCAGGAGGATCGCCGGCCGGTGGTATCGCTCAGCGATGCGGGCCGCCGCGATGCCGACGACGCCCTGATGCCATCCCTGCCCCGCCAGCACGTACGCCGGTCGCTCGCCGAGGCGAGCGACCTGAGCCTCGGCTTCCCACCTGGTTCGTTCCTCCACCGCCCGGCGCTCGGCGTTGACCGCGTCAAGCTCCGCGGCGACCTCCAGCGCACGCCGCCGATCCTCTGTGAGCAACAGCTCGAGGCCGGCGTCCGCCCGCCGCAGCCGGCCGGCGGCGTTGATCCGCGGCGCGAGACGGAACCCGAGCGCGCGGGCGTCGAGCGCGCTGGGATCGGCGCGGGCCACTTCCATCAGTGCCTGCAGTCCCGGCTTAGCGCTGTTGGCTAGCGCCCGCAGCCCCTCACGGACCAGCCGCCGGTTCTCGCCGCACAGCGGCACCAGGTCGGCGACGGTGGCCAGCGCCACGAGCTCGATGTCGTCTCCGGCGGTCGGCGCCCCGAGCGCCTCGGCCAGCTTGAAGGCAACCCCGGTGCCGCACAGATCCGCGCATGGGTAGCCGCAGGCGGCCGGGTGCACGACCGGCCCGGCCGGTAGCTCGCTGTCGGGGCGCGGGGCGTGGTGGTCGGTGACCACTGTGTCGAGCCCCGCCGCCCGGGCCTGGGCGACCTCGTGCACGGCGGTGATCCCACAGTCGACGGTCACGAGCAGCTGCGTCCCGCGTGCTGCGAGACGCTCGACGGTGTGTGAGGCCAGTCCGTAACCGTCCTGGAGGCGGCTCGGCAAGTACCACCCCACGTCGGCGCCGAGCGAGTGCAGGGCCCGGACCAGCAGCGCCGTGGCGCAGACTCCATCGACGTCGTAGTCACCGTGCACGGTGATGCGGGTACGAGCCTCGATGTGTCGCTTGATGAGCGCCACCGTCTCGTCCATCCCCTCGAACCGGCTGGGATCGTGCGCTTCGCCGGCGTTCAGGAACGCCTTCACCTCTCGCGGGTCGGAGAGCCCTCGTCGGACGAGGATCTGGGCGAAAACGTGGCTGACGCCGAGTTCCTGCTCGAGCACCCGAGCGGCCACGAAGTCGTAAGGGGACAGCTCGAGCCGTGGAGACGGTCTCGGGGCCCGCGTACCCTGCTCGTCCGGCGCCACGACCCGCAGCCTGGGCTCGGAATGGAGCGCCTGAGGCGCGGTCGGATCCGGCGGGGCCACGTCGGGCGGGGTCGGTGCCGGAGCGGGATCGGCGAGCTTCAGAAGCAGGGGCTCGATCATCGGTGCGCGCAGCGTAGGCGTCGGCCCCGACGGATCCCGGACCTTGACCCCTGCGTGGCGACAAAGTTGGCACGCGAGGTGAGAGAGTTGGCACATGCGCGCCGCCAACGTGTTCGACCCCTCGTTCGAATTCGATCAGCACGACCCCCAGGGCTACCGGGGCGGCGTGGATGATGTGGGCAAAGCAGCGGGGGGCGAATCCCTGACGATCAAGTTGTATGAGCTGCCTTGCGGGCAGAGCCTCTGCCCTTACCACTACGAGTACGAGGAAGAGTGGCTACTGGTGCTCGCTGGCAGCGTCGTAGTGCGGACCCCGGAGGGTGAGAACGAGCTGCCGCGTGGCACGCTGGTTCGCTTCACGCCCGGTCCATCGGGGGCCCACAAGGTCACCAATCGGGCGGAGAATCCGGCACGCGTGCTGATGTTCTCGAGCGCGAGCGAGCCGGCCGTAGCCGTCTATCCGGACAGCGACAAGATCGGCGTCTGGCCCGGTAACGCCGAAGACAACGTGATGCTGCGGCGCGAGGACGGACGCGTCGATTACTGGGACGGCGAGCGCTAGAGCAGGCGTGCAGCGGTGAACAGGTCTGAGTGAGCGGTCAGAGCTCGAGCGCCCCGGGGCCACCGGCTCGCTCACGCCGCATGCCTTCCAGGTACACGAGCGCCATTCCGATCAACGCGCCCGGAATCGCCTCCAGCGCGGTCGACAGGTGGGTCGCGTGGCGGCCCGGAATGTGGAATCCGGACAGGATCAAGCCGAACAGCGCGGCGCCGACGAGCGCCCCGATGAAGGCGCCCACGATCCCGCCCCAGTAGCGATCGGGGAGCCAGATCGTGAAGTGCCACAGTGCAAGTCCCATGATGACCCAAGCCAGCATGCCCATCAGCGCCGCCTCCCGTGCCTGCGGTTGCGCGAACGACTCTTCGACCTCTGTGGCTTTGGCTTGGGCGCCTGGGCGACGCCTTCGTTCTCGGCGATATCCGGGGCCGGAGCCGGTGGAGCGCCGTCGGGAGCCTCGGCGGATTCGGGTTCGGGCCTGGGCTGCCCTCGGCCGGGGCCGTCAGGAGCACGAGCTGCCTGAGCGCCATCGCGCTTGGCCTTCGGCTTCGTCGTGGCCGGGGCCTCCGCTTCCGGGCTCCGCGCCAGGCGGGTGGCGAGGGTCGAGGTGTGGCGGCTCGGCCGCTCCTCCTCGATCTCGAGGTCGCGCTTCATCTGCTCGAACTCCGCGGCGGACACCGTCTCCGGCTCAGGCTGTGTGACTCGCCCCGGACGGCGGATGCGCTTGGGCGCGGGCGGCTCCACGTCGGCTGCGGCCCCGGCATAGGCGGGGACGTGGCCGTACTCCTCGAGCAGCCGGTGACGGCGAGCGCGGTAGACGTGCTCGCGCTCCTTCCAGTGCGTGAGCACGGGCGAGGCGATGAATATCGACGAGTAGGCGCCCGAGGCGACTCCGATCAGCAGCGCGAACGCAAAGTCGCCGAGGACTCCCCCGCCGCCGAACAAGAGCAAGGCGATCACCGGCATCAGCGTGCACGACGTGGTGGCCAGCGACCGCGTGAGCACCTCGGACATCGAGCGATTGACGATCTGTGAGAACGCGGCGCGCGGCATCCGGGGGATGTTCTCGCGCACGCGGTCGAAAACGATGATCGTGTCGTATAAGGAGTAGCCCAGGATCGTCAGCAGCGCCGCGACGGTGTCGACGGTCACCTGGCGGCCGGTCAAGGCGTAGACGCCGCTCGTGATCAGCAGGTCGTGCATCAGCGCGATCAGCACCGGGATCGCGAACTTCCACTCGAATCGCAGCGCCACGTAGGCCGAGATCACGAGCAGCGAGGCGATGATCGCGATGACGGCGGCGTTGGCAATCGTGTGGCCGAAGGTAGGCCCGACGGAGGTGGAGTCGAACGATCTGAGTCCAAAGCGGCTCTGGAGCTGGCCTCGAACCTGAGCGAGCTTTGCGGGGCGCAGCTGCTTTGAGGAGACCTGGAAGACGCTGTTGCCGAGCGCCTTGTTGGTCACCTTCTGCACGCTCGGATTGGTTGCCCCAGCCGCGTCGAACACGGAGCTGACCTGTGCCTGGGTCGCCGGGCTCTGGAGGCTGGCCGTGATGCGGGTGCCCGAGGTGAAGTCGATCCCCAGGTTGAGGCCCTTGCCGCCGATCGCCAGCGCCCCCACCAGCAGAATCACCCCTGACATCGAGAAGAAGTACCTCGAAGCGCCCATGAAGTCGAACCGCCACGCTCGCCGCTCGCCGCCGGCACCGAGCGCCGAGGGCCGAGAGATGGCCCGCGAGGAGCCCATCGTCATCAAAATCGCCTGGGTGGCCATGACGGCCGTGAACAGGGAGACGAACGTGCCGATCCCGAGCGTCAGCGCGAACCCCTTCACGTCGGCGGTCGCCAGCACGAACAGGATGAACGCGGTCATGATCGTCACCACGTTCGCGTCGATGATCGCGGTCAGTCCCTTGCGGTAACCGATGGCGATTCCCTGGCGGATCGAGCGGCCCGCTCTGATCTCCTCCTTGACGCGCTCGAAGATCACGATGTTGGCGTCGGCCGCCACGCCGATCGTCAGGATCAGGCCGGCGATGCCAGACAGCGTCAGCGTGACCGGAATCAGCTTTATCAGGGCGTAGAAATAAAGCGCGTAGACGGCGAGGCCGGCCGTGGCGATCACGCCCAGCACGCGGTAGTAGAAGAGCAGGAACAGGACGACAACCGCCAGCCCGATCGCGCCCGCGAGCAGGCCTTGGTGAAGCGCTTGGTTGCCGAGCGTGGCCGATACCTGCTGCTCGGAGATCAGCTTCAGGTTGATCGGCAGCGCGCCGAGCCGCAGCTCGTTCGCCAGGTCCTGCGCGGAGGTGGTCGTGAAGCCGCCGGTGATTTCGGCGCCGGTGTCGCCGGGAATCCCGTCCGGATACTTTGTGTGGTCGATCGACGGGACCGTGATCAGCTGCTGGTCGAGGCCCACCGCGAAGTGCTGAAGCAGTGGCTGCTGCCCGGTCGTGGCCTGCGGGTTGATCAGCTGGCCACGCTGGGCGATCTGCGCCGTGACGCGCTGGAAGGCGCTCTTGCCATGAGAGGTGAAGCCGAACGAGACGTCTGGGCTGCCGCTCGGGTCGGTGCTCTGCTGCGGGTTGGTGATGTCGTTGCCGAACAGCGCCACGTGGTCCTTGAGCACGAAAAACTGAGTCGAGGGGGCGTAGACCTTGGGCGGATTTGAGAAGTTCGAAGGCGTCGCCTGCAGGACGACGGTGCCCTGTTGAACCGTCAGCACCTGCTCCTGGGATGAGCTGACGCCTGCCGGTACGCCGCTGTCGAGGTCCTGCAGCGTCGAATCGGGGCCGGAGATCAGGCAGTGCTCGCCAGGTGCCGGCGTGAACCCGTAGTACTTGCCGGCGAGCGCACAGGCGGCGCTCCCGGGGGTGCCGAACATCCAGTACTGCGGGCCCTTGCGGGCGTTGTCCGAGCTGACCTGAAGCGGCTGCTTGGCGGCCAGCTGGACCGCCTGATACAGCGGCATGCTGCCGGCGCCCGGACCGCCGGGAGCGGCGCCGGTTGCGCCCTGGCTGAGGCTGACGGCGGTCGAGTCCTGCGAGAGCCCGGGGCCGAGGCTGGCGACTGACCTGCCGCTTGGCAGCAGCGCGTTCGCCTCCCAGTCGTAGAACTCAAGGCGGGCGGTGGTGCCGACCTGTCGCTCGGCGCGCGCCGTGTCCTTGACGTCCGGTAGACCGACCGTGATCTGGTTGCCGCCGGAGGTCTGGATCTGGGGTTCGGACACGCCCAGCTGGTCGACGCGCTGGCGCATGATGTCCACCGCGCGGTTGAGCGAGGTCTGGTTGACCTTCGACTGCTGCGTCGGCTGGCCCTGGTAGACGAGCTCGATGCCGCCTTTCAGGTCGAGTCCCAGGATGGTCTTGAACTGCGTCAGGACGACGGCCGAAGCCGCGATCAGCCCCACCACGAGGAGCAGGACGAAGCCGTGGCGCTGGCGATCGGTCATGAGTTGCGCCTGATGCTAGTGCTCGCTGTCCTTGACGGTCGTGCTTGGGCCGATGGCGCCAGAGCGGCGCTCAGACGTGGTTGGTCGGCGACAGCACGACCAGCACGCCGCCCTGATCGTCGTCATAGGCGGGGAAGATGTCGGCCAGTGCCTTGGCGGGAGTCTCGCCGTGCGCGCCCACCTCGACCGGCTTGCGCTGCACCCGCACCTCCCACTCGAGCGCGGTCGCGACGTGATCCGTGCCGTCCTCGAAGCGTAGCCCCAAGGCCTCATGGACGTTTCGGCCAATGGCCTGCTCGGTGGTCAAGCCAGTGAGCTCGAACGAGCCCTTGCCGCAGTCGACGATCCGCCCATCGGCGTCGCAGGCGAAGAAGGCAGCGTTCGGCGCCGGGTAGTAGTCGTCGAGCAGCTCGTAGAGGTAGGCAAAGCCGCATCTCTCGCAACCGCGAACCTCACGACCAAAGTCCGTGGTGCGGTCCGCAGCCATCGAGCGGTGGCCGCAGTGGGGACAGATGAAGTAGCGCTCTTTGGCCACGAGGCCAGGATAGCCAGCGCCCCCGGCGGCTTTTCGGACAAGCTCTAGAGCAACGTCATCGGCCCCGGCGGTTCGAGGCCCAGGTGCTGGAAGGCGCGCTTGGTCGCGGCTCGCCCCCGGGGGGTGCGCTCGATCAGCCCGCGCTGGAGCAGGTAGGGCTCGTACACATCCTCGATCGTGTCCTGCTCCTCTTCGACCGCGGCGGCCAGGGTCGAGAGCCCCACCGGGCCGCCGCCGAACTTCTCGCAGATCGTCCGCAGGATCTCCCGGTCCAGCCGGTCGAGTCCCTCGCGGTCGACTTCCAGGAGCTCGAGTGACGCCACCGCGATGTCCTCGGTGATGGCGCCGGCGCCGCGGACCTCAGCGTAGTCGCGCGCCCGCTTGAGCAGCCGGTTGGCGACGCGGGGCGTGCCACGGCTGCGCTCGGCGATCGTTCGCGCGCCACCGTCGTCAATCTCCACGTCAAGGAGGCGCGCCGAGCGCTTCACGATACGCGCCAGGTCTTCCTGGGAGTACTGCTCGAGGCGGTGCTGAATGCCAAACCGGTCTCGCAGCGGCGTGGTCAGCAGACCGGTTCGGGTGGTGGCTCCGATCAGCGTGAACGGCGGCAACTCCAGCGTCACGACCTGCGCGCCGGCCCCCTGGCCGATAGTGATCGGCAGGCGACGGTCCTCCATCGCCGGGTAGAACGTCTCCTCCAGCGCCGTCGGCAGTCGGTGGATCTCGTCGACGAAGAACACGGCGCGCGGCTCGAGCGCGGTCAGGAACGCCGCGATGTCACCCTTGCGCTCGAGCGCAGGGCCCGCGGTCTGCACGAACAATACGTCCAGCTCCGCGGCGACGATCTGAGCCAGCGACGTCTTGCCCAGGCCGGGCGGGCCGGCGAGCAGGACGTGGTCGAGCGCCTCGCCGCGGCTCAAGGCGGCGGCGATCGACACCGCAAGCTGTTCCTTGACCGTCTCCTGGCCGACGAAGTCCCCGAGCCGTCGGGGCCGGAGCGAGCGATCGAGCTCGTCGTCTCCCAGCGCCTCCGGAGCCTGCAGGCGGGCGTTCATCGCCGGGCCATCCTCAGCGCCTCGGCGATCAAATCCTCTGGGCTGTCACCCGCCGCGCGCTCGAGCAGCGCGTCGACCTCGGCCACGCTGTAGCCGAGTCCGATCAGGCCCTCGCGTGCGATCGTGCGGGGATCGTCGGAGCGGCGGATCCTGATCGTCTCTTCCGGCGCCGTGGCCCCCACCTTCTCCCGGAGCTCGACGATGATGCGCTCGGCCGTTCGCTTGCCGATTCCGGGCACAGCGCGCAGCCGCGGCGCATCGCCCGCGGCCAGCGCGGAGAGCAGTTCACGCGGCGGTCCGCCGGACAGCACGGCTAGCGCCATCTTCGGTCCCACGGACTGAACGCCGAGCAGCATCAGAAACAGCTCGCGTTCCTCCTCGGTCGCGAACCCGTACAGGGAGAGCGCGTCGTCGCGCACGATCAGGTGCGTGTGCAGCGTCGCCTCCAGACCCACGGCGGGTACATGCCGCAGGGTCTGCGCCGAGACCGCCACCTGGTATCCCACACCGCCGCAGTCGATCACGACGTGATTCGCGCGCCGGACCGCCACCGTGCCCGAGAGCAGGGCGATCACGATGCGGCTTCGGTCTGCTCGCAGCCTGCCAGCGCGTGGCGCAGCGAGGCGCGGTTGAGGTCACAAATCGCTACGGCGAGCGCATCGGCTGCGTGGTCGCGCGCCGGACTGGCGCCGAGACCCAGCAGTCTGGCCACCATCCGCGAGACCTGCTCCTTGCCGGCACCGCCGTGGCCGCAGACGGCGCTCTTGATCGCCTGCGGGGTGTAGGAGCGCGACGGCAAGCCAAGCTGTCCGGCGGCGAGCAGCACTACGCCTCGGGCCTGGCCGACGGCCAATGCCGTGCGAACGTTGGCGCCGAAGTAGAGCTCCTCGACGGCGAGCGCGTCCGGGGCATGGGCTCCGCACAACTCGTTGACGCTCCCGTGGATCTGCGCCAGCCGCCGCTCAAGTGGTACTCCCGCCCGCGTCTCGATCACACCGTGCGCCTGGGCGCGCAGCATCGAGCCGACGCGCTCGACGACGCCGTACCCTGTACTGGCCGTGCCCGGATCGATGCCGAGGACGATCATCGCTCCAGACATTCTGCGCGTGGGCGCGGACGCCTCCCCCGCACGGAGCGCGAAGACCGCAACCCTGCCCCCGCTCGGCTGTTGTAGCGTCAGTGCACTGGGTTCCCAGAGCGGTCGTCGCCTGCGTGCTGGTCGTGGTGGCGGCGACGCCGGGCGCAGCGCTCGCCCAAAGTCAAACCCCTACCCCCGCTCCTCCGGTGACGCTGGACGGCCCCAGCAGCACCATCGTCGGACTGTCGGGCATGTCCATCGCCCGCGACGGCACCGGCGGACTCGTGTATCTGAAGTACGTGGGGGGGGTCCAGCACGTGTTCGTCTCACGGCTCGTCGGCGGGGTCTTCCAGGCCCCAGAGGAGATCGACGCCGGATTCGCAGGGCCCTCGTCGCAGCCGGTCATCGCCGCCGGAAGCGGCGGCATGCTCGTGGTGGCCTTCATCAACTCGGGCGGCCTGTACGTGGTCGACCGGGCGAACACCTTCTCCGGCTACAGCCCGCCGCTGTTCCTGGCTGATGGCGCCAGCAACCCGGCTGTTCAGATGAGCGCGTTCGGCAAGGCTTATCTGGCCTTCGCCCAGGTCGCGGGAGTTGGCTCAAACGTGCGCGCCGCCTACTACTACAACGGCCAGTGGGCGCTCGTGTCGGCGCCGCTCAACGCCGTCCCGTCCGATAACGCCGGTACCGGCACAGGGCGACCCGAGGTGGCGACCGCGGGCGACGGGATCGCGACAGTGGTGTGGGGAGAGGAAAGCCACGTCTTCACGCGGCGGGTCTGGTACACGTCCCCCAGCATCGTCTCCGAGCAAGCGGATCCGTCGTCGGTCTCCGGCTGGAGCGAGGTGTCCGCGAGCCAGCCGTACGCTGCCGCCGGCGGAACCTCCTCGTATGTCGACGTGGTTTTCGACGAACAGCTGGCCAGCGGCGCGTCTCAGCAGTCACGGGTGTTGCTGAACCGCCTGCGCGGCTCGAGCTTCGACGGCGTCGTCGGAGCCGACGGCCTGGGCACGCCGGGCGGTGACCAGGCGACCGATCCGCGCGTGGCGATGGCCGAGTACGGGAACGGCGTAACGACCTCCTACCTGGAGAGCTCCGATCAGGTGTACTCGAGCGTGCTGGGGGCAAACGGCTACTGGGATGGGGTCGCCCGCGTCGACAGTCTCCCCAATGCGAGCCCTCCCTATCCCGTGCCCGCGGTGGTCGGGGTCAACACGCTGGTGGTTGGCTGGCAGCACGATTCCGGTCTGCTGGCGCCTGACATTCGCGCCCGCTACTTCACGGTGGCCACCGGGTACGGACCGGAGCTGTCCCTTTCGGCGCCGGGCCAGGCGGCCAACGCCGCCGAGGGCCTAGCCGACGGTGGCGACGTGAACGGCGACGTCGGCGTGGCATGGCTGCAGGGCTCGGGCGCCGGCAGCGAGATCGAAGTTGCGCAGCTCTACCAGGCCCCGGAGGCTCCGCAGCCGCTCCATCCGGTGAGCTACACCCGGAATAACCGCCCCACGCTCTCCTGGAGCGTCCCCACCAACTCCTGGGGGCCGTTCATCTACACGGTCATCGTCAGCGGCGTCCCCGTTGGCACGACCACCTCCACGTCGCTCCGGGTGCCCTCAGCGCTCTCGCAGGGGCCCCATAACTGGAGCGTCGTCGCCCGCAACCCCGCCGGCCAGCAGAGCTCGCCAGGCGCGGCGCGGATATGGATCGACTCCCAGCGTCCGTCGGTGCATGTCCGGCTGACCGGAGGCGGCAAGCCACGGGCGCCGCTGACCGTCGACGTGCGCTATATCGACCGCCCCGTTGGCCGCGCGTCGGGCGTAACCTCGATCATCATCCGCTGGGGCGACGGGTCCAACTCGACGATTGCCGTCGGCGGCCACACGGCGGTGCACGTCTACCGGCGCGCCGGGACCTATGTGCTGAAGGTGATCGTCACCGACCGCGCCGGCAACAGGACGACGATCGTGCGGCGGGTCAAGATCGGCACCGGCATCAGCGTCCGCAAGGGCCCGAACGTCCGAGCGCGATCACGCCCACCACCCGCCACCCGCCGACGCGGGCGGGGCGTTCGGCGCCCGCTGCGGCACGGGGCCGGCTGAACCACGGGCCTCCGGCGCCGGCTGAACACCGCCGGGGGGCGCCGGCGAGCCTAACCGCTCAGCAGGGGGCGCCGGCGAGCCCTAATCGCTCAGCAGCAGGGCGCCGGCGAGCCCTAACCGCTCAGCAGGAGGGCGCCGGCGTCAGCGCAGTCTGCGGACAGACCGGCAGGATCACCGGCGCCCGCGGCGACTGGTTGAAGTCGAAGTCGTTGATCAGATCGCCCAGGTTGGGGTTGGCCTCACGCACGTCCGGACGCGGATCCGGGCGCCCATCGGTCGCCGGGTTGAGCTGCTGGCCACCGAGGAAGTCGTCCTCGATGAACTTGTTGTAGGCGTCGTGGCTCAGCGTCTGGCGGTCGATGTAGGCCGCTTTGGCGTAAGGGCTGATGACGATCCCCGGGACGCGCAGCCCGTAGCCGTTCTGATCGATGCCGGGCGGCAGCACGTGGTCGTAGAAGCCGCCCCAGTCATCCCAGGACAGGAAGATCGCCGTCGAGCTCCAGTCGGGGCTCTGCATGATGGCGTTGACCAGCCCGGTGACGTAGGTCTGCCCTGCGCTGACCAGCGCCGTGGGATGCTCTGAGACGGTGCTGTTGGGGTCGATCCAGGAGACCGCCGGCAGCGTCCCTGACCTCGCGGCGGCGTAGAAATTGGTCAGCGACTGCACGTTCTGCAGCTGGCCGTCCTGAGTCACGTCCGTGAACGACGGCAGCGGGTTCCAGATCCCGGGCGTGTGCGCGTTTTGAGGCACCGCGGTACAGGTCATCGCCGTGTCCTGCTCGCAGTCCGGCTCGTTGCCGGCGAACACGTAGTACGCCCAGCTGACGCCGAACCTGTGAAGCAGATAGGTCATGTCCGTCCACGCGTAGTGCAGCTGGCCGTCGTTGGCGCCGTTGCTGGCCGAGTCGCTGTTCGGGTTCTGTAAGGCGTTCGAACAGGAGTACGGGTTGTATGGATTGGTGCAGTACGCGGACCACTCGGAGACCTGGAACAGGTGCTCGGGCAAGCTCCAAGAGGCGTTGGGCTCGAACATGTGGTCTTGGAGCACGAAGTCCTGCGCGTAGGTCCAGTAGTTGGGGATGTCGGTGCCGTCGTGATAGCCCATGACGTCGACGCACGAGCCGGTCTGACCACTCTGGCAGGGGCTGCAGCTCGGATCGTTGGTCGTGCAGTTCGAGCCGTTCTCGGCCTGGCCGACGAACCCGTCCATGTGGCCGAAGTCGATATCGGCGGATGCGTTCGTGGCGCCGTGCGGGCCGCCGTAGTTCTTGTTGTTGTGATCCTGGAAGACGCATGCGGGAGTGGTGGGGTGAGCCGGATCGGGGACGCACGGCACCGTGCCGGGGTTGCCCGCCAGCCCTGGGATTCCGTCGGCGCCGGGGAAGGTGCCGAAGTAGGTGTCGAACGAGCGGTTCTCCTGCATGATCACCACGACGTGCTTGATCTTGTGGACCCCGAGCACGGACAGCGTCAGGACGGGCGAATAGGAATTGCTGTTGCGCCGGCCACCGCGCAGGAACGCTCGGAGGTTGACGACCTGCTGGACGGTGAACGTCCGGGTCGTCGCGTAGTAGGAGTTGCGGTCAAGCCAAGGCCGCGCCAGCACCTGCCAGCCGTGGCCCGTGTTCTGCTGGAGCTCGAGCTTCTGCTTGGCGTAGGAGGGCCCGACGTGACCGGTGAACCTAAGCGCCTCATTCGGCGTTGGAAGGTAGTCGGAGACCACGAGCGTGACTGCGGCGCTCACCCGTTCGTAGACGGTGCGGCTGCGCAGGGTGGACGTGGTCACGTACCAGTAGCGGTTGGAGTAGACGACGTGCGGTCGAATGGCAAACGAGTAGTTGCCGCCGCGGGTTGTCCTGGTGCGCATCGAGAGGTTCGCGCCACGTTGTCCCGGTAGCTGCCGCCAGAGAACGACCGTGATCCCCGACCCGCCACCGAGGATGCGTCCGGAGATCTTGATCGGCTGCCCGGCGACGCTGGGGTTGTGGACAACGCTGATCGTGATCCGGCTGCAGTTGGCGCAACTGGCCGCCGCGTGGCCGGAGGACGGGCCCGCCAGCGATGCCGCCCAGCTCCCCACGGCCGCGCAGATCACCAAGACGACAAGCCACCGCATGCGACGCATCGGGCCCTCCTCGGATCCCAAGTCACCTTGTTCGCCCGAGTAAACCCGCCGCCGCGCAGTAAGTTGCGCCTCCCTTGGCGGGGGAAGTTAGAAGCCTAGGGGGGCGTGAACCTGCAGTGCAGCAGGGTGCCGAGCACACGAAAGCCGTCGAGCGCCGTGAGCTTCTTGCCCTCGTCGGTGGTACGCGCGCGGTAGTGGACCGGGACTTCGAAAATGCGCTCTCCGCGCTGCACCAGGCGGGCGGCGATCTCGGGCTCGATGGCAAAACCCGGCGAACGTAGATGCAGGCTACGGAAGAGCTCGGTGCGGATCATTTTGTGGCAGGTCATGATGTCCCGCAGGTAGACGTTGAAGAGGAGGTTGGCGGCCAACGTGACCCCTTTGTTGCCGAGCACGAACAGGAACGAGTGGCTCGTGTACCCGTCGAAGGCCCGCACTCCAAAGCAGGCGTTAGCTCGTCCCTCGAGCAGCGGCGGCATCAGCCGGCTGAGGTCGGCGGCGTCGTACTCCAAGTCAGCGTCGAAGATCGCCGCAAAATCGCCGGCGGCCTGCTCGAGCGCCGTCCTCACTGCGGCGCCTTTGCCCTGATTCTCGGCGTGCTCAAACAAGCGCACGCGTCCGTCCCAGTCGCGGCCACGCAGGATGTCTCCAGTGCCGTCGGTGGAGCCGTCGTCGACCACGATCAGCTCGAAGTCGCTCGGCAGCTCCGTGTCCAGCACCTCCCATATCGCCCGCTCCACGCGCTCGCGCTCGTTGTAGACCGGCATCAAGATCGAGAGCATTGCGGCTAAGACACGGACAGGAGATCGATCACGAAGACAAGCGTCGAGTTAGGCGGAATCGTCGGGGGATGTCCCGCCTTGCCGTAGCCGAGGCTCGGCGGGATGACCAGCTCGCGCCGGCCCCCGACCCGCATCCCGGCCACGCCCTGGACCCAGCCGGGGATCACGCTGCCCGCCGTGAGCTGAGTGGTGAACGGTTGGTTGCGCTGCCAGGAGGAATCGAACTGCTTGCCGGTCTTGTAGAGCACGCCGACGTAGTTGACGGTGATCGTCTGGCCGGCGCTCACGCGCTGCCCACTGCCCTTGATCAAGTCCTTGACCACCAAGCGCGCGGGTGGCGGTCCCGTGGGCACCGTGACCGTGGGCTTCTTCGACAGCGCCGGTGGCACCTTGACGGCTGTGGGGGTGGAGGCGGTGAGGCCAGCCGAGGGAGCGAGCTGGACGCCGGCGGCTTTCTTGGTCGAGCCGCCGCATCCGGCCAGCGAAGCCGCCCCCAGCGCGGCACAGCCGACGATCGTCGCGATGCGCTTGGTACACCTAGTCATGTGCAGCGTGGCAGCGTAGCGGCGGCGCGCTAGGAGGCGATTCGCTCCAGCACGCCGGCGTCGACGTCGAAGTTCGCGTGTACCGCGCTGACGTCGTCTGACTCCTCGAGCGCGTCGATGAGCTTCATCAGGCGCGCGGCATCCCCCTCTTTCACCGGCACCCGGGTCTTCGGCCGCTGGGTGACATCTGCACTCTCCTCTTCGACGCCAGCCTGCTCGAGCGCGGCGCGCACCGCCTGCAGGTCGCCGGGGAACGTGATCACCTCGAACACGTCATCGTCGAGGGCGATGTCCTCGGCGCCGGCGTCGATCGCAGCGATCAGGTCCTCCTCGTCATAACGGGTGGCATCGACGACGATCACCCCGCGCTTGTCGAACAGATAGGAGACCGAGCCGGGCTCGCCGAGGCTTCCCCCCTGTTTTGAGAATGCGTGCCGGACGTCGGCGCCCGTGCGGTTGCGGTTGTCGGTCAGTGCCTCCACCAGCAGGGCGACCCCGCCCGGTCCGTAGCCCTCGTAGACGACGCTCTCGATCTGGTCGGTGTCTGCGCCTTCGCCTGTCCCCTTGGCGACCGCCCGTTCGATGTTGTCCTTTGGCATCGAGGCATCACGCGCCTTCTGAACGGCCAGCGCGAGCGCGGGATTGCCATCGGGGTCCCCGCCGCCTTCACGAGCGGCCACCGTGATCGCCCGCGCCAGCTTCGTGAACTGCTGGCCCCTGCGCGCGTCCACCACGGCCTTCTTGTGCTTGATCGAATGCCACTTCGAGTGTCCGGACATGGGAGTGAAGTTTAGGATCAGTGGGCAGCCGCAGCAGGAACGACGCCCCGCCTCCCCGCGCCGCGGCCGCCTCGACACTCCCGCCCATCGCGATCGCCAGCTCCTTGACGATTGCCAACCCGAGACCGGTGCCCACAGGTCGCTCGGAGCGGTAGCGGTCATGCAGGTAGAAGCGCTCGAACGCGTGTGGGATGTCATCGGCCGCCAGCCCGGGGCCGGTATCTCTGACGGTCAGGCGCCCCGGCGCCGCCACCACCGTCACCGTTCCGCCGGGCGGCGTCAGTCGCAGGGCATTCTCGATCAGATTCGAGCTGGCCTGCAACAGCCGATCGAAATCCCCGATGGCCGGCGCCCGCGCGTCCCCTTCGACGCGCAACATCACCGACAGCGCGCGCGCTCGCCGCGCGTGGCGCCGCGTTGCCTGCTCGGCGACCTCGGCCAGATCCACTGGCTCCCGGCGCACCGAGAACCCCGCGCGGCCGAAGCGCGCGAGCTCGAGCAGGTCGGCCACCAGCCGCTCCAGTCGGTCAGCTTCGACGGCGATCACCCTCCCCCCTTCTGCCGGGCCGACGGCGTCCTCCGAGAGCGCCTCGGCATAGCCCCGGATCGAGGTCAGCGGCGTCCGGAGCTCGTGGCTGACCGACTCCAGGAAGTGGCGGTGCGCCTCGCGGGCGTCCTGGAGCTCACCGGACATCTCGTTGAAAGCCTGGCCCAGGTCGGCGATCTCATCCTCCCCTCCCAGCGGAACCGAGACGTCGTGCTCGCCCGCCGCCAGCCGCCGGGTGGCGTTCGCCAGCTCGCCGATCGGCCGCGCCAATCGACGTGCCAGCACGAACGACAGCAGCGCCGCCAGCAGCACGCCCCCAGTCCCCGCCAGCACGAGACTCCACAAGAACGGCCGCCACTCCCCGAAGGCGAGCTTCGCGGAGCGAACCACGATCACGCGCCCCGCGGCCGTCGTGCGCGCGGCGAACAGGATCGAGTGCCCGCGGACGGTGGCGCTGCCGTCGCCGTCCCCGGACACGGGGATCCCCGTCAACACGGCGCTGGTGCGCGCAGGCCCCAGCAGCCTCGCCCGACCGCTCCCGACCGCGTAGACGTGCTGGCCGGGAACGAGCGCGCCCCGAGCGCCTCCGAACGCCGCCAGCTCATCGGCCTGGACCTCGAGCGCGTTCATCCGCTGGCTGGAGATCTGATGGCGAACGAGCAGCACCCCGATCCCCACCGTCAACCCGCAGCAGGCGACCGCCGCGAGGACGAAGTAGGAGAGCAGGCGGTGCCGCAGCCTCATCGGGACGCCGTCGCCTTGTAACCCACGCCGCGCACCGTCCGGATGAGATCCGGATGCCCAAGCTTCTTGCGCACCTGGGCCACGTGCACCTCGACCGTGCGGGTCTCCCCCGGGAACGCGAATCCCCACACCGACTCCAGCAGCTGATCGCGCGTCACCACCTGGCCGGCATGGCGAACCAGGTACTCGAGCAGGTCGAACTCGCGCTGGGTAAGCTCCACCTCCTCACCTGCCACCCGCACCTCGCGTGGCCCGCGGGCGAGCGTCACCGGACCGAGCTCCACGACCTCCTCGGCCGGCGCATCCGTCCTCGCCCGTCGCAGCACCGCCTTGACGCGCGCCGCGAGCTCCCGCGGCGAGAACGGCTTGACGATGTAGTCGTCGGCTCCGAGCTCTAGCCCTGCCACGCGATCGGGCAGCTCGTCCCTGGCCGTGAGCATGATCACCGGGACACGTCCGGCGACGCGGCGGCAGACCTCGAAGCCGTCGATCCCCGGCAGCCCTATGTCCAGCACCATCAGCTTCACGGGGTGGCGCCCGAGCTCGTTCAGCGCCTCCTCTCCGGAGCGCACCCATAGCGTGCGAAAGCCGGCGCGCTCCAAATAGGTACGAACCAGTGCGCCGATGTTGGCCTCGTCCTCGACCACCATGACCAACCCGTTCATGGGGACATCGTAGGTGCGAATCCTCCCGCAACTTGGCGGGTTTTACATGCAGCTGACATTCGGCTTACGGGCTGCTTGTCTGAGGCCGCCAAGCTGACGGCACGAATCGACCACCAGGAGGTTTGCAGGCAATGAAGTTGATCAGACGGCACTACAAGCTGGTCGCGCTTGCGGCGGCGTGCATCGCGCTCGGGGCCGGCGTCAGCGCTATCACCAGCGCCGGGGCCGCGACCCGGGCTTCGAGCGCCAGCACGCCCGCCGCGGGCGCGATCGGGCGCCACCATCGCCGTGCGCTCGCCAGACGGATACTGGGCGGCGCGGTACACGGCGACCTGGTCGTGCCCTACAAGTCGGGGTTCGTGACAGTGACCTTCGACCGCGGCGTCGTGCAGTCGACGAGCGGTAACCAGCTGACGATCACCGAACGGAGCAAGAAGGCGCCCTACAAGACCGTGACCCTGACGATCCCGGCAACCGCCCAGGTGCGCGACAACGGGCACAAGGCGAACCCTGGGCCAGTTGACGGCCGGGCAGCGTGTGACGGTCGTCGCGACGCCATCGCGAACCTTCGTGGTGGCCCGCACGCCGCGCAGCTAGGTACGCCGCGTTGGTTTAGCTCCGGATGAGTGGGGACTGACTGATGCCTCGGGGCCGGGACGGCTAGGATCCCGGCCCCGATGGCATTGGCCCCCGAGATCTTTAAGGCCTACGACGTCCGCGGGCTGTATGGCAGCGACATCGACGCCCAGGCCGCAGGGCAGATCGCGCGGGCGTTCGCGCGCGTCATCGGGGAGCTAGAGGACAAACCGACCTCGGAGCTTCGCATCGGGCTGGGCCGCGACATGCGCCTGGAGGCGCCCGAGCTCGCCGCCGCCTACCGCGACGGCATGTGTGAGGAGGGCGTGACGGTCTTGGACGCCGGTGAGATCGGCACGGAGATGCTCTACTACCTCGTCGGATCGCGCGATTTGGACGGCGGTCTGATGTGCACCGCCTCCCACAACCCGAAGGCCTATACCGGGGCCAAGCTGGTCAGGCGTGGGGCGATCGCGCTGTCGGGCGAGGCGGGCATCGATCAGGTGCGCGAGCGGATCGAGCAAGGCCTGGGGCGGGCACCCGGCGGGGGCCACGCCGAGGAAGTATCGCTGTATGACGAGTTTCACGAGGCTGCGCTGGCGCTCATCGACGCCGATGCCGTCAAGCCCCTCCGGCTGGTCGTCGACGGCGGCAACGGCATGGCTGGTCCAATGGTCGGACCGCTGCTGGAGCGCCTTGGGCTCGAGCCGATCACGGCGTACTGGACGCCCGACGGCAACTTCCCCGACCACGAGCCCAATCCGCTGATCGAGGAGAACCGCCGGTTCATCATGCGCCAGGTGGTCGAGCAGCGGGCCGATCTCGGCATCGCCTGGGACGGCGACGGCGACCGCTGTTTCTTCATCGACGACACCGGCGCGTTCGTGGACGGTGACTTCCTCACGACGCTGCTTGCCGAGTCGATGCTCAGCCGGTACCCGCGGGCCACGATCCTCTATGACGTGCGCGCCAGCCGCGCGGTGGCCGACACGGTCGAGCACGCCGGCGGGCGGGCGTTGATGAATCGCGTCGGCCACGCGTTCTTCAAGACCAGGATGCGCGAGGAGGGCGCCGTGTTCGGCGGCGAGGTTTCGGGCCACTACTACTTCCGCGACTTCTTCTGCGCCGACTCGGGGACGCTCCCGGCGCTGCTGGTGCTCGAGCTGCTCTCGGTCCGCTCTGCGCGGATGTCCGAGCTGCTCGAGCCCTACCACTCGCGTTACTTCATCTCGGGCGAGATCAACTCCGAGGTCTCCGACCAGCAGGCGAAGCTCGATGAGCTCGCTGAGCGCTACTCGGACGCCCGCCAGCAGACAATGGATGGCCTATCGGTCGATTACGACGACTGGCATTTCAACGTGCGACCCTCGAATACCGAGCCATTGCTGCGGCTGTGCCTGGAGTCGCTGCGTTCCCGCGAGGACATGGAGCGCCGGCGCGACGAGGTGCTGGCAGTAATTCGCTCGTGAGCCCTGCGAATCAGGGATAGCGTGGGCGCGCTGCGGGATCAGGGATAGGCCGAGGCATCCGGCCTGACGGGCGACACCGTCGCCGTCTGGCACTCGTAAGCTCCCTCGGGGATCGTCACACGCAGCGATCCCGTGTCGTTGGGTGGGATCACCGAGACCGCGGCTGCGGTGGTGCAGCCGGCGCTCGAGACGATGCCGTGGCTCACGCCGATCCGGAAGGAGACGCTCTGCCCGGGGGCGACGACGAGCCCGGTCTCCGGGGCGCTGCCGAAGAAGTCGTGTGTGGTGCGGGTCGCGAGCGTCGGCAGCGGCCCACCGGCGCCGTCGAGGAATTGGACGCCGGGGAAGCCGAGGGTGTGGCAGGAATGCGACGTGCTGTTGCGCAGCTCGAAGCCGAGCACCCCGTGGCCTGTCGCGCCCTGCTGGCCCAGGAACAACAGCGTCAGGCCGGACGCCCGGCACAGATCCCCCCCCAACCCGGTGGGGCTGCTTGGAGCGCCTCGAGTTGTCGTCTTGGTGGCCGGCGCGGTGGTCGTTGGCGGGCGCGGCGTGCTCGCCAGTGTGGTCGTCGACGCGGTCGAGCGCAGTGCGTGGCCGGTGGCCGGGGCGGTGGTGGGAGTGCTCTTGGAGGCGCCGCCGCAGGCGGCGAGCGCGAGTGCTGCCACTGCGACCGGGAGCGCGGTCCTCATGCACGGTGTTTTGGCCACCGCGTCCTCAGATCCTTCTCGTGGCGGGCCGATGCGCTCCGGGCAGGGCATGCCGTGCGAGTATCCCAAGGCCATGCAGGACCCCAGCACACCGCCGCCCGATACCGGCGGACACGAGCTGCAGAGCTACGCCCGGCCGATCGAATCGCGCCTGGAGAAGCTCGACCCGTTCTGGGGGCCGCAGCTGCTCGTGGCCGCAGCGATCGCCCTCGACGTGGCGCTCCCGGACAGGCTGACCCTGGGACCTACATGGCTACTGCCGGCCATCGAGGGCCTGCTGCTCGCGGTGCTAATCGTAATCTCGCCCCACCCCCGCATGCGCCACTCGGCGCTCAGGCGCAACATCGCGATTGGCGTCATCGGCCTGGTCAGCGTCACCAACATCTTCTCGCTGATCGAGCTCACGCATTACCTGCTCCAGGGGCACGTGGGCAACGGTCGGAAGTTGATCTTCGCCGGCATCGCGCTGTGGGGCACGAACGTGCTCCTGTTCTCGCTGTGGTACTGGGAGCTCGATCGAGGCGGACCGCTCGAACGGGCGGCGAATACCGCCCGCCCGCCCGACTTCATGTTCCCCCAGACGTCGGAGCCCAGGCTCGGGCCGCCCGACTGGACGCCCGGCCTGATCGACTACCTGTATGTCTCGTTCACCAACTCCACCGCCTTCAGCCCCACCGACACGATGCCGCTGACGCAGACAGCAAAGCTGCTGATGACAGCCCAGGCGCTGACCTCCTTGCTTGTCCTGGCCCTGGTCGTCTCGCGGGCGGTCAACATCCTCAGCTGATGGAGCGCCCGCCCGGCACGCACCAGCCGCGCCCGCGGCGCAGGATCGACTGGGAGCTCGTGGCGTGCGGGTTCGCCGGCCACGAGCTGCCAGGAGGCGAGGTGGCAGAGCTCCGGCCCGAGGACCATGCCCTGGCGCGCGAGCAGGGCGGACTGCGCTGGTGCCGCTGCCTTCGCTGCGACAGCTGGCTGCCGTTGCCGCCACCGGCGTCGGCGGAGCGGCGCCACCTTCCCGATCGCTCCCAGATCGCCATCCCGCTGCGGGGCAAGGCGCTGCGCGACAAGGTGCTGCTGCGGATGATCGCCGTCGAGCGTGGACTGCACTTCGTGATCCTCGCCTTGCTCGGAGTGGCTGTATTGCTGTTCGCCGCCGACCGGGCGACCCTTCGTCACAGCTTCTACCGCGTGCTCGCGGCGCTCCAGGGAGGAGTCGGCGGCGGACCGGTCCAGAGCTCGGGACACGTCGGCTTCGTGCACGATCTCGACAAGCTGTTCTCGCTGCGCTCCGGAACTCTGACCGAGGTGGGGATCGCGCTGCTGGCGTACGCACTGCTCGAGGGGATCGAGGCAATCGGCCTGTGGTTAACGAAGCGATGGGCCGAATACCTGACGTTCCTGGCGACCGGGATCTTCCTCCCCTTCGAGGTCTACGAGATCGCCAACAAGCCCACGGCGCTGAAGGTCATCGGCTTCATCGTCAACCTGGCGGTGGTCGTCTACCTGCTGTTCGCCAAGCGCCTGTTCGGGCTGAGGGGCGGCGGGAGGGCAGATCAGGCCGAGCGCGAACGCGACATGGGATGGGATGCGATCGAGCGCGCCACCCCGCCGGCATCACAGGGCGCTGCGATCGCGCCGGCTGCGTCTCAAAGCTGAGAGCGCCGTGGAGCTCGGGCAAGACACGGTCGAGGGCCGGATCCGGGAAGTCGGCTCGGAGCTTGCCGCCGCCTTTCCCTCCTCGGCCCGCCATCCGATGCGCACGCTCGACACGCGAACGATGGAGCTGGCATCTAGCGATCGCGAGCTCCAGGCCGCGCTGTTCAGGTTTGTTGACGTGGTACCCGCGTGCCGCTCGCTCGATGACCTCGCCCGCCACCTGATCGGGTTCCTTGACGAGTTGCCGGCGCGCCCACCGCCCATCGCCGCAGCGATGCGGATCTCGAACACCAAGCCCGGACGCGCCGCGCTTGGAGCGGCGGCGGCCGGGGGCGTGCGACACCTGGCTCACCGCTTCATCGTCGGCGAGACGCCCGCGGCCGCGCTCGGGGTGCTCAGGCAGCTTTGGAATCGGGGCATTGCGAGCTCCGTCGACCTGCTCGGCGAGGCCACCATCACCGCCGAGGAGGCCGATGCCTACGCCAGTCGCTGCGGGGGGGCGCTGCGGGAGCTGGCACGCGCCACGCGCGACTGGCCGTCTCGCGAGACGCTGGAGCGCGATGCGCTCGGGCCGATTGCGCGGGCCAACTTGTCAGTCAAGGTCTCGGCGCTCACGCCGCTGCTGCGTCCCGATGCCCCGGCGCTCGGCCGTCGCGACGCGACCCGGCGGCTGCTTCCGCTGCTGCGCGGGGCAAAGCGAGAGCAAGCCCACATTCACATCGACATGGAGTCGCTCGATTCCCGTGAAGTCGTGCTGGAACTGGTGCTGGATCTGCTCTCCGAGCCCGAGTTCGCCGACGGACCGTCCGCGGGGATCGTCCTGCAGGCCTATCTGCGCGATTCGGCCGAGACCCTCGATCAGATCCTGGCCTGGGCCGGCTCCAGCGCAAGGAACTCGCCGCTTCAGGTGCGGCTCGTGAAGGGCGCCTACTGGGACCACGAGCTAGCGCAGGCTCGCCAGCAGGGTTGGCCGGCGCCCGTGTTTGAAGTGAAGGCGGACTGTGACC
This sequence comes from uncultured Actinomycetes bacterium, assembly GCA_963830405.1. Lineage (GTDB taxonomy): Bacteria > Actinomycetota > Thermoleophilia > Solirubrobacterales > Solirubrobacteraceae > Palsa-465. The sequence continues at coordinate 967,845 of CAWHMB010000004.1, forward strand.
GCAACTTCGAGGCTCTGACGCGGCGACTGCTCGCCGCCCGGCCGGCGGTCAGGGTGGCGGTCGCCTCTCACAACCTGCGCTCCGTGTCCCATGCGATCGCCGTCAACCGATTGCTCGGCGCGAGCGACGGGGATCTTGAGCTGCAGGTGCTGCGCGGCCTGGGCGACGAGCTACAGGACGCGCTCGCCAGCCGCGGCTTCCGAGTGCGCACATACTGCCCGGTCGGCGATCTGGTGGCCGGGATGGCGTACCTCGTCCGGCGGCTGCTCGAGAACACCAGCAACGAGTCGTTCCTGCACGAGCAGGCAAGCGGAACACCGCTCGAGACGCTGCTCGCAGCGCCCTGACTCGGAGGACGCGATGGTACGGTCGGCTCGTGCCCCCGCTGCCTTCGTTCTCCAACGAGCCGGTCCTCGAGCTCCGCCGAGCGACCGTGCGACAGCGGACCGACGGGTCGCTTAAGAAGCTCGATGGCACGTTGCCGCTGACCGTCGGAGTGATGGTCGGAGACGATGTGCGCACCGAGCAGGACGCCGGCGGAACGCTCGAGTCGACCGATCCCGGGGATCCCGGGCGGCTGGTCGCAGCTGGTCCTCGCGCTCACAGCGAGGACGTTTCGGCAGCCGTGGAGACGGCGCGCCTCGGCTTTCGCGCCTGGAGTGGCCTCGGCGCTGCCGACCGCGCTCAGGCACTCCTCGCAGGCGCGGCCTGGATGCGCGAGCGGCGGCTGGAGCTCGCCGCGCTCGAGGTCCGGGAGTGCGCCAAGCCATGGGTCGAGGCCGACGCCGACGTATGCGAGGCGATCGATTTCCTCGAGTACTACGCCCGCGCCGCGATCGAGCTCGACGCCGGCCGGCCGCTGGTCCAGGTGCCCGGAGAGCGCAACGAGCTGCGTTATGCGGCACGGGGCGTAACGGCCGTAATCTCGCCGTGGAACTTCCCGATCGCGATCCCCTGCGGCATGACGGCCGGCGCGCTGGCGACAGGCAACGCCGTCGTGCTCAAGCCCGCCGAGCAGTCCCCGGGCTGTGCTCTTCGCCTGGTGCAGGCGCTACGCGCCGGCGGTGTGCCGTCCGAGGCGATCGGCCTGCTTCCAGGCGAGGGAGACGTCGGGGAGGGCCTCGTGCGCCACCCCGGCGTTAAGACGATTGCCTTCACCGGTTCGCTCGCGGTCGGCCTTCAGATCGTCCGCACTGCGAGCGAGCCGCTGCCCGGCCAGCAGAACTTCAAGCGCGTCATCGCCGAGCTCGGAGGCAAGAATTGCGTGCTCGTTGACGCCGACGCCGATCTCGACGAAGCGGTACCCGGGATCGTCTCCTCGGCATTCGCCTACGCCGGGCAGAAGTGCTCGGCCGCCTCTCGCGTCCTGGTGCACGAGGCGATCTTCGAGCAGCTGCTGGAGCGCGTGGCGGGAGCGGTGCGCGTACTGGTCGTGGGACAAGCGGCGGACCTCGGCACCGATGTGCCGCCGGTGATCGAGCGCGACGCCCAGGAGCGCATTGCTCGCTACCGAGAGCTGGCCGCCGCCGGGCGGATCGCCGCCGCGGTCGAGCCGGTGCCCGAGATCGGGTGGTTCTGCCCCCCCACCGTGGCAACCGACCTAGGGCCGGATTCGCCGGTTCTGAGCGAGGAGGTGTTCGGCCCGCTCTTGACAGTCGAGCCCGTCCGCGACATCGAGCATGGATGCGATCTCGTCGACGCGCTGCCCTATGCCCTGACCGGTGGCCTGTATGCCCGCGACCCGGGCACCGTGCGCTATGTGCGGGCCCGCAGCCCCGTCGGGAATCTCTACGTGAACCGCGGAATCACCGGCGCCAAGGTCGGCCGCCAGCCGTTCGGCGGCAACCGTCTGTCGGGTACCGGGACCCAGGCCGGCGGGCCCGACTATCTGCTGCAGTTCGTCGAGCCCCGGGTGATGAGCGAGAACACGATGCGCCACGGGCTCGTGGTGTGAGAGCGTCTCTTCGCTCTCGCGCGCCGGCGTTCAAATTCGAATTTCGCGATTTATGCGCGCCGGCGGCGCCCGTGGCGCCCGCCGGCGCTTTATTGAGAAGCGGCGCCGTTCATTCTCAGCAGCAGCTTGTGCAGCCTTGGCTCCCCCGAGAGCTCGGGGTGGAAGGCGACCGCCAGCAGATTGCCCTCTCTCACCGCCACCGGGTGCCCGTCGACGCGTGCCAGCACCTCCACGCCATCGCCATGCTCGGCCACCCAGGGGGCGCGGATGAACACCGCGTGAAGTGGACCGCCCTCCAGACCCGCCAGCTCGAGCTCGGTCTCGAACGAGCGCAGCTGGCGGCCGAAGGCGTTCCGCGCGGCGCGGATGTCAAGCAAGCCGAGGTGATCGCGGTCGAGCATGATCATGCCGGCGCAGGTCCCGAGCACCGGCGTACCGCTTCGTGCGAACTGACGCAGCGGCTCCGCCAGCTGCTCGCGCTCGATCCCGAGCGTCATCACCGTCGATTCCCCGCCGGGGATGATCAGCGCGTCAAGGCCCTGGAGGTCAGGGGCTATCCGTACCTCGCGCGGCTGTGCCCCCAGTGCGCGCACGAGCCTGGCGTGCGCCTCAAAGTCACCCTGGAGGGCAAGAATCCCGACCGTCTGTGCCACCACTACCAGCCGCGGGGCGCCAGCAGCTGCTCGTGCTCGAGCTTGGAGCTCTCGAGGCTCGACATCGGCTGGCCGAGCCCGGTCGATGCGGCCGCCACGCGGGCGGGATCGTTGAAATGCGTCGTGGCCTCGACGATCGCCCGCGCGCGGCCCTCGGGGTCCTCGGACTTGAAGATGCCCGAGCCGACGAACACGCCTTCCGCTCCGAGCTGCATCACGAGCGCCGCGTCGGCAGGTGTGGCGATCCCACCGGCGCAGAACAGCACGACCGGCAGGCGGCGCCCCTCGGCCACTTGACGGACGAGGTGAAGCGGTGACTGAAGCTGCTTGGCCGCTGTCGCGAGCTCGCCGTCGTCGAGCGTCGCCAGGCGCCGGATTTCCCCGCGGATCAGCCGCAGGTGGCGCACCGCCTCGACGATGTCCCCGGTGCCGGCCTCGCCCTTGGAGCGGATCATCGCCGCTCCCTCACCGATTCGCCGCAGCGCTTCGCCCAGATTGGTCGCGCCGCAGACGAAGGGAACCTTGAACTGCCATTTGTCGATGTGGTTGGCCTCGTCGGCAGGGGTCAAAACTTCCGATTCGTCGACGTAGTCGACTTCGAGCGCCTCGAGCACCTGCGCCTCGACGAAATGCCCGATCCTGGCCTTGGCCATCACGGGGATCGTCACCGCCTCCTGGATGCCCCGGATCATCGCCGGGTCAGACATCCGCGCCACGCCGCCGTCGCGGCGGATATCCGCGGGGACCCGCTCCAGCGCCATCACCGCGGCGGCTCCTGCGTCCTCGGCGACCTTCGCCTGCTCAGAGGTCACGACGTCCATGATCACGCCGCCCTTGAGCATCTCCGCGAGGCCCGCCTTGACGGTGAACGTGGCCTCGTCGCGCCGGTTTTCAAGCTCGCCGTCCATCGCGGACTGAGTGTAGCCGGGCGCTACCGTGTGCCGCCATGTCCGCCGAGGCCGTGTTCGTGGCGCAAGATGGACGATTCGTCGCGACCGAGCTCGCGCGCGGGCCATGGGATCCCGACGCCCAGCATGGGGGCGCCCCAGCGGCGCTCTTGATGCGCGAGTTCGAGCGCCTTGCCGCCAACGACGGTCTGCTTCTTGCGCGCGTCACCTACGAGTTCCTGCGACCGGTACCGCTCGGGGCGCTCGAGATCCGATCGTCCGTGGTCCGGCCCGGGCGCCGCGTGCAGCTGTTGGAGGCGTCGCTTTTCTCGAGCCAGGGGACGGAGGTCGTCCGAGCACGAGCGCTACGCCTGAGGCGCGCCGAGATGGACGAGTTGAGCGAGCCGCTAGCGCCGCCGCTGGGCCCGGCGGAGGGTACCGACGGGGGGCTTCAGCCTCCCCGACGGCCGATGTTTGCGCCGGATGCGATCGACATCCGCTTCATCGAAGGGGCGTTTTCCGCCCCGGGGCCATCCACATGCTGGTTTCGACTGCACGTCCCGCTGATCGCCGGCGAGGAACCATCGCCACTGCAGCGGCTGGCGGCGGCGGGCGATTTCGGCAACGGCATCAGCGCCCTCGTCTCCTGGGACGACCACGTGTTCATCAACCCCGATCTGACGTTGTATCTCGACCGCCAACCACGGGGCGAGTGGATCTGTCTCCAGGCTGAGACGCGGGTGGTGTCCGACGGCGTCGGGGTCGCCGAGAGCGTGCTGTTCGACGAGCACGGCCGGATCGGCCGCGCCACACAGGCTCTGCTCGTCTCGCGTCGCTAGGTGCCGCTGCCGCTGTGGGGCGCGGCGCCATCCGAGCCATTGCCGCTCTGGCGCCGCAGGAACGAGAGCAGACCACCGGCGACCAGGATCTCCCGCTCGTGCTCGGAGAAATCATGGCTGAGCACGAGCTCGTCCCCCGTGTCCTCGATCTTGGCGGTGATCGTGTCGGCGCCCTGTTCGAGCTCCTCTTTCAGCGTGGGGAGCGTCCATGTCTGGCCGACCTCCGCCTTCTCGTAGTCGCCCCCATCCGAGAACGTGAGCGCGACGATGCCCTGGGCGATCAGGTTGCGGCGGTGAATGCGTGCAAACGACTTCGCGATCACGGCTTTGACGCCAAGATGCAGCGGGGCGAGCGCGGCGTGCTCGCGCGAGGAGCCCTGTCCGTAGTTATCGCCGGCGACGATGAACCCGCTTCCCCACTCCTTGAGCCGCTTGCGGAACTCCGGGTCGCGGTGTCGGAAGGTGAACTCGGCGATCGCGGGGACGTTTGAGCGGTAGGCCATCACCTCGACCCCATCAGGAGCCAGATCGCCGGTTGAGATGTCATCCGGCTGAATCGTCGCGATCTTCGCCTCGAGCGAATCGCCCATCGGCTTATGCTCGGGCGGCCGCTTGATATTCGGGCCGCGGGGGATCTCGATCTTCTCCGCTTCCTGCTCGTCGGCCGGGGCGAAGATGTGGACGTCGTCGACGTAGGGCCGGAGCTCGGGCATCGGCAACAGCTCGGGCGCGCCGCCGTACTCGCGCGGATCCTCGATCTTGCCGCTCAGCAGGGAGACCGCGGCGACTGCCGGGGAGCAGAGGTAGACGGAGTCCTCGGGCGTCCCGGAGCGGCCGGGGAAATTTCGGTTGAACGTCCGCAGGGAGTTGGCGTCAGACGGCGGGGCCTGCCCCATGCCCACGCACGGCCCACAAACCGGTTCGAGCATCCGCACGCCGCCGTCGGAAAGCTGGCGGTAAACGCCTGACTCGGCGAGCGCGGCCAGAATCTGGCGCGACCCCGGCGTTGCCGTGGCAGCGATCGAGGGGTGGACGATCTGTCCGCCCTTGTCGGCGAGCACGGCGCCTGACAGCGCCAGGTCGCTGTAGCCGGAGTTGACCGAGGATCCGATGCAGACCTGGGCGATCTCTGTCCCGGCGACCTCCTCCACTCCGACCACGTTGTCGGGGTTGTGCGGCTTTGCGACCAGCGGCCCGAGTTCGTCCAGATTGATTTCGACGCGGTCGTCGTACTCCGCGCCCTCATCCGGCCTCAGCTCGGCGAAATCGTCCTCGCGGTCCTGGCGCTTCAGCCATTCCCTGGTGCTCTCGTCGGGCGGAAATACGGCCGAGGTGCCGCCGAGGTCCGCGATCATGTTGGCGATCGTGGCCCGCTCCGGAATGCTGAGATCCTCCTTGCCCGGGCCGGTGAACTCGAACACCTTGTTCTTGCCCCCGCTTGCGCTCAGCCGGCGCAGAAGCTCGAGGATAATGTCCTTGGCTTGTACCCAGGGACGGCCCAGCTTGCCCTCGAGGTGCACCTCTACCACCTCGGGACAGGCAATTTCGTACGGATGGCCCCCGAGTACGACCGCCACGTCCAGGCCCCCGGCCCCGATGGCGATCATCCCCATGCAGCCCGCCTGAGTGGTGTGGGAGTCGGCGCCGAGCATCGTCTGGCCGGGCTTGCCATAGCGCTCCATGTGGATGTAGTGGCTGATGCCGTTGCCGGGGCGGGAGAAGTGAAGGCCGTACTTTCGCGCCAGCGCCTGGAGCATGCGATGGTCATCCGGGTTCTTGTAGTCCAGCTGGACCACGTTGTGGTCCACGTATTGCACCGCTCGCTCGATCTTCACGCGCGGCGTGGCCAGCTCCTCGAACTGCATCAGCGCCATCGTTCCGGTCGCGTCCTGGAGCAGCGCCTGGTCCATTCGTAGCGAGATCGCCGACCCGGGCTTGAGCTCACCATCCGCTAGGTGCTCTTTGAGGATCTGGCGGGTCAGGTTCTCTGCCACTGGGGACAGGCTACCCAGATAAGAAGATTCCGCTCGCCTCTGCCACCTCGCGAGCCTCGGAGCGAGCGGCCGCCGTGAGCCTGATACTCCGTGCGTCGCGTCGCTTCACCTGGGCCTCCACGTCGAGGAACGATCCGACGGGCGCCGAGCCGAGAAAACCGACCGTCACCTCCTGAGCCCTGGCGTTGTCTCCCGCCGCGAGGGACATCGCCTCGACGAGCGCGGTGGCGACGATCCCCTGGTGCGCGCGACCCCGGTCGGGCCCCTGATGATCCTGCTTGATGAAGCAGCGGCCGGCGACGGCGCCCGAGGGTGATCGCTCGGTTTCGAGCAGCAGCCCGAACAGGTTGGTCCGCCCGCAGCCGAAGCAGAGCTCGTGATGGACTAGTGGTTCGGTGCGCAAGTAGCGGTGCATTCAAGCGGCCGGGACCACTGGCACTACTTGAGGCGAAAGGCCTTGATCCGCACGTCGTACTGCTGGGAGTCGCGCGCGTAAACGCCGTAGGCCAAAGCTTGGATCAGCGACAGTAGCGCCGCGTGCGAACGCACGAAGGCGGGCGTGTTGGACGAGTAGTAGAGCCTGATCCGTGCCAGACGGGCGACCTCTGACAACGTGGCGTCGGTGATCGCCAGCGTGGGCGCCTTGCGGTGGCGCGCTAATTTCATCGTCCGGGTAATGAGCGGGTGCGGCCGGCCGGCCGACAGTCCGACGACCAGCGTCTGCTCATCGATCCGCGACAGACGGCCCAACGCCTCCTGCGAGGGGCTGGCCACGATCTCGGCCCTCAGATCGAGCAGCATTAGTAGGTGACGGAGGTAGCTGGCGAAGAACGCCATCTGATCGGTGCCGGCGATCAGGACCCGCTCGGCGGAGACGATGGCGTCGATCGCCGCCTCAACGGACGAACGGGAGAGCTTGCGCGCCGTCTCCTCGACGTTGACGTGATCGGCAGCGAGCGCCGCCTCGAATTCGGTGTGGTCCAGTGAGAACAGGGGCGCGGCCGTTACGGTCTGACCGCCGGCCTCAGCTGGTCGGCGGCGGTACTCGTCGCGGGCCGCCTGCTGGAGCTCGGGAAAGCCCTCGAAGCCGAGGGCCTGCGAGAACCGGACAACAGTGCTGGAGGACGTGCATGCTCGGCGCGCCAGCTCCTCGGCGGTCTGGAAGGCCGCCTCGTCGAGATGGTCGACGATGTACTGGGCCACGTCCTTCTGGGAGCGCGAGAACTCGTCAAAGCGCGAGCGGATGTAGGCCGACAGGGCCTGCGCGGCGCTGGCGGCCGCGGGCCCGTTCGGTGCGTCATAAGTCGTTGCCGAGCCATTCTGGGCGTGCGGTGAGCTTGTGGGCGCGGAGGTCTTCATCGGCAGGCGTCTGTTTCGACGCCTCCCTGGGCCGTTCCTTCAGCGCCGCGAGCGGCAGCTAGTGCCGGGCTGCTCGGAAAACGTGCGCTAAGTGCCCTCAGAAGCCCGCGTCGCGGCGCTCCTGGTTCTGCCTGCGCTCGGCGAACACCTGCCCGATGAGGTAGATGACGAGCACGTTGACGATCACCCCGATGCCCAGAAGCGTGACCAGCAGCGCCAGCGTCTGGGAGAGGGCGGCAGAACCGAGAACCAGCATCCGTCGATCAGCGTACCCCAATCACGTGACGCGGTCGACCCGCCGGGCTTGCAAGTCGCCCTGCGGCGACGCGTGATCCGCTGCGGCCGGTGCTAGCGTCGCGCCCGATCAGCGGCCCGGTAGCTCAGTGGTCAGAGCAGCGGACTCATAATCCGTCGTGCGCAGGTTCGAATCCTGCCCGGGCCATGGGGAACGCCTGGTAATCCGTCGGCTTAATCGATGGGCCATCTGTAACAACTCGGAAAATGTCGCCGATATGTCCCGAGATTGGCGTGGGATGGCCACGTGACCGGCGTGTTTCGTCCTCCCTTCGGCCGTTCGTTCGTGGCCGTCGCGGAAGAGGGAAAGATTGGTCGTGCCGCGATCCGTTTGTTCATCACTCAGCCCGCGCTTTCGCGTCAGATGCAGCAGCTCGAGCGGGAGATTGGAGAGCCGTTGTTCGCGCGGGTACCTCGGGGGGTCGAGTTGACCGATGCTGGGCGCGAGCTGCTCCGCGAGGACATCGTGGGCGAACAGACCGGCATTCCGCTCTCCGCCACGATCGTGAGCCACGCGGAGGACAGGGTCTGGACCCAACAGCACGGCTATGAGTTCCAGCTCAAGGTCACTGATCGGCGCCACGAGCGGAACCGGGACGGCCGGCGGGAGCCCTTCAGCCGGCGGGAGCCCTCCGGCCGGCGCCACGTAATCCATCAGCGTAGGAGTGATCGCCGCGGCCGGATCCGCCCGCATCACCCCTGCGACCGGCTCACCTCCTTGTCGCGCAGCTCTCGCCGGAGCACCTTCCCGCTCGCGGTCTTCGGGAGCTCCTTGACGAATTCGATCTGACGCGGGTACTTGTAGGCGGCCAGCTGCTCCTTGCAGAACGCGATGAGCGTTGCTTCGGTCACCGACTCGCCGGACTTGAGGCTGACGAACGCTTTGACGGTCTCACCGCGGTACTCATCCGGGACACCGACCACCGCGGCCTCGCGGACGGCGTCGTGGCCGTAGAGCACGTCCTCCACCTCGCGTGGCCACACCTTGTAGCCGGCAGCGTTGATCTGGTCCTTCTTGCGGTCGACCAGAAAGAACCAGCCTCGCTCGTCCATGAAGCCGACGTCTCCGGTATGAAGCCGGCCGCCCGGGACCGCGTGCTCACTCTCCTCCGGTTTCTCCCAGTAACCGGAGACGACTTCGGGGCCGGAGGTGACGAACTCGCCGATCTCGCCCGGTTCGACGTCATTGTCCTGCTCATCGACGACCCGGACGATGGTGTTGAAGATCGGCACACCGACCGACAGTGCTCCGGAGTCGGGATCGACCGGGGCCCGTGTCCCGATTGGCACGCAGTGCGAGGGGGAAGTCGTCTCGGTCAGCCCGTAGATGTTGTGGATGTAGGCGCCGAACTTCTGCTCGTAGGCCTCGACGGTGGCAGGGGCGATCGGGGCGCCGCCACTGACGATCTTGTTGAACTTCGACAGGTCGCGCTTGTCCGCGGTGGAGGCGTTCATGAGCGCGATGAACACGGTGATCGACGCCACCGTGAATGTCGCGCCGAAGCGCTCGATGAGCTCGAGCGCAACATCCGCGTCAAAGCGGTAGCTCATGACGATCGGCATACCCGTGAGCAGAGGCGCGGCCAGGTTGCCGATCAGTCCGGTGATGTGGAAGAAGGGCGCAACGCCGAACGTGACGTCGTTCTCGGTGAGCTGGATCCAGTCCCGGTAAGCCTGGGCGTTGAAGACGACGTTTCGATGACTGTTCATCGCGCCCTTGGACGGCCCCGTCGTCCCAGAGGTGTAGGTCAGAAAAGCGATGTCGTCAGGGCCGAGCGTCGAGGCGCGAGGCCCATGCCCCCGGAACCGCTCGAAAAAAGCCGCCAAGTCCAGGACGGCTTCGTCGCGCTCGTGCGTCGTGTCGGACAGGAGCTCGGGCACCTCGTCCAGAAAGTCGAGCTCGGACGTCGTGATCACCGTGCGGACCTCGGTATCGGCCACGACCTCGCGCGCCACGCTGGCCCACAGCGACTCAAGCGTGATCAGCGCTGTGGCGCCCGAATCGACCAGCTGGGCGCTCAGCTCCTTGTGCTTGAGCATCGGACTGATCGAGACCATGATGCCGCCGGCCTTCCACGTCGCGACCATCGCGATCACGAACTGCGGCACGTTCTGCAGGTACACCGCGAGCCGCTCACCCGCTTCGAACCCCTCGTCCTGGAGCCCGGCGGCGAGCGCATCGGTCAACTCCTCGAGCTCCCGGTAGCTGATTGCCTTCTCGAAGTACTGAAGCGCAGTCTTCTCGGGGTCGCGAGCCGCCGTCGCCCTATAGGCGGCCAGCATGCTCTCGTGCTCGGGCTCGATGTCGTGCGGGATCCCCGGCCCGTAGAGCTTGAGCCAGGGCCGCTCGTCATAAATACTCACGATTCCTCTCCTCGGCTAGTCCGACGCTGACCCGGCGCGCGCGCCCTCACTCGTAGGCTGAAGGCTGGGCTTGAACTTCGACCATGCGCGTGGTCGTGTCCGGTGAAGATCTCGTGGCCGGACCATCGATCTCCTCCTGTTGCCGTCGTCTGCTCCGTGCGTAATTGCTTACCCGCGATGGATCGTGAGCACACTCTGCGAGGTCGTCAAACATGTAGGGCTCGATGCATTGGGCTCGTCTTCGCTCCAGCGACCTCGCTCCGCTTCAAATAGCGCCCCGGCGGGGAAGGTCGGCGAGGCTGTCCAGAGGCTGCCCGGAACGCACGCCGTGGAGCTCTCCGAGTGTGCGCATCTACCTCACGAGGAGCGTCCCGAGGACCGCTGCCACTAGTATTCCGGGACGAGGGCGCCGGGAAGCTGGGGTACTCGAGCTGAAGGCTCTACAGACCGGGATAGTGCAAGCTCCCGTGCCACACCACCGTCACAAGGGACCGTGAAGATGAGCACGCACGGCGGGCCGGCGCAGGGATCCGCTGCCGCCAGCTCGCAGGCCTGTCAAGCCGTGAGGTGCCTATCGCCCGAGGACCTGAGCATCCTCAGGCTGGAGAACGAGACGGTCGCGGGGCATACCTGCAAGGTGATCGTGTTGCGCGGCAAGATAGATCCCGATCTCCTGCGGGCTTCGATCGCGGCGCGGCTTGGTCGCGCGCCGCAGCTCTGCACTCACTTGTACGAGATCGATGGTCAGCCGTCGTGGGCGTTACATCCTCAGGTCGATATGTCCGCGCGCGTCGTCCGCTACGAGGCTCGCGAGCCGCCCGATGAGGCCGCGCTGGCAGACATCGTTGCGCGTACCTTCGAACAGCGCCTGGACCGCTCGCAGCCGCTGTGGCGCATCGACGTGGTCCCGGAGATAGCCGCTGGAGGCAGCGCTTTGATCTGGCGTATCCATCATGCCCTGGCGGATGGCTCCACCGTGATGCGGGTGGCCAGCGCGGCGCTCTGGGACGATGAGCCGACCCCTGACGCCCGTCCCGTAGAGTCTCGAAAGCGGTCGCGGGCGCGCGGAGAAAGCGACAGTTACTCCCACCACCGGCTCAGGGGTTTGCGCGTCGTCACGCGGGAGGTGCCTCAGCCCTGGTTGCGATCGCCCTTCAACGGACACATCGGTGCGCGGCGGTCGGCAGCGTTTGCCACCGTGGAGCTGGAGGGCCTGCGCCGAGCGGCCGCCACGGTCGACGGAGCGACCGTCAACGACGCGGTGCTAACCGTGGTGGCGGGCGGGCTGCGGCGCTGGCTCGAGGCACGTCACGGTCATCTCGGCGCCGTCCGCGTGAAGGTGCCCGTGAGCCTGCACGGCCTGGCGGTCACGCCCGGGGATCAAGGCGTCGAGCCGGGTAACCGCGACTCATTCTTCTGCCTGGATCTTCCGCTTGGAACGCCTGATCCGATCGATCGCCTGACCGCCATTCGCCATGCCACCAAGGCTCGCAAACAGGGCCATGACGCCCAACACCTTGACGCACTCATGCGTCAGCTGCGGCGCGCGCCACGACTTCGGGACTTCGCCGAACGGGCCCTAGCCAATCCGCGCTCGTTCGCGCTGAACGTCTCCAACGTGCCCGGTCCCCGCCAGCCGGTTCGCGTGCTGGGGATTCCTGTGCGGGCCATGTATCCCCTGGCCGAGCTTCGTGAGCGGCACGCGCTGCGCGTCGCGGTGGCGTCGCTGGCCGACACTCTGAACTTCGGCCTCTTGGCCGATTCGACGCTGCTCGCCGACGTCGACCGCCTGGCAGAGGACATGCGGGCGGAAGCCGCCGCGCTGATTGCCCGCGTCTCGGCCGCGTAGCAAGCGCTACTACGATCGTCCGGTGGCATTGGTCGACACCTCGCCGCGTGCTCCCGGGGTTCTCGCGCGCACCCCGTCGCCGGTCCTCGTCTTGGGGGGCATCGCTTCGGTGCAATTCGGCTCGGCGGTGGCCACCACCCTGTTCTCCCGAACCGGCCCAGGCGGCGCCGTGCTGCTGCGCCTCGTCACGGCGACGATCGTGCTGCTCCTGGTGTGGCGGCCGGCGCTACGAACCAGGACTCGCCACGATCTGCTGCTTGCCGCGCTCTTCGGGGTGGTGCTTGCGGCCATGAACCTGGCCTTCTATCAGGCGATCCAACGGATCCCGCTTGGAATCGGCGTCACGATCGAGTTCATTGGCCCGCTCACCGTCGCCATCGTCGGCTCGCGACGGCGTCTTGACCTCGTCTGGGCGGCGCTGGCGGCTATCGGCATCATCGCCTTGACGCACGGCGGCGCTCGCGACCTGAATGGTCTCGGCGTCGCATTCGCGCTAATCGCCGGCTGTATGTGGGGCGCCTACATCATCATGAACGCGCGCGTGGGCAAAGCCTTCGAGCACGGCACGGGATTGGCGATCGCCATGTGTGTGGCCTCGGTTGTGGCGTTGCCGGTGGGCGTGGCAGAAGGAGGGCGCCAGCTCGTGCAGCCGCACTCGCTGGCGATAGGCGCAGCGGTGGGCATGCTCTCCTCGGCGATCCCTTACACGCTGGAGATGGAGGCCTTGCGGCGCATCGCGACGCGCGTCTTCGGCGTGCTCATGAGCCTCGAGCCCGCGATGGCGGCGCTGGCTGGATTCATCGTTGTCGGCCAGGGATTGAGCGCCCGCGAACTGGCCGGAATGGCGTTCGTGATCGTTGCCTCCCTGGGCGCGTCGCGCAGCGCGCGCAAGGCGCCTGTCGCGGGCTGAGGGGACGGCCAAAGTGGCGATGAGCGATGTTCGCGTCACCAACGTCGGCAGCGAGCGCGTCGACGAGCTGGAACCGTTGTGGGCGGCGATGCACGCCCATCACGCCAGCCTGGCGCGGCTGCCTCCGACGCGGCCGTTTTCCGATTCCTGGCGCAGGCGCCGGGACCAATACTGGCGGTGGCTCGAAGAAGGTCAGGCGCAGCTCCTCATCGCCGAACGGGGCGGCTCAGCGGTCGGATACGCGATGCTGCGCTTCGACGCCGGTCCGCCCACCTGGGATGTCGGCGATCATGTCGCCGAGCTCGAGAGTCTTTCGGTGGCCGGCGGCGAGCGAGGCGCTGGGATCGGCGCGATGCTCGTCGCTGCGGCGCGCGAGGCTGCCCGCCAAGCGGGCGCCGAGCGCTTGTTCGTATCCGTTGCGCACGCAAACGTCGCCGCGCTCCGATTCTATGAGCGCCACGGCTTTGAGCCCTTCTATGTCCAGCTGATCGAGCGCTCTAGCTCGGAGCGCGAAACACGCCGGCTGGACTGATGCCAAAGTTCTCGCGCGGGAAATCCTCGCGCGAGAGGGTAGCTACGAGCTTGGCGCTCGCGTCGCTTCGGTCGGGCCGCGGCAGCCCGGCGGCGAGCTTGATCGAGATCCAGCGGGCGGCGAGTAGGCGCCCGCTCGGCGCCAAAGTCACGCGAAGGATCGCGCTCTCGTCGAGCACCCCGCCCCCAGCGAGCGTGTGGTAGCCGACAAAGTTGCCCAGCGAGTAGGCCACCATCCGCTCGCGGTAGCGCTCGATGCCGCGGATGACGTGTGGTCCTGACCCAAGCACGATCGACGCGCCGGCGTCGATCACCGCATGTGCGAACGCGCGGGCGTTACCCCGGTCCTCGCCAAGGTAGTACTCGGTGCCTTGAGGGGTGTGCAGCGCGCCCGTCCCTTCGGCGCCGGCGTGGATGATCACGACGACCAGTGCCGCGCTCCGTCGGGCGCGCCTGACGAGCGCTCTGGCGGCCGGGATATCGAGCAGGTTGGCGTCGTAGGGATAGGGGGCGAAGCCAAGAAACGCAACCCGCAATCCCTTGACCTTCAGGTAGGTGATCTCACCCGGAAAGCCGGTGTGCGCAACGCCGGCGCGCTTCAGCGCCGTGACCGTCTGCGCCCGTCCCGAAGCGCCGTAGTCGAGCGAGTGGTTGTTCGCCTGGTTGACCAGTTCAAAGCCCAGCCCTCGAAGGCCAAATGCCGTGCTCGGCGGAGCCTGGAATGCGAAGCAGTTGCCGCCGCCGATCCCTCCACATTTCGACTGGCCGCCGGTTGACAGCGTTCCCTCCAAGTTGCCGAGGGTCACGTCCGCGTGGCGCAGCAATCCGCGCACGGGCGCCAGCGCCCGCTCGAGGCCGCCCGGCGGAAGCCCCCGTTCGGCGCTGAGCGCGATGTCGCCGACCCACTCGAGCGTTATGGAGCGCGTTCGGCGCGCTCCCAAGCGCGCCTCCGCGCCAGGCGCTCCGGCCGCGAGCGCCACCGCCAGCGCCGCGATTCCCGCGGACCTGCGCCAGCCCAGCTTCAGCACGGAGCGAGCATAGTCAACAACTTGGACGTCGGCGCGTCCGGCGGTGTAGGGTCCGGCGGGACCGGCGAACAGCCGTGACACCCGAGGAGAGGAGCAGCGGACATGGCAGGCAGCGTCTACCGCGTGACCGAAGTTATCGGCGTCAGCGACCAGTCCTGGGAGGACGCCGCGCGCAACGCCGTCCAAACCGCGGCCCGGACCGTGCGTGACTTGCGCATCGCGGAAGTCCTCCGCGAGGACGTGACGATTGAGAACGGGCAGGTGACCGGATACCGGGTGCGCCTCGCCCTCTCGTTCAAGTTCGAGAGCGGCGAGTAGGGCGCCTCAGTCCAGATACCCGTAGGCGGGAATCGTCAGGAACTGGATCATTTCGGGCGCGAGCGCCACTCGCTCGAACACCTCGCGTGTCTCGGCGGGTCGGCCCTGGCGCCAGACCTCTTCCCCCACACGCTGGCGGATCTTGTCGGTCTCCTCGTCGAGCGTCTGACGCACGAGCTCGGGCGTCACCACGCGGCCGTCTTCGAGTTGCGCGCCGTGGTGCACCCATTGCCAGATCTGCGAGCGTGAGATCTCCGCGGTAGCCGCGTCCTCCATCAGCGAGTTGATCGCTGCGGCGCCTCGCCCTGTCAGCCAGAAGGAGACGTATTGGAAGCCGACGTTCACGTCGGTGCGCAGCCCTCCCTCGGTGATGCTGCCCGGCGTGGCGGGCAGGTCGAGCAGCTCGGCGGCGCTCACCTCTACGTCGTCGCGCAGCCGCTCGAGCTGGTTGGGGGCACCTTTTAGCCCGTCCTCGAACACCTCGCGCGCCACCGGGACGAGGTCCGGGTGGGCGACCCACGTGCCGTCGTAGCCCTGGGAGACCTCGCGGTCCTTGTCGGCCCTCACGGCTTCCAGCGCCTTGGCGTTCGCTTCCTCGTCACGCCGCGAGGGGATGAGCGCCGCCATCCCCCCCATCGCGTGCGCTCCCCTGCGGTGGCATGTTGCCGCCAGCAGCTCGGTGTAGGCACGCATGAACGGGACGGTCATCGTCACGTCGCCGCGATCTGGGAGGACCATCTCGGGACGCTCGGGAAAGCACTTGATCGCCGAGAAGATGTAGTCCCAGCGCCCGGCGTTCAGCCCCGCGGAGTGTTCGCGCAGCTCGTAGAGGATCTCGTCCATCTCAAACGCCGCCGGCAGCGTCTCGATCAAGACGGTCGCCTTGATCGTGCCGCGGGCGATGCCCAGCACTTCCTGGCTGAAGCAGAAGACGTCATTCCACAGCCGCGCCTCGCGATGGGACTCCAGCTTTGGCAGGTAGAAGTAGGGTCCCGTCCCCGCTCGCCGCAGACGTGAGGCACAGTGAAAGAGGTAGAGGCCGAAGTCGAACAGCGCACCGGCTACTGGCTCTGAGCCGACCAGCAGGTGGCGCTCTGGCAAATGCCAGCCCCGCGGTCGCACCAGCAGCGTCGCCGGCTGCGGCTCGAGCTCGTAGTGGCGCCCATCGGCGGATTCGTAGGAGATCGTGCCTTCGATCGCCTCGCGCAGGTTGACGTGGCCCAGCACCATGTTTCGCCAGGTGGGTGAGTTGGCGTCCTCGAAGTCGGCCATGAAGCCATCCGCCCCCGAGTTCAGCGCGTTGATAACCATCTTGCGATCGGTGGGGCCTGTGATCTCGACCCACCGCTGCGAGAGGTCGTCGGGCACCGGTTCGACTCGCCAGTCAGCTTCGCGAATCTCGCGGGTGTCCGGCAGGAAATCGAGCATCTCGCCGGCTCGTAGCTTCTCTCGCCTCTGCGCGCGGGCCTCGAGCAGCTCCTGGCGACGCGGTCCGAAGCGGCGCTGGAGCTCGGCCACGAACTCCAGGGCATCGGCCGTCAGCACCTCGTCGAACGCGCGATCCGCGGTTCCCCGGAGCTCGATATCGGCTGTGGTCACTCCGGCATCCTTGCACGTTCCTGATTGGATACCGGAGAACGCTGACTATGAGGAGAGGCGAACCTTTGGCGAAGCGAGCGGCGATCGTGACCGGAGCATCGAGCGGCATCGGATTGGCGATCGCACGGGCGCTGGGGGAAGAAGGCCTCGGCCTGACCGTCGCCGCCCGCCGCCCCGAGAAGCTCGTGGAAGCCGCTGCCGAGCTGAGCGCCGAAGGTCATGACGTGCAGCACGTGGCGGGCGACATGGGAGCCGAGGAAAGCGTCCGCCGCGTGGTGGCGGCACACCGAGAGCGCTTCGGGCGCCTCGACGTGCTGGTCAACAACGCCGGCGTCGGGATCGGTGCGCCGGTCGGCGAGATCCAGACCAAGCACCTCGATATGCAGCTGGCGGTCAACCTCCGCTCGATCGTGCTGTTCTACCGTGAGTGCGACGAGCTTCTGGGGGCAGCCGGCCGAGAGCACCGCAACGCGCTCGTGGTCAACACGGCGTCGTTCGCCGGCAAGTCAGGCCAGGCGTGGCTATCCGTCTACTCGGCCACGAAGCACGGAGTGGTGGGCTTCACCCAGGCGATGAACAAGGAGCTGAATGGCGCGGGGATCAAGTCGTGCGCGCTGTGCCCCGGCTTCGTAGACACCGCGATGACCGATTTCGTCAAGGGGACCGTGGCGGCCGAGGACATGATTCGCCCCGAGGACGTTGCCGAGGCCGTGAGGATGCTGCTGCGCGTCTCTCCGGCCTGCGTGATTCCCGAGATCGTGTTCCAGCGCCCTAGCGAGCAGCTGTAGGCAGAGCTCGCGCCTTGAGAATCTTCCTTGGGGCGTTCGGGGACCCGGGTCACGCGTTCCCGATGCTGGCGCTCGGCTCGCGGCTCGTCGAGCGCGGACACGAAGTCACTTTTGAGACCTGGACGCGGTGGCGCCCCGCGGTGCAAGCGGCCGGCATGCGGTTCGTGGGCGCCCCTGAATATCAGGTCTTTCCAACACCGGAGCGCCCGCTCAAGCCTTATCAGGCAGTGGTACGCGCCGCGCCTCAGACCCGAAAGGCGATCGCCGAGGCCGGTGCGGACATCGTGGTACACGAC
This sequence comes from uncultured Actinomycetes bacterium, assembly GCA_963830405.1. Taxonomy (GTDB): domain Bacteria; phylum Actinomycetota; class Thermoleophilia; order Solirubrobacterales; family Solirubrobacteraceae; genus Palsa-465. Next base: position 985,508 of record CAWHMB010000004.1, read on the forward strand.
ATCTTGACACTGGCGCCAGCGCTCGCCGGCGAGCTCGAGGACCTGCCGGTCGCGACGCTCATCCCCCACATCTACCCCGGGCCACTGCGGCAAGCGCCACCCTATGCGCTCGGGGCACAGCTGCCACGAACGCCCGTTGGCCGCCTGGCCTGGGGCGCGCTAGGGGGCCTGAGTGAGCATGGACTGCGCCGCGGTCGCGACGAGCTCAACGAGACGCGGCGGCGGCTCGGACTGGCGCCGCTCGAACGCCTGTACGGAGGGGTCAGCGAGCAGCTGACGCTGGTCGCGACGCTGCCGCAGCTCGAGTATCCGCGGCATTGGCCCCCGGGCACCCAAGTGATCGGTCCTCTGCTATGGGAGCCGCCCTACCACGACGTGGCGCCGCCGGCCGGAGACGATCCGCTGATTCTCGTGGCTCCGTCGACCGCGCACGACTCCGCCCAGGCACTGCTTCGTGCCGCGCTCGAGGGCCTGGCCGGCGAGCCGGTGCGCGTTCTGGCGGCTACCAACCGCCGGCCGGCTGCCGCCGCCGGCCTGCCGGACTCTTCCGTCGAGATGCGCGTGCCGATCACCGTCTCGGGAAGCGCCCGGCTCGTCGAGTGGGTCTCCTACTCGCGCATGATGCCGCGGTGCGCGCTGGTCATCACGCACGCCGGTCACGGCACGTTGGTCCGCTCGCTCGTATCGGGCTGCCCGGTTCTGGCGGTGCCGCATTCGGGCGATATGGCCGAGAACGCGGCTCGCGCCCAGTGGGCGAAGGCAGGCCTGCGGCTGCCTTGGCGCCTGCTCACGCCGGCGACGCTGAGGTTCGCCGTCCGCCGGGCGCTGCAGATGCCGCGGCTCGCGCCCAGGGCGGCGGCGATCAAGATCTGGGCCGGGCAGAACGACGCGGCATCGCGGGCCGCGGAACTGCTGGAGCGCCTGGGCAGCGGCTGATCCTAGTGCTCCCGCTGGGCCCTAATGAACGCGATCAGCTCAGGGTCATCGCTCCACACGCGCTCCATCGGCTCGCCCGAGCAGCTGCACAGATCGATCAAGGTGTGCTCATCGTCGAACTCAACCGGCCGCCACACGGCGCCGTGATCTTGCCACTCGCGTAGCTGCGCGACGGTGAGCCTCGGATGGTCTTGAGCTGACACTACGGAGCTCTGGGGGTGGGACTCGAACCCACAACCTAACGGTTAACAGCCGTTTGCTCTGCCGATTGAGCTACCCCAGATCGCAAGGCGTTGATTGGCTGTCCCGAAGAGCGACGCCTCCGGGTCGCTTCGGGACTCTAGCGGCCCCACTTCTCAGACCGTCTGCTCGAGCCGTCCCACGACCTTCCTGATCGACTCGAGCACCCGTTGGCGGGCGCTGGCCAGAGCGCGAATGTCGGCGCCACGTTGAGCGCGCTCGCGGCGTATGGCCCGGTCGAGCCGGGCCAGCTCCAGCACGAGCCGCGCATGCTCGAGCCGTCCCTCGTCGACGTCCGGACTGCGGCCGGCGCGGTTCACGAGATCAGCCACGGCGCGCGCCAGTTCCTCGTCGTCTGGGGGGAGGCCGGCTAGCGGGGTCTCGACCCGCGGGGCGATGTGACGTGCGACACGGCGCATGAGCTCGCTGGTCAGGAGCTCATCGGGGTCGAGTGACTCAAGGGCGGCCTTTCCGGCTTGGGGGAGCGCGATGCAGAGCGCCAGGAACGTCCGCTCGGCGCGGATGAGCCTATCGGGTGGCGGTGCAGGCACAGGGCCACCGGCCAGCGCTGTGCTCCCCGCGCGGCCCGCCACGAGCGAGGCCAGTCGCGCCTCCGAGAGCTCGAGCCGTCCGGCCACCCGTCGCAGCAGGTCCTCGCGCAACACGCTGGCCGGCACGTGCGCCATGATCGGGCGGAGCTGCTCGATCGCGCGGTCGCGCCCCTCGGCGCTGCGGATATCGGCGCGCTCCAGAACCCTCTCAACCCGGAACACCACGAACGGCACTGAGCTCTCGAGGCGGCCGCGCAGCGCGTCGCCTCCCCCCTGCTGCACGAAGTCGGCCGGGTCGGCGCCGGAGGGAAGCGACACCACACGCAGCTCGAGCTTGCGTCCGGCCGCCACCCGCGCGGCCCGAAGCATCGCGTCCTGGCCGGCGCGGTCGGCGTCCAGACACAGCTCCAGCACGCTGACGATCCGCGCCAGCTCGCTGAGTTGCTCCTCGGTCAGCGAGGTTCCCATAACCCCCACGACATTCTGGATTCCCGCTTGGTGCAACGCCAGCACGTCGGTGTAGCCCTCGACCAGGATCATCCTTCCGGCCCGCGCCGCGGGCGCCCGGGCCACGTCTATCCCGTAGAGGACCTCGCGCTTGTGGTAGAGCTCGCCGTCAGCGGTGTTCAGGTATTTCGGCGGCTGGTTCTCGCGCATCGCCCGCGCACCGAAGCCCAGCACGCGCCCGCGGGCATCGCAGGCGGGGAACATGATCCGCTCCCGGAAGCGGTCATACACGCGGCCGGGGCGGTCCTTGGAGCGCTGCGCGAGACCGACCGACAGCAGCTCCTCGTCGCTGAACCCCGCGCTGCGCGAAGCGCGCAGCATCCGGTCCCATGCGCTGGGTGCATATCCGACGCGGAAGCTTCGGAGCGTCTCGGCGCTGAACCCCCGCCCCAGCAAGTAATCTCTAGCGCTGGACGCCTCGGGCGTGTCCCACAGGTAGCGCTGGTAATAGGCGGCAGCACGTCCCAGCAGCGAGTGCAGGCGCTCGCGCCGCCGCCGTCGCTCCGCGGCGCCGGGATCCTCGGCCTCCGGTTCGAGCGAGACGCCGAAGCGCTCGCCGAGAGCCTCAAGCGCGCCGGCGAAGTCGAGTCCTTCGGTGTCCATCACGAACTGGAACGGGTCGCCGGAGGCTTGGCAGCCGAAGCAGTGATAGAGCTTCTCGTCCGGGCTCACATGGAACGAGGGCGTTCGCTCGTCATGGAACGGACAGAGCCCGAAATAGCTGTTGACCCCTTGGCGCCTCAGCTGCGTGCGGCCCGAGACAAGGGCGACCATGTCGACGGCGTCGCGGACGCGATCGCGCGATTCACCGGTGTAGCGGCTCACGGTGCGAACGCGACCGGCACGCTCAGGGCCTCGAACGCCCCGATGCAGAAACGGTCGGTCATCCCCGCCAGGTAGTCCGTCACGCGGTGGGCGAGGTCGGCTTCTGGGACCGACTCCGGAATCTCGTCCGGGTGCTGACGGTAGTGCTCGAACAACGAGCGAACGACGAGCTCGATCTTCGCGTGCTCGCGGCGAGCCTCGGGTCCTAGGTAGACGCGCTCGAACATGAACCGGCGCAGCTCCGACATCGCGTGACCCGCGTTTTTGCCCTGAGCGATCTGCCCCGTCGCCTCTGAGTGCTCGACGAGGTCGTGGACGAGCGCGTCGATGCGGCGCGGGCCGCTGTCGCCGAGCTCCGCGATCGGATCGCAAGGAAGATCCGCGTGTTCGATCACGCCCGCTCGAAGGGCGTCATCGATGTCGTGGTTGATGTACGTGACTCGATCGGCGAAGCGCACTATCTGTCCCTCGAGCGTCGGGGGCGGCTCCGCGTGCCAGGAGTGCCCCACGATGCCCTCGCGCACCGCATCGGTCAGGTTGAGGCCCTGCCCATCGCGTTCCAGCACCTCCACCACCCGCAGCGAGTGCTCGTTGTGTCTGAACGACGCGCCGAAGCGCTCACGCAGGCAACGATCGAGCGCCTCCTCTCCGATATGACCGAAGGGCGGGTGACCGAGGTCATGGCCCAGGCCGATGGCCTCGGCCAGGTCCTCATTGAGCCGCAAAGCGCGGGCGATCGTCCGCGAAACCTGCGTCACCTCGAGCGTGTGGGTCAGCCTGGTCCGGTAATGGTCTCCGGCGGGGGCCACGAACACCTGTGTCTTGTGCTTCAGCCGCCTGAACGCCTTGCAGTGCACGATCCGGTCACGGTCGCGCTGGAACGGCGTGCGCAGCCCACAATCGAGCTCGGGCCGGGTGCGGCGGCCAGGGTAGGACCGTGTCGCCCGCGATGACAGCTCCAGTTCCTCGCGAGCCTGAATCCGCTGGGCGAAGCGGTCCGCCACCGGCCCGTTGGGATGCGCGCCTGCCGCCTGCAGGACTGAGTCACTCATCGCGACCGATTCTGACACCGGGTTCGGGGCGGCGTGAGCCGACCAGCGGTCGCAGGCGCACGTGCGCGTGGTGCTCGGCAGTTTCCGAGATCGCGCGCTCGGCCTGGCGCAGCGCCCGCTCCGAGGCCTCGGGGGCCTGGGCGAGGGGCGCGCCGAGGGCGGCTACCAGGAACCTGTAGGACTCCTCGTCGAGCGGAAAGGCCGCCACCTCGCAGCCGCCGCAGACGACCCCGCCGGCGGCCCCGGAGAAGCCGCTCAAGCGCTCGCGGGATCCGCACGTCGCGCAGGCCCCGAGCTGCGGTACCACGCCGGCCGCCAGCAGAAGCTTCAGCCGGAACGCGAGCCCGTTCGCCGGACGAGCGTTGCTTTGATCGCTGCCCAGCAACGCGAGCTCGTTGACGAGCAAGCGGAACACCTCCGGATGCGGCTCAGGCGTCTCGAACAGCCGTCCCACCGCATCACATGCTCGGGCGGCGGCATCGAGCGTGTCCGCATGGTCGCGCAGGCCGGCGTGGACGGCCACGGTGTCGACGCCGGTTACCGTGGCCAGCTCGCTTCGTCCCTCATGTAGAACGGCGAGGACATGCAAGAACGGCTCCAGCCGAGCGCCGAAGCGGCTGCGGGAGCGCCGGACTCCCTTGGCGATCGCGCTGATGCGCCCCAGGTGTGGGGTGTACAGGTGAAGGATCCGATCGGCCTCGCCATAGCGGATCGAGCGCAGCACGATGGCCTCCGTTTTCAGCGGCCCAGGCAAGTGCTACTCCTGGCTCACTCCTGGGTAGCTAAGAGCTTGCACCGCAACCCTATAGTTTCTAAAGCAATGAAGACTGTGACCTTGTACACGACCGAGCATTGCTCGCTTTGCATGAGCGCCAAGACGCTCCTCGCTCGTCGCGGCATCGACTATGAAGAGATCAATTTGGCACGCGATCCGGATGGGCGAGCGCAGCTCCAGCAGCGGACCGGAATGTTCACCTTCCCGCAGATCGTGATTGGCGAGGAGATCATCGGGGGCTTCAGAGAGCTCTTGGCAGCTGACCGCGAGGGCCGGCTGCGTCAGCTGACCGCCGCCGCGTAGGACGGCGGTCAGCTGACGCCGACAGTTGGGGGGGTCTAGTGCAGGAGCTGCAGCGAGTTCGCCGCCGGACCGCTGCCGGCGTCGTCCACGAAGTACATACCGCTGCCGCTCGGCGCGATCGCGATCCCGAATAGGTCGCCCGCGCCAGCTGGGACTAGTGTCTTGCTCGCGGACTCGAGCCCGTTAGCAGTCGTCTCGACGGCCTTGCCGTCACCGCCGTTGACGGTTATGACGTCGCCGTTCGGTGCGATCGCCAATCCGAGTGGATCGTTGAGCGAACCTCCGGTTGAGACCGTCTTGGCGCCGGCGCCTAGCGCGGTTTGTCGTGTGAGCGCGTCCGGGATCGCCGCGATCCGGCTACTCGCCGAGTCGGCGACGTAGAGAACGTCACCCCGGCCGAGGCCCACGCCGGTGGGACCGATGATCAGTGCGCTCGGGTCGGTGTGCTCGGCGAAGCCGGTCCCGATCACCGTGTTGGAGGTCACGTTGACGGCCCGGCTCGTGAGCGCAAGTCCGATCCTCACGACGGTGCCTCGGTGCACGACCTGACCGCCGGCGGCCACCGTTCCGTTCAGCACGTTGGTCACGAACAGCGTCGCGTGCGAGCCGTGGTCGACCGCCGTCATGTCCCACGGGCCATTGATGTCCGCGCCGGCAAGCGTCTTTACCACGCGCCCGCGGGCGCTCAGGATCGTCAGCGCCCCCCCGCGCGCCGCGGAGGCTTTGCCGCCGGGGGCGGGGAGGCTGCCGACGACGACGTAGCCGCTGCGCAGCGCCACGAGCGCGGTCGTGAGCCCCACCGCGGGAGTCGCAGTTGGCCGGGGCACGACCGCGAAGACGCGTTTGGCGCCGGACGGGGAGATCTCGACGATGCTCGATCCCGTTCCCTGCTGGTTGGCCGAGTTGTTGAAGTTGGAGATCAGGACATCGCCCCGGACAAGCTTTCCCACGCTGCGCGGCACGACCGCGACGCCGTAGGGGTTCTGGTCACCACGCGCCGGTCCGCGAGCGGGAACAGCACTGGCGAGCGTGCCGATCGTCGTGAAGCGATTCACAAAGGACCGGGCCATAGTGGCGGGGGCGGCGACGGCCGCGCTGGCGAAAACGAGCGCCGCCAGCGCGAGGGCTGTTAGGAGGTGCTTGGTTGTAGGCATGACCATGGTGACGTCGCGGCGGCCGGAATCCTTCCCGACGCGGCCCGAGGGCCGCGAGCGTCCTCCCCAGACGGCCCAGAGTCACGCGGCAGTGCTTAAGTGGCCCACTACGCGAACGGCGGACTGGGGAGAAACGGTCGCAGCGGGCCGGGGTGCCCGCTGACGCACAGCGCGCCCCACACCGCCAGCCGCAGCCCCGCCCTGACCACGACGCTCACCGCCCAATCCTGCGCTTCGGTGATCCAGCGCACGGCAACGTGGCGCGTGTCGCCCACGAGCTCGAGGGCGCTCCACAAAAGGGCCGCGGCGGCCTCGTCGTCGCGGGCGATCAGCAGCCACACGCCCTCCCCCGGAATCGCCACGGCGAAGCCGCGGTCCCCAAGGCGCACCAGGCGCCCGCCGCGGTTCAGGGCGTGCGGCAGCTCCGCCGTGTGCGGCGCGCCGCGAATCTCGCGCGAGATCGGCGCGAGCGACTCAATGTCCCCGAGTGCGCCCTCACGAATGCCCGGGTGGGGTCTCGGCAGCGCGCGACGATCGATGACTCCGGTGGCTTCGAACGTGGGCTGCAGCCAGAACCCCGCCCGGGCGTAGAGCCTCAGCGCCCGGGGGTCGTTTGAGCTGACGATGAGCCCGGCGTCCGCTCCATCGCGATAGGACAGGGTGCGCTCGAGCAAAGCGCGACCCGCTCCCCCGCTCTGAACCGCGGGCTGGACCGCGAGTAGCGACAGACACCACAGCCGCTCGCGCCGGATGGCCTCGGCGGCGCCGATGATGCGCCCCGCGCGCTCGGCGACGAAGGCGCCGCTCGGGTCGCTGAGGAGACCATGCTCGATTCGCGTCCGCCAGCGCGCGGTTGCCACCGGCGAGGCGAGGTCGATTCGAAACGCCGGCGCGGTCACGGCCGCCACCTCGGCAACGTCCGTCTGTCGCATCGCGCGGACGCGCAGCTCAGCCATGCGGACCTGGGCCCATTACTCTCCTGGGCCGCCGCTGGCAGGTCTCGCAGACGTAGGTGCCGCGGCCGCCGACGATGATCTTGCGCACCATGGAGCCGCACCTGAGGCATTGCTCCCCCCCGCGGCGGTGAATCAGGAAGCGGTCTTGGAACGAGCCGCGGGCGCCGTCGATGTGTTGAAAGTCGTCGATCGAGGCACCTTTGGCGGCGATCCCGGCCAACAGCGCGTCCTCGATCGCCGCGCGGAGCTTGTCAAGTTGTGCCCGCGTCAGGCGGCCGGCGGGCCTGAGCGGATGGATCCCGGCGCGGAACAGCGCCTCATCGGCGTAGATGTTGCCCACGCCCGCTACGCGCCGCTGGTCGAGCAGGAAGGCCTTGATCGGCGCACGGCGTCCGCGTGTCAGCCGGAACAGGTGTTGGGTGGTGAAGGCGGAGGTCATCGGTTCGGCCCCCAGCCGGGCGGCGAGATAGGCATCGCGCAGCGCTACGCCCTGAAGCAGATGCCCGGTGCCGAACCGCCGGGGATCGACGTACAGGAGCCGGTGGCCGTCATCGAGTTCGAAGCGCACTCGCACGTGGAGCGGCTCGACGGGCGGATCAAGCAGCAACACGCCGGTCATCCGCAGGTGCATCAAGAGGTGCCGGTCGCCCGAGAGCTCCCAGCAAAGGTATTTGCCCCGGCGCGACATCCGTCGGACGAACGCCCCGCGTAGCTCCTGAGCCGTCCGTTCGGCCGAGTCGGGAAGCGTCCAGCGGGCATCGATTATCTCCAGGCGCTCGATCGTCCTGCCCTCCAGGTGTGGCGCGAGCTGGCGGCGGATCGTCTCCACTTCAGGCAACTCGGGCATCAGCAGAATGGGCTCCCCGGAAGCTCGGGTGCCTGCTCGCCGGCGAGCCAGCCCAGCACGCTGGCTCCGACGTCGGCCAGCGCGCCGTCATGCCGGCGCGAGCCGTGATCGGGGAACGTCGCCAGCAGCGGCGCATACTCGCGCGTGTGGTCGGTGTGAGGCGCGGTGACGTCACAGCCGTGGTCGGCGGTCAGCACGAGCAGATCCCAGGGGCCGAGCGCCTTCAGCCATTCCGCCAGGGCTGAGTCGATCGCCTGCAGCGCCCGGTGGAAGCCAGCCGCGTCGTGACGGTGCCCGTATACCTGGTCGGTCTCGATCAGGTTCGTGAACACCAGCCCGGCGTGAAGCGAATCGATCAGCTCGGCGGTCCGCGCCAGCGCGGCCGCGTTCGTGGCCCCGGGATGCTCGACGTCGATGCCGATCCCGCAAAACAACTGTCCCGCCTTGCCCACCGTCTGCACCTCGACGCCGTGCTGCCGCAACGCTTGTAGGTAGCTCGGCCCTGGCGGGGCAAGAGAGAAGTCACGACGCCCATCGGTGCGCTCGAAGCCGTAGGCGGCCGAGCCCTGGAACGGCCGCGCGATCACGCGTCCCACCGCGTGCTTTCTCGGGAGCGCGGCCCGTACCACACGGCAGATCTCATACAGCTCCTCGGCCTCCACGACGTCCACATGGGCGGCCACCTGGAGCACCGAGTCCTGGCTCGTGTAGACGATCAGGGCGCCGCTTGCGACGTGCTCGGCGCCGAAGTCCTCGATCGCCCCGATGCCGTTGTACGGGCGGTTGCAGATCACGCCACGACCGCTGGCGGCGGTGACGACGGCGATCACCTCCGACGGAAACCCGCGCGCGTAGGTCGGCAACCCGCGCGGCGCGACGACCCCCATCAGCTCCCAGTGACCGGCGGTTGAATCCTTTCCAGGTCCAAGCGGTCCGAGACGTCCGTGGAGCACGGGCCGCCGCGCCGGCGGGACGCCCTGGAGGGGAAGGATCGAGCCCAGCCCCAGCTTCGCGAGCGTCGGTAGCTCGAGCCCGCCGAGCTCTGCAGCCAAGTGACCCAGGGTGTCGGCACCCTCGTCGCCGTACGCCGCGGCGTCCGGAAGTGCCCCAGCGCCGCAGGCGTCGAGGACGATGACGAACGCTCGTTTTCCGCGCGGGGCGCTCACGCGCTGCTGGGCGGGGTCGGCACGGGCCGATTCTGCCAGTGGGCTCGCCGGCCGGCGCGTCGCCGGCGACAGGGCCCGCGCGAACCGTTAGCGATGTTCGATCTGCGCCCGGGGGTGGGCGTCGAAGTACACGTCGCGCAGCCGCTCGGCGGACAGGTGGGTGTACATCTGTGTGGTAGCGATGTCGGCGTGCCCGAGCATCTCCTGCAGAGATCGCAGGTCGCAACCGCCCGCAAGCAGGTGCGTGGCGAACGTGTGACGCAGCGTGTGGGGGCTCATGCACCGGTCAAGGCCCGCGCTGCGCGCGTGGCGCTGCACGATCTTGTAAAGGCCCTGGCGCGAGAGTTGCCGCCCGCGGACATTCACGAACACGCACGGCTCGTCGCGCAGCCCGACTAGCCGGGGGCGGGCGCGTTGCAGATAGGCGCGCAGGCACTCGATCGCCTTGGAGCCGATCGGCACCAGCCGTTCCTTTGAGCCCTTTCCCCGCGTGCGCAGCACGCCCACCTCCAGGTCGAGCGCCGATAGCTCGAGCGCGATCGCCTCCGAGGCCCGCAGCCCGGAGGCGTACATCGTCTCCAGCAGCGCTCGGTCGCGCACCGCCGCGGGCGAGACCCCACGCGGCTGAGCGAGCAGCTGGCCCACCTCGTCGCGGGTCAGGACCTTCGGCAGGCGCGCCCGCGAGCGTGGTGGGCGCAGCTGGGAAGTGGGGTCCCCCTTGATTGTCTGCTCGCGGCACAGATGCCTGTAGAAGGAGCGCAGGCAGGCCACCTTGCGCTGAAGCGTGGCCGGCCGCGCAGCGCGCCGACCGTCGCGCCCGCCCGTCAGGTCCGAGACAAACTGCTGCAGGTCGCCGACCGACACAAACAGCGGATCGACGTTCCGCCGGTCTAGGAACTGGCCAAACTGCTGGAGATCCGATCGGTAGGCCTGGAGCGTGTTGCGAGACAGGCCCCGCTCCAGCTCGAGATAGGCCAGGAAGTCGAGCGTCAGCTCCGTCAGTCGGCGCGACGGACGCTCGATGCTGGGGGGAGACGCGTGCGCGGCGGCGGTCGCCATGATCGCCTATTCGCGCCGACCGGGTGCCCTCCTGCCCGCAGCTGCCGCCGGCCGCGCCTACGTCTCGTGCCGCCGCGCGAGCCACAGCAACGCGATCAGCGATTTCGCGTCCTCGCACTGCGCGATCGCGTCATCGAGCTGAGCCAGCGGCCAGGGCACGATCTCGATCCGCTCGTTCTCCTCCGTCTCGGTCTCGGCGGCGTCCGAGAGGCCTTCGGCCAGGTACAGCACGATTCGCTCGTCGCTGAATCCGGCGCTCGTGTGGAAGGACAGGATCTCCTCCCAGCTGCCGGCCTGCTTACCGATCTCCTCCGCGAGCTCACGCTTGGCAGTCTCGAGCGGCGATTCGCCCTCGACGTCGAGCTTGCCGGCCGGGATCTCGAGGGATGCCGGGTCTCCCACGACTTCGCGCGGCTGCCGCGTCAGCCATATTTGTCGGTTGTCGACCGCGAGGATCGCCACAGCCCCGGGGTGCGAGACCTTCTCGCGGGTCACTTCCTGGCCGTCGGCGTGGCGGAAGCGCTCGACGCTGACCGTCACGATCTTGCCCTCGAATTTCCTCTCGCCGCCCAGGGACTCGAAGTCGGGGACCTTCTGCCGGTTCATCTCATCACCTCCGCCGCCCCCTCCACCAGGGCGATCGCCACCTCAAACATCCCGTCGAGGGCGTCGACGCTGACGCGCTCATCCGGCTGATGGTTGCGCTCGGTGCCATCGGCCAGATTGATACATGAGAACCCCGCGGCTTCGAATGAGTTGGCGTCGGAGGCCCCGCCGGTCACGATGTGGCTCGGCTCGTATCCGCATGTCCGCAGGGCGTGCTCGGCGAGGACGACCTGATCGGCACGCGCCCGCGTGCGATACCCCTTGAACATCCGCTCGACCGTTACATCCAAGTCGCACTCCTCGGCGTTCGCCGCGTCCTGGAGATGGTCGATCATCTCGGTTGCGAGGACCTCCACCTTTGCCTCGTCGAGACTCCGCGCCTCCGCCTCGAGCCGACAGTGTTCCGGGATAACGTTGATGGCGGTGCCGCCGGCGATCGTCCCCACGTTGGCGGTCGTCTCGGCGTCGATCCGTCCCAGCCGCATCGCTGTGATGGCTCGCGCCGCAGCGGCGATCGCGCTACGGCCCACCTCGGGGCGAAGTCCGGCGTGGGCGGCGCGGCCACGCAGCTCGGCCTGGACGCGGTGGTGGGTAGGAGACGCCAGCACTACCTCGCCGATCGGCGTGGCGTGGTCGAAGACGTAGCCGAAGGGGCTGCGCAGGCGGCCGACGTCGAACTCTCGGGAGCCGCGCAGCGAGAGCTCCTCGCACACGGTGAACACCAGTTCGACCCCCAGGCTGGGAAGGCCCGGGGCGGAGCGAAGCCGCCGGGCGAGCTCTACGAAGATCGCCACCGCCGTCTTGTTGTCCGCTCCGAGGATTCCTTCGCCGTTGTTCTGAAAGTGCCCGTCGATCAGGACCGGCTCAACCGGTGCGGTCAGGGGGACGGTGTCGAGGTGCGCGCAGAACATGATGCTGCCGTCGCCCCCCGGGATCCGCACCAGCAGGTTGCCGGCGTCCGAGCCCGCGCGGCGTCCGGCGTCATCCTCCTGCACCTCCAGACCCAGCGAGCCCAGCTCGCGAGCCACCCAGTCCGCACAGGCCCGTTCCTTGCCAGAGGGGCTTTCGATCCGGCAGAGCGTCAGAAACGTCTCGTGGAGCCGTTCGCGCTCGGCGGCGCTGGCGCGCCTCACGGCGTGGCCGCGGCCGCCTCGCCGGAGAGAGCCACCGCTGTGCCCGATTGCGCGCGCGCCAGAGCCGCGCCGACAAAATCCCGGAACAGCGGCGCAGGGCGCTCGGGCCGTGACTTGAACTCGGGATGGAACTGCGAGGCGACAAAGAACGGGTGTCCGTCGCCGCTCAGCTCGATCGCCTCCACCAACCGTTCGTCGGGAGAGGTGCCCGAGCAGATGAGCCCCGCCGACTCGAGCCGGCGGCGGAGATGGTTGTTGACCTCGTAGCGATGGCGATGTCGCTCGTAGATCACGGCCTCGGAGTAGAGCTCGCGAATGCGCGTGGAGTCGTGGAGCTTGACCGGGTCGGCGCCGAGCCGCATCGTGCCGCCCATGTCGGCGATCTCCTTCTGCTCCGGCAGCAGATCGATGACCGGGAACGGCGTCTCGAGATCGAACTCGGTGGAGTTGGCTCCGTGCATCCCGGCGACGTTGCGCGCGAACTCGCAGACCGCAATCTGCATACCCAGGCAGATGCCGAGATAGGGAATGCGCTTCTCGCGCGCGATCTGCGCGGCGCGGATCTTGCCCTCGATCCCTCGGCCGCCGAATCCGCCAGGAATCAGAATCCCGTCCGCGGACCGGAGCTTTGCCGCCACGTCCGGTTCCCCTACGGCCTCCGAGTCGACCCATTCCATCTCGACCTTGCAGTCGTGGTGGACCGCCGCGTGACGCAGCGCCTCAACGACCGAGAGATAGGCGTCCTCGAGCCTGACGTACTTGCCGACCAGCGCGATCCGAGCGCGGCTGGTGGCTTCGCTCGCCCGGCGGGTGATGGCCTCCCATCCAGACATCTCAGGAGAGGGCGCCTGCAAGCCGAAGTGCTCGGAGATGATGTAGTCGTCGACGCCCTCCGTACGGAACACGAGCGGCACCTGGTAGATGTCGGAAACGTCGCGAGCCGAGACGACCGCCTCGACCGGGAGGCTTGCGAACAGGGCAATCTTGCGACGAATGTCGCCCGAGAGCAGCGACTCCGAGCGGCAGACGACCATGTCGGGCGCGATTCCGATCCGCCGCAGCTCATTGACGGAGTGCTGCGTGGGCTTGGTCTTCAGCTCGCCCACGTGACCAATGTAGGGGACGAGCGTCAGGTGGATGAACATGCACCGGCGCCGTCCGACGTCGACCGGGAACTGGCGGATCGCCTCCAGAAATGGCAGCGACTCTATGTCGCCCACCGTGCCGCCGATCTCGGTGATGACGAAGTCGACCTCGGTGGAGTCGGCCATCAGCTTGATGCGCTGCTTGATCTCGTCGGTGATGTGGGGGACCACCTGCACCGTCGCGCCTAGGTAGTCGCCGCGCCGCTCGCGCCGTATCACCGTGTTGTAGATGCCGCCGGCCGTGACGTTCGACGCGCGGGAGGTGTTGGCGTCGGTGAAGCGCTCGTAGTGGCCGAGATCCAGGTCCGTCTCGGCCCCGTCCTCGGTCACGAAGACTTCGCCGTGCTGGTAGGGCGACATCGTCCCCGGGTCCACGTTGATGTAGGGGTCGAACTTCTGTAGCTGCACGTCGAAGCCGCGCGCGACGAGCAATCTGCCGATGGACGCGGCGGCGATGCCCTTGCCGAGCGAGGAAACGACCCCGCCGGTGATGAAGATAAAGCGCGTCTCGCCTTGGGCCATTCCATCCCTACGGTAGCGCGGACCGCGGACGCGGCCGAGGCTCGTCAGGCCACCTTCAGCAGCTGGCGGGCGTGCTGGACGGCGGCCCGATCGCCCTGGCTGGCGCCGAGCATCCGTACCAGCTCCGAGACCACCGCGTCGTTCGCCAGCTCGGCGACCGTAGTGGTCGCAGTGTCCCCCGTGGTCCCCTTCTCGATCTGGAAGTGGCGGTCCGCCAGGGAGGCGATCTGCGGCAGGTGCGTAATGCACAGGATCTGCCTGCCGCGGGCCAGCGCCCGAAGATGCTCCCCCACCGCTCGGGCCGTGTGGCCCCCGACGCCGGCGTCGACCTCGTCGAACACGAGCAGGGCCTCCTCGCGGCGCGCGGCGTTCGACCCGTCGGCTGCGGCATCGCCGTGGGCCACGCTGAGCAACGCCAGCATCACGCGGGACAGCTCCCCGCCCGAGGCGATCTCGCGCAACGGGCCGGCGGGAACGCCGGGATTGGCGGCGATCTCGAACTCCGCCGTCTCCGCACCACGCGGGCCACAACCATCGACCCGGGGCAAGAGCTTGACCTCGAATTGTGCTCCTGGCATCGCCAGCTCGGCGAGTCGTCCACGCACGGCCTGCGCCAGCTTCGGCGCCGCGGCGCGCCTGCGCTCCGATAGCGCGCCGGCCAGGCGATCGAGCTCGGCGCGTGCCGCCGCGAGCTCGCCGCCGAACTCCTCCAGTGCGACCTCGGCCCGCTCCAGGTCGGCGCGCCGCGCTCGGCAGGCCTCGGCGTGCCGCAAAACTTCCTGGACCGAGCCGCCGTGCTTGCGCTTTAGGCGGGCGAATAGCTGTAGGCGCTCCTCGATCTCCTCGAGCCCGAGTTGGCCGACCGCGTCGCCTGATTCCAGCTCGAGCGCGTAGCGCCTGAGCTCGGCCCCGATGTCCTCCGCCTCGTAGCGAAGCGACAGCAGCCGCTCGGCGAGCTGCGCGATCGCGGAGTCGAGCGATGCGGCCGCTTCGAGCTCCTGCAGCGGCGGAGCGAGAAGCTCGAGCACACCCACACCGCTCTCGGCGGTGATCGCCTCTGCGCCTCCGGCCGCCGCGCGGCGCAGCGTGTCGAGATGCCGCAACCGCTCGCCGGCCGCCGTCAGCTCCTGTTCCTCCTCCTCGCTAGGGCCGGCGGCTTCGATCTCGTCGATCTCGAAGTTCAGCAGGTCGAGCTCGCGCTCGCGCGCTCCCGCCAGCTCGGAGATCTCCTCGGTGCGGCGTTGCAGCTGGCGAACGCGCTCGTATGCCTCGTGTAGGTGTGCGCGCAGCTTCAGCTGCTCGCCGCCGCAGAACGCGTCGAGCACATCGAGCTGGGCGCCGCCCAGCGTCAGCTTGCGGTGCTCGTGTTGCCCGTAGAAATGGAGCATCCGGCCGCCTAGCTCCCGTAGCTCGGCGAGCGTAGCGGCCCGCCCGCAAACGTATGCCCGCGTGCGCCCGTCCGGCCACAGCCGTCTTCCGAGCACGAGTTCTTGCGCGCCGTCCGGCAGGCGCTCGCGAGCAGCGGGATCGAGCTCCGGGGGGAGCGTGAAGACTCCCTCCACGTAGGCTTCGCGAGCGCCCGGGCGCACGATGCCGCTGCGCGCGCGGCCACCGAGCAGCAGGTTGAGAGCCTGCGCGAGCATCGTCTTGCCGGCGCCGGTCTCGCCAGTCAGGACGTTCAACCCTTGGCCCAGACGCAGCTCGGCCCGCTCCAGCAGCAGCAGGTTCTCCACGCGCAGCTCGTACAGCACGCCGTGGGTGTACCAGGCGTGGTAGACGGACCGCGAGGGACCGATGCGGAGCCGACGGCCCGCGTGGCCGTCTACAGCGGCGTCACCAGACGCCCGAATTTCTCGCGCAGCCGGTGGTAGAAGGTCGTCCCCGGGACCTGGGCCAGGTGGCCTTGGTTACCGACGAAGGCCACGGACACGTTCTCCGCGGCCCACACCGCCCCGACCGGGCGGCCGTCGACGACGACGTCCACGGGCTCGTCCCTCGAGCGGTTGTGGACGACCAGCAGGTCCCCGGGGGCCACCACCAGCGAGCGCGCCGTCAGCGAGTGCGGCGCGATGAACGAGACGGCGAACCCCTCCACTCCCCAAGCAAGCACCGGACCGCCGTTGGCCAGGTTGTAGCCCGTCGATCCGGCGGGAGTGGCGACCACGAGGCCGTCGCAACGCACGCGACCGACCTCGTCGGCGCCGATGGCATAGGCCAGATCGGCGACGCGCTTCCCGGGCTGCCGCTGGATCGAGACGTCGTTGATGGCCATCCACTGCGCGCGCTCGTCCGAGACCCTCAGCCCGGGCAGCGACAGCACCTCGAAATCGCCATCGAACGCCCGGCGCAGCCCATCCGCCGCCTGATCTCGCTCCACCGTGGCCAGGAACCCGATGTGGCCGAAGTTGACCGCGAACACCGGAATCCCGGTGCCGGCGTAGGCCCGCAGCGCGGTGAGGATCGTCCCGTCGCCACCGAGCGCGAAGCACATGTCGACGTCCTGGCTCACGGCGGCATCGAGCTCGAGGCCCTGCCGCGGCGCGAGATCGTGTTTGCGCGTTTCCTCAGGGTCGAAGCGGAGAAGCGCACCCGCGGCGCGCGCCCGCTCGATCAACTCCCCGATCGCCGGAGCGGTCTCCGCGGGACGCTGATGCGTCAGCACCGTGGCAACGCGAACGCCGTTCAAGGCTCGGCCTTCCTCGCCGCCGCCTCGAGCTCGCCGCCGGCCAGACCACCTCGCGACGCCTCAGCCAGCCACACGAACGACTCGCGATTGCCCTTCGGCCCCGGAAGGCCAGAGCTCGCATAGCGCAGGACAGCGGCCCCGAGGTCCAGTGCCTCGGCACCCACCGCGATCAACGCCCGCCGCCGCTGCTCTGGGTCGCGAACCACGCCGCCTCCGCCGACGTGCTCGCGCCCGACCTCAAACTGGGGCTTGACCAGGGCCAGGCAGTCGAACCGCTCGGCGGCGCAGGCCAGCGCCGCCGGCAACACCTTGCTCAGCGAGATGAACGACACGTCGATCACGATCAGCTCGGGAGCGTAGGGAAGCTCCTGGACACGAAGCCAGCGGGCATTGCGGCGCTCGATCACCGTGACCCGCGGATCTGACCGCAGTCGCCAGTCAAGCTGACCGTAGGCGACATCGACGCACGTGACGTGCGCCGCGCCTAGGCGCAGCAGGCAGTCGCTGAACCCGCCGCTGGATGCCCCGATGTCGAGCGCGCGCCGCCCGGAGACATCGAGCCCAAACGCCGACAGCGCGTTGGCCAGCTTGACTCCGCCGCGGGAGACGAACTCCGGGCCGCGGCTTACTTCCAGCTCGACGTCGGCGGCTACGAGCTGGCCCGGCTTCTCGGCGCGGCGGCGCTCCGGCAGGAGCAGCACGTCGCCCGCGAGGACCGAGGCAGCGGCGCGCGATCGGGACGTGAAAACGCCCCGCTGCGCGAGCAGGACGTCGAGTCGGGTCCTCTTCACGGCGCAGACGCTACGTGATCGAGATCACAGTGAATAGGCGCCCAAACAGCAACCATGCCACCAGGCGGGTACGCCCGCCTGCCAATGCAGAACATCTCTCCTCCCTCGGAACGGCCCGCGTCCGCGCGGGCCGTTTCGCGTTTCAGCTCCGCGTCCGCGCGGGCCGTTTCGCGTTTCAGCTCCGCGTCCGCGCGGGCCGTTTCGCGGTTAGGCCACGCGCTCGCGGCCGGCGACGGCGGCCTCGACGCGCTCTGCGATCCGCGCTCCCGTGTAGCCGACCTCCTCGTGCAGGAGCTTGGGCGCGCCGTGGGTCACGTAGCGGTCGGGCAGCCCGACGCGCATGATGCGCGCCGTGTCGCCGGAGCCCGATATGCCCGCGTCCGAGAGGGTCTCCCAGACCGCGGAGCCGAAGCCGCCGGCGAGGACGCCCTCCTCGACTGTGACCAGCAGGTCGTGCTCGGCGGCCAGCTGGGCGGCCAGCGCGAGGTCGATTGGCTTGGCGAAACGAGCGTCGGCGACCGTGGCGGAGATCCCACGCTCGGTCAGGATCGCCGCGGCCTCGAGCGCCTTGCCGACGCCCGTGCCGTACCCGAGCAGTGCCACCCGGGTTCCCTCTGTGCCCTCGCTGCCCTCCTGGAGGATCTCACCGGTTCCGATCTCGATCGCCGAAGGGCGGGAAGGCAGCGGCACCCCGGCCGCCGCGCCTCGCGGATAGCGCAGTGCAACCGGCCCGTTGTCATACACCAGGGCCGTCCGGAGCATGTTGATCAGCATTGCCTCATCACGTGGCGCCATCAGCACCATGTTCGGCAGGCAGCGCAGATAGGCGATGTCGAACGCGCCGTGGTGCGTGGGACCGTCGTCGCCCACCAGCCCCGACCGGTCCAGGACGAACACCACGTTCAGCTTCTGCAGACAGACATCGTGCACGATCTGGTCGAAGGCACGCTGTAGGAAGGTTGAGTAGATCGCGGCCACCGGCTTGCATCCTTGTAATGCCTGCCCGGCGGCGAACAGCACGGCCTGCTGCTCAGCGATGCCCACGTCGTAGTAGCGGTCAGGCAGCTCGCGCTGCAGGATGTTGAGCCCCGTCCCAGAGTTCATCGCCGCCGTGATGCCGATAACACGCTCGTCGCGTCGGCACTCCTGCACCAGCGCGTTGCCGAACACCTGGGTGTACTGGGGTGGCGCCGGCTTGGCGGTCGCCCGCGCGGAGGTTTTTGCGGCAGCGGCTGGGGCCCCGTTGGAGATCGACTTCGGCTTCGCGGCGTGCCACTTCTCCATCCCCTCGAGCCCACCCTCCTCGGCCGGAGCGAAGCCCTTGCCCTTGACCGTGGCGCAGTGGATGACGACCGGGCGCTCGGCGACCAACGCGTCACGCAGCGCGCGCCTGATGGCCCTCACATCGTGGCCGTCGATCACGCCAATGTAGGCGAACTCGAGCTCCTCCCACCACAGTCCGGGCGCCCAGAAGGCCTTGATCGATTCCTTGACTTGGGGGCCGATGCGCTCGAACGCGGCACCGATGCCCACCGGCAGCTTCGTCAGGCCTCCTTCCACCTCCTCGCGCGCGTGCCACAACTTCGGATTCAGGCGGATGCGGTTGAAATATTGCGACATGGCGCCCACGTTGGGCGCGATCGACATTCCGTTGTCGTTGAGCACCACCACGATCGGGGTTCCGAGGCCGCCGGCCTGCTGCACGGCCTCGAACGCCACGCCGCCGGTCAGCGCCCCGTCGCCGGCCACGGCTACCACGTTCCCGTTCTCACCGTGGCCGCGGCGCATGGCCTCCTTCAGACCTACGGCGTAGCCGATCGCCGTGGAGGCGTGGCCAGCGCCCATGATGTCGTGCTCTGACTCATGTACCGCGCAGAACGGCGCCAGTCCGCCGTACTGGCGGATGCTTCCCAGCTGGTCGCGACGGCCGGTGAGGACCTTGTGCGGGTAGGCCTGGTGGCCCACGTCCCACAGGATCTTGTCCCGGGGGGAGTCGAGCAGCGAATGCAGCGCCACCGCGATTTCGCAGGTGCCGAGGTTGGCACCGAAATGGCCCCCTATCTCCCCCACCGTGTCGATGATGTACTCGCGCACTTCCTGCGCCAGTACCTGGAGCTCGTCGTCGGAGAGCTCGTGGAGGTCCTTGGGCTTTTCGATCCGCTTGAGGAGTTCTGGCATCAATAGCTCCGGGTCGCGATGAAGTCTGTGATGTGGCCCAGCTCGGCGCCCGTTTGGGGGACGGCCCGGGCAAGGGCCCCGCGGGCGCGTTCGTGCGACTCGGCGGCCAGGCGGCGCGCTCCCTCGAGCCCGAACTCGGTCACGTAGGTTCGCTTGCCAAGCCGCTCGTCGCTGCCCTGCTGCTTTCCCAGCGTCTGCACCGATCCGGTCACGTCGAGAATGTCGTCGACGATCTGGAACAGGACCCCGAGCTCGCTCGCAAAGGCTCTTAAGCCTGAGATTGTGTCAGGCTCGAGTTCCGGACTGAGAGACAGCACGCAGCCCACGCTAGCGCCGATCAGCTTGCCGGTCTTGAGCTCGTGCAGCCGCCGCAGGCCGTCCGGGCCGTCCGGCGCCGAGCCCGCAACGTCGAGGTACTGGCCCCCGACCATTCCCCGCACCCCGGTTGCCACGGCCAGCTCCCGAGCCGCGGCGATGATGCTCGCGGGCTGACCGTGCTGATGGGTCAGAAGCAGGGCGAAGGCCTCTGCGTAGAGCCCGTCGCCAGCCAGGATCGCCACGTCCTGGCCGAAGGCCTTGTGGCAGGTCGGGCGTCCGCGCCGCATGTCGTCGTCGTCCATCGCCGGAAGGTCGTCGTGGATCAGCGAGTAGGTGTGGACGAGCTCGATCGCTCCCGCCAGGGGCAGGACCGAGTCGGTTCGGCGCCCGATGGCTGCGGCAGTGGCCAGCGCCAGTACCGGTCTGATGCGCTTGCCCCCGGCCAGCAGCGAATAGCGCATGGCCTCCTCCAGCCCAGCCGCGGCCTGCTCGCTCGAGAACCGCAGCGACTCCAGATAGCGCTCGACAATGTCTACAAGGTGCTCGGGATATGCGGGTGCGGGCAACGATGATCAAGCCGCCGGCAGAGGCAACTGCCCTGGCAGGTCAGGCAGCGGCTCGAGCGCCGCCCGGGCGCGCTCGTCGACTCGGGCAGAGGCCTCGGACGCCAGCCGGGCGCAATCCTCGATCAGCGCGAGCGCGGCGCCGGGCTCAAGCTCCCCGGCGCGAAGCCGCGCCGCGGCCTGCTCGAGCCGGCCCGCAAGCTCGGTCAGAGCATCGGTCACGGCAAGGAGCTTAACGAGCGGCCGGTCAGGACAGTCGTGCGGCTGTCGGCGGCCTAACATGGCGGCAACGTGCGCTTCGGGATCTTCTACGAGCACCAGCTCCCGCGGCCATGGTCTGAGAACAGCGAGGCCCAGCTGCTCTCCGAAGCCCTCGAGCAGGTGGAGCTGGCGGACCGCCTGGCGTTCGACTACGTGTGGGAGGTCGAGCACCACTTTCTGGAGGAGTACTCGCACTCCTCGGCACCCGAGGTCTTCCTAGGCGCGGTGTCGCAGCGCACGAGCCGCATCCGCCTGGGCCACGGGATCGTCAACGTCATGCCCCAGGTCAACCACCCCGCGCGCGTCGCCGAGCGGGTGGCGACGCTCGACCTTCTCTCCGGGGGCCGCGTGGATTTTGGCACCGGGGAGTCGAGCTCTGCGGCCGAGCTGGGTGGCTTTCAGATCCCGCGCGAGCACAAACGGCAGCTTTGGCACGAGTCGCTCGACGCGGTCACCCGGATGTTCGTGGAGGAGCCGTTCGCGGGAATTGACGGCGACTGGGTGAGGATGCCGCCCCGAAACGTGATCCCCAAGCCCCTGCAGCGTCCCCACCCGCCGGTGTGGGTGGCGTGCAGCCGCCGGGAGACGATCCACCTGGCGGCCCGGTGTGGCATCGGTGCGCTGTCATTCTCGTTCGTCGAGCCCGAGGACGCCGGCAAGTGGGTCCGCGAGTACTACGAGCTGATCGCCTCTGCGGACTGCGCGCCGGCCGGCTTTGCGGTGAATGCAAACGTTGCGGTGGTGCTGCCGATGATGATCGCGCCCTCGGAGTCCGAAGCGATCGAGCGTGGGATCGACGGGGCCCACTTCTTCGGCTATTCGCTGGGCCACTACTACGGCCTGAGCCCGCATGCGCCGGGTTCGACTGACGTCTCCAGAGAATTCACGCAGAACCGAGACCAGGCGGGGTTCGCGCGCCACATCGTGACGCCCGACCAGGCGCCGCTCGGCGTCCGCCTGTTGCAGGAGGGCTTCGGCTCGCTGCGGGGAGCGATCGGCACCCCGGCCCAGGTCACCGACCTCGTCACCCGCTACCAGGAGGCCGGTGTCGACCAGATGATCTTCGTGCTCCAGGCGGGCGGCAACCGCCACGAGCACATCTGCCAATCGCTCGAGCTGTTCGCCGCCGAGGTGATGCCCGTGTTCGCGGCCGACCGCGACCAGCGCGAGGCGCTCAAAGCGCAGCGCCTCGAGGACGCGATCGAAGCGGCGCTGGCCCGGCGCGAGGCGCCGAGAAAGCTGCGCTCGGCGTACGTGATCGACGAGCGCGCGGAGCTGGCGGGCGCATCGCGACGGCGAACCCGGATCCCTCGGTCGCCGCGCGAGCTCGCGACGCTCGCCCGCTCGCGCACCAGACAGTCCGCCCGGGAGCGGGCGATCAAGCTGCTGCAACGGGCGGTCGACGACGCCGATGACGCCGCCGTCGAGCGCCGCTTCGGATCAAGATGGGTGCAGCGGGCGCTGTTCTCCGCGATGGCGGCGTCGTTTGTGACCGAAGCGGCGGCCGGTTTTCAGGGACGTCTGGTTTACGAGCTTGAACGGCCCGCCACTGGAGCGCCGACGGCCCGCTGGACGATCGAGGTGCTAGACGGGCGCGCCGTGGCTCGCCCCGGGGCCGAGGAGAAGGCGGCGCTGAGGATCCGCTTCGCGCTGTCGGATTTCATGCGCGTCGCTGCCGGCACGATTGACGCCGCCGAGCCGCTGCTCCGCGACCGGGTCTCGTTCCAGGGCGACTTCGCGCTCGCCGCCCGGCTGCCGGAGATGTTCGGCGCTCCGTCCGCTTACTAACTCGATTTACGTACTCTTGTCCAGCGCCCGGTTGACAAGTTCGTCCGCGCGGGCGTTCCGGGCCCGGGGCACGCTGCGGATTTGCCAGCTTCGCAATGGCCGGAGCGCCGTCACCGCCTCGTCGTAGAGCGGCTTCATCGCCGGGTGCTTGACCTTGTATGTCCCGCTCAGCTGTCGTGCCACGAGCTCAGAGTCGTTGACGATCTCGAGCTCGTCCGCGCCGAGGCCCCGAGCCCACTCGATCCCCCGGAGCAGAGCGCGGTACTCGGCGACGTTGTTGGTGGCGACACCGATCGGCTCAGCGAGCTCCTCCAGCACATTGCCGTCGACGTCGGAGACGACCACGCCGATCGCCGCGGGCCCGGGATTCCCCCGCGCCCCTCCATCCACGTGGACTACGAGCCGCAACGCTCGAACAGCGGCGGCGCCAGCTCCTCGGGGACCACGCAGCGGATCATGCCGTCGGCTCCTCGAGAGCGAGCAGGCCGTTCTCGTCGGCCCCCGCGTTGCCCTCGCGCTCCTCGGGGTCGAGCTCCGCGAGCTCGGATCCCTGGCCGGCGACGCGCACGCTGGACACGTCGTCAGCGAGGTCGATCTCGTAGCGGTACCAGGTCAGCTCCCAGGAGGCGACCACGTTAACGACGCTGGGTCGTGTGGCCGAGGGGCGGACCGATACGACCGGCCAGCCAAGCGAACGCGCCACGCCAGCGATCGTCCGCGCGTGCTCCGAGCCGTTGAACAGGTCGATCGCCACCGCCACCTTGTGCGCGTCGCTGGAGGGGATGGCGTGAACGTGACGGGGCTCGCGAACCGCCGCCGGCGGAGCCTGTGCCGACGCGGGTGATGAAAGTGGGGATGGAGCTTCCGGCCCCCCGAGCTCGGCTCCCTCGCCGCCCCTCCCCGCGGGACCGGTGTGCGCCCCGCGACGGCCACGAAGCCATCCCAGCAGCGGCCGACGCCGGTCGCGCCCAGATTCGGCGCTGTCGTATTCGGGAACAGTCCCTTCTCGTAGCCACCCCTCCTGCAGCGCACGGGTAGTGCAAAGGTCGCAGACCCAGCGGCGTTCTCCGCCCGCGATATAGGGCTCAGGATGCTCTCCCCGCAGCAGCGTGCGCCCGCACACGTCGCAGACCGTGTGGTGGACCGAGGGACGGATGTCCTTGGTGCTCACGCTGGGAGCGTAGCCGAGACGGCGCGAACGAGCCCGGCTGGAGTGACATTCGGAAGGCCTTCGCCTACGCCTTTACGGCCTCCTTGCCAGCCTTCGCCTCCTCGACGACCTTCGCCGCCAGCTGGCCCGGCAGCTCCTCGTAGCGCAGGAACTCCATTCCGAATTCGCCCCGGCCGCCGGTGATCGATCGCAGATCCGGCGCATAGCTCAGCATCTGTGACATCGGCACCTCGGCCTTGACCTCGGTCATGCCGGCCCCGACCGGTTCCATCCCCAGAGGGCGGCCCCGGCGGGAGTTGAGATCGCCGATCACGTCGCCGACTGCGTCCTCGGGCACGCTGACCGTGACCAGCATGATCGGCTCGAGCAGCACCGGCGAGGCCTCCTGGAGCGCCTGCTTCATCGCCAGCGAGCCTGCGACCTTGAACGCCATCTCGGAGGAATCCACGCTGTGGTAGGAGCCGTCGTAGAGACGAACGCGGACGCCCTTGACCGGGTACCCGGCAACGACCCCCTCCTGCATGGCCTCGACCACCCCCTTCTCGACCGCGGGGATGAACCCCGACGGGATCACTCCCCCCTTGATGGCGTCGATGAACTCGAATCCCGCCCCGGTCTGAAGCGGCTCAATCTCGATGTGGCAATCGCCGAACTGGCCACGGCCGCCGGTCTGCTTCTTGTGGCGACCATGGGCCTTGGCGGGCTTGCGGATCGTCTCCTGGTAGGGGACGCGCGGCGGCTTGAGCATGACCCCGACGCCGAACCGGGAGCGCAACCGCTCGACGATGACCTCGACGTGGACCTGCGAGAGGCCGGCCACGATCTGCTCGCCGGTCTGCGGGTCGCGGTGCAGGTCGATCGTCGGGTCCTCCTCCTGCAGCCGGCGAAGCGCGGTGAACACCTTGTCCTCGTCGCCCTTGCTCTGGGGCTCGATGGAGAACGCCATCACCGGGGCCGGGAGCCTGATCTGGGGCATCTGCACCGGCACCTCGCCGGACGAGAGCCAGTCGCCGGCGCGAGTCTCCTTGAGCTTTGCCACCGCGCCGATGTCACCTGGCCCGAAGTCGGTGGCGTGGCGCGTCTCGTGTCCCTCGAAGGTCACTAGCTGCCCGACTCTCTCCTTGGCGTGGGCACGAGCGTTCAGGACCTGGGAGTCCTGATTGATCACTCCCTGGTAGACGCGGAACATGTTGATACGCCCGGCGAACGGGTCGGCGCGCGTCTTGAACACGTAGGCGAACAGCTCGGCGTCCTCGCGCGGCTCGAGCGCCAGCTCCCCCAGCTCGAGCGCGCCGTGCTTGACCGGCGAGGGGAGATCCTCGACGATCGCGTCCAGCAGCCGGTTGGTGGCCACGTTCTTGGTCGCCACGCCGCACGTGACGGGGAAGAGAGCGCCATGGTTGGTGCCTTCCTTCAGCGCCGCCACGATCTCGTCGTGGGAGATCTCCTCGCCCTCCAAATAGCGCTCCATCAGCGCGTCAGAGGACTCCGAGACCTCGTCCATCAGCTTCTCGCGGTACTCCTGAGCCTGGTCCTGCATCTCCTCCGGGATCGGCATCTCGGTGCAGTTCTCCCGTCCCGCGCCGTCGTAGTCGTAGGCCGTCATGTCCACCAGGTCGATCACCCCCGAGACCTCGTGCTCCGAGCCGATCGGAATTTCGGTAGCCACGACGTGCTGCCCGAATGCGGCCTTCAGGGAGTCGAGTGCGCGGAAGAAGTCGGCGCGCTCGCGGTCGAGCATGTTGACGAATAGAAGGCGCGCCAGGTCGAGCTCGGCCGCCCGCTGCCACAGCCGGGTGGTGTGCACCTCGACGCCCATCACGGCGTTGATGACGAACACCGCAGACTCGCACACGCGCAGTGCGCCCAGCGCGTCGGCTACGAAGCTCGAGTCGCCCGGGGTGTCGATCAGGTTGACCTTGCGCTCCTGCCAGTCGAACGAGGACAGCGTCGCGGAGATCGACATCTGGCGTGCCTTTTCGTCCTCGTCGGCGTCGGAGACCGTGGTGCCATCGACGACTGCACCCAGCCGGTTGACCACGCCCGCCTGGAACAAGAGCGCCTCGTGCAGCGACGTCTTGCCGCTACCGCGATGGCCGACGAGCGCCACGTTGCGAATCCGATCCGCGGCCTTGTGCATGCCTATCTCCTCTCGCTCAGGGCTCGTTCGTTCATGAACGGGCCCTTAGTTTTTCGGTGGTCGCGCATGCGCGACCCCGCCGGCCGAGCATGCTCGGCCGGGGCCTGGCCGCATGCGGCCAGGCCACTTTAATCCAATTCACCGGCCAGTTTCGAGCGCAGGCGCAGCATCGCTTTAGTGTGCAACTGGGAAACGCGCGACTCCGTCACCCCGATCACCTCGCCGATCTCCCGCAGCGTCAGGTTCTCGTAGTAATAGAGGGCGATGACCAGCTTCTCGCGGTCCGGCAGCGCGGCGATCGCCTCGGCCACGCGGTCGCGCAGCTCCGACTTATCGACGAGCGCCTGGGGATCGTCGGCGGCACGGTCTGCAAGCGTGTCCAGCAGCGATACCTGGTCGCCACTGGAGTCGGCAACGCTCCAGAGCTCGTCGAGGGCCACGATCGTCGAGTTCGAGATCTCGAGCAGCGCGTCCTGGAACTCGCCGACTGTCAGGCCGAGCTCGGCCGCCATCTCCTCGTCTGATGGCGCGCGGTGCAACCGCGCCTCGAGCTTCATGTTGACCCGCTCGAACTGGCGGGCGCGGGCCCTGACAGAGCGCGGAACCCAGTCGAGCGTGCGGAGCTCGTCGATGATCGCGCCCCTGATACGCGCGATCGCATAGGTCTCGAACTTGATGTCGCGCGTCGGGTCGAAGCGCTCGATCGCGGAGATCAGCCCGCCGAGGCCGTAGGAGATGAGGTCGGCCTCCTCGACGTGCGCCGGCAGCCCGGATGCCATCCGGCCCGCTACGTACTTGACCAGTGGCGCGTAGGCGACCACCAGCCGCTCGCGCGCCCGCTCATCGCCGGAGACCTTGTAGCGTCGCCACAAGTCCTGCAGCTCGATCGCTTTGACGTCGGTCTCCATCTCCTCCCGGATCGGCTTCTCAGGCGCGTGGGTGGGCGCGGGAGTACGCGGACCTCAGCCTTCCCGATTCGACCCGAGTGTAGACCTGGGTGGTGGAGATGGTGGCGTGGCCCAGAAGCTCCTGGATGGCGCGCAGGTCGGCGCCACCCTCCAGCAGGTGGGTGGCGAAGGAGTGCCGCAGAGCATGAGGATGCGCCCCCGCCAGCGCTGCCTGCCTGGCCCACGTGCGCAGCCTGCGTCTGACGTCCGAGGTCGAGAGCCGACGGCCCGACTTGGAGACGAACAGAGCCCTCTCGGTGCCCGCGCCCGCCAGCGACGGGCGGCCGCGGGCCAGGTAACGCTCGAGCGCCCGCAGCGCGTGCTCGCCGGCCGGCACCAGGCGGGTACGGCCGCCCTTCCCCTCGACGCGCACCAGCTCGGAGTCGAAATCGAGCGCCTCGAGGTCGAGGGAGACGAGTTCCTCCGCCCGCAGGCCGGAGGCGTAGGCCAGCTCGAACATCGCCCGGTCGCGTAGCTCGAGGGGGGTCGCGGCCCCGATCCGGTCGAGCAGCGCCGCCACTTCCTCGGTCTTCAGCACGCGTGGAAGACGCGCGGCCCGCTTGGGGGAGCCCACCAGTTCGGCGGGATTGTCGGGACGGCTCCCGCTCTCCACCTGGACTCGAAACAGTGCTCGAAGCGCCGCCAGCTTGCGCGCGACGCTGGCCGGCGCATGACCCTGCTCGGACAGCGACGCCGCGTAGCGCCGCACGGCCCGGACCTCGACGGCGCACGGCTCTAGGCCCGCCGCCTGCGCCCAGCGTGCGAACTGGGCGGTGTCGATCCCGTAAGCCCGGCGGGTTTTGTCGGCCAGCGCCCGGCGGCGCAGGTCGTCGTCGAGCGCCGTGAGCGCTCGTTGCCAGACCTCAGAGAGCTTGGGATCGGGATCGGTCACCCGGCGTTCTTCGCCGCGGCCGATGCAAGCCCCTCTAAGAGCTGTCTCAGAACCGGGGGGCGTGGCTGGCGAGCTCCGGATCAAGCGGGGCGAGGACGCAGAACCCGAAGGAATAGCAGCGCTATTTCGAGGGTCCGAGGACGACGCATCCGCGCAGATCCGCCGCCGTCAGACGCGTGCCAGAGTTTTGAGACAGGCTCTAAGTCGGCTCAGCTGACGACGTTGACGAGCTGGCCGATCGGCGTGTACGGGTACACCTGGGAGGCCTCGCTGTAGGGCATCTCCACGCAGCCGAGACTCTGCGCGCTCCCATAGGAACCGCGAAGGAATCCGTGCAGGGCGTCGCCGCCGTTGAAGTAGCTGACGTACGGGACGCCGGGATCTGAATAGTGGCTGCCGTCAGGGTTGGTGCCGCTCATGGTCACGGACAGCGCGTGCTCGAACACGGGGTACACACCAAGCGCGGTCGCCGCCCCGGGGATGCCGGTGTTGACCGGCCCCGACACGACCACCCGCCCGTTGTGCCAAGTGCTTTCCGTCTCGGGGCTCCCCTCGGTCACCGTTACGAACGTGTAGCCGAAGCTGGAGCGCTTCCCAGCGATCACCGCCTGTATCAGCGCTTTCCACACGCCGGGGCCGGCGACACCGTCGGTGGTCAGGTTTTCGTTGTTCTCGAACGCCATCAGGGCGCCCTTGGTCATCGTGCCGTAGGTTCCCGGCTGCCACATCGAGCGCAGGTCGCCGGGCACATTGGCCCAGCGCCACTGGAATGTGCCGGCAGGCGGATTGACCGCCGCCTGCTCCTGAGCGGCCGGCGTGAGCCCGACGCCGGCGCCGCTGCCGTAGTGGACGTTGAACGGCAGGTAGCCGAGGATCGAGAGCAGCTGCTGCAGGCGCACCGTCGAGCCGGCGGGAACGGTCCAGGTGGCCACCGGCTGCGACCCGCCGTGGGCGCCGACGAGCTGCACGCCGGCCGGCAGCGGCACGGTCACGGTGGCCCCCAGGCCGTAGCCGTAGCCCTGGGGCTCGAAGACGATTGTGTGGTCGTTGACCGTGTGCCATGTCCCTGGCGTGTCGGGCGACACGGGCGGCAGGTGCGAACCCAGCGCCTCGCGCACGGGTTGGGAGAAAGTGAGGGTGATGGGCGTCGAGGTCTCGATTCGCGAGCCCGGAGCCGGGTTGGCGACCGCGCTGGCCCGATGGGTGCCGGCGGGGAACCAGCTGACCGCGGTGGCCGTGGCCCGCTCCCAGGTACGCGGCGCGGCGGCGATGAACTCCGATCCTGCAGATCCGTTCCGAGTCAGCTCCACGGTCTGCTCGGGGGA
The DNA here is from genome assembly GCA_963830405.1 of uncultured Actinomycetes bacterium. Taxonomy (GTDB): domain Bacteria; phylum Actinomycetota; class Thermoleophilia; order Solirubrobacterales; family Solirubrobacteraceae; genus Palsa-465. Next base: position 1,014,345 of record CAWHMB010000004.1, read on the forward strand.
AGCGAGCAGGTGGCGATGCAGCGCGCCCGCCTGTCCGTAGGAGACCATCTGGACCGGCTGGCTGAAGCGCACCCGCAGGGGCGACCCCGACGGCAGCGTCAGGTACGGCGTCGCCAGCGTGGCGGTGGGGGCCGTCAGCTCGAGGTGCACGCGCTCGGTCGAACCGGTTAGCCACGAGACGCTCCCCGGACGCTTGACGACCACCTCCACCAGGAGTCGCGTGCCGGCCGGTATGAGCCGCCGCGGCCAGATGCGGTTGTCCTTGATCGTGATCGGGACCGGCGTGTTGTCCGGAGCCTGCGAGACGAACGCCCGCTCGATCTTTCCGCCCCCCAGCGGCATGTTGACCTTGGCCACGGCGCGGGAATCGGGGCTGAGGCTGGTGCTCGATGACACCAGAGCGATCAGCACTACGGCGATGACCATCAACGCGAGCACGGGCACCACGGCGTAGCGCCAGGGTCCCCCACGCCGCTGCTGACTCGTCAGCCGGCGATGTAACCGCTGAGCCGAGCGTTCCGCCCCGACGGGGGTTCGTAGATAGGAGACGTTAGCCACCAGTCATCACCCAATCGCGCGAGATGCTAGCGGCACACGATTACGTCGTCGCCAGGCTGCAGGTGTTCTTCAGGTTAGGGGCGCCAAGGCGCTCGCGTGCGGATCAGCCCTGTGACCGGGCCGCGCCCAGCGCGGGAGCGCCCCGGACTCAGGGCCTGCCGCGCCGCTCAGCGCGTGATCGCGCCCAACGAGGGCCGCGGCCTGCGCGCCGCTCAGCGCGTGATCGCGCCCAACGAGGGCCGCGGCCTGCGCGCCGCTCAGCGCGTGATCGCGCCCAACGAGGCGCTCGACACCAGGCGCGCGTACTTGGCAAGCGCGGGCCCCGGATATGGCCGCTGCGGCGGCTCATATGAGCTGGCGCGCGCAGCCAGCTCCTCGTCGGAGAGTGCCACGTCCAGGCGCCGGGCCGAGACGTCGAACGTGACCTCATCGCCGTCGCGCACGAGCCCGATCGGGCCACCCGCGGCCGACTCCGGCGCAACATGGCCGGCCATCAGTCCGTGGGTGGCGCCCGAGAAGCGCCCGTCGGTGAGCAGCGCGACATCCTCTCCCAGGCCCTCGCCCACGAGCGCCGCGGTGACGCCCAGCATCTCCCGCATCCCAGGACCCCCAACCGGACCCTCGTTGCGGATCACGACCACGTCGCCGGCCTTGATCGAGCCGGCGGTGACTGCCCCCATCGCGTCCTCCTCTGACTCGAACACGCGCGCCGGCCCGGAGTGCTTCAGGCGCTCGTGTCCGGCCAGCTTGACGACGCACCCCTCGGGGGCCAGGCTGCCGTGCAGGATCGCGAGCCCTCCGGTGGGCTTTATCGGCTCCTCGAGCGGCCTGACCACCCGCTGACCTTCGGTCTCGGTGGCGGCGTCGGCATGCTCGCCGACGGTGCGGCCGGTGACCGTCTGGGCTTCGCCGTGCAGCAGACCGGCGTCCTTCAGGCGCTTGAGGACGAGCGGCACGCCACCGGCTTCGTAGAGATCGGGAGCGACGTACTCCCCGCCGGGCTTCAGGTCACACAGCAGCGGCGTCCGCTCGCTGATCCGGTCGAAGTCGTCGATCTCCAGGGGTACGCCCATCTCCTTGGCCACCGCCAAAAGGTGCAGCACGCCGTTGGTGGAGCCGCCGCTGCAGGCGATCGCCGCGATCGCGTTCTCCAGCGCCTCGCGGGTGACGATGTCCCTCGGCCGCTGGCCGCGCCTGAGGACGTCCATCACGAGCTTGCCCGCCTGCTCGGCGACGTCTGGCTTGCGGGCGTCGACCGCCGGAACCATCGAGAAGCCGGCGGGCGAGATGCCCAGCACCTCGAAGGCCATGGCCATCGTGTTGGCGGTGTACTGTCCGCCGCAGGCGCCGACGCCCGGCGACGCCGAGTCCTCGAGCTCGGTGAGATCCTCGCCGCTGATCTTGCCGGCGGCGTGCGCTCCCACCGCCTCGAACACCTCTTGAATCGTCACTCGATGGCCGCGGTAATGGCCGGGCAGGATCGAGCCGCCGTAGAGCATCAGGCTCGGCACATCGAGCCGGCAAAGGGCCATCACCGTCCCCGGAATGGTCTTGTCGCAGCCGGAGATCGCGACAACGGCGTCGAACATGTGGGCGTCACAGACGAGCTCGATCGAGTCCGCGATCAGCTCGCGGCTCGTCAACGAGGCGCGCATGCCAGCGGTACCCATCGTGATCCCGTCGGAGATCGCGATCGTGTTCAGCTCCATGGGCGTGCCGCCGGCCGCTCGGATCCCATCCTTGACCTTGGCCGCCAGCGCCCGCAGGTGGAAGTTGCAGGGCATCGTCTCGATCCAGGTGTTGGCGACCGCGACGAGCGGCTTTGAGAGCGCCTCGTCGTCGTAGCCGATCCCCTTGAGGTAGGCCCTCGCCGGCGCGCGTCCCGGACCTTCGGTGAGCGCCCGGCTGCGGTGCTTGAGATCCAGGTCTGGGGTCACGAGAAGTTCCTCGTGCAAGTCATTGCACGGTTCGCGAGCGAGAATCGAGCGTGGCAAGGACGCAGGAACAGAGGCGTAGCGGCGCTACGTCGCGCTCCGAGGACGCCGTCAGTCGAAGATTCGCAGCCGCGGAGCGGGTGAGGAATTGCAAAAGGAACCATGAGGGCGGGGAATCTACCGGCACGCCGTAGGCCGGCGCCTTCAGGGCTTCGCGGCGTGGTCGGGCGTGCGGACGAGGGTGGCGGCCATGCGAAACCTCACATTTCTCTCGGCGGATCTGAGTGTTGTGAGTTCGCGCATGTATCCCATGCCAAAGCTCACGATGGCGGAGGATCGTACGTGCTTTGTGGGGTTGTGCACGTCGGCGCGGCGTGCAGGGATGCCGCGCGTGCAGGGACCGCTCAGCGCGGGCGCAGGTAGTGCTCAGCGCGCGTGCAGGGGACGAGCTCAGCGCGGGCGCAGGGACGAGCTCAGCGCGGGCGCAGGAAGTTCGCTCAGCGCGGGCGCAGGAAGTGCTCAGCGCGGGCGCAGGAAGAGCTCAGCGCCGGCGCAGGGACGAGCTCAGCGCCGGCGCAGGAAGTGCTCAGCGCGGGCGCAGGAAGTGCTCAGCGTGGGCGCAGGGACGAGCTCAGTACGCCGCGCGCTGGGAGGAGCTGCGATTGCGCATCCGGGCCCGCTCCCACTGAGAGAGCCGCCACAAATCGCGCTTGACCTTTACCGGGTCGAGCTGACGGCCCGGCAGATGCATGTTGGCGGTGGAGATCAGCCGTCGCTCGTCGCCCGTGAGCGCCATCCACTTGGCCAGCACGTCATCCGAATCGGGCAGCATCGTGCTCCCGTATGGGCGCGTCTGATCGGGAAACGTCACGCAGTACTCGTTCAGCAGACGGTGGGTCTGCGCGAGGTACGCCACGACCGCCTTGTGGGGATAGATGAGGTAGGCGTAAGGCGCGCCGCCGGTTCCTCCGGCCTGGTCGGGGCCGTCGGCCTGGGAGCCCCAGACGCGGATGAAGCCCAGGTCGCGATACATCGCCCACTCCTCCTCGCCCACGCACGAGCGCAGCAGCTCGCGGGCCCGCTGCTCGGCGCGGCGCTCGCGACCCGGGTCATAGTCGATCGCGGGCACGCGACGCGTGCGGGCGCGATGCCGCGCCCATGCATGCTCGATTTTCGGCATCAGCTCCTCTGCCAGTAGCGCGAGCACGACGAGGGCGGTCGCCGCGAGCGCCAGGAGCATCCGCGGCCGCCTACCTGCCCCCCGCGGCCCGCGGGAAGAAGATCACCCGCTCCGCGTCACGCGGGACCTCGTCGAACGAGCGGACCATAGCCGCCCGTCGCCGTCCCGCGGCGCCCTCGGACGGGACTGCTGCCCAGAGCCCCTGGTCCAACTGGCGCCTGAACTCCTCGATAAGCCGCTGCTGGTCTTCGGCAAGCTCGACATCGCCCTCGGCGATCAACACCTCGCCGTGGCCTGGCCTCATCCTCAGGAAACGCACACGAACATTATGTCAAAGGAAAGGCCCGACCAGAGAGACCGAGGACGTCGACCGGACCGGCGCCGGCCCCGATCTCGCGCAGCCCGTGGCGGACGGCGAACGCAGCCAGCTCCTTCGCCCGCTCCGCGGCCGTGAGCGGGTCGAGCCCCCATGCCAGGGCCGCTGCCAGTACCGAGGAATGGGTGCAGCCCGATCCGTGAGCCGCTCCGTCTGGATAGCGCTCGCCCGGCAACTCGACGGTACGCGAGCCGTCGAAGAACACGTCGGTGGCCTGGGCGCCGTGGCCGCCTGTAACGACGACGGCGCGCGGCCCGAGCGCGTGCACGGCGCGGGCCAGCTCGTGCGCCGAACCGTCGCTCAGGCCGCTCAGGACCCGGGCCTCGGGGAGGTTGGGGGTGGCCACGCTGGCCTTCGGCAGCAGACGCTCGACCAGCGCGCCGCGGGCGGCGGGCTCGAGCAGGTCGGCTCCGGACTCGGCCACCATCACCGGATCGAGGACGACGGGGATCCCGGGCTGAAGCTCGTCGAGCGCTCCGGTCACGGCGTCGATCGTCGGCACGGTTCCCAGCATTCCGATCTTCACCGCGTCCAAGCCAATGTCTGATGCCACAGCGCGAACCTGGGCCACGATCGTCTGGGGCGGGATCGCGTGGACGGCGCTCACCCCCACCGTGTTCTGTGCGGTGATCGCGGTGATGGCGGTCATCCCGTGCACGCCGCACGCGGCGAATGCCTTGAGATCGGCCTGGATCCCGGCACCGGCGCCGGAGTCAGAGCCGGCGATCGAGAGCACGCGCGGGATACGCCTGGCTGCGCTCATGGGCTCATCGGACTCCGTGGAGGAATACGTGCGGGACTCGTGGGACGGTTGTTCGAATAATTCTGCGTCTCATCCATCACCCCCAATCGTCGCGGCCCGAGGTTAGGGGACAAGCCCGTACCTCCCGCCCGCCTCGCGCCGTACGTATCCCGCCAGCTCGAGGGCACCCAGGGCAGCGAGGCCCTCCTCCGGTGTCAGCCCCGCCCGGGTGAGCGCCGCGACCGTGTCCTCGCCTTCGCCGATCGCTCGCAGCAGTCGGTGAAGCTCGGGGTTCAGCGGGTCCCGATGCTCCATCGCGGCGGTAATGGTGCCTTCGCCGAACAGCAGGTCGAGCACGTCTTGCGTTCCGCGCACCATCCTGGCGCCCCTCGCGATCAAGTCGTTCGATCCCGCGGCCAACGGGGAAGTGATTCGCCCTGGAACGGCACCCAGCGCCCGGCCGAGCTCGAGTGCACGGGCCGCAGTCACCAGCGCGCCAGAACGCTCGCCGGCCTCGACCACGATCGTCGCCGCCGCCAGTGCCGCGATGATTCGATTGCGGGCCGGAAAGGTCCAGCGGCGTACGGCCGTGCCCGGCGGGAGCTCTGATACGACCGCACCCTCAGCGACGATACGCCTGCAGAGGTCGCGCTTTGCGGGCGGATAGGGGCGATCCGCACCTGCCGGAAGCACGGCGATGGTCGCACCGCCCGCCTCCAACGCACCGGCGTGAGCCGCGGCGTCGACTCCGATCGCCATCCCGCTGAGAACCGTCACAGCGGCGCGCCCGAGCCCTCTACCCAACGAGCGCGACGTCTGTAGACCGTACCCCGACGCCCGCCTCGCGCCGACGATCGCCACAGGATCGGCTGAGACCAGCTCGAGGAAGCGCTCGAGGCCCCCGGCCACGTACAGCGCCGCCGGGGCACTGGGAAAGCCGCGCAGCCGCTCTGGATAGTCGCTCTGGCAGGCGCAGATCAGCTCCAGGCCCGACTGGCGGGCGCGTGCTCGCAGCACGGAGGACTCGACACGGCGATACTCGTCGAGCATCTGGTTTCGCTGGTTGCCCGCCAGCGCCAGGATCAGCTCACGATCGGATAGCGCCAGGGCGCCCTCGAGACGCGCGCGTTCGGAGTCGAGGTGTCCAGCCAACCGACCGAGGAGCCACGAGCGTTTGACGCATCGCCCGCAGGCTCGGATTTGCGGGGTCGCGCTCACGCCGCAAGCGCCTCCACATTCGCCAGCCGGCTCATGCCGCAAGCGTTTCCTGGTCTCCAACGCGTTGGCGCAGTGCGAGCGCGGTCAGGACATGCTCGCGCGTGACGCGCTCGCGACCGTCGAGGTCCGCGAGGGTCTGGGCGACCCGCAGCACACGATGCCGTCCGCGGGCGCTGAGCGCACCGATGGCGTAGGCATGAGCCAGCGAGCGCTCGGCTTCCAGCTCCAGCCGCACATGGCGCCGCACGAGCCGCACGTCCATCTCACCGTTGCTGCCCGCCGCTGTGCCGGCGAGCCGAGAGCGCTGCAGCACGCGTGCTCTGGCCACACGGTCGCGTGCCGACGCCGAGTCGATCGCGGGCGGTGCACGCAGATCCGCCTCGGTTGGCCGCTGCACGCTGACCAGCAAGTCCAGCCGGTCAAGCAGCGGTCCAGAGAGCTTTCGCCGGTGACGGCGCAGGTCGGTCTCGGCGCACCTGCACTTGTCCTCCACGCCGGCGAATCCACAGGGGCACGGGTTGGTCGCCGCCACCAACATGAACCTCGTGGGAAACAGCAGTGCCCGCTGGCCTCGCACGATCGTCACGCTGCCGTCCTCGAGCGGTTGGCGAAGCGCGTCGAGGCTCGAACGCTGAAACTCCGAGAGCTCATCCAGGAACAGGACACCCTGGTGGGCGAGCGTCGCCTCGCCCGGCCGCGGCAGCGACCCGCCGCCGACAAGGCCAGCGGCCGAGATCGTGTGATGCGGGGCTCTGAACGGCCGGCTGTCGATCAGCCCGCCTGCGTGGATCCCGGCCACGCTGTGGATGCGCGTGACCTCAATCGCCTCGTCCCTGGTCATCGCAGGCAGGATCGACGCAAGGCGGCGCGCGAGCATCGTCTTCCCGGTTCCCGGCGGGCCCTCGAGCAGCAGGTTGTGTGCTCCGGCGGCGGCGACCTGCAGCGCCAATAGGGGCGCCGCGTGACCGCGGACATCGCAGAGGTCGTCGTCCTCCGGCGCCACCCGCACACCGGTTGGCGGAGCGGGCAGGGACGGAGGCGGGGCGCCCTTCAGCACGGCCGCGGCAGCCCGGAGGCTCGAGACGGCCACTACCTCGACCCCGGCCACGATCGCCGCCTCGTGCGCCCGCTCGCGGGGAACGATCAAGCGGCCGATTCCCGCCCGTCGCGCACCCTCGGCAACCGCGAGAGCGCCCGGGGAGTCGCGCAGATCGCCGCTCAGCGAGAGCTCGCCGAATACCGCGTAGGCTTTGAGTGCCTCCGCTGGTATTTGCCCGCTGGCCGCGAGTAGGCCGACGGCCAACGCCGCGTCGAAGCCGGGGCCGACCTTACGCAGGAACGCCGGCGCTAGGTTGGCCGTGATCCTCATCTGCGGAAACTCGAAACCGCAGTTCTGGACGGCCGAGCGGACCCGTTCGCGGGACTCCCTGACCGCGGCGTCGGCGAGCCCGACGATGGTGAAGGACGGCAGCCCAGCGCGGATGTCGACCTCGACCCAGACCTTCCGCGGGTCGACGCCGTCGATCGCAAACGTGCAGACGCGGGCCAGCACGGCAGCTGACGCTAGGCGGAGTCGGCGTGCGCGTGGGTCACGGTGCGTGACAAAAACGAGCCGATTCGCGCGGCCGGTGGGGGCGCGATTGATTCAGCTCGTCACCCACGCGTCACCCTTTGCGGCGTAGCGTCAGGTGGGTGAGCGAGGATCGCTGCCGCCTGCTGGGACCGCGGGGCGAGCAATTAGCCGCAGAGCACCTGGTCAGGCGGGGATTTGAAATCGTCGAGCGCAATTACCGGACCCGGTGGGGCGAGCTGGACATAGTCGCGTTCGATGGGCGCACGCTCGCCTTCTGCGAGGTCAAATCCCGGCGGCTCACCACTTCAGGACTCCGGCCATTCGACTCGCTGCATCCTCGTAAGCGCGCCCAGGTGCGGCGCATGGCGCACCAGTGGCTCGCCGAGCGCGGGCAGCGTCCGTTCGCACCGGTTCTGCGCTTCGACGCCATCGGCGTCACCTTCGACGCGCGCGGCGAGTTGGCTGGACTCGAGCACCTCGAGGGCGCGTTCTGAGAGCTGCTAGAGCCGCAGCTGCTGGTAAGCCGCCGACTGGAACGACAGGCGGTGCAGCGGCGATACCCCGAGCCGCTCTATGGCCTCGCGATGCTCGGGCGTGGCGTAGCCGACGTGCTGGGCGAACTGAAACCCGGGATGGGCGGCGTCGGCCCGTCGCATGTAGCGGTCACGGGTCTCCTTGGCGATCACCGATGCGGCCGCGATCGCGGCGCTGCGGGCGTCCCCGCCGACGACTGCCTGTTGCCGGTGGGAGAACTGGCCCAGCGAGAAACCGTCGCTGAGGCACACGCACGGTTCGCGCGCTACACGGCGCAGGGCGTCCCGCAACCCTGCGAGATTCGTGACGTGAAGCCCCCTGGCGTCGATCCCCGGTGCGCAGCGGGTGATGATCGCGACGCGTGCGGCGAGTCGGAGGATCAGGGGGAAAAGTTGCGCGCGACCGTCCGAAGTGTGCTGCTTGGAATCGTTCAGCGCCCCAAGCGCGCGCACGTCGGACGGCTTCAGCCGCTCGAGGTCAAACAGGACCGCGGCCACCACGAGCGGGCCGGCCAGACAGCCGCGGCCGGCCTCGTCGGCACCGGCGACGTACCGGACGCCGAACGAGCGGTCGAAGGCGAACAGCCGTCGTCCCGTGGACCGCGGGCGCCTGCTCCTGGCTAGGCCCTCAGAGGAATCCGATCCGGTCTGGTGGCCAATAGGTGAAGAAGGCAACACCGATGATCCATTTGTCCGGGACCGGTCCCCAGAACCTGCTGTCGTCGGACTGGCCACGGTTGTCTCCCATCATGAAGTAATCCCCGGCCGGAACGACGATCGGCTTGGGAAAGTCGCATTCCGGCGCACCGCCGCACGACGCGATATACGTGTCCTTTTCCCTGACGCCGTTCCGTATCACGTGACCGCCACTGATCTCGATTCGGTCTCCGGGCCCCGCGACGACCCGTTTGATGAACGTCGTCGAGGATTCGGTGGCTGTCGGAACACCGCATGGCTGCGAGTGACCGGCTCCCTCGTTGGAGTCGCCGCAGACGCCGTCCCCCTGCTCGGCGCCGACTGGCGGATGAAAGACGACGATGTCCCCCACGCTCGGATGCGCGATCAACCGGTTGGCTAGCACCCGCTGGTTGATGGTGAGCGTGGGCTCCATCGATCCGCTCGGGATGCGATAGGGCTTCACCACGAACGCCTGGATCAGGAGCGCCAGACCGATCGCGATCGCGACCGTCACGATGAGCTCGAACAGCGACTTGACGCCCGATCTGGCGACGGTGGTGCTGCGGCGGGCCATGTTCAGAGGGGTCCGATGCGGTCGGGGGGCCAGTAGGTGAAGAAAGCCTGTCCGATGATCCACGCCCTGGGGATCGGACCCCAGAACCTGCTGTCGTCGGACTCGCCGCGATTGTCGCCCATCATGAAGTACTCACCCCGCGGAACCGTGATCGTATCCGGGAAGTCGCACGAACCGGAGCCGTCACAGCCCTCTATGTAGGAATCCTGCTCGGGCACGCCGTCGCGGATCACGTGCCCGCCACGGACCGAGATCCGGTCCCCCGGCAACCCGACCACGCGCTTGACGAACGTCTGAGAAGAAGGTCGCCTCCAGGCTACGTCGCACGCCTTGAGGCTGTCCTGCCCCGAGTCGTTCTGTCCCTCGTTGGCGTCAGCGCAACCCTGGGCGTACGCGCTCGGGGGATGAAACACGAGGATCTCACCGATGTGGGGGGAGGCGAAATGAGTTTCGATCCGATCTACCAGGATCCGCTGACCGATCCCCAGCGTTGGCTCCATCGATCCGCTGGGGATGCGATAGGGCTTCACCACGAACGCCTGGATCAGGAGCGCCAGAACGAGTGCCGCGGCGACAATCGCCACCAGCTCGAGCAGCGAGCCGGTCAGCGACCGCTGCGTGCGGGTCACACCTAGGCTTCGCCGGCGGCATTCTCTGCCGCCGGGCCGGCGTCCTGCGCCGCCGTCCGGGAGTCAGATGCTGCGGACTCCTCATCCGGCGCTTCGGCGGCATCGGCCGGCTCGGTTTCGCCGGGTTCCGGCTCGCTCGCGCGTGCGTCCGCTGCTCCTCAATCCCGGTCTCCGCCTCGGGCGGGTCGGCGTCGGTCTCAGCCGCGCCCTGATCGGCCTCGGACGGCTCTGCGGCGGTATCCGCCTCGGACGGCTCTACCTCGAACGGCTCCGCGTACAGCAGCTCGCGCTCGACGATCTCCTCCGGCCCGGTCGAGCGCCGTTCGCGAACACGGGCCCGCTTGCCGACGCGTTCGCGCAGGTAGTACAACTTCGCGCGCCGCACCTCTCCCCTGGCGGCCACCTCGATCCGCTCGATCTTCGGGGAATGCAGCGGGAAGGTTCGCTCCACCCCGACCCCGAACGACTGCTTGCGAACCGTGAACGTCTCGCGCGCTCCGTGTCCTTGACGCTTGATCACGACGCCCTCGAAGACCTGCGTGCGGCGGCGGGTTCCTTCGGTCACCTGAAAGTGGACGCGAAGGCGATCGCCGGCGGTGAAACGCGGCACCCGGCGGAGTTGCGAGCGCTCAAGGCTGTCGATGGCGGTACTCATGGCAAGCGAGCGTGGCCGCGCGGCGAGAGGCTCGTAAGAGGCCCAGGGAAAGAGCCGCCCGCGCGGGCGCCCTATGGTAGCGGACCACCTGACGCCCGCGAACGGCTCTCGGCGAGCCTCCAATCCCGGATCTCGGCGTGATGGCCGGAGAGAAGCACCTCGGGCACCCGCCATCCGCGATGCTCCGCGGGCCGCGTGTAATGCGGGTATTCGGGCCCGCCCTCCAGGGCCTTGCTGAACGACTCCTCGATCGCCGATGCGAAGTGACCGAGCGCGCCAGGAAGCTTGCGTATGACTGCGTCACAGACGACCATGGCCGCGAGCTCGCCGCCCGCAAGCACATACCGGCCGATCGACAAGCGGTCGCTGCAATAGTGCTCGAGAATTCGCTCGTCGAAGCCCTCGTAGCGCCCGCACAGCAAGCTCAACGAGGGTTCGCCGGCGAGCTCATCGACCAGCCCGTCGTCGAGCAACCGCCCGCTCGGCGTCAGCGCGATCACGCGGCGCTGAGCCGGCAGTTGCGCGGGATCGGCTCCATAGCGCCATCTCAGTGCCGCCTCGACCACGTCGACTCGGAGCACCATTCCGGCGCCGCCGCCGAAGGGCGTGTCGTCCACCTGACCGGCGTTGAGCGGCGTGTGATCTCGATAGTTGACGTAGGCCAGCGTGTGTCCGCGGGTCCGAGCGTTGGCTATATGGCGCTGGCGCTCGAACCAGCCGAACGCGTCGGGGAACAGCGTGAATACATCGATCTCCATCAGCCGTTAGGCGTCGAGAAACCCGAGGTCGATCTCGATCTCACGTGTTTCGACGTCGACTGCCAGAACCGCGTCCACGACCAGCGGCACGAGCAGCCCGGGGCCGCCGTCGCCACCGCCTACCTCGAGCGCCTCGCAGGAGGGCAGTGAGATGAGCCGGGTCACCGTGCCGACGATGCGCGTGCCCTGGCGAACGACGCAGCCTTCGAGATCCTCCGCCCACCACTCATCCTCGCCGAGCTCGGGCGCGTGCTCGCGGCGCACCACCAGCGGTTCGCCGCGAACGCTCTCCACGGCCGCGCGGTCGGCGAGCTGGATAAGGCGCACGATCGGCCGCTGGGAGGTGCCTTTCCGCTCGGCGATCACCGCCGGCGTCTGCCCAACAAGCAGGTGCTGGCCGGCCGTCAATAGCGCCGGGTTGGGTTGGATGACGTGGAAGCTGCCATCGAGGCCGTGGGGACGTCCGATGCGACCCGCGCCCAGCATCGGACGCCTCTCGGCGCGGAGGCTCATTCAGCGTCGACGATGTCCACGAACACGCGGCGGCCGTCTTTGACGGCGGCTGCCTTGATGACGGTTCGCAGGGCCTGTGCTGTGCGTCCTCCGCGACCGATGACGTTGCCGTAGTCGTCTGCGGCGACCGACAGCTCGAGCACTATCGAACCGTCGTCTTCGGAGGTCTCCTCAACCCGCACTTCGGCCGTCCGCTCGACGAGTCCGCGGGTCAAATACTCGAGCAGCGCCTTCATCGCCTTGGGCGCAGCGGAGCTAACGGATGCCCTGTATATGGAGGAGCTTGCGAACGGTCGTGCTCGGCTGGGCGCCGCGTGCCAGCCAGTTGCGAACTCGCTCCTCGTCGAGGGTGATCGTGGATGGGGTCGTCTGAGGGTTGTAGTGCCCCACGGTCTCGATTACGCGCCCGTCGCGCTTGGCGCGTTGATCGGCCACCACGACCCGCCAGATCGGGTTCTTGCGGCTGCCTACCCTGGTTAGCCTGAGTCTCACTGACATGCGGCGGCTGAGCTTAGCGGCTCGGCAGAGCTCAGCGCCCCTGGCACTCGGCTCGGCAGAGCTCAGCGCCCCTGGCGCATAGCTCGGCAGAGCTCAGCGCCCCTGGCGCATAGCTCGGCAGAGCTCAGCGCCCCTGGCGCATGAGCGAACCTAGATCGGGCATCCGTCCCTGGGCGACCTGCCGCATCACCTTTCGCATCTGCTCGAACTGCTTGATCAGCTGCTTGACGGCCTGCACGTTTGTCCCGGAACCACGGGCTATACGCAGCCGGCGCGATCCCTTGATCAGCTCGGGACGGCGTCGCTCGTACGGCGTCATCGAGAGGATGATCGCCTGAACGCGGTCGAACTCGCGCTCGTCGACCTGCACCCCGCGCATCTCCTTGCCAAGCCCGGGAATCATCCCCAGCAACGACTGCAGCGGCCCGAGGCGCCTCACCTGGCGCATCTGCTCGAGGAAGTCGTCGAGCCCGAACTCCTGCTTACGGAGCTTGCGCTCGAGTTCGGCGGCCTGGCGATCATCGTAGGCGTCCTGAGCTTTCTCGATCAGCGTCATGACGTCACCCATCCCCAGGATGCGCTGCGCCATGCGGTCGGGATGAAAGCGCTCGAACTGGTCGAGCTTCTCGCCGGTGGACGCGAACAGAATCGGCTTACCGGTGATCGCCTTGACCGACAAGGCGGCGCCGCCCCGGGCGTCGCCGTCCAGCTTTGTCAGCACGACGCCGTCGAAGTCGGCCACGTCGGCAAACTGCTCGGCGACCGCGACCGCATCCTGTCCGGTCATCGCGTCCAGCACGAGCAGCACATCGTGGGGTCTGACCGCCTTGTTGATATCGGCCAGCTCAGCCATCAGCTCCCGGTCAACGTGCAGCCGCCCGCTGGTGTCGATGATCAGCACGTCCTTGCCCTCTTTCTGCGCGCGGTCACGGGCCCACGCGGCGATCTTGACCGGGTCGCGGTCAGTGCCCTGCTCGTAGACGTCCGCTCCGGCCTGCGTACCGACCTTGATCAGCTGCTCCACCGCAGCCGGGCGGTAGACGTCGCACGCCGCCACGGCTACAGATGAGGAATGTTCCTCGCGCAGGTAGCGCGCGAGCTTGGCGCTCGCGGTGGTCTTGCCGGAGCCCTGCAAGCCGGCCATCACCACGATTGTCGGGGGGCGCGGCGAGAACGAGAGGTCCCGTGCGGCGCTGCCCATCAGCTCGGTCAGCTCGTCGGAGACGATCTTCACGACCTGCTGGCCAGGGTTCAACTGACCGATCACGTCCGCCCCCATCGCGCGCTTCCTGACCGCGTCGGTGAAGCTTTTGACGACCTTGAAGTTGACGTCTGCTTCGAGCAGCGCGAGTCGGATCTCCCGCATCGCGGCCGACACGTCGGCCTCGGTCAGCGTGCCGCGGCCACGGACGTCCGAGAGGGTCGTCTGAAGCTTGTCCGAGAGACTGTCGAACATCTTCGTCTCAGGCTATCGCCCAGACGACGGCCCGCCGCTCAGGCTCCGACCAGCGCCCGCGCGAACTCCGTCGGCTCGAACGGGCGTAGATCCTCGAGCTGCTCACCGACGCCTATCAGCTTGACTGGAATTCCCAGTTCGTGCGCGATCGCTAGCGCAATCCCGCCCTTCGCCGTTCCGTCGAGCTTCGTCAGGACCAGACCGCTGACCTCCACCGCTTCGGAGAACAGCCGTGCCTGGCGCAGCCCGTTCTGGCCCGTCGTGGCATCGACCGTCAGCAGCGTCTCGTGGGGCGCGTCGCCCATCTGCTTGGCGACCACGCGGCGCACCTTCTGCAGCTCAGCCATAAGGTCGGTCTGCGTATGCAACCGGCCGGCGGTATCGATGATCACGACATCCGCGTGGTCTCGGCGCGCCGCCTCGATCGCGTCGTAAGCGACAGCTCCGGGGTCGGCACCGGCGCTTCGCGTGACGAACGATGCGCCGGCGCGCCGCGCCCAGATTTCCAACTGCTCGATGCCCGCGGCTCGGAACGTGTCGGCGCCGCCGAGCACGACGGAGCGGCCGAGCTCGTTCTGCAGATGCCAGGCCAGCTTCCCGATCGTCGTGGTCTTGCCGGTCCCGTTGACGCCAGCTACCAGGATCACGGTCGGCACCGGCCGGATGTCGATCCGCTCCTCCCCCGTCCGCGCGATCGCCGCCAGCAGCTCGACGAGCCGCTCGGTGAGCTGCTCGCCACCTGAAAGCTTGCCTTCGGTGGCCTCGCGCTCCAGCTGCCCGACGACTTCAGCGGTCGTTCGCGCGCCGACGTCCGCGTAGATCAGCGCCTCCTCCAGCCGCTCCCAGGTCTCGTCGCTCAAGTCCTCGAACAGCGTCGCCTGGATCTCGGAGGTGAGCGCCTGGCGGGTCTTGCGCAGGTTCTCCCGCAGCCGCCGGAAGCGCCCAAGACGGCGCTGCTCAGGCTCGGCCGGGCCGTCCTCAGCGGCAGGCGAGTCGCCGTCGAGGATGAAGAGGTCGTTCCAGTCACGAGCCATGCGGCGGGCGACGTTACCAGCGCCGCCTCGGACGCCCGATTTCGCCGCGGGAGGCTCTCAGCGCCGCTCAGTCGCGGCCTGCTGCTCGGCGTGGTCGCGCGAGGCGGCCGCCAGCAATCCATCAGCGTCGTAGTTCGTAACGTTGGCCTTTCCGGGGTCGCGGGTCACGGTTCGGGGCAGCACGCGTACGTCGGATGGCGCCGCTCGGAGGCCAACGGTTGCGCCTTGGGCGATCAGGGAACCGGTGTCGGTCCGGGGCGGGGTTTGAACCGTGAAGCGTGTGAGTCTGACCATGAGCGCGCCGCGGTCTTGACGGACGCTGAGGATGGTGTCGGTCAGCGTGCTGGTTTCGGGGTCGGCGAGCTCGAGCTCCCACGGATGCACGGCGATCTGCACCGGCCCGTTGGCGCGCGTGGAGCTTGCCAGCTGGCCGCCGCCGCCGAGCCGCACGACAGAACCCGTCCTGGCTGGTGTCGCGTTCCCATCGACAACGTTGGCGCCGGTCAGCCGCGCGACCATCGCGTTGGCGGGCGCGCGCAGCAACCGGTCCGGCTGGTCGAGTTGCACGAGGATGCCGTTGTCGATCACGCCGATGCGTTGGGCGAGAGCGATCGCGTCGTCGAATGCGTGGGTGACGAGCAGCGTCGGGAGCTTCAACTCGATGAGCTCGTCGCCGAGCTCGTCGCGTACCTGCTTGCGCGTAGCCGCGTCCAGCGCGCCGAACGGCTCGTCGAGCAGCAATACGCGTGGTTCGCGGGCGAGGGCGCGAGCGAGCGCGACGCGTTGACGCTCGCCGCCTGAGAGCTGCTGCGGCCGTGCGCTGGCGAGGTGTGCGATGCCGAGCCGATCGAGCAGGTCCGGGCGGTCGCACTTGCCGGCAAAGCGAACGTTTCCGGCGATGGTGAGGTGCGGAAACAGCCCGTAATCCTGGGGGAGGTACCCGACCCGGCGGCGCTCGGCGCTCCAGTGAACTTTTCGGGTGGCGTCGAACCACAGCTCTCTCCCGAGAGTAATGTGCCCGGCGGTGGGCCGTTCGAGGCCGGCGGCCGTTCGTAGCAGCGAGGTCTTCCCCGCGCCCGACGCGCCGACGAGCGCGATCGTTTCAGCTCCGAGGGTCAGCGCCGCGCGGAGATCGAACTGTCGCCGCGGGAGGATGATGTCGATGTCGAAAAAGTCCACGATTGGCCCAGGAGCTTGGAGGTGAGCAGGATCGCGGCGCTGACGATGATCAGCAGCACGCCGATCGAGATCGCCTGATCAAGATTGGCATCGAACAGCGAGTAGACCGCGAGCGGCAGCGTCTGGGTGGTTCCCTCCAAGCTGCCGGCGAACAGGATCGTCGCACCGAACTCGCCGATCCCCCGCGCGAACGCGACCGCTGCCGCCGCGCCGAGGCCGCCGCTGGCGAGCGGGACCGCGACCTGCAGCATCCTGCGGACTGGTCCGGCGCCAAGCGTGCCCGCGACGTCGATCAGCGTCTCGTCGATGGCCTCGAACGCGGCGATCGCCCCCCGCAGGTAGAACGGGCACGCGACGAACACGATCGCGATCACGACAGCCGCCTGGGTGAACGCCAGGTCGACTCCGAGCACCCTGAGGGTGTGCCCGAGCAGTCCGAAGCGCCCGAACGCGACCAGCAACGCAAGCCCGGCGACCGCGGGCGGCATCACGAGCGGCAGCTCGATCAGCGTGATCACGACGCTGCGCCCGGCGAACCGACGCCTTGCCAGGATGTATGCGAACGGGGTGCCGAACGCGATCATCAAGGCGAACGCGATCCCGTTGGTCTTCAGGGAGACGAGGATCGCGTCGGTCGCGACCTTTGTCGCGAACCCGTCGATCAGCTCGCGCGGCGGCTGATAGGTCACGAGCGCGACGATCGGGACGATCAGGAACGCCAGCACCACCGCGATCACGACAGCCGCGCCGACGGTCACGGCGAAGCGCCCGAGCGCCGAGACCCTCGGCGCTGGAGCGTCGGCGCTGTCAAACAGCGCGCCCCGGCCGGCGCCAGAAATCACGGCTTCCCAAACCCTGCCGCTTGGAGAGCCGCCTGTCCCTTGCTCGAGAGGACCTCCTGGACGAACGCCTTAGCTGCGGACTGGTTCTTGCTCGCCTTGACTACGGTGATGAAGTCTTTCGCGAGCGGCTTGGCCTTCGCCGGCAACGTGATCGGTATCACCTTGCCGGCCGCCGCCTTCGCGTCGGTGATGTAGACGAACCCGGCGTCGGCCTCCCCGAGCGCGACCTCGGTGACGGTCTGGGTCACGTCCGTCGTCTGGCTGGCGACGTTCTTCATCGCGGCGGTCGTGATCCCGAGGTTCATGAACGCGGTCCGGGCATCGTCCCCGCAGGGGACGGTGGCGTTGCAGATCACAAGCTTGACGCCCGGCTTAGTGATGTCGTTGACCGACGCGACATGAGCCGGGTTGCTTTTCGGCACGATCAGCACGAGCGTGTTGGTCGCGAACTGCACCGGCTTCTCGACCAGCCCCTTCGCATACAGCGCCGTCGGCTGCTTCGGGCTCGCGGCCGCGAACACGTCCGCCGGAGCGCCCTGCTCGATCTGTGTCTCGAGCATCCCCGAGCCGCCGAAGGTGTACTTCGCGGTCGGGTCGATGATCGGGAAGACCTTGGTCAGGGACGCCGCCGCGAACACCGTCGGCTGCGAGCTACCAGCCGCCGTCGTGCTCGCCGACGTCCTAGCGCCCGTCGACGGGGTGACAGAGCTCGATCCGCAGCCCACGGCGAACGCCGAAACCGCGATCGCGCCAAGCACCACAGCGGACCGCTTGAACCACATCGCATCCATCACTGAGTCCTCCGCAGCTGAGACAGAATTTGAGCAGCCTACTAGGATCCTGGCAATGACGACGACGCCCGGATCCGCTTCCCTGCGTGAACGCCGCCTGGCGTGCGGGCTGACGCAAGGCGAACTGGCCGCGCGGGCCGGCGTCAGCCGCCAGCTCATTGCTGCAGTCGAAGCCGGGCGCAACGCGCCAGCGGTCGACGCCGCGCTCGGTCTAGCTCACGCGCTCGCAACGACCGTCGAGGACCTGTTCGCGGCCAAGCCACCCCAGGTCGTCGCCGCGCTCGGCGGGCACCTGCGTGACGGCGTCCCCCTGCGCCTCGGTCGAGTCGCCGATCAGCTCGTCGCAGCGGAGCTCGCCGACCATGGGATCGCTGGCGCCGCCTGGGCGACACCCGACGGGGTGCTCGAAGCCGGCCAGCTGCACCTGTTCCCCGGCGCAAGCCCCGCCGGGACAGTCCTCGCGGGCTGCGATCCAGCGATCGGCGTCGCCGAAGCGATGCTCACCGGGCTCGGGCCCCGCAGCCTGCTCGCGATCTCCGCGCCAACCGATACCAGCCTGCGCGCACTCGCCGCCGGCACTGTCCACGCCGCCGTGGTGCACGGCCTCCCGCACAACCTGCCCGATCCACCCGCACCCGTGATCCGCTGGCAGCTCGCTCACTGGCAAGTCGGACTAGCTGCCGTACCGAAACTCCGCGACCGCTCACTCGAAGCTCTCCTGCGCAGCGACGTGCCGCTCGCTCAGCGCGACCCCGCGGCCGCCAGCCAGCAAGCGCTCGAACGCGCACGCGCCGCGGTCGGTATCGGACGAGCCCCACCCGGCCCACGCGCAAGCGGACACCTCGACGCCGCAAGGCTCGCCGCGACGCTCGAGGGCGCAGCGATCACCACCGAAGGAGCGGCTCAGGCATTCGACCTACGCTTCCTCGCGCTCGAAGACCACGTGGTGGAGATCTGGGCCGCCGAACGCTGGCTCGATCACCCCGGCATCAGCGCACTCGCGGACCTACTCATCACTAAAGCCTTCACCGAACGCGTCGCCCACTTCGGCGGCTACGACCTCACCCACTGTGGCGAACGCATCGAACCCCCACAGACTTGAAACGGTGCGCGCGCTCCTTCTGGAGCGCGTCCGCCTGAGCGACCTTTGGCCAGGTGATCGAGCCGCGAGGCGCGGCCGACTTGCCGGCTAGGCCGCCGCCTGGGCGGGCAGGCGGCGCGAGATCACCTTCGAGATTCCATCGGCGCCCATCGAGACTCCGTACAGCGAGTCGGCGGCTTCCATTGTCCGCTTCTGATGCGTGACGACGATGAATTGGGCGCGCTTGGAATAGGCACGCAGGAGGTCGAGGAAGCGATCGATGTTGAGGTCGTCGAGTGCCGCCTCGACCTCGTCCAGGATGTAGAAGGGGCATGGACGGGCCAGAAAAACGGCGAACAGAAAGGCCATCGCCGTCATCGACTTTTCGCCGCCCGAGAGCAGGGACAGGCGCTTCATGTCCTTGCCCGCGGGGGTTATCTCGATCTCGACGCCCAGGACGTCGTCCTCGGCCTCGGTCTCCGGCTCGACTTCGACCTCGTCGGCTGCCCCATCCTGCCCCCCCAGCATCCGCGGTGGGGCTTCGCGCTCGCGCACGAGACGCAACCGGCCTCGCCCGCCCGGAAACAGTTTGGGGACGAGCTCCTCGAAGTTACGCGCGGTGGCCTCGAAGGTCTGCTCGAAGGCGTCGCGAATCTGGCGATCGGTGTCGCAGATCAGCTTCTCCAGCTCGCGCAACGCCGTCTCGAGGTCCTCGCGCTGGCGCTCGAGCTCCTCGACGTGCTCAACCGCCTCACGGTATTCCTCTTGGGCGAGCGGGTTCACGGGCCCGAGCTGCTCGCGGCGCCGATGGAGCCGTTCGATCCGCTGCACGAGCCACTCGCGCCGCTCGGCACCGAGCTCGTCGCTCGCAGGCTCGGCCTCCAGCCCAAGGCGGGACGCGAGCGCGCGCAGCTCCTGGTCGGCTTCCTGGGCCTGGTCGCGTGCCCGGTGGGCCTGCACCTCGGCGGCGGTCAGCGACTCGTTCTCCCGATGAAGCTTGGCCTGAATGGTCGCCTCCCGCTGCGCGCACGCCCGCAGCTCAAGCGTCACGCGTTCGCCGGCTGCCCGGTCGGCGGCCAGCGCCTGGTCGAATCGCGCTCTCTGCTCTGCTATGGCGGCGGCGAGCCCTGCCATCGAATCGATTAGCCGCTTCAACTGCGGAATTGAGTTCTCGTCGCGCTCCAGTCCCGCCGTCAGGCCCGCGATCCGTCGCTCGCGCTCGGCACGCTCGCGTTCCAGGCGCTCGACCATCCGGCGTTCGGCGGCGAGCTCGGCCGCGAGCTGCGTACGCCGCGCAGCCTCCGGGCCTTCATCGGGCGCCGAGCGACGGCGCTCGAGCTGAAGCGCCAGCCGGCGTTCCTCCTCGGCCGCCTCGTCTCGCTCCCGAATCGCCGCGCGATGGGCGATGAGCACGCGCTCGCGCTCGGCATCGCGTTCGGATACCAGCGCCGTGGCCCGCTCGAGTGCAGCGGCTGCACCCAGCTCCGCGTTCGCAGCGGCCGCACTGGTGTGCATCAGCTCCTCCCTGCGGTTGCGCTCCGCCAAGACGCGTTCCTCGCCGAGCGCCGGGGCCTGCCTGAGCTCCCTTGCCCCCGGCGCCCAGACGCGGCCAGAGCGCGTGACGGCAAGCCCCTCGAAATCATCCGAAAGCCGATCGAGCTCCTCCACGACCCAGGCTTCGCCGAGAAGCGCGCGGGTCAGCATTGCTGCATCGCCCTCGCCACGAATGTGGTCGCCCAGCCTGTCCCCGTGACCGTTCGCGGACGGCGGCGGAGCGGAGACATCCGCGGAGACGAGCACCCTCCCGCCGTCGGCGCCCGCGCTGTCCAGCAGGCGGATCGCAGCGGCGCGGTCGGCGACGACGGCCGCGCGGAGGCGACCATCAAGCGCCGCGGCGACAGCCAGCTCGTAACCGGGCTCGACGTCCAGCTGATCGGAGAGCGAGGACGAGCCTTCCGGCATCCGAGCCTGGGCACGAAGGAACTGGTTGACCGAGGCGAGCTCCGCCCCAACTCGAGCCGCCTCGCGACGCGTGGCCTCTACCGCCCGCTCGGCCTCGCGCAATCCGCTCCGCGCTCGGTCGGCCTCGGCTTCGGCGCGCTCACGCTCACGCCCCGCAACCGAAGCGGCCTCGGCCCGGGCGCTGACGGCGCGCTCGGCGTCGGTCCGGCGCTGTTCGAGCTGCGCTGCCTCGGCCGCGATCTGATCCTTCCGCTCATGCTCGGAGGCCGAGAGCGCCTGCTCTAGCGCCGCGATCCGCTGCCGCGCCCCTTGATCGCCGTGTTGATGTTCCGTCTCGGTCCGTAACGCGCTCAGCAGCCTTCGAACCCGAGCCACACGCTCTTCGATCATCGCCGCCACGCCGACAATCGCTTCCGTGCGGTCGGACAAGCGCTCGGTGACCGACTCCGCCGTGAAGCAGCGCCTGGAGAGCTCCTCGCGTCTGGAGCTCCTGTCGGCCAGTGCCTCCTCGACGGCCTCGCGCCGGGCCGCGAGCTCCTCGAGCTCGCGCTCCACGCTCGCCCGCCGGGAGCGAACATCTTCGACGCCGGCTTGGGCCGCGGCCACGGCCTGGCGGCGACTGGAGACATCGTCGCGCGCCAGCTCCCAGCGCGCCTCGACCGTCTGGCGCTCGAGCCGCTCATGAAGCTCGGCCGCTTCCGCCTGGCGTTTGAGCGGCCGCAGCCGCGAGCGGGCCTCACGCTCGATGTCGAGCGCGCGATCCAGGTTCCGGCGCGTGCGCTCGAGCTTCAGCTGCGCCCGCCGGCGACGCTTGCGATGCTTGCCGAGCCCGGCCGCCTCCTCGATCAACAGCCGCCGGTCCCGCGGTTTAGAGGTGACAAGCGACTCGACCCGGCCCTGCGAGATCACCGAGTGCATCTCCTTGCCCAGGCCGGTGTCCGAGAGCACATCGATCACGTCGACCAGACGGCAGCGTGCGCCCGCCAGTCGGTATTCGCCATCGCCGGCGCGGTCCAGGCGTCGCATGATCGAGACCTCGGGTACACCGAGGCCCAGCGCGCCGTCCGAATCGTCCAGCACCAGCTCGACCTCGGCGCTCGACGCCGCCTGGCGGCCGGGCACCCCGCCGAAGATCACATCCTGCATCGAGGAGCCGCGAACAGCGGCGGGGGACTGCTCCCCAAGCGCCCACAGCGCCGCATCGGTGACGTTCGACTTGCCGGAGCCGTTGGGGCCCACGATCACACTGACACCCGGTCCGAATTCGAGTCGTGTGCGCTCGGGAAACGACTTGAAGCCTTTGAGCGTGATCGACTTCAGGTGCATGGGGTGATGCTCGCGCTCATCGGGCCAGCGCCTCGAGCGCTGCGCGTGCCGCCTCCTGCTCGGCGTCCTTCTTGCTGCGCCCGGTGCCGTGTCCCACCTCGACGCCGGCGACTAGTGCGCTGATGCGGAAGGTACGGTCGTGCGGGGGGCCGCGTTCATCGATGACTTCGTAGCTCACCAGCTCCCCGCGCTGCGCGAGCCGCTCCTGCAGAGCGGACTTGAAGTCGGCCGGGTGCTCGAGCGCGTTCTCGATCTCGAGCGCGAACGCCTCGACCACCGCCTCGGCGGTTCTCTCATAGCCGTACTCCAAGTAGCAGGCGCCGATCACCGCCTCGATAACAGAGGCCAGAACCCTCTCCGTCCCGGCCAGTGCGGCGACTGTTGGCGCCGCACCAGGCGGTGCGGCCGACTGCAGCCGTTCGGGGATTCCCAGGCGTTCGGCGACGGCGCGACACGAGCGTCCGGAGACCGCTTGGGCCCTGACCTTGGTTAGCTCTCCCGCCCCGAAGTGCTCCGCCTCGAGGCGCGGGTAGAGGTGCGTGGTGACCGCGAGCGCCAGCACGCTGTCACCGAGAAAGGCCAGGCGTTCGTAGGACTCCGATCGACGTGAGGTCCAGGAGGCGTGGGTGAACACCGGCGCGGAAAGTGCCTCCGGCAACCGATCGAGGAGCTCCCGGAGCTTCATGACGATCGCCGCCCAAGCGCTCACTCGCTGTCGGGCGCGGCGGCGGTCGCGGCGCCACTGTGCAGCACGAAGTCGACAGCCTGTCCCACGGTCAGGATGTTCGCCGCCTGCTCGTCGGACACCTTCACGCCGTATGAATCCTCGAGCTCCTGGACCAGCGTGTAGAGATCCAGCGAGTCGGCTTCCAGGTCCTCCTTGAAGCGGGTCGATTCACGGATCGATTTGGGATCGACCTCGAGTTCGTCGGCCAGATGCGCACGGATGAGCGAAAAGACCTGTTCACGGTCGAGAGCCATGTTTGATTCAGACGGTAGCGGCGTGCTCGGACGGGCCGGGCTCCGCCGCGGAGCCGGGCGGCGGCCTGAGCGCTCCGGCCGCATGCAACGCAGCTCGGGTGGTGCCAATGACATCCTCGCGCACGCCGCGCGCGGCGACCTCGATCGCGCGTGCGAACCCCCGGCGAGTGAAGCGTCCGTGCGCCACGACGCCCAGTCGGCGAAGGCCGAGCAGGTAAGCCCCGCCCGGTGTCTCGGGGTCGATCTCGCGGCGCAGGCTCTTGATGGCCGGCGAGAGCAGCCAGCCGCCCAGCTTGGCGCGCGGCCCACTCATCGCCAGCTCGCGCAAGGCGCGGAGCGTCCGAGCCGAGACTCCCTCGATCAGCTTCAACGTGATGTTGCCCGTGAACCCGTCCATGACGACGACGTCGGCGACGCTGGCGGTCACCTGGGTACCTTCGATGTTGCCGACAAAGTTGAGCCCGGTACCTCCCCCGCCGCCCAGCTGCTCGTGGACAGCTACCACGTCTGGCGTTCCCTTCGCCGGCTCCTCGCCGTTTGACAGAAGCGCCACGCGCGGGGTTTTGACGCCCAGCACCGCATGAGAGAAAGCCGAGCCCATGTGCGCGAACTGAACCAGGTGCTCGGGTCTGCACGTCACGTTGGCGCCAACATCGAGCAGTAAGACCGGCTGCGCCCCCGGTATCGGGATTGGCAGCGCCAGCGCCGGGCGATAGATCCCGCGGTCTCTACGAATGTTGAACAGGCCGGCTGCCAGGGCCGAGCCCGTCGAGCCTCCGGAGACCAGCGCCTGCGCGCGCCCCTCAGCCACGGCGCGGGCGGCTTGCACGATCGAGGCCTCGGGGGTCGAGCGGACCGCGAACGCCGGATCGGCGGCCTTTGCGATCGAGATTGGCGCATCGACTACCTCGATGCGCTCTGGCACGGCGCCGATCTCCGGCGCCGGCCCGAACAGCAGCACGCCAATGCCGCGCTCGGCCGCCATCGCGGCGCCGGCGGCCACCTCTGCGGGGCCGAGATCCGCTCCGCCTGCGTCAACGGCAACGGTGACCATGGCGCCCGCGACTTCTCAGGCGCCGTGCTCTGCCGCGTCCGTCGCCACCACCTCGCGGCCCTTGTAGCTACCGCACACAGGGCACACACGGTGGGGCAGCCTAGGGCTGTGGCATTGGGGGCAGCTGTTGTAGCTCGGCGGCGTGAGCTTGTGCTGTGCCCGCCGTTTGGCCGTGCGGGCGTGAGACTGCTTCTGCTTGGGAACGGCCATAGGCGCGTGAGTGTAGCCGCGCGACCCCGGGCGCCGCCGCTGCGCGTGCCGCGGGCCTACTGAAAGCGTATCTCTGAGAGCTTGGCCCAGCGCGGATCGGCCGGCGCCTCGTGGCCGTGATCAGGACCGGCGTTATTCAGATCCGTGCCGCAGACTGGGCAGAGCCCCGCGCATTCGGAGTGGCACAGAAGCTGCGCCGGTATCGAAAGCCCAAGCGCGTCGCGGGCCCAGGCATGCAGATCCAGCACCTCCCCCGCCAGATAGGGGGACTCGAGCTCCTCGATTTCGCCGGGCTGCGAGACCTCTCGCGACTCCACCACGATCGTCGGGTTCGCCGGCTCCAGGCAGCGCATGCACGGACCGGCCAGCCGGGCGTCAAACCGCAGTCGCAGCGCGTAACCGTTGGCGGTGGTGCGTGAGACATCGAGCTGCACGGGGATGAGCTCGTCTTCGACGCCGTAGCGCTCGCCCCCCAGCATGAAGTCGTCTATCGCCACGTTCAGCTGGAGCCTGCGGGCGCCCCCGGAACTTAGGCGGAGCCCGCCGAGATCGAAGCTGTCAGTTCGAGCGGGCACCGATCCGAGGTTAGCGGCGGACCACCGCCTTGCGCCGTCGCTCCGCGTCCGGACCAGTCCCAACCGTGACCGGCCATCATTGGGCGACATGTCGAGTTGGTTTCGCTCCTATGGCTTCGCCGACGTGCTTGATCAGCTGCTGATCGGCGCTTACCCGCTGGACCAAGGCGACGTCGCGATGCTCGACCGGATCGGCGTGCAGCGCATCCTCAACCTGGTCGACGACCGGGAGTACCGACCGGGGGACCGGGAGGCGGTCGAGGCGGCGCTGGAAGCAGCCGGGATTGAGGAGTGGCGTCTGCCGCTGATGGACTACGGCGGATTGCCGGCGGAGTCAGTCGAATGGGCGGCGCAGGAGATTGTTTGCTGGCTGCAGGAGGGCAAGCGGGTGTATCTGCACTGCCGGGCGGGCTGGCAGCGCTCGGCGGCGCTTGCAGCTGCTGTGATCTCCGTCAAGGACGACGTGGATATCGATCGGGCGCTGGCGTTGGTCCAGTTGCGGAAGCCCTCCGCCGACCCGCTGCCGCATCAGCGCCAGGATCTGAGGCGGTGGTGGGACGAGCGACAGCCGACCCCCGCACGACCGGCTCGAGCCCCGGGCGATGAAGCGCGCCCGCCGCGGCCGACTACTCGGCCGCCCGCAGCGGACGGACCGTGAGCTCGTCGCCGCGCTCTGGGTCCTCGGGATCGGTGACCTGCACGCTGCGCGCCCCGACCGTCACCTGCTCGACAGTGCCGAGATCGCGGCCGGAACTGGCCGCGCCGTGCTCGGCGAACCGGCGTGCGCCGGGCAGCACCCGGGCCTCGTAGGAGCCGACTGTCTCGTTGTAGGCGCGCACCGTGCTGTTGAGCCTCGAACCCAGCGTCCCCAGCAGGCTCGACAGCTTCACCAAGCGGGCGTGCAGCTCGCGCCCCAGCTCGGCGATCGCCTGCGCCGACTCAGCCACACGCTCCTGCTGCCAGCCGTAAGCCACCGCCCGCAGCAGCGCCAGGAGCGTGGTCGGGGTGGCGATCAAGACCTGCTGGGCCATGGCGTCCTCGATCAGCGCCGAGTCCGCCTCAAGCGCCGCGCCGTACAGATGCTCGCCGGGGAGAAACATGACCACGAAGTCCGGCGCCGAGTCCAGCCTTGACCAATATGCCTTGTCGGCGAGCGCTCGCACGTGCTTGCGCAGCAACCGCGCATGGGCGCGGAGGTGCTGCTGGCGCTCTTCCTCGTCGCGCGCCTCGTAGGCGTCGAGGACCCCTTGAAGAGGTGCCTTGGCATCGACCATCACACGCTTGCCACCCGGCATCCGCACGATCAAGTCGGGCCGCAACGGTGAATCGTCGCCGACCAGCGAGCTCTGCTCGAGGAAGTCGCAATGCTTGACCATGCCGGCCAGCTCGACCACGTTTCGCAGCTGCATCTGACCCCACTGCCCGCGCGCGTTTGGCTTGCGCAGCGCGGTGACCAGAGCACCGGTCTCGGTGCGCAGCTTCTCCCCGGTCTCGGTCAGCGAGCGCAGCTGTGCGGCGAGCGCACCGCGCGATTCCCGCCGCTCCTGGTCGAGCCGCACGAGCTGGGCGTCGACTCTCCCGAGCTGCTCGCGGAGCGGCGCCACGAGTCGTTCGACGGCGTGCTGGCGTTTCTCGAGATCGCCCTTGGCCTCCGCTTGGGTGGTTTGCAGCTGGGCTCGCGCCATCTCGGCGAGCTGGGCCATGCTCGCTTGAAGCGCTTCGGCGCTGAGTGCCTTGAACGACGCGGAGAGCCGCTCCTGGGCGTCGTGCGCGGCCGTTACCCGCTCCTCCGCTCGAGCACGCAGCAGCGCGACCGCCACCGCGGCACCGAGGACGAAGCCGAGGAGAATTCCGATCATCAGCCATAGAGCGGTCATCTGAAGCGCTTCAGCATGGCGCGCGAGCCGGACGGAACTACAATCGTCGGCCGTGATGGCCGAGACCGTCCGCCGTCGACTCGTGGTGCAGGGCCATGTTCAAGGCGTTTTCTTTCGGGACTCGCTCCGCCAGCGCGCCCAGGACGCAGGCGTGGCCGGGTGGGCCAAGAACCGTGAAGACGGCGCGGTCGAAGTCGTGCTCGAGGGTTCGCCCGATGCGGTCCAGGAGGTTGTCTCCTTCTGTCAGACAGGGCCGCCGCGAGCCGACGTCGAGGACCTCGAGGTCAGCGATGAGGAGCCCGAAGGTCTGACCAGGTTCACAACCAAGTAGCCGTCGTCAGGCGGCCAGCGCGTGCTCGAAGGCCTCGCGGGCGTCCCGACCGCGCACGGCGAACACGATCCGCTCGAGCTGGCTTCCCGCCTCGAGGTGCCGCCGCACCTCGTCAAGCTCGATCCGCGCCGCCTCTTTGCTCGGGAAACCGCCGACGCCGGTTCCGAAAGCCACGAGAGCGAGCGATCGCACGCCGAGCTCGTCGGCCTTGCGAAGCGTGTTGGCGGTTGCCCGGGAGATGATGTCTGCGGACGTGGGGCCGCCCAGCTCCATCGTCGCTGCGTGGATCACCCACCGACACGGCAGCTCGCCACCCGAGGTCTCGATCGCCTCACCCAATCCGATCGGCGCTGCGGCGCGGCTGTCGCGCTCTATCGCGTCGCCGCCGGCCCGTGCGATCGCGCCCGCCACGCCGCCGCCGTGCAGGAGCTGCGTATTTGCCGCGTTGGCAATCGCGTCGACCTCCAGCTTGGTGATGTCGGCGTCGAGAATCTCGATCTGCGCCGCCATCGTCCGGCTCGCCCTAGGTGACTTCGGCCGGCTCTTCCTTGCCCGCCAGCCGGTCGCGACCGCGCTGCACGGCCGCGATGAACTTCGTCAGGTTGACCTCGAGCGTGTTCAGGATGTCATCGGCGTAGTCCTCCGCCCCGAGCCGAATCTCGCGCTCGCGGGCGCGTGCGTCCTCGATGATGTCCTCGGCCGCACGCTCGGCCTGCTTGGTGATCTCTTCCTCCGAGATCAGGCGCTCCTGGCGATCCCTGGCTTCCTTGACGATCCGCTCGGCTTCCCGCTTGGCCTCCGCCAGCATCTCCTGCCGCTCCTTGACGATCCAGCGCGCCTGCTTGATCTCTTCGGGGATCGTGGCGCGCATCTGATCGAGGATGTCGTAGATCTCCTCCTTGTCGACGCGCACCTGGTCGGTCAGCGGGACCGGCTTGGCGTTGTGCACAAGGTCGTCGAGCTTGTCAATCAGTACGAGGACGTCCATTGCAAGACCTCTGTTTCGTCACCGGCTGAGGCGTTCCTTCAACGCCTTGGCCACCTCGTCGGGTACGAGATCATCGATGTCGCCGCCGAACGTAGCGAGCTCTTTGACCCCGCTTGACCGCAGGAAACTGTACTTGGCGGAAGCCATTAGGTAAACCGACTCGATCTCCGGCGCCTGCCGGTGGTTGAGCTGGTTCATCTCGAGCTCGTACTCGAAGTCGGAGATCGCGCGCAGACCCTTGACGATCGCCTTGGCGCCGGTGGCGTGGGCGAACTCCACAAGCAGTGTGCTGAAGGTCCGCACGGAGACGTTGCCGAATGCCCTGGTGGCGTTCTCGACGAAGCGGACGCGCTCCTCCGCGCTGAACATCGTGTTGGCCTTGCGCCAGGGCAGGTTGACCACGCCGACGATCACCTCGTCGTACATGGCCGAGGCTCGGCCGATGACGTCGAGGTGACCGTTCGTGACCGGGTCGAAGGTGCCGGGACAGATTGCGACGCGATTATCTGGAGGGGACATGGAAGATCAGGACCAGGGTGTCTCCGTAGCGGCGCCCGTCGAGCAGCGCCAGATCGAGTTCTAATGGCTCCCGCCGGTCGCTCTCGGCGACAACGCGGGCGCCCGGGGCGAGCACCGGCGTCAGAGAAGCCGACAGCGCCTTGCCAAAGGCGCTCGCTCGGCGGTATGGCGGATCGACGAACACCAGATCGTATTGACGTCTGTCTCTGTGTGCGCTGTGGAGATATGCGTGCACGGACTGGCGGCGGACCGTCGCGTTCACTTCGAGCGAACGCAAGTTACGGCGAATCGAGGCGATCGACGCCCCCGATGAGTCGACGAGCGTCGCCTCGGCGGCTCCACGTGAAAGTGCCTCGATCGCCATCGCTCCGGAACCGGCGAAGAGGTCGAGTACGCGGGCGCCTTCGATATCACCGAGGATCGAGAACACCGCTTCGCGCACCCGATCCGCCGTGGGGCGCGTGACGCTCCCGCGGGGAGCCACGAGCGTTCTACCGCCGAGACGCCCGGCGACGACCCTCACACTAGGCGGGGATCGGCGCCAGGGCCTCGGCGCCGTAGCGGCTTTTCAAGGCCACGGCCAGCAGAGCATGCTCGGGTAGGCGTAGCTTCGCGTCCTCGCCATGGATCCGCTCCGCATGGGCCCGCGCCCGTTCGAGCAGCGCCGCGTCCCGAGGCAGCTCTGCGAACGCGAACTCCGCCAGCCCATGCTGCCTGGTGCCCACGAGCTCACCCTCCCCCCTGAGCGCGAGATCGATCTCCGCGAGCTCGAAGCCGTCGGCGTGCTGCTGCAGGGCGCGCAATCGGGGAGCGCCTTTGGCACCGAAGAGCAGACATACCGAGCGACGCGATCCCCGGCCCACCCGTCCGCGCAGCTGGTGCAGCTGAGAGATCCCATAGCGCTCGGCGTCCTCGACCAGCATCACCGTCGCGTTGGGAACGTCGATGCCCACCTCGATCACGGACGTCGCGACGAGCACATCGGCTTCGCCGGATGCGAACGCTGCCATGGCCTGCTGCTTGGCCGCCGGCCGCAGCTGGCCGTGGAGAAGCGCCAGGCCGAAGTCCCGCAGCTCGCCCGAGCGCAGCCGATCGAACTCGGCGGTCGCCGCTCTTGCCTGGAGCAGTTCCGACTCCTCAACCAACGGACAGACGATGAACGCCTGGCGTCCAGCCCGGAGCTCCTCCCGGATGCGCTCATACGCACGGGCTCGCTCGCGTTCCGTGGAGCACACGAATGTCTCGATCGGCCGCCTGCCGCGGGGCAGCTGGCGCAAGACCGTGAAGTCCAGGTCTCCGTAGTTGGAGAGCGCGAGCGTGCGCGGAATCGGCGTGGCGGTCATGTGCAGCACGTGGGGGCTCGACCCGCTAGGAGACTTCGAATCCAGAGCCGCCCGCTGGCGAACGCCGAATCGGTGCTGTTCGTCGACCACGGCCACGGCGAGTGCGGCGAACCGGACGGACTCCTCGATCAGCGCGTGCGTGCCCACCACCAGCCGGAGCTCCCCGCTCTCCAGCTTCGCGAGGAGATCTTTCCGTCGGCGCGCGGGAGTCGAGCCGGTCAGCAGCGCGACCGGCACCAGCTCCGCGGCGAGCAGCGCCTGGATCGTCGCGAAATGCTGCTCTGCGAGCGTCTCGGTGGGCGCCATCAACGCCGCCTGCATCCCGTGCTCCACGGCGCGCAGCATGGAGTACAGCGCGACGACCGTCTTGCCCGAGCCGACTTCCCCCATCAGCAGCCGATGCATCGCCCATGGCAGTGAGAGGTCGCGGTCGATCGCCTCGAGCGCCCGCTCTTGATCAGCGGTCAGGGTGAACGGCAAGAGCTCGGACAGCCACCGCGCGGTCAGCCGCCGCTCGGTGTCGAGCGCCGGCGCGGTGCTGGTGCGCTCGCGCAGCGCTCGCCGGGCGAGGAGCGCCAGCTGCGCAAGCAGCAGTTCCTCGAACGCGAGCCGGCGTCCGGGCGCGGCACTGTCGGCCTCGCCGGCCCGTTCCGGAAAGTGCGCGGCGCTCAGCGCCGCCGGCCGGTCCGGCAGACGCTCGTCTAAGCGCATGCGGGCCGGTAGCGGCTCCTGCTCGTCATGCAGCGCGTCCGCCCGCTCTCGAATGAGCGCCAGAATCTGCGTGGAGGTCAAACCCTCGGTTGCCGGGTAATGGGCGACAGATCCGTCGCTAGCCGCGGTCTCGGCTGTGGGGGCGTGTGCATGCACCTGGAAGCGGCGCCGCGGTCCCAGCTTGCCGTGTAGGACAAGCCGCGTCTCTGGGGGATAGCGGCGCTCGAGCCAAGGCTGGTTGAAGAACGTCGCCTTGACCGAGCCGGTGGCATCCGCGACGGTCGCCTCTACCAGGGGACGCATTCCCCGCCGGCGCACGGAGCGGGACGAGATGCTCCGCACCTGGACCATGATCGTCGCGCTCTCCCCCGGCTGAAGCTGGGCGACCTCTCGCGCCTCCCGACGGTCCCGCGGCAGATGCTCGAGCAGGTCGCCGATTGTTCCGAGACCTAGGACCTCCGCCGCGTGCTGCATCTTCGGAGAATCGAGGCGCAGTGGCGAGGCCAGGCGGGAGGGGCGCGGATACCGGATCGGTGCGGCGTGGAGCTGCTGGGAGGCGAGCGGCTGTGAGGTGGCGAACGCGGTGGCCGGCATGGCGGCGGGCTCATGATGCCCGGCGAGCCGGTCGGGTCTGAAGCCCAAAGCGTCTTCTCGGGGGTCGTGGAAGCTACTCAGCGCTCAGCAGCCACCAATGGCTCTGTTGTCCACCCTCGGAGAGCTCGAACTCGACTTCCCCCGCCGCGAGCGCCATCACGGTCTCGTCGTCAAGCGGCGCGTCGGCCCCGCGCAGGCACGTGATCAGCTCAGCGTGGTCGGCCAGCTGCTCGAGCACGCCCCGCAGCGTCTGAAGCGGGTTGCCCCAGGCGACGATCTCCTCCTCGACGAATCCGACGGCGTCGCCCTGACGAAAGCGCCCGTGGGCATCGTCGCGGGCGGCGCGCGCCACGGCGCCGGTACGAACGTGCTCGAGCGTCTGTGCCATCGCGGCGGCATTCTCAGCCGCGCCGCGGGTCGTGTCGAGACTGACCGCGGCCACGAGACCGGCCTGCTGTGAGCGCGAGTGCACCACCTCGACCGTCTTATCCGACAGCTCGGCCGCACGTTCGGCGGCCAGCACCACGTTCGGGCTGTTGGCCAGCACCACGGCCTCCTCGGCGTCGATCGCATGGATGGCGGCGAGCAGGTCGTAGGTGGAGGGATTTAGCGTCGGGCCGCCGTCCAGGACGTACACGCCAAAGCTCTCGAACAGTGCACGCATGCCGTCCCCCGTGGCCACCGCCACGGCCCTGCAGACCGGCGCCTGGGCGACGCCCGCCAGGCGCTCGTCGCGCCGCTGCACCTGTTCGCGCATGTCGGCGACGTCGAGGTGCGAGACGCTGCCGCCGTCGGCGAACAGCGCCGTCGCGGCATTGGGATCATCGGTGTGGACGTGGATCTTCAGCGTCGCCGCGTCACCGACAACGAGCACTGAGTCGCCGAGCTGCTCGAGCGCCTGCGCAAAGCGTCGGGGCTCAAGCCCGCTGCCGGTCACCGCGAAGTTCGTGCAGTAGCGGTGGGTCGTAGAAGAATGCTGAGGATGGGTGACGCGCGCCGCCTCCCGGTGCTCCAGCGCCGGCGGCTCGGAGCCCCGCAGCGCGCCGACTATCCCCGCCAGGAGAACCGTGAGCCCGTAGCCGCCGGCATCTACGACCCCCGCTTCGCGCAGCACCGGCAGCAGTTCCGGTCCGCGCTCCACCGACTCCTCGCCCACCTCGAGCGCGCGCTCGATCACCGCCGCGATCACGGCATTCTGCTCCTCGGCGCTGGCGTCGGCATTGAGCCGCGAGTTGCGCGTGTGCGCCAGCTCCGAGACGATCCGTGTCGCCATCTCCCTGACCACGGTCAGGATCGTTCCCTCGGCCGGATCCCGGACCGAGCCGTAGGCCTGGTTGGCCGCGCGCGCCATCGCGGCTCCGATCAGCACGGGATCCACCAGCTCGCCGGGACGGCTGGCGAGCTCCTCGGCGGCCCCGCGAATCAGCTGTGAGAGGATCACGCCCGAGTTGCCGCGTGCTCCAAGCAAAGCCGCACGCGCTACCGAGGCGACGATCTCGTCGCGGCCGATGTCATCGATGGTTCGATCCTTCAAGGCACTCTCAAGGCGATCGAGCTCCTTCAGAACCGCCCGCAGCGTGAGCACCATGTTGTCGCCGGTGTCGCCGTCGGCAACCGGGAAGACGTTGAGGTCATTTACCTCCTCGCGGCGTGCTTCCAGCGCGGCGAGCGCGGCCTCCAGTACAGCGCGGAAGCGAACGATGCTGGGGTCGGACAACGTCTCCGCGGCGCTAGTCGCCCTGGAAGGCAGCGCCGACGGCCATCCCCACCGCCATCAGCGCGCCTTGGCGACCTTGCCGGCCTTGAGGCAGCGAGTGCACACGTACACTCGCCGCGGCGTGCCGCCGTCGTCGATCCGTACGCGCTGCAGATTCGGATCGAAGCGCCGATTGGTGGCAACCATCGAGTGGCTGCGGCTGTGGCCGAACGCCGGACCCTTTGAGCACACGTGACAGACCTTTGGCATGGCGGGGCGAGTATAGACGGCGGTAGCTGGGTAAAGACGCCCGGTTGGCGGGGATCAGTCACACTCTGCCCACGCACAGACTGGCGGACATCGAGCTTCCCGAACGCTACGCCCTGGTGCGCCACATCGCAGACGGCGGCATGGCCTCGGTGTGGTGTGCGCAAGATCGGGTGCTGTCTCGCAAGGTGGCGATCAAGGTGCTGGCGCCACGCTTTCGAGCAGACAAGCGAGCGGTTCGGTGCTTCGAGCGCGAGGCGCGCGCGGCGGCACGGCTGTCCTCTCACCGCAACATCGTCACGATCCTTGACGTCGGCGAAACGTCGGCGCCGGATGCCGCCGCGCCGGGCGGCGCTCGTGCCTCTGGTCCTCCGTTCATCGTCATGGAGCACCTCGCGGGCGGCACTGTCGCCGACGCGAGGCACCATGAGAATGTAAGCCTCGAATGGGCGCGGCGCTGGATCCACGAGGCGGCTGCCGCGCTCGACTATGCCCACGGTCAGGGTGTCGTTCATGGCGACGTCAAGCCGGGCAACATGCTGTTGGACGGCGAACGCGTGCTGCACATCGCCGACTTCGGCATCGCCAGGATTGCTCACGAGGACACGATCAGCGGCACGGGCAGGCTGTTTGGGACCGCCGCCTACATATCTCCCGAGCAGGCACTTGGCGAGCGGGCCACCGCCGCCAGCGACCGCTATGCCCTGGCGCTGGTGGCCTTCGAGCTGTTGAGCGGCGAACGCCCGTTCGCGGCCAACGGGTTCGCGGCGTTGGCCCGCTGCCACGCCGAGCAGGAGCCGCCGGCCGTCAGCTCGCGCCGAACGACGCTCACACCCACACTCGATCCGGTGCTGCGGCGCGGCATGGCCAAGCACGCGGACGAACGCTGGCCCACGGCAGCGGCGCTGGCGAACGCCATCGATGCGGCGCTCTCGCAGCGGCGAGTGATGTTCACGCCCACCCGCGCGCCAGCCCCTAGGCAGCGCACCCGCGCGCCAGCCCCTAGGCAGCGCACCCTCGCGCCAGCCCCTAGGCAGCGCACCCGGGCGCCAGCGCCTGGGCAGCGCAACGGGGCACCAGCGCCTAGGCAGCAAGCCCGCCGATCGCGCAGAACGGGTGGTTCGCTCAGCACCTCTGGCGCCGCGAGACGTGGCGATCGGCGACGCGCCAGGGCCGTCGCTGTGCTTGCGGCTGTCATCGCGGTGCTTGCGGCGGGTGCGCTTGCGGTGAGCCAGACCGGCTCGAACACGCACCGGCATCTCGTCGCCGCGTCCCGTCCCGCGCACACGTCGCTCCCCAGAACGCCAGCGACGGTGCACGCCACGCGCCAGCCTGCCGCGCGCCAGCCCGCCACGCGCCAGCCTGCCGCGCGCCAGCCCGCCACGCGCCAGCCGGCCGCGCGCCAGTCAGCGCAGACGACCGCGGCGCCCAGGCCTGCAACTTCCGCAGCGTCGCTCGAGGCCGACGGTCACAGCCTGATTCTCGCGGGCCAATACGGCGCGGCCATTCCGGTGCTCGAACAGGCGCTCCACGCCGCCGCGCCTGGGAGTCT
Source organism: uncultured Actinomycetes bacterium (assembly GCA_963830405.1). Classification (GTDB taxonomy): domain Bacteria; phylum Actinomycetota; class Thermoleophilia; order Solirubrobacterales; family Solirubrobacteraceae; genus Palsa-465. The sequence continues at coordinate 1,049,133 of CAWHMB010000004.1, forward strand.
TCTCTACCAGTGGGCGCTGTTCGACCTCGGTCACAGCTACCGGGCGATGGGCGACCTGCAGGCCGCGATTCCGCTGCTGCAGGAGCGGCTTCGCTATCCGGACGGGAGGCCGACCGTGGAGAGCGAGCTGAGGACCGCGCTACGCGAGTACCGACCGCCGGTGGCGCCAAGTCCACCTGCCCGCCCGGGCCAGGGGCGCGGCGGGCATTAACGTTTTAGCCCGAGCCGCGTCTTGACGGCGAGCGCTGCGAGCGCGGCCTGCGCCGCATGCCGGCCGGTGTCCCGCTTCGAGCCTCCGGTGACTCGCTCGAGTGCCTGCTCCATGGTGTCCACGGTGAGCACCCCGAAGGCACAGGGCACACCGGTGTCCAGCTGTACGCGCTGGATCCCACGCGCCGCCTCGCCGCACACATAGGCGTAGTGGTCGGTCTCGCCCCGGATCACCGCCCCCAAGCAAATCACCGCGGCATAGCGCCCGGATCGCGCCGCGTAGTCCGCGATCAGCGGCAGCTCGAACGCTCCGGGCACGTCGAAGCGCTCTACGTTCGCCACGCCCGCTTCGGCCAGCGCCGCCCGAGCCCCGTGCTCGAGCTTGTCGGCGAGCTCCCCGTAAAAGCGCGCGACACACAGCGCTACGGCGCGATCGTCCGCGCTCACTGCGCGCGCTCGCGCTCCTCGTGGAGCATCTCCTCGTCGAGCGCCAGGCCCTGGTGATGCAGCGTGTGCCCCAGACGGTCTCGCTTGGCACGAAGATAGGCCTCGTTGTGCGGGTTTGGCAGATGCTGGATCGGGAGCTGGTCGGTGACCGACAGCCCGTAACCAGACATGCCCGAGATCTTCTTCGGGTTGTTCGTGAGGATGCGGATGCTCGACAAACCAAGGTCAACCAAAATCTGGGCGCCGATTCCGTAGTCGCGGAGATCGGCGGGTAGGCCCAGACGCAGATTGGCGTCCACCGTGTCGAGCCCCTCCTCCTGAAGCTTGTAGGCCCGCAGCTTGTTGAGCAGGCCGATTCCCCGCCCTTCCTGGCTCAGGTAGAGCAGCACGCCCAGCCCCTCGCGCTCGATCATCGCCAGCGCCGACTCAAGCTGCTCGCCACAGTCGCAGCGCAGCGAGTGAAACACGTCCCCTGTGAGGCATTCCGAGTGCACGCGCACCAGCACGTCGGACTTGCTCCTGACTTCGCCCTTGACCAGCGCCACGTGGTGCTTGTTGTCGACCAGCGAGCGGTAACCGGTGGCCACGAACTCGCCGAACGCGGTGGGTAGCCTGGTCGAGACCACCCGCTCGACGAGCTTGTCGTTTCGCCGACGATAGGCGACCAGGTCCGCGACCGTGACCATCTTCAGACCGAGCCGCTCGCAGTAGCTGACGAGGTCGTCGACACGCGCCATCGTCCCGTCGTCGTTCATGATCTCGCAGATCACTCCGGCCGGGGTAACTCCGGCGAGACGCGCCAAATCGACCGCCGCCTCGGTCTGTCCCACGCGTTCCAGCACGCCGCCCGCCCTGGCTTTCAGGGGGAACACGTGCCCCGGCTGGACAAGATCCCGCGGCGCGGTATGGGGGTCGATCGCCACCTGGATCGTGCGCGCGCGGTCAGGCGCCGAGATGCCTGTGGTAACGCCCTCGCGGGCCTCGATGGACACGGTAAACGCGGTCTCGAACGCCGATTCGTTCTTGGCGGACATCAGGTCCAGCCCAAGCTCCTCGCACCGCTCCGCGGTCAAGGCCAGGCAGATCAGCCCACGCCCCTCCTTGGCCATGAAGTTGATCGCCTCGGGCGTCACGAACTGCGCAGCAATCGTCAGATCGCCCTCGTTCTCGCGGGTCTCGTCGTCGACGACCACCACCATCCGGCCCGCCCGGATCTCCTCGATCGCCTCCTTGATCGTCGCGAAGGGGGTCTTGGTCGAGCTCAAGCGGCCTCACCCCCGCGCGGCGCGGGGCCCACGCGTTCTGACGGGGTGCTCGAGCGTGGAGGACGCGCGTCCCGGTGCAGCAGCCTTTCAACGTATTTCGCCAGCACGTCTACCTCCAGGTTCACTCGACTCCCGGGCTGCGCGGCGCCGAGATTGGTACGCGTCAGCGTCTCCGGTATGAGGGAGACGGTAAAGCATCGATCCGAAAGCTCGGCAACCGTCAATGAAACGCCGTCGACGGCGATCGACCCCTTCGCCACGACGTAGCGGAGCAGCTCCGGCGGAGCCTCGATTGAGAGGCGCCGCGCGAATCCGTCCTGTGCGACCGAGACCACGGTGCCGAGCGCGTCGACATGTCCCTGCACGATGTGCCCGCCGAGACGGTCGTTCGGGCGCAGCGGCAGCTCGAGGTTGACCGTCGTCCCGGCGTCTGCGGCGGCGAGCGAGCTTCGGGTCAGGGTTTCGTTCATCAGCTCGGCGCTGAACGAGTCGCCATCGATGCTGGTCGCAGTCAGGCAGACGCCGTTGACGGCAACCGAATCGCCTTGGCGAAGCTCCCGCGCCAGAGGGCTTGAGAGGGTCAGCCGCATCCCGTCCGGAGAGGGAACGCCTCGTTCGACCCGCCCCAGCGCGTGTACCAAGCCGGTGAACATCACCACTCCTTGAGCCGCGCGAAGATCAGCAGGTCCTCGGCGACACGTTCACACTGAACCGTCAGCGCTCGCGCCGCGCCGGCGATCGTCTCCGCCCCCTCCCCCTCCAGCGCCACCCGAGCGGTGCGTCCGCCGAGCACGAGCGGCGCCAGAAACAGACGCAGCTCATCGACCTCGCCGGAGTCAAGGAACGCTCCGGCCAGGTGCGGCCCGCCCTCGAGCAGGACTGAGCTGATGCCGTTCATACCGAGCTGGTCCAGAGCCGAACGGACACGGGCTGTCTCATTCTCGCCGGGCGCCACGATCACCTCTGCGCCGTGCGTCTCCAGAGCGTCTGTAGCCATCCGGGGAGCGGCGCGCGAGACGACGACCGTCAGCGGCACGCGACGTGCGTCTCGCAGCAGCTTGGAGTCGAGCGGAAGCCGGGCGAGAGAGTCGAACACGATACGCCGAGGCTGGCGGTGGACGTCCTCCACGCGGGCCGTGAGCTCGGGGTTGTCGGCCAGCGCGGTGCCGATGCCCACGGCCACTGCGTCGCATTCGGCGCGCCAGTGGTGGGCTCTGGCTCTGCTGGCCTCGCTCGAGATCCATTTGGAATCGCCGCCCTGGGTGGCGACCTTGCCGTCGAGCGTCATCGCCGCCTTGAACAGCACCCATGGCCGTCCGGTTCGAGCCCACTTGCGAAACGGCTGGTTGAGAAGCCGCGCTCGCGCTGCCAGCTCACCGCCGGCGAGCACCACCTCGATGCCCTCGTCGCGCATGATCCCGAGCGCTCGGCCCGAGGCGTGGTCGCTCGGGTCCTCGGCGGCGACGACGACCCTGCGGATGCCTGCTTCCAGGATGGTGTCGGTGCACGGCGGCGTCTTTCCGTGATGGCAACACGGCTCGAGCGACACGTACAGCGTGGCCTCGGCGAGCTCCTGGCCCTCGGCGGCGCGGATGGCCTCGACTTCGGCGTGGGGCGCGCCGAACGCGCGGTGATAGCCCTCGGCGATCATCATCTCGCGGTCCGCGATCACGGCGCCCACGAGCGGATTGGGGCTGACCCGCCCTCTTCCGTTCTCGGCGATCTCGATCGCCCGAGCGAGGTGGCGGTGGTCTATGTCGGTCTCGAGGGCCACGTGCTAGGAGCTCTAAGCCTACGAAGACCTGCGGCCCTCAGCGCGACCGCCGCACGGCGAGGGGTCCGCCGGGCGCTTCGGGCGAAACTGTGGTGCTCATGTCCGGAACGCGTATCCCGCTACCGTGTTGCCCCTGAGCGGGGACCACTGAGGCTGACCACCCAGCTTCCCTGCATCAGCTCTCGCGCATCAGATGAACAGCGGCCGAACAGCCGATGAGTGAACGTATGGCCCCCACCCGCACCCGGGAGCACTCCTCCCCCCCGACGCCCGGCACGCTGACCTCCACGAACGGCGAGCCCGTCGAACCGGCACCGTCGAATAAGAGCTTCGCCGCCGGCGCGCGCATCCTGTCGATCGGCATCGCCTCAACCGGGATATTCACATTCCTCTATTTGGCGGTCGCCAGCCACGTCCTCGACCCGGCCTCCTACAGCCGCATCTCGCTGTGCTGGGCGATTATGTTCGTGATTCTGTCGGTGATCTACCGGCCGATCGAGCAGCTGCTCTCGCGCACTATCGCCGACCGCCGGGCCCGCGGACTGCACGGCCACCCGCTGCGCATCCCAGCCTCGATCCAGTTCGGCTTCGCGCTGCTCTTTCTGGCCTGCGCGCTGGCGCTGCGCAACAAGATCGAGCACGGCGTGTTCGACGGCTCAACGGCGCTCTACTGGATCCTGGTGGTCGGCGTGCTGGCCTATGCCGCCAGCTACTTCGCTCGCGGCTGGCTCGCGGGCCATCAGCGCTTTGACCTCTACGGAGGCCTCGTGTTCCTGGAGTCGACCTCGCGCTTTCTGTTCGCACTCGCGGTCGCGGTCGGAATCGGATCGGGTCAGGGCGCGGTCGGCCTGGGGATGGCGGTGGCGCCGTTCGCCTCGTTGTGTGTGATGCCGTTCGCCTTCTCGCGCCTGCGGCTGCGGGCGCCGTCGGGGCTGCCGGCCGCCGACGCGGCGCGCGAGGGACCGGCGCATGCCCAGCTCGAGGAGGCGGCAACCGATCTGACACTCAGGCACGGGACACGGTTCGCGGTGTCGGTGGTCGGGATCATGCTCGCCGAGCAGACGCTGATGAACGCGGGCGTGCTGATCGTGGCCGCGAAGTCAGGCGGCGTCACTGTCACCACCGGGCTGACCGGGTTCGTGTTCAACGTGCTGCTGATCGTCCGCGCGCCGCTGCAGCTCTTCCAGGCGATCCAGACCTCAATCCTCCCTCACCTCGCGGGCCTCGAGGCGCACGAGAGCGCGGATGAGTTCCACCGCGCGATTCGCATCACGATCAGGGCCATCATCGCGTTTGCCGGTGCCGTCGCGCTCGGGCTGCTGACGATCGGTCCGTTGGTCATGACGGCGTTCTTGGGCAACAAGGGGTTTCACTACGGGCGGTTGGGCCTTGCCGTGGTGGGCCTGGGAATGGGCCTCCATCTGATCTCGGGGACGCTCAACCAGGCGGCCCTGGCCCGCGGCCGCGCCGCGGTGGCCGCCGCGGCGTGGCTTGTATCCGCGGCGCTTTTCGTTGGCTTCGTCGTTGCCCCCGCGATCAGCAGCGAGGTCACCCGCGTCGAGGTCGGGTACTTCGCCGCCACGGCCGTTCTGTGCGTGCTGCTGTCATTCGTCTATTCCCGGAGCGCTGGGGCCGGCGCGGGAAACCCAGAGCCCGGCTACGCGGGAAACCCAGAGCCCGGCTACGCGGGAAACCCAGAGCCCGGCTACGCGGGAAACCCAGAGCCCGGCTAGGTTCCAGACGCCAGGCTGCGGCAGGTCGGATCCTTGGCGGCCGCCGTGTGCAGCTGTGGGTTCTTCTCTGGAGTGATCCTGGACATCCCCGCGAGAGAATTTCGAACGTCTGTCTGGACCTTGTTCGCCGCGGCGCTGAACGCGCTCTTGCTGGTCGTCGGAATCTTCGCCGCGTCGGCAGCCGCGGCGTCCAGGTTGGTCTTGGCCTGGCCGAATACCTGCACCAGCGTCTGCGAGATCGACTTGCCGTTCGAGACAGACGGGGTGCCGGCGGCGGCGAGCTGGTTCTTGGCGACGCCGGTGGCACTGGCCAGCGAGTTCACGAACGACACGTAAGCCGACTTCGTGGTGCTCAGCGACTTGCTGCTGGCCACCGATTGGAGCTTGACGCCCGCGCCCTCGATGGCGTTCTTCCAGCTCGAGGCGGCCGTGCAGACGGACTTCACGTAACTCGCCGGCGAGACGCCGGAGGGCTTGGAGGAGCCACAGCCGGCAAGCGCCAGCGCGGCCGCGGCCAGAGCGGCCACCAGCCGTCGGTCAAGCTGGATCACCGTCCCAACACTATCGGTGAGCCCGGTTGGACGCTCTCCCGCGGCCGACGCTTTGGCAAGCGAGGCTGGGCCCCGAAAGGACTGCCCTACAGTCCTTCCGCCGCGGCGACGATTTCCTCGTAGGCCGCCGCCGGGTCGGGGCTGCCGAACACGGCCGATCCCGTCACGAGCACCCCCGCGCCCGCCTCGGCGCAGGCGCGGGCGGTGTCCTTGTGGACGCCGCCGTCGACCTCGAGCGCGATCCGGTCGGGGAGCGCGGCGCGCATACGGGAGAGCTTGCCGAGCACGGCAGGGATCAGCTCCTGGTTGCCCCAGCCGGGGTTGACGCTCATGCACAGGGCCATGTCGAGCGTGTCGAGGGCCAGCTCGTCGAGCACCGAGAAGCCGGTCGCGGGGCAGAAGGCGGCACCCGCGCTGCAGCCCGCGTCCCTGATGTCGGCCAGCGCATAGTGCACGTGGGCAGTGGCCTCGACGTGAACCGTGATGTTGTCCGCACCAGCCCGGGCTACCTCCTCCACCTGGCGCTCCGGGCGCTCGATCATCAGGTGCACGTCGATGATCCCGCCGGCGTCGTGGACGCGGTCCGCGAGCGCGCCGACGATGATCGGCCCGAACGTGATCGGCGGCACGAAGTGGCCGTCCATTACGTCGACGTGAATCACGCGCGCGCCCGCCGAAAGCACCTCGTCGACCTGGGTTCCGAGCCGGGCGAAGTCGGCGGACAGGATCGACGGCGCCACGCGTCGCTGCTGCAGGACGCGCTCGGCCGCCGAGCGGGTCATCAAACGGCCTTCAGCATGCTGCCGTGACAGTGGTTGCAGGCCACGATCAAGGTGCTCGACATTCGCACGATCGTCGAGTGCTCCCCACAGTTGGGGCAGACCGACACCAGCTCGAAGCGGTGGAGGCAGTAGACGCAGCGGTAGCGCCCGGGCGCCGCGGTGGGACGCAGCCACGGCTCACCGCAGTCGGGGCACTCCATTCCGAGCTTGGCGTCCACATCGCTCACCGCGGCGGAGCTTAACGGGCGTCCCGGCGCGGCCCGGGCCCCCTGCCGGCTCACCTCGGGACCGCGTTACGGCGGAGCTTGGCGATGAAGAAGCCGTCGGTGAGGTCGCGGTGCGGCAGCAGCTGAACTCGATGCTCGACTGCAAAGTCGCGGTGCGAGGCGAGGAACTGCTCGATCAGCTGGGCACCCTCGGCGCGCGAGATCGTACAGACGGAGTACACCAGTGTGCCGCCGGCTGCCGTCGCGCCCGCGGCCGCCGCAAGCATCTGGCGCTGCAGCGTGCCGAGCTCGGCGATCGACCGCGGACTGGCCCGCCAGCGGATATCGGGACGGGACTGAAGCGTCCCAAGCCCGGAGCACGGAGGGTCTAGGAGCACGCGGTCAAAGCCAGGGCCGGAGCGCGGCTCGCGGGCGTCCCCGACCTCGACGCATACGCGGCTCGCGCCCATGCGGGCGCAAGTGCGCTCGAGCGCGGCGGCCCGGCCTGGATGGCGCTCGACTGCGACGATCTGTGCCCGGCCACCGGAGAGCGCGGCGATATGCGTGGTCTTGGCACCGGGCGCGGCGCAGAGGTCGAGGATCCGCTCGTCCACCTCCGGCGCCAGCAGCCGCGCTATGCGCATCGAGCCACGCGACTGAGGCATGACCGCCCCCTGGCGCCAGAGCTCTGACGTCTGCACGTCGAACGGCCCCTCGAGCACCAGCCCCTCGGGCACGTCCGAAGCCTCACGGGCGCCTACCGGCAGGCGCCCTAGCACCTCGGCGGAGGTGCTGATCAGCGTGTTGACGCGCAACGCGGACTCCGCCGGCTCGTTGATCCGCCTGAGCAGGGCCCTGGCCTCCTCCGCCCCGAGCTGGTGCCACCACAGCTCCGCCAGCCACCCCGGCACCGAGTGCAGGACCGCCGCGTCCTCAGCGGTCTCGTCGCTCAGGCTGCAGAGCAGTTCCGGGGCTTCCCGCGCGCCCCGACGAAGGACGGCGTTGACGAGCCTTGCGCCGGGCGCGCCGCGGGCCTTGGCCAGCTCGACGCTGTCACTGACAGCCGCGTGCTCCGGCACGCCATCCAGGAACAGGATTTGGAAGAGGCCGAGGCGGAGCGCCGTCAGCGCCGACGGCTCGAGCCGCCGCGCGGGCCTCCTCGCCAGCCGCTCGATCACGTAGTCGAGCGTCGCTCGGCGCTGCACGACGCCGTAGGCGAGCCGCATCGCCAGGGCGCGATCCCGCGGGCCGAGATCGGCCCGGTCGGCCTCCGCCGCAAGCGCGCGGTCGGCGTAGGCGCCGTGTTCGAATACCCGGCGGACTACCCGGAAGGCGCACGCGCGAGCCGGCGCCACGTTTCCGCCCGGTCGGATCACCTCCGCAGGCCGCGCAGGTAGTCCTCTCCGCGGATCGGTCGGCGGTCCGCTGGGTGCACCATCAGCAGCTCGAGCGCGCCCTGTGCGCAACCGAGGACCGGTCGGGCGCCATCGATTGACAGCTCGCCCTGGGGTGGTCCCCCGGGGAGCACCCGAACCTCGCGCACCCCGAGGAGCGTCCCGTCGGCCAGCTCGAGCTGGGCGCCGATGTGCGGCGTCAGCGCCCTCACCACGCGCTCCACCAGAGCCGCCGGCTGGGCGGGGTCGAGCCTGCGGTCAGCGGGGGTGATCTTCTGGGCGTATGTCGCCTGCCGGTCGTCCTGCTCGCTCCCGGGCGGAAGCTCGTCGAGCGTGCGCACGAGCAGCTCGCCGCCCAGGCGCATCAGCCTCGCGGCCAGCGTGCCGTAGGTGTCGGCGGGTCCGATCGGCTCCGCCATCTGGGTGTGCACTGGCCCGCTGTCAAGGCCCGCGGTGACCCGCATGATCGACACGCCGGTGCGCTCGTCGCCGGCCATGATCGCGCGCTCAATCGGCGCGGCGCCGCGCCAGCGCGGCAGCAGCGAAGGGTGCACGTTCAGCATCTTCTGCTCGGACAGCAGTGGCTCCTTGATCAGCGCCCCGAACGCGCACACGCAGACAGCCCCGGGGCGGAGGCTCGCGATCAGCGCGCGGACCGGCTCGTCGTTGACCGACGGGGGCTGCGCCAGCTCGATCCCCAGCCTCCGGGCCGCCTCGCCGACCGGCGGGACGCTGAGCTTTCGCCCGCGGCCGCGCGGGCGGTCGGGCCGGGTGATCACGAGCTCCGGCCGATGCGCCGACCCCGCGAGCCGCTCGAGCACCCCGACCGCGAACTGTGAAGTGCCGAGGAAGACCGTCCGCACTGGTCAGACCGCGGGCTGCGGGGCCTCAGGCGGCGGCCTGCGCCTCGCGCAGCGTCCGCATCGCCTCCTTGCGCTGCTCACGCGTCGTGCGGTCCAGAACCAGCACACCGTCCAGATGGTCGATCTCGTGCTGGATGACGCGGGCCTCGAGACCGCTGGCTTCGACGACGATCGGCTCACCCCGCTCGTTTTGGCCGCGGACACGGACGTGAATCGGGCGCTCCACGTCGACCAGCACCTCCGGCAGGCTGAGACACCCCTCTTCGGCGGCTTCGGCTTCCCGGCCCGCCCACTCGATCTCAGGGTTGGCGAGCGCGGCAAGCTCGGAGTCAGGTTGGACGCGGTACACGAGCAGGCGGTGCAGCACGCCAAGCTGGGTCGCCGCCAGGCCAACGCCGAGCGCGTCGTTCATGATCTCTCCCATCCGCTGCACCTCTTCGAGCAGTGCCCCGTCGAAGCGCTCGACGGCTCGGGCTCGGGTGCGGAGCACCGGATCTCCGAACTTGCGCACCTGGGCGAGCGCGGCCGCCCGCCGCTGGGCGGTCTCGGGATCGAGCTCGGGTTCCTCCCCCTGTCCGTCCGGCGAGCCGGGTTCCGTCTCCGGCTCGAGTGCTTGCTCTTCGGCCATGAGGAAAGTGTATGCGCCGCGGCCGCGGATCCGGGCGCCCAAGAGCGTCGCGCAGGTCCTCGGTTCGCTCGGGGATAAGTGATCGATTATTTCCGAGCGGGCCCTCAGACGGGGTCGACGTCGACGCTGACGCTGACGCCGCTGGAGGCTGCGCGGCGCGCCAGCGACGCGACCGCATCTCCCACTCCTTGGATGGCCTCCGAGCGCCGGCGGGCCTTGACCACGAGCTGGCTGCGAGCGCGCCCCCGGAGCGTGAACAGCGACGCTGGGCCCAGCACGTCGGCGTCGGGCGGCGCGATCCGCTCGCGCAGCAGGGCAGCCATCGCCTGGGCGTCAGCGGCGCCAGGAGCCGAGCACACCACCCGGATGAGGGAGGAGAACGGGGGGTAGCCGAGCGCCGCGCGGCGCTCGAGCTCGCCGGCCAAGAACCCGTCGCTGTCGTGACTTGCGGCGAGCTTCACCGCACGCGCTGATGGCGCCAGCGTCTGAACCAGCACGCGCCCGCCGCGCTGAGATCTGCCCGCCCGCCCCGCGAGCTGCGTGATCAGCGCGAACGTCCGCTCCTCGGCGCGGAAATCGGGAAACCGCAGCGTCTGGTCGGCGTCCAACACGACCCCCAGCGTGACGTCCGGAAAGTCGTGGCCCTTGGCCACCATCTGCGTCCCGACCAGGATCCCCGCGGGCGCCGCCTGGAAGCGCTCGAGCACGCCCGCGCGGCCATCCAAACCGGGCGAGTCGGCGTCGAGCCGCAGGATCGGAAAATCGTGCTCCCCGATCGCCTGGCGCAACTCGTGCTCGAGCCGCTGGGTCCCCGCGCCGTGCCGGGCGACGGTGCTCGAGCCGCAGCCCCGGCAACGGGCGGGAACCCGCTCGCGGTGGCCGCAGTGGTGGCAGGCGATGAAGCCCGCCCCGTCAACTCGTCGCGAACGGTGCAGCACCAGGGCGACCTCGCAGTTCGGGCACATCCACACGCGGCCGCAGTCCCGGCAGGAGAGGAAGTTGGACCAGCCTCGGCGGTTGAGCAGGATGATCGCTTTGCCGCCGGTGCGCCGCAGATCTGCCAGCGCCGCGCGCGTGGCGGGATGTAGAGGGTGGTGCTGGCCGCGCATGTCGAGCAACTCCACGGGCGGCAGCGGCCGGCCGTCGATCCGCTCGGCCAGGCGCAGCGCGATGAGCGTGCGAACGCTCTCCGGCCGCGGCGTCGCACTGCCCAGCAACAGCACCGCCCCATGCTGATGCGCACGGCGGGCAGCGACCGCCCGGGCGTCGTAGCGAGGGTCGCCCTCGTGTTTGTAGGAGCCCTCGTGCTCCTCATCGACCACGATCAAACCGATGCGCGCCAGCGGCGCGAACACCGCCGAGCGCGGCCCGACACAGAGGAGAGCTTCGCCCCGCGCGAGGCGCCGCCACTCATCGTGACGCTGGCCGTCCGAAAGCCCGGAGTGCAAGACGGCGATCCTCTCGCCGAAGCGCGCCTCGAAGCGTGCCAGCGCCTGCGGCGTGAGCGCGATCTCTGGCACGAGCACGATCGCCCCCCGTCCCCCCTCGAGCGCGGCCCGCGCGGCACGGAGATAGATCTCTGTCTTGCCGGAGCCGGTGACGCCGTGCAGCAGGAAGCTCTCCTGTCGGCCGACCGCGAGCGCCGAGCGCAGCGGCTCGAGGGCGTCCCGCTGGGACGCGGTGAGCCGTGGCGGCTGCGCGGTCGCTGCGCCTACGCCGGGAATCCGCGGCGCGCGCCGTTGGGGGATCGAGTCGATGGCCACCAGTCTCCGCTGCTCAAGCCGCCGCAGGCGCGCCGTGCCGAGCTCGGCGGCGAGCAGCGGCCCTTTCTCATCCAGCCGCTCCAGCATGTCGCGCTGGGCGCCGTTCAATGGCCCTTCGCCCCTGAGCGCGCCGCGGCCGGTGGAGGTGAGCCGCGCGACCAGCGCCTCGCGCGCTTTGACATCCCGTCTGGCTCCCGGCGCCAAAACGAGGCCCAGTGCCCGCGCCGGCGTCGAGCAGTACTCGTCCGCCATCCACAGAGCCAGCGTCACCAGGTCCTCCGGGATCCCGCCTGGAAGCACCTGCTGGGGCTCGGCCAGGCGCTCAAGCGGCAGCTCGGAGCTCGTGGCGAGCGCGACCACCACGCCCAGGATCGAGCCCCCGCCGAACGGCACCCGCAGCAACGAGCCGACCCGGACGTCGGCGTGCCCGGCTCCCAGCCGGTAGTCGAACGGGCCACGCACGGCGCGGGTTCGCGTCAGCGGCTCGACCCGCGCGATTTGCGTCTCTGCGGCGAGGGCGTGCTCCATCGGCGATCGCCCAGGGTAGAGTGGCCCGAGGATGACGACCGAAGGGCTTGGCCTGTCTGACGCCAGGGCATCGGGCCGACGCGATGACTATGAGCGGGTCTTCTTTGTCGGCCATCCGTCGTGGCGAGCGATGCTCGACTTCTACGCCCGGGGCCTTCTGGCCGCCGTCCTCGCGGGCGTGCTCGCCGGGATCGTGAGCGCGGCTGCCGAGGGCCACGTACAGGTCGGCTGGGTGGTGGCGGCGGTGCTGGCGGTGGCCGCGCTTGCGGCGCTAAGGGGCTACCTCGAGCGGATGCGGACCACCTACACGATCACCTCAGAGCGCCTGACGATCGAGACCGGCTTGTTGTCCCACGAGCTTCACCAGACGCGGCTCGAGCGCGTCCAGAACATCAGCTCGCGCCAGTCGCTGCGCGAGCGCCTGCTGGGGGTGGGTACGGTCGACTTCGACACCGCGGGGATGGACTTTGAATTTGCCTTCCGCGGCGTGTCCGATCCCCAGGAGCTCGTGCGCACTCTGGATCGAGCGCTGCGCGAAGCGCGGCGCTTTTCTCACATGTAGGGCCGGGTCGCATGCGACCCGGCCCCGGCCGGAACATGTTCCGGCCGGCGGGGTCGCGCATGCGCGACCCCGAAAACCAAATTAGGCCTCGACGGTCGCGGCGTCCAGCCCGGCCGCCGCGCGCAGTTCCTTGGCCTTGTCGGTCCGCTCCCAGGTGAAATCGTGGTCCTCGCGGCCGAAGTGGCCGTAGGCCGCGGTCTTCTGGAAGATCGGGCGGTGGAGACGCAGGTACTGGCGAAACGCCCCGGGGCGCAGGTCGAAGTGCTCGGAGATCAGCTCGAGGATCCGCGCCCTGCCCACCTTCTCGGTGCCGAACGTCTCGACCATCACCGACACCGGATGAGCGACGCCGATGGCGTAGGCCACCTGGACCTCGGCGCGGTCGGCGAGCCCGGCGGCGACGATGTTCTTGGCCACGTAGCGGGCCGCATAGGCAGCCGAGCGATCGACCTTCGACGGATCCTTGCCGGAGAACGCCCCGCCGCCGTGGCGGGCCATGCCGCCGTAGGTATCGACGATGATCTTGCGCCCCGTCAGGCCGCAGTCGCCCATCGGGCCGCCGATCACGAACCGGCCGGTGGGGTTGACCAGGAGGCTGCGGCGAAGCTTGCCGGCGTCGTAGAGCTCGTCGGGAAGGATCGGCTCGATCACGTGCTCCCAGAGGTCGTCCTTGATCAGCTGCTCGGCGCCGTCGCGGTGCTGGGTGGAGATCAAGAGCTTCTCGATCTCGGCCGGCCGGCCGGCGGCGTAGCGCACCGTCACCTGGGTCTTGCCGTCGGGCCGCAGGTAGTTGACGACCTCCGCTTTGCGCACGTCGGCTAGCCGCTTGGCCAGCTTGTGCGCCAGCGAGATCGGCAGCGGCATCAGCTCCTCAGTCTCGTTGGTGGCGTAGCCGAACATCATTCCCTGGTCGCCGGCGCCGGCCAGATCGAGCTCGTCATCGTCGCCGGGGTCGGTGCGCGCCTCATAGGCCTGATTGACGCCCTGGGCGATGTCGGGGGACTGCTTGTCGATGGCGTTGATGACCGCGCAGGTGTGGAAGTCGAAGCCGTACTCGGCGTCGACGTAGCCGATGCGCTTGATCGTCTGCCGCGCGATGTCCTGGATGTCGACGTAGGTCTCGGTCGTGATTTCCCCGGAGACCACCACCAGGCCGGTGTTGACGAGCGTTTCGCACGCCACGCGTCCCGTGGGGTCATCGCGCATCACGGCGTCCAGGACGCCGTCGGAGATCTGGTCGGCGATCTTGTCCGGATGGCCCTCGGTGACGGACTCGGACGTGAACAGGAACTCGTCGTCGGAAAGCGTGGTCATGGGATCTGGCGCAACAACTCCGCGGTTGAGGTCGAGAAAGACTAGCGTCCTCAGCGGCGCCGAGTTACATCCGAACGCCGCATCAGGTGGCCCTGACGGGCGCTGCCGCGCCCCTCGCCGGCTCGCGGCGGCGCCGCTCGCGCCGCTCGACGAAATCGATCAGCAGTGGGATTCCCTCCAGCCTGTAGCGCTCGCGCAGGCGGTTCTCCAGGTAGTAGGCGTAATCGCGCGTCAGGCGCGCGCGGGAATTGACCTGTATGGAGAAGCGCGGCGGCGCGGTGCCCGTCTGGGCCATATACAGGAGCTTCAGGCGGTGGCCACGGCGGGCCGGCGGCTGCCGTCCGGCGACCAGGTCCGACAGGAAGCGGTTCAGCTGCGGCGTGGGTATGCGGCCGCGTCTGCGGTCGGCCAGCGCCACAACCTCCACCAGCAGCCGCTCGACGTGGCGTCCTGTCTTGGCGCTCGCCGTCAGCACTCGTGGGCGTAGCCGCAGCTTGCGGTTTACGCGCGCGCGCTCGTGCTCTAGGTCGAGATCGTCTGCCAGATCCCACTTGTTGAGCACCAGTGCCGTCGCGCAGCCGCTGCGCATCGCCAGCTCGGCGACGCGCAGATCCTGGGCGGTTACTCCATCTGGGGCGTCGCAGACGACGAGTGACACGTCGGCGCGCTCCGCGGCGCGACGCGAGCGCAGCGTCGTGTAGTACTCGAGTGATTGGGAGACCTTCGACTGCCGGCGCAGGCCGGCCGTGTCGATCAGGATCAGCGGCCGGCCCTCGAACGTCAGCGGAAGGTCGATCGCGTCGCGGGTGGTCCCCGCCTGCGCCGAGACGATCAGGCGCTCCGCGCCCAGAAAGCGGTTGACCAGGGATGACTTGCCGACGTTGGGGCGGCCGATGACGGCCAGCCGGACGGCTTCGCCGGGCTCGTCGCGCGCTTCCTCGCCCGGCGCCAGCGCGACGATTTCGTCGAGCAGGTCCCCGGTCCCGAGGCCCTGAGCTGCCGAGACGGGAACCGGCTCTCCCAGCCCGAGCGCGTGGAACTCGGCCGCCAGTGGCTCGTCGGCCACGGTGTCGATCTTGTTGGCCGCCACGAGCGCGGGGATCGGGGCCCGTCGCACGAGATCGGCGAGCTCGCTGTCGCCCGGCCGAAGCCCCGCCTTGGCGTCGACGACGAGCACAACCACCTGGGCGTCGGCGAGCGCGGCTTTGGCCTGATCGCGGATCTGGCGCGCCAGCTCGTGGCGCTCCTGGAGGTCGACGCCGCCGGTGTCGATCAGCGTCAGTGCGCGGCCGTTCCAGTCGGTGGACAGCTCGTTGCGGTCGCGGGTCACGCCCGGAAGCTCGTGCACCACCGCCTCACGGCTGCCTGTCAGCCGGTTGATCAGCGAGGATTTGCCCACATTCGGATAGCCGATGACCGCGACCTTCATCGAGGCGAGACTAGCTAGCTCGTCAGCGCCGCGATCTCGGCCACTACCTGCTCGATCGGCAGCGACGTCGTGTCGAGCTCGAGCGCGCCCGGCGCGGGCTTCAGCGGCGAGTGGGCGCGCGTGCGGTCGCGCTCGTCGCGGATCGCCTGCTCCGCGATCACCGTCTCGAGATCGGCGCCCAGCTCGGCGGCGCGGCGGCGGGCGCGTTCCTCGGGTGAGGCCGTAAGGAAGATCTTGAGCTCGGCGCCGGGCGCGATGACGGTGCCGATGTCACGGCCTTCAGCCACCCAGTTGCCGCTGCTCAGCAGTTGCCGCTGAAGCCCCGCCGTCGCCTTGCGTACTTCCGGATCGGCGGCCGCCTTCGACGCCGCCTCCGAGACCTCGGGAGTGCGAATGGCGTCGGTCACGTCGCGGCCGTCCAGGAGCACCCGATCTCCGAGCTCGACCTCAAGGCAGGGCGCCAGCTCGGCCGGTGGCCGGTGGCGCTCGAGCGCCGCCAGCGCCACGCAGCGGTACATGGCGCCGGAGTCCAGGTAGGTGAAGCCGAGCTTCGCGGCCAGGGCCCGGGCGACGGTCGACTTCCCGGCGCCGGCGGGACCGTCGATGGCGATCACCGTCACGAGTGGTTGGCCGCACCGGTAGGGGCAATCACGAGGCCAGGCTCGCCACGTCCGCCGCAAAACGCGGGTAGGAGACCGACGCAGCCTCCATCCCGACGACCTCCACCCCCTCCCCCGAGGCCAGTCCCGCAACCGCCCCCAGCAGCGCCAGGCGGTGGTCGCCGCGGGCGTCGATCACGCCGCCGCGCAGACCGCCGGTACCGCGCACAATGAAGCCGTCGGCCAGCGCCTCGATGTCCGCGCCCAGGCCGCGCAAGCCCTCGACCACGGTGGCGATGCGGTCGGACTCCTTGACGCGCAGCTCCTCGGCGCCCGAGACGACGGTCTGCCCCCGGGCGAAGCAGCCGAGCAGCGCCACCAGCGGCAGCTCGTCGATCGCCAGCGGCACCTCGTCGGCGCCCACAACGGTGCCCTCCAGCGGGCCATGGCGGACGTCGATGTCGGCTGTTGGCTCCTGCTCGGAGAACGACCCGACCGGCTCGAGCTCGCAGAGCACGATTGCACCCATTCGCTCGACGATCCGCACGAAGCCCGCGCGCGTCCAGTTGACGCCCACCCCCTCCAGCAGCAGCCGCGAACCGGAAACCAGCACCCCGGCCGCGATCAGGAACGCCGCCGACGACGGATCGGCCGGCACCTCGATCAGGTCGAGCTCGAGCTCGTCGGCATTGTGGACGGTCGTGCGGTGTCCGGTGCCGTGCAGTGCCTCTCGGGCGACAGGGGCCCGAGCACGCGCTAGCAGCCGCTCGGTGTGATCGCGCGTCGAGACGGGCTCGATGACCGTCGTGGCATCGGTGGTCAGACCTGCGAGCAGGACGCACGACTTGACCTGCGCGCTGGCCACCGGCAGCTCGTACTCGATGCCTTCGAGCGCCGCGCCGTGGACAATGAACGGCGGAAAGCGCCCCTGGCGGGCGTCGAAGCCGGCGCCCATCTGCCGCAGCGGCTCGGCGATCCGATCGACCGGGCGGCGGCGGATCGAATCATCGCCGTCGAGCGTGAAGCTCGCACCCGTCTGGAACGACAGCCAGCCCGGGAGCAGGCGCATCAGCGTCCCGGCGTTGCCGACGTCGATGGCGGCGCTCGGCTCGTTGGCGTTGCGAAGCCCGCCCCCGCGGATGATCAGCTCATCGCCGGGCCGGGACTCGACGATCGCCCCCAGCTGGCGGATCGCCTTCAGCGTCGAACGCGTGTCTTGCGCATCGAGATGGTTTCGGATTCTGACCGGCTCAGAGGCCATCGCACCGATCAGCGCCGCGCGGTGGGAGATCGACTTGTCGGCTGGGGGCCGCAGCCGGCCCCGCAGCGGACCGACGGGGTCGAAGCGGACATTCACGCCCTCACCACCGGGAACCCGAGCCCGCCGACCAGCTGCTGCGTTCGCAGAGCCGGACCGTCGCCGGCAACCCACAGCGCGACCACCCCTTCCCGCATGTCCGGCGCCGGGTAGAGCGCCATGTCCGCGATGTTCACGCCGGCTCGTCCCAGCGCCAGCGCAATCTCGGCGATCACCCCCGGGCGGTTGGGCACCGACGCTCGCAGTTCGAACAACTCCGCGCCGGCGAGCTGCGAGGAGAGCAGCAGCCGGCGGTCCTCGGCGGCGGCTTCGTTCCAGTCGCGCAGCCATCCGGCGTCGCCGTTTGCCAGTGCCCGGCGCACGTCCTCGAGGCGCGTGGTCGTGTTCTCGAGCTCGCGTACCAGGACATCGGCGTTTGAGAGGTAGATGTCCGTCCAGATCGTGCTGGCGGCGCCCGCCACCCGCGTTGCATCGCGAAAGCTCGGGCCCGTGGCCGGCAGGCGCTCCTCGCCTGAGTGCAGCGTGGCTGCGGCTTGGGACACAAGGACGTTGGCGATCACGTGCGGCAGGTGGGACACGGTGGCCAGGATCGTGTCGTGCGTCTCCGCGTCGATCGCCGCCGGCCGCGCGCCGAGCCCGTGCAGCAAGCGGTGCAGCCGCTCGTAGAGGACGCCCGAAGTGGTGCCGGTCGGCGTCAGGTACCAGGTGGTGCCTTCGAACAGGTCCGGACGGGCTTGCTCCACGCCGGAGGTCTCAGCGCCCGCCAGCGGGTGCCCTCCGACGAACCGCCTGTCCGAGTGCGCGGAGACCACCGCCCGCTTCGTCGAGCCAACGTCGCTGACGACGCAGTCCTCCGGCGCGTGAGCCAGGACCTCGCCCACGGCTTCGGGCAGCAGCCCCACGGGGACCGCGACAAACGCGGCCTGGGCGCGCTCGAGCGCTTCGGCCACCGTCCGGCAGCCGCGGTCAAGCGCCCCCCGGGCGAGCGCTACCTCAATGGCACCCTCAGCGCTGTCGACACCGCTGATGTGCGCGCCGAGGCGCTCCCGTGCCGCCAGTGCGATCGAGCCGCCGATCAGTCCGACGCCGACGACCGCGACTCGCATAGGGTTCCTGGGTTCCTAGGCCGCCGCGAGAGCGCGGCGCGCCCGCACGGAGCGTGCGAGGCCCTCAAGCACCTCGACGGTCGTCTCCCAGTCGATGCAGCCGTCGGTGATCGACTGACCGTAAGTCAGCGTGTCGACCGGACCGAACCGTTGACAGCCCGCCACCAGGAACGACTCGAGCATCACACCGACGATCGCGCGATTGCCCGCTGCCAGCTGGTCTCCCACATCCTGCGCTGCCAGTGGCTGGCGCGCCGGGTCCTTGCCGCTGTTGTCGTGCGAGACGTCGATCACCACCCGGTCCGGCAGTCCCGCCCGGCGCAGCAGCTCGAGGGCCTCAGTCACGCCGTCGGAGCCGTAGTTGGGCCTGTGCTTCCCGCCCCGCAGGATGATGTGGCAGTCGGGATTGCCGCGCGTGTGCAGGATCGCGGAGGTGCCGTCGAGGTCGATGCCCGCGAACGCGTGGGAGACCGCCGCCGCGCGCACCGCGTCCACGGCCACCTGGATGTTGCCGTCGGTGCGGTTCTTGAAACCGACGGGCATCGACAGACCGGAGCCGAGCTGCCGGTGGATCTGGCTCTCGGTGGTCCGCGCGCCGATCGCACCCCAGCAGACCGCGTCCGAGATGTACTGCGGCGTGATCGGATCGAGGAACTCGCAGCCCACCGGCAGCCCCAGCCCGAGCACCTCCAGCATCAACGCCCTTGCCACCCGCAGCCCGCCGTTCACGTCGCCCGAGCCGTCGAGGTGAGGATCGTTAACGAGCCCCTTCCACCCGGTTGTGGTGCGCGGCTTCTCGAAGTAGACACGCATCGCCACGCAGAGCTCGGAGCGGAGCGCGGCAGCGGTGGCGCTGAGCCGGCGAGCGTAGTCGAGCGTCGCCTGGACATCGTGCACGCTGCACGGACCGACGACGACGAGCAGGCGATCATCGGAGCCCTCGAGGATCGCGTGGACGTCGGAGCGGCCGTCGAGCACGGTTCGGGCCTGGCCGTCGGAGAGCGAGAGCTCGTCGAGCAGCTCGCGCGGCGAAAGCAGCGGCACGAGCCGCTCGATCCGCTGGTCGCGGACCTGCTCGCCGGGTCTGAGGGGGACGAGAGTGCCTAGTGCCTGGTTACTCACAACGGTGATCCTCTCTAGTGCGAACTCTACGGAAGGGGGCTTGGCGGGCGGGGGCGGGGGCGCCTCCCGGACGCGGAACGCCGGCGCGCGGCGGTCCGGTGAAGCTACGGCGCTCGGCCTAGATGTGCCCGCGGGTCCTCCGGGGCGCAGGTAAGGACGGACCGAGCGCCTAAATAAATCGCCAGGCGTAGAGGTAGCCGCAGTCGGCGACGGTGAGGTTCGCGAGAGGACTGTGGCTAGCGGCGCGCATCGGCTGCCCGAACTTGTAGCAAACGCCCGCGCTGACGGCAACCCGTTTGCGCGGCTGGGCAGTTTCCATGCCTAGAGCGGGATTTCATCCCCCGGGTTTCCGCGGCGCAGCGCTCGAAGGGGCTTCCCGGGCCGCAGCGCTCGAAGGGGCTTCCCGGGCCGCAGCGCTCAGAGGGGCTTCCCGGGCCGCAGCGCTCAAAGGGGCTTCCCGGGCCGCAGCGCTCAGAGCAACTCGGCGAGCGCGGCCACGAAGCGGCGGTTGGCCGCCGGCGCGCCGACGGTCACCCGCAGCGACCCCTCGCGCCCGAGCGAGGCTCCCGCCCGCACCAGCACTCCCTGCTCGGCCAGCCCCCGAACGACGGAGGCCTCGTCGGTGTGATCGGGGAGATGAATCCAGATGAAGTTCGCGTCGGACTCTGCCACCCACGGGCCGAGGTCGCGGACCTGCTGTTCGAGCTCGATCCGCGCGGCCAGCGTCTGCGTGACCCGCCGTTCGATCGCGTCCTGGTGCTTGAGCGCCTCCACGGCCGCCGCCTGCGCGGCCTGGTTGAGGTGAAAAGGCTGGCGTACGAGGTCGACGGCTCGCCGGAAGGCGGCGTCGCCGCAGAGCGCGTAGCCGGCTCGTAGCCCCGCAAGCCCGTACACCTTGGAGAACGTGCGCAGCAGCACCAGATTCGGCCAGTCGCGCAGCAGCTCGACAGAGGCGTCGGGGTCACCCAGGCTCAGGGCGAACTCGCAATAAGCCTCGTCGAGAACTACGCACACGTGGCTCGGCACCCGCTCCAGGAATGCCGCCACCGCCTCCAACGGCAATGCGGTCGAGGTCGGGTTGTTGGGGTTGCAGATCAGCACCAGCCGGGTGGCGACCGTGATCTCGCCGGCGATGGCGTCGAGGTCGTGCCTATCCTCGGCGTCGAGCGGGACCTCTATCGCTCGGGCCCCCGATGCCGCCGCCAGATGCGGATACTCGCTGAACGCCGGCCAGGCGTAGACGACCTCCGCCCCCGGCTCGAGCAGCGCCTCGCCGGCCGCGAGCAGGATGTCGCACGATCCGTTGCCCAGCGCGATCCGAGCCAACGGCACGCCGTAGCGCGCCGAGAGCGCTTCACGCAGCGGCAAGTAGGACGGATCCGGGTAGCGGTTGGCATCGAAGAGCACCCGCTGCACAGCCTCGAAGACCTCCGGGACCGGACCGAACGGGCACTCGTTCGAGGCCAGCATCGCCACGTCGGGGCCGAGGTTGTAGCCGGAGGCGACGGGATAGCTCGGGATCCGGCGGATGCGCTGGGCGAACTCGATCGGCATTGCGGCCTATTGTGCCGAGTCCAGGTCCGCTCGCAGCGCCCGCGCCTCACGGAGGTAGACGTGGCGCGGCGTATGGCCCTCCGGGGCGTAATAGTGGGCCAGCACCCGGATCACGCGCGGCAGCGCGCCCGGGACGGGCACCTCCCGAGCGCACAGCAGCGGCACGCGACCCAGACCCAGCCGGCGGGCGGCGACCGCTGGGAACTCGGCGTCGAGGTCGTCGGTCAGCGTGAAGATGACGCTGACGATTGCCTCGGGGCCGAGCTCGTTGCGCTCCATGAGCTCCCGCATCAGCTCGTCGGTGGCGTCGAGGATCGCCTGGGCATCGTTGCGCTCGACGCTGTTGGCGCCGCGCAGCGCGAACAGTCGGAGCACTACTCGACCTCGTACACGGTGGCGCACCCGAACCGCTTCACGGACTTGATCATCGGCCCCAGAGCCTTCGTCACGACCTCGGGCGAGTAGCAGTCCTTGAGCAGGAAGCGGGCGCCGCTGGAGCGCACGAAGGCCCGAGCGGTCTGTGGGCTGTCGTAGCCGAGGAACAGGTTGCGGGTGTCGATGATCCTCGTCACACAGTGGGGCTCGGACCACAGGCAGGCGCCGGCATAGGTCCGTCTGCCGGTCTCCGCGGGGACGATCAGCCCCAAGTAAGTGGCGCGCGCAAGCACGCCGCCCCGCGTGTGGTTGGCCGCCAGGTAGTTGAGCGCGCGGCTCTCGCCGTGGGTAATGAAGTTGCCGTCGTGCGGCGTCGGCGTCGCCCAGTACTTGGCGTCCTTGAGCTGTCCGATGCCTGCCGGGATCGTGGCCGCCGCGATCAGGGCTACGCCCGCCACTCGCCAGCGGGGCAAGCGCCGCAGCCCGAGGTGCCGCGCGCCCTCCACGGCAAGCACAGCCAGCGGCAGGGTGATGCCCGCGAACGCGTGCAGCGGCGTGCCGCTGATCCCCGTCTCCGATACGACGAAGATCAACAGAGTGGCGAGGGGCCAGACGCGCGTGGCAGCTTGGATGAACGTCACGGGCCGCCGGCGGTAGGCCAGCGCCCCGACGATCAAAAGCGGCAGCAGCGGAATGACGAGCGCCGACAGCGAGTAGACGTGGCGGCTCGCGCCCTGGGCCGCTCGCCAGTTGGGGTCGAAGCGATAGAGCGCCTCGTAGTAGAGCAGCGGCAGCGCGGTGGCGGCAATCGTCATCGCCGGCAGTGCAAGCCGCCGGACGCTCGCTCCGCGCCGCCAGGTCACGAGCTCGGCTCCGATCACGATCAAGACCAGCAGCTCTCCCTGCCACGGGTGCGTGAAGCTGGCGACCATGCCCAGCGCGGGAGCGACCCAGGTCAACCGTTGCTGAGCCCGCGCCCGGTCGTAGGAGATCAGCGCGCCGGCGACGGCGGCGATGGCGATCAGGCCGAACGGATACCCCCAGGACCAGAACGGCATCCACTCGTCGCCCACGACGGCCCAAGTGCCGAAGAACAGCGCCAGGACGAGCGCCGCCCGGCGGTCGAAGCGCTCAGCGAGCGTGTGACGGGTGAACGCGCGAACGCCGATGAAAGCAGCGACAACCGCGACTGGCTTCCACAAGAGCAAAGCGAGCCAGGGCACGACACCCAGCGCGCTGAACCCTGCTGCCACGACGACCACGGGCTGGAAGTAATCGTGCGGCGTCGAACGCAGAACGAACATGTCGCTCGCCAGAAAGTGCTTGCTCGCGTCCTGGATCCAGGCCAGGTATTGCATCTGGTCGGTGAGAAACAGCCCATCGGTGCCCGTCCACACCTGGTTATGGACGAAAACCTGCCATAGGTCGAGCCCCAGGACCCAGACTGAAACCGCCGCAAAGACGATGAATACCGCCAGGTCGAACCGGTCGAGCCGCCTCCGCGCGACGACCACTGGCATCTCGGCTGACACGGCCTCCGGAGGTTCAGCGAGCTTGGTGGTCATCGAAGCACGCGAAGGTACCGGAGCGAGAAGAAGGTCGGCGTAAACGTCGGTCGCGGGCGCCGCGAGGTGGCGGGCGCCCCGAGCTCTATGGTCCCGTCGGTCCCGCGGCGAGTTTACGCTGCAGCGTCTGAGACGCCTGACCCGCCGGGCTGCGCAGCGGATTGACGTTGTGCTGCGCCATGAAGCGCCAGACGACGGGCAGGAACGTGAGCACGAGGAACAGACTCAGGATGAGCGAGGCGCGACGCAGGCGCACGCTGGTCCCGAGCGCCGCCAGCGGCAAGACCCATACCACGTACCACGGCATGAGCCAGGCCAGGCTCGCGATCAGCGCAACGGTCGCCCAGCCGGCAGCCGATAGCCAGTCGGGGCGCCGGCGCCACAGGAGGTACGCGACCGTTACGACCAGCAGCACGTTGGCGATCCGCAGCAGCCCCGGCGTGCCGCCGCCGATGCCGAGCAGCAGCCCGACGACTTGGGGAATGCTGAAGTCGGTCAGCAACGTGCTCTGATCGGAGAGGTTCGGCAGCGAGAAGCCGAACAACGCAATGCTTCCAGCGATCAACGGGATCGCCGCCAGGACCGCGCCCGACAACACGCGGAGGCGCCGCGCGTTGGGCCGGGCGGCGACCAGCAGGAACGGCAGCAGCAGGATCGCCGTGAACTTGACGGCCACCGCGAGCATCAGCATCGCGCCGGCGCTGCGATCGCGCTTGTGAAGCAGCAGCGCGATCGCCCCCATGGACGGGAGCAGCATGAAGAAGTCGTTGTGAAAGCCCCCCACCGCGTAGATCACGAACACCGGATTGAGCGCCACGAACGCCACCGCGAAGCGCGGGTCGCGGCCCAGGCGACGGGCGCACAACGCGACGACCCACACGAACGCCAGCGCGGCCAGCACGGTGACGACCTTGAGCGTCCAGTAGGCCACCGGCAGCGGCAGCCAGGCCAGCGGGTAGCTGAGCGCGGTGAACAACTGGCCGTAGGGACTGGTCAGGTTGTGCCACGTCGAGAGCCGATACACGGGGTCGTAGGACTCGGCCCCGATCACGTGTGTGTACGGGTTGAGGTGATGCAGTCCCCCGAGCCTGGCGTAACCGAGGTAGTTGAAGACGTCGGTGAGCTGCAGGGGCGGGCTCATCAGCATGATCGCCAGCAGCACGATCACGCAGATCCAGAGCACGCGCATCGACAACGAATGGACGGCGGCGATCACCACGCCGTAGGCGAGCAGCATCGCCAGCAGCACCGCGCTGAAGCCGAGCTGAAGCGCCTTGGTGTTGTTCGTCAGCGGTCCGAACACCCCGTGTAAGGGACCCGCCATCCAGTCCGGGAAGGCGGTCGAGGACTTCGGCACCAGCGTCGATTGCTGCGCGCTGGAGAAGATGACCACCGCGCAAGACGAGGCGATCAGCGTCGCCAGGGCGGCGAAGGCCGAAAGCCGCCCAAGCGCCAGCCGCGGACGCGGCAGCGTCAAGCGACGCCCAAGAGGCGTGATTCTGGGAAGCGCGACGGCGCTGTCCGGATGCTTAGCGCCGGCCACCGGACCGGACGCGAGCGCTACGGACGCCTCGCGGGAGCTCGGGTCCTCTGGCATTTGTAAAAAGAAATATGCCCGCGTAGGCCACGATCCTGCGAGCCGGCGCGGTTGCAATCGCGTTAAGCGTAGTTGCCTGCGGCGCGGACGGGCTGCCGGAGAGCGACCGCCCGACCGGGGGCCGGCGCCGCCTCGCGCACGACGGGCCCGGTGGGTAGCCTGCGCGGTGTGAGCGCCGGCACGTTGACCCGCGAGGCGCGCGGGCCCGCTTCCCCCAGCAAAGCGCGGACGTTCTCGCTCGATCGCGACGTGCTGATCCTGGGCATCTTGGTCGTGATCGCCGCCGTGCTTCGCTTTGCGTTGATCGGCCACCAGGGGTTCTGGTTCGACGAAGGCAACACCTCACAGGAGGTCCACGTCTCGCCCGGTGCGATGCTCACGCTGCTCAAGCACTACGAGTCGACGCCGCCGTTCTACTACTCCGTGGCCTGGGTATGGGCCCGGATTTTCGGCTTCGGCGAGATCGGGCTGCGCTCTCTCTCCGCCGTCTGCGGTGTTCTGGTGGTCCCAGTCGCATACGCCCTCGGCGACAAGCTCTTCTCGAGCCGGCCGCCTGCGAGCGGCGAGTTCGGCACGCAGCCTGGCACGAGCCGGCGGCGCGCGCGTCATCCGGTTGGACTGATCACCGCCGCGCTGGTCGCCACCAACCCGCTGTTGATCTGGTATTCGCAGGAAGCCCGCGCGTACGAGATGGCGGTCCTCCTGGCCGCGGTCTCCATGCTGGCGTTCGTCTATGCCGAGGAGGAGCCGTCGCCACCCGCGCTGGCCGTGTGGGCGATCGCCTCCGCGCTGGCGCTCGCGACGGAGTACTACTGCGCGCTGGTGGTGGTGCCAGAGGCGCTGTGGCTCATCTACCGCCACCGGCGCGAGCGGCCCGTCAAGGTCGCGATCGGTGGGCTCGCCGTATGGAGCGCGCCGCTGCTGTGGTTCGCGATCAGCCAAAACTCGACCGGCCACGCCAGCTGGATCAAGCACCTGCCGCTCGGCCCGCGGGTCGGGCAGATCTTTCCCCAGTTCTTGATCGGCTTCGGCGCGCCGGGCGCGGTCCTGCTGTCGTGGATCGCCGGAGTGGTGGCGCTGATCAGCCTGGGGTTGCTGGCGGTGCACGTGCGACGCCACGCCGACGCTTGGCGGCGCGGGGCGTTCATCGCCGGCGGGATCGTGGCCACCGCAATGGTGCTGAACGTCCTGCTGCTGGTCGTCGGGATCGACAACCTGCTCAGCCGTAACATGGTCACGCTGTGGTTGCCCGCTGCATTGCTGGTCGCTGCCGGGCTGGGGCTGCGCCGGACGGGCTTGGCGGGACTGGCACTGGCCGCAGTCCTGTGCGGCGTGGGTGTCGCGGCCGCGGTGGGTGTGGCCGCAGATCGCAAGTACCAGCGACCGGACTGGCGCGGGGTCGCGCGGGTGGTTGGCGTCCGGCCGTCAGCGGGCGTGAACCAGCGCGCGCTGCTGATCCAGGACTATCGCGACGTGCTGCCGCTGTCGCTGTACATGCCGCGGCTACGCGCCTGGCACCACACCGGTACGGACAAGTACAGCCACTACACCCGGAACTACCCCCTCTCGGAGCTCGACGTAGTGGCGATCTCCTCTCCCCCCGCCCCCTCCACCGGCTGCTGGTGGGGGTCGGCGTGCAACCTGATCGGGACGGCGCTGCAGCCGAGCTATCCCATCCCCGGCTTCCGCCTGGTCTGGATCCGCCGCTCACACCAGTTCACGATCATGCGGATGGTCGCCGCGCATCCGGTGGTCGTCTCCCCGCAGACGGTCTCGAGAGCGCTCACCAACACGCAGCTGAAGTACGACGACCTGCTCGTGCAGACGTCTGGCTCCGTGCCGGGCTGAGCAGTTGCTCCACCTCCTCGGCCGTCAGCTGGCGGTGAGCGCCGACAGGGAGCTCCCCGAGCTCGAGCGGCCCGATCGCCACGCGCTCAAGGCTCCTGACCGGGTGCCCCACGGCCTGGCACATGCGCCTGACCTGTCGTTTGCGGCCCTCGTGAAGCGTGATTTCGAGCGTGTCCGGAGCAAGCCGCCTCACCTCCGCCGGAGCCGTCAAGCCGTCCTCCAGCAAGACGCCTTCGCGCAATGAGCTCAGCGCCCGCTCGCCGACGGGAGACCGCCCTACCACCGCCCGATAGGCCTTCGGCACCTCGAAGCGCGGATGCGTGAGCCGGTGTGCAAGCTCGCCGTCGTTGGTCAGCAGGATCAGCCCGGTGGTCTCAGCGTCCAGCCGGCCGACCGGATAGAGCCGGGGAGCGTCTTGGCCTGAGCCTCGTCCCGCACCGGCCACGAGCGCGACGACGGTGGGGCGGCCCTGTGGATCGTGTGCTGTCGAGACGACGCCTGCCGGCTTGTTGAGCGCGTAAACGACGCGCGGCTCGGGCTCCGAGACGGGCGCGCCGTCGACGGTCACCGCGCTGGCGAAGTCGACGTCGCGAGCCGGGTCCCTGACCACGGCACCACCAACTCGCACCCGGCCGGCGCGCACGAGGTCCTCGGACGCCCGCCGTGAGGCGACGCCCGCGGCCGCGAGGAGTTTCGCCAGTCGCACGCAACACAGTCTGCAAGACCGGGTGCATCTACAAGGCCAAGCGACTCTGCAGGACCGGGGCGAGCGCTACTTTCAATGGGGCTTGGTGTTGGTGTTGGGCAACGCGGGGGGCCATCAAGGGAACTAGACGAGACCTCATGCATCTACCTGCCCGCATGCGCCAAGCCCGCGTCATCGGCATCGTCATATGCATCGCATCTGCCCTGGTTGGGGGCGGCGCGGCCGAGGCGGCCCACGGGCCGAGCAAAGTGGCTTCCTCGCCGCTCGAAGTGCTGCCGTACCCCGGCACGCCCGACGCGTCGGCTCAGACGCAGATCGACTTTCCGAAGCTCTCGCCGTCGCACCTTCACGCGCTGAGGGTGAAGGGCTCGCGCAGCGGCGTTCACAGCGGCCGCCTGACCCCGCTCGACGGCGGCCGTGGGGCGGCGTTTAAGCCGAGCCGGCCATTCGCCGGAGGCGAGCGTGTGACGGTCGCCGCCCGGCTGGCCCCGGCGGGCGGGCCCGTGGCCGATGGGCGAGGCATCAAGCGGTTGGACTTCGGCTTCACGATCGCTGTCCCCGGCAAGGCTGCCCGGAATGTGTCGGCGGCGGGCGCGGACGGCCCGGCGATCGTGCACGCGAACCTCAACCCCGGCTACTTCACCCACTCGTTCCGCTCGGAGCCGTGGCTCCACCCGCCGGTGGTGGTGGATGGGAATAAGGATCCCGATCTGCAGTCTGGAGACATCCTGCTCGACGCCCACCGCTCGATCCAGGCCGGGCCGCTGATCCTCGACCCCCAGGGCGAGGTGCTGTGGTTCGACCCGCTGCCAAACGGCCAGGCCGGCTTCAACCTCAGCGTTCAGCCGTACGCCGGCCAGTCCGTGCTCACCTTCTGGCAGGGGTATGTCAGCGACGGCATCGGCTCGGGCGAGGACGTCATCCTGAACCACGCCTACCAGACCATCGCCACCGTCGAGGCCGCCAACGGCTATCACGCGGATCTGCACGAGTTCCAGATCACCCCGCAGGGCAACGCCTTCATCACCGCCTACGCCCCCGTTCAGGCGGACCTCTCCTCGGTCGGCGGGCCCGCGAGCGGAACCGTGCTGGACTCGATCGTCCAGGAGATCAACATCCGGACCGGCCAGCTGCTGTGGGAATGGCACGCCTACGGGCATGTCCACCTCGCGGAGTCCTACGCCGGCAAGCCCAGCGGCAATCCCTACGACTTCTTCCACGTCAACTCCGTGCAGCAGCTCTCGAACGGCAACATCCTGGTCTCCGCACGGCACACATTCGCGGTCTACGAAATCAATCCGACGACCGGGAAGATCGTCTGGGTCCTGGGCGGTAAGCACTCGAGCTTCCAGATCGGGCACGGCGCCAACTTCTCCTGGCAGCACGATGCCCGCATGCAGCCCAACGGCGACATCACGGTGTTCGACGACGGCGACGGCTACAAGCGCACCGAGGGCCAATCCCGGGGAATGCGGATCCGCCTTGACGTGCGTACCAGGCAGGCCACGCTCGTGCACCAGTACGCCCACGTCCCGCCCGTCCTCTCCGACGGTGAGGGCAACCTGCAACGGCTGCCCAACGGCTATGTGTTCGTCGGCTTTGGCACCAATCCCTACTTCACCGAGTTCACCCAGCCGGGACATCAGCTGTTCACTGCCTCCTTCCGCTACCCGGTCGAGTTCTACCGGGCCTTCCGCTATGCGTGGTACGGCCAGCCCGCGGGAGCGCCGTTCGTCGCGGCGTCGCCGACCAGCAGCGGGACGACTGTCTACGCCAGCTGGAACGGAGCGACGGATATCGCGTCCTGGCGGGTGCTCGCCGGCCCCAGCGCGAGCTCGCTGTCGTACGTCGCCCAGTCGCCGTTCAGCGGATTCGAGACCGCGATCTCGGCGCCCACCACCCAGCCCTACATCGCCGTGCAGGCGATCGGCTCGCAAGGGCAGGTGCTGGGCACCTCGGGCGCCGTAGCCCGCTAGCACTCCGAAGGCGCTAGCCGAGACTCGCCCGTGGTCGCTCGAGACGGCGCCTGCCACGATAGGGCGCATGGACGTCAGGTTGCTGGAGCGCACGCTGAGCGAGCTGGGCGAGCCGACTTATCGCTCGCGGCAGATCCTGCGCTGGGCGGTGCACGGCGCGAGCGACTTTCAGGCAATGACAGACCTGCCGTTACGCCTGCGCTCCACGCTCTCGGAGCGAGTTCCGTTCTCGACGCTCACCGTACGGCGCGAGGATCGCGCGTCCGATGGGACGATCAAGACGCTGTTCTCGACCTACGACGAACGTCCGCTGGAGGCGGTGCTGATGCGCTTCAGGGACGGACGGCACTCGCTTTGCCTCTCTTCGCAGTCGGGCTGTCCGTTTACGTGCAGCTTCTGCGCCACGGGACAGATGCGCTTCGGCCGCAGCTTGACCGCATCGGAGATCATCGACCAGGCGCTTCACTTTCGTCGCCGCACACCCGTCGATCACGCCGTGTTCATGGGCATGGGCGAGCCGATGCTGAACCTTGACGCAGTGCTCCACGCCTGCGCGCAGCTGCCAGAGCTCGGAATCGCCCATCGCCGGACGGCGATCTCCACCGTGGGCTGGATTCCGGGAATCGAGCGCCTAAGCGCCGAGCCGATGCCGATCCGGCTGGCGCTCTCCCTGCACGCCGCCGACCCGGCGCTGCGCTCCGAGCTGATGCCGGTCAACGACCGCTATCCGCTGGCCGACGTGATCGAGGCCTGCCGCGCCTTCTACCGGCGCAAGCGCCGACGGGTGTTCGTCGAGTACGTGATGCTGGCCGGAGTCAATGACTCGCACGTTCAGGCCGTTCAGCTGGCCGAGGTGCTGGACCCGCGGGCGTTCAAGGTCAACCTGATCCCCTACAACCCCACCGGCGCCGGCTACCGCGGCTCGAGCCGCAAGGCGATTGGGGCGTTCGCGGCGGAGCTGGAGCGGCGCGGCCTCAGGGTGACCGTCCGCGTGGAGCGCGGCCGGGAGATCAGCGCCGCCTGCGGGCAGCTGGCCGCGAGCGGCTGAGCGCTTCCGCACGGACGGAAGCTTGCACCAGGCGAGCCGGGCGGCGTGCGGCCGGAATGTTGCCGGGACGTGAGCGTTCGGTGACGGCGCTCGACGTCCCGGTGGCGGCGCTCAGAAGACGTACGGCGCGGTGCGCCGATCGGCCCGCAGCGCGTCCCACTCATGCTGATCGAGCGCCCGCGGTCGGTCGCGCCCTGCGTCCACCGGGCACAGAAAGCCGAACGGCCCATCGGCGCGGTTCATCCAGCGATGGGGAGTGAGCGGCGGCACGTGGACCGCATCGAGCGGCGTGAGCTCGAGCAGCTCGTGGCCCACCAGCGCCAGTCCAGCGCCGCGCAGCGCGATCACGAAGTGCGCGTGCTGGTGCTTCTCGAGGCTCGAGTAGCCGCCGGGCTCGAGCTCGAAGTAGCGCAGCTCGAACTGTGCGGGCAGCGCCGCTGGGTCCGCGAGCCGGTGACGGCTGACGCCCTGAAAGCCCATCCCCGGCCCGGCCTCCGCGCCCGCCTTATAGGGCTGTGGAAGTACCCCCAGCCAGCGAAACGTCGCCTGATCGAACGGGATCCGGGCGCCGCCCATTGGGGGCCGCTCTGGGATCAGGCGCTGGCGCGCGCCTCACCGGCACGCAGCAGCCGGTCCCGCAGCTCTGCCTCGAGCTCAGGCGAGGGGTCGAACGTGCCGGGGTCCGGGAGCTCCTCCAGCGCGCGCAGCCCGAACAGCCGCAGGAAGAGCTCCGTCGTGCGGTACAGAACGGCCCCGAACTGCGAGCGACCGCTCTCTTGAACCATCCCCCGCTCCAGCAGCGTGGCCACGGCGGATTCCGCGTTGACCCCGCGGATGCGAGCGACCTCCGGCCGGGAAACGGGCTGCAGGTAGGCCACGATCGCCAGCGTCTCGGCCTGAGCGGGGGTGAGCGGCGGCGTCCGCGGCCGCGCGAGCAACCGCCTCGCGGCCGCTTCTGCATCGGGGTGGCTCGAGAGGGCGTAGCCGCCGGCCAGCTCACGCAGGACAAGCCCGCGCCGTTCGAACTCGTAGTGCTCGCGCAGCCGCTCCAGAGCGGTCACGACGTCGTGAATCTCCGCTTCAGTGGCGTCGGCCAGCGCCGCCGCATCGACGGGCTCCGACGAGAGGAACAAAAGCGATTCGAGCGTCCGCTCGAGGTCCGCCCTCGCACCTGCCGCCCGCTCGGCATCCGGCCTCGCCGGATCCCGCGGCGTGCGAGTCATGCTGCTCACGCGCTCGCCTCCACCGGGCTCGTGTGGCGAGCCTCGACCGTGACTCGGCCGAACGGCTCAGGTTGAACCCAGTCGAGCTCTCCCTGCTTGTAGAGCTCGAGCAGGGCGTAGACCGTGACGGCCACTGTTACCCGATCGGCCTGCTCGACCGCATCGTCAAAGCTGAACGTTCCCCGTCGAAGCAGCGAGCGCAGATGAGCCAGTCGTTCGGCGACGGTGACCTTCGGCACCGGGATGTGGCGGACGTCGACGCGCTCCGGCGCTTTCAGCAACCAGCCGAGCGCTTCGCCCAGCGCCCGCGGGTCGTAGACCGCATGGGCATCGCGCAGCGGCGCTCGCCTGAGCGCCGAAGGCAGCGGGGCGACGCGGAACCGGTAGGGCGACTCGCGCTCCAGACGCTCCTTGAGGCTGTCGGCCGCAGCGCGGTAGCGGTGAGCGTCGAGCAGGCGGGCGAGCAGCTCGTCCGCCGCTTCGCCAGGATCTAGCTCGATTTCCCCCAGCTCCTCGCCGGGCAGCATCAGCCGCGACTTCAACTCGAGCAGCGCGGCGATCAGCACCAGGAACTCGGTCGCCGCCTCGAGGTCGAGCTCGCCGCGCCGCTCCAGGTGATCGATATAGGCGATCACCACCTCCGCCAGGTCGACCTCCAGCAAATCGACCTCTTCTCGCAGGATCAACGTCAGCAGCAGGTCGAACGGACCAGCGAAGACGTCCAGGTCGAGCTCGAGGTCGATCAAGCGCATGCGGAGTGCCCTCAGGCTACAGGCGGTTCCGGATCGCTCCGAATCCCATCGCCTCGCGGACGTCAGCGAGCGTGCTCGTGGCGATCGCCCTCGCCTTCTCGGCACCGGCCTCAAAGATCCGCTCCAGCTCCGGCTCATCCGCACGCAGGGCGCCGTAGCGCTCCCGCACCGGTTCGAGATACACCGCCACGGCGTCGGCGACAGCCTGCTTGAACGCGCCGTAACCGGCGCCGTCGAACTCGCGCTCCACCACCTCGGGCGTGGTGCCGCGGACCGCCGAGAGGATCTCGATCAGGTTGGAGATCCCTGGCTTCTCGACTGCCCGTGCCACCTCGACGCCGGAGTCGGTGACGGCAGAGCGGATCTTCTTGGTGACTGTGGCCGGCTCATCGAGCACGTAGACCGTGCCCTGTGGCGAGCCACCGGTCGTAGACATCTTGCGATCCGGGAACTGAAGGTCCATGACCCTGGCGCCGACCTCGGGGATACGGGCATGCGGTACGACCAGCGTCTCCCCGAAGCGTGCGTTGAAGCGCTCGGCGACGTCGCGCATGAGCTCCACGTGCTGGCGCTGGTCCTCGCCGACCGGGACCTCGTGCGCCCCGTAGGCGAGCACGTCTGCCGCCATCAGCACCGGATAGAAGAACAGGGCCGCCGAGGCCAGGGCCCGCTGGGAAGAGGACTTGTCCTTGAACTGGTGCATCCGGTTCAGGTCGCCGAACGCCGTGACGCTCGAGAGCAACCAGGTCAGCTCGGTGTGCTC
This sequence comes from uncultured Actinomycetes bacterium, assembly GCA_963830405.1. Taxonomy (GTDB): domain Bacteria; phylum Actinomycetota; class Thermoleophilia; order Solirubrobacterales; family Solirubrobacteraceae; genus Palsa-465. The sequence goes on from CAWHMB010000004.1 coordinate 1,082,134, forward strand.
GCGCACATCGCTCTGGCGAAAGAAGATGCAGCGCTCGGGGTCGAGACCGGCCGCGAGCAGAGTGGCAGCCGTGTCGTAGACCGACTCGCGCAGCGCGGCTGGCTCGTAGGCCACGCTGATCGCATGTAGGTCGACGATGCAATACAGGGCCTCGCCGCGGTCCTGGCCGGCGACGTACTGAGTGATCGCGCCGATGTAGTTGCCGAGGTGCTTGCGACCGGTCGGCTGGATGCCGGAGAAGATGCGCATCGGCTACTTCGAGAGCGTGTGCGCGGCGGGCTGGCCCGTCCCCGGAAAGCGCCTCCACGCCCGTTCGCGTTCGCCGGGCGGGCGCTCGCGCCTCAAGAGCCACGCGGCGACGAGCCCGGCGATTGCGCCGCACACGTGTCCCTGCCACGAGACGCCGTAGTGGGGAACGACGCTCGAGAGCAGCGCACCGCCCCAGACCAAGCCGACGATCGCTCCCGTGAACAGCTCCAGCAGGCTGCGATCGAAGAAGCCGCGGGAGATCAGGTAGGCGGCGTACCCGAACACGACGCCGCTGGCGCCGACCGTGCTCGTGTTCGCCGGGCCCACCAGCCAGGTCCCGAAGCCGCCGATCACGATCACGATCAGCGTCACGAACGCCAGCCGCGCGGCGCCGCGCAGGGCGATGATCAGGCCCATGAATACGAACGGCACGGTGTTGGCGATCAGGTGCTGGAAGCTCATGAAGGCAGTGGACGCCGCGCTAGTCGCCAGCGTCTGGCGGAGCACGTCGAGGTCGATTCCGGCGCGGCGGCCGAGCAGCAGAGCCTCGCCAGTAGCCACGGCCTGACCGAACCACAGCAGGTTAACCAGCAGCTTGACCGTGTACCCGGCGCCGTTACCGCCGACACGGATGATGCGCTGCGGATCGGCGAGCGCCTCCAGCACTGGACACCGGTCCAGGACGGCCGCATCGCCGCCCACGAATACCTGCAGCGTCCCAGCCCGGGCGGCCGGAACGCCGCCGCCCACCGGGGCGTCCAGAACGCCGACGCCGCGGGTCCGCGCGGCAGCGGCAAGTTCCCGCCCGGCCGCAGGGCTGCTGCTGGTCATGTCAACCCACACAGCCGTGGAAGACATGGCGGCCAGCACGCCGCCGGATCCCGCCATCACCTCGCGCACCTCACGAGAGCCGGGCAGCATCGTGATGAGGATATCGGCGCCTGCGGCTACCTCCGCGGGCGTTGCGCGCCACTGCCCCCGCATTGCATGACCGCTCGCTCAAGCTCAGCACGGGCGTCACCCGCAGTCACCATGTGCCCGGCGGCTACGAGGTTTGCGCACATGGGCAATCCCATCCGCCCTACGCCAACGAACCCGATACGCGTCACCTTAGGCACTCTAGCCGCACCCTAATCGTAGCGGGCCGTGGAGAATCCGGCTTCGCCGTGCCGCCGACGGGAGGCGCGGCCCGAACAGCTGGCAGGTCTGCGGCCGTAGGCGGGCGTGGCGGTCAGCGGAGGACTGGGGCTGCGCACCGACTCGGTGACCGGATAGCCGCGGCTACCTCCGGTGGATATCGGTGGGATTCCGGTCAGGTTCGCGTGGAGGGCGACGCCTACCGTGCCGGGTGCTTCCCGGGTCGCCGCCGCATCCGCAGGGCGGCCAGGGTAAGAGCGCCGAGGAATATGACGATTCCGATGATGAGCAGGTACAGCAGGCCTTTGGCGACCACGCCGACGATGCCCAGCGCGATCGCTGCGATTACTAGCAGCAGGAAGAGGGCAATCATGGATCCTCCGTTTCGGGGCCGGGTCAGCGGCGGGCCAGGCGTCGCTCGCCGCCGGCGCCCGCCTGGTAGGTCAGGCCGTAATGCCGGAAGATCGCCTCTTCGTCGCCCGCCGGCAGCTCGCCGTCGGTATCGATCGAGGGGGCGTCCTTCACCTGTTTCCTGTCAAAGCTGACCCTGACGTACCCGGGACCGACAGCCGCCTGGTCCAAGGGCACGAATGCGAGCCGGTGCCGGGTAGGCATCCCGACCCTGACGGTAGCGAACGCTGGCTGGTCGGTGCTGGTGTCGACGTAGATAGCCTCCAGCTCGCCGATCTTGTGGCCTTCCGCGTCCACTACGTCGTGGCCGCGCCACTCCCGGATATCGGTAGCCGCGAACATGCGAGTCCTTCTTTCTTTCCTTAACCCGGCGCCTGTTCGTGGCCGTACCGCAGCCCGCGGGCGCCGATCGCCGTGCTTACGGCCGGTGTTCCTCCGGCTCTGCCTGCTCTTCCTTCCGGGCTGGGTCTCCGGGAAGGGCTAGCCCTACGCCGCCCCCCATCTCCCGCGCCGGTGCGGGTCCTGGGTTCTTGGGAGTCTGGTCCCCGGCTGGGACTCCGGCCAGGTCGGCGCCTTTCTCCACGTCGAATGCCAGCCCTGCGGGCCGCTCTGTCTCACGGGACGGGGCGACAGGTACCGGGTTGAGGACCCTGTCGGGGGTCGGCTCGGTGCTTGCCTGGTCCTGATCGGCCATGTGTCTCGTCCTTTCTTAGGCTCACCGCCTACCCGCTGGGCGAGGGGCCAACCACCGCGGATCAGCAGAACCTGGCCTGCCGCCCCGACGATGTGCTGGTCGTGGGGGCGGGCCGCCGGGGCCCGCTGGGCCGCCCGGCCTTTGCCAAGGTCGGCCGGTACTGCGTGGCCCATGCCCAGTGCCCGATCATGGCCGTCCCGCCGGCCGCCCTGGCCCGCGAGTTCGGCCACGGCGGGCTCGCCAGGGTCTTCTGGCGCCGCTCCCTGACCCCGGAGCGGTCCTCGGCGACCATGGCAGGCCTGCCACCTGAGGAAACGGACTCTGGGCCGGGCGGACTCAGGGTCCAGATGCCGTTGCCGCCTCACGCTGCGCGGCCAGCGCCGGCAGCCGGACCTCGAAACGGCAGCCCCCTCGGTGTTGACGACGCTCACCTGCCCCTGGTGTGCCTCGACGATGCCGCGCACGATCGCGAGCCCCAGGCCCGCCCCGCTGTCCGGGCCGGGGCCGCGATCGCGGTCGCCGCGCCAGGCCGGGTCGAACACGCACGCCAGGTCGGCTTCGGGGATGCCGCCGCAGCTGTCGGCCACCGCCAGCAGGGCGGCCCCCGGTTCCGGCGCGGCCACGACGTGCACGCTGCCGTCCTCCGGGGTGTGACGTATGGCGTTGACCAGCAGGTTGGTCAGGACGCGCGACACCTCACGGGGGTCGGCGCGGACCTCGAGCGGGGCGTCGGCCATCCCGGTCAGCCGCACGCCGCGGGCCCGTGCGAGTGCCTCCGTGCTGGCCAGGGCGTCGTTGACCAGGTCTTCGAGAGCGATCCGGCCGGGGGACAGGCGCAGGGTTCCCGCCTGCGTGCAGGAAAGCTCGAAGAGGTCGTCCACCATCCTGGCGAGCCGGGCGATCTCGGCACGGATCTGCCGGTGGTAGCGGGCCGGCTCGGCGGCTATGCCGTCCTCCAGGGCCTCCGCCATCGCGTGCAGCCCGGCCAGGGGCGTGCGCAGGTCGTGCGAGACCCAGGCCACGAGCTCGCGGCGGGATCGCTCCAGCGCGTGCTCCCGTCCGCGCAACTCTGTCAGCTTCTCGCTGGTCTCGGCGAGCTCGCGGGACAGCGCCGCGAGCTCGGCCGTCATCGGCCCGGCCGGCGAGCGGTAGCCGCCGTCCCGGTCGCCGAGCGACCGGGCCGCCTGGCGTAGCGCCAGGCTGCTGGCCTGCAGCTGTCGTCCGAGCAGGGCGCCGAACCCGGCCGCCACCACGGCGGCCACCACGCACACCATCACGACGACCCTCAGGTCGTGGGGGAGAGGAACATCGCCTGGGCGGTACCGAGCGTGCCTGCCACCACGGCGAGCACGATCACGGCCCCGCTGACCTGGAGCAAAAGGAGTAGGGAGGCCCGGCGCAGCAGCCAGATGACGCCCATGCCGATCAGGCCCACGCCGCTGGTGCAGCTCGCGGCGATCAGGACGACCTGGATCTGCGCGTTCACTAAGGTCCGCCTCCCAGTTGTAGCCGAAAACCCCAGACGATCCGATTGCTATTCGTTGCCGTCCCGGGCTTGGACTGCTTGTCCGGCGCCGCCGCCTGCCCGTGCTTCGTGCTGGCCGTCGGCCTGACCGCGGACCGGGCTGGGCGGCTGCGGTTCTTCCGCGGCGCGCGGCTCCTGACCGGACCAGGTTCCGCGCTGGTCATCAGCGGCTTCGTCGTCTGGTCGCGCCAGCTCGCCGGCCGCCCGTTCGGCTTCCTGGTCCTGGTGGTCTTCGTGGTCCTGCTGGTCTTCGTGGTCTTGCGGGTCTTCGCGGCCGTCGGTTAGGGCGTAGTAAGTAGGACAACGCGCTAGAGGCGGCTGTTCTGCGAGAAGCGATTGAGATGGGGACGTCCTCCTGGTGCGATAGTTCGGGCTTGGTGTCCCAATCGCGCTGAATAAGGAGGACGTCCTGTGAGCAAGGGTAGCGGCACGACGCGGGGGGACAGGAAGCGGAACGCACGGCGGGAGCGGCTGCGCGAGCTGCTGCCGCGCGGCGGCGCGGTGGCCGGGATCGATCTGGCCGAGGACAAGCAGGCGATCGCGGTGATCGATCATGACGGGCGGGTGCTGGCGCGCAAGACGGTGCGGGTGAAGGCGTTCCGGCTGGGTGAGGCGCTGGACTGGACGGTCGGGCAGGCCCGGGGGAAGGGGTTCGGGCACGTGACGGTGGCGTGCGAGCCGACCGGGCCGCGGTGGCTGCAGGTGCAGCGGCTGTGCGGCGAGCGGGGCCTGCCGCTGGTGTGCATCCAGCCGCTGGTGAGCCATATCGCCCGGGAGCAGCAGGATTACACCGCGCACAAGAGCGATGAGTCTGATTGCGTGATGATCGCCCGGCTGGCGGCCGAGCTGCACTGCTACCTCCCGGAGGAGCTGGATGAGACCTGGGCGCAGCTGCGGCACCTGGGGCGGCGCCGCGCCCAGCTGATCACGGCGGCGTCGGCGTCGGCGCACCGGATCCGGGATTTCTTGTCGGTGGCCTGGCCGGTGGTGACCGAGACGTGCGCTCATCCGCTGCTGTCCAGGACGTGGCTGGCGGCACTGCAGGTGGTGACGGGCCGGTGCGGCGGGGACCCGGCCCGGCTGGCCGTCATGGGGGAGGAGGCCTTCACCGCCCTGGTCCGCGCCGCGGTGCAGGACTGGGGCGGCAAGAGGGCGTGGGGCACCATCAGCCGGCGGGTCTTCGCCGCGCTGACCGACACCGAGGGCGTGGTCGCAGCCTGCCGCCGCGGCCTGCTCCGCCGGTGCGCCGACGAGCTGGGCGACCTGCAGCGCGTCCGGGCGCAGCTGCGGGCCGTGGAAGCGGACATGGTCGCCGTGCTGGACGAGCTCGGCTTGTCCCGGCTGGGCTGCATCCCCGCCCTGACCGCTGTCGGCGCGGCCGCGATCTTGGCCAAGGCCGGCGACCCGCGCCGCTACGACAGCTCTTCCTCGCTAGTCAAGCACGCCGGGCTGTCCCCCTCTGATAATGCCTCCGGCGCGTTCGCCGGGCAGGCGCACATCTCCCGCCGCGGCCCGGCCTGGCCTGCGGCTGACCGTCTGGCGCGCGGTATGGCCGATGCTCCAGTCCAACCCCGTGATGGCCGCCAGGTACCAGGCGATGACCAGCGCCGCCGAAGACGAAGCCGGCGCCGCCGCGGCCCGCGCGCGGCGCGCCAGGGCCCGCGTCGCGTGCGCAGCCTCGCTGCTGCGCTGGATCTACTCCATGGTCGTCCACGGCACCAGCTGGGATCCCGCCGTCGCCTCCGGCTGCCAGCACGATCTTCGCGGCCAGGCGGAGGCGGCCTGACCGGCGCCTTCCCGCTCGCACCCGCCGCGGTGCCCCCAGACCTTCCTGCACGAGGAGGGGAGAGCGAGCCCGTCCAGGCGTCGGGGACCACCCCGTGGGACACCCTGGGCAGCTCTCCCCTGGCCGCCCGGCTCTTCTCACCAGCCCGGTTGAACGCTGTCGGGGCAGGCGCCCGCACCATGCGGGGACAGCCGAGCCCGCTTGCACTACGCAGAGCGAGAAGAGCGGGGCGAAGGGCGCCCGTGCCCGCGCCGCCGCTATCCCGGCGCGGAACCCCGGCATGCCCTCAGCCAGGTCCCGCTCGCCGCGCCAGCAGGTATCACCGCACCAGCCGCAGCAAGAACCCCAGATAGAACGTTCCTGCTTGATTCACCAAAGAACTACTCAGCAATCACTTGACAAACGTCCTCTTACGCTGGCGTCCCGTGGATTGTCGTGGCGGTCTCAATCAGCGAGCAGAACCTGGAGCATGCGAGTTGCCTCGGTTAGCGAGCCGGCTATCCGGCTGGCTGCGCTGACTGCCGGAGCCGGTTCCTCGATGGTGACCCGGAGGGTGCGGATGCCGAGCGAGCAGGCTGGGAGGATGTCGTTGTCCTCGGAGTTGCCGATCATCAGGCACGCCTGCGGGGGCACCCCCGCCGCTGCGGCAGCCCGCAGGAACATCGCCGGGTGCGGCTTGCGGAAACCGGTGTCGGCCGAGGACACCACGGCGTCGATCCATTCAGCGATCCCGAGGCTGTGCAAGTCGTGCCAGTAAGCTGCGGCATTCCGCCATATCGCGTTGCTGCAGATCACGCAGGGCAGGCCGTGGTCCTTGATGCTTGCCAGCAGGCCGGCGGCACCGGGGAACAGGCGCAGCCGGGACGCGGCGGGCAGGCACATCGCGGACAGCGCCGCGGCAACCTGGTCAGGACCGCCACCTAGCCCGTAACGTCGCAGTGCCGGCAGGATGAAGCTGCCTGGGTCCTGGGTCAGGGTTCCTGGCAGCTGTGCACCTGCCTCGTCCAGCTCAGCCGCGCAGGCCGCCGCCTGCTCAGGGCCGAGGCCGGGAAATGCGGCGCGCAGCCGGTCTCGCCGCTGGGCGCCGTCACCAGGCTGTGCAGGCCAGCCGTCTGGCCACAGGGTGCCGCCCACATCAACCAGGACGGCGCAGATCCTGGCCATCCGGTGAAGAGTACCCGCCACAGGGCGTGTCCGGTGGATCTGGTTACGAGCCCCTGTCCGGTGATCTACGGGACACGGTTAGCGGGACCCGGCGCTGTGCGTGTTTCGCAGCAGCGGCCTCCCGTCCGGTTTGATCACGGGTGTCTACGCCAGATCTGACCGGGACGAAAGGCCGCCGATGCCAGTGTCGCATGCCCGTACTACCGCCGTGACCAGCACCGATGAACAGGATGGGGGTGAGGTCCCGGGCCTGCTGGAGGTGCTGGCAGAGGTGCCGGACCCTCGCATGCGCCGGGGCCGCCGATACTGCCTGGTGTTCGTCCTGGCGGTCGCGGTGGCGTGCGTGCTGGCCGGGGCGAAGAATTTCCGGGAGATCGGCGACCAGGCCGCTGACCTGCCACAGGAGATCCTGGCCCGGCTCGGCGGGAAGCCGCGGCCGCTGCGCCGCACGATCATCGTGCCGAGCGAGAAGCGGATCCGCACCTTGATCCAGGGCATCGGCGCCCAGAAGCTGGACGAGCTGATCGGCGGCTGGCTGCGCTCGGTGGCGGACGCGGGCCGGATGGACGGGCTGCTGACCGCGATCGCGATCGACGGCAAATGGCTGCGGGGCGTGGCGGACGGGCAGGTCAAGCTGTTCGCCGCGATGCTGCACGAGGAGAAGGTGATGATCGCCCAGCACCGGATCCCGGACGAGACGACCGAGACCACCCAGGTCAGAGAACTGCTGGACCCCGTTGACCTGGACAACGCGGTGGTCACCGGCGATGCCGCCCACGCCCAGCACGAGACCGCCGCCTACATCGCCGGCCGCAAGGAAGACGGCAACCGCGGGTCGGACTACTTCCTGTTCGCCAAGGGCAACCAGCCCTCGCTGCAGCGCGCCGTCTACGACCTGATCCAGGCCGGCGCCCCCGCCAGCCCGACCACGTGGAACTGGACTACGGGCACGGCCGGATCATCAAGCGCTCCATCTGGGTCACCGGCGCCGTCGGCCTGGACTTCCCGCACGCCGCCCAGGTCACACGGATCCGCCGCGACGGCTATGACCTTACCGGCGCCCAGATCAGCAAGGAGATCGTGCACGCCGTCACCAGCCTGGACCCGCAACGCACCGGGGCCGCGGACCTGGCCCGCGTCGCCCGCGGCCAGTGGGGCATCGAGTCGGTGCACTGGCTGCGCGACACCGTCTGGGCCGAGGACCGCAACACCGCCCACGCCGGAACCGGTCCCCAGGTCATGGCCACGCTCAGGAACCTCGCCGTCAGCCTGCTCCACCTGGCCGGCGTCACCGAGATCACCCGCACCATGCAAGCCATAACCCGCGAACGAACCCGCATGCTCAGCTACCTGCCGCTATGAGACAGGGATCACAAATGACTTTGCCGATCCCGTGGTCCGGGGCGGTGGCCCGGCTCGCCGGGAGCCTTGATCCGGCCTACCGGTGGTGGGCCATCGCAGTGCTCCTCGTCGGCGTGGCCGGGATCATGATTGCCGCGTGGGCGCACCGGCGCGGCCACCGGCTGGCCGGGGTGACCTGCTGCGCCATCACCGGCCTGCTCATCTCGCCGTTCTCCTGGACTCACCACTGGGTGTGGGCTGTGCCGCTGCTCGTGGCGCTGGCCGCCACCGCGTGGCGGCGGCGCTCCGCCGGGTATGGCCTGGCCGCAGCGGCGGCCGCCGCTGTATTCTCCGGGCGCACCCGCTACCCGGGCATCCGCCCGGCCCGGTCCGGCTGCTCGAGGGCGATCTCTACGTGCTATGCGGCCTGGCCGTGCTGGCGGGCACCGCCCTGGCCCTCATCAGGGAGCGAGCCCAGGCGGCAGCCGGGTGCAGGCGACCCGGGGAGCTCGTGGCCCGGCGCTGGCGGGTTCCGCTGCGGTCCGTTTCGCCATGTCTACCTGACCGTGCGCGCCTGCCGGGAGAGGTCCCGGTTCTCAGTCCCGGCCGCGCGGTATTTGCGGCCGGGACCGGTGGTGATGACCGGGGTTCATGACGGGCCGGGAGCGGGGTCTTCGGGGTGAAGCAGGGCGACCTTGTCGAACGGAAGGTCAGCCAGCAGGACCTTGGCGCCCGAGGCCCGTCGCGCGGCGAGCCGGACGCCGACCCGGCTACCTACCCGAAGCGCTTTCTTTGACTCGATCGAGTCGATGAACTGGGCGTCGGATCCTAGCCGGACCATGCACGGGATCTGGCTCGTGCCGCAAGTTTGCGGTCTGGTCGAGCTGCGAACCGGTCCCGGCGGCACGATGATCCGCCTGCGTATACGGCAGAACTGAGGGCCGCCCCGAGCGCCCGCGCCATCAACCGGTTCGCAGATATCGCGTCACGGTAAGTGGTTCCCGGCGGCTTCTGGTTAACCGGTGCCGAGCTGGGCAGCTGCGTCTAAGACGCCTGCACCGGCAAGCGGCACCCAAGAGAGGAAACCCCCGTGTATATCGGTATCGGAACCGTTGTTCTTATTGTGATTATCGTCCTCGTCGTCCTGATGCTACGCCGCCGCTAACGATCTTTAACCGCGGAGGTTACGAGTCCCGCTGACGGCTGGCGTTGCCGATGGGCGTGCCTGGTTCATGAGGTATCTCGATGGCGGCGGGCTGACAGCCCAAGACCGGGCTCGCCGGGAGCAGGTACGGCTGGCAGCCGATTTATCGAGGCTGGGGCTAGCGGCCGGGAGGTGGCGAAGCGGTTCCGGGTTGTCGCGGATGTCAGCGAACCGGTAGCGGCGTGCGCTGGCCGCTGGCGGGCGGCGCTGGCCTCCCGGGGCGCGGGCGGGTGCCCGGTGCAAGCTCACCCCGGCTGAGTTGCGTGAGCTGGAGGCGGTGCTGGACGCCAGCCCAGCCGTATCCGGGGGATGAGGATCAGTGCTGGACGCTGGCCCGGATCGCCGAGCTGGTCCGGCGCCGGTTCCGGCTTAGGTACACCCGGTTCCGGCTCAAGTACACGCTGGCGGGGCTGGACTTGCCGCTGCACCGGATCGGGTGGAGCGTGCAGGTCCCGGCCCGTCGTGCCGCCGAGCGAGGCGAGGCCCGGATCGCCGCCTGGATCTGCTTCGAGGATGAAGGCGGGGCAGTCGCAACGCAGACGTATGAGACGCTGAAACTCGTAGGGAGCACGCTGGGACCATGGATATGCGACGGGTGCGGGTGGGGTGCGAGTTCGTGTACGTGGCTGCTGTTGACACTTCGGCCGTTTTCCAGGTCGAACCCCTGGATGCGGCCCCGGTCAGTCTCGCGCGGCGGGAGTGGTCGACGGAGCCAGAAGCGCGAATCAGCCACTACGCCGACCTTTACGGCAACCCGTGTACGCGGGTGATGCTGCCCGCCGGGCGTTCCACGCTGCGTTTCGGCGCCTCGGTGCTCGTGCCCGACGCGACCGAGGACGCCGACGAACAAGTGCCGGAGCTGCCGCCGGAGAGGCTGCCGGACGAAGTGCTCATCTACACGCTGCCCAGCCGCTACTGCCTGCCCGACATGCTCGGCGACGAAGCCTGGTCACTTTTCGGCGCCATGCCCGCTGGCTACTCCCGGGTGCAGGCGATCTGCGACTACGTCAACGGTCACCTGACGTTCCAGTACGGCATGAGCGGCCCGTTGACCACGGCGGCCGATGTCAATGCCTCCGGGTTCGGTGTCTGCCGCGACTTTACTCACCTGGCGATCTCGTTCTGCCGGGCACTGAACATCCCGGCCCGGTATGTCTTCGGCTATCTGCCTGAAATAGACGTGCCGCCGAATCCGGCGCCGATGGACTTCGCGGCCTGGATGGAGGTCTGGCTAGGCGATCGGTGGTGGACCTTCGACCCGCGCAACAACCGCAGGCGCAAGGGACGGATTCTGATCGGATGCGGACGGGACGCGTCTGACGTAGCCATGGTTACCACCTTCGGCGCACCGCTGTTGGAGTCGATGACCGTGCAAGCCCAGGAGGAGCCGGAATGAATATCTCAGCCGCGGCTCGCTCAGCTGAGCCGGGTGACCTCGACGGTGACCCCCAAGTGCTCCGCCGCCGGGCCTGAGTAGATGCCGGACAGCGGACGCACGTCGGCGTAGTCGCGGCCGCGGGCCAGCAGCACGTGCCGGCTGCCCACCTCGGCGAGACTGGTCGGGTCGGCCGCGGCCCAGGCGCCGGCCCAGAATTCCACCCAGGCGTGGCTCTCTCCCGTCGTCGTCTCCCCGATCCCGGCTTCTGCCGCCGGGTGGAGGTAGCCGGAGACGTAGCGCGCAGGCAGTCCGGCGGCGCGCAGCAGAGCCAGCGTGACGTGCGCGAAGTCCTGGCACACGCCCCCGCCCGCGGCGCGGGCCTGGGCCGAGGAGGTGCGGACGTGCGTCGCACCTCGCTCATAGCGCAACGTCTCATGGGTCCACTCGGCCATGCGGAGCCCGGCCTGCACGGGCGTGGACTCGGCGCGCAGGGACCTGCCGAGCTCGGTGAGCTCCGGCTCGGCCGTGACGTAGGACGAGGTGGTGAGATACTCGGCGAAGCGATCCTGGACCGCGGGCCCGGCCAGCTCGGACCAGCTGACGCCGGACGGTACAGGCCGCGGCGGGGCGGTCTCAACCGTCGACGTCGCCAGTACGACGAGCTCGGTGTGCGGCACGTGGATGTCGAACGAGTCCACCGCCGTGCCCCAGTAGTCCACGTATCGAAACGGCCGCACCCCCGGTGTGACCACGAGGGCGGCCTGCAGGAGGCGCTGACCGTCCACGCTGGCCGGGGTTAGCCTCGCTTCGTTGTACGACGCCCGCACCGGCTCGGCGTACCTGTAGCCGGTGCGGTGCCTGATTGCGATCCGCCAGCTCATCCCTGCGTCTCCTTCAGGCCCCACTGGGGCGGCGGCGACCCGGCGAAGAGCCGTTCGGTCACTTCCTCGCTGATCGTCGACACGGCCCGCTGCAATCCGAGCAGCCGGTCCGGCAGTCCGTCGAGGAGCTTGGCGGCGGAAAGGAATTCCAGGTCGGTGCGCGCCCGGCCGATGGCCCGGTGGGCGGGTTCATCCAGCCCGGAGCGCCCGGACGCCGGGTCGAGCCGGGCCAGCGCCCGCTCCCCGGTCCGGAGCGCGTAGAAAACCGAGCGCGGGAAGAGCCGGTCCACCAGCAGGAATTCCACGACCCGGGGTTCATCGACGCCCTGCTGGTAGGTACGCAGGTAAGCATCGTGGGCGGAGCAGGCCCGAAGGGTCGAGGTCCAGCCCTCGCTCGCGCGCTCGGAGCCGATCCGTGCCGCGAGCATGCGCGCGGTCATGTCCACCCGTTCCAGGCTGCGGCCCAGGACCAGCGCATCATAACTCGTATCCCGGCTCATGCTCGCCTCGACGTAGCCGGCGACGTTCGCCGCGCGCTCGCGGACGTAGGAGAAGAACGGCGCAGGACCGAAGTCGCGGGCGGCGGCCACCCGGGTTTGCAGAGAGTTATGGGTGGAGTTCAGGCATTCCCAGATATCCGCGGAGAGAGCCTCCCGGGCGCTGCGGGCGTTCTGCCAGGCGGCGGACAGCGCGCCGACGATCGAGCTTGACGAATCCTTGGCGTAGCCAAGCAGCTCCAGGACGGCTCCGGAGTCGCGGTGCTGGCCGGCAGTGTCAGCCGGGACGCCCATCACGGACAGCAGGACGGCGCAGGCGTGAGCCTCGTCCACACCCGGGTCTTCGAGCACTTCGTGAAAATGCACGTCAAGCAGCCGGGCCGTGTCCTCCGCCCGTTCGACATAACGGCCCACCCAGAAAAGCGCCTCGGCGACCCGGCTCAGCATCCCGGTCTCCTCACTGCTGCTGGTCCTGATGGGGACCGCGGTCGGGCTCGGCGCCGCGTACCGCCTGCGGGGGGAACGCCGACGCCCCGTCGGCTTCCGCGTCCGGTCCTGGCGAGGAAGTCAGCACCCAGGTGTCCTTAGAACCGCCGCCCTGGCTGGAGTTGACGATCAGGCTTCCCTCCCGCAGCGCCACCCGGGTCAGTCCGCCGGGCAGCACTCGGACCTGCTCGCCGTCGTTGACCGCGAACGGCCGCAAGTCGACGTGCCTGGGCAGCAACTGGTCACCGAGCTGCGCTGGCGAAGTCGACAGCAGCACCAGCTCCTGCGCGATCCACCCCGCGGCTCAGCTAGCACCTGCTCGCGTACGGCGGCCAGTTCGGCGTCGGAGGCCTGCGGCCCGACGACGATGCCGTGGCCACCTGATCCTTCCACCGGCTTGACCACCAGCTGGTCAAGCCGGGCCAGGCACTGCGAACGCACGTCCGGGTCGTCGAGCCGGTAGGTCGTGACGTTCGGCAGCAGGGGGCGCTCGCCCAGGTAGTACTCGATGAGCGCAGGGAGGTAGGTGTAGGTGAGCTTGTCGTCGGCGACGCCATTGCCGACCGCGTTGGCGATCGTGACGTTGCCGGCCCGGGCAACGTTCAGGATCCCCGGGCATCCCACCACGGAGTCGCCCCTGAACTGGACCGGATCGAGAAAATCGTCGTTGACGCGGCGGTAGAGGACGTCCACCCGCCGCTGTCCTCCGACGCTGCGCATGTACAACACGTTGTCGCGGCAGAACAGGTCCCGGCCCTCGACGAGCTCGATGCCCATCTTGCGGGCCAGGAAAGCGTGCTCGAAATAGGCGGCGTTGCCGACCCCGGGGGTGAGCAGCACCACGACCGGCTCCTCGGCACCGACAGGCGCGGACCGCCGCAGCGCGTCGAGCAACCATCCGGGATAGGAGGCGACCGGGCGTACTTCCTGCTCCAGGAACAGGCCGGGGAAGACCCGGGCCATGGTCCTGCGGTTCTCCACCACGTAGGACATGCCGGACGGCACTTGCAGGTTGTCCTCAAGGATCCGCAGGACGCCTGCCTGGTCACGGACGATATCGATCCCGGCGAGGTGGACCCGCACGCCGTTCGGCGGCTCGATGCCGTGCGCGGGCCGGCAGAAGCCGGCCGAGGTGGTGAGCAGCGAACGAGGCACCACCTTGTCCCGGACCACCTCGCCCTGCCCGTAGACATCGGCGAGAAATGCCTCAAGTGCGCGTACTCGCTGCACGACGCCCGCTTCGACCAGCTCCCACTCGGCCGCCGGGATCAGCCGCGGGATCAGGTCGAGCGGGAAGACCCACTCTTCGCCGGCATGGGAGAAGACCACGCCCTGGTCGCGGAAGCTGCGATCCCGGGCTTCCGCCCGGCGTGCCAGGTCGTCGCCGG
>CAWHMB010000005.1:0-8842 GCA_963830405.1 uncultured Actinomycetes bacterium
ATCAATGCACGTCTCGCCATCCCCCTTGCGTTCGGGGCGAATACCGGGCCTGCCCTGCAGCTGCATCCTCGGCCCCATGGTTCAGGCGATCGAGATTGGCGGAAGGTGGTACGGAGGCGGCGGCTTTGGCAGGACGATCGAGCTGATCCTCGCTGGCGTGTTCCTGGCGCTCGCCTTCGCCCTGGTCTCGGTGCCATGGCTCCGGCGTGAGCGGGTGGCGGCGCCGGACTGCGCGATCTCCTGACCAACCGGCTGCGTCAAAGCGAGGCTTCTCAGTCGGTCGGTGGGCCGTGGAGGAATCAAACCTCCAAACCTTGGGATTAGAGTCGCTTGATTGCAGGGCTGGCGCAGGCAGCTCGATCGTTCCCGCGCCTTACCCAGAGCCGTGAGGGTGAAGCGATCGGCATGGTTCAAGCGCCAAATCGTGATCCGGCTTTTGGATTTGTTGCGTTCTCCACGCTGTGCGCTCATCTGGTGACAAATCCAAATCCGCCAATGTGAATTTGTCGCTTAAACCACCCGGCCGGACGCTGCGGCGAAGCCCCCTGCCCGGACTCGGTCGCGGACTGCGACAGCCACAATCCGATTCGCGGCGAGTGAGATGGCTCCGCTTCCCGCTGGCTGGCGCGAGACCCTGACCGGCGCGCCGATGCCCGACGTGGTAGCCGCGGTCCGCCGCTCGCGCGATTCGCACTGAGGTGCTCTGCTGCGACGCGAGCCTGGCGGTCGAGCTGTCGCGCGACCGGTGGGGCTGTCGATCAGGGCGTGGCGGCTGGCCAGCGACCTCGGCCGGGCCAAGACCCTACGACGCGGAATACGGAGCGCCCCCCGGCCTGCTCGGATGCCGGCTGGTGACCCACGGCATGCGGCTGCGACGTGGCGGCGACCGCCTCGGGTTTGTGCTCACCTCGTCGGAGCTGGCCGATGGCATCGACCGGGCGTTAGCCGGGCGTGCAAGTCGTGCTGCTGTCGCGTGATAGAGCCCGGGGGTTGATCAGGTCGTCGACCAATCGTCTAGCAGCGTTGGAGCTAATCATCCGATCGAAGCGGACGCCTCCTGCGCCGGCGGGTGGCTCCTCCGCCGACGCCAACTGGGCAACGGGAGGACGACTGCTGCTGCGATCGTCTTGAGGTCGCGGAGGGGCAGTCGCCGATCGCGGCGCCGCGTGCCGCTGTTCGAACGTCGGGCGCGGGCGTTTACCCCGGCGTGGGGGGTTCGCGCTCGGGGCGGTGGCAGCGTCGTCTGCGGCGCCGGCTGGACGGTGGTGTTGGTTGTTCGCGCTCGAAGGCCGCGAGCATCTTTCGCAGCAGGTTGGCGAGCTGGGCCTGTTCTTGGATGCTGAGAGCGGCGAGGAGGGATCGTTCGTTGTCTAGGTGTGTGGAGGCGACCTGCTCGACGAGCTGGACACCGTCGGCGGTGAGCTGGACGAGGAGCCCGCGGCCGTCTTCGGGATCGGGTAGGCGGATGATGAGACCGGCGCGCTCGAGGCGGTAGAGGCGGTGGGTCATCGCGCCGGAGGTGCGCATCAGCGCCTGGTAGAGCTCGGTGGGCGAGAGCTGGTAGGGCGATCCGCTGCGTCTGAGGCTGGCGAGAACGTCCCATGAGCTGCGGCTGAGTCCGAACTCGGCCAGGCGGGCATTGATCGCCGCGTCGATGTACGCGGTGGTTCGCCCAAGCCGGGCGATGACGCTGACCGGGGTCAGGTCCAGCTCGCTGTGGACCTGCGCCCACTCAGCAAGCACGCGATCGACGTGATCAGTTACGGCCTCCTCGCGACGCGATGTATCTTCAAGTTCAGATAGTTTATCTTGATGTTGAGACAAGCCGGTTTCAGTTTAGGCGGAAGGAAGGATGCGCATGGTTGTCGAGTACATCCGCTACAAGGTGCCCGCGGACCGCTGTGGGGAGTTCGAGAGCGCGTGGTCTGAGGCGCAGCAGGTGCTACGCGAGGCGTCGCAGTGCGAACGCTACGAGGTCAGCCGCGGCGTCGAGGAGCCCGAGAACTTCGTCGTGCGGATCGAGTGGACCTCGCTGGAGGACCACGAGCACGAGTTTCGTGGCAGCGCTGCGTTCGGCCAGTTCTTTGCGGCGGTGAAGCCATTCTTTGAGCAGATCGAGGAGATGCGTCACTACCAACCGACCGCTGTCAGGAGCACCGGATGAGCGAGCCGGCCAACGTCAGGCCGATGTCAGCAACCAGCTCGAGGCGCTTTTAGAACGCGCGATCGCGCTCGAGTCGGCGATCGCCGCCGGCGCAGGATCAGACGACCCGAGCGTCGATCATCAGCAGGGGCTCCAGTTCGTGGCCGATCGGTTGACGCGGTCGGTGATCCGGCCGATCACCCAGGCACTCGACGGCGCAGACGGGTCGCACGCCACCCCCCACGACGCCGAGCCGGCGCACGACGACACGCATCGCGGTCAAGCGGCTGGGCGAGGTGTTCGGCGGCCCGCCGCGCTACAGCGAACAGTACGGCGGCTACCGGCGGATGATCTCCCAGCACGTCGGCAAATCCCTGACCGAGCAATCGCGCACCCGCTGAGTGTCGCTGCTGCTCCAATCTGCCCGCGAGGCCGGGATGCCCAACGACCCCGAGTTCGCCGCCGCGTTTCAGTCCGACATCGAGTGGGCTCCCCAATCCATGAATTCGCCTTTGATCTCTGGGCCCACCACGACGTCAGCACCCACGCCGCCGCGATCCTCGAACGCCTGCGCAACGGCCCCATGCCCTGCGACGGCGCCTGGCCGCCCGAGAAGGTCAACACATTCCAGCGCTGGACTACCACCGGGATGAGCAAGTAGATCCAGCCAACCCCAGCTCGAACTTCACCCTTCGTGGCCTCGATCCTCCGCGGCCACGGCCACGGCCACCGCCCGAGCGCGGCGCTCCTGGGGCCAGGACCCGGTCCAGGCCAGACTTCCCCATTGTCGCCCAGCGGGCACCGATCCGGGGCTTCCGTTTCGTTTGATCGCGGACTGGAAGCGGCGGTTCAGCGGTTCGGGGCGATGAGGGCAGCGCCCGGGATGTGGGTCGCGATCCGCTGAGGATCGCGGGTGAGAAGCGGTCGGCCGGTCACAGCGGCATGGGCTCCGATCAAGAAATCGGGCAGGACCGCCACGCGCTGACCCCCAGCCCGACGGTAATCGGCATGCGCATGACCGGCGAGGTAGCTCGCGGTCAACGGGATCGGCTCGACGATCGCAGTTGACGGCAGCGACTCGCGAAGGGTTTCGACGCGGGAGAATCGCGGAGCGATTTCAGCAAGCACCACCGCATTGACTACGAGCGCGCCTCGTTGCATGGCCGCGGTCAGCTGCGCCTCAGACCAGACAAGCCACGTCAGGTCCTCGGTGAACACGTCCAGCAGCACGCTGCTGTCGATGAAGGTACCCCCGGCCGGGGTCAACGCCGGGTCAGGGCCAGGATCTCGTCGGTGCTCAAGTCGACGTCTCCGGCGCCACGCATCTGCTTGATTTCGCTCGCGGCGCGCTTCCCATCGACGACCAACCGTGCGCCGGCGTCATCGAGCTCAAAGCGCACATCGCTGCCGGCTTGAATTCCCAGCGCTCTGCGGACCTCGAGCGGGATCGTGACCTGGCCTTTCCGAGTAACTCGCATTTAGTAAGACTAGCAAGTAATACCCAAATCCCAGGAGAACCGGCAGTCCTGATCTGCGACATATCGAGCGTCTTCGAGCCGTTGGATGGGCCGTGGAGGAATCGAACCTCCAACCTTGGGATTAAGAGTTGCCCATCTGCAGCGCATTTGTTGTAGCTAGGGCCATCTCGTTCTAGTTGGCGCAGGTTGCGTGAGGTCAGAATTGCCGAGTTCGGGACATGGTTGGGGACACGGCTGTTACCCGCCGGTTCTGAGGCGCGCCCGGACGATCTCGGCGATCTCGTGGGGCGACGTGCCGGCGCTGAAGGCGATGATCCAATCGGCGAGCTCACGATCGCTCGCCTGGACACGGGAGCCGTTGATCTCCAGAAAGGTGAGCATCACGACGAGCGCGGCACGCTTGTTGCCGTCGATGAACGGCTGGGTCTCCGCGATGCCGTGCGCGAGGGTCGCTGCCTGGACCGCCAGGTCGGCGTTTTCGTACTGCGCGTAGTTGATCGGGCGTGCGAGCGCACCCGCTAGCGCGGCGCGGTCACGGAGCTGGTCAGCGGCCTGCGTCGCCGTGCCGCCGATGATTGCGCCGAAGACCTCCAGTGCGTCGTCGACGTCGAGGTAGACGACGCTTTCAGGCGGGTCAGGCGGCGGGTCGCTCACACACTAGGCGCTCGCGCCGTCCGCATCCGGATCGTGATTGGCCAGGATCTCCAGCGCCTCGGGATGCTCACCGACGATCCGATTCGCGATCCCCCGCACTCGCTCACGGACCCGATCAGTCGGCAGGATCCTCAGTTCTCCTCCACCTAGGTCTTCCACAAGGACCGAGGCTCCGGGCGCGTACCCCGCGCTCTCAAACTCCCGCGGGATCGATACCACGTTGCTATTGCCGACACGACGAACCTTGACGATCTTCATGTGGCTACCAGTGTATACGGGAATAGCCGGCGATCTGCCGGTCCACCGACAGCGCAGGCGTCTGGAGGCTCGTGTGAGTCATGCCCGATGTGGCTCGCTGTGTCCGGCGGCGGGTCAACGTCGGCAACGAAGGGACGGGTAGGGAACCGGCCGCGGTCAGGTGCGCGCGTCGGTAACCGCTTCGCTTCCGCTGTCGATCTCGCTGACGCTCGATCAGGTTGACGCGACGCAGCTGCTGCGCCCGCACGGCCATCGGGGTCAACCACACCGCGGCAATGTCAGGGTCGAAGCGATCGTCATCGAGGCGCCGACC
Source organism: uncultured Actinomycetes bacterium (assembly GCA_963830405.1). Taxonomy (GTDB): domain Bacteria; phylum Actinomycetota; class Thermoleophilia; order Solirubrobacterales; family Solirubrobacteraceae; genus Palsa-465. Next base: position 4,847 of record CAWHMB010000005.1, read on the forward strand.
CGACTGAACCGCACGAGCGCCTCGTCGCCGAACCGATGACTGTCACGTCGGCGCGAAGCGATGAATGCGCTCGTCCGACTCCAAGTTCGGCGACGCTTGGTTGCGCCGTTGTTGGCGCAGCGACCTCAGCCCGCCCTTGCGGCCAGACGCTCTGGAGAAGACGTCGGCCGTATTAGCGTCCTATGGCCGTAGACCCGCCCCGCCGCAACTTCCAGTTACGGCTATGCGGTTACGGTGCTGGGGCTGGAGCGTCAGGCAGTCCAAACCTCGAGCACCCGGACATCGTCGCGGTCCACCCAGCGTCTCGGGCGAGCTGCTCGGCGATCTCGCGCCATGCAGCAGGCATAGCCAACGTGAGGACGCCCTTGCTGAAGCCCTTCTGCGGATGGTCGTGCCAAGGCGCGAGACTTTTCCAGGAACTCAGTGTTGCCCGACGAAGCGGGCCGCTAGCTCAGTACGAAGCCGAGGCGCTCGGCCGTGATCGCCTCGAGCGCATCGCGCAATGCGGCCACGCGCTCCTCGCCGATCCGCTCGCCCCACTCGCGCTCGATCTCGGCGATCAGCTCGAAGCCGAGGGCCTGGGCCTCGTGGCCGCGCTCGGTCAGGCGGATGATCTTGGCGCGGCCGTCGGCCGGGTCCGGGACGCGCTCGACGTAGCCACGCTGCTCGAGGTCGGTGGTGACCTCGCCCACCGACTGCTTGGTCATGCGGGCGCGCTCGGCCAGATCGGTCAATCGCGTGCCCTCGGGATCGATGTTGCCGAACACGCAGCCGTGAGCGACGCGGATGTCCGAGAACTCGGTGTCGGCCACGCGGGCGGCAAGGTCGTCGACGAACTGGTCCAGCGCCGTGTCGAGGAGGCGGATGAACGGCGGTTGTGACGAGGTTGAGAAATCGCTGGACATTTGGTCAGGACTCCTGATAAGGTCTCCGAACGATCAGGTCACCTTACAAGGCTTCCTGACAAAAGAATAGCACCGCACACAGAGGAAATCGCAATGGCTAGAAAATGGTGGACCCTACTGGCGGTAAGCGTCGCGACGTTCATGCTCCTGCTGGACATCACGGTCGTGAACACGGCGCTGCCTTCAATTCAGAAAGACCTGTCGGCGAGCTTCACGGACCTCCAGTGGGTGATTGACGCCTACACGCTGACGCTGGCCGCAGTGGTCCTGACCGCGGGTTCGATCGCGGACCGGATCGGGCGCAGATCGGTGTTCGCTGGTGGTCTGGCGATCTTCTCGCTGGCCTCGCTCGCGGCGGGACTCGCGCCCAATGCGACAGTGTTGAATATCTCGAGGGCCGTGCAGGGCATCGGCGGCGCCGCGATGTTTGCCGTGTCGCTGGCCCTGGTCGCCCAGGAATTCGCGGCCGGCCGCGAGCGAGCGACGGCGATGGGCGTGTATGGCGCCGTGATCGGCGCCGCGGTGGCCGTCGGCCCGCTGGTCGGCGGGGTGGTCACCGACGCGCTGGGGTGGCGTTGGGTGTTCTTCCTCAACGTGCCGATCGGCATCGCGGCGCTGGCGGTGACCTTCGCCAGGCTGCGCGAGTCGCGCGATCCCAACGCCACACGGGTCGATTGGCTGGGTCTGGTGACCTTCTCCAGCGCCCTGTTCCTGCTCGTCCTCGGCCTGCTACGCGGCAACGACGACGGCTGGGGCAGCGCCACGATCGTGTCGATGTTCGCCGGCTCGGCCGTGATGCTCGGCGCCTTCGCCGCTGTGGAGCGGCGAGTGGCCGAGCCGATGCTGCCGCTGGGCCTGTTCCGCAGCCGCGCCTTCACCGGCGTGCAGCTGGCCGCCTTCGCGGTCTCGGCCTCGCTGTTCGCGCTGTTTTTGTATCTGACCCTGTACCTGCAGAACTACCTGGGCTACTCGCCGCTGCAGGCCGGCCTGCGCTACCTGCCGATCACGCTAGTCCCGTTCCTGGTGGCCCCGCTCGCGGTGGCCCTGATGGGCCGCCTGCAGGCCCGCGTCCTCATGGCGATCTCACTGGTGGCCGTGGGCGCCGGGCTGCTGCTGATGTCCGGCCTCACCGCCAGCTCCGGCTGGACGGCCCTGCTGCCGGGCTTCCTCGTGGCCGGGGTCGGGATTGGCCTGCTCAACCCGGTGATCGCCGACGTGGCCCTGAGCGTGGTACCCAAAGAGCGCAGCGGCATGGCGGCGGGCATCAATGACACCTTCCGCCAGGTCGGCGTGGCGGTGGGCGTGGCCGTCTGGGGCGCGGTCTTCCTGGGCCGCGGGGCCAGCAAGATCTCCAGCCTGACCGCCGGCACGCCTGCGGCCACGGGTGGTCACCCGCGCCAGCTGCTCGAGGCGGCGTCGGACGGACGGCTGGGCTCGGCGCTGAGCGCGGTGCCGCACGGAGCCCGCGGCTTGGTGGCCAGCGCCACCCGCGAGGGCTTCCTGTCCGGGCTGAACTCGATCCTGCTGATCGGTGCCCTGGTGGCCCTCGCCGGCGCCGCGCTTGCCCTGTGGCTGGTGCGCGAGAACCAGATCGAGCGTGATCAGCCCGAGGTCCTGGCCACCGCCGAAGACGCTTTCGAGCCAGGCGAGCTCGAGCTGGCGGCCTGAGCTCACAACGCCGTCCGCGGATGGTCTGCGGCGCCAGTGCTCGGCAGGTTGCGAGCGCTGGCGCCGCGGGTCGTCCCGCCGCCGGGTCCGGGAGGTCAGTGCGCGGCGCGCACGTCCTGCTTCACATCGCCGAGGACCGCCCTGTCCTGATCGTCGAGCTCGAGGCCGCGGCGGCCAGGTTCTCCTCCAGGTGGGCGACCGAGGTCGTGCCCGCGATCAGCAGGATCCGGTCATAGCGGGCCAGCAGCCAGCCCAGTGCGACCTGGGACAGAGTCACCCCATGCTTGTTGGCCACCGAGCTCACTGCCGGGTCGGCGGCCAGCTTCTGGGGACCACCGGTGAAGGCCGACCCCAGCGGGAAGAAGGGCACGAAGGCGATCTCCCGTTCGCGGCAGAACTCGACGATGTCCTCGTGGGTGCGGTCAAGCACGCTGTAGGCGTTCTGCACCTCGCCGATGCCGACCAGCTCGAGCGCCCGCTCGACGCTTTTCAGGGTCACGTTGCCAGGAGCGCCGCAGCGGACGACCGCTTTGCTCGTCCCGACACCGCCGAGCTGACGATCGAGTTGGCGACGAGGCGCTCGTGCGGTTCAGTCGGGTCGGCGCCTCGATGACGATCGCTTCGACCCTGACATTGCCGCGGTGTGGTTGACCCCGATGGCCGTGCGGGCGCAGCAGCTGCGTCGCGTCAACCTGATCGAGCGTCAGCGAGATCGACAGCGGAAGCGAAGCGGTTACCGACGCGCGCACCTGACCGCGGCCGGTTCCCTACCCGTCCCTTCGTTGCCGACGTTGACCCGCCGCCGGACACAGCGAGCCACATCGGGCATGACTCACACGAGCCTCCCAGCGCTGAGCAGGCCGTGCTTCGGTAACGCAGGAACGGACCTGGCATGTGGCCACGGCGACCGCTACACGTCGCACCTCAGGAAGCCTGCACGCCCCGTTCCTGCGCCGCTCATCCAGATATCCAGACATACACTCCACGCACTCGATGTGCTGAAAGACGTCCCGCAGCGCCCGCCAACACCGAGAAGCCCCGTCGTTACTGGGATTCGCTGCCTCAGAAGCACCTCCGCTGCAGCGCCCCAGGTCGCGCCGGCGGACATCCGTGGGACGTCTTGGGACTTCTTCGGACAAGTACCTGCCGACGCTTGGTGAAGTAGCCGGCCGGCGGTCGGCCGCGCTCAGTCCACGCCGGCCCGAGCTTCTTCTGGACCTGACGGCCGTCGGGCAGCCTGTACTTCGCGTACTAGACCGGCCTCCGCGCCCGCTCCACCGCGGAAGACGTGACCCGCCGGAACCCGGAACTCGCCCGCCAGACAGCACATCGCACGCTAACTTCGGGACACATTGGGGACATGTTCCAGAGTTGGCACACATCCCATCGATGAAAAAGGCCCGCTAGCAGGCACTTCCAGTGG
>CAWHMB010000006.1:0-19894 GCA_963830405.1 uncultured Actinomycetes bacterium
ACTCTCATCGCCAGCCGCGATGGGTTCGGATCGGCCGCTGCGCGTCGCTGGCTTTGGTGTAGGGACGGTCGGTGAGGAAGGCGCGGGCCTCTTCGATCGCGACGCTGCGGTCATACGAGGCGGCGATCCTTCGCAGCCCGTGGCGCACCGGTGTCGCATCCACGATTCCGATCGGCCACCCGTTCGACGCCGCCACGGCCGACCAGTGGGCATCGAGTCCCCAGCCGATGCGCAGCGGCGGAAAGGGCAGAAACTCGTCGAACACGGAGGCATCGAAGGCCGTCACCGGACCGATCTCGACGAACGCGGTCTGGCGGACCACGCTGCAGGGGCGGCGACGGGTGACCGCGAACGCCGCATGGGAACGGTGACGGTGCGCCGGCTGGGCCAGGAGCAGCCCGAAGCGCTCCGCCAGGAACACGAAGGTGTCGAGGAAGTGCCGCGGCAGCTCGACGTCGTCGTCGAGCACCAGTAGCCAGTCATGGCCGCCGGGCGGATGCTCGGCCAGCAGGGCGTTGAGGTTCTCGAACTTGCCCCGCCCGCCGGCGGTTGTGCTCGCGAAGGTCACGTCGTGGCGCGAGCGCCGCAGCTCGGCGTGGGCCCGGCCGAGCACATTTGGCAGATCGTCACGCTCCACCGCGAGCGCGAGCACGCGTCGGCTCGGTGCGCTGCGCACGGCACGCCGCAGCCGCCATGGCTCGAGCCGGGCCAGCGCGGCGGCCTCGCACAGCGCATCGGCGGCGAGTGCCTTGCTGGTGGCGCGAATCCCGAATACTTGGCCGCTGGTGCCCGAGAGGAAGTCGTCGGTGGGCCCGGGGTCGCTCACGTCCGACGTCCGGCCAGCAGCTCGCGAAGCCTGCCGGCGAGCGCCTCGCGAAGTCTGCCGGCGGTATGCGCGGTCAGCACGATCCCGATCGCGCAGCGGCGCCTCACGGTGTGCCAGATGCAGCCGGCGAGCGTTGTGAGCTCGGCGGGGAGCGCCGGCGCCCTGCCGCTGCGTCCGTCGTAGCGACGGGCGCTGCGTCCCAGTTGGTAGGCCGCGCGCGACAGGCGGCGGACGGTCGCATCGGCGCGGCTGCGACGGTGGTCGAGTCCGGCCCCGGCGAGATAGCGGACGCGGCCACCGCGGGCGGCATAACGGCGCTGCCAGTCCTCCTCCTCTCCGCGACCCACGATCGACTCGTCGAACAGGCCCACGAGCCCGATCGCCCGGCAGCGGATCGCCATGTTCGCGCTCCACACGAACTCCACGTCACGGTCGTTGGGGCCACGGTCGAGCGTTGTGATCGGGGCCGGCTCGCGGCCACAGGCACGTGGCCCGCCCCCTTCGAGCCGCGCCCGGATGGGGCCGCCGAAGACGTCGCGGTCCTGCGTGTGCGCGATCCCGTCGAGCATCGCCTCCAGCCAGCCGGGGGGCGCGTCGATGTCGTCGTCGATCAGCACGATTGGATCGCCCCGGGCGGCGCCGAAGCCGGTATTGCGCGCGGCGTTGGCGCCCGGCGCGGACGCATGCACCACGAGCGCGCCATGGCGCGCGGCAACCTCCTCGGTGGCCGGGTCACTCCCGTCTTCGACGACCAGCACCTCGGCTCCAGCCTCGCGCGCCTGGGGCATCACCGACGCGAGCGTCACGTCCAGGTACTGGGGCCGGTCGCGGGTAGGGATCACGATTGATGCTGTCGGCTGGGTGTTCACAGGGTGGATTCTGTCCAGACGGGTCGTGAGACACAGGTTGCCGGTGGCCAGGCATGGTCCCGCTGATCAAGCGCGCCGCCAGCTTCGGTGAGGCGCTGCCTGATTAGCGAGCAGGGCTAGCCGATGCCCGCTCGGCGCTGCGTCTGCTGGCGCCGGTGGGCGACGAATTGGCGACCGAAGTCGCGCACGAAGCGAGGGTTATAACGCGTGTAGCGCCGCCACAGCCGCCGCGGCTCGTGGGCGAGCCGATAGGCCCACTCGAGCCCGAGATCCTGCATCCACGGCGGCGCCTGGGGGATCAGGCCGGCGTGGAAGTCGAACGCCGCCCCGACGCCGATCAGCACAGGCGCCTCGAGGTCGCCGCGCAGCTGTGCCATCCACTTCTCCTGCTTGGGAACTCCGATCCCGACCCAGACGACGTCGGCGCGAGACGCGTTGATCCCCTGCACGACGGCAGCGCGCTCGCTACCCGTGAGCGGGCGGTGGGGCGGTGAGTAGCCGCCGACGATCTTGACGCCGGGGTAGCGCTGGCGCAGGTTCAGCGTCAACTGCACGAGCGCCCCCTGGTTGCGCCCGCCGTACAGATACAGCCGCTGGCCTGAGATGGCGCTGCGGGCGCACGAGCGAGCCATCAGCTCGGGACCGTACACACGGCGCTCGAGCGGATGACCGAGCGCGTGCAACGCCCAGACGAGCGGCTGGCCATCGGGAAGGTTGAGCGAGGACCCGAGCAGAGCGCGGCGTAGCTCGGGTTCCTCCGCGGAGGCCATGACCGCGTGCACGTTGCAGACGCAGACGTATTCGCGGCTGCGCTGGGCCACCTTGGAGTCGATCCAGTCGAGCGTCTGCTCATAGTCGGTGAGGCCCAGCGGCACGCCGAGCACGTCCACCGCCGGTGGCGACGCCAGCACGACTGCTTCTGGTTTGAGCGAGCCCTCGAGGCCCGGACGGGTCATCACACTGGTCTCCCTGTAGTTACCCACCGCGGCGGGCACGAACGGCTGGAACCCCGATTTGCGGAGGTCGGCAAGGGCTAAGAACGGAAGAGTGGCCCTGGAGTTACGCGGTTTGTCGCGACTGCACGGGAAATCCCGCCTGGGCTCGGTCAAAACGCCACCGCTCGCGGTGTGTGTATAGTGTCCGCATGGCGCGGGTGAACATTTATCTGCCGGACGAGCTGGCCGCGAGAGTACGAGTGGCGGGGCTGAACGTCTCGGGAATCGCGCAGGAGGCTCTGAAGGACGCGCTCGCGGCCGAGAGCACCAATCGTTGGCTTGATCGCTTGGAGCAGCTGCCGCGCTCGGAGGTCTCGCACGAGCGGGTGATCGAGGCGATCGACGACGCTCGCGACGAGCTCGGCGCCCGATCCCGCTGACGCGGTGCTTGACGCCTCGGCGCTGGCGGAGGCGTTGCTGGGGACCGCCCTGGGTGTCGCGGTGCGCGAGCGGATGCGAGGGCGGGTCCTGCACGCTCCCGCTCACCTAGAGGCCGAAGTGCTCTCGGCGCTTGGGCGCCTTTACCGCGCCAACGAGCTGACCGACACGGCGGTCGCCGCGATGCTGGGCGAGCTCACCCAAGCGCCGGTGCGCCGGCATCCGCTCGGACCGCTGCTCGCCGGCGCATGGCAGCGCCGGGCGCGGCTGCGGCTCGTCGACGCGCTCTACGTCGAACTCGCCGCCGCGCTTGGATCGGTGCCGCTGTTGAGCACCGACGGGCGTCTGGCCCGAGCGTCTGCGCTGGTGGAGCTCGTCGTGGGCTAGCGCCCGCGTAAGCTCCCGTCGCGGATGGACTGCCTGGTCACCGGCGGCGCCGGGTTCATCGGCTCGCACCTGGTTGACGCGCTGATCGCTCGCGGCGATCGCGTGACGGTGATCGACGACCTCTCGTCCGGCAAGATCGACAATCTCGAGCGGGCGCTCGGCGCCGGAGCAAGGCTCGAGGTGGCCGATGTCGCCGACGCTGAGAAGATCGCCGCGCTGTTCGCGACCGCGGCGCCCGAGCTGGTGTTCCACCTGGCGGCGCAGATCGATGTTCGCCACTCGGTGTGCCATCCAGATGGGGACGCCAGCACGAACATCCTGGGGACGATTGCGGTGCTCGAGGCGGTCAGGCGCTACGGGGCGCGCCGGCTCGTCTTCAGCTCGACCGGCGGCGGCTTGTACGGCGACGCCGAGTTGCTGCCGACACCCGAGGATCACCCGATTCGTCCGCTGGCGCCCTACGGGCAGGGCAAGTACGCGGCTGAGGGCTACTGCGAGCTGTACACGCGCCTGCATGATCTGTCGACCGTCTCCCTGCGTTACGGCAATGTCTACGGCCCGCGTCAGGACGCGCACGGCGAGGCCGGCGTGGTCGCGATCTTCTGTGGCCAGCTCGTCGACAGCCGTCAACCGACCGTATTCGGCGACGGCCGCCAGACACGCGACTGGGTCGAGGTCTCAGACGTCGTGCGCGCCAATCTGCTGGCCGCCGAATCCGAGTTCACCGGCCCGGTCAACGTCGGTCACGGGCGCGAGACGTCGGTGCTCGAGGTGCTGGCGGCGCTGGGCGAGGTGGCCGATCGGCCGGCGCTCGAGCCCAGGTTCGAGCCCGAGCGGCCGGGCGAGGTGCGCCGCAGCTGCCTGGATGTGACGCTGGCGCGGCGTGAGCTGGGGTGGGAGGCGGAGGTGGCGCTGAGCGACGGTCTGCGGAGGGTGCTCGACGGCCTCTAATCCGACCGGGACTGGGACGGTGTGCCTGGCCGGACGGCGGCGGCGTGCAAGATGTCGCCGCCGCCACGCCACCGGTCGATCGGGGCAGCTAGGAGCGAGACGGGCAGCGATGCCGCATAGCCGGCCAGCAGGGCGACGCCGGCGTCGGTCACGAGCCGGTCAAAGAGGCGAAATTGAAGGCTCCAGGTGGTGGTGATGAACGGCGTCGCCGGTCTGACGTCGATCCGCTCGAAGCCGGCCGCCGCTATCGCGCGCCGCAGGCCATCCGCCGTGAAGTGGGTGCGGTGGCGGGGGAGCTCGAGCGGAAACCAATACTCACCGAACGCCCGCCGCTGCCACGAGCCCCAGTTGGGCAGGATCACGGCGAGGCGGCCTGCGGGCCGGAGCGCCGCCAGCACGCGGCACAGGTCGAGGCGCGGCGCCACAACGTGTTCCAGTGAGTGGCGAAATACGACTGCGTCCAGCGACTCGGGCTCGAGCTCGGTCGTCGACAGCGTCCGGCCGATCACCTGGGCGCCGCGGGCGCTCGCGATCGCCGCCGCCTGCCGGGAAGGCTCGATTCCGAGCACGCGCCAACCGCCGGCGCGCCATGACGCAGCCAGGTCGCCGCGCCCGCAGCCGACGTCGAGCAGCGTCCGCGACCCGTCCGCCGAGGCAAGCTCAGCGAGTGGGAAGCGACGATCGCGGAGGCGCTGCATGAGCGCCATCGCGCTCGCCAGCGCTCCCCGCGGGAGATCGAACGGGGCGTACTGCCGCGGGTAAAACGCCGGCAGCTCGTTCTCGCGGGCGAGTGGCAGGGTCGTGCCCGAGCCACAGCTCAGGCACTCATGCACGGGCCAGGACCCGGGGATGGAGTGCATCCTGTCGCGTGCCACGACGGCCGGCGCGGGCGCCAGGGACCCGCCGCATGCAAGGCAGCGCGGCTCGCCGGTCACCCGTGATCCTCACAGGGCGTGCGCGTGATCGCTCTCGCTCTACTCGCTGATGATCGCCTCGAGCGGCACGGACGCGGTGAACCTCGCCTTGCACGAGTGCATCACAGTCAGGGAACGTACGATCGAGCGGGGAGTTACGCGGTTGGTGCTCACAGCGAAAGGCTGCACAATCAAATCACTCGTGGCGGATCCGGGCACGACGCGACCACTCAAACGTCGTGGGGACGATCGCGCTACTCGCGGGCACCGGTGGTCTGCTACGCGTGGAAACGCACCTGAGCGTCTGGTCGCCGCGGCTGCCAGGACGTCACCCGCGACCGGCGGTGACGCCGTCCTAGGCTAAGGTTAGGGCCCGAAGAGTTGGGTGGACTCTGAGGGACAATGGGCAAGCCCGTCACGGTTGTGATCCCGGCCTGAACCCCGTTCCGCCCCGGCTGAGATCCGATGGCGGTCCGTGCCCAGCCGATGACTCGAGCCGGTGGTGCTGGCTTGCGATTCCTTGCCCACTGGTCGGCGCCGACTGGCGCTGGGCGGTGCGTGTCGACGGGCGGTGCCCATCCGGGCTCCTACCGAATTCGGCTCTCTGCGACGAGGCGAAGATCGCCCGTATTCGGAACTCGGGCGTCGCACTGCTCGGCTCCCGTCGTGGCACGGCCGTCTTGGAGCAACGGGGCCGATCGTGTGGCGATCGCGACGTCCGCGCGTGCCTCAGGCGAGTTATACGTCTGTCCGCTTGGCGGCGACGACGTGCAAGAAGTCTCCCCCGCCTAGGAGCTTCTGGAGGCTCCACGTGAGCGGATAGAGGGCCGCGCAGATTAGGTAGCCGATGCCAAGAGCTGTGCCATTGCGAAAGACGCAGCGCTTGAAGACGACGTACTGAATGCTGGCCGGCAAGCCAACGAAGTCATTGAAGGCAGTGATATCCACGCTGTCAAAACCGGCGCGCCTAAGGAGTATGCGCAGCGACTGTTCGGTGAAATGAAAGCGATGGCGCGGCAGGTCAAGCGGGTACCAATACCCGCCGAACAGCCTGCGCTGCCAGTATCCGAAGTTCGGGACAGCGATGAGGACCAGGCCCTCTTTGCGAAGCGCGCCATGAATCTGCTGCAGGTCCTCCAGCGGATTGGCAGTGTGCTCGAGCGCATGTTGAAAGCTGGCCGCGTCATACGCCCCTTGAGGCAGCCTGACCGTGTCCAACGTCCCTATGACAGCGTTCATTCCGCGCGCGCGGACGGCTTCACAAGCCTCTGGCGACGGATCGACCCCGGTCACATCCCAACCGCGCCCCAAGAACAAGGCTCCGAGGTCCCCGCGTCCGCAGCCAACATCCACCAGACTGCCGGGCTGTGTTGCTCGAAGAGCGCTGTAGGGTTTTCGGCGGAAAACGTGAGTATCGCGCCAGCGATAGCGGATGGAAGCGAAGACGGATATCCAGCCCTTATGGCGGCCGAAAGCCGCATACTCACTCGGGTAGAAAGCCGCCAACTCAGGCGTATCGACGCGAGGAATTGTGACGCCAGCGCCGCACTGCCGGCAAATGTGGACAGCGAACTCCCCAGGAGTTCCCAGCTGACGGTCGATGCCGTCGATAGCGGGGTGGTCGGAGAGCGCCCCCCCACAAAGATCGCACGTCAACTCCTCCGCGGCAAGTTGTGTCATTGCAGCACCGCGAGACTCGTCAACTGGTGAGTCCTAGGGTCCGGATCGATTCGTCTCCGCCCCCGGATGCGGCCAGCAACGATCTTGCTCCAGCTCTGGCGCGACATGGAGCGCCAGGCAGACTAACGAGCCTGCGCGCCCCTTCATCGTTCACGCTGATGACGACGATGCTCACTATTGGCGCGTCGAAAGGTCGGCTTCAGACTCGACTTCATCCTCGACGCCACGCAGGCGTTCCTCTATCAGCGCCAGGCGCTGCGCAAGTACGCGCGTCTGATCCGATAGGCGCGAGACCGATACTGAAAAGTGCAGCAGCAGCAGCAGGACGAACGCAAAGGCGACGACGAACAGTGCGTTGGACGGAGTCGCAATGCCGACTGCGTGGGATAGGACGGCGAGCAGGTGCTTCCAGATCGCCAAGACGAGGAGCACCAAAGCGGCAGCCATCCATACGAGCGCATAACGCTCACGGAGCCGGCGCTGGCGAACCAGCTCGAACACGCCCATGAGCACCAGCACGGCGAAAACGATCGAGACGATCTGGACCCGGGACTGCGTCATCCGCGGGGACTCGAGACTGGTGTCGGCTCTCCGCTCTCGATGACCACACGCCTTCGCATCAGCCCGGCCAGTAGCGCGAGCGAGACCTTGACCATGTAGTAGAACGATCGCGGCTTGGTGATCGATGAGCGCCCGGTCTCTCGCACGTTCATCCGGACCGGCACCTCGGTCAGGCGCAGCCGGTGCGCATGAACCATCAGGATCGCCTCGACCTCCGGGTAGTCGTGCGGATAGTCGCGCGCGAACAGCTCGATCGCGCGGCGGCTGTAGAGGCGAAACCCGGACGTTGGGTCGCTTATCGGTTGCCCGAGAATCCGTGACAGCGCGAATGCGAACAGGTGTATCCCGGTCCTCCGGCTGATCGGCGCCGGATAGCGGTAATCCTCCGTGATAAAGCGTGAGCCGGAAACCATGTCGACGGCTGGGATGCTGCTCATTCTTCCGGTGAGTTTTGCCAATTCACATGGATCGTGCTGGCCGTCGCCATCGACCTGCGCCATGTAGCCGTAGTCATTCTCGGCGGCATAGACGAAGCCGGCCTGAACGGCGCCGCCGATTCCGAGGTTGAAGGGGAGCTTGACGACGGTTGCGCCCGCGGCCATGGCGCGCGCCGCCGTGTCGTCGGTCGAGCCGTCGTCGATAACGAGCACATCAAACGAGGAGGCCTGCTCTTGCAGACCGCGGACAACCCGTTCGATCGCCGAGGCCTCGTTGTACGCCGGCACGACTGCTAGCAGCCTTCTGCTCTGTTGCTCCATCTCAGGTGCAAACGGGGACGGCGGACTCGAGTTGCGTGATTTTGGCATCTGATCGCTCAACAGGCACCGGTCATGTTGCCAAGACCGTCAATTAGACTGGCCGCGATGTTCGGGCAGGCCTACGGAGCGGCGCTCGTCATCATCGTCGCTTCCATCCTGCTCGGTCGGGGGATCTGTGCTCTCTGCGGCGGCGCGGGACGTTGGTGGGCCGCGCCGCTGGTCGGCTTGGCTGCCCTCATGGTCCTGGCCGATGCCGCGATCAAGCTGCCGGGCCGCGCGGATACCGCGGTCGTCGTCTGCGGCGTTGCACTCGTGCTCTCCGTCGCCGCTCTGTTGTGGCGTCGGCAGGTGCGACCGTCGGGCCAAGGCCGGTCACGCAGGACGCTTCGATCGGCCGGCGGAGACCTGGTGATCGGCGGTGTGGCGCTGCTCGGGGCATCGATCCCGTTCTTGGCCAGCGGACGGGTTGGTCCAGGCGCGGGCATCGACAACGACATGGCGATCCACTTGCTGGTGGCCGAGGCGCTGCGCTCGCAAAGAATGGAGGCGATCTGGAACGTCCTGTCCTCCGGCTACCCCACCGGCCCTCATAGCGTCGTAGCGGCCGTCGGCACCGTCGCCGACCTGCCGCTGATCATGGTATTCACGGGACTGCTGCTGGCGGTCGTCGTGCTCACCGCGATCGCCGCAGGGGACCTCTTGGCGGCGGAGGCGTTGTGGCGGCGGGTGATCATCGGTGGCCTTTGCTCGCTGACTTATCTCGTGGCCTCGTTCTACGGCGAGGGCGCGTTCAAGGAGACGATCTTGGCCGGCCTGCTGCTCGGTTTCGTCCTTCACCTGGAGCAGGTACGGTGGCAGTGGGCGGAGGCGACGCGGCGCAGACGGTTCGGGTTCGCCCTTCCGGCGGGTGTGCTGGTGGCCGGCGCGATCTACAACTACAGCTATCTGGGGGTGGCATGGTTTGCGGGGACGCTCGTGGTCTGGCTGGTGGCGGAGGCAGCGCTGCGGCCGAACCTGGCACGCGCCTGGATATCCCGTCGCAATGTTGCTGCGGTGGCGCCTTGGGCGGCCGGCTTCGTGGTATTGGGGGTGATCGTCCTGATCCCGATCGCGGGCGACCTCAACACGTTCTTCAACTCGATAGGCCTGTCGCCGGCCGGCAGCCGAGCATTCGCGGGCGGCAATCTCGGCAATCTGTTTCATCCGCTGTCGGCCTACGAGTCGCTCGGCGTCTGGTGGAGCTCGGACTTCCGACAGGACCCGGTGAACGTGTTTCACGCCGGCGAGCTCTCGGTCCTGGCATTGGCGGCAGTCGCGTTTGGATTAGTGTGGTCGGTTCGCCGTCGCGAGCTCGTGCTGCCCGCCGGGCTGGTTGCCTCATGCCTGATCTGGTTGTACAGCAACCAGTCACAGGCCCCCTACGTCGCCGCCAAGGCGCTCGTCATCGCGTCCCCCTTGGTGATGGCGATCGCGCTCCGAGGGCTGCTCGCACCATGGCGCGGACCGCGGATGAGCCGGGCGGGGGTGTTGGCCTGCGCGGCGGCATTCGCCGCGTCCGCTGGGTACTCGAGCTACGGTTCGCTTCAAACCACGCCGATCCAGGCCCCCGAAGCAGGCCGCGAGCTGGCTGCGTTCCATCACCTCACCGGCGACACGGCAGTGCTGTTCCTGGGGATTGACGACTGGGCCCTGTGGGAGCTGCGTGATTCGCCGGTGGCCACACGTTCGTATCCAACACCCTCCGCCGTCCCCATCATGGGCTCGCCGACGAAGCCGTTTGACGGACAGGCGCTCGATTTCAACTCGGTGACCCCGGGCGATCTCGACAACTTTCCCTATGTGATCACGACGAATACGTCGTTCGCCAGCCAGCCGCCCGCCAATTTCCATCTTGTGGCGAGCCACCGTCTCTATCAGCTTTGGCGCCGCATCGGGCCGACGCCGCCATTTGCAAGCATCGAGTCGCCCGGTGTGCCCGGCGCCGTACTCGACTGCCACCTCCAGACGTTCCGAAAGCTCGCGGCTTCATCAGGAGTCGCGAGCCTGATGGCCCAGCCAGTTACCTTTCCGGGACTCCAGCTAGCCCCCGGTGAAGCGGCCGACGTGCGGTTGGCGCTCCCTGCAGGCCAATGGCAGCTCTCGATCGCCTACACCAGCTCGGTCACCATGGACTTTGCGGCGCAAGGAAGGAGCTACACAATGCCGGCTTATGTGGGACGCCCGGGCGCCTACTTCAGCGTCGGTTCGCTGACCGGCCATGGGCGCCGTTTGCCGATCACCTGGCGAATCAGCGCCGAGCGGCCATCCTTCCTCAGCGGCGACACGGCGGCGGCCACCATAACCACGATCGCTGCCACCCGGATTCCCGACACCCGTCGGCTCGTTTCGCTGCGGCGGGCATGCGGTAAGTACGTTGACTGGTTCAGGCTGAGGTGATCGCGGATCAACGCGGCATTCGGCCCGTGGTACCCCGCGTGTCTGTGATCGTCGTCGCGCACGATTCGCTCACGGACCTCCGCAGGACGCTTCCTCCGCTCTTGGACCAGCTCGGACCCGACGATGAGCTACTCGTTGTGGACAGCGGCTCGTCGGATGGGCTCGCCCGTGACCTTCCGCGGCAGTTCCCGGCGGCTCACCTGGTGACTGCGCCAGGCAACGTGGGTTTTGCCGCCGGCTCCAACCTCGGTGCGGCGTCCGCCAACGGAGACCTGATCGTGCTGCTCAACCCCGATGCGCGGGTGGAGCCGGGCTGGGGTCAGGCGATCCGCGGACCGTGGGGAAGTGACTGGACGGCCTGGATGGGGCTGGTGACGATGGACGGGGGCGCGGCGATCAATACCAGTGGTGGAGTCCTGCACTTCACCGGCCTCGGTTGGGCGGGTCAGGCGGGCGAGCCGGTCAGCGCTGCACCATCCACCCCGGCTGAGGTTGCCTTCCTCTCAGGAGCGTGTCTGGCCATTCCGCGTCGCACATGGGACGCGGCCGGTGGCTTTCCCGGGCATTTCTTCATGTACGGCGAGGACGTCGATCTCTCTTTGAGGCTGCGCCTCGTGGGTGGCCGCCTGGCGATCATTCCAGGAGCGGTGGTTGTTCACGACTATGACTTCGACAAGGGGCTTCGCAAGTGGCGTTTGCTCGAACGCAACCGCTGGGCGACGATCCTGCGCACCTATCCTGCGCCGCTCATCGCGCTGGTGGCGCCCGCGCTCATTCTGACCGAATTGGCGATCTGGTCATCGGCGCTGCGCCAACGCTGGCTGTCGATGAAGGCGCTGGCAACGCTCGACGTGATTCGGTCGCTGCCACGCCTCATACGTGAGCGGCGCGCGATCCAGGCCACGAAGACGATCGATGCGGCGCGGTTTGCAGCCGCACTCACTGGCGAGCTCTCGTCGCCCTACCTGGGTGCGGCAGCCCGCAACCGGTTGGCTCGTCGCGCGGTAGATCTGTATTGGAGAGTTGTGCGCGTGGCGCTTGGAGTGCCGGCTGTCACCGACGTGCTTGCCACAGATACCACTCAGCCCTGATCAGCCGCGATGCCTTGGTCACTAGCGGACCGACGCGTGCCCGTCGGCTCGGCCGTCGCCAGCGCGGTGCGAGCGGCCGCCGTGCGCCGGCGCCCGCCGGATCGTCGCTGGTTTCATTGCGCCAGCGACTTGGGCTCGCGGGGAGCGGGGTTTCACGTCGCAGGACGTAGACCCGTAGGCGGGCGGGGGCATCGAAGCATGCCGCCTCCATCGTGGCGAGCCAGCGCTCGCGGTGCTCAAGGGTGGAGTAGGACAGCAGTCGCCGCCAACGACGTGAGCTCCCGATCGCGGCAAGCCGCTCGATCATCGCGGCCAGTCCAGGCTGCTCCTCCACCAACGACCAGCCGTCCGGTTCCTCGGTAGGACCGCGGGGGCTGAGCAGGAAAACGAACTCGCGTGCGACAGCGAGTGCGTCGTCCACCAACTGGCCGTCAAAGCCCTCTGGACAGATCACCGCGACTGCGGTGGCCCCACCGGGCACGAGCGGCGGCGTTGTGTCGTAGGACCACAGGGCCGCGGCGCGTGCCCTCCCTCTGACGCAGGTCTCCACCCGCGGCTCGGCGGCAGCGAGCGGGGACCACGTCTCGCGACTCAGCTCGACAGTGTCGACAACATTGACGCCCTGGGAGCGAAGGGCGGCGAGGATGGGTGCTGCCAGGCCGAGCTCGCGCAGGAGCGGCGGGCGAGGTGCCTCGCTCAGCTCAGGATATTCCGGATAGACGGTGCCAAGACCGCTGGCGGCCTGCTTTCGAGCTAGATAATCCGGATAGCGCTCGGGATCCTGATCGCCGAGGTGGGTTGCCATCACCTGCGCGGCGACACCGACGCGGAAACCGCTGCGCCGGATCGAGTAGGAAGTGATGCCGTCGCTCATGTAGGGAATCCGGAGGGCCTCGCGCCGGATCAGGTTCAACCACACTCCGGTGCTGGTCTCGATCAGCTCGCCGTCGATCAGCCGCTTCTGGTCGGCGCGAACGTCTCGGACCCCGCCGACGCTGTCGAGCCTGGCGCTGATCAGACCGAAATCCCGATAGCGGTCGGCCAGCGCCACCAGGCGCGTCAACCAGCAGCCGTCGACGGTTGGCGGATGGGGGAGAATGTCGGCGTCCGAGAGCACGAACAGGTCGCTCGACGTACGTACGATCCCGCGTTGGTAGCCAGCGAGGTGCTCGTTGTGCTGGTTGAAGATGACCTGGTGAAAGCGATCGCGGTGGGCTCGCAGCCAGTTCCTGGTCTCAGGGCCGGAAGCGTTGTCCACAACCGTCAATCTGTAGGGCCAACGGGTATTTCGCTCCAGCGCATCCACCATCTCACTCAGGTAACGGACGCGGTTGTACGCGAGCAGGATGATGTCGACTGGCTCAGCCAAACCAGCGCGAGTACCGCCGCCGGCGGGGCGACTGCGAGCTGAGTACGGTGGCGGGCACGCGTCGACATCCTGGCATAGGCTCTGGGACGATGGGTGCCATGCGGCAGTCGCCCGGGACCGCTCGGATCCCGGCGGCGACTCCAGCGAACGCCGGGCAGGATCCATGGAGGCACCCACAGAGTCGACTACAGCATCGCGATCCAGCCTGAGACGCTGGATCTTGCCGGTGGTTGCCGCGGCCGCAGGAATCGCGGTATTGGTGTACTTCCTGGCGCCCTACCGCGTCGATATCCGCACCGCGGTCGATCGGGCGTCGATCGGGTCGCTTATCGCGATCACTCTGTTGTCGCTGCTCGCGCTTCCGCTGCGCACGGAGGTCTGGCGTGCGGGGCTGGCGGCTGCGAACCGTAGGCCGCCTCGCAGCGACCTCCACGCCGCCAATAGCGGCTCCATGGTCGCCAGTCTCGCCAATCACTACGTCGCTCCCGTCGTGAAGATGTGGATCCTGCGCAAGATGGAAGGTGAGCGCGCCGCGTACCTGCTGAAGCTCCTCACGATCGACCTCGCTACTAGTGTGATCGAGGCATTTCTCGCGGGCGCGCTCGTCATCTTCGCCGCGTTCCAGGTGTCGCTGCAGTGGTGGCTTCCGGTTGTGCTCCTCGCAGGCGCAAGTGGCTTGCTGCTGATCGCGATCGTGGCCTGGCGACGATACCCCGAGCATCCCGTGGTCGAGGGCGTCAGTGTCCTGATGCGGCCCCGCTACCGCGGGGAGGTGCTGATCCTGCTCGTGTTCGTCTTTGCCGCCCAGATCGTGCGCACTTGGATCTCGCTGAAGGCGGTCGGTGTTCCGCTGGATTTAGGCGACGCCCTCCTGGTTTTTGTTCTCACAGGCGTGCTCGGCGCTCTCCCAAGTGGAGTCACCGCCGCGCCGACCGCTGCGAGCCTGATCGTCGTCGGCTCACGCGGTGTCGGCCGGGCCGCGGCCAGCGGCATTCTGGTTACGGGTTCGCTCGTAGCCGCCACGCTCTTCTACTGCCTGATCAGCGTGAGCGTCCGGTTCCTGCTGCGGCGCCGGCGGAGCACGTCCGCCTCGCCAGGCGGCCCGCTCGAGCGAAGCTCGCAGCGCAGCGCACCGTGACATAACGGCACCTCCGGTCCCAGCTCGTCACGATGATCTCATGAGCAGGTGGGCAACTGTGGCGATTCCAACGCTCGACGCAGGTCCAGGATTCGCGGACATGCTTGCCGCAGTGAGGGCGCAGCGCGTCGAACTCGAGGTCGAGCTGCTTGTCTGCGACTCGGGCTCATCGGACCGCACGGTAGAGCTTGCCCGCCGACACGATGCAGAAGTGATCCAGATTCCCAGCGCGAGCTTCTCGCACGGGGGGACACGCAACCTGCTGATGCAGCGCGCTCGAGGCGAGCACGTGGCCTTCTTGACGCAGGACGCCGTGCCCGCTGACGAGCACTGGCTGAGCCGGCTGCTGGGGGCGTTCACACTGGCGGCAAACGTAGGCCTGGCGTTCGGTCCGTATCGTCCCCGCGCCGACGCCAGCCCCAGCGTCGCTCGGGAGCTCACCGAATGGTTTGACTCGTTCTCGGCTTCCGGCGAACCGCGGATCGACTCGCTCGATGCCGCCGAGCGCACCGCCCCGCCTGGCGCCTTCTTTGGCCGCCGGGGCTTCTTCACTGATGCCAACGGCGCCGTCGCCCGCGCCGCCTGGGAGCGGGTGCCCTTCCGCGAGATCGCCTATGCCGAGGATCACTTGCTGGCGCAGGACATGCTGCGGGCGGGCTTCGCCAAGGTCTACGTCCCCGAGGCGGCCGTGATCCACTCGCATGAGTATTCCCCCGGGGAATGGCTGCGGCGCAGCTTCGATGAAGCCCGCGCCCTCCGCGAGGTCTACGGCTGGGTTGAGCCGCTGGGACGTACAGCGACACTCAAGGTATGGGGCAGCGTGGGCGCCGACTGGCGCTGGTGGCGCGCGACCGCCGACAGGTCGCGAACCGGGCGCAGCGCGCTCGGCCTGCTCGCGAGCTCCCTACTCCATCATGGCGCGCGCACGACAGGCGCGGTGCTCGGTTCGCGCTCCGACCGCCTGCCGCGCACTCTCGTGCGCCGGCTGTCACTTGAGCGCCGCGATCTGTGAGTGAGAAACGCACGCAGTGAGCAAGCGGCGCAGCTGGCCGATCGAGCGACCTCTCCCGCTACGCTCTCGGCAATGCCAAGCCCAGGCCCTGGTGGCGGGCGACTGCCCGCGGTGGTCGTGCGCTCGGTCAGCAAGACCTTCCGCGTCCCGGAAGAACGAGTGCATACGCTCAAGGAGCGCGCGCTTCACCCCCGGCGCCGCATCAGACAGCAAACGTTCAAGGCTTTGGACGACATCTCCTTCGAGGTGCGGGAGGGGGAGTTCTTCGGGATCGCCGGACGCAACGGAAGCGGCAAGAGCACGCTGCTCAAGTGCATCGCGGGCATCTACGGCGCCGACGGGGACATCTGGTGTCGCGGCCGTCTGTCGACGCTGATCGAGCTGGGGGTGGGCTTCAATCCCGATCTGCCGGCCAAGGAGAACGTCGTCATGAACGGGATCATGCTCGGCCTCACGCCCCGGGAGGCACGCAAGCGCTACGAGAGCGTGATCGAGTTCGCCGAGCTGGCGGAGTTCAAGGACCTCAAGCTCAAGAACTACTCCTCGGGGATGCACGTACGGCTCGCGTTCTCGGTCGCCATCCAGGTGGATGCCGACATCCTGCTGATCGACGAGGTGCTCGCCGTCGGCGACGCCGCCTTCCAGCAGAAGTGCTTCGACGTCTTCAACTCGATGCGCGACGCCGGCAAAACGATCGTGTTCGTGACCCACGACATGGGCTCGATGCAAAGGTTCTGCCATCGCTCGCTGCTGCTGGAGCGCGGATCGCAGGTCTACCTCGGAGAGCCACACGAGGTCGCCGACCGCTATCTGGAGATCAACTTTGGGCGTGACCCCGAGGCCGAAGCGCGACGCGACAAGGAGCGACAGGGCGACGGCGAGGCGCGGGTGGTCGAGGCTTGGGTTGAGAACGGACAGGGACAGCGTGGCCTGCCGCTCGCGCAGGGCGACCGGATCACGCTCAACGCTCGAGTCATGTTCATGGTCGACGTCGAGGATCCGGCGGCGACCGTGTACGTGCTCAACGAGGAGCACAAGGCGGTGATCGTGGCCAGCACCGCCTCCGAGCACGAGCGCAGCGGACGTTTCCGCTCGGGTGAGGAGGTGGTGTTCGCGTTCGCCTTCGACAACATCCTCGCCCCGGGCCGCTACAGCCCGATGTTCACGCTGTCTCATCGGGGCTACGGTCTCGACGTGATTGACAGGTTCGAAGGCGCGTTTTCGTTCGTGGTCACAGGTCCCACGGCACTCGGCGGAATCGTCGACGTGCCCGTCGCCGTCGATGTCGCCCGCGCGGGGGCGCTCGCGCAGGAGGCGCAGGCGTGAGCACCGAGTCGATCTCGTACGAGTCGCTCGGTCGGCCGATCCGGGGCCCGCGGGCGCTGACCGACGATTGGGCCAGGTTCTGGCATTTGACCTTCAACATCGCCGTGATGCAGTGGAAGATGAGGTTCTTCGGGTCGGCGCTTGGCTACCTGTGGCAGCTCGTCCGGCCGCTGCTTCTGTTCGGCGTTCTGTACGTCTTCTTCACGGTGATCTCGCACATCGGTCGCGGGCAGGGCGCGGCCGGAAACTTCTACGGGTCGCAGCTGCTCGGATCAATCGTGCTCTACACGTGCTTCGCCGAGGCGACGATGGGATCCGTGCGCAGCGTGCTCGACAACGAGAATCTGGTGCGCAAGATTCAGTTTCCGCGGCTTGTCATCCCGCTCTCGGTGGTGCTGCTCGCGTTGTTCAACCTCTCGCTGAATCTCGTCGTAGTGCTGATCTTCGCGCTGGTCGAGGGGGTCCGTCCGATGCTTACGTGGCTGGAGTTGCCGTTGATCGTGGCCATGCTCGCGGTGCTGTGCACCGGGCTGGCCATGCTCCTGTCGGCTCTGTTTGTCTACTTCCGCGACATCCAGCCGATCTGGGAGGTGCTGCTCCAGGTGATCTTCTATGCATCGCCGGTGATCATTCCGGTCGAGACGGTCCAGCAGCGGCTCGGCGACACGTTCCTGAAGCTCTACATGCTCAACCCGCTGGCCACGATCTTCCAGCAGTTTCGCCACGCGTTCATCAACAACGCGACGCTGAGCGCCGGGGCAGCGCTTGGCTCACAGGTGGCGCTGCTGATACCAATCGGGATCACCGCGGCCACGTTCGTGCTCGGCTTCGTGGTCTTCAACCGGACCGCGCCGCGCGTGGCCGAGGATCTCTGAGCCGGTTCAGCACATGCGCGCCGGGGCGCCGCCGCGCCGGCTTGGTGGCGATCATGCCGAAGGACACGCCCCCGGCGATGTGGTTGATCCAGGCGAGATACAGCCGTCGCCCGAATGTCCTTGAGCGCAGCTCGTACAGGCGCCGCTGGCGCCACGATCGCAGCGGCGGCTTGACACCTGGCGGCTCTCTAAAGAACCAGTGATAGCTGGGCTCGAGCAACCGGGTCGAGAACCCGGCCCGAATTGCCTCACCGCGGTAGCGCAGCGCCCAGTGCGCGTGCTCGTAGCCCTCGAACTGCTCGACCCCCTCGGTGTGAACACCGACCGGGTCGCGGCGCGTCTTGAGCGTCTCGTTGACGACCAGCAGCTTGCCGCCGGACTTGAGCACGCGAAAGATCTCCTCGAACGTCCTCCGCAGGCTGGCGGCGTCGTTGTGATGTAGGACCTCGCAACAAAAGACGTAGTCAAGGCTGTCGGAGGCCAGCGGCATATCGGACATCGACCCCAGCACGCGCTCGAAGTACGAGGTTCCGTCGTCGATGAAGTAGTCGGACGTGTAGAGGCCCTGTAACTCTGCCGTGGCGATGTCGAGCGCGGTCACTTCAAGGCCAAGCTGGGCGAAGTAGTTCGAGGCCCAGCAGGTATTCGAACCGACGTCGAGCAGCGATTGGCCCGCTTGAAATGAGACCGTGGCGCGCAACTGGTTGATCGAGGCACCCTGGACGTACCAGTAGCCGTCGTCGACGTCCGGAAGGCTGCGGACCTTGTCTCGATCCCAGCCGTCGGCTTGCATGTAGTCGGCAAAGCGCTGCAGCCCGGCCGCCTCCTTGGCGACGTGGTCGGGGGGATCGACCAGCAGGTGCCCGACGCCGCGATGGACAGGGAGCTCGGCGCCGCAAGCCGCGCAGATCAGTAGGCCTTCGCGGACCTCTCGCTCGTCGTCCTCGCCCGCACGCAGGCGCAGGGTCCGGTCGCGACGGCAGACCGGACACCGCAGATGCTCAGGGGCAAATTCGACTCTCAAACTGGTCGCCGTTGCGGGACGACGCTGGTCGACGGCGCGATCCGCCGTGGTCGGGCCACTTCTTCAAGGAATCGCTCCAGCGCGTCGATCCTCGCGCTCCAGGAATAGTCGGCCGCGGTCCGGAGGCCGGCCTCGCCGAGGCGCTCGCGCAGCCCTGGGTCGGCGAGCAGACGCCGGATGGCCTCCGACACGGCCGTCGCGTCCGGCCCCGGCATCAGGCAGTTCTGCCCATCGAGGCAGAAGTCCCGGTTGCCGTGCGCGTCGGTGCATACGACCGCCCCGCCGGTGGCCATCGACTCGAGCGGCGGCAGGCAGAAGCCCTCGTGCGTGGAGGTTTGCACAAGGACGGTCGCCTCGTTGAACAGGCGATTGACCTCCGCGTCGCTCGGGGCCGTGACGTAGCGAACGCCAGGCTCGCCCCTGGCCAGCTCGGGCTCGACCCCGAATAGGCACAGCTCGGGGCGAGGCTCAGGAAGGCGCCGCCAGGCATCCATAGTCAGCGGAAGGTTCTTGAGCGGATTGGAGCGCCCCAGCGCCAGCACCATGTCGTTGCGGCGGGTGACATCGTGCAGCGGGCGGAAGTTCTCGAGGTCGATGCCCGGGGGGATCAGCTCGGCGTCCAGGCCGAGCTCGCGCAGCCGGTCGCGATTCCAAGAGGAGATCGTCATGTAGCGAAACTCGTGCCGGTAGGACGCCAGCACTGCGTCCTGGAGAGCCTGGTTGCCGGGGTAGTAGCTGGTTTCGATGTCCTGAACGAAATAGACCGGGATGCCCTTGAGCACGCTCGCCTGCCAGACCGGTGACGCAGTGTTCCACCAGGTGGCGACCTTGATCGCTTCGATCGGCGTCAGCGCCGTCATGAGCTCCTCGTAATCGGCGAAGCTCCGCACCGGAGCTCGGAGCTCAAACCAATCGGGCTCGTCACCGAGCGTCCATAGCTCGACCTCGTGTCCGCGCTCGAGCAGACGGTTCAGGTGCTCGAAGACGTCGCGATGGCCGCCTCCGACGCCGGTGTCCTCGGTGACGTAGACAACCCGTAGCGCCCCATCGGCGTTTCGAACGTTACGAGCATCGAAGAAGTCGCCCCAACGGCTCCAAAACACTTGCTGCGAGCGGCGCTCGCGCTCGGCGACAGTAGTTCCGCGCGTAACCGACTCCAAATGGTGCAGCCACGCTCCCGGCCAGTAAATCACGCGGTATCCCGCTTGCCATACGCGTAGGCAGAAGTCAACGTCCTCGTACGCCATTGGGTACTCCTCGTCGAGCAGTCCGATCTGGTCAATCACCTGACGCTTGATGTACAT
>CAWHMB010000007.1:0-228356 GCA_963830405.1 uncultured Actinomycetes bacterium
GGGTGGCGATCGAGTTGCGACGCCGGCTCGGCGAACGGGTCCCGGGGATCGTGCACCTCGATTGGATGGTCGTCGATCCCTCGAAGGACTACATGGAGCTGATCGGCGAGCTCCAATCCGAGCAAGGATGGCCGCGTGCGCGGGACATGCTGTTCGAGACCTGGCGGGCGGACGATGACAGCCCAGGTATCGAGCGGGCGCTGGCGGTGATGGGTCGACACGGCGCCGAGATGTGGATGCGATCCGGCCGGGAGATCGAGGCTTGCTACCGCTCCCACGGAAACCCGCTGGCCGCGCTTACCGCGCTTGAGCGCCCGCCCAAGGTGATGCATCTCTACGGCCAGCCCGCTTCCTCCGAGTACCTACAGGCGCAGCAGCGGTTCGCGGATGAGCACAGCTGGTTCACCGTGCGCAGAATCGAGGCGCGGACGCATTTCTCGATGCTTGAGGCGCCCGACCAGGTGGCTGCGGCGATCGAGGAGTTCGCCCGCGGAGTGCCTGTGGCGTGACCGGCGACTGCGCACCATGGGATCTTTTCTGCAGCCGTCATCACCAGCCCTCCCACGGCGATCGCCGACGAAGCTACTCACCAGCTCACCGGGGACCGGTCGCCCGGTAGCCGGGGCGGCGCGGTGCGGTAAGCCGGCGGAGTCTCGGAGAACGAGATCGCGTTTCGCGTCAATCGAACCTCCGAACCATGCTCTCGGGGAACCGACACGATTGGATCGAGTCCGACCGCAGCCGCCAGCTGATACGCACCGGCTAGGTCGTTGACCATCCCGGCAGGAACGCGCGCCGCGACGAGCGCCTCTGCCCACGCCCGAGCAGAGCGTTCAGGGAGCAGTGCCTCCAGCCGCTCGCGCAGCTCCAATCGGTTGGCCACTCTCTCGGCGTTGGTGGCAAAGCGCTCGTCCGCGGCGAGCTCCGGCTCGCCTAGCACCTCGCAGAGCGATGCAAACTGACGATCGTTCCCGACGGCGATGACAAGCTCCCCGTCGCGGGCCTGAAAAAGCTCATATGGGGCGATGCTCGGATGCGCGTTTCCCATCCGCTGCGGAACCACCCCAGCAGCCGTGTAGGCGGCGCCCTGATTGACCAGCGCACTCAGCAGAGAGCCAAGCAGCGAGACCTCGATCCGCTGGCCGGTCCCGGTCTGCTCGCGATAGCGAAGGGCCGCGAGCACCCCGACGCTGGTGAACAACCCGGCCAGCACGTCGACCAGCGCGACTCCGACCTTCTGCGGCTCCCCGTCAATCGGCCCGGTGATGCTCATCAAACCGCCGAGTGCCTGCACCAGCAGGTCGTAGCCGGGAATCTCTGCCCCAGCGCCGGCGCCGAACCCAGTGATCGAGCAGTAGATGAGCCCAGGGTTACGAGCTCGCAGTTCTCCGTAGCCGAGGCCCAGGCGCTCCATCAGCCCCGGGCGGAAGTTCTCGACGAGCACGTCGGCTTCCTGCGCCAGAGCGATCACGGCCTGGAAATCCTCCTGCTTGGTGAGATCGAGAACGACAGACCGCTTGTTGCGGTTGACCGACAGGAAGTAGGTAGCCTCCCCTTCGGCATCGAACGGTGGGCCCCAGGCGCGCGTCTCGTCTCCGGTCTGCGGTCGCTCGACCTTGATCACCTCAGCCCCCAGGTCGCCGAGCACCATCGTGGCGAACGGCCCGGCGAGCACACGTGAGAAATCTAGGATTCGCAGGTTTTCCAGAGCCGCGGGCACGTCCTTAATATTCGAGTATCTAGACAGCGAGGAGATCACAGCATGGCCACAACCGCCGCGGCGCCCAAAATTCGTCCCAAGGACTTCCTCGACTTCGACCACCTCCTGTCCGACGAGGAGCGGGATATCCGGGACACCGTCCGGGCGTTCGTCACCGACCGCGTGCTGCCCAACGTGGGCGACTGGTTCGAGGAGGCGCGGATCCCGCTTGAGCTGGCGCGTGAGCTAGGGAGGATCGGCGTGCTCGGCATGCACCTGGAGGGCTATGGCTGTGCCGGCGCCAGCGCCACCGCGTACGGGCTGGCCTGCATGGAACTTGAGGCGGGAGACAGCGGCCTGCGCAGCCTGGTTTCGGTCCAGGGCTCCTTGGCGATGTATGCCATCCACCGTTGGGGGTCCGAGGAGCAGAAGCAGGAGTGGCTGCCGCGGATGGCTGCCGGGGATGCGATTGGGTGTTTCGGACTGACCGAGCCCGACGCCGGGTCTGACCCCGGCTCGATGCGTACCCGCGCCCGCCGCGACGGGACGGACTGGATTCTGCACGGTCAAAAGATGTGGATAACCAACGGCTCGGCGGCCGACGTTGCAGTGGTATGGGCCCGCACCGATGAAGGGCTCCGTGGCTTTCTGGTTCCCAAGGAGGCCGAGGGATTCACTACCCAGGACATCCACCGCAAGCTGTCATTGCGCGCCTCGGTGACCTCGGAGCTCCTGCTCGACGACGTCCGGCTCCCGGCCGAGGCGATGCTGCCCGAGGTCTCCTCCCTCCGCGGCCCACTGTCGTGCCTGAACGAGGCGCGCTACGGGATCGTGTGGGGCGCGATCGGAGCCGCCCGCGCCTGCTTCGAGGCCGCCCTGGACTACAGCTTGGAGCGCAAGCAGTTCGACCGGCCGATCGCCTCCTTCCAGATCCAGCAGCAGAAGCTCGCGATGATGGCGCTCGAGGTCAACCGGGGGGCGCTGCTGGCGCTGCATCTGGGGCGGATGAAGGACGATGGGAGGCTGCGCTCTGAGCAGGTCAGCATGGGCAAGCTGGCCAACGTGAACGCAGCGCTCGAGGTCGCGCGGAGCGCGCGGCAGGTGCTGGGCGCCAACGGCGTGACGCTCGAGTACCCCGTTATCCGGCACATGAACAACCTCGAGTCGGTGCTCACCTACGAGGGAACCGCCGACGTCCACGCGCTCGTGATCGGTGGCGCGCTCACTGGCATTCAGGCATTCCGTTGAGGAAGGGTGCTGTGCATTTCGTTTGAGGAAGGGTGCTGTGAGTGGCTAGGTGGTGGGCGTGGTGGGCCACCAGCCAAAAGCCGCGAACTACCACAAGGACGAGCGTGATCTCGAGTCAGCTCGCTCCTGTCGTTCACGGTTTCAGCCAGCGGCGACACGCAGCGAGCGCGTCGGTAAGGCGCGCTGCGGTGACGCTACGCCGGTCGGCAATCTACGGGGCGAGGCGGAACGGCGGGTAGCGATCGGTGACCAGCACGTGGGCGTACCCGACCACGCGGTTCGTCCAGCGGCCAACGCCCACCAGGAAGTCGAACATCGCGCGCGGGAAGCGGCCGGTGAACAGGATCACGAACCAGGCCGCGATCACGACGAAGAATGCGGCGATGTAAAGGAAGACCAGCACAACGTAGTGCGGGATGGCCAGCAGCCACTTGACGAGCGGCAGCCAGCGGTTGAGCTCGTTGCGAGCGTCCGGATAGGGGAAGTCCAGATGCACCGCCTGATGCTCGTCCGTGGAGGGATAGCGGTCGTCCATCAGGGCCAGAAAGACGCCCACCCGGGCTGAGAAGCGCATCAGCTCGCGGTTCCAATCGAACCACCAGCGCGGGTATTTCTGGCGGAACAAAATCATCAGCAGCGTCGGCAGCGCGATCAGGCCACCGGCGCTGGCGATCGTCACGACACGGCCTCCGCCGTAGTTGTAAGCGGTGGTGTAGCCGCCCTCTACAAGGACGAGCACGATTGCGATCGGGATGACCACCAATATGCGGAAGAACGTCGTCACGCGGTCGAGTGGCCGGTCCGGGTAGTCGACTGAGTACTGGACGGGATAAGGCGCGCCCTGGCCTGGCGGCTGGGTAGGCGGTTCGGATGAATACGGCTGCTCCATGCCGCTGAGTTCGTTGTCCGGCCTCCGGGTCCTGCCCGCGTCGGAGCCGCTTCAAGGCGCTGGTCGTCCTGCTCTACCGGTGCCGCGGAACTACCGTGTTGCTATGACCGACCGGGCGCGGTGCTGCACCGACCGCTGACACTCGCCAACCAGTCGCCACCGCTATCGATCGTGCTTGCGCGCATAGACTCGATGCTTGTGCTCTGGCGACCGGCGACCATTGCCGCTCGTTCCGCAGCGGTCGCCCTTTTGGCTGCCAGCATTGCGGCGTGCGGACGCTCCGCCGCGCAGCCCAATCCGTACATCGGCGGCGCTGTTTACCTTGACTTCTCGGGCGCCCTCGGCCATAAGACCGGAGCCGTTGGCCACGGCAACGGTTGGCGCGTGACGCCGGGTGGTTGCCCCAATAACCAGAGCGATGACCAGCTGGACAACTACACGATCACCGACTTTCCGCGGCGACAATCCACGGACGTCGCTTTCACCTGCGATGTCACCTTCTCGAACAGCGCCTACGGGAAGGTCCCGTTCGTCTACGCTCTCGTCGTCAAGCGTGATGGCAGCTGGACGGCCAAGCTCGAAACGTCCAAGTCGCTCGCCGCGCGGCAGGGTGCGTGCTCGCGGGAGGCTTGTCAGAAAACTCCTGGGGTCTCATTGCCCCCGCCAGCCCAACTCTCCGGTAAGGCACGAGGGCCCTTCTCGGGCACCCCAGATGGCGACTAACCGGGCGAAACCAGTAGGCCCCGCTAAGTGATCGACGACGTCAGACCTTAGGGGCGACCGTTTTCTCCCGCTGCGCCTGATCGCCATCCTCGAGACGTGGTGGCATCGCGGATGTCGGCTCTGGCAGCGGAGCTTGGCCGGGTAGCGCATCAGCTTCAGACTGCCACAGCTCGTTCAGGGACACCTGCACATACGCCCAGAACGCTGGGGCGAGTAGCAGATAGAGGATCAGGGCGATCCAGCCGCTGAGCGGCTGCTTTCCCCCGACGATCGCCGCTTGCTGGACGCGCTTTGTTCCGCGCCAATAAGTGATCAGCGCCGGCACCACGATCAATGAACCCGGGAACAGCGCGAGCACAGAGTTAGTCGGATTCTGGCCCAGGTCATAGCCCTTCGAGCGACCATAGTCCCGGAGCTCCCGTTGGATCTGATACCACCAAACGAGGTGGTAGATACCTAACGTAATGATCGGCAGGAGCGCCGCGCCCCAGGGGCTGCGGATTTTGACCCGCTCTTGACTATTCCTGAGCTGTAATTCGTACGCCATTGCACGCCCCTTCTCGTCTCCTGTTGGCTTGGAGGCGAGCCTTAGTTTCTTGCCTCCACTCCTCGGAGGCCGACCCGCCTAGACAGAGGGTGAGCGCGTCAACAAGTCAGCTTCCAACCCATCAGCGAGTCCAGCGCCCCTGGCCCACGCACGAGCCTACGCCTCGTGGGACTAGAAAACAAGTGTTTCGACTGCTTGCCAACGGGGCGACCCCTTCCCCACGCGGCCGAGTGCGTTACCCGGGCGCGGCCGTGAAGTGCCCCATGACCCGCTCTGCATACCACTGAGGCCAGGCAAGCTCGGGTTTGGCCCGCGTGTACTCCTTGTCGAGCGTGACGAGCAGCCATACCAGCTCACTGCGGACCGGCATGGTTCCCAGGATCTCGGGCAGCTCGGACAGGTTGACCAGCCAGTTGGCGTACCACGACGCCCAATCAGGATCATCACCGTCAACGATCCGATAGACGAGGTGGTGCGTCTCGCCGGCCTCGTGCAGCAGCGCGGCAACTTGCGCGGAAGCGTCGTTCATAGCCGCTTAGTCTGACGGAACCGTCCGTGGTAGAAAAGGATCAACGGGAGAGAATCGGATTTCGAGCTCCCGGACGCTAAGCGGGGACGCCCGCGGTCCGTTCGTGGATGAAGCGAACGACCATTGCTCCCTCTCCCACGGCTGTGGCGCAGCGCTTGATCGAGCCGGACCGCACGTCGCCGGCGGCGAACACGCCGGGCACGCTGGTCTCAAGGAGTCCGTCAGCGCCAGCGTCGGAACCGGTGAGCACGAAGCCATGCTCGTCGCGGGCGATGACGTCGTCCAACCAACCAGTGCACGGCGATGCGCCCAGGAACACAAACAGGAATGACAGGCTGACCCGCTCATCGTCGCGCAGGGTGACCGCCTCGAGCTGACCGTCGGCGCCGTGTAGCCGCACGATCTCGCTGCGATCGCGCACGGCAACGCCGAAGCGCTCGAGATCGTGGATGAGGTAGTCCGACATCGTCTCGCGCAGATCCCCGCGGCGGTGAAGCAGCGTGACCAGTGCACCGGCGCGCGCGAGCCAGATCGCCGCCTGGGCAGCGGAGTTGCCGCCGCCGACCACGCCCACCCTCTGCGCTCCGCAACGATGCGCGTCAGGCGCCCCGGCAGCGTAGAAGACGGTTGAGCCCTCGTAGTCCTCCAGATCCGCCACGGGCAGGCGCCGGTATTCGGCCCCCGTCGCGAGCAGCACAGCTCGGGCGGCCACACAGTGATCGTCTTCCAAGCGCACCACGTGGCGTTCGTCCCCCGGCTCCAAGGCGAGCGCGCGGTAGGGTGCGGCCGTGCGGGCGGAGAACTTCCGCGCCTGGGTGATCGCCCGCGCGGTCAGCTCGCTGCCGCTGATGCCCGCCGGGAACCCAAGGTAGTTCTCGATCCGACGCGAGGTCCTCGCCTGGCCGCCCAGCGCCGTGCTCTCGACCACCAGCGTGTCCAGACCCTCCGACGCTCCATAGACGGCGGCGCCCAGACCGGCCGGACCGCCACCAACCACCAGCAGGTCGACCTCCTCCCGCGGCGCCAGCTCAAGCCCGATCCCCAGAGCCCGGGACAGCTGCCCGCGTGAGGGGTTGCGCAACTCAAGGCCTCCCGGGAGGCGCACCAGCGGCAGCTCGTCATCGGCCAGGCCGTGAACGAGCGCCCGGGCGTCCGTCTCGCCATCGCGCTCGGTGTCGTGCCAGCTGAACGGCATCGCGTTGCGCCGTGCGAAGTCGACCATCGCGTGGGTGGCCATCGAAGAGCGGGGCCCCAAGACCTGAAGTCCCACACCGTCGCGAGACTGCAGGGCCTCGCGACGCGCCATGAAAGCCGACAGCAGCACGTCGCCCAGCTGCCCGTCGTCGTCCAGCAGTGGCCGCAGTCGTTCGCGCTCGACCGCGATGTAGCGCATCGGCTTGGTGACCACGGCGGTCAGGTACACGGTCTGGCCCGAGAGCAGGTTGATCTCGCCAAGAAAACCCGACTCTCCGTGCCGTATCAGCTCGTGCCCGTCGGCATCGAGGATCGCCGCCTCACCTTCGAGAATCGCAATGAGCGGATACCTGCGATCTCCGACTTTAAACAGCACGTCGCCGACTGCCGCCGTGCGCTCCTCGCCCGCCGCCGCGAGTGTGGCCAGCTGCTGGGGCGACAACAGCGGGCGTGCCGGAGACGCACTCATGAGACGGCCGGCGACCGGGGAGTCCGTGCCGCTCTACGCTCCGAAGGCCACATGCATCGATTCTTGCAGAGGCCATCAACCGCCCAGCGGACAAGCGCAACCGGCCACTAATGCTTCCCGGAACGGAGCCCTTTCCGCTAAGCGAAGCCTCCTCGTCAAGCGCCGACGAGCTGCTAGAGGCCTATCGGACTGGTCGGATCTCGCCCGTCGAGGTGATCGATGCAACGGCGGAGCGGATCGAGCGCTTGAACCCGGTCGTTCATGCCTTTACCACGCTGTGCCTGGATCGGGCACGAGTTGAGGCTCGGGCGGCCGAGGCGACTTACCGGCGCGATGGCCGCGGTGGAGCGCTGCTTGGCGTCCCGTTCGCGGCCAAGGACATCTTCGACAGTGCGGGCGTACGCACGACGTACGGGTCGGCAATGTTCACCGCAAATATCCCGAGCGTCGACGCCGAGGCCGTTCGCCGAGCACGAGCGGCGGGCGCGATCCTCGTCGGTAAGACGGCGACCCACGAGTTCGCGTGGGGCATCACCTCGGTCAACCCCGCGATGGGCACCCCTGTCAATCCCTGGGCGCCTGAGCGCGTGCCGGGGGGCTCGAGTGGGGGCTCGGCGGTGGCGCTAGCCACACAACTCGTGCCGGTCGCCCTGGGAACCGACACCGGCGGCTCTATCCGCATCCCCTCGTGCTTTTGCGGCACCTGCGGGCTCAAGCCGACGTTCGGCCGGGTCAGCGTCGCCGGGGCTTGGCCGCTGGCTCCGACCCTCGATCACGCCGGACCCATGGCCCGCACACCGCAGGATTTGGGAATCGTGCTCTCGGCCATCGCGGGGATGGACCCTGCCGACTCCGCGACCCTAGCCGCGCCCACGCCCACGCCCACGCCCACGCCGGCGCCGGCGCCGGCGCCGAGCGATCGGGCGCCGGATGCCGGCGGCATGTCGGTGGGGATCTGCCCGGCGCTGCACCCGGTGCCGCTGAGCGACGCCATCCAAGCGGTGTTCGAGGCGGCAATCAAAACGCTCGAGTCCCTCGGCGTGCGGGTGGTCAAGCTCGATCTGCCCGGCGTGGAGCACATCTATGAGGCCTTTGCCGTGATCCAGCGCGGCGAGGCGCTCCAGGTTCATCGAAGCGCAGGACTGTTCCCGAGCCGCGAGGACGAGTACGGCGACGACGTCCGCGAGCGTCTGCGGGCGGCGACGACGGTGACGCTTGCGGATTATCTCTCGGCGGCGGAGGAGCGCCAGGCGGTCAAGACTCGGTTCGCGGCACTGTTCGCCGACGTCGACGTTCTCATGACGCCCGTCAGCGCCGGACCTCCGGTTCGCATCGGAGAGCGCAGCGTGACCCGCGGGGGACGGGAGATGACCTTCCGGGAGCTCGTCATGCCGTACACCGTTCCCCAGGACGTTGCCGGCCTCCCGAGCTGCGCGGTGCGAGCCGGGTTCGACGAGCTCGGGATTCCAACTGCCGTCCAGTTCACGGCCCCTTGGTGGCACGAAGCTCAAGCGCTTGCCGCGGCGGCGGCGTTCTTCGACGCGACAGCAGAGATCCAGCAGCGGTGGCCCACGCCACAGGCGCCAACGCGCGATCAGAACTTGTCAGGCGGCGCCATCCGGTAGAAGAACGCTCCCAGACCGCCCTGGTTTATGGCGAACACAAGCTGCAGGAAGCTTTCCTGGAGCGCGGCGTTCTCGAGGCCACCGGCGTAGACCGGCTCGTAGCCCGCGTCGCGGTTGAGTTGCTCAACGGTCTCCCGGGCTTGCTCGTCTCCGCACCACAGGTTGCCGGGCCGAGCGCTCGCGCTCTCGATCCGGTCGTAGATCGCCGCGAAGTTGATGTTGAAGGACTTTGCGGTCGGTCCGTTGGTCCTCGACTTCGAGTACTCGGCATTTGAGGAGAAGCCCTCCGGCGGCGATGCGCCGACCAGATTTGTGGCATCGATCGTCGTCTTGCCCTCGAGCCCGCTGACGGCGTCGAGCGCTTCGGCGATGGCCCGGCCGGGCATCGCCAACACGAGCGCATCGGCGTCCGACACCTCGCCGCCGTCTCGCCCGATGCGCGTCACCTCGTGCCCCGCCTTCTCCCACAGGTCCGCCAGCCCACCGCCGACCTTACCCCTGCCCACGACAGCAATCTTCATCTCCACTCCTCAGCTTTGGTTTCTCCGCTGCGCCGCGAGCCTGCGCTTGCCTTTATCCCAACCCGTCCGGCCCGCGGCGTACGAGCGGCGTCGGCTCCGCCGCCACCGGTCCTGGCTTTGCCAGCGTCAGATTGCGCTGCTCCATCGGCTCGATCCAGAGCTCCTGGATCAGGATTTTGACGGTCGCCAGGATCGGCACGGCGATGATCAGACCGACGAAGCCGAACAGCCGCTCGACGGCGATCACGCCCACCGCGACGACCGCCGGGTGCAGCTTGACCGCGCGGGCCATGACCAGCGGCTGGATTGCGTTGCTCTCGAGCTGGTGGGCGACGATGTAGATCACGGCGACGATGATCGCCTTGCCCGGAGAGATCGTCAGGGCGTAGATGATCGGCAGGATCGAGCTGACCAGCGCGCCGAAGTAGGGGATGATCATCGCGATCGCCGTCAGCACCGCGAAGAACGCCGCAAAGTCCAGGCCCACGAGGCGCAGGCCGAGATAGGTCAGGGTGCCAAGGATCACCATCCCCACGATCAGGCCCCGCAGCCAGCCCAGGTACGTGGCGCGCAGCCGCAGCAAAATGTGCAGAGCGTGGGGTCGGTGCTCGGGCGAGACGATCCGCACCGCTCCATTGAGCAGCGGCTCGGGCTGGATCGCGGTGTAGACGGCGGTCAGCACGACGACGACGATCGCCGCGGCCACGGTCGCCACACTGGTGCCGATCGAGGCGATCGGGCCCAGAAGCTTTGAGGGATGATGCGTGTAGCTGTCGATGAAATTCTGGATCTGCTGGCCGGTCTTGGTGGGCGAGTTGCCGGTTATGGCGCCGATCCGGTGCCGCAGGGCGTCGACGATGCTCGGCAGGGAGTTGACGAACCTGTTGATCTCGTGGGTGAACACCGGGATGATCAAGACGATCAGCAGCGCCACGAGCCCCAGCGCGATCAGCAGCCCAAGCGCCACGCCGATGGCGCGTGGAATGCTCAAGCGCTCGAGCAGGGTCGCGAACGCCGCCAGGGGTATGGCCACGATGACGACGATCATCACCGCCAGAACGAGCGTGATCAGCTGCTCGAAGACCAGCCCGGCGACCACCAGGCCGAACGCCAGCAGCACCGCCTTGTATATCGACGCAGCAGTGACTTTAGGCTCGGACATCAGTTGACACATCTTCCCGTAAGGGCCCGTCGATGAATAATTGCTTGTTGATCCGTCCGATGAGCGTCGTCTGCTCGGGCTTGCGGCCCGCTCGGCATCCAGCCTCGCTGGATCGGGCCGCGCCCGAGTCGTCCGGCTGTCCTCGGACCTCGACGTAGCGCTGCTACGCCTTCGGTCCTGCGTCCTTGCCATGCTCGCTCCTCGAACGTCTCAACCGCGCACTTATTCATCTCCGGACCCTTGGGCACCTTTTGAGCGGCGGACGGCTGCACGATGAGCGCCAAGGTCGGCTACCGGGCGGTGGGGCTCGCAGCTGCGCTGGTGGTCGTGGCACTGCTGGTCCACCAACTGATCACGCTGCTGCTGGCGCTGGTGCTGACGATCATCATCTCGCTGCCGCTGTCGGCCGCCGCCGGTGTGGCGCAGCACTACGGCGTCCCGCGCGCCTTGGGAGCGGTCGCCGGCTTGCTCGGCGTGCTCGCCCTGATCGCCCTGCTCGGCTATTTCATCATCCCCTCGTTCGTCAGCCAGGCAAAGGACTTCGCCAACGAGCTCCCGCACACGATCTCCTCCGCCGAACGGTACCTGCACGGGGTGACGGGGCTGACCAAACAGCAGCTCGCAAACGACGTCACGAGCTTCGTCCAGAAGTACACCAAGCACCCCAAGACGCTGGTCGCGCCGCTCGAGAGCGTCGGCGTCAGCGTGGCCGGCATCCTGGCCGGGCTGGTGGTCGTCGTGATCACCGCCATGTACATCGCGATCAACCCCGAGCCGTTGACCAACGCGCTGCTCAGCCTGCTCCCTTATGAGCGCCGGGGCGTCGCCCAGCGGGTCCTGTCGCGGACCCGCACCGCGTGGCTGGGATGGCTTCAAGCGATGGGTATCGACATGCTGGTGCTCGGCGGCTTGCTGTACGTCGGCCTGACGATCGTCGGGCTGCAGTTCGCAATCGGGTTCGCGGTCTTCTCCGCGCTGCTCACCGTGATCCCGAACTACGGTTCGATCATCAGCGCCATCCCGCCCGTGCTGTTCGGGCTGGCGCAATCGCCGGAGAAGGCGGTGCTGGTGCTGGTGGTTTACGTGATCGTCAACCAGATCGAAGGCAACCTGATCCTGCCATTGGTGATGGCCCGGACGGTGGACATGCACCCCGCGATCGTGGCCATCGGCGTGCTGATCATGGCGCAGCTGTTCGGCCTGATCGGCGTGATCATCGCCATCCCGCTGCTGTCGTTGTCGATCATCCTGGTCGAGGAGCTGTGGATCAATCCCAAGGAGCGGGCGTATGTGCCGACGCTCGCGCGGGGCGCGACAGTCGACCCGAGGTGACCGCGACGGCGGGCGCGGCGCCCTCTCAGGTGCCCGGCCATGCGCAGCGATTACTCTTGTCCCGTTTCGGTGTCACAGCCAGAGCAATCGACAGCGCCACGTTTAGGGCGCGGAAAGGAGCCAGCATGGGACGGCCTGTGATCCACTTCGAGGTGATCGGGAAAGACGCCGAGAAGCTCCAGTCGTATTACTCGGAGCTGTTCGGCTGGGAGATGAATACCGACAACCCGATCAGCTACGGGATGATCTCTCGCGAGGGGAACGTCAACGCCGAGGGCGTCGGGATCGCCGGCGGGATCGGCGGCGGCATGCCGAACTATGACGGACATGTGACCTTCTACGTCGAGGTCCCGGACGTGGAGGAAGCGCTCCAGAAGGCCGAGAGCCTGGGCGGCAAGCGCCTCATGGGGCCGGAGAAGCCGCCGGGTGCGCAGGTCGAGGTCGGGCAGTTCACCGACCCCGAGGGACACATGGTCGGCGTCGTTAGAGGCCTCTCCTAGCGGCTCGCGGCGCCGGCCGGCATCGTTAGCCTGCCGAGCGCCGATGTCTTTTCTTACGCGGACCAGCCTGGCCGTGGCGTGCGCGCTCGCCCTGGCAGTCAGCGCGGCGTCATCGGCGCCGGCCGCGAGCTCCGTGCGCGTCGGCTCGCTGCCGTCGGCGCCCGCCGGCGCGCGGGCGCTCGGCGCGATGCCCAGCTCGACCCCGCTGAACATCGCGGTGGCGCTTCAGCCCAGCGACCCCGCCGGGCTCGAGGCGTTCGCCGAGCAGGTCTCGACGCCCGGCTCGAGCGTCTACCACGCCTACATCACGCCCGCGCAGTTCGCGGCTCGCTTCGGGCCGCCGGCTTCGGCGATCGATGCGGTCGAGGCCTCGCTGCGCGCGCACGGGCTGAACCCCGGACCGGTCAGCGCCAACGGGCTCTCGATCCCCATCAGCGCGACCGCGGGCCGGCTATCGCAGGCTTTCTCGCTGTCGTTGAAGCGCCTCGCGCTGCCGAGTGGGCGCGTCGCGACCACGAGCACCGCGGCGCCGATGCTCGACGCAAACATCGCCGGTCGCATTCAGGGGGTGATTGGGTTGAGCAGCGTCTCCGCCCCTTCTCCGCTCCTGGCGCGCGCCTTCTCGAGCGCCGCGGCCGCACACGCCGCAAGCCACGTGGCGACGGGTGGCCCCCAACCGTGCGCCGACGCCCGCCAGGCGGCGCCGGCCAACAGCGCCTACACCGCCGACCAGATCGCCTCGGCCTACGGTTTCTCCGGCCTCTACGGCCAGGGCGACGAGGGCGCTGGCCAGACGATCGCCGTCTACGAGCTCGAGCCCTACGACCCGAACGACATCGCCGCATACCAGTCCTGCTACGGCACACACGCCGCGATCGCCAACGTCAGCGTCGATGGCGGCCCCGGCAGCGGCCCGGGCGCGGGAGAGGCGGCGTTCGACATCGAGCAGGTGGTCGGCCTGGCGCCCAAAGCGAGCGTGCTGGTCTACGAGGGTCCGAACTCCAACTCCGGCGCGCCGGGCGCCGGGCCCTACGACACCTGGAGCGCGATCGTCAGCCAGGACCGGGCCCAGGTCGTCACGGCTTCGTGGGGTCAGTGCGAGGAGATGGAGGGCGGCTCAGATGCCAGCGCCGAGAGCACCCTGTTCCAAGAGGCGGCCGCGCAAGGCCAGACGCTCGTCTCCGCTTCGGGCGACAACGGCTCGGAGGACTGCAACGCGCCGCTTTTCTCCTCTCAAGGCCTGCCGAGCGCCGCGCTGGCGGTCGACGATCCGGCCAGCCAGCCGTTCATGACGGGCGTCGGGGGGACCACGCTCAGCTCGCTCGGCCCCCGGCCCACCGAGTCGGTGTGGAACAGCGGCGCCAACATCTTGGGCGACCTCACCGGATTCCAGCCCGGCGCGGGCGGCGGCGGGATCTCATCGTTCTGGGGGATGACCTCCTATCAATCCGGGGCAGCGGCCTCTCTGAACGTCGCCCAGTCGCAGTCGCGCGAGGTCCCCGACGTCTCGGCCGACGCAGATCCCCACACCGGCTACCTGATCTTTTGGAACGGCTCGGGCAGCCAGGAGGGCCAACCGGCGGGCTGGCAGGGAATCGGCGGAACCAGCGGTGCGGCGCCGGTGTGGGCCACGCTGCTGGCGCTGGTGAACGCCTCGAGCAGCTGTCAGGGCGACCGCGTGGGCTTTGCCAACCCGGTGCTCTACCGCTCGGCGGGCGCCGCGTACGGCAGCGACTTCAACGACATCCGGGCTGGCAACAACGACTTCACGGGCAACAACGGCGGCCGCTACGGCGCGGCCACGGGCTACGACATGGCCTCGGGGCTGGGAACGCCTAATGCCGCGTCGCTGGCGGCTACGGTCTGCCGCAGCGCCGACCTGCTGATCGGCGCGCCGCACGTCTCGTCGGTGTCGCTGTCCGGCGTCAGGCGCGAGCGGCCGATGCTGGCGTTCACCGTCACCGCCGGTGGCAACGCACCGGCGCTCAAGAGCCTTGCGCTCCGGCTGAGCGGCGGACTGCGCTTTGGCCGGCGTGTGCGCCGCCTCACGATCACCGGTCCCAAGGGTAAGCCGGTCGCGTTTAGCTACAGCGTCCGCCACGGCCTGCTCACGATCGTGCTGCGCGGCGCCAAGACCCGCGTCAGGGTGAGGATCGCCTCTCCGGCGCTGGCCGCCACTGGCAACGAGGCCAAGGCCGCGCGCCGTGGACGCCCGAGAAAGGTGACGCTCGCGCTGGCGACGATCGATGCCCGTGGCCACGCCACGCCCCTGGCGGCCAAGGTCAAGCCGCGGAGCTGAACCTTTCCTCGAGTTCTGTTCGGGCCGGCTCATGAGCCGGCCCGCCGGCCCGCACATGTGCGGGCCGGGGCCGCCGCGCATGCGCGGCGGCCATCCATACGAATACGATCCGGCCATGGCAGTCATGAGCGGCTCGGCCTCCGCCGAGATCGACGCCCCGATCGAGCGCTGCTGGGCGGTGATCGAGGACGTGGAGAGCGCTTCCGAATGGCAGGCCGGGCTAGTGAAAATTGAGGTCATCGAGCGCGATGAGCAGGGGCGCCCGCTGGTCTGCGATGCGCTCTCCGACGTCAAGCTGCGCAAAGTCCCTACGCGGCAGCGCTTCAGCTATGGGCCGCCGAACCGGCTGTCGTGGAGGATGATCGAGGGCGAGCTCGACTCGATGGAGGGCTATTGGGAGCTCCAGGATCTCGGCGGCGGCAGGACCCGCGCGACCTACGGCCTGGCCGTCGATCCGGGATCGGTCGGCCGCCTGGCGCGCGCTGCGATCGAGCGCGCCGCCCGCGCGATCCTCGTCGACCCCCGAGTGAAGGAGCTCAGCCGGCGGGTCGGCGCCGCCTGACCCCGGCGCCGGCTACGCCGCCGAGGGCTCTTCCCGCGCGGCGTAGCGCCGCCCGACGTCCTCGAGAATCCCGACCATCGCCCGTGACGCGGGGGCGCCGCGGACACCGATCGTCGCCGCCGTCACCCGGCGCACTGGGCTGCGCGGCGCGAGCTCGCGCACAACGATTCCCGGGTGTACGTGCGTCAGCGCCAGGCGCGGGATCAGCGCGACGCCGACGCCCGCCGCGACAAGGCCCTGCACCGTCTCGTAGTCGTCTGACTCAAACGTGACGTGCGGCTCGAACCCCGCCTGCAGGCACGATCGCACCACGTGCCGCGCGCAGGGACTGGAGGCCGAGGTCTGCACCCAGTCCTCCTCCCGCAGGTCGGCGAGCCTCAGCGCCGGCTTCTCCGCCAGCCGGTGACTGGCCGGAAGCGCAACGTGCATCGGGTCCTCGAGCAGCAGCGTGGAGCGAAGCCCGGCGCTGGGCTGCTCTCGCACGCCGGGGAACTCGAACAGCAGCGCTAGGTCGAACTCCCCCGCTCTGAGCCGAGGGGCGATCTCTTCGGGCTCGCCCTCGGCCAGGGTCAGCCCGATGCCGGGGTAGGACTCGCGGAAGGCGGCTACCGCCAGGGGCATCAGCGTCGCGCCCGCGGAAGGGAACGAGGCCACCCGCAGGCGGCCGCTGCGGAGGCCGAGCACCGCCTGCAAGTCGGCTTCCGCCGCCCCCACGCGGGCAAAGATCTCCTCGGCGTGCTCGAGCAGCGTCGCCCCCGCCGCCGTCGGCCGCACGCCGCGGCGGTCGCGCACGAGGAGCGTCGCGCCGGTCTCTGACTCGAGCCGGGCGATGGCCTGGGACACGGCCGACTGCGTGTAGGAGAGGGCCGCGGCGGCGGCCGAGAACGACCCCCGCTGGGCGACCTCCACCAGCACTCGCAGACGGCCCAGATTCAGCATTAGCACATCTTATCGTCAGGATGACGAAGTTCATTAGCGCTGATAGCAGGTACGTGTCATCCTCGCGGCGAATCTGCAGGGGACCGAACGAGCCAAGACGGGAGAGGACATGTCCACCAAAGCGATCGTTTCCTACGACGACACGCCCAACGACCACGACGCGCTGATGCTGGCGCGCCTGTTGGCCACCGCCGGCGCCGAGCTGACGCTCGCGTATGTGCGCCACACGACGCAGAGCGAGCGGCGGCGCGAGGAGCTCGAGGAGCACGAGGCCGAGGCGCTGCTCGAGCGTGGCCTGCGGTCGCTCGATGGCCTCGACGCGGACCGGCGCGTGATCGTCAGCGGCTCGACGGGCGAGGGCCTGGGGCGGCTGGCCGACGAGGAAGGGGCCGACATCATCGTGTTCGGGTCCGACTATCGGACGCCTCCCGGCCACGTCGCGCCGCAGCCCTCCGCCGAGCGGCTGCTCGAGGGCGGCTCAAGCGCGCTGGCAATCGCGCCGGCCGGCTATCACGGCGACGGCTGGGGACAGATCCACAGGATCGGCCTGCTGGCCGAGCCCGGTGACGACGCGGCGCTGGACACGGCGCGCGAGCTGGCCGAGTCGTTCGGCGCGACCGTCACCCGCGACGAGCCGCGCGTCGACCTGCTGGTCGTGGGCTCGCGTCCCGAGGCGCCCGAGGGACGCGTGATGGTCTCGGCGCTGGCAGAGCGCGCGCTTGAGAACGCGACCTCGCCGGTGCTGATCGTGCCCCGCGGCGTCGTGCTGCAGTTCCCGGCGCTGGCGACGGCGGCGTAGCGCTTCGTCGGATTTCTGGTTTTGGGGCGCCTCCGGGCGCCCCTTTTCTTTGCCCCTACCAGACCGGTCATGCTCATTTATGTCCGGAGCGAGAGCGGTTCAGACGACGAGCTGGCTGTCGCCGAACTCGTGCCACAGGTAGCCGTGCTCGAGGGCGGCTTGGTAGGAGCGCGCGAGCAGCTCCTGGCCGGCGATCGCCTCGAGCATCTGCAAGTGCGAGGCCTCGGGCTCGTGCCAGCCGGTGATCAGTCCGTCGACAGCGCGCACCGGTCGTGCCGCGCCGATGACGACGCTCGTCCAGCCCGACGAGGGCTCCACGGTGCCGTCTTCGCCAGCGGCGGTCTCGAGTGACCTGACGACGGTTGTCCCCACGGCGATCACCCTGCCACCCCCACTGCGGGTGGCGTTGACCAGCCGGGCGGTCGCCTGCGGGACCTCGTACTGCTCCGGAAACGGAGGCTCGTGCGCTTCGGGGGAAGACACGCCGGCGTGGAGCGTGATCGGCGCGAGCACGACGCCGCTGCCGGTCAGCCGGGCGATCAGCTCGGGCGTGATCGGCCGGCCGGCGCTCGGCATCTCGGCGCTGCCGGGCGTGGCGGCATAGACGTTCTGGTAGTGCTCGAGGGGCCACGCGGTGGGCACGTAGCCGTAGCGGATCGGCTGGCCGTGGCTCGCCAGGTAGTCCTCGAGCGGTTCTCGGCCCTCGAAGCGGGCGAGCATCAACCGAGCGCCCGAGGCGTAGGGCAGCGCAAGCTGAAGCGCCGCCCCGCCGGGCAGCTCGAGCTGCTCGCCGGTGCTCGAGCGCAGCGGCCGGCTGCCGTCCGGGGTTCGGAGCTCGATTACGCGCCAGCGGCCGTCGAGTCCGGGAGCACGCGTCGAGAAGTGAACGCGGGCCGGTGCTCCGTCGGCGCGGCGGGCTTGGATGGCCGCCGGGAGGGTCGCGGAGGCGTTGACCACGAGCAGGTCGCCGGGCTCGAGTAGCCGTGGCAGGTCACGGAAGCGGGCGTGCTCAATGCCCCCGTCCGCCCGTCGGGCCACGAGCAGCTTGACGCCGTCGCGTGGCTGTGGCGGGCGGCGCGCTTCGGGCGGCTCGCGTGCCTGGAGCGACTCCGGCAGCTCGAAGGCAAGCGGCTGCGTGCCGCTCCGAGACAGCGCTTTCACGCCGCGACTCCGGCCACGTCCCGAGCTCGGTAGCGGCCGCTGCGTAGCTGGCCCTCGATCAGCGCCAGCAACGGGGGCACGCTCTCCTCGGGCGGCGGTCGGTCGGAGATGTCCTCGCCGGGAAAGGCCTCCTGGTGCATCTGCGTGCGCATGTCGCCGGGGTCCACCGCGTACACCCGAAGCTCGGGATGCTCGGCGGCCAGGATCGCCGACAGCTGCTCGAGCGCCGCTTTCGAGGAGCCATAGCCTCCCCAGCCCGGATAGGGCTCGAGGGCGGCGTCCGAGGTGACGTTGATGATCCGTGCACCGTCGACGAGCCGGGGCAGCGCGAGCTGAATCAACGCCAGCGGGGCCAGCACGTTGACGCGGTACACGTGCTCCAGGTCCTCCAGCGGATAGCCGGCGAGCGCTGGCTGCGGGCTGGGGCCGAGCAGACTCGCGTTGTTGACCAGCAGGTCGACGTGCTCGCCCGCTGCGGCGATCAGGGCGCGCCGGTGATCAGGGTCGGCGACGTCGCCCGGCACGGCGACGACGTCGGTCTCGTGAGCGAGTTCGCGCCCGGCGCGGTTAAGGGCCTCTGCGCCGCGGGCGTCGATCACAAGGCCCCATCCCCGCCGGGCGAGGGCGCGCGATAACGCTAGGCCCAGGCCCCGCGAGGCTCCGGTGATGATCGCAAGTGGCATGCCCCGAACTTAGGGGCGGCGCGGTCCCGGTTTCCAGGCGCAATTGGTCTTAAGACCCAGTGGGGACCAGGCCCTCGCGCACCGCCAGTAACGCGGCCTGCGTGCGATCGCTGACTCCAAGCTTCGCCAGCACGCGCCCCACGTGCGCCTTCACGGTCTTCTCAGAGATCCCCAGCTGTAATGCGATCCGCTTGTTGGCGTAACCCTCGGAGATCAGCGCCAGCACCTCTCGCTCGCGGCGCGTCAGCTGCTCGCGTCGGCCTGCAATGGCCGGACCGCCGGTGTCGGAAATCGCATCCAGAAGTCGTGCGGCGGCTGCAGGATCCAGCATCGCCTCGCCCGCGCAGGCCGCTCGCACGGCGCGCGCTAGCTCCGCCGGCTCGACGTCCTTGAGCAGGTAACCGGCCGCGCCGGCCTGGATCGCCGGCAGCAGCCGCTCATCGTCGACGAAGCTCGTCAGCACGATCACGCGGATCGAGGGCAGGCGGCTTCGCAGCTCGCGCATGGCGCCCGTGCCGTCGAGTCTCGGCATCACGAGGTCCATCAAGATCACGTCCGGCTCCAGACGCTCGGCCTGGGAGACCGCCTGGATCCCGTCGGCGGCCTCACCGACAACGTCGATGCCGTCCTGAAGCTCTAGGAACGTGCGAAGTCCCTCGCGCACCACCGCGTGATCATCGGCGATCAGGACGCGGATCACCGGGGCGGGAGCTCGAGAGTCACGGTCGTACCCGCTCCGAGGACGCTGTCGATCTGAAGGCGGCCGCCCAGCTCGCCGGCGCGCTCCTCCATCGACGTCAGCCCCAGGTGCTTCGAGCGCACCTCCGCCCGCGCGGGCTCAAAGCCCGATCCGTCGTCTGCGACCTCCAGCCTGAGCCCACCGTCTCCATCGCTCAGCGTCACCGTGATGAGGTCCGCACCGGAGTGTCGCAGCGCGTTGCCCAGCGCTTCGTGTGCGATCCGGAGCACCGCGAGGTCACGCTCAGGGTCGGTTGTAGCAATCCCGTCCGCGTGCAGCTCGACCTTCGTGCCATGGATCTGGGAGAGCATCTCTATCTCCTTGCGCAGTGAGCCCTGGAGGCCGTCGCGTCGGAGCTCCGGCGGCCGGAGGCCGAGGATCAGCGAACGAAGCTCGGCGAGCGCCTCGCGGGCGAGCTGACCGAGACGGGCCAGTTGGGCGCGTGCGGCCTCGGCGTCCCGATCGAGCATCGTCTTTGCAGCCTCAGCGCTCAGCACCAGGCTGAACAACTTCTGGCTGACCACGTCGTGGAGCTCGAGCGCCAGGCGGTTGCGCTCGGAGACGATCGACAGCTCACGGCTACGCTCGTACAGACGGGCGTTGGTGATCGCGATCGCGGCGTGCGCCGCGAGCAGTTCCATCAATTCCTGGTCGGCGTCGTCGAAGACTCCGCCCGGTGGCCCAGTCTGGCCCTCCGTGCGCTCCTTCTCGGTCAGGTAGAAAGCGCCGATCACCTCGTCGCCGGCGACGATCGGGACGCCCAGGAACGAGCGCATGTCCGGGTGCTGCTGCGGCCACCAGCCGCGGAAGCGCGGGTCCCGGTGGATGTCGTCCGTGCGAAACGGCTCCGGTCCCTCGAGCATCGCCCCGAGCATCCCGTGTGTGCGGGGCAGCGGGCCCATCGCCGCGATCAGCCCGTCGCTCATACCCGAGACGATGAAGCTCCTGAAGCCACCGTCGCCGTCCGGGATGCCCAGGGCCGCGTAGCGGGCACCAGCCAGCTCTCTCGCCGAGTCCACGAGCTGCTGCAAGACCTGTTCGACTGAACGCTGGGAGGCGACGGCGAGGACGGCATCGCTGACGGCCTTGAGTGCGGGGGAAAGCCGATCGGGCATTGGACTGAAGATAAACGGCGCGCTCCCCGTGGCGGAGGACCGGGCGGCGTCCCGTGGCGGAGGACCGGGCGGCGCGCTCCCTTTGGCAGAGGACCGGGACGCGACGCTTTGCCCGCGTGCGGGCCCGCTAACTTCCTCCCCGATGCCGCGTTTCTGGATCTGGATGCAGGTCGTAATCGTCGTGTTCGTGGTCGCGGGCATGGTGATTGCGATCACGCGGCTGGCGTAGATCGCGGCGCCTACCGGCGGCGGTCGGCACCGGGCCCGTCGGATGACGTCGCCGCGGCGGCGTTGACCAAT
This sequence comes from uncultured Actinomycetes bacterium, assembly GCA_963830405.1. Classification (GTDB taxonomy): domain Bacteria; phylum Actinomycetota; class Thermoleophilia; order Solirubrobacterales; family Solirubrobacteraceae; genus Palsa-465. Next base: position 21,036 of record CAWHMB010000007.1, read on the forward strand.
CCGTATCCGTAGCTCCAGTTCGGTGACCTGGAGGCGCCGAGCGGCACCGCGGTCTGCTCTAGCCGCGCCGTGACCTCTGCCGGGGACGGGTGGCGCCCGACCACCCCGCTGGCGATCACCAGCGCCGCGGTGGCCGCCACCTCGGCGGCGGCCATCGACGTGCCATAGACGCCGCCGGGATAGCCGAAGCGCCGTGGATCTCCGGCGTTGACGAAGGTCAACTGGGCGATCGCCGGGAGGTTCTGGCTGGGGTGGCAATCCGGGTCCGATGGCTGGCTCGCGTCATCGTCCCCGCCGGGCGCCACGAGCGTCAGTCCGCGACTGTAGTTTGAGTACCACGCCAGGCAGCGATCCCGCGTTGTGGCGCCGACCGCGATCACGTATGGCGCACGCGCCGGGTAGGCGATCTGCGGCGCTTCATCGTTGCCCGCGGCCCCAACGAGAACGGCACCGTGCTGGTGGGCGAACCGCAGCGCGCTGATGATGTCGGGGATGTCCCCGGAGCCGATCCCGATTCCGAACTCCAGGCTCAGGTTGATCACCGTGGCGCCGTGGGTGACGGCGTAGCGGATGCCACGGGCGATCGTCGCGGCGTCGCCGGTGCCGTCCGCCGCGAGGACGCGGATCGGCATGATTGTGGCGCCGTATGCCAGGCCCGTCAGGCCAAAGCCGTTGTTGGTGGTCTCCGCGATCTCGCTGGCTACGAACGTGCCGTGTCCCTCACGATCGAGCGGGAGGCGATTGTTGGCGATGAAGTCGTACGGCGCCACGAAGTGCGCGCCGGTGAGGTCGGGAGAGCGGATGAACTGGCCCCAGTTTCGGTAGGCCACGCCGGTGTCAAGGACCGCGACGACGACGCCGCGCCCACCCGGGCGGCCGTCGGCGATCAGGTTGGACCAAGCCGTCGGCGCATCCAAGCCTGCGCCCGGCAAGAGGTTCCATTGCATCTGCTGCCAGCCTCCCGTCGCGCCGCTGCGGCCCGGGTCGTCCGGAATCCATGAACCGGCGGTGTGCGCCACGTAGTTGGGAACCGCGTAGGCGACGCCGGGCGTCCCGCGCAACCGCGCGATCGCCTGGTTCACCGTCTCGTTCCTGGGCAGTCGCAGAACCTCGGTATCCGGCGCCGTGACCAGCGCCCGGTGCGGCGACACCTCACTGGCGCGCACCCGGGCGAGATGCGCCAAGCGCCCGGGGGCGTAGCCGACGACCACCTCGCCGGGCACGTAGCTGTCCGTGGCCGCTGGGTAGTTGGCCGCGTGTCCCAGTTTGGTGCTGTGAGCGCTGCCGTTGGTGCTCGCGGCCGTCAGGCCAAGCGCGAGGGACGCGGCGAGCGCGGCCGCGGCCAGGAGAAAGTCTCTGGGGTGCAAGCGGATCAAGTGACGAGTGCCCCAATGCGAGCTCGGACGCCTCGCGAACGCTTAAGACATCATCGAGGGCCCGGAAGCTTCCCCGAATTCGGGAACGGTACTGCACAGGCTGACTTGACCTCGCACTTCTTTCCTCGCGACGAGTACTTCATGCGGCTAGCGCTCCGGGAGGCCGGACGCGCACTCGAGCACGACGACGTTCCGATCGGCGCCGTAGTCGTCCGCGAAGGCGAGGTCATCGGGTCAGGGCACAACGAGCGCGAGCTGCGCGCGGATCCCACCGCCCACGCCGAGATGATCGCACTGCGTGAGGCCGCGCGAGCGATCGAAAGCTGGCGCGTGCTCGACGCGGTCATGTACGTGACGCTCGAGCCATGCGCCATGTGCGCCGGAGCGATCGTGCTGGCCCGGCTCCCGCGGGTCGTGTTCGGCGCTGGCGACCCCAAGGCCGGCGCGGCGGGCAGCGTGTTCGACGTGCTGGGCGAGCCGCGCTTGAATCACCGTCCCGTCGTTGAGCGTGGACTGCTGGCGGCCGACTCCGCCGAGCTGCTTCAGAGCTTCTTCGCGTCAAGGAGGTAGGGCGCTCACAACACCCCAGGCGGGGGCCCTTCCTCTAAGACAGGCTCTAACGTGTGAGCCCCAACCGGAGAGGTGGCAGAGCGGTTGAATGCGCCGGTCTCGAAAACCGGTATGGGCGGTTTCGTCCATCGAGGGTTCGAATCCCTCCCTCTCCGCTCGTAGCCAGAGTGCGGGTTGCTCAGCTTGTCGCAGCAAGCGCGGCCGTTCTTCCTCAGGGTTTTTCGGGGCAAGTAGGCTAGGTCGAGAGCAGACGCTGGAAGAACGATCGGTAGCGCTGTAGCGCCACGCGCAGGTCTTCGGTCGAGATGTCCTCACCGCGCCCCCATTGGGCCTCGAGCCGTTCTCGCTCTTGAGCGAATCCCTCAGCAAGCTGCTGCATGAGCTCGGCCACTAGGGTGTCCGCGTCCTCGACCGCCCCGCGCGGCTCATCGACGAATCTGGTCTGTATCTCCTCCCACCGAGATTGGAAGCTGGTGCTCTGCTCGACCGCGAGCAAAGGCTCGCTGCCGGCGCTCTCACCGGTGGACGACCGTGTCCGAGGGTCAGCCGTCGCCGTGCCCGGACTGTCGGGCTCCGTCGCGGTTGGACCTTGCGACGACTCGAACGGCTGCTCCGCTGGCTGCGCCCCAACGGCTCCGGCTTCGTCCATTTGTCCCTGCCGCTGGGCGAGTGCGGGCTGCTCCATTTGTCCCCGCCGCTGGGCGAGTCCGGGCTGCTCCATTTGTCCCTGCCGCTGGACCGGTCCGGGCTGCTCCATTTGTCCCTGCCGCTGGACCGGTCCGGGCTCGTCCATGGGCGCGCCGCGCGCGGGCGCTGCAGCCTCAGTGCCGGTGGCCGTACTCTCCTGCTGAACAGGGTCGTGCGCGGCCAAGTCGCGGGTGCTCAAGGTCTCGTCATTACGTTCCATCAGTCATCGGCTCCTCGTCGTCTCTGAGATTGTCTCCTCGCGGTCGCGCCCCACGCCGGTCGACTCCTGGGGCGCGAGTAGATCGTCGAACAGGGCGCGAAAGTGCACGATGGACTGGCGCAAGTCCTCAGTGCTCGCCTGCCCGTTGCCCGCGCGCCGAGCGATGCCATGCGCCGCACGGTAGTTCTGGACCACCACCGGATGGTCGACCGAAATGTCGGCAGCCCGCTGCTCAAAATCGTCATCCACCGGATAACCGCGCTCGCTCATCACCTGAGTGACGAGCCCGTTCGCCTCCTCCACCGCCAGAGTCGGTTCATCGACGAACCTCCGTTGGGCTTCTCCCCAGCGCTGCAGATATCGCTCGCGAGCCGAGGGATCCAGTGGCCGAATCTGCAGCTCCTCGCGCCGCTGCCGACGCTCGAGAAGTTCTCGCTCGCCGGCGCGTTGATCGCCGCGCTCCGTCACCACCCGGTCATACTCCGGCCCGAACCCCTCCTTCAGTTGATGCGAGCGCTGCTGGCGTACAAACAGCAGGCCGCCCACCACCAAGAGAACAACCACGACCGCGACAACGATCCAAACCATTGTGCTCTCCTTTGTCCCGTGGCGCGTCCAGAACGACGCGCCTGAGGTCGTTTTACCGGGCAGCCACCGAAACTCACTTCGCCCGGTCCGCGTGGGTACGTCCGCACGCAAACACGTCATCGCGAGCGCTGGCGTCTCCGACCAGCAGAGCGCGACGCGAGGGACAATGACCCCCGAGGGCTTGGATGAAACTTGCTCGGCTCTCGCTGGGGGAGCACCCGAAGGAGGGCCCAAACGATGCTCGTCTCGAGGCCTTTCGCGAGGCGCCTCGGGGGGCGAACGCGCCCCCCGGTCAGTCGGAGTGCTCGTAGAAGCCGCGTCCGCTCTTGAGTCCCAGCCGCCCTTCGTCGATGTAGTCGCGCAGCAGCTTGCGCGGCCCCTCAGGGAGGGCATCGCGCACGTCGGCGTAGTGCTCCTCGATGTTGAGCACGACGTCCAAGCCGACCCGATCCATCAGTTCGAACGGGGGAATTCCCGGCGCAGTGAAGAGCTTCCACAAGCCGTCCACGTCCTCGGGCGTCGCCACGCCCTCCTCGACGACCATCAGGCACTCGCGCTTGATCGCCGCCCAGATTCGGTTGAAGATGAACCCGTCGCTCTCGCGCCGGACGTGAAACGGCACCAGCCCATACTGCGGCAGCTTGTCCATGAGCGCTTCGATGAGCCCCTCGGCGGTTCTGCTGCATGACATCAGCTCGACCGCATTCATCTCCGGGGGCTGGTAATAGTGGGTGTTCAGAACCCGTTCGGGATGAGCCACATCGGCGATGATCTGACTCGTCGGAAGCGAGGACGAGTTACTCGCCAGGATGGTCTCCTCGTGCGCCAACTGGTCGAGCTCCCCGAACACCTCACGCTTGAGCTCGAGCTTCTCCGGCACGGCTTCGACAACCATCCAAGCTCCATCCAGCGCGGGCGCCAAATCCTTCAGCAGCTGCACTTCGCCGGTGCGGGGCGGGTCAACGTCGAGCATCTGCTTGGCATCGTCGAGTCGTTCGGCGATGAAGTCGCGCGCCGCCCGACGTTGGGCCTCGGAGACGTCGAAGATCCGCACGTCGTTTCCGCCCGCCGCATACACGCAGGCGATCCGGCTCCCGAGCGTACCCGCTCCAACGATTGCAACCGGTCGCTCGTTCACGTCGCTTGGCAGGGTGTAGGCCATCTGAGACTCTCCTCGGATCGATCGTCAGCCCGGATCCTCTCACTGCGCCCAGGCGGCGTCCGCGTAACCCGCGCGGATCCACGTTCAGACGAGCGGGCCATCAACAGCCTCACTCCCGGTAGAGCCGCACTCGCTCGACGGCAGCCGACGCCATCTGCGCCAGGTGTACGAGGGTGGCCTCGTCGTCCCTGGTGAAGCCGCCGTCTTGCTTGTCGAACAGCTGGATGGCGCCGAGCTCGCTGCCGTCCAGTGCAGTGAGCGATGCGGCGAGCCAGCCCTCAAGCGGTCGATCGCTGGTTCCGGTACGGAACAGTGACAGGCTGGCCAGCTGCTCGCCGGCGATCCTCAGCGAGCCGCCGCTCAGGCGGACGAGCCGGTAGATCGCGAACAGATCGAGCCACCGTACAAGGCTTGTCCAGCGCCTGTGCCCCGCAGGGTAGGAGGCCGCTTCGCCAGTGCGGGGATGGCCGTCGAACGCCACCGTGACGACGCAGCACTCGGCGCCTACGAGCTCGCGCGCCTGCTCGGCGACCAGCTGGAGCATCTCCTCGAGCGACTCCGAGGCGTCCAGGGCGAGCGAGGCGTCGGCGAGGAAGGTCGAGAGCTGACGCGACAACTCGGTCTGGCGCCGCTGCAGCCTGACGTCCTCCCGGGCCTCCTTGAACCCGCGCTGCACCATCTCGAAGCTGGACAGGCTCTCGAGGAAGAAGTCACCCGCTGCGCGCGCGGCCGGTGACACCTCGGCCAAGCTCGATGCCCCGCTCAGCTCTGACAACAGGGCCTCCTGGTGAGCGACGGCCAGGTCGAGCACGCTCAGCTGCCGGGTCACCGCCTCGCGGCCGAGCTCGTAGGCGACCCGGAGAGAGGCCTCGCTGGGGTCAAGCAGATAGTCGCGCAGGGCCGCTGCATAAGCGGCTCGAAACGGTGCCGCGCCGCCGCTCGGCCCGGCGCTCATGACAGCCCACCCAGGTAGCGGACGGCCACGACGAGGGCGTCGTCCAGGCGCTTCCAGTGGTCGGCCACGATGCGCTCGGTGATCGCCTGGGGGGAACCCGAGATGTCCAATGAATCGGCGAAGACGGTCTTGATTCCGTCGGTGGCCAGGACGAGGACGTCGCCTGGCTGCACGGCGAGGGTCGCGGTTCTGACGACCGGCAGATCGTGCCCGGGAACGCCGCGCTCCAGCGAGAGCGATCCCTTGGGGCGCGTCGCCGACGGGTCGGCGCTCAGCACCCGCCCCTCCACGTTGCCGACGCCGAGCCACGTCATCGCATTCTTGGATGGGGAGACGAAAGCCAGACTGATCGCTGCCCCGCGCGTGCTCCTCAGGGCGACGTGACAGCGCTGGACGAGGCGGACCAGGTCATGCGTCGGGCCCTCCCGCACCACCGCGGCGGCCTTGCGCGCGGCGCGGGCGGCCTCTCGGCCGTGCCCCAGGCCGTCGATTCCCGCCACCAGCGCGCCCTCGGGCAGGATCGTGACGACCGCCAGGTCCCCGCTGGTCACTTCGCCACGACGGCACCGCGTGGCCATCCCCCACTCGACGGCCGCCCTCGCCGCTCGTTCAGCCACGGCGACGGCGCTCCTCCCGCACGCGCGCGAGCTCGTCGCGAAACCTCCACTTCTTCATCGTCACCGTTGTGCCGGTGTCGGCGTCCGACGCCACCTCGAAGTCATCCATCAGCCGCCGCGCCCCGGCCAGGCCAAGGCCGAGACCGCCCCTGCCGCTGTAGTTCTCCCGCAGGGTCGCCTCGATGTCCCGGATGCCCGGACCGTGGTCGATCGCGATCACCACCAGACCGAAACGGTTGGTGTCCTCGAGCGGCTTGAGGATGATCTCGCCCTGGCCGACGTGCACGACAATGTTGCGCGCGATCTCCGAGATCGCGGTGGCGATAAGAGTCGGATCGGGTCGGGGGAAGCCGAGCCGTTCCGCCATCGCGCGGCCTTCGGCGCGGGCGGCAACGAGATCGGCGTCGGCGTTGATGGCCACCCGGACCTCATCCGGCATCCTCTGCGTCCCCCTGAGTCAAGCGATCGAGCAGCGCGGTCGCCGCATCTAGGTCGAGAGTCGCCCGAAGCGGCTCCAGGTTCAGGTGGAACTGCACCATCGCCACCGCCACATCGGGCTGGATGCCGACGATGACGGTCTCAGCACCGCGCAACCTCGTGCTGAGAACGATCGAGCGCAGGGCGCGGGCGACAAACGAGTCGATCACGTCCAGCGCGGCGACGTCGATCACGATTCCGCGCGAGCGACACCTGCCGACCATCTCGGTGAGCTCGTGGCGGAGCCCTATCACCTCGCTGTCGGAGAGGTCCGACTGGATGGAGGCGATGAGGTAGTCCCCCTGTTGGAGGATGGCTACCGACATCGGCGCGTTCGGCCTAGGTCTCGACGTACTCCGAGTCGCTGGCCTCGCCCCCCCGGTAGCCCGCCAGCCGCTCGGCCTCCACGAGTCCTCCCTGGAGGTCGCCGACGGTCTTCATCATGCCGAGGTCCACGCCGAGATCGACCAACGTCTGGGCGATCTCCGACGAGAGGCCGGTGAGGATCGTGCTCGCACCCATGAGTCGCGATGCCTCGACGGTTTGGACGAGGTGGTTGGCCACCGTGCGATCGAGCGTCGCCACCCCGGTGATGTCGATGACCACCACGCGGGCGCGCTTCTCCTGGATCGCTCCCAGCAGCTGCTCGGTCAGCTGGCGCGCGCGCGCCGAGTCAAGCACGCCGATGATCGGCAAGATGAGCAGGCGCTCCCGAAGCTGGAGGACCGGCGTGGAGAGCTCCCGCATCGCCTCCTGCTGTTCGTGGATGACCCGCTCGCGTTCCTCCACGAAGCTCACCCCCACGGTCACCGCGATCCGGTTTGCCGCGGGCTCGTAGGAGTCAAGGATCCGGTTGAGGTGATCCAGATCCTTCTGGTACTTGGCGAACAGCGATCGCGCCAGCACGTCCCGGAGTAGGAGCACGATCCCGAGCACCTCGTGGGTGTCGACGCCGCGGGGGATGATTCGCTCCGAGAGCTCGCGCGCGTAGGTCTGCAGCGTTTCGATACTGCCCGTCTCCAGGGCATCCATGTAGTTGTCGTAGACCTCGGTCGCCTCGGAGAAGATCTCCTCGTCCGACATGACGCTCAGGAGCTCGGCGTCGCTGATGCGCCGAGCCCACTCCTCGCGGAGCTTGGTGCGGTTTTTGCGCAGGTAGGCCACCAGCTCCTGCAGCAGTTGAACATCCTCATCGGTGCGCGGCGCGGGCTGCGCTTCGGTGCGCTGCTGCCGTTGCTCGTCGGTCCGCTGTTCCGACTGCTCGTCGGCGCGGTGATCCGGTTGCTCGTCGGTCCGCTGTTCCGATTGCTCGACGGCGCGGTGATCCGATTGCTCGTCGGCGCCGTGATCCGGTTGCTCGTCGGTCCGCTGGTCGCCTCGCGCGCCTTCGGCCGGTCGTTCGAGCTCTTGGTCCATCTGCTCCTCCTCGGGTCGGGATTTGCCGGCAGGCCGCGTGCGCACGGGGATGGCGTACTGACGGTCGTTCATCGAAGTCTGGGACCGCGCGCGCGGGCGCCGTCCAGGAACAGGCCGGTGATCGTCGCGGTCATGTCCTCCTTGCCCAGTGGCGGGGTGGAGGTGAGCACGCCGACGATCAGCCCAATCAGCGACTCGGTGAGGCGAGCGCTGGTGATGTCGCTGCGGATCTCCTCGCTCGTCTGACCCCGTTCGAACAATCGGCGCACCGGCTGGGTGAGCTTGGTATCGAATCGCTCCGGGTCAGACCGCCGCCGCTCGCGTGCCAGCAGCACGAACGAGTCTCCTACATCAACGAGGGCGCGCACGGCCCGGGTGATGCCCTCCTCCGGCTCAACCTCGTCGATCCGGGCGGACGCCAACCGAGCATCGACGTCGCTCACCGCGGTCTGCGCCAGCTCGTCGAGCAGGGCCTCCCGGTTGGGGAAGTAGCGGTAGACCGTGGCCCGAGCGACTCCGGCGGCTTCGGCTACGTCGTTCATGCTCGCCTGCTCGCCCTCGATCGCGAATATCTGCGCGGCTCCGTCGAGGATCGCCGCTGCGACACGCTGCTGTAGCGCTTGCCTGGGACTAACTTCGGACATCGTCGTCTCGTCAGCAGTCTAACCATTCGCTTGACGAGATGCTATTGTCTCAAATAGGATCTTTGCTGTCCCAACGCCGAGGAGGATTCAAACCATGTCGTTGTCGGAGCAAATGCGAACCGGCCTGCGAGAGATGCCGTCTAACGCAGCTTGGTTGCTGTCCCGAACTCTCAAGCCCGCCGAGGCGGTCGGGCGGGGAGCCGAGTCCGCGACGGCGGGTGCCCGTGACCGGGGGCGGAAGGTGACGGCAGCCGTCGTCGACGCCGCTCCGGTCGGCGGTGACTCGGTGGAGATCCGCATGAGGCGCGCCCAGGACGCCGGCGAGCGGGCTCGGGCGGCAGAGGATCGGGCCGCGGAGGCGGCACGGGAGTCCAAGGAGCGCGCCGAGCACGCTCGGCAGGTGACTGAGCGTGGGCGCGCCCGTCTCAAGGAGGTGGAGCGGGAGACCAGCCGACAGGTCAAGCAACGGGTCACCGAGGCCCAGAAGGCCGCGGACGAGTCGGTCAGGCAGGCAAAGCAAGCCGCTGAGGCCGATGCCCGGGAGCAGCGTGAGCACGTCCGTGCGGATGTTGACGACGAGATCGAGGAGACTCAGCGCGAGGCCGAGGCCTGCCAGCAGCGAGCCGAAGAGTTCGTTGAGGACGCGACCGAGAAGCTCGCGGAGGCCAGGCGGCTAGCGGACGAGGCCGCCGCGGCCGCGCGCGCCGCCGCCGAGGAGGCCAACCGCCGCGCGCAGGAGCTTGCCAGAGAAGCCGAGGGACAGGCCAGCGAAGCCGAGGCGAGGGTCAAGGCAACCGAGCAGATGCGCGCGCAGACACAGTCAGGCGCGAAGCGCACCGCGCGAAAGCTCGAGCGGAATTTCGCCAATGGCGGCCTGGAGTCCCACAACAAGCAGGAGCTCGTCGAGCTTGCAGCCAGTATCGGCATCGAGAATCGAACGTCCATGACCAAAGACGAGCTCGTCGAGGCGATAGCCAAGGCGACCCGGTGAACGGAGGCGTGCCACGATGAGAGCACCCAAGCTGCCGCGACCGAAGCTTCCCGGCCGTAACCGCAAGAGCAAGCTCGAGCAAATTCTGCAGTCGGTCAGCGACTCGCTCGATGTGCCCAATGGGATCACGGACGCGCTGCCGAGCGGAGGCCTAAAGGCGGTCGTGCCCCAGGGCAAAGCCGTGAGGGTCGGCTTGATCGCCGGCGGGCTCGCCGGCCTGACCGCGGGAAGCGCCGGCATCTCGACCCTCAGGCGCCGCCAGGAGGAGGCGACGGACGATTCGTGAACCGAGGAGGCGACGGGCGATTCGTGAACCAACTTCGGTGAGGAGACGCTCGGCTGAGGGAGTGCTCGTCGAGGCTTCGGTCCTGGCGCGCGTCCTCGGCATGCGGGTCCTGTCGCTAGATGCGACCGTCGTGGTCGTGCCGGCCCAGGTGGGGACCCTGTCGCCCGGGCTCCAGGATCCAACCCCCACGGTCGCGCGGAGCTCCCGCGTTGCGCCCGCGCGCTCACGAGTCGCCGGACCTCGGTTGGCCGAGGCCGTCCGGAGCATCAACGAGGGAGCCGAGCTCCTGGCCCAGGCCAGGCGCAACGGCGCCTGATCCGGCGAGGTTTCCCAGGTCGAGAAGACGTGCCATGTCCTACATGAACTGTCCTGATTGCGGGTTGAGCATCCGCCTTAGCGCCTCCTTACATTTGACTCACTGCCCGCGCTGTGTGGCCCACCGGCAGGTCACGGTGCAGATGCTCGTCTCAGATCGGCCCGGACGTGAGCAGCTCCCCCAGGCACCGCGTCCCGGTAACCAGCGGAGCGACGGCAAACCAGGGCCGGCCCTCGACTAAAGAACACAAGATCGCCGGTCCGTACTCAGGAGCCGCTGGGTGCGCGGGGGAACGTCCCGGCCCTTGCACCGGGGGATTAGCCAGTTACGCTTGCGCGCAGGCGTGCACGCTCGCACAGGCATAGCGATAGGGCTTGCCGCGCTTGCGACGACGCTGACGAACGTCGCGTACCTGCGCGAGCACGATGCCGCTGCTGCTTTGCCGTGCTTGTCCTTGCGCCGTCCGCTGCACTCGCTGCGGCTCCTGCTCACAGATCACAGCTGGCTCACCGGCTTCGCGATGGAGTCCGGGGGGTTTGTGTCCTACGCCGCGGCACTCGCCCTGGCGCCACTAGCCCTGGTGCAGAGCATTGGGGCGGGCGGGATCGGCGTGCTCGCATTCGTGTCGTCGCGGCTTGGCGGCCGTCGGCTGAAGCGCCGGGAGTTGAACGGTGTGGCGCTGTCGGTGCTCGGCCTGGTGTTGCTTGCGGTGTCGTTGGCGAAAAGCAGCGGCGGCGGCGGACGCGGCTCAACGGCAGGGATCCTGGCTTGGATCGGCGGCACGGCCGCGCTGGCGGTGCTCGTGCTCCTGATCGGCCGCAGGAGCGGGGCGCGCGCGGTCGCTGAGGGCGTCGCTGGGGGAATCCTCTTCTCGATCGGTGACTTCTCGACCAAGCTCGCCACTCAAGGCGGCACGCATTTCGCCTTCGTGGTGACCCTCGTCATCGGGTACACGCTTGGTACCTCACTGCTCCAGCTCGGCTACCAGCGTGGCGAGGCGCTGACGGTCGCCGGACTGGCCACCCTGTGCACCAACGCGCTGCCGATAGCCGCGGGCACGATCGTGCTTCACGAGCCGGTGCCGTCAGGTGCGCTGGGAGTCGTTCGCGTGCTGGCGTACGTGGCGGTGACCGTGGGGGCGATCCTGCTGGCCGCACCGGACACGGGGACCGACGATCAATCGGCGCGCCAAGCGGCAAACGCCTCGGCCCCAGCCGCAGCCGGGCTGCCGGCGGGCGAATAGTCGTCGCATCGAGGCGCCGGATCGATCTCCTCATCGAGCCCCGCCAAGGTGGTGTTTCTTCACGCGGCGATCGGGTGAGAATGACCTCCGTCAGGCCCACGAATGACGGAGGTCGTCCTGGCAACGGGAACGGAGAGGAGGAGCGCCACCGGCGCATCGGTCGCCACCGAGACCGAGAGGCAGCCGCGTGCGCGCGGGCGCGCGCGGTGGGCGATGGTCGGGCTGTGCTTCCTCGGGCTGACGATCAACTACGTAGATCGCGCGAACATCAGCGTCGCGCTGCCGAAGATGAAGACCGCACTCCACCTGGGGCCCGGCGTGGAAGGGGTCGTGCTCGCGGCGTTCTTCGCTTCCTACGCCGTCTTCCAGTTGCCGGCCGGCCACGCTGCTGACCGCTGGGGCGAGCGGATCGTCAACGCATTCGCGGTGGCATGGTGGTCGGTGTTCACCGCGCTCACGGCCGCGGCCCACAGTTTCGCTTCGCTGGTCGCCATACGACTTGGCCTTGGCGCCGGCGAGGCCGGCGGGTATCCGTCGAGCGCCAAGGCAGTCTCCGAGTGGTTCCCCACCCGCGAGCGCGCCTTTGCCAGCTCGATCTACGACAGCGGCGCCCGTTTTGGCACAGCGGCGGCGTTGCCGATCGTCACCGCGCTGATCGCCTGGCTCGGCTGGCGGGCGTCGTTCATCGTCAGCGGCGCATTCGGCGCTGTGTTCGTGGTCATCTGGCTGGCCTTCTACCGCCGTCCCCGGGAGCATCCGACCGTCTCGGCCGGTGAACTGGAATACATCGAGGAGGGTGGCGCGAGGGTGGAGGAGAAGGAGGCCGAGCAGGAGCAGCTGGTGCCCGCGTCCGTGCGCTACCGCGACCTCTTTCGCTACCGCACGGTGCTGGGGATGATGCTCGGCTTCTTCTGCCTGAACTACATCATCTATTTCTTCATCACCTGGTTTCCGACCTATCTGATCGACGCCCGACACTTCAATCTGCTCAAGCTGGGCATCTTCGGGGTGCTTCCCGCGCTGGTGGCGATTCCGGGCGGGTGGATCGGGGGCGTGGTCTCCGACCGCCTGGTGCGGCGCGGAAAGAGCGTCACGGTCGCGCGCAAGATCCCGCTGGTGGGTGGGATGACATTCTCTTCGGTGATCGCCCTCGCGGTTGTGGTGCCGACCGCAGCGGAGGCCCTGGCGCTTCTGTGCGTGTGCTACGCGAGCCTCACGTTCGCCGCGGCGTCGGTGTGGTCGCTTCCCGCTGACGTCGCCCCCACACCCGGCCACGTGGGCTCGATCGGGGGGATCCAGAACTTCGCCTCCAACCTTGCCGGCGTCCTGGGCGCGACGACCACTGGGGCGCTCGTCGCCGCCACGGGAGGATCCTTCGTCGCCGCGCTCGTGCTCTCCGGTGCGCTGGGGATCGTCGGCGCGTTCTCGTACCTTGTGATCGTGCAGCGAATCGAACCGCTCCCCACGATCTGATCTTCTTGCGCGTCGGGCTGTTCGTCACGTGCCTGGTCGACCTGGTCTGGCCGGAGGTCGGCGTGGCCACGGCACGGGTGCTTCAACGCGCCGGTCACGAGGTCGAGTTCCCCGCGGGTCAGACCTGCTGCGGGCAGCCCGCGTTCAACTCGGGCTACAGGGAGGAGGCCGCCCGAGTCCTGCATCAGACGCTGAGGGCGCTCGCGGCGGCGGACCTCGAGGCCTACGTCGTCCCTGCGGGGTCATGCACGACGATGATCCGCAGCTTTGCGAAGGAGCTCGTGGGCGATGACGATCCGGCCCTGCGCGCCGTGGAGCCGCGCCTGTTCGAGCTCTCGGAGTTTTTGGCCGCCCACGGGGGGAAGCTGAGCGGCCGGTTAACGCCGCGGCGCGTGGCCTACCACGACTCGTGCCACATGCTGCGCGAGCTGGGACTCCAGCGCCAGCCGCGCCAGGCGCTTGGACGCGTCGACGGCGTCGAGCTGGTCAGCTGGGACGCCGAGCGCTGCTGTGGCTTTGGCGGCACGTTCTCGATCCGTCAGCCCGAGCTCTCGGTGGCCATGGCCGACGAGAAGCTCCGCTCGCTGGACGGGGCGCAGGCGCTGTGCGGAGCCGATCCGTCGTGCTTGATGCACCTGCGCGGCAGGCTCGAGCGGCTCGGTCGGGACGACGTCACCGTTTGCCACCTCGCCGAGCTGCTCGAACAGGCGACTCGCCGGTGACCGAGATCCCCAGCCTGGCCGGCACGAGCCTGCGCGAACGCGAGCGCTGGGCGCTGAGCGGGGACGGGAGCCTGCAGAGCGCGCTGCGGGTCACGACCGACAAGTTCAACAGCCGCTGGGGACGCACGCTGGGCGAGCTCGAGAACCCTGGCGAGCTTCGCACGGCGGCTCGGGCGCTTCGCACGGCGGCAATCGCCCGGCTGCCCGAGCTGCTCGGCCGCGTCGCGGACAACGTCCAAGCCGCGGGCGGAACGGTCCACTTCGCCGCCGACGCCGGCGAGGCCTGCGATCGCGTGCTGGAGATCTGCGCGCGCCGGCAAGCCACCCTCGCGGTCAAGGCGAAATCGATGGTTACCGAGGAGATCGGGCTGGGCAAGCGGCTGGAACAGGCCGGGGTTGAGGCTCTGGAGACGGACCTCGGCGAATGGGTCCAGCAACTGGACGGCGAGCCGCCGGCCCACATCCTTGGCCCCGCGTTGCACAAGACGCCGGCGGACTGGGTGCGGGTGCTGGGCAGCGTCGGCTACGACGGCGACGAGTCGGCCTCGGCGATGACGGCGTTCGCCCGCCACACCCTGCGCGAGAAGTTCCTGGCCGCCCGGGTCGGCATCACCGGCGTCAACCTGGCCGTGGCCGAGTCGGGGACCCTGCTGATCGTCTCCAACGAAGGCAACGCCCGCATGAGTTGCAGCCTTCCGCCGGTCCATGTCGCGGTCATGGGGATGGAGCGTGTGGTGGCTAATTGGGCGGAGGCGGACCTCCTCCTCGCGCTGCTGGGCCGAGCCGGCGCCGGAGTTTCGTTCCCCACGTACGTGAGCTGCGTGACCGGATCCCGACGGACCGGGGAGCGCGACGGGCCCGAAGAGCTCCACCTGGTCGTGGTCGACAACGGGCGATCCCGGATCCTGTCCAGCGCCAGCCGCGAAGCGCTCAACTGCATCCGCTGTGGCGCCTGCCTGAACGCCTGTCCGGTCTACCGGCAGATAGGTGGTCATGCCTATGGAGGGGTCTATTCCGGGCCGATCGGCGCGGTCATAACGCCATTGCTGCTCGACTCGCTTCCCGAGGCCGCCGAGCTGTCACACGCCTCATCGCTGTGCGGGGCCTGCTGGGAGGCGTGTCCGGTCGGCATCCCGCTGCACGAGCTGCTGCTCGAGGGCCGAGCACGCGAAGCGGCGGACGGCCCGGTGCTCGAGCGGACCGTCTGGCGCGCCTGGGCGCAGGCCTGGTCGCGCCCGGGTTCTTATGAGCTCACTGGGGCACCAACGCGAGCCCGGCCTCCGAGGCGACTCCTGCCGCCGCCCTTCCGGGCGTGGGCCAGCGGGCGAACCCTGCCCCACCGCGAGGGGGGGACGTTTCGGGCGCGCTGGCGCCGCGGGGAGGTGCTCGAATAGATGGAGCGCGAGGCGTTCCTCGGTCACTTGCGCCAAGCGCTGGGCGCGGCTCCACCGCTGGCTACAGTGCACCCGCCGCCCCCGCCGCCGGCCGCGGTCCCGCGGGTGACCTGGCGCCGCGATGAGCGGACGCTGATCGAGCGCTTCGACGCGGCGCTCGCCGACGTGAGCGCCCGGCTGGTCACCGTCGCCGAGCTCCCGGCGGTGCTTGACGAGCTCGAGGTGCGAAGCGCTGTGGTCACGACCGACGCACTCACGCTCCCGGCGTCGATCGAGCGTCTGGAGCCAGACCGGATCGCCGACGCCGACGCCGGCGTGACGCGTGCGGTGGGCGCATGTGCCGCCACCGGGACGCTGGTTCTAGCGGCCTCGGTGGGAGAGCCCCGGACCGCCAGCCTTCTGCCGCGACTGCACGTGGTGGCGGTAGACCGGGAGACGCTCGTCGAAGGTCCCGGAGATCTGCTGCGCAACCTCTCCGGGCGCTATCCGGACGGGCTGCCGAGCGCGCTGACGCTGGTCACCGGCCCCAGCCGTTCGGCTGATATCGGCGGCGAGCTGGTGCTAGGGGTGCACGGGCCATTGGCGCTCGTCGTCGTTCTGATCTAGGGCGGCGAAGGGCTCGCCACGTTCGTCTTGCCGACCGCCTGGAGTGCTGTGGGGACGATCGTCAGCTCGGGTACGTGCGCGCGGGGCGGCAAGCTAACCGCAAACAAGCACGCAGCGGCCACGTCTTCCGGCTGGAGCATGTGAGCACGGAGCTCCGGACCCGGCGGCTCGGGCCTTCGTTCCAGGATCGGTGTATCGACGATTCCCGGGAGCACGGTCGTGAAACGCACTCCGCGTCCGTGTTCTTCGAAGCCCGCTGCTCGGGCGAACGCGAGCAGCCCTGCCTTGCTTGCCTGGTAAGCCGCTCCCGACGGGTCGGGCCAGCTGCCGGAGACAGATCCAATCAACACGATGTCGCCCCGGACCTCGCGCAGCGCGCCGAGCAACGCGTGGACGACGTTGAAGGCGCCGGTCAGGTTGACGGCGACCATCATGTCCCAGGCCTCCGGGGTTAGATGATCGAGCGAGCGCTCAGCCAGGTTGGTGCCCGCCGCAACGACCACGGCGTGGATCGGTCCGCGTGCGGTCAGCCTCCGAGCCAGGACGTGGACCGCTTCGCGATCTGCGACGTCGAGCTCGTGGCCGAGCACCTCGTCGCCCAGTTGCGGACGTCGTCGTGCCGCGGCGTGGACTTCGGCGCCAGCCTCGGCGAACATCCGGGCGGTGGCCGCACCGATGCCGCTGGACGCCCCGACGACGAGTGCGACGCGCCCAGCTAGCGGGCCTTCATTCAACCGCGGCCCGCGCCCGCGAGAAACACCTTGACCTGATCGGCCGGGCCGTCCGCCAGGCGCGCGAACGCGGCCGGTCCATCGTCGAGTGGCGCGATCGGCGGCAGGTCGCCGAGCGAGGCGCGGCCTTCTGCCAGCCACTCGAGCGCCCGCTCGAAGTCGGCCATCGTGTAGGCGTAGGAACCGACGATCGTGATCTGGTTGCGGATGATGGCGTGAAAGCCAAGCGTCGTCTCGTCGTCGGCCAGCCCGATGCACACGAGCCGGCCACCGGGGCGCACGAGCTCGACCGCAGTCGCCCGCGTGGGCTGCATGCCCACCGCGTCGAGGACCAAATCGACGCCAAGCGGCTCGCCGGCGGCCCGTGCCGCCTGTCCGTCGGCATGCACGTCATGAGCGCCGAGCGCCCGGGCGCGCTCGCGCCGGGCTTCGTGGGGCTCGATCACGGCCACGTGCTTTAGGCCGCTGAGCAGAGCCGCTTGGAGCGTGACCAGACCGATCGTGCCGGCGCCGATCACGACCGCCGAGTCCACCTCGTGTCCGCTCAGTCCCAGGCGAACGGCATGGACGCCGTTGGCGAGCGGCTCGGTCAGCGCCCCGAGCCGTACGTCCAGCTCGGGCGGCAGCGCGCGGAGGTTGGCGGCCGGCGCTCTGACGAAGTCCGCGAACGCGCCGTCGTGATGGATGCCGATCAGCGTGCGCTCCGGGCACAGGTTCTCCTGTCCTGAGAGGCACAGAGGGCATCGTCCACAGCCGGCTATCGGGTTCACTGTGGCGCGGGCCCCGAGCCACTCCTCGGCGCCGGATCCAACGGCGACGACCTCCCCGGCGAACTCGTGACCCATGACCAGCGGCGGGACGCGATTGCCCATGTGGCCCAGGTATCCCTCCACCTCGGAGCCGCAGATGCCGACCGCGCCCGGGCGGATGACCACCTCGCCGGGCCCTGGGTTGTCTGGGTCCGGACGCTCGCCGACGCTCATGCGTTCCGGACCCTCCCAGACGATCACCTTCATGCTTCGCTCCGCTGGCGGCCGTAGAGCAAGAGGATGACCAGGATCACCACGCCGTAGACGATGTCCCGAGCGTAGTCAGGCGCGCTCTTGGCGAGCAGCACGCTGACCAGCGTCGTCAGCACGATCGCCCCGGCCACGGTGCCCAGGTAGGACCCCCGGCCGCCGAGGATGTAGGTACCGCCGATCACCACCGCGGCGATCGACTGGAACAGGTAGGGGTCGCCCATGCCCAGCGTCGCGCTGCCGCCGAAGCCGACCAGCGCGATACCCGCCAGCGCCGCGAACATCCCGCTGAGCGCGTAGAGGGCGATGGTCACGAGCTTCACGTTGACGCCGGCGAGGAACGACACCCGCCCGGAGTTGCCGACGGCATAGACCCGGCGTCCGAACGTCGTGTAGGAGAGCACGAAGGTGACCAGGATGATGATCCCCAGCCAGATCCACAGGCTCGTAAGGATCCCCAGCGTCTTGCCGGTCATCAAGTTCACCAGGGACATGGGCGCGGGCTTCTGGCAGCTGCCGCACGACAGCCCATGGGTCACTCCCAGCGAGAGTCCCTCCACGATCCCGTCCATGCCAAGCGTCATCACCACCGCCGGGATGCCGAGCAGCGCTATGCCCAGCCCGTTGACGATCCCGCACGCCAGCCCGACGGCCAGCGCCAGCACGATCCCGAGCGCGAGCTTTCCGCTCGAGCCACCAGACACGGCGATGAGGACGATGGCGCCGGCGTTCAGCACCCAGGGCACCGAGAGGTCGATCCCGCCGACCAGGATCACGAACGTCTGCCCGGCGGCCACGAGGCCCACGAACGATGAGACCTGCAGGATCTGCTGGATGCCGCTGCCGCTGGCAAACCCCGGCGTGATGATGTCGCCGATGATGAACAGGCCGACCGCTGCCAGGTAGGCGAAGATGATCTTGCGTCGGTCGGGGCTGAGCGCTTGGCGCAGCGCACTGGGCCCTGGCCGTGATTCCGTCGTGGTGCTCATCTTCGTTTCCTGACCAGGTAGCGGCCGAGCAGCGTGCTGGCGCCAACCGCCAGCACCAGGAACAGGCCCTGGTAGAAGGGCTGGAACAGCGGATCGATGTTGGCGAAGAACAGGACGTCGACCAGCAGCGTGAGCACGAACGCCCCGCAGATCGAGCCGACGGCGCTGCCGCGGCCGCCGAACAGCGACACGCCGCCCACCACCACGGCGGCGATCGAGGACAGCGTGAACACGTCGCCGCCGGTCGCGTCGCCGCCCGTCGTGGTAGTGGCGAGCGCGATCCCCGCTCCGGCGGCCAGCGTCCCCGACAGGACATAGGCGATGACCTTGGTTCGTAGCACCGGCACCGTGTTGGCCCGCGCCGCGGCCTCGTCGTTGCCGATCGCATAGATGTTCACTCCCAGCCTGCTGCGGCGAAGCGCGGCCCATGCGATTCCCAATAAGACGACGAAGATCAGCGCGCTGGGGGCACTGGGGTTCAGGAAGAAGTTGGTGTAGCCGTGCGCCACGTGCCCACCCGGGGACGGCAGGATCCACAGCGCGATCCCCTGGAAGATCGACAGCGTGCCCAACGTGACGAGGATCGGCTGAAGACGCCCGAAGGCCACGAGCAACCCATTCACCAGCCCGCCGGCGGCCCCAATCAGCAGGATGATCACAGTCCACAGCACCTCGGTGCCGAAGCCGCCCTGGAGCTTCAGCGCCGCCAAAGCGTTCGTCATGTCCATCATGCCGCCGACCGAGAGGTCGATCCCGCGGGTCAGGATCACGAACGTCTGCCCCACCGCGGCCAGCGACAGGGGCATCGCGTGGTCAACTATCGAGGCCGCCTCGAAACCGCCCGGGAAGGACCCGATCGAGATCGCGTACAGCACGATGTAAATGACGAGCATCGCCACCAGCAGCAGGACCGCCACGGCCAGCGGCGCGTTCTGAGCCAATAGCTGCTCGCGGCGCTCGGGCAGCCATCCGCCGGGGCGGCCCAACTCGCGAGAGGCGCCGACGCGCTCAAGCATGAGCTTCCTCCCTGAACGACGCGGCGATGATGTCCTCCGAGGAGATGTCGCCGTCGAGCTCCTGTGCGATCGCGCCCTCTCTGAGCACCAGCACCCGATGGCAGAGGTGGGCGACCTCCTCCGTGTCCGAGGAGTAGAACAGGATCGCGTGGCCATCTCCGGCCAGGTCGAGGATCAGCTTGTAGACGTCCTGCTTGGTCGCGACGTCCACCCCACGCGTGACGTCGTAGAGCAGCAAGATCCGCGACTCGGCCAGCAGCCACCGTCCGAGCAGCACCTTCTGCTGATTGCCGCCGCTGAGAGTCTCCACCGGCTGCCCGGGGCGCCGGGCGTCGATGCTGAGGCGGTCGATCATGCCCCCCGCGGTGCTGCGCTCGGCAGCCAGGCGAAGCACGCCGGCGGCCGCGACCCGGCGGAGGATCGGCAGCGTCAGGTTCTCGCGCACCGACATCGGCAGCAGCAGTCCCTCGGCCTTGCGGTCCTGGGGGATGAACGCGATGCCCTTCTTGATCGCGTCGCGGGGGCTGCGCAGCCGCGCGCGCTTGCCACCGATCTCGATCTCGCCCGATGACGGGGCCACGCCGAACAGGGCGTGGAAGAGCTCGCGTTGGCCCTGGCCCTCGAGTCCTCCGATTCCCACCACCTCACCGGCTCGCAACGAGAGCGACACGCCTTCCAGGCCGGGCGCCGTCAAGTCGTGTGCCTCGAGCACCACGTCGCGCTCTGGCCGCTCCTCGGGCTCGACGTAGGCGGTTGACACATCGCGGCCGGTCATCAGCTTGACCGCTTCCTCCTCGGAGAGCTGCTCGTGTGTGCCGACATCGGTGCCGTTGCGAAACAGCGTGATGCGATCGGCGAGCTCGGTGACCTCGCTCCAGCGATGGGAGGTGAAGACCACGCAGGTGCCCTCGTCGCGCAGCCGGCGGACGGCGTCGAACAGCCAGTCGACCTCGCGCCGGGCCAGCGCCGAGGTCGGCTCGTCGAGGATCAGCACCGACGGCTCGCGCTGCATGGCGCCGACGATCTCCACCAGCTGCTGCTGGGCGAGGGGCAGGTTCTCCACCAGCTCGCCCGCATCGACCGATTCGACGCCGTGCTCGGCAAGCAGCTCCGTACCCCGTGCCGGCAGCTCGCGCCGGCGGATTATGCCCCCGTGACCTCGAGGCTCGTGTCCCAGCAGCAGATTCTCCGCCACCGTCATCCGCGGCAGCAGGGTGAGCTCCTGGAACACCGTGGCCACGCCGCGGCGCAGCGCATCCTCCGGCGAGCGTAGGCGCACGTCCTCGCCGCCAATGCGAATCGTGCCCTGATCGGGACGCAGCACGCCGGCCAGCGCCTTGATCATCGTGCTCTTGCCGGCCCCGTTCTCGCCCACCAGCGCGTGCACCTCGCCGGGTGCTGCGCAGAAGGCCGCGTCGTCCAGCGCCTTGACGCCGCCGTAGGCCTTGTGGACGCCGACGCCCTCGATCGCTGCGTTGCGGCGCTCGTTCATACAGCTGGGAGGCGGACGTTGATGCTGGAGCTGGCCGGTTTCCCCGTGACGACCTCGGACAGCTTGACGTTGACGAGGCGATCCGGGGTGAGATCGGTGATCCCGGTGAAGAACGAGTCCTGGAGCTGGGGGAACACGTTAACCCCAGGCTTGACCGTGGCGGTGGTCGCGGTGTCGAAGGGGACCGTGACGCTCTTCTTTGGGTACTCGTGACGCAGGACACGGCGCGCGAGCTCGAGCGCCAGCAGCACGAGGTAGGGGGGCTGCGCGATCGAGAAACCGGGCAGCTTCTCGCCGGTCTTCGAGCCGTTCATGAACAGACGGAAGCCATTCTCGGATTCGCCCGCCGTGGGCGGCAGCGGCTTTCCGGCCGCCTTGAAGGCCTTGAGGATCCCGTCGGTCCCGCCCTGGGCCCAGATGCCGTCGATCTTGGGCAGCGAGGGCAGCACGGCGGCCGTGTTGCGCTGGGCGACGGCCGAGTCCCACATCCCGGAGTACTTGTTGACGACCTTGATCGCCGGGGTCTTCGAGAAGACCGACATCCCTCCGGCCGTCCGCTGCGTGTCGACGAACGTGCCGGGCACGCCGGTGACCATGATGATGTTGCCCTTGCCGTGCAGCTCTCGCACCAGCCACTGAGCCAGCTCTTGCCCGAACTTGAACTGGTCGGTGTTGACCTGGAGCGCGCCGGGGGCCGTGACGATGTTGTCGAACGAGACGACGAGGATCCCGCGGTCGATGGCCTGACTGACGACCCCGTTCAGCCCGGTGGGCGAAGCGGCGTCGATCAGGATCGCGTCCACCTTGGCCGAAATCAGATTCGAGAGCTGCTGGGCCTGGTCGGACATGTTGTTCTGGGAGTTGAATACCTGCCCGAAGACCTGCGAGCGGTAGGGCTCCATGCCCAGGGCGGCCCGGTAGGTGTTCTCCATCTCCAGGCGCCAGGTGTTGCCGACGAACGAGTTCGCGAGCGGGATCTTGAGCTTGTCGTTGACGCGCGAGCCGGCGGCGCCGTTGCATCCGGCTGCGCCCAGAACGGTGAGGCCGGCGATCGTGCTCGAGGCCGCGCCCAGGAAGCGCCGACGGGTCAGCCCAGCCGCTTGGCTGATGCTCTCCTCCATCACTGGGGACACTTACCCGCCTAATCGGCCCATAAACCATGGGTACGTAGCGCGGCGCTGGGGTAGCGTCGGTACAGCCAAGGGCCCGCACAGGAGAAAGGACTGAGATGCCGAGCATGGGCAACGGCCGTGAGGGAGACCAGCGCCGCCGCCGCAGCGCCGACTGGTTCGACCGACGCGACCTGGACGGCTTTCTGCACCGCTCGTGGTTGAAGGCCAGCGGCGTTAGCGACGAGTCGTTTCGCGGCCGCCCGGTGATCGGCATCTGCAACTCGTGGTCGGAGCTCGTCAACTGCAACGTCCATCTGCGGGGACTGGCCGAGGCCGTGAAGCGGGGCGTCCTTCAGGCTGGCGGATTCCCGCGCGAGTTCCCGGTCACGTCGCTGGGCGAATCGCTGATGAAGCCAACCACGATGCTCTATCGCAACCTGATGGCGATGGATGTGGAGGAGTCGATCCGCTCCTACCCGTTGGACGGGGTCGTGCTGCTCACCGGCTGCGACAAGACCAACCCGGCGGCGATCATGGGCGCCTGTTCGGCCGACATCCCGACGATCGTCGTCACCGGCGGGCCGATGCTCAACGGTCACTGGCGCGGCGAAGAGCTCGGCTCCTGCTCGGACTGCTGGCGCTCTTACCAGGCGCTGCGCGGGGGCCGGATCACCGAGCAGGAGTTCGTCGAGATCGAGAATTCGATCTCGCGCTCAAACGGCCATTGCATGACGATGGGAACCGCCTCGACGATGGCCTGCATGACAGAGGCCCTGGGGCTGACGCTTCCCGGCGGCGCGGCGATCCCCGCCGTCGACTCGCGCCGTGCACATCTGGCGGAGGCCGCCGGCCGGCAGATCGTGGAGCTCGTGGAACAGGACATCAAGCCGTCGCAGATCCTCACCGCGGAGGCGTTGGAGAACGCGATCCGTGCCCTACATGCGATTTCCGGCTCGACCAACGCCGTCGTGCACCTGGTCGCTTACGCGGGCCGGCTCGGGCTCGAGCTGCCGCTGTCGACCTTCGACGAGCTCGGCAGGACGACGCCCTGGCTGGTCGATTTGAAACCCGCTGGTAAGGGTCTGATGGAGGACTTCTATTACGCCGGTGGGTTGCCGGCGGTGCTCGAGCAGATTCGCGACCTTCTGCACGTCGACGCGCTCACCGTCACGGGCGGCACGCTGGGAGAGGGTCTCGACAGCGTTCCCACGCAGATCGTCGACGAGAACGTGATCCGGCCTCGTTCGAACCCGCTCCAGGAGCGGGGATCGCTCGCCGTGTTACGAGGCAACCTGTGCCCGGACGGCGCGGTGATGAAGTTCTCGGCAGCCGATCCCCGGCTGCTGACGCACGAGGGACAGGCGATCGTGTTCGAGGACGTCGGCGAGCTTGCGGCCCGGGTCAATGACCCCGACCTCGAGGTCGACGCCGATTCCGTGATGGTGCTCCGCAACGCAGGCCCCGTCGGTGGCCCGGGGATGCCCGAATGGGGGCAACTGCCGATCCCGGAGAAACTGCTGCGGCAGGGGGTCACGGACCTCCTGCGAATCTCCGACGCTCGGATGAGCGGGACCTCCTACGGCGCTGTCGTGCTCCACGTGGCGCCCGAATCGGCGGTCGGCGGCCCGCTCGCGCTCATCCGTACCGGCGACCGCATCCGCGTCGACGTCGAGGCCAGGACGCTCGACATGCTTGTCGACCAAGCCGAGCTCGAGCGCCGGCGAGCGGCGTGGACGCCGCCCGCCGCCGAAGAGCGCGGCTACCGGCGGCTGTACCTCGATCATGTCCTACAGGCAAACGAGGGCTGTGACCTGGACTTCCTGCGCGGCCACTCGGCAGTTGTGAGAACCCCGACGACCTACCAATGACCGACCGGAGGGATACATGAGCACTTCCACGCCCCCCGCCGCCAAGCTGACCGCAGCGGACGTCCTGCGGGCGCTGTCGCTGGTCAACGAGGGCCGTATCTACGATCTGGACTGCGGCCGCTTCGGCGGGATGCCGGTGTTTCCCGGGCACCCGCCATTCCAGGTGCTGTCCTACAGGACGCCGCGGGGGCTCGAGAACCAGGACGACCAGGAATGGATCAGGGACAACGACGTCAACTTCCGCTGGAACAGCGAGCTCGTGATGGGCACCGTGCACACGGGCACGCATATCGACGCCCTCGCCCACATCACCTCCGGCGAGGGTCCTGGTTGGTTCGGAGGCGGCTCCGCCGAGCGCGACGTCGGCGACTTCGGGCCGCTCCGAGATGACGCCGCGGCGATCCCACCGCTGATCACGCGCGGCGTGCTGTTCGACGTAGCCGGCGCGCGCGGCGTCGACGCCCTCCCAGCGCACGACGCGATCGGGCCTGAAGAGCTGCGCCAGATCGCCGAACGCGAGGCGCTGGAGCTGCGCCCCGGCGACGTGGCGCTGGTGCGGACGGGCTATCTCTCAGGCTGGCCGGACGCGGACTTCATCGCCGCCCACGAGCAGGCCGGGATCGACCGCGACGCGGCGCTGTGGCTGGCCGAACGGGGAGTGGTGGCCGTCGCGGCGGACACCGAGTCGCTCGAGGTGTTGCCCTCGACCGTCCCCCACAATCCCCACCCTGTGCACATCGCGCTACTCAACGAACGAGGAATCTTCATCATCGAGATGGTCAACTGCGAGGAGCTCGCCCGCGAACAGGTCTACGAGTTCTGCTTCGTTTGCCTGCCGGTCTCGATTCGCGGCGCGACCGGATCGATGGTGCGCCCGATCGCGCTGCGCTGATGGCGATCCAGGACTGCGAGATCACCGGCGTGGAGGTGCGCGACGTGCGCTTTCCCACCTCGCGCACGCTCGCGGGGTCAGACGCCATGAACGAGGCCCCCGACTACTCCGCCGCCTACGTGATCCTCCACACCGACTCGTCGCTTCGCGGTTACGGGATGACGTTCACGATCGGGCGCGGGACCGAGGTCGTGGTCGCCGCCATCCACGCCCTGGCACCGCTTGTGAAGGGACGCCGGTTAAGCGACATCGCATCTGACCAGCGCGGATTCTGGCGCTCGCTCACCGGTGACTCGCACCTGCGCTGGCTGGGACCGGAGAAGGGCGTCGTCCACCTCGCCACCGCTGCGCTGGTCAACGCCGTATGGGATCTGTGGGCCAGCGCCGAGGGCAAGCCGCTGTGGAAGCTGGTGGTCGACATGTCGCCCGAGGAGCTCGTCGGCTGCGTCGACTTCCGCTACATGACCGACGCGCTGACACCCGAGCAGGCGATCGAGCTGCTGCGCTCGCGCGAGGGCGGCAAGACAGGACGCGAGGCCGAGATCCGCCGCACCGGCTTTCCGGCCTACACCACCTCCGTGGGCTGGCTTGGCTTCTCCGACGAGGAAGTACGCGAGCGCTGCCGCACCGCCGTGGCGCAGGGTTGGACGCATGTCAAGATGAAGGTCGGGGGAAGACTGGCGGACGATGTCCGCCGCGCGACGATGATTCGCGAGGAGATCGGCGCTGAGCGCTTCCTGATGATGGACGCCAACCAGGTCTGGGAGGTGGAGCAGGCGGTCACCGCGATCCGGCGGCTGGCGGAGTTTGAGCCCTGGTGGATGGAAGAGCCGACGAGCCCCGACGACATCCTCGGCCACGCGCGGATCGCCCGCGAGGTGGCGCCGATCCGGATCGCCACCGGAGAGCACTCGCACAACCGGACGATGTTCAAGCAGCTCATGCAGGCAGGCGGCCTGCACGTCTGCCAGCTCGACGCCTGTCGCCTGGGAGGGGTGAACGAGGTCTTGGCGGTGCTGCTGCTGGCGGCGCGGTTCGAGATCCCGGTCTGTCCCCACGCGGGCGGGATCGGGCTCTCTGAGTACGTGCAGCATCTGTCGCTGATCGACTACATCGCAGTCGGCGCTGAGCTCGAGGATCGCGTGATCGAGTACGTCGACGAGCTGCATGAGCACTTCGTCTCGCCCGTCAGGATCTCCGACGGCCGCTACGTGGTGCCCGAGGCTCCGGGCTACAGCATCGAGATGCTGCCGGAGTCCCTGGAGGAGTACGGGTTTCCCGGCGGCGCCGCTTGGGCCGGCGCCGGCGCAGCCGCGGGCCGATGAGCGTCGACACGGCCGGTCTGCGGCTGCTGCGCGTACGGGACCCCGGCGGGAGCGCCCGCGTCGGCGTGGTGGCCGGCGACGAGCTCGGCCTGCTGGCCGGCGACGACATCCTGGGAACGCTTGAGCGCGGCGAGGCGCCAAACGTGGTCGACAGCGTGCCGATCCTCGACGGCCAGACGTTCGCCCTGCCCGAGCCGTGGACGGTGCTGGTCCCGGTGCTCGCGCCGGAGACCTGGGCCGCGGGGGTCACGTACGAACGAAGCCGGGAGGCTCGCACCGCCGAGAGCCAGCGCCGCGACGTGTACGAGCTCGTCTACGACGCCGAGCGGCCCGAGCTGTTCCTCAAGGACGCCGGAAGCCGTAGGACGGTCGGCCCCGGCGAGCCGATCGCCGTGCGCGCGGACGCGTCGTGGACAGTGCCTGAACCCGAGCTGGCGGTGGTGCTGGGCGCCGACGCGCAACCGCTGGCCGTGACGATCGGCAACGATGTTTCCTCACGGGACATCGAGGGTGCCAACCCGCTCTATCTGCCGCAGGCGAAGATCTACGCCCGGGCCTGCGCGCTCGGACCGGCGCTGCTCGTCCCGGTCGACTGGGACGTGAGCTACGAGATCGAGCTGCGCATCTTCGAGGAGTCCGGCGGGCTCCTGTTCGAGGACAGCACATCGACGGCGAGCATGTGCCGCTCGCTGTTCACGCTTACCGAGTTCCTGCGGCGTGATAACCCCGTTCCGGCGGGTAGCGTGCTGCTGACGGGTACCGGCATCGTGCCTGGAGACGACGTCACGCTGCGGCCCGGATATTCGGTTGAGATCCGGATTCCGGGAATCGGCGCGCTCCGCAATCCGGTTGGCGGCGGCGCGGAACCCACAAAGCCACAGGAGGTCTGAAGCCCATGTCCGAGACGGCCACCGAGGTCCGTGCGGCGAACTTCATCGGGGGCCAGTGGGTCCCCAGCCGCAGTGGGGATGTTTATGAGCGTCGCAACCCCTGGCGGCCATCCGAAGCGATCGGCGAGTTTCCCAGTTCGAGCGCCGACGACGTCGGCGCTGCGGTCGAGGCCGCCCAAGCCGCTCTGCCGGGATGGTCGGGCCTCGCGGCAGCGCAACGCGGCGCGTATCTGCGCCGTGCCGCGGATGTGATCGAAGCGCGCGTCGAGGAGATCGCCCAGGACATGACCCACGAGATGGGCAAGCCGCTGAAGGAGTCACGCGTGGAGGCCACGCGCGCGGCCGCGATCTTCCGTTTTTTCTCAGGGGAAGGTTGGCGGCCGGTTGGCGAGCTATTCGAGCAATCAGCGGCCAAGACGCTTGTCTACACGCGGCGCCGTCCAGTTGGCGTCGTCGGCCTGATCACCCCTTGGAACTTCCCAGCGGCGATTCCCACTTGGAAGATGGCGCCGGCGCTGGCGTATGGCAATACGGTGGTACTCAAGCTCGCCCAGGACTCCCCTCTCACCGGTCTGCACCTGGTACGGGCGCTCGAGGAGGCGGAGCTTCCCGATGGCGTGCTGAACCTCGTGATCGGCTCCGGCTCAAACGTGGGCGAGCCGATGGTGAGCGACAGACGCGTGCGCGCGATCTCCTTCACGGGCTCGGTGCCAGTCGGGCACGGCGTCAGGGAGAGCGCCGCCAAGCTCGGCAAGCGTGTCCAACTCGAGCTCGGCGGGCACAACCCGCTGATCGTGGCGGAAGACGCGAAGCTCGAGGCGGCGGCGCAGGCAGCCTACGCCGGGGCGTTCTTCTCGGCGGGACAGAAGTGCACCGCAACGCGCCGCATCTTCGTCGCCGACGCCGCGTATGACCAGTTCAGAGAGCTCCTGCTGCAGCGCATTTCCGAGGGCAAGGTCGGCGACCCCGCCGACCCGGATACCGAGGTGGGCCCGCTGGTCAACGAGAGCCAGTTCGAGGATGTGCTCGCCGGTATCGCTCGCGGCCTTCAGGAGAGCGGCACGCTGATCGCGGGCGGCGAGCGGGCCGACCCCGATGCCTACCTGATTCCGCCGACGGTATTCGAGGGCGTCGCCGATGACGCCTTCCTTTCGCGGGAGGAGGTGTTCGGCCCGGTCACGACGCTCTATCGCTACTCGTCTCTGGAGGAGGCGATCGAGCGGGCAAACGCCGTGCCCTTTGGGCTCTCGGCGTCTGTCTTCACGACGAACCTGGCGGTCGCCCAGCGCTGCGTGGACGAGCTGCAGGCGGGGATCCTCCACGTCAACTCGCAGACCGCTGGGGCGGACGTCCACGTGCCATTCGGAGGCTCGAAAGAGTCCGGTTACGGCCCGCACGAGCAAGGCCGCGCCGCGATCGAGTTCTACACCGAGGAGATCACGGTCTACCAGGACGTGTGAGAGCGTTGATGGTGCTGGCCTCCCGGCGGTTCCCTGGACCGGCGTTTGAGGAGCTCAGAGACGTGGAGCTGCTGGCTGCAGCGCTGCCCGAGGGGATCGAAGGCGAGCGTCCCGACGTGGAGGCGCTGGCCGTCGTTCACGAGACGGTGGACGAGCGCACGCTCGAGCGGCTTCCCTCGCTCCGGCTCGTCGCCAACTACGGCGTCGGCTACGACGGGATCGATCTGGCGGCCTGCCTGGCCCACGGCGTCAGTGTGACCAATACGCCGGGCGTGCTCGACGCCGCGACTGCCGACCTCGCCATGGCGTTGATGCTCGCCGCCCGTCGGCGCGTCGTGGAAGGCGACGCGCTGGTGCGCGAGCGCCAATGGCCTTCAGGAATCGATCAATTCCTGGGCGAGGAGCTCTCCGGGGCGACCATCGGCATCGTCGGCTTTGGCCGGATCGGCCGTGCCGTGGCGCGGCGGGCGCACGGGTTTGAGATGCGCATCCTCTATGCCAAGCCGTCCCGGCTGCCCAGGCACGAGGAGACAGAGCTCGGCGTCGAGCACCGCGAGCTCGACGACCTCCTGGGCGAGGCCGACATCGTCTCGCTTCACGTGCCGCTTTCTCAGAGCACCCAGCACCTGATCGACGCGCGGCGCCTCGAGCTGCTGCGCCCCGGCGCCTGTCTGGTGAACACCGCCCGGGGAGAGATCATCGACGAGGACGCTTTGATCGCCGCCCTGGAAGCCGGACGGCTGAAGGCCGGCCTTGACGTCTTCAGCGCCGAGCCAACCGTTCCCGAGCGGCTGCTGGCTCTGGGCAACGTCGTGCTCACGCCGCACATCGGTAGCGCGACGTCTCAGACCCGGGCGGCAATGACGCGGCTGCTGGTCGACAACATCTTGGCCGCGGGGCATGGGGAGCCGCTGCCGACGCCGGTGTCGGCCTGAAGAGCTCGCCGCCGCTCCCGGCCGGGGCTTCTCGGAACCCGAAACCCGGCCCGGCGATGAGTTCTCGCGATCTGCGCGGTCTCTGGGCGCGTCTCGGTCGGCCAGCCGCTGCGAACTGACTGAGCAGTCGGCCGGCGCGGGGGTCAAGCGGCGAGCCGCTCGAGCAGCTCCACCGCGACCTCCGCGCCCGCCTCTTTGCCAATCGCCTTTCGAAGGCTCGCGTTGACCGGGAGCTTATGAGTGCCGTCGCCCAGCGCCATGAACGAGCTGCGGAACGGGTGCTCATCGATCGTCCCGCGGACCTTTACGAGCCCGCGAGTTCCGAAGAACTCGACCGATTCCGGCATGACGACGTAGGTCCAGCCGCCCTTGCTCGGGCTCTTCTGAAGCACGGCGGTGAATCGCTTGTTGAGCGACATTGCCCGATTACCCATGTCCGATCCCCCCTCGCTCGGTGCAAAGATGCTTCACGGACGTAGAGACCGCCCGAGCTCCGAGGACTCATCGCGGGCACGGAAGACCCGTCACCCCGCGCGGCGGGCGATGTGCGTCACGTCGCCGGCAGAGGCGGCCCTATAAGCCGCCGCGACGCCCGGTCGGCCGCCGGTATCCCCCGCCCGTCGATCTCCGATAGATCCAGACGATCAGCATCGAGAACACTACGGACAGGATCAGTCCGGCACCATGGCGGTGAAGCACGTACCACGAGAACAGACCCGCGCTGAACGTGCCCAGGATGCCGACCAGCGCCGTCATGCCGACGCCCATCG
The DNA here is from genome assembly GCA_963830405.1 of uncultured Actinomycetes bacterium. GTDB lineage: Bacteria > Actinomycetota > Thermoleophilia > Solirubrobacterales > Solirubrobacteraceae > Palsa-465. The sequence continues at coordinate 51,278 of CAWHMB010000007.1, forward strand.
GGTCGCGACCGGGCAGCAGCAGCCGTGCCAGCGCTCCGATGAACAGGCCGACGACGAACAGGATGATGAGGTAGGCGATAAGGCTCACGTGCCAATCGTACTCCTCGTCAAACGCGCCGGGTCGCTCAGCCCGCCGAGGACGGCGGCGGCGCTCCAGGAAAGCGCTCGCGGCGGGGCCTCACCGGGCATCGTCGAGCGCGTCCACCAGCACGCGCCGCGTGGTGTCGAGCGCCTGGCTGATGACGCGGGTGTCGCCCAGCACGGGCATGAAATTGTTATCGCCCTCCCAGCGGGGCACGACGTGCAGGTGCACGTGGTCGACGATCCCCGCGCCGGCGACCTTGCCCAGGTTAAGGCCGATGTTGAAGCCGTCCGGGTTCATCGCAACGCGCTGCGCCTCGACGGCCCGCCGCGCCAGCTGCATGAGCTCAGGGAGCTCCGCCTCCGAGAGCTTGCCCAGCTCGCCGACGTGACGGTAGGGGGCCACCATGACGTGACCCGGCGCGTAGGGGAAAGCGTTGAGGATCGTGAAGCAGTGCTCGCCGCGCTCGATCACGTGGTCTGCATCGGGGTCGCAGAAGATGCAGCGACCGCTCTTCTCCCGTCGGATGTACTCGATGCGCCAGGGAGCCCACAGCGGCCGCTCGCTCATGTGGGGCGAGTGTATGTATTTGGGGGGCCGCACATGTGCGGCCCCCTCCGAGGCGCACATGTGCGCCTCGGCCGGTCCGCGCATGCGCGGACCGGAACAGTCAAGCAAGCGGCAGGGCGACACGGAACGCGCCGGCCACGAATGCCAGAAAGCAGGCGCCGCCCAGCACGTGCAACCACTCGGCGTCGGCGACGTTGGTGAAGGCGAAGCCGGCGACCAGCAGCGCGGCCGCGATGCGTACGAGCAGCGCGGGGCGGCGAGGGACGATTGCTTTCGTGGTGGACGCCGCGGGCTCGTGCTGGTCCGCGGCCCCGTGGGCCAGCCGGCCGCCGATCTGAAGCCTGAACAGCGTGACCAACGAGGGCGCCAGGATCGCGCCGCCGCCGAGGATCGCGACCAGCACCGCGACCTGCGTGTCGTGGGGGGCGGCCGCCTGTCTGACCGTCAGGCCCGGCAGCAGGCGCGGGCTCTGGGCCAGCGCCCAGCCGGCGACGATCGCTGCCACGGCCAGCGCGGCGCTGTAGCGGGCCGGCTCGTAGCGCTCGAGCCACACCAGCGCCAGCGTCGTGGCTCCCGCCAGCGCCGAGACCAGCAGCGCGGGTAGCCCCCGCCCGGTGAGAAGCTGGTGGTAGAGAGGGTGGACGTCGGCATGGAGCTCGGCCAGCCCGCCGATCGCGACAGCCCCGGCGACCAGCCCGCAGCCGAGCGCCCGGGCCCGGAAGCGCCGCGCCAGCTCTCGGTCGTCGGCACGAACGGCGTCGCCGCTGAGGAACACCGCCGCCAGGTAGGCCCCGGTGATCACGGCTAGCACCCCGATCAGGATCGAGGTCGGGTTTAGCCAGCTCGAGAACAGACTGCCGGCGGCATTGCCGACCGGCACCTTGCCGGCCGCGATCCCGCCCGCGGCGGCGCCCAGCGCAAACGGCGTGATCACGGAGGAGACGCCGAATACGGTGTCGATCTTGCGCTGCTCGCCGGGGGTTTCGGTGGCGGACCGCAGGGCGTAGGTAGCGCCGCGGAAGATGATCCCGAACGCCGCGATCAGCAGCGCCACGGAGAGCGTCGAGGCCAGCGAGCCGAAGAACTTGGGGTAGGCGGTCCAGATCACGGTCAGGACGAAGATCAGCCATACGTGGTTTGCTTCCCACACGGGCGCCATCGAGTGGTGGGCGTGCTCGCGGACCGGCTCGGGGTCGCGCCCGAGGTCCGCGGTCAGCTGCCAGAAGCCCGCGCCGAAGTCCGCGCCCCCGAGCACGCCGTAGAGCGCCAGGCCGATCAGCGCGAACACGAGCGGCAGCACGTAGAGCATCGCCCTAGCTCCCCGCAGGGGCGCCCGAGGAGGCGGCCGCGGTCTGCAGGGGCGCGCCCGCGGGACCCTTGAGCGGCGCGGCCGCGAGCCGTCTGAGGATCCAGATCACAGCCGCCAGCACGCCCAGGTAGACGGCCGCCAGCGCGCCGTAGCCGACCGGGATGCCCCCTGCGCCGGTGACCGCCTGCTGGGTTCGCATAGTCCCGTAGACGACCCAGGGCTGGCGCCCAAGCTCTGTCGTCACCCAGCCCGCCAACAGTGCGACGAGCGACAGCGGCCCGGCCGCGACCACCGCCCGGTAGAACCAGCGCGATTCCGGCAGCCGCCCGCGACGCCAGCGCACGACGATATAGAAGATGCCCAGGAGCGCCATCAGCGTCCCCGAGCCGACCATCAGCTGGAAGGCGACCCGCACGCCGTTGACCGGCGGTCGGTCGCTCGCCGGGACCGACTCGAGCCCCACGACGCGCGCGTTGGGGTCGTGGTAGGCCAGGAACGACAGCAGCTTGGGGATCGCCAGCCCGTCCTTGACCTTGCCGTCGACGTACCAGCCGGCCAGATGCTCCGGCACCCCGCGCGCCGTCTTGCCTACCCCCTCGAGAGCCGCCAGCTTGACCGGCTCATATTTGGCGACGTCCCGCGCCGCCCAGTCCCCCACCAGCACTTGGACCGGCGCCGCCAGCGCCGCGATCGTAAGCGGGATCGCCAGCGCGATCCGCTCGTAGCGCCCCCAGCGCCCGCGCAGGCGGCCGACCGCGTAAGCCGCCGCGAGCAGAAAGCCGGTGACGATGTAGCCCGCGATGTACATGTGCACCAACTCGTGCCACAGGTACGGGTTGCCGAACAGGGCCTTGAGCGGATCGACGCCAACCACCTTGCCGCCGTCTAGGCGAAAGCCACCGGGGTGGTTCATCCAGGCATTGACCGCGATCACCATCAGCGAACCAGTGAACCCGGAGATCACGATCGGGACGCCCGAGAGCATGTGCATCCGCCGCGAGAGCCGATCCCACCCGTAGACGTAGATGCCGATGAAGATGGCCTCCATGAAGAATGAAAAGCCCTCGATGGCGAACCCCAGCCCGAACACGGCTCCGAAAGTCGCGGTGAAGTTGGGCCACAGAAGCCCCATCTCGAAGCTGAGAATCGTCCCGGTGATCACGCCGACCGCGAACAGCGCCACCATCATCCGCGTCCAGCGCCGTGCGATCGCGTAGTACACGTCGTCGCCGGTGCGGCCATACAGCCACTCCACGAACAGCACCATCGCCGGAAACGCGATCCCGAAGCAGACCAGCGGAATGTGAACCGCGAACGACATGGCCTGCATCTGGCGCGCCTGATCCAGGTAGTGCTGTCGCACCGGGCCGAGGGCGGAAGCGGCGGTCGCGAAGGTCAGCGCGCCCACGTCGGGCACCATACCGCCGGGCCTGCAATGCCCGCCGGGCCGCGCCGTCGGGCCGCAGCGGTTAACGTCTGCTCGTGCCGGGCATTTCGTCCGTTCCCCGGGATGACCACGTCCGCTCGCTCGCCGAGCTGCTCGTGCGCTTCGGCGCCAACGTTCAGCCTGGGCAGATCGTCGCGCTGGGATCGGAGCCCGGCAAGGAGCCGCTGGCGCGGGCGATCGCCGAGGCCGCCTACCGGGCGGGCGCCAGGTTCGTCGACCTCTCGGTGTTTGACGTGCACCTCAAGCGCGCGCGTGCACTGCACGCCGATCCCGAGACGCTGTCGTTCGTGCCGCCGTGGTACGGAGAGCGGATGCTGGCCCTGAGCAAGGCGCGGGCGGCGCGGATCGCGCTGTCGGGCCCCGTCGCCCCGCGGATCATGGACGGCGTCGACCCCTCCCTCGCGGGAAAGGACATGCTCCCGGCGATCAAGGAGTCGATCAAGGTCCTCAACGACCGCACCACCAACTGGACCGTCGGACCCTGCCCGACGGCCGAATGGGCGACGCTGGTCCATCCCGAGCTCGATCCCGACGCGGCGCTCGGGCGCCTGTGGGAGCAGATCGCCCACATCTGCAGGCTGGACGAGGACGATCCCGTGGCGGCGTGGCAGGCGCGGCTCGACCAGCTTGTGACGGCGGCGGACAAGCTCCAGGGGCTGTCGCTCGACGCGCTGCACTTCGAGGGACCGGGAACCGACCTGAAGGTCGGGTTGCTTGAAAGCGGGCGCTGGCTGTGCGGGCGCTTTCGAACCGCGGCGGGCATCACCCACGCGCCGAACATCCCAACCGAAGAGGTGTTCACGACGCCCGACCCCGAACGCGTCGAAGGGACCGTCCGCTCGACGAAGCCGCTGTTCGCCTCGGGGACGCTGATCACCGGTTTGAAGATTGAATTTGAGGGCGGTAGGGCAGTCGAGTTCGAAGCCGAGCACGGCGCCGAGACGTTGCAGGGCCTTTCCCAGCGCGACGCGGGCGGGGCGCGCCTGGGCGAGGTGGCGCTCGTCGATCGCCAGGGGCGGATCGGCCAGCAGGACACCGTCTTCTACGACACGCTGCTCGATGAGAATGCCGCCAGCCATATCGCCCTGGGACAGGGCTTCGAGTTCGCGATGGGCGACGAGCGAGACGGGCAGCGAATCAACAACTCGGAGATCCACATCGACTTCATGATCGGCGGCAACGAGGTAGCCGTGACCGGCGTGCAGCGCGACGGCACCGAAGTGCCGCTGCTGCGCGGCGGGGAGTGGCAGGTGTGAGGTTTCTAGGCGCTTCCTGATTGCGCTACGCGCGCCGGGCTCGCAGGAGGAAGCCGCTGCGCCCCGGGCTTCGCGCCTCCACTTGCTCGAAGCCGCTGGCGCCGAACATCAATTCGAGCTCGCGGCGGGTGTAGTTGAAGATCGGGCAATCCCCGATTACCTCATAGCGCAGCTTGCGCACCGGCCCCTTGACCGGCGACCAGGCGGGAAACGAACCCACGACGCAGCCGCCCGGCGCGCAAAGCTCGAACATGCGGCGGCTGAAGAGGTGCGGCTCTGGCAGGTAGTCGAACAGGCCGAGCGCCAGCACGACGTCGAAGGGTCCATCCAGCGGCGTGGCCAGAAAGTCGCCCTCGATCAGCTCGACGCGTTGCTCGAAGCGCGCTAGCCGCGCGCGGGCCAGCTCGAGCATCGGCTCGGCGAAGTCGATCCCGACGTAGCGGACGGCGCCGGCCTCGAGCACCAGCTCGCCGATACGACCCGAGCCACAGCCGACGTCGAGCACCCGCGGATTGGAAAACGAGCGGACCGTGTCGACCGCCAGCTGGCGTCGGCGCAGCAGGCCAGGACGCAGCAAACGGACCAGCGGGCGCTCGTCCTCGTAGAGATCGTCGAACGCCTGGGCCTTATCGCGGAACCGGCTGCGGACGCGCTCCGGCGCCGGCGTCGAGGTGGGCATATGCCTGACGATAGGGGATCAGCCGGGAGCGTTCGGCGATCGCCCGCAGTACGTCGGGGGCGCGTCGGCGCGCGGTGTTTCGCTGAAGCTCACGGACCGCGGCACGGGCGCGTTGTGACGACGACGAGCCCGCGGGGAGCCCCACGCGGAGCGGCTTCGGATCGAGCTCCTGGGGGTGGAGATAGAGGGCGGCATAGTCGCCCGCTTGAGCGAGTCCTTCGACTATCAGCTTGGTGGGCATCACCGCCCAGTACGAGGCGCCGCCCACGGGCACGCGCGCGTAGCGCCGGCGCCAGACCGCGATCGGAAACTCATACAACGCCACGCCGCCGGGAAGGGCCAGCCGGTGTGGTGCGTTGCTGGCGAGCGGTGCGCGAGCTTGAATCCTCGGGGTGTCGTGCAGGCTCGAGTCGTAAGCGAATCCCTCCTCGGCGAGCACCTCAAACGCCCACGTCGCCTGACGGTTGATCGAGAACGCGGGCGCGCGGAAGCCCACCGGTCGCTGCCCTGTGATGGCCTCGATCGTCTTTAGCGCCTTGCGCAGGTCGGCGGCGAACTCCGCCGGCGACTGCGCATGGACGGGGAGATGGGCGTCGCCGTGACAGCCGATCTCGTGGCCCTTGACCACCACCGCCTCCAGCAGCTCGGGATGGGCGCGCGCCGCCATCCCGAGGACGAAGAACGTGGCTGTGACTGAAAGCTCGTCGAGCAGGGTGAGGAGCGCCTGGGTCTGGCGCGCGAGCGCCGGGCCTGGTTCGCGCCAGCTACTCGCGCCGATGCGCCGGCGGACCAACTGATGCCAGTCCTCGAAGTCGACGCTCAAGAGGAGGCTCTGCTCTGCGGGCACGACCGGAGGCTACCGGCGTGTGCCTGGGCCGGCGGGGGAGGGCGCCGGGCCTTCGCTCCACCGCGCCGGTCTGGCCGGCACCGCTACGCTAGGCCCTCCCGGAGAGGTGCCGGAGTGGTTGAACGGGCGCGACTGGAAATCGCGTAACGGGGGTTGACCTCGTTCGGGGGTTCGAATCCCCCCCTCTCCGCTTCGCTCGCCCCCTCTCACTCTCTCCGCTTCGCTCGCGCCCCGCTCCCCTTCCCCGCGCTTCGCTCCTCTCTCCCCGCGCCCCGCTCCCCTCTCCCGCGCCCCGCTCCCCTCTCCCGCGCCCCGCTCCCCACTCCCGCGCCCCGCTCCGGGGCGCCGCCCCCTCCGAGCCGGCACCCCACAGCGGCGCGGATGCGCCAAAAGGGATAAAAGAGCCGGGCGAAGTGGCAGCGCTTGGGCGTCCTGTGTAATAGTGGCTGGGTGAGCAAGCTAGGTGGGGGTACGGCCAAAGCACCGGCGCTGCGGCTCGTTGAGGGCACCCAGGAGAGTGAGGCCGAGTGGACGTGGTTTTGCGGTCGGTGTGCCGCGCCGTCCCCGGACGGGCTTCCTCCCGCACCGTATGCCCGCGTTTGCAGCGAATGTGGGCTTGGTCTACTGCTCGAGGCCCGGGGGGATGCCGCTCCCGAGGCGCACCAGGCGTTTCTTGTGGTCGATTCGTCGCTGCTCGTCCAGGCCGTCTCGCGCCGAGCTGAGAGGCTTTTGGCCGTGGTGGAAGAGCAAACGGTGAACAGGCCAATCTCCGAGCTTCTGATCGCCGCCGACGCTGACGCTGCTCGGCCCAGCGCGCTCGCCGAGACGGTCAACGAGACGCTCGGAAGCGGAGACGAGCCGGGCTTCACGTTCGCTCGTCCGTGGAATACGTTCGGCGTCCGCATCGGGGTGCGGATTGCACCCTGCGGGCCGCCCCGGGCGGCGCTGCTGGTCCTCGATGTGCCGCGGGTGCGAAGCCTGCGAGCCGTCGAGCAGGACTAGGCCGACCCCGCGGGCGCCAGCACCTCGGGCGCTCCGTAGCGCCGAAGCGCGTTGGGCAGCACGACGGAGCCATCGCCGCGCTGACCGTTCTCGAGCAGCGCAATGATCGTCCTGCCGACTGCCACGGCCGTGCCGTTGAGCGTATGCACGTGGGCCGGTCTGCCATCCGCGGGCCGGTAGCGGATATCCAGGCGCCGCGCCTGGTAGTCGGTCGTATCCGAACACGACGTCAGCTCGCGATATCGCCCCTGTCCCGGCAGCCACGCTTCGCAGTCGAACTTCTTGGCCGCCGATGCGCCCAGGTCATTCACCGCGATGGCCACGACGCGGTAGGGAATCTCGAGCTCTTGCAGGATTGCTTCTTCGAGCGCGAGCAGTCGTTCGTGTTCTGTGGGCCCCTGATCTGGCTCGACGAAGCAGAACATCTCGACCTTGTCGAACTGATGGACGCGAAAGATGCCGCGGGTGTCCTTACCGGCCGCACCGGCCTCCCGCCTGAAACAGGTCGAGAACCCCGCGTAGCGGAGCGGGAGCGCATCAGCGCGAAGGATCTCGTCCTGGTGCAGCGAGGCCAGCGCGACCTCCGACGTGCCCACCAGAAAGAGCTCATCGTCGGCCAGCCGATAGATCTGCTGCTCGGTGTCGGGGAGGAAACCGGTCCCGTATAACGCGCGCTCGCGCACGAGGACCGGCGGGATGACCGGCTCAAACCCTTCATCACTGAGCTTCCTGAGCGCATAGCTGACGAGCGCCACCTCGAGCAGCGCAAGTTCGCCGCGCAGATAGGCAAAGCGCGAACCTGACATCCGCGCCGCGCGGGTCATGTCAATCCGCTCACCGGCGAGCTCGAGGTGATCGCGACCTGTAGCGCCGGCCTCGCCGACTTCACGCACCACCTGATCGGTGGCAGGTGCGTCTGGCGCGGGAAGGTTAGGAAGCGAGGCCAGCTCGGCGTCGCGTTCGACGAGGACGCTTGAGACTTCGTCACTCAGCCCTCGACCGCGCGCAGACAGACGCGCAAGTTGCTCCCGTTCCTCGGACGTCGGCGCTCCCCTTCGGCCACGGCTCGCGCGGTTGAGCTCGGCGCGAACCTCCTCGGCCTCGGCTGTCAGGGTGCGCCAGCGCTCATCGAGCTCGATCACGCGGTCGATAGCAGCCGCAGGGACTGGCCCGCGACGTGCGAGCGCATCTCGCACGGCCCCGGGATCGCGGCGGATCAACCTGATGTCGAGCATGCGCTTACGGCGCCGCGACTTTGGGGCCCTGCGCCTGCTTCGCGGTCCGAGCTGCCGCTGCCGTCCGCTTGCTCGTGCTCGCGGGCTTCGCCACGGTCGCGGCCTTAGTCGTCGTGGTCGCCGTGGTGGCCGTGGTGGCGGCATTGACCGGGGGCGGATTCAGCGGCTCGATCGGCTTGGCCTGGCATGGAGTGACGTTCGGAATCTTCGGCGCTTGACGACCGGCGTAGGTGGCGACGAACTGGGCGACGTCGACCGCGTCCTGGCCGACGACGATGTTCTGGGGCATGATCGCTCCGGAAAAGCCGCCGTTCTCGATTGCGTACAGGACGCGAGCGGCGGGCCGTTCGCAGCGGACGTCGAAGTTCGGGCCGTTGTTGGCCTGCGCCGTCCGGATGTTCGCCGCCGACCCGTGCGTCGCGGCATAGGAGAGCGTGTGGCAGCCGGCGCAGCGCTGACTGAACAGCACGGCCCCCCGGTACAGCGGCCCCTGGCTCCGCGGGACGCTGACGCGCTGGGTACCGCACGCCGCTGCGAGACCTGAAACCGCGACGGCGGCAGACGTGAGGAGAAGGACCCTTGCCGGCCAGCTCATGCGGGCCGGGATCATACGGAACAATCGCCCGCCGATGACCGGGCAGGAGGCGGCGGGCGCGCGGCGAACAAAGAGCCATCCCCGGCGCCGGTCGATGAGACGTTCGCCATCAGTGCCAGCGCGATCGTCCTCCGACGGCGGCAACCAAAGGGGCCGGCGCCGGGGCCTCCGATGTCGTCTCTCCCCGCGCCGGCACGTCGTGTGGATCGCCGGGCTGCCGCCAGATCCCCACGTCCTCGCTATAACCGCGCCATGCACTCGGACCGCAAGCCGGAATTGTTCCGGGAGGTGTTCGGTCGCTTTGCGACCGGCGTCGCCGTGATCACCGGTGCAGGGCCGGCGGGGGTCGGCGGGATGACGGCAAACGCGCTGTGCTCGCTGTCACTCGAGCCCCTACTGGTGCTGGTGTGCTTCAAGAATGAGGCCCGAACCCTGCCGATCGTCCGCGAAGCAAGACGGTTCGGGGTGAATCTGTTGACGGCAGACCAGCGCGAGCTGGCGGGTGTGTTCGCCTCGAAGCTCCCCGAGCGCGAAAAGCTCGTCAACGTCCCACACCGAATCGAGCATGGTGTCCCGGTGATTGACGCATCGCTGGCGTGGGCGGCGTGCGACTTGCGTGACCTGATCGCCGGGGGCGATCACACGATCGCGATCGGCGAGGTGACCGCGATGGGCTTGGGCGATGGCGAGCCGCTGCTGTGGTACTCGGGGCAATATCACTCGGTGCCGCTCACGTGAACTGGACACCGTCCGGGAAGCTAGGCCCTCGCCCGGACTGGACACCGCGCCGCTGACGCTTCCGGCCGGCTACGCCGTCCCCGCCGCGCGAGCCAGCAGGACGACAACCACGAGCGCCGCGAGCGTCATCACCCCGACCTCCCGACGGAGGATGGCCACGACGACGAAGCGCTGTTCGGCCTCTGGCAGCTTGCCCACCGCCTGGGCCGACTCGTAGCCGCGGGCGTCGAGCACCATCTGTGCGGAGGCGACCCGGAGCTGCTCCGCGATCAGCGAGACGAGCAACGGTAGGACGCCGTAGAGGATGTGCAGCCCGGGAGCCTTGTGATCGACCAGTTCGAGGATGCCACCGAGGGCCGCTTCGAGGACAACCGCTGCCTGCCCGGCGCGCAGTATGCGCCAGAACCAGACGCTGCCCGGCTCCACCCGATACCACCGCCATGCGCCATACAGGCAGGCCACTCCGTTCACCACGATGGCTACGGTTCCGACGACGATATGGACCTCTCTCACGGTCCGTCCGCCGGGCCCGCGCCGGACTTGTGCCGTGCAGCACTAAGTAACACAGTGTTACAAGCTAACCCGAGACGGTGATATAACGACTCTCCGATGCTCCGAACGTACCTTCCGGCAATTGTGTTCCTCGTGCTCGGCGGGGCGGTTGGGTTCCTGTTCGGCATCCTCAATCTGATCTCCGGACGGGGCGAGCGGCATCCCAACCGCTCCAAGGAATCGCCGTATGAATGCGGACTTCCATCGGAGATCCAGCGTGGGTTCCGCTTCGGCGTCAGCTTCTACCTCGTGGCGATGCTGTTCATCCTGTTCGACATCGAGGTCATCTTCTTGTACCCGATCGCGGTGGAGCTACGAGCGTTCGGCACCTTCGCGATGAGTGAGACGGTCGTGTTCATCGCGCTGTTGGCGATCGCGTTCGTGTACGTATGGCGGCGGGGAGCGCTCGCGTGGAGATAAGGCGCGAACCGCTCGAGGACTTTCGGGTCCGCCAGCTCCAAGCCCGCGACATGCTGCGCGGCGACATCAGCGACGAGGAGCTCGAGCGCTACGCGCAAGAGCAGGTGCTCACAACCACCGTCGAGAAGATGGTTGCCTGGGGGCGCGGAAACTCGATCTATCCGCTCACGTTCGGGCTTGCGTGCTGCGCGATCGAGATGATGTCGATCGTCGCACCGCGGGCAGACATCGCGCGCTTCGGGTTCGAGGTGTTGCGCGCCACGCCGCGCCAGGCAGACCTGATCATCCTCTCGGGGCGCGTGTCGATCAAGATGGCACCGGTCATTCGACGGCTCTATGACCAGATGCTCGAACCGAAGTGGGCGATCTCGATGGGCGCCTGCTGCTCTTCGATGGGCGTCTTCAATAACTATGCGCTAGTCCCCGCCGACAAGTTCATGCCGATCGATGTCCATGTCCCCGGATGTCCGCCCCGCCCCGAGGCGCTGGTGCACGGCATTCTCAGGCTGCGGGACAAGATCCAGGGGCATGAGCGTGACGGCTGGCGTCAGCGCTACGACGCCGTCGGCACCGAGGAGGTCCTGCCCGAGGCGCTCGACGATGGCGAGCGCGCCGCGGTCAACATCTACCGCCCGGGAGACACAGCGGGTGCCTGATGCCACCGGCCTCGAGCTCAGCGCGCACGAGCTCTCAGAGGCCATCCCCAATTCGATCCTGGGCACCGAGTACCACCGAGCCCGAGCCACGCTGCTCGCCGAACCGGAGAGCGTCCACCAGGTCCTCGAGCACTTGAAGGCCAAGGGCTACAGCTTCCTGGCCAGCCTCCACGGCGTCGACTACTACCCCGAGGAGCCGCGCCTGGGCGTCCTCTATGAGTTGCTCGACATGGATCGCGTCGACCGCATCACCGTCAAGGCGCGCGTGCTGATCGCGAACGCGCAGCTGGCCACGGCCACCGATATCTGGCCTGGCGCCGAGTATCCCGAGCGCGAGGTCTTCGACATGTTCGGAGTCGTATTCGACGGACATCCGGACCTGCGCCGGATCCTGATGCCCGAAGACTACGAGGGCTATCCGCAGCGACGCGATTTCCCGATCGGCGGCGAGCCGGTGCTGTTCACCTACAACGAAGAGCAGAGCTACGGGAAGTTCTCATGAATCTGAGCCACCCAGACGCATGCAAGGACACCGGACGATGACCCTCACCGAGGACTACCGCAGGCGCGAGGAGTCGATCACGCTCTCCAGCGAGCCCGCAGGCGAGGGCGAGACGCACGAGCTACTGACACTCAACATCGGGCCTCACCATCCGTCCACCCACGGCGTGCTGCGCCTGATCGCGACGCTGGAGGGGGAGGTAGTCCGGGACGTCAAGCCGATCATCGGCTACGTGCACACCGGGATCGAGAAGACCGCCGAGGACAAGGCGTACTGGAAGGCGATCCCGATCGTGGAGCGGATGGACTACCTCAGCTACTACTTCAACGCGATGGCCTTCTGTGGCGCGGTCGAGACGCTGCTGGGCATCGAGGTGCCGCCGCGAGCCCAGTACCTGCGCGTGCTGCACCTCGAGCTCAACCGGATCATGTCCCATCTCGTCTGGCTGGGGACCAGCATGCTCGACATCGGCGCGATGACCGCGTACTTCTGGTGCTTCCGCGAGCGCGAGGCGGTGCTCGACCTATTTGAGATGTCCTCCGGACAGCGAATGCACACGCGCTACTTCCAAGTCGGCGGGGTGATAGAGGACCTCCCGCGCGGGTTCGCGGAGAAGGTGCGCAAGTTCTGCAAGATGATGCCGACCCGGGCCGACCAGTACGCAGATCTTCTCGAGAAGAACGAGATCGTGCTCGAACGGCTCCGAAACACGGGCATCGTGGACCAAGAGACGCTGCTTGCGCTCGGCGTCACCGGGCCGCTGCTACGTGCCTCCGGCAAGCCCTGGGACCTTCGAAAGGCGCACCCCTACTCGAGCTACGACCATTTCGACTTCAAGATCCCGGTTGGCACGGTGGGCGACAACTATGACCGCTTCAGGGTCAGGCACGCGGAGTTCTACGAGTCGGTGAAGATCATCGAGCAAGCGCTGGACGGTTTGCCCGAGGGGCCGTACGTCACCCCCGACCGCAAGGTCGCGTTGCCGCCGCGCCACGAGCTGGCGACGAGCATGGAGGCGCTGATCCATCACTTCAAGCTCGTCACGGAGGGCTTTCGGGTTCCGCCGGGCGAGGCCTACTACCCGATCGAGAGTCCGCGCGGCGAGCTCGGCTGCTTCGTGCTCGCCGACGGCTCGGCCAAGCCAGCCCGGGTGCACATGCGCGATCCCAGCTTCTCGAACCTCCAGGCGTTCCCACATATGGTCCGAGGTGACTACATCGCCGACCTGATCGCGTCCCTGGCGATGCTGGACCCGATACTGGGCGGCATCGATCGATGAGCTCCGTCCCGCGCTTCGGCCACGGCTCGCGCGTTCCCGGTTGGGATCAGTCGGTCGATCTGTCAAAACCTCCGGCGACCGTTCCCGACCCGGCGACGACCCCCGTTCCGGATGAGCTGAGAGCGATGGTCGAGGATGCGATGGCCAAGTACCCCGATCGTCGTTCGGCCGCGATCCCGGCGCTGCACGCCGCCCAGGAGGTTCATGGCTGGTGCTCGCCGCAGGCGATCGATCAGCTGGCGGCCGTGATGCAGCTGACTCCGGCCTACCTGACGAGCGTGGCCACCTTCTACGACATGCTCGAGACGCATCCCAAGGCCGGCCACGACGTGTTCGTATGCACGAACATCTCGTGTTCATTACGCGGCGCCGATGAGTTCTACGAGGCGATGGCAGCCGCGGCCGCCGACTCGGACGTCGCCGTGCGCTCGTTCGAGTGTCTGGGCGCTTGCGACATCGCTCCGATGGCGTCCGTCGACGGCGAGTACGTTGGCCCGCTGACGGCAGACGACGCCGGGCGCATCATCGAGGACCTGCGCGCGGGGGGGCCGGTGCTGAAGGACAAGCAGCTGCGCTACCGGCGCTCGACCGACCCCAACGTCGAGCGCTCCGAGCGAGGGGTCACGTCGTGAAGCCGCTGCTGTTCGACCGCATCGACGAGCCGGGACTGGCGACGCTCGAGGTCTACGAGCAGCGCGGTGGCTACCAGGCGCTCCGCAAGGCGCTTCAGATGTCGCCCGAAGAAGTGGCCAACGAGATCAACCAGTCAGGGATCCGGGGCCGTGGCGGCGCCGGCTTTCAGATGGGCAGGAAGGTCTCGTTCCTCCCCCACGGGGACATGGACAAGTATTTGGTCTGCAACGCCGACGAGTCCGAGCCCGGGACGTTCAAGGATCGGGAGCTCATGCAGAAGAGCCCCCATATGTTGATCGAGGGAGTCCTGATCGCCAGCTGGGCGGCGGAGATCGACCGCACGTTCATCTACATCCGCGGCGAGTACGACCTGCAGGCCGACATCCTTGACCGCGCCGTGGCGGAGGCCCAGGCGGCCGGCTACATCGGCGAGCGCATCATGGGATCCGCACATTCCGTCTCGCTGGTCGTCCACCGGGGCGCCGGCGCCTACATCTGCGGCGAGGAGACAGGGCTACTCGATTCGCTCGAGGGCAAGCGCGGCAACCCGCGTCTGAAGCCTCCCTTCCCAGCAATTGAGGGCCTCTACCACGGCCCGACGCTGATCAACAACGTCGAGACGCTGGCCACCGTGCCGCACATCGTCGAGATGGGCGGTGCGGAGTACGCCAAGCTCGGCACCGAGACCTCGACGGGGACCAAGTTGGTCTCGGTCTCGGGTGACGTGCAGCGCCCCGGCAACTACGAGATCGAGCTGGGCACGCCCTCGCGGGAGATCATCTATGGGCTGGCGGGCGGGCCCCCGCTCGGGCGCGAGGTCAAGTTCTGGTTCCCCGGAGGTTCGAGCGCACCAGTTCTGACGAAGGACGACCTCGACCTCCCCTACGACTTCGACTCGATGGCCAAGGCCGGCTCGATGCTCGGCTCGGGCGCGATCATCGTCGTCGACGACTCGCACGGCGTGCTTCAGGTGGCCCAAAAGCTGGCCAAGTTCTACGCCCACGAGTCATGCGGCAAATGCGTCCCGTGCCGTGAGGGCACCAACTGGACGGTCAAGATGCTGGCGCGGATCGAGTCGGGCGAGGCGACACCGATGGACCTCGACATCATGGCCTCGGTCCAAGAGGAGATCATCGGCAACTGCCTGTGCGTGCTCGGCGACGCGATGGCGATGCCGATCGGCTCAATGATCGAGAAGTTCCGCGACGAGCTCGAGGCCGAGATCGAAGCCGCGCGCGAGCGGGCCGGCTCCGGCGAGCTGGAGGACGTGATCCCGCTCGGCGTCGCCGATGAGTACGCAGGGCCCCTTCCCGTGCACTACGGGCCCATGCCCGTGCACTAGCTCGATGCCCCGTCGCGAAGAGAAGATCATTCAGTTGACGATCGACGGCCGCGAGGTGCGCGCACCCGAGGGCATGATGCTGGTCGACGCCGCCAAACAGGGCGACGTCGAAATTCCCTACTTCTGCTACGAGCCGAAGCTGGGCCATCCGGTCGGGGCCTGCCGCATGTGCATGGTGGAGATCGAAGGGATTCCAAAGCTCCAGACCTCGTGCTCAACCCCAGTCAAAGACGGGATGGTGGTCCACACCCAAACCGACCGCGTCCGCCACGCGCAGCACGCGATCGTGGAGTTCCTGCTCGTAAACCACCCGCTCGACTGCCCGGTGTGCGACAAAGGCGGCGAGTGCCCGCTTCAGGACATCACGTTCGGTTGGGGACTCGGGCGCTCGCGATTCATCGAGCCCAAGCGTCACTTTCAAAAGCCGCTGTCGCTGAGCCCCCTGATCGCCATCGACCGCGAGCGCTGCATCCTCTGCTACCGCTGCGTGCGCTTCTCGCAGGAGATCTCCGAGGACTACCAGCTGATTTTTGTCGAGCGCGGCGCCGACACATTCGTGGCCACGCACGACGGCCACCCCTACGTGGCGCCGTTCTCGGGCAACATCGTCGAGCTGTGTCCCGTCGGGGCGCTCACCAGCCAGCCTTACCGCTTCCGCGCCCGGCCCTGGGACATCGAGGGCTCGGGCGGCATCTGCACGCTCTGCCCGTCACAGTGCAACGTCGAGTTCACCGTCCGTGACGAGCGCGTGCTGCGCGTCATGTCGCGTCTACACCCAGAGGTCGACGACGGCTGGCTGTGCGACAAGGGCCGCTTCGCCTACCAGGCGATCCACGCCGACGAGCGCATCACCAGGCCGCTGGTGCGCGAGGGCGGCGAGTTGCGCGAGGTCCCATGGGAGCGCGCGCTCGAGGTGGCCGCCGGGCTGGCCCGGCATCGCGGCCACGTCGCAGCCCTTGTCGGCGGCAAGGCGAGCAATGAGGAGGGTTTCCTGCTCCAGCGCCTGATGCGCGAGGGGCTCGAGTCCCCGGACATCGATTCACGCTGTGGCGCGGCGGTGCCGGTGCAGCTGGCCCGGGCGCTCGCGGCGCCCCAGCTTCAAGCAACGGTCACCGACCTCGAGTTCGCGGACGCCGTCCTAGTGGTTGGCTGCGAGCCGCTCGACGACGCGCCGATCCTTGACCTGCGGATCCGCAAGGGCATCCGCCGCGCCGGCGTGAAGCTGGCGGTTGCGACGGCCCGCCCGAGCGCCCTCGACCCCAACGCCCAGCTCCACGTGCGCTACGCGCCAGGGGAGGAGGAGGACTTCATCCGCGCGCTGGCGCAAGACCTCGCGGGCGACGCGGAGGGCGAGCTCGCGAGCTTCCTGCGGAACGCCGGCGAGCACGTCGTGATCGTCTGGGGCGAGCGCCTCACCGCAGCGGCGCTATCCGAGCTTCAGAGGATCGCCGGCACGCTCGGCCTTGCGGACCACGAAGGAGCCGGCCTGCTCGAGATCCCGGCCGGCACCAATGGGCGTGGCCTGCGCGAGGCGGGGGCACTTCCCAACGCCGGCCCCGGCTATGCCCCGGCTGACCCGGCTGGCCGAGGCGTCGAGGAGATCGCAGAGGCCGCCGCGAGCGGCGGACTGAGCGCGCTGTACCTGTTCGAGACCGATCCGGTCCGCGATCTGCCAAACCGCGGCCTGTGGGAGCCGGCGCTCCACCATGCGGGGCTCGTCGTAGCCCACGCGTCCGTGCTCACCGAAGGCATTCGCGAGCACGCCAGCGTGATCTTCCCTGCCGAGTCGCACGCCGAGAAGGAGGGGACGGTCGTCCATCCTGACGGGCGCCTCCAGCGCCTACGCTCTGCCATCGGCCACCCCGACGACGTGCGTGCAGGATGGTGGGTGCTGGCCGAGATCGCCAAGCGCGTCGGCCTCGACACCGGCGTCCTGACGAGCAGCATGGCGTTCTCTCAGCTCAGCGAGGCGGTGCCGTTCTACGCCGGACTGACGCTCGACGCTGTCGGTGGCCGTGGCGTCCGGTGGCCCGAGCGCGAAGAGGCGTCGGCGCTCGGCCAAGGCGAGCGAGGTCATCGCGCGCCGCCGCCGGCGGCCGTCCTGCCCGAGACCAGTGCGGTCGATGTCGGCGCTCCGGCGACAAGCCGCGAGGCGCTGGCATCAGCGGCAGAGGCGGCCTCGGCGCCCGCCCGCGGCTCGGGCGGCGCGCTTCGCGTCGGCACGTACCGCTCGATCTGGGCCACGCCCGAGGTCGAGATCTCTCCCGCCCTTCACTTCACCATCGCCCGCCAGCACGTCGAGCTCTCCCCGCAGGATGCGCAGCGACTAGGAATAAGCCACGGCGAGACCGTGACCGTCAGCCAGAACGGGACGCGGCTGCGGGCCGCAGCGGCGATCCGCACCGGCGTCGCCGCCGGCACCGCCTTCCTGGCCGACGGGATCGCACAGGACTCAGCGAACGCGCTGACGGCTGACGAGATTGAGGTATCGAAGCCGTGATCGCCCTCGCCGACGCCTTCTACTTCGAGCCGTGGTGGATCCAGATCGTCAAGGCGCTGGTGATCTTTGTCTTGGTCCTCTCGGTCTTCCCCGTGCTGACGGTCTACGAGCGCAAGGTGATGGGCCGCCTGCAGTCTCGCTTCGGCCCCAACCGCGTAGGCCCGTTCGGGCTGATGCAGCCGATGGCCGAGATCATCAAGTTCGCCACCAAGGAGCCGTTCAGGCCGCAGAGCTCGGCCGGCGTGATCTACCGGGTGGCACCGATGATCGCGCTGCTCACCTCGATCTCCGCGCTAGCGATCATTCCGTTCGGCAACGTCCAGCACATCGGCGGCCAGCGGGTCGGCCTCTACGGCATCGACGTCTCGATCGGCCCCCTGTACGTGTTCGCATTCGCCGGCATCGGGTTCTATGGCGTGATGCTCGGCGGGTGGGCATCGGGCTCCAAATATGCGTTTCTGGGTGCGATGCGCACCGCCGCGCAGCTGATCTCCTACGAGGTCTCACAGGGCCTGTCACTGGTCGGCGTGGTGATGACCGCGGGGACCCTGTCGCTGACCGGGATCGTTCATGCCCAGCACGGCATGTGGTACGTCATCCCCCAGGCAGTTGGCTTCATCATCTTCATGCTCGCGAGCCTGGCGGAGATCAACCGGCCGCCGTTCGATCTGGTCGAGGCGGACACCGAGCTGGTGGGGGGCTTCAACACCGAGTACGGCGGCACGCATTACGCGGCCTACCTGTTCGCCGAGTACATGAACATGATCGTCGTGTCCGCGATTGCGACCACGGTCTTCCTCGGCGGATGGTTGATCCCGGGCAACCCGCACATACCGGGCTGGATCGACCCGTTCATCGTGTTCGCGAAGATGATGCTTTTCATCACCTTCTTCATCTGGCTCAGGTTCACCGTTCCCCGCCTGCGCTATGACCAGCTGATGTCGTTCGGGTGGAAGATCCTGCTTCCGCTCGCGACGCTCAACGTCCTCGTAACCGCGATCATCGTGGCCTCATGACCTACGACCCGAGCGACGATGTCATCGAAGTCATCCGCCGCCCGAGCCCGAGCCCGGTGCAGAGTGCGTACCGAGCGTTCGGTGCCACGCTCAAGGGGTTAAAGACGACCTTCGCACGCATCCCGGAGGGGACCGCGACGATCCAGTACCCGGAGGAGAAGACGCCCGTCTATCCGCGGTTCCGCGGCCGCCACAAGCTGCACCGCTTCGAGGACACGGGGCTCGAGAAATGCGTCGGCTGCTCGCTTTGCGCCGCCGCCTGTCCTGCTGACTGCATTCGCGTGGTCGCGGCCGAGAACACGCCCGAGAACCGCGTCTCGGCGGGCGAGCGCTATGCCGCCGTCTACGAGATCAACCTCTCCAGATGCATCTTCTGCGGCTACTGCGAGCTCGCCTGCCCATTCGACGCGATCACCATGGGCCACGACTACGAGATGTCCGACTACACCCGGTCGGACCTGATCTTCACCAAGGAGATGCTGCTCGCCGAGCCGATCGAGCGCACGCCGTTGCGGCGGGAGGGCGAGTGACGGCCGACGCGGGGATGCTCGCCGGGTGAGCGCCGTCCTGTTCTTCATCGCCGCGATCGGCGCCCTGGTGGGCGCGATTGGCGTGGTCACCGTTCGCAGTCCGTTCTACAGCGTGCTGTCGCTGGTCTTCCACCTGATCTCGCTGGCCGCGCTCTACCTCCTGCTGCGGGCCGAGTTCGTCGCCGCGGCGCAGGTCATCGTCTACGCCGGCGCGGTGATGGTCCTCTACGTGTTCGTCGCGGCCTACGTCGGCGGCGGCGACGAGCCGCTCGCCGGCGGCGGGTCGGCGCTCAAGGTGCTCGGGCCGCTGTTCGCGCTGGCACTGGCGATCGAGCTCTGCATCGCGATGCTTGGCTCGGCGCTCAAGGGCATCACCAGTAAGGGCGCCCACTATGTGCTGGGTTTCGGCACGCCCGCCCACATCGGCAGGCTGTTCTTGACCAAGTACCTGTTCCCGTTCGAGATCGCGTCGATCGTACTGCTGGTCGCCGCAGTTGGCGCGGTGGTGCTCGCGCGGCGACGGCGAGGCCTCGAGCCCGACGTCGAGCTGGAGCGGCGTGTAGACGTGCCGCGGCCCGCCTACACGGGCACGATGGCCGAAGCAGCGGGTACCCGCGTGGCCGGAACGACGCCACAGCCGCTAGCCGAGCCGGAGCCGGTGGGGAGCGGCTCGCGCCAAGGCAACGAGGGCGGCTGGTAGTGGCGATCGGGTGGTATCTGGTCGTCTCGGCGCTGATCTTCTGCATCGGCGCGGCCGGGGTGCTCATGCGTCGCAACCCGCTGGTCGTGCTGCTGTGCCTCGAGCTGATGCTGAACGCGGCCAACTTGGCGCTGGTGGCCTTCGCCCGCATGTGGGGCGGCGAGGACGGGCAGATCTTCGCGCTGATCGTGATGGTCGTCGCCGCCTGCGAGGTGACCGTCGGCCTGGGGCTGATCGTGGCCATCTATCGCCGCCGGCTACCGATCGACGTCGACGAGCTGCGAGAGCTGCAAGGGTGATGATCGCTCCGGGATCCGCGCTGACAAGCGCCGCCTGGACCGCCTCAGCGTGGAGCGGGCGTTGACCGCGACGACGTTTGCCTGGCTGGTGCTGCTGTTCCCATTGCTGGGGACGGTCATCATTGCCCTCGGGTTCCGCCGCTTGCCCGGGCGCTCGGCCGGGTGGCTGGGAACGTTGGCGATCGCGCTGGCGTTCGGCTGTGCGGTGGTGACGCTGGTCTCAGAGCTCCAGCGCAACCCCAGCCACCGCGTGCTGACCTCGTCGCTCTGGACCTATGCCTCGAGCATCGGCATCGACGCCAAGCTGCAGATCCTCGTCGACCCGCTGTCGGTCTTCATGATCCTGATCGTTTCAGGCGTCTCGGCGCTGATCCATCTGTACTCGGTCTCCTACCTCACCCGGGATCGCGGGTACTCGCGCTACTTCGCCTACCTGAACTTCTTCGTCTTCTCGATGCTGCTGCTCGTGCTGGCGGGCAACTTCGTGCTGCTGATCGTGGGCTGGGCGTTCGTCGGCGCCGCCTCCTATCTGTTGATCTCCTTCTGGTACCGCCGCAACACCGCCACGCGGGCCGGAATCAAGGCCTTCGTCATCAACGTGGTCGGCGACGTGGGGTTGGTGCTGGGGACGTTCGTCATCTTCAAGCACACGGGCTCGGTCCAGTTCCTCAAGGTGTTCGCTGAGACACCGCACGCCTTCCACCACGACAGCCCGGACCTGGTGGCCGCGTGCCTGCTGCTGGGCGTTGGCGCGTTCGCCAAATCGGCTCAGATCCCACTACATACCTGGCTTCCAGACGCCATGGAGGGCCCGACGCCGGTCTCGGCGCTGATCCACGCGGCGACGATGGTCACAGCCGGCGTGTACCTCATTGCCCGCATGCACCCGCTGTTCGAGCAGGCGCCGACCGCCGGCGACGTCACGGCCATCGGCGGCTGCCTGACGCTGTTGATCGCCGCCTCGATCGCGCTCGTGGTCGTCGACCTCAAGCGCGTGATCGCCTACTCGACGATGTCCCAGATCGGCTACATGATCATGGGGGTGTCCGTGGGCGCCTACTCCGCGGGCCTGTTTCACCTGATGACGCACGCCTTCTTCAAGGCGCTTCTGTTCATGGGTGCCGGGTCGATCATCGGCGCCATGGCCGGCAACCAGTCGCTTGACCGGATGGGCGGCTTCCGCCGCGCGCTGCCGTTCACCTTCGTGACCTTCATGGTAGGCGGCCTTGCCCTGTCGGGCGTGCCGCCCTTTTCGGGTTGGCTCTCGAAGGACGACATCCTCGCCTACCTCGACCACCGCGGCGGCGGGATCGAGATCCTGGGAATCCTGGGCTACGTTGGCGCGTTGATGACCGCGATCTACACGTTCCGCATGATCTTCCGGGCATTCTTCGGCCGGCCGTGCGAGGAGGCACGCGAGCTGGAGCACGGGCATCTGGCGCACGCCGAGGTGCCAAGGAACCCGCTCACCGGCGAGGAGGAGGACACCGACATCGGCTTCCCCGGCCCTGATCACTTCATCGCCGAGCGCGAGATGCCGATGAAGCTGGCCATGGGCACGCTGGCTGTGCTGGCGCTGGTCGGCGGCGTGGTCCAGATCCCGGGCGTCGACGTGGGCATCACGCGCTTCCTGTCGCCGACGTTTGCAGACTCGCACTTGGTGCGGTCCGAGCCCCTGACCCGCTCGGCCTGGATCGGCCTCGCCATCGGCGCCGCGGTCGCGGTGATCGGCATCACGATCGCGTTCCGCATCTGGGTGGCCCGGCCCGAGACGGCGCCACGCCTGCGCGAGCGCTTCCCGGCGCTGCACACCTTCCTGTTCAACAAGTGGTACTTCGACGAGGCGATCGACCTGCTCATCGTGCGCCCGGCGCTGATGTTCGGCAGGCTGATCGACTCCGTGCTCGAGCGCGGCTTCATCGGCGGCGTTTTGACCGGCGGCACGCTTGCGGTCGTCAGGGCCGGCTCGGCGGCGGTGCGCCGCTCGCAGACCGGCTTTCTCCGTTACTACGCGGCCGGGATGGTGGTCGCCCTGTCGGCAGTGGCCCTCTACTTCCTGATCGCGAGCTCATGAGCGCAGTGCCCCCTGTCGATGTCATGACCCGAGCGACGCTTCCCACCCCGAGCCGCCGAGCGTGACGCTCTCGATCCTCATCTGGCTGCCGCTGGCGATCGCCTTCGTCGCCGCGCTCGTGCCGGGTCGGGCCACCGAGCGCCTCGTGCCGGTCGGCAGCCTCGCCACGCTCGCCGTGGCGATCTCGTTTGTCGCCCGCTTCAAGATCGGGCACGCCGGGCTTCAGTTCGTCACCGACAAGGTCTGGATTGGCGCGCTCGGGATCCACTACAAGCTGGGCTTGGACGGGCTGAACGTCGCGCTCGTGCTGTTGGCCTGCGTTCTGTTCAGCGCCGCTCTGATCTGGGCCATGTTCCGCGAGTGGGACCGGCCACGCCTGTTCTACTTCCACTTCGGGCTCGCGCAGAGCGCGGTGCTGGGCGCCTTCTGCTGCCAGGACCTGGCGCTGTTCGTGGCGTTCTTCGACCTGATGCTGATCCCGTTCTACTTCCTGATCGGGATGTGGGGCGAGGGCGAGCGGGTGCCCGCCACGACCAAGCTTGTCGTGTACACCCTGGTCGGCTCGTTCTTCATGCTGGCGGGAGCGATCGCCACCGGGGCGTTGGCCTCGAGCCAGCACGGAACACAGCTCACGTTCGTGATCTCCTCGCTGCGGGCGCTGCCGCTTTCGCACGCCTCACAGGAGTGGATCTTTCTTGCGTTCGCCGCGGCCTTCCTGGTCAAGATGCCGCTGGTCCCGTTCCATGGCTGGCTCGCCGACGGCTACAAGGCGATGCCGATCCCCGCGGTGGCCGTTTTCTCCGGCATCCTCTCGAAGGTCGCCGCCTACGGGTTCTTGAGGATCGTGCTGCCCCTGTTTCCCTACGCCACGGTCCACTTCCAGCTGCTAATGCTGCTGATCTGCCTGGCTTCGATCCTGTGGGCTACCTCGCTCGCTTTCACGACGCCCGACGCCCGCCTGGTGGTGGCGTACTCGAGCGTGGCCCAGCTGGGCTTCATCACGCTCGGGATCTTCTCGCTACGCCCCGAGGGAAGCCAGGGAGCCCTGCTTCAGATGCTCAACCACGGCCTGGTCACCGCGCCGCTGTTCTTCGTTGTCGCGGCCCTCGCGGCGCGCGCCGGCGGCTCGGAGAAGCTACGCGACATGGGCGGCATCGCGTTTCGGGCACCCGTCCTGGCGTCGCTGTTTCTGATCGTTGCGCTGGCCACCCTGGCGATGCCGGGCTCCTCGAACTTCATGGGCGAGTTCTTCATCCTGCTCGGCGTCTTCAGGGCCAAGCTGGCGATCGCCGTGATCGCCTTCGCCGGCGTGGTCGGCGCCGCCGTCTATGCGCTGCGGGTATTCATCGGCGCGATGCACAACCGCGTCGGCGAGCGGGTCGCCTCGCGGGAGATCGGCATCTCTGAGCTGGCCGCGGTAGTGCCGCTGGTGCTTGTGATCCTGGTGTTCGCGTTCTATCCCCAGTTCGGGCTGCGCCGCTCCCAGGCGACGGTGAACTCGACGGTCCGGGCCGTCGACCCGCACGCGCTCAGGATCGAGGCATCGCGATGACGCTGCTCGCAGCCGCCCACCTGCGCGGCCCCCACATCGATTACAGCGGGCTCTCGCCGTTCATCGCGCTGAGCGCCGGCGGCCTGCTCGTGCTGATCGTGGGCCTGTTCCGCTCGGACTTCGTGCGCGGGCGGATCGTGCCCGCGCTGGCCGTGGTGGCGCTCGGGGCGGCGCTGGCGCTCGACATCGTCTACTTCAAGCACCACGCCTCGATCATTTCCGGCGCGCTCGAGATTGACCAGCTGGCGCTGGTGCTGGACATGATCTTCGTCGTGGCGGCGATCGCCGCCATCGCCATGTCATGGCGGGCGCCAGCCGTGGGGGACGCCGGCCACGGCGAGTACCACGCGCTGTTGATCTTCAGCGTGCTGGGGATGACGGTGCTGGTCTCGGCGCAGAACCTGGTGACCCTGTTCTTAGGGTTCGAGCTGTTGTCGATTCCGCTCTACATCCTGTGCGCCGCAGAGCATCGGCGCGAAGGCTCCCTGGAATCGGGGCTCAAGTACCTGGTGATCGGGTCTGTGGGCTCGGCGACGCTGGTTTACGGCCTGGCGCTCGTCTACGGCGCGACGGGCTCGACCGACTTCCACGCGATCGCCAGCGTCGTCTCCAGTGGCAAGCTCGCCGGCGGCGTGGCCGGTGACCCGCTGCTGCTGACCGGCGTGGGTCTGGTGGTCGTGGGCTTCGCGTTCAAAGCCTCCGTGGCTCCGTTTCACCAGTGGACTCCCGACGTCTACCAGGGTGCCCCGACGCCGATCACGGCGTTCATGGCCACAGCGACCAAGGCCGCGGCGCTCGGGGTGTTCTTGCGCTTCTTCGACGTTGCGGTGATCGGCGCGCAGAACACGTGGGCGCCGATGCTCGCGGCGCTGGCGGCGGTGACGATGATCGTGGGCAACGTGGGCGCGCTTGGCCAGCGCTCGCTGAAGCGGATGCTCGGCTACTCGGGCGTTGCCCAGGCGGGCTACATGCTGGGCGGCGTCGTCGTCGGCACACGGCTGGGGATCGAAGCCACCGTGCTGTACATCGCGGTCTACCTGGCGATGAATCTGGCGGCCTTCGCCGTGATCGCAGGAGTCGAGCACATCGGCGGCGAGGGGGACGACCTGGCCGCGCTCTCTGGCCTCGGGGCCCGTCAGCCTTGGCTGGCATGGCCGATGACGATCGCCATGCTGGCGCTCGCCGGAATCCCGGGAACCGTCGGGTTCATCGGCAAGTTCCAGCTGATCCATGCCCTGGTGGACGGCGACTACACGTGGCTGGCGATCGTGCTCGTGATCGGATCGATGATCTCGCTGGGCTACTACCTGCGCGTGGTAGCCACGATCTGGATGCGAGGTTCAATCGAGCCTGCGCCGGTGCTGGCCCCGATCGCGGGCGGGTCGCCC
Organism: uncultured Actinomycetes bacterium; assembly: GCA_963830405.1. Classification (GTDB taxonomy): domain Bacteria; phylum Actinomycetota; class Thermoleophilia; order Solirubrobacterales; family Solirubrobacteraceae; genus Palsa-465. Next base: position 76,481 of record CAWHMB010000007.1, read on the forward strand.
GAGGCCGACGCCGAGCCGCCGATCGCGGGCGGCTCGCCCGAGGCCGACGCCGAGCAGCCGCCGGTCGCAGGCGGCTCGCTTGGGGCCGATGGTGAGCCGCCGCCGGCGCGCGCCGAGCCCGCGCACGAGGAGCTCGCCCCCCCACCGACCACGCCCCAGCCGGAGATCGGGCTGGTCGCGGTGCTGTTCGCCGCCGCGGCGGTGTTCTTTGGCATCTTCCCCTCGCCCTTGTTCCACCTCGCCGCCCACGCCGGCAACGCCCTCGTCGGGCCTCGTCTAGCTCGGCGCGCCGGCGCGAACCTGGTCCGCGTTCGAGAAGCGCCCCTGGGCCAGCGTGAGGTCGGTGCGGGTGTGGCGTGTGGCGAGTAGGGTGCCGGCGCTTTTGCAGAGCATTAGGTACGTGAGCAGGAGTCCAATGACTGGGAGGATGAGCATCGTCGAGCCGGTCGCGGCGATCAGGACTGCGGTCAGGTGGCCGGCGTGGATGTCGGCGGCGATGTTGTTGGCCTGGATGATCAGCGAGCGCCAGGCGCCGCTCAGGTAGGTGGGGGCGTACAGGGCGAGCGTGAACCCCAGCGCGCTGAGCACCGTGACCGTGCTGAGCACCCAGGCGGTGACCGCCGCTCTGGCCCAGGTCTTTAGCTCGCTGACCTTGGGGTGCGCTTCACGGCCGGGCACCAGGCTCTTGATCACCGGTTTGATCCGCGCGAACAGATCAGAGACGCCGATCAAATCGCTGATCACGTGATAGCCGTCCAGGCGCATCCAGGGCACGAACTGATCGACCAACAACAGCTGCTGACCGACGACCAAGACCAACAACGGCTCATAGCCCGTCGCGAAATAGACACCCGCGGCGGCCAACGCGAACAGCGCGTTGAAATAAACGCCCCCCAAATCGGTCCGCAACCGCCCCCGCCTACTCAACCGATAAGAGTCCGTGACGTCAGAGAAAAACACCGGCCAGACCAAATAGATCCCGACCCCGATCCGCCCCGGGCGCGCGCCCCCATAGCGGCACGCCGCCGCGTGACCGAACTCGTGAAAGAGCAACGAGACGATCACCAGCCCAAACAGCACCAGACCCAACGCCGGTCGATGGATCATCACCGCCACCCCACGCCCAATCCCCCCATGCACCGCCGCGATCCACACATCACACAGCACCAACGCAACCAACGCCGCGAGCACCACCGGCGCCCAAAACAACGGCCCCAACGCCCCCGCCACGGGCCTGACCGCCCGCTCTGGCAGGACCCCGGCGCGAAACCGCAACCCCAGCATCCCGCTCACACTCTCAAACGTGATCGTGCTGCCATCACGCGCCGCCACCAAACCAAGCGGCACGAACTTACGCTCGGCCACGAAGGCGACCTGCTCCGGAGAGACCCGCTTCCCGATCTGGCTTCCGACGCGCTCGGCGACCGTGGCTAGATCGCTTCCGTCTAGGTGGCTGGCGATCACGAACAACAATCCAGAGAGCTGCACCACCTGACCATCCACCCGACGGATCAGATACGGCGGCTCCCGCAACCCCGAACCCTCCATCCGCCCAATCAACTCCGTTCCCTCCAGCAGGCGGGGTCGCCAATCTCGCTCTGAGCCAGCGGGACGCTCAGCCGTGGCGGCAGACGACTCCGCCGCCACAGCCCCGCCCGCTACGTGAGCTCTCTCGATCAACGCGCTCATCGAACACCTCCTACGGCTCTAGACAGCGCAACGAGGTGGCCAAAGGCCACCCCGTTGACAAACAGCGATGCCCGGTGCGCTAGTTCTTGATGCCGACGCAGACCGCGACCTGGAGGCAGAAGTGCGGCTCGCACGGAGGAGGCGGAGGCGGAGGGCAGCAAGGCTCGCACGGCTGGCAACAGTAGGACGGGCGGCAACCCATCAGCTCGCGGCTCGGAAGCTGCTCGGCCATCTCCGACTCGAGCTCCTGGAATGTCAGCTCTGGCATGAGATCTCCTTTCGAAGGGATGAAGAAACGATGTCCGCCGAGAAGACGTGGGCCCGACCGCCTCATCGACTACGAATATGTTCTCCGCTATCGCTGTCATGGCTTGAGGAACTTCATGCGGGATCGTTGGGGAGTTCTTTCCCCAACGCCTCGGCCTGGCGCAGCCCCGCTGCCGCCGCCACGGCTTCGCGGCGACAGTGGACCCCGAGCTTGCGCAGGATGCTCTTGATGTGGCTGTAGACAGTGGTGGGGCAAAGCACCAGCTGCTCGGCGATGTCGTCTGTCGACGCCTGCTCTTCGAGCAGCTCGACGATCTCCCACTCGCGAGTGGTCAGCCGGCTTTTGACCGGGCGCCAGCCGGCGTCCGGAACCTCCTGCAGGCGCTCCAGCAGCGGCATCAGCAGCCGCTGGGGAACGATCGCCTCGCCCTCAGCCGCCCGCACGACCAGGCGCTCCAGCTCGAGCGGGTCGACGTCCTTGTCGATGTGTCCGACCGCTCCGGCCCGCAGCGCAGCCAGCGCGGTTTGGTCGTCGTCGCAGGAGATCGTCAGCACCCGGGTGTGGGGCGCCGCCTGGCGCAGCTCACGGATCAGCTGCACACAGCCGTCGGGGCACAACGTAGTGTCGAGGATCAGCACCGTGGGGCGGTAGCGGCGCGCGAGGCCGAGCGCCTCGCGGCCATCAACCGCACTGATGGCGATCTCGACCTGGTCGCTGTCGCGCAGCGTGTTGTGCATCATGCAGCGCGCCAGACCGTCGCGGTCGGCGATCACCACCCGCACCGACTCGCCCGTTTCGGCACATCGCTTGCTGCTGTTTCGTTGTTGCGGGAAAGCTGCCAGAGCCGTCATCGCTGACCTCCTCTCGCAAGCAGCGAGCGCGGGGTTCGCGGCACCGGCTGGAGGGGTGAAGGACCGACCGGGCCGGCCTGCGAGCGCGCCTGCTGCCGGATCCGTGCTTTGGTCCGCACATAGCTCAACGCGATCGTCGCCAACCCCAACCCAGCGAGTGCCAACAGCACCAGCGAGACCGGCAAAGACGGCACGCGCTGCGGCCCCGGCCCAGGCTTGGGCTGGGTCTCAGGCGCCGAGTTGATCCGCGGAACCGGCTTGGTGGCCGCCTGGGCGCTCTGGCCAGACGTCCGCTGGTACGCCAGCTTGATGGCCTGGTCGGTCTGGGGACCGGCGACGCCGTCCACAGCCAGCCCATCGGCAACCTGCAAACGCATCACCGCACGCCCGGTCAACTGACCAAAGCGCCCATCGACCGGGCCCGGCGCATAGCCGGCCCGCGCCAGACGACGCTGCAGGGCGCGCACCGCACCCGAGCCGCCAGACAAACCATAACCGGCGCCCGGATGAAGCACCGGCGCCGCCAGCGCCGAGCGGGTAAGCGGCCCCGCGACACCGTCAGCGACTAGCCCATCCGCGGCCTGCAAACGCATCACCGCACGCTCGGTCAACGGACCAAAGCGCCCATCAAGCGGGCCCGGGGAAAAACCCGCCCAGGCGAGGCGCCGCTGCAAAGCAAGCACCGCGCCCGATCCGTGGGGGGTGGTGTAGCCGCTGCCCAACGCCAACGGCCCGTGCACAGCAACCGTCTCCCGCCGGCCACCACTGCCAGAACCGGAATCGGATTGGGATTTACGAACTTGATGTCTTTCAGTGGCCGCAGCGCGGTGCGTGCTCGCCGCCGCCCCAGCGGGCATAGCCGCCGCGAGCGTCGCCAAGATCACCAACGCCATCGCCACCCAACGAAGGGAGGTGAACGCACGAGCTATACCAACCTCACTAGGCCGACCGCGCCCAGCAGAAGGCACATAGCCCCTCGCCCACGCCCGCCTAAAGCGTGACATGGAATATGTCTCCTATTGCTAGCTAGAGAGCTGCAGCCGAGCGCACAGCTCGACCGCAAGGACCTAAAGACCGGCTCGCAACTAGCCCGGGCGCTCTAGCAAGAAGACAAACGCCAACGGCGGCCCCCAGGACCCCACGTCCCGCAGCCGCCGCTGAATCCGCGGCACCAACAAGCCCACCAACACCAAAAGCGCCGCCAAACCAAAGAAGAACAAACCACCCACACCCAGCGCACCGCCAACCCCCGGGGCCACCCCACGCTCCGGAGACGGCAAAGGCAAAGGAGCCGGCGCCCGAACCCTGCGGACGACCGCCACGACAGGGCCGCGACCCGCGACCGAACGAGCGAACGAACCCACGCTCACCGCCGCCCACCGAGTCGCGGAGAGCACCGGTTCGAGCCCGTGCACCCCAGGCAGACCCCCCGGGCGCGCAGCCTGTGGCGCCGACACCCGCGGGCTGATCGTGCGGGAAACCGGAACGAGCGCCGGGCCCACGGGACCCCCCGTCTGAACGACGGGCACCAAGTCCCTGCTCGCCGGGCCAACGACCCTGCTGATCGGAACCAGCGCGCGCGTCACCGGCGCGACCGCGCGCGTCACGGGAGCCACGACGTGGGTCACCGGCGCCAGCACGTGCGTCACCGGAGTCACGACCCTGCTCACCGGAACCAGGACACGCGTCACCGGCGCGACCGCGCGGGTCACGGGGGCCACGACGTGGGTCACCGGCGCCAGCACGTGCGTCACCGGAGTCACGAGATTGGTCACCGGAGCCAGCACGTGCGTCACGGGGGCCACGACCCTCGTGACCGGGGCCACGACGTTGGTCACCGGAGCCAGCACGTGCGTCACCGGGGCCACGACCCTCGTGACCGGGGCCACGACGTTGGTCACCGGAGCCAGCACGTGCGTCACCGGGGCCACGACCCTCGTGACCGGGGCGACGACATTGGTCACCGGGGCCAGCACGTGGGTCACCGGCGCGAGCGTGTGGGCCACCGGGGCGACAACGTTTGCCGCCGGCGCGAGCGTGCGGGTCACCGGCGCGACTACGTTCGCCGCCGGCGCCAGCGTGTGGGTGACCGGCGCGGCCGCGTTGGCCACCGGCGCGATCGTCCGGGCAGCCGGAGCGGCCGCGTTGCCCGCGGCCGCGGCCGGAGCGGCCGCGTTGGCCACCGGCGCGACCGTCTGGCTCAGCCGGAGCGGCCGCATTGGCCACCGGCGCGACCGTCTGGCTCACCGGAGCGGCCGCATTGGCCACCGGCGCGATCGTCCGGGTAACCGGGGCAACGGCATTCGTCGCCGCGGAAATCGGACTCTCGATCCCGGCGGCGGACGCGACGGCAGGACCAGCCAGCGCCGCAAACAGCAGCGCCGCTCCCAGCATCACACCGAGCCAGATTCTCTTCACTACACCCTCATACTCGGAGAACAAGCCCCCAACATCGCTAATTGCTCCTAAAACGCTCGCCAACCCTACCAATCCGGCCGCAGAAATTCAAAAACGTCGTGAAACGTCCCTGTTGGCCGAAGCCGATCGCGGGTAGCCACCGGCCATGCGACCGAGCGATGAAACCGAAGAGCCGCCCGCCGACGTCTCGAACCAGAACGCCGAGGAGCCATCGGCTCCGCAGTCCGACGCGGGTGGGATGAGCGAGAGGGGCTCCGACGAACCCGAGGGGGGCAAGCCCAAGAGCCAGGGTGAGGAGGGCTCCTCAACCGAAGGCTCCCAGGCCACCGGGAACCCAAGCTCCGCGGGCTAGCCAGGCCACCGGGCGACCGGCCTAAGACGCGCCGCGCCCGCCGCTACGATCGACCGCCCGTGCAGTACCCGGTCGAGAGTTTCAGCGAATCCGAGCGCGAGCGGCTGCGCCCGCACTTCACGAACCTTGACCGGCCGGTGTTTGCGCTCATCAATCTGCCGGAGACGGTCAAGGGCGCCCTGTTCGCCCGCTACTCGCGCTACCCCGGGACGCTCAGACGACTGTTCCTCGATGAGTTCGCCGCCGACGTGCCAGCGGCCTGCGAGCACGAGCTTGCGGCCGGCGAGGGGCAGCGCGCGGCGCGACTCTACGAGCGCGTGTTCCTCGGCTACGGCGACGACTCGGTCGCCCAGCTGGGAGGCGCGCACGTGGCCTGTGAGTGGGTCTCGAATCTGCTGACCAAGATCCTCCAGCGCCCTCGCCTCGCCGCCTACCTCGAGCAGTCGACGCGCTACATCGCCTACGACGCGCCGATGCCCGACGGGGCGGGCGGAGTCGGGTCCTACCGCTACTACCGCCACCCGGAGCTCGGACCGCGGTACGTATCGGCGATGGACGAGCTGTTTGGGATCTACTCCGGGGCCCTTCCGCGCGTGATCGAGTGGGCGCAGGGAGTGTTCCCACGAGCGCCCGAGGAGGCAGAGGCGGCGCACGCCCGCGCGGTCAAGGCCAAGGCGCTCGATCTCCTGCGCGGCCTGTTGCCCGTCAGCTCGCTCTCGCACATGGGCATGTTCGCCACCGGCCAGACCTACGAGCAGCTGGTCCTGCATCTGCTGGCGCATCCGCTGCCCGAGGCCCGGCGCTGCGGGGAGATGATGCTCCAGGAGCTGAAGGTCGTCATTCCGAGCTTCCTGTCCCGCGTCGAGCGATCTGATCGCGGCGGTCAGTGGATCGCCTACCTCGAGCGGCGCCAGTCCACCGGCCGGCGCTGGGCCGAGCGCCTGGGCTTGAGCGAGGACGGTCACGACGGCCCGTCCGTCGAGCTGCTGCGCGCGGAAGGGGATGAGGAGCAGCTGATCTGTGCGCTCTTGTACGAGGCCTCGAGTTGCTCTGAGCGATCGATCGCCGAGGCAGTCGGGCGTCTGGCAGACGACCAGCGCTCGCGGCTCCTGGCAGAGCTCCTCGGCGAGCGCTCAAACCGCCGCCACCGACCGGGGCGCGGGCTCGAGGCGCTCCGCTATCGCTTCGAGATCATCTCCGACTACGGCGCCTTCCGCGACCTGCAGCGCCACCGCATGCTGACCATCCAGTGGCAGACGCTGACCCCCGACCTCGGCGCCGGCGTCCCCGAGCAGGTGGACGAGGCCGGCTGCGGGGACGCCTATCGCAGAGCGCTCGAGCTCTCGCGGCGCGAGTACGAGCGCCTTCGCGACGAGGGCCAGCCCCTCGCCGCGCCCTACGCCCTTTGCCTGGGCTACCGCATCCGCTACATCCTTGACCTCAATGCCCGCGAGGCCATGCAGCTGATCGAACTTCGCTCCGGGCGCGAGGGCCATCCGAGCTACCGCGCCGTGGCACACGAGATGCACGCCCAAATCGCGAGCGTGCACCCCGCCGTGGCTGGCGCGATGACTCACGTCGACCGCGAGACCGAGCCCCGCCTGGAGCGCATCCTGAGCGAGATGCGCACCCACACCCGCACCGCCGCGCCGCAGTAAAGATGACCTTCGGTCTGCCAAGCAGATGATCCAGCGCCTCCGCAGCGGTGGCCGCTCGTGGCGCGTTGCCTGCCGCTCGTGGCCGCTGTTCGTTTGCTGACCTCGGGTTTTGACGTAGGCCCGTTGCCGACGCAAAGTACCCAGAGTCCGTAGCGGCGGAGAGGAGAAATTCATGGAAGCTGGGAACGTTGGTCCGCGCGAGGCCGACGTAGCGCCGGCGCCCGCGGTGCCGCGTCGTGTGTCGCTCATTGCCAACCCCGTGCCGGTCGGCGTTGCGGGGTTCGCCCTGACGACGTTCACGCTCGGGCTCTATACGTCTGGTCAGTTCAATCCCAAGGGTCAGGTGCTGGTGTTGGCGCTTGCCCTCTTCTACGGCGGCCTGACCCAGTTCATCGCCGGCTTCTTCGCGCTGGCGAGGGGAGAGCTGTTCGCGGCCGCCTTCATGACGTCATATGGGGCGTTCTGGCTTAGCTACGTGGCGCTGGTCCTGTACGTCGTGCCCCATGCGCTGACAGGGGCCCACCAGGCAGTAACCATCTTCCTGATCATGTGGACCGTGACCACGTTGATCTTCACGGTGGCCACGCTGGGCACGAACTGGACGGTGTTCATCACTTTCATCGTCTTCAACATCGCGCTGATCCTCGAGGTCATCGGCAACGCCCAACTGACCGGGCTCGCGTTGGCCAACAGCACGACCAAGGCGGGCGGCTATGCGGAGATGGTGCTGGGCGCACTGGCGTGGTACATCATGTTGGCGGAGGTGGTCAACGACACCCTCGGGAGGGCGATCTTCCCGCTCTTCCCGTTTCGGGGAGCCGCGGCGGGCGAGCCTCAGATGTAGGCAGCTCACGCGGGCGCAGGCGCTCGCTCACTCGGAGCGCGGGCGCTCGCTCACTCGGAGCGCGGGCGCTCCTGCTCCGACTGGCGCAGCTCGATCCGCCTGATCTTCCCGGTCAGCGTCTTCGGGAGCTCTGACGCGAACTCGATCAGCCGGGGATAGGCATACGCCGAGTGGTGCTCGCGGACGAAGGCCTTGATCTCCTCCGCCAGCTCGTCCGAGGGCTCATACCCCGAGGCCAGCACGACGAACGCCTTGACCATGTTGCCGCGGCGCTCGTCAGGCGAGGCCACAGCCGCCGCCTCGGCCACGGCGGGATGCTCCAGGCATGCCGACTCGACCTCGAACGGCCCGATCCGGTAGCCGGCCGAGATGATCACGTCGTCCGCTCGGCCCTCATACCAGTAGTAGCCGTCCTGGTCGGTCCGAGCGGCGTCCTTGGTATGAAACCAATCGCCGCCGAATGCCTCCTCGGTGTCCTCGGGCGGGCGGTTCCAGTAGCCGAGTGGATAATGCGGGTTGGAGCGGGCCTTGAGGCAGATCTCGCCGCGCTCGCCCTGGGCCACCGGGCGCTCGTCCTCGTCGAGGATCTCGACCTCCCACCCGGGCATGGGCTTGCCCATCGACCCCTCCCGCACCGCCATGAACGGGTAGTTGGCGCACAGCGGGTAGGACTCGGTCAGCCCGTAGTAGTCGAGCACGGTGAGCCCGTACTGCTCGCGGAACCACCGAATGGCCTCCGGGTTGAGCGGCTCGCCCGCCGAGCAGACGATGCGGAACTTCTGCGGGTAGCGCTGGCCGGCGTCGGTGATCGACATCATCGAGCGGATCGCCGTCGGCGTCCCGAACACGTTCGAGACCTCGTGGCGCGAGAGGAAGTCGAGCTGCTTGTGGGGGTCGAAGCCGCCCTTGCGCTGGAGGACGGCCTGCACGGCGCCCATCCGCCACGGCCCGAGTAGCGGGGCGATCCCGGCTGCCCAGGCCCACTCGCCCACGCCATGGAAGACCTCGCCGTCGCGGACGTCGTGGCAGTAGATGAACTCCTCGTGAGCCAGGATGTAGCGGTGGGCGTGGAGGATGCCCTTGGCCAGGCCGGTGGTGCCCGAGGAGTAGTAGAGCTGCGCCGGATCGTCGGCGGCGGTGTCGGCGGTCTGGAAGGAGGTCGAGCCGCGGCTCAGCAGCTCGTCATCGAGGATCAGCTTGTGCTCGACAAGCGAGCTTTCAATCCGTCCGGCGTTGGCCTCGTCGGTGAACATCACTTTGGCCTGGGAGTCAGACAGGCGATGGCGGATCCCTTCGTCGCCGTAGAGCACGGACATCGAGAGCAGGATCGCTCCCACCTTCCAGGTGGCGAAAAAGGCCGCGGCGGTCTCGGGCGTCGGCGGCAGCAGCATGGCCACCCGGTCGCCGCGCTCGACGCCGCTGGCGCTCAAGACGTTGGCCAGGCGGTTGGCGTTGTCCTGGATCTCGCCCCAGTTGGCGCGGCGGACGTTGCCGGCGAAGTCCTCGTGGATCATCGCCGGCTTCTCGCGCGGATGACGGTCGCAGATGTCGGCGGCGATGTTGTAGTGCTCGGGTACTTCCCAGCGGTGCTGCTCGCGTGCCTGCTCGTAGGAGGAGATCGTCCCAGTGCTCATCGGTTGCATCATCGCGCGTTGGGGACTTCCTCACAAGGGCCGGCTCGCTTCCGAGGGGGCCCTTCCGTGCCGCGTTGGACGCCAACCATTGCCGTAATTCGGATTACGGTGACTTCCATTACACGCGCCTAAATCCGGCGAAGTGGAGGTGATATACGTCTCGCCCGAAGGCTGGTCTGCTCTCGCATATCGGGCGCTGCTCCCAGCGCTCGAAGCCATTGGATGAGGAGCGAAGATTCTCGTGTGCCCATCGATACCTGACCGATCATCGAGCTGGTGGATGGCGGGGTCACGGGCGAGGACCGGCTGAAGTAGTCGGCCTGGTGCACGAGCTCTCGCTAGCCGAAGCTGTAGTCGCGATCGCCTCTCGGCACGCCGCCGGCCGGCCCGTAAGCAGGGTTGAGATCAAGGTCGGCCACCTACGTCAGGTGGTGCCGTCGGCGCTGGAGTTCGCGTTCCAGCTGCTGAGCGACGGCACCGTCCTGGAGGGCGCCGAGCTGGTTATCGAGGAGGTGCCCGCTCGCGGCCTGTGTCGCCAGTGCGGCGAAGAGACGACGATGAGTCAGTTCCCGCTGCAGTGCTCGCAGTGCGGCGGGTTGGATCTGGAGATCGTGGCCGGCGAGGAACTGCTGGTCGACGCCCTCGAGTGCGAGCAACCGATGACGATTGAAAGGACAGGGCATGGCCGTTGAAGAGAAGGCTGCTGGCGTAGACGAAGTCCACATCCTGTGGATCTCGGAGGGCATGAGCTGCGACGGTGACTCCGTGTCAATCACCGCGGCCGGCCAGCCCGGGATCGAGGACGTGCTGCTCGGCGCGATTCCCGGTCTGCCGAAGGTCAATCTGCACAACAAGGTCCTGTCCCCGACGCTGGGCGGTGAGGAGTTCCTGCTCCCGTTTCGGCAGGCGGCGCGAGGCGAGCTGGACAAGCCGTTCGTCCTCGTGATCGAGGGCTCCATCCCCAACGAGAAGATCAACGGCGAGGGCTACTGGACCTCGTTCGGAAACGACGAGGCCACCGGCGAGCCACTGACGCTGAACTGGTGGCTCGACCAGCTCGCCCACAAGGCTTGGGGCGTCGTGGCGATCGGTACGTGTGCCACCTACGGCGGGATCCACGCCATGGCCGGCAACCCGACCGGCTGTATGGGGCTGGCTGACTATCTGGGCTGGGACTTCCGCTCCGCCGGCGGGCTGCCGATCGTCAACGTCCCGGGTTGCCCGGTTCAGCCGGAGAACTTCATGGAAACGCTCGTGTGGCTGCTCTACCAGGCTGCCGGACTCGCCCCGACGATCCCGCTCGATGATGCACTGCGGCCGCAGTGGATCTTCGGCAAGACCGTCCACGAGGGCTGTGACCGCGCCGGCTACTACGAGCAAGGAGACTTCGCCAAGGACTACAACTCACCCAAGTGCCAGGTCAAGATCGGCTGCTGGGGGCCCGTGGTCAACTGCAACGTCCCCAAACGCGGCTGGATGGCGGGCATCGGCGGGTGCCCGAACGTGGGGGGCATCTGCATCGGCTGCACGATGCCCGGCTTCCCGGACAAGTTCATGCCTTTCATGGACGCACCCCCTGGTGGCGGCGTCTCCACCGCCATCACGGGCGCCTATGGCCCGGTGATCCGCAAGCTCCGCGGGATCACGAACCGGACCATGAACAAGGAGACCAAATGGCGCCACAACCGGGGCGAGCTGACGACCGGATACACGCCGCGCTGGGGAAACTAGTAGCCCTGAGAACGAAGAACTCGATAGGAGAAACGACATGGCAGTGAGGGAAGAGATCAAGCCGGAGGCCGGGAAGCTCGTCGACATGGCGTGGGATCCGATCACACGCATCGTCGGGAATCTGGGCATCTACACCAAGATTGACTTCGACAACCGCGAGGTGGTCTCGTGCAAGAGCACTTCCTCACTGTTCCGCGGCTACAGCGTGTTCATGAAGGGCAAGGACCCGCGCGACGCCCACTTCATCACGAGCCGGATCTGCGGCATCTGCGGTGACAACCACGCAGTCTGCTCGTGCTACGCACAGCAGATGGCCTACGGCGTCAAGCCGCCGCCGCTGGGCGAGTGGATCGTCAACCTCGGCGAGGCAGCGGAGTACATCTTCGACCACATCATCTTCCAGGACAACCTGGTGTTCGTGGACTTCTGCGAGCAGATGGTCAAGGAGACCAACCCCAGCGTGTGGTCCAAGGCGGAGAGCACGGAGGCGCGTGGGGCCAACATCCACGGCTACCGCACCGTGGGCGACATCATGCGCTCCTACAACCCGTTCACCGGCGAGACCTACAAGGAAGCGCTGCTGATGAGCCGGATCGGGCGCGAGATGATCTGCCTGATGGAGGGTCGCCACGTCCATCCCTCGACCATCTATCCGGGTGGCGTGGGCACGGTGCCGACCCCGACGCTGTTCACCGACTATCTGAGTCGCCTGCTGCGCTGCCTCGACTTCATCAAGAAGGCAGTCGCGATGAACGACGACGTGTTCGACTTCTTCTACGACGCGCTGCCGGGCTATGAAGAGGTGGGCCGCCGGCGGATCCTGCTCGGCTGCTGGGGAGCGTGGAACAACCCAGAGCATGTCGATTACAACTATCGGAACATGGATCACTGGGGCAACGAGATGTTCGTCACCCCGGGCGTGGTGGTCGACGGCGAGCTCGTGACCACAAACCTGGTCGACATCAACCTCGGAATCCGGATCATGCTCGGCTCGTCCTACTACGGGGACTGGGTCGGCGAGGAGACGTTCGTCCGTAACGATCCGCTGGGCAATCCGGTGGACCAGCGCCATCCGTGGAACCAGACGACGATCCCCAGGCCGCAAAAACGCGACCTCGAGGGCGGCAACTACTCGTGGGTGATGAGCCCGCGGTGGTTCGACAAGCGGACCGGCGACAACCTGGCGCTCGACACTGGCGGCGGCGCGCTCGCGCGCCTGTGGGTCACGGCGCTGGCCAACAAGGTCAACACGCCGTTCGTCAAGGCCACGGGTCAGAGCGTCCTGATCAACCTGCCTCAGACGCCCAATACGCCCGAGCAGACGCTCGAGTGGAAGGTGCCGCAGTGGTCTAACGCGATCGAGCGTGATCGCGCGCGGATCTACTTCGTCGCCTATTCGGCGGGGATGGCGCTGCACTTCCTCGATCAGGCCATGAACGAGCTGCGGGCGGGACGGACCAAGGTGTTCGAGGACTTCGACGTCCCCGACGAGGGAATCGGCTGCGGCTTCCACGAGGCGGTGCGCGGCGTGCTCTCCCACCACCTGGTGATCCGCGACGGCAAGATCGCCAACTACCATCCCTACCCGCCGACGCCGTGGAACGGCAGCCCCACGGACTCCTACGGGACCCCGGGCCCTTACGAGGACGCGGTGATGGGTCAGCCGATCTTCGAGGAGAACGATCAGGACCACTTCCGCGGGATCGACATCATGCGGGCCGTGCGCTCGTTCGATCCGTGCCTGCCCTGTGGAGTTCACATGTATCTCGGCAAGGGCAAGACGCTGCGCACCGTTCATCAGCCGATGTTCGGCGAGCACAGCTAGGGACGGTGATGAACTCAGAGGAGCAGCGAGGGCTGGTCGCGGACGTCGAGCGACGGCTGGAGGAGCTCGAAAGCCTGCCCGATTCCCTGGCCAGGGAGAAGTCCATGGACGCGGTCCGGGCGCTGCTCGAGCTCTACGGGGCCGGGCTCGAGCGGATCGTCGATGAGATCGCTGTCCGCGACGACGGCGAGCTGGCCGAGGCGCTGGCCGGCGACGAGCTCGTTGCCCATCTCCTGCTGCTGCACGGCCTTCATCCGGTTCCACTGGAGGGACGAGTGATGGATGCGCTGGAGGAGGTGCGGCCCTACCTGCAGTCCCACGGCGGCAACGTCGAGTTACTCGGGGTGCAGGGAGCGGCCGTTCACCTCCGTCTCGAGGGCAGTTGCAGCGGCTGTCCCTCCTCGACGATGACGCTGAAGCTCGCGATCGAGAACGCGATCCGGAAAGCCGCCCCTGAGATCGAGGAGGTAATCGCCGAGGATCCGGCGGCTACCCCGACGGCTGGCGTCGCCGCCCCGTCGCTCCTGCAAATCGAGGTGATGCCGGGGGCGGGCGCGGCGCCCTCGGGGGCCCCGATTGACGCAGAGTGGACGATGGTCGGCGGCCTGCCGGAGCTCTCAGGGGGCGGGACCGTGGTCAAGCCCATCGGTGATCAGCCGATTCTGTTCCTGAGGCTCGAGAACAGCATCTACGGCTACCGACCGGTCTGCCCGGCGTGTGCTGAGTCGCTGGCCGGCGCCGAAGTGCGCGGCGTAGAGCTCAGCTGTCCCGGCTGTGGAAACCGCTACGACGTGATGCGCGCGGGACGCTGCCTGGACTCGCCGCAACTGCACCTCGAGCCGGTCCCGCTGCTGGTGGGCGAGGACGGGTTGGTCAAGGTCGCGCTGCCGGTGGCCGCCTGACGCATGGGCGCCCGCGGCCCCACGCTCTCCTCGCCACGCCTACGCCAGCTGACGCAGCGTCCCGCTGCTGATGCAGAGGAGCAATCGGACCGCTGCCAGCTGTGCGGCCTTCCGGTACCGGCCGAGCATCGTCACGTGATCAATCTCGAGACGCGTGAGCTGCTGTGTGCCTGCCGTGCCTGCTCGGTGCTGTTCGACCGCTCGGCAGCCGGCGGGGGACACTTTCGGCTGGTACCCGACCGCCGGTTGGCATTGGAGCCCTTCGAGCTGAGCGATCCGGATTGGGAGCGGCTGCGGATTCCGGTCGACATGGCCTTCTTCTTCGCCAGTTCCAGCGCGGGACGGGTGATGGCGTTCTACCCCGGGCCCATGGGGGCGACCGAATCTCGGCTCGAGCTGGCCACCTGGGAGGAGGTCGAGCGCGCCAACCCGGTGCTGGCGAGCATGGAGCCCGACGTAGAAGCGCTGCTCGTCAATCGTGCCAAGGGCGCCCGTCGCCATTGGATCGTGCCGCTCGAGGACTGCTATCGCCTGGTGGCGCTGATTCGCACACGTTGGCGCGGCTTCACCGGCGGCAAGGAGGTGTGGGAGGGGATCGACGGCTTCTTCGCCGATCTTGACCGACGCGCCCGTAAATTCAATGCGTCCACCGCGCAACCCGCCCCCGAAAGGAGCTAAACATGCCAAACATCAATCTGGGTCAGGCGGAAGTGACCGCAGACCTTCCGGCGCATACTCCCGGCATCCAGCAGGGCAACGCCACCGGGAGCTACGACAAAATGATCGGGCATAACGCCGACGGCACCTCAACGGCTGCCCGCTCGACCGGCGTCAACCCCAAGAACCGCGAGCCGATCGACCCGAGCATGCCCAACCTCTCGCCGGCTTAGTGGTTGTAGGCGGGCGTGTCGGCGATCCAGAACGCGCAGGCGGCGGCTCAGGGTTCGGTCCCCGAGCTGCGCTTCGCCGTGGAGGGTGCGAGCAGCCTCGAATTCGCGGCGGTTCCGACGCTCAAGTTCGCCCTGCGGATCGAAGCGAACAGCGGCCATCCGGTCCGTTCGATCGTGCTCGATACCCAGATCCAGATCGCCGCCCGCCAGCGTGGCTATGAACCCGAGGCCCAAGAGCAGCTGCTGGAGCTGTTTGGGACACCGGAGCGGTGGGCTACCACCCTTCGGACGCTGCCTTGGCTGCGCACCACGACCGTGGTGCCCCCGTTCACCGACTCGACGGTGGTGGAGCTGCTGGCCCCTTGCACGTACGACCTCGAGGTGACGGCGGCGCGGTACTTCGCCGCGCTGAAGGGCGGCGTGGTGCCGCTCGAGTTCCTGTTCAGCGGCTCGGTGTTCTTCGCCAGCCCCGCTGGCGCACTGCAGACGGCGCGGATCGCGTGGGACCACGAGGTCGAGTACCGGCTGCCCGTTGCGGTTTGGAAAGAGACCATGGCCCGGCACTTCCCCAACAGCGCTTGGCTGCGGCTCGGCTCCGAGAGCTTCGATCGGCTCAGCGCCTACAAGGCCCGTCACGCTTTCGAAAGCTGGGAGAAGACGATCGACTCGCTACTGCCCACGGAGGAAAACCCGTGACAGCGGATCCGATCCGGGCAATCGCCGACGCGGTCCTGTACGAGGGATACATCCTCTGGCCCTACCGGCGATCGGCGCTGAAGAACCAGCGACGCTTCACTTTCGGTGGCGTCTATCCGCCGGCCCACAGCGAGGCCCACCCCGACGACATGGAGACCATGCAGGCCGAGGTCCTGCTTGAGGGCACGGGAGACACGCGGGTGCAGGTCGCGGCCCGCTTCCTCCACGTGGTCGCCAGAGGCGTGGCTCGCCTGCGCAACGGCGAGCTCGAGCCGGTCGACGAACTGGTGCTGGGCAACGAGCGCTACGTCGCGTGGGACGAGGCGCGAGAGCGGGAGATACAGGCTCCGGCGCTTACGCTGGAGCAGCTGCGGGGCGGGTACCGAGTCCCGATCGCGATTCCGGCCGGAAGCGAGCGAGAGCAACTGCCTGACCCCGACGGCGTCGCGGCCGGCGCCTTGATCCGGACTTGGAACGGGCTCCGCGGGGAGCTGTCGCTGAGCGCGACGGCCCTGCCTGATGACGTCTGGCGGCTCCAGGCGAGGATCGCCAACCAAACGCCGTTTGAGCGCGGCTCTCGCCAGCAGGCCTTGGAGCAAACCTTCTGTTCCACGCACCTGCTGCTGAGCGCACCCGCCGGGAGGTTCGTCTCGCTGGCCGACCCTCCCCGGGAGCTGGCAGGGCCGGCGTCCGGCTGCCGTAACGTCGGCCTGTGGCCGGTGCTGGTGGGTGAGCATGACGAGCACACCACGATGCTCGCTTCGCCCATCATCCTCGAGGATCATCCCAGGATCGCGCCGGAGAGCCCCGGCGACCTTTTCGACGGCGGCGAGATCGACCAGCTCTTGATCCTCAACATTCTCACGCTGACAGACGAGGAGAAAGCCGAGATGGCCGCGTCCGACCCTCGGGCCCGGGAGATCCTGGAGCGAACCGAGGCGCTAACGCCTGAACAGCTGATGGCCCTGCACGGAACAATCCGCGAGTTCGGAATGGCCCGCTGAGGTGAGCGGATATTGGGAAGAGCTCGAGCGTCCCGGACCGGACTCCGTCAGGGTCCCGGGCAGCGAGCTGCGCCCGGGTAGCCGAGTGCTGTTGCGCCCCCGCCCCGGCGGCGACATCTTCGATCTCGCCCTGGCGGATCGCACAGCGGTGATTGAGGCGATCGAGCAGGATATGGACGGGCAGATCACGCTGGCCGTCGTGGTCGAGGACGATCCGGGACGAGACCTGGGCCTGGCCCGCCAGCCCGGACATCGCTTCTTCTTCTCGCCTGCCGAGGTCGAGCCGCTGGCCGACGAGGAACCCCGATCCGCGGATCGGCGGGCATCGGATAAACGGGCGCCCAAAATCCTCGTGGCGGGCATCGGCAACGTGTTCCTCGGCGACGATGGCTTTGGCGTGGCCGTGGCCGACCGGCTCTGGCGACGCGAGCTGCCCCCGGGAGTGGAGGTGGTCGACTTTGGGATCCGGGGCATGGATTTGGCCTTCGCCATGCAGGAGGGCTACGACGCCGTGGTACTGCTCGACGCGACGCCGCGGGGAGAGCCGCCCGGCACGCTGTATGTGATCGAGGTGGATCGCGACGACGAAGAAGTCGATGTGGCCGTCGATGCCCACGGGATGGACCCCATCCAGGTGCTGGCTCTGGTTCGCACCTTCGGCGGCTCGCCGCCTCCGACGTACGTCGTCGGCTGCGAGCCCGCGACTCGCATGAGCGTCGAGGACGAGAACGTCGTCGCCCAGCTATCAGAGCCGGTGCTGGCCGCCATCGACCCGGCGGTGAAGTTAGTCGAATCGTTGCTGCAGGACATCAGCGGGCAAACCAACCAGGAGGTCCCAAGCGCATGAGTGAGATTCGCATAAGTCCGACCATGCAGGTAATCGGAGTGCTAACCCTGATCTCTGTGATCGCCGCGGCCATCGCCGCACAGCTGCCCGAGCTGCGACGCTATCTCAAGATCGAATCGATGTAGGAGGAAAGCCATGAGCGACGATCAGCAGCAGTCACCGCAGGACCTGGGCGACGAGCAGCCCGACGACCCGGGAGCGGAGGGTGAGCACCTCAGCTCTCCAGAGCCCGGGTACCCGGCTGAGCAGACCCAGCCACAAGGAGGCATGCCGGAAGGAGCCCACGAGCATCCCGAGGACATCGACGACACCACCCCGGACCAGCAGTCCAGCCCGTAGGGCTTGAAGGCAGCCCACCGGACCGGCGAAAGCCGTCCGGGCCGGGAGTAACCTAAAAGGTCAGCTTTTATGACCTTTCTGCTGGGCGCCGTGGTCGGGATTGCGCTGGCGGTTATTGCCGCGTCGGCGTGGCGGTCGCTGCACTCACCGTCGGACGCACAGACGCCGGAAGCACTGGGAATGCAGTCGGCGCTTCACGCTGCGACCTCGACGCTACCCCACCTGCGCCGCGGGCTGACCACGCGGACGGCTGAAGACGCCGCCTCGCATCTTCGTGCGCTGACCGGCGCCGCGGCGATCGCGCTGGCCGACACCCTCGCGGTTCTGGCGATCGACGGGGAGGGGCGCGAACAGGTCAGACCAGGCGATTTGCTCTCACGGCTGTTGGCTCGAACGGCTGATGACCGCCTCCACATCGAGCCCCGACTCGTCTCCTCCGATCCGACGTGCCCGCTGCGCTCGGCGGTAATGGCGCCACTGCTCGTCCAAGGAAAGCGCGCAGGAACGCTGATCGCCTTCTACCGCACGGTCGGACGGCCACGGCACGACGAGCTTCGCGTCGTAGAGGAGGCAGCGAGCCTGATCTCCGCCCAGGTGGAGTTGTCGGTGCTGGCCGAGCAGGAGGAGCGGATCGCGCAAGCCGAGCTGCGTGCGCTGCGGGCTCAGATCTCTCCCCACTTCATTTACAACGCGCTGGCAGCGGTGGCCGGTGAAATTCACACCCAGCCCGACGAGGCTCGCGAGCTTTTGAGCGACTTCGCGGAGTTCACTCGCTACCTGTTCCGCGACGGCCGCTCGTACGTCACCCTGGCCGAAGAGCTCGGGCACGTGGAGCGCTACCTGCGCCTGGAGCAGGCGCGTTTTCGCCACGGCCTGCACGTTACCGTCGACGTCGAGCCTGAGACGCTGTCGGCGGTCGTGCCGGCGATGTCGGTCCAGCCACTGGTGGAGAACGCCGTGCGTCACGGCATCGAGCAGCGCGCCGGGACCGGCCGCGTCGAGGTGATCGGCCGCCTCGCGGGGCCCGACGTCGAGCTGGTGGTCTCAGACGATGGCTGTGGCATCGAGCCCGAGCGCGTCTCGGAGGTGCTGGCCGGCAGTGGCGGCGGCATCGGGATTTCGAACGTCGACGGGCGCCTGCGCGCCACGTTCGGCGAACGCTACGCGCTGAAGATCGAGTCGAGGCCCGGAGAGGGCACGACTGCGGTGATGACCGTTCCCAACCTCAAGGCCGACGCCGGGCGTCGCCCACTGGTTGAGCTGGCATGAGCTCCGACGGGCTGACGATCCTGGCCGTCGACGACGAGCACACGCAGCTCGAGGACCTGGCGCGGCTGCTGCGCTCCTCCCCGGCGGTAGAGGAGGTGGAATGCGCATCCGACGGCCACGACGCGCTGGTCAAGGCATCGGCGCACCGCTACGACGCGATCTTTCTCGACGTCCGCATGCCCGACCTCGACGGCCTCGAACTGGCACGCGTCCTGAAGCGCTTTGCGTCCCCGCCCCAGATCGTATTCGTCTCCGCCTTCGACGCGGCGGCCGTCGATGCGTTCGAGCTTGCGGCGCTCGACTATCTGCGCAAGCCCGTCGGCCGCCACCGTGTAGAGGAAACGATCGAGCGCATCGTCACGGCCCTAGACCGCGACCGGCCGGAGCTTGCCAACGGCCGCGGTCACGACGGGCGTGCCCCGTCCGAGAACGACATGGTCGCCGTGGCCAGCGCCAGGACCGGCGCCATCCGCCTCGTGCCTCGCAACGAGATCCTCTACGCGCAGGCGCATGGTGACTTCGTCCGGATCGTGACCGGCGACGGGCGCTATCTGCTGCGCGCGACGCTCGCCGACATCGAGAGTCGCTGGGAGCAATTCGGCTTTGTGCGCGTGCACCGCCAGTACGTGGCCAACCTCGTCCAGGCGCTCGAGCTGCGCCCCCAGCTCGGCGGGACGGCCGAGCTTGCCTTCTCCGCCGAGCACACGATTCCCGTCGCGCGCCGGCACGTTGCCGACCTGCGCCGGACGCTCGGGGTCTAGTAGGGCGCTTGCCGCCCGCGCGTCGCGGTCTGGTCGGCCAATGTTTCCCGGGCAAACATGCCTTAGCGACCATACAAAGGGGGCCGGCACCTGGCCGGCCCCCTTTTCATCCGGCTTTGTTCCGGAGTCAGGTAGCCCTGAGCGGGAAGACCGGAAGCATGATCCGACCGAAGGTCGAGTTGATGACGGCCGCAAACGACGCGTACCAGGCCACAATCGCGGTGACCAGACCGACGTAGCCGCCGACCTTGATCGTGCTGGTGTTGCCGCCGGAGTTGCCGATCGCCAGGATGATGAACGTCGCCGCCAGCAACAGGAACACTGCCGCAACCGCGCCGGTGGTCCGCAGCGAAGCGACGAACATGTAGGTGGTGAAGATTCCCCACATCCAGAGGTAAGCGCCGAGGGCGGCGTTCACGTGCCCTGGGTTCTTCAGAGCGATAAGCGGAGGCAGTCCGACCTTCACCAGAATGTAGAACGAGATCCAGAACGCGCCGTACGAGGTGAAGGCCACCGCCCCGAACGTGTTCCCCGTCCGGAACTCCCACATTCCGGCGAGCAGCTGCGCAACCCCGCCATAGGCCAGCGTCAGCCCGAGCACCACCGGCAGGTCAGTGAGCGGTCCGGAAATCAGGTTGGCGTTGATCAGACTAAGCACGAACGTTGTGCCCGCGAACGCCGCAAGCCCCAGTGGCGCCGGATCCGCCGGCGTCCAGCCGGCGGCGGCGGCGCGACCGCCCGTGGGGTCCGGGGCCGGTGCCACATCGGCTTCTCGCGCACCGACCCGGATACGACTTGACTCCATAGCTTCCCTCCTACTCGGATTGGACTGCTAGTGGCAGCGAAACTGGCAGACGTGGCCTACACCGCGCAACGGCGGATCGCTGAACGGGGCGGGATCGGCGCTGAGCGGCTGTCAGAGCGCGACGAGCGGCAGCCGGTGGGCGGGCGAGGCGCTACTTCGGCGGCGGGAGTTCGGCCGCGAGCGTCGCTACTTGCGGCGCTTGCGCTTGCGCTTGGGCATCGTCGAGCGGGGGCCCCGGGCGCCGGCGGACTCCGAGGCGGTGGCGACCGGCGCCGGCTTGGGCTGCGGCTTCGAGCGCTGCCGGGCGGCGGCGTCGCGCGTTCGCTGCTCACGCAGCTGCTGCGAGGAGGGCCAGCGCTCGACCCTTCCCGACTGCCACGACGGCGGCGTGCCGGTGGGCCAGCGCCCGGCGAACAGGACCCCCAACCCACCCAACCAGTACGCCTGCACGATCGGGACGGGCGTGATCACGAACAGCACCAGGATCCCGCCGATGATCCCCAGATAGCCCATGAAGCGGGTCAGCAGCCCGACGCGCATCGCCTGCATCGAGACCAGCACGAACGCCACCGCCAGCAGCAGCTCGCCGGCATAGTCGAGGATCTGGAAAGCGGCCAGCGCGGATCCGCCCACCAGGTGGTTGGCCTGGGGGTAGGTTTCGCTGCCCTGGGTGAAAAACTGGTTGGCCTTGGTGCCGTACACGGCGATGTAGCCGACGATGCCAGCGGCCGCCAGCGGCGCGCCAGCCAGCCCGACGTAGCGGATGAAGCTATGGACCTGCGAGTCGCGCGCCCGTATGGCGTCGAACAGGAACGTGAGCGTCCAGCCGACCGCTAGCCAGCCCAGCCCCTCGATCACGGCCCCGATCAGGTCGAGCCCAAAGCGCTTGTGCTCGGTGATCAGGCCGAGCGTCAGCTCTGAGACGTTGGCGTGCGGCCCCGACAGCTGCAACACGGCCGCCAGGACCAACAGAACGCCGGCGGCGACGGCGACGATCGCCTGGCGGGGGCGGACCCGCGCCTCGTAGGAGAGCCTGTCGCGCGCGGCGACGGCGCTCATGCCGAGCTCTCCCGCCGGCTAGTCGGCCGTATGAGGTAGAGCAGCGGCGCGAGCAGGGCGATCGCGCGGTCGACGCGCTCGCGCAGCACGAGGTCCGTGTCAGATGAGGCCATCGCAGGGGGCAGTGTACGGACGGGCGGCCGCGGGGGCGGCTCTGGCTGCTCTTACAGCCGGCCGCCGTGCCGTCGGCGGCTGGCGGAGCTCACGGCCTGCGGAGCTCGCCGCCGGCGGAGCTCGCGGCTGGCGGAGCTAGCGGCCGGTCTCGCCGGTCGTGGGGAACATTGCGGTTCTGCGCGGCGGCTACCATTGGCGACATGGAAGGCAGCGGCGGCTTAGGCGACCTGTTCGGTGATCCGGAGGAGTTTCAGCGGCGGCTCGGCGAGTTCGCCGAGCAGATGCAGGGAGCCCAACGCCTGGCGTGGGCGGACAACGCGATCAAACTGGCCGTCGATCTGACTGTGGCCGCGATCAACCGCGCGAACATCCAAGGGACAACCGATCAGCAGGCCGAGCAGCTGCGCGCGGTGATGGCGATCGTGTTTCCCGAGGCCGTGACGCTCGTGCGCGAGGCCCGCGAAGGGCTGCAGTAGGACCGGCGTAGCTCCGGGGCGTGACGCGCCCCGCCGGGCCGGGGACACCCCGCGTGCGCCGGAGGGCGCGAGCGGCGAGTGCGCCTCCTCCCCCTGCGACTACAGGCAAGCGGGGCAGTGGACGCGAGCTACGGCATCGTCCCGGACAGCGCCCCCAACAGCAGCTCATCGTGCTCGGCGGGCTTGACGTCCCTGAATACGTCTCGAATCGTTCCGTCATGACCGATCACGAACGTCGTGCGCGCATTGCCCATGAACTTGCGCCCGTCCCTCGACTTCTCGGTCCAGACCCCGTAGGCCTCGGCGACGGCGTGGTCCGAGTCAGCCAGCAGCGGGAAGCCGAGGCCGTACTTGTCGTCGAACCCCCTTACCTCATCGACCGAATCGGGCGAGATGCCGTACACGACCGCGCCCGCGTGTTCATAGTCGGTCCGGTGGTCACGCACGCCACACGCCTGGGTCGTGCATCCGGGGGTATCGGCCTTGGGGTAGAAGTAGAGCACCACGGTCTGCCCCCGCAAGTCGGACAGCCTGACGGGGTTCCCGTGCTGGTCGGGAAGCGTGAAGTCGGGGGCAGGCTGTCCGGGTTCGAGGGGCACGGTCACTATTTCAACAGCTCGGTCACTATTTCAGCAGCCGCGACAGCCGGCGGTCTTTCATGAGCTTGCCGTCCGTCTGGCAGGTCGGGCAGTAGCACATGACGTAGTCCTCGTAGAAGACGGCCTCGAGCCGGTCGCCGCAGCGGGGACAGGGCTCGCCGTTGCGGCGGTGAACGGTCAGCGGCATCGGCAGCTTGTCGGGAATGGGCAGCGAGATGGCGTGCTCGTAGTGGGCGACGGCACCGCCGAGACGGGCGATGATCGCCGCTCGCAGGCGCTCTGACTCCGGCTGGTCCATGTCTGAGCCGCGCTTGAACGGCGACAGCTGTGCCGTGTGCAGAATCTCGTCGACCCAGGAGCGGCCGATGCCCGCGATCACGTGCTGGTCTCGCAGCAACGCGTACAGCGGCCTCGGCACGTCCAGTAGCTCGAGCAGCGGCGGCGGCTCGGGCCAAGCCTCGGGACCGAGTGAGGTGATCGTCTCTTCCGCCTCCACCTCGTCGCGACGCAGGAGCTTGACCCAGGCCCGCTGCTTGGTGCCGAACTCCCGCAGGCGCAGCTCGCGGCCGTCATCGAGTCGAAGCAGGAAGCGCGAGGTGCGGTCGCGCAGCGAAGCCGGCTTGTCGAACAACTGCAAGCGGCCGGCCGACATCAGGTGAACCAAGAGCGTGAGCTGACCCTCGAAGTCGGCCAAGAACAGCTTGCCGCGCCGACCCACCCCCTCGATGGTGCGGGCCTCGAGCTCGGCGAGCGGCGGGTCGAAGCTCTTCAGCGCGTTGACGCCGGGGACGAGCGCCGAGCTGACGCTTGCGCCCGCGGCGGCGCTGCCGATCAGACGCGCGGTGATCTCTACCTCGGGAAGCTCTGGCATGGACCCTAGTCGAGGGTAGCGGGGGGTCGGGCGTCTGCCGGGAATAGCGGGGGCTTTGTGCTCGGGTGTCGTGCCGCGTGCTCGATGTGCCAGCCGGACGTCACCGGATCAACACAAAACTGTTCGGGGCGGTTGACAAACGCCTTAGGTCCGGACGCGAAACTCCTCCCATGAGCGACTTCCTGGCAGTCCTCGGAGCTCGCGACGACGAAGACGCCGTGCTTGACGAGCTGGCACGTCGCCACCCAGATCGGGTCACGGTCCTGCTCGAGGAGGAAGCGCCGAACTGGGCCGCGGACGAGTCCGGACCAGCGGTCGCTCGCCGCGACCGGCTCGCAGCGCTACTTGCGGCAATCGAGCGGCGAACGGGCGCCGTCGTCGTCGGGCTCGCCGGAAGCTCAGAGCAGCTTCGCGGCTGGCGCTTCGACCGCGTCGTGCGCGCTCAGGCCAGCGCCCCGCTCGCTGCCTGATCGATCCGCAAGCTAGCCGGGCGCGCTCGCAGCCCGGTTGCAGCCAGGCCTAACCCCCGGCGGCCCCAGCGGATACGCTGCGGCTGTGAGCGTCGCGCTCGCGCCAGACGACGTCGTCCGAAGCCACGCCGAGGCCGCCGGCAACGCGCGGGAGCCTCTGCTCGTACTTGAGCCCCTGCTCGCCTTTCTGCGGGCGAATGCCCTCGCCGCGCCAGCCGGTCTCGAAGCCGCGCCGATCGGCGATGGGCACTCCAACGTAACGTTCTCGCTGTCGACAGGAGTCGTTCTACGCCGCCCGCCGCGCGGACCGCTGCCACCCAGCGCTCACGACGTTCTGCGCGAAGCACGGCTGCTGCGTGCGCTCGAGCCGACGCTGGTGCGCGCGCCGAAGGTACTCGCGGTCTGCGATGACCCCGAGCTGATCGGCGCCCCCTTCTACGTGATGGAGCTGGTCGACGGCGTCGTCGCGACGGACGAGTTACCGGCTGCCCTCGATACGCCAGACCAGCGTGGAAAGGTCGCCGACGAGCTGATCGACGGACTCGTCGAGCTGCACGCGGTCGACTGGCAGACAGTCGGGCTCGAGGGTTTCGGCAAGCCGACCGGCTACCTGGAGCGCCAGCTGCGTCGCTTCGCCGGACTCTGGGAGCACAACCGCACGCGCGAGCTGGCGGAGGTCGAGCAGGTGAGGAGCTGGCTGGGGGACAACCTGCCCGAGTCGCCGCCGGCGACGATCGTCCACGGCGACTACCGGCTGGGCAACTCGATCATGACGCGCGAGGCTCCCGCGCGGCTGCTCGCGATTCTGGACTGGGAGATGGCGACGATCGGCGATCCGCTCGCCGACGTCGGCTATCTGATGAGCCATTGGGCACAGGCCGACGACGAGCCCATCGGCCGCTTCGACCTACAGGCGGTGACGCGGCTGGAGGGCTTTCCCACTCGCCAGGAGATGATCTCGCGCTACGAGGAGCGCTCCGGACGCTCGATGCGCGCGCTCGACTGGTACGTGACGCTCGCCCTGTGGAAGGCGGTCGTGTTCATGGAGGGCAACTACAAGCGCGCCGTTACGGGCGCCACAGACGACCCATACCTGAAGTCGTTCGGCGAGGGGGTAGTCGAGCTCGCGCGGCGGGCGGTGGCGGTCACGGAGCGCGGCTTCTGAGGCCGCAGAGCGCGGCTTCTGAGGCCGGTCCGCCCGGCACCACTTCCACGGCGCTCGGGCGGTCAGGCCGCGCGCAGCCTCCGGCCGGTTAGCGGTTGGCCGACGCCGTCCAGTGACGTGAAGTAGTCGCGGGCGGTGGTGTGCCATGCCGCGTGCTTGGCCTCAAACAGCGCATGGGCCCTGGAGCGTGGCCAGCCGTGGGGGAGCATGGTTTCTGGCAGATCGGGGTCTAGAAACGGGAACTTGCGCCAGGCGTGGACGAGCCGGGTCTGAGCTTCGAATACGGCTTCCGGCGTCTTGGGGTGCAGACGCTGGAAGCGGGCGATGAATTCGCGATACGTGCCGGCTACGGCATTCAGATCCCAGGCGTTGGCGACGACGTCATCGAGTTGACCAACTTGACCAAATCGCGCATGAAACGATTGGAGCTCGGCGGCGGAATTGTCATCCGCCAGCGCTCGCAGCTCCGCTTCGCGCTCAACATGGGGTGAGACGTACACACCTCCGCCGAGTGACCCGAAGCCTGCCCACGCGAGCTGAGTTCGGATCCGCTGCCGTACGTGGCGGGACGGCTCCGGGACCCTTAGAACGACCAGCAGCCATTGGCCATCCCAATCCCAGGGGCGCCCAAAGTTGTAGATGCGCTCGGCCCCGGCGGTCAGCATCGTTGCCGTGCTGGAAGCGAGATGCACCCGTGAGCGGCGCCCGTGACGCTCGGGGCGAAGCCATCCATCCGCGATGCTGCGGGCGAGCGCCTGGCGAGCCGCCTGCGGCTTGTAGTCCAGTGCGCCGAGAGCGCTGATCAGCGTTTCCTGCCATGCGCTACCGGACACCGGTATGACGTATTCGCCCAACACGGTGAGCAGCGCGGAGCGCGCGGCGGGAGCGCCGACCGATCGTCGTCGCAGCTGATCCTTCACGAAGGCGCAGCATAGTCAGCTGCCAGCCGGCGAGGCCGGAGTCAGCGTGGCCGGGCTAGCCCCGGGAGGTCCCCGCCAGTCCGGGTGACCCTTCGGGGTGCTGGTCCAACTCGCGGAGCTTGTACCGCTGAATCTTGCCGGTCAGCGTCTTGGGCAGATCCTCGACGAAGACGAAGTAGTGCGGATACTCGTACCGGCGCAGCCGCGCTTTACACCATTGCTGCAGCTCGGCCGCGAGCTGATCGTGCGGTTGGCTGTGCTCTCGGCAGGTGACGTAGGCCTTCACGCGCGTGGTCTCCTCCGCGCGCACTCCGACCGCCGCAGCCTCGATCACGAGCGGATGTTCGGCCAGCGCGTACTCGACCTCAATCGGCGAGACCCACAGACCCCCGACCTTGATCATGTCGTCGGCTCGCCCCTCGTAGACGTACCCGCCCTCCTCAGCGTGCCGGTAGCGGTCGCCGGTGAAAAACCAATCGCCCTTCACCGTCGCCTTCGTCTTCTCGTGCTGGTGCCAATAGAAGGCATGGGCCGAGTCACCGCGTACGTGAAGGTTGCCGATTTCGCCGTCGGGCACCTCACGGCCGTAGTCATCGAGCAGCTTGATCTCGTAGCCGGGT
Organism: uncultured Actinomycetes bacterium; assembly: GCA_963830405.1. Taxonomy (GTDB): domain Bacteria; phylum Actinomycetota; class Thermoleophilia; order Solirubrobacterales; family Solirubrobacteraceae; genus Palsa-465. Next base: position 103,558 of record CAWHMB010000007.1, read on the forward strand.
ACCGGCTCGCCGCTGGTCCCCGGGACGATGTGGTCAGGACGGTTGGAGCAGTAGATGTGCAACATCTCGGTCGAGCCGATGCCGTCCAGAATGTCGAGGCCAAAGGTCTCGCGCCAGCGGCGCAGCACCGTGGGCGACAGCGGCTCGGCAGCCGAGGCACAGCGGCGGACGCTGGAGAGGTCGTATTCCTTGGCATTCGGAAGATTGAGCATGGCGTTATAGAGCGTGGGGACGGAGAAAAACAGCGTCGGCCGCTCACGCGCGGCTGCCTCCAGCGTGGTCTCGGGATTGGCCCGTCCGGGCAAGAGCACCGTAGACGCACCGGCTGAATAGGGGAACGAGAGACCGTTACCCATCCCGTACGCGTGGTAGAGCTTGGTCGTCGATAGCGTGATGTCCGACTCGTTGATCTCGAGGATCTGGCGGGCATAGGTCTCGCACGTGTACGGAATGTCGTGATGCAGGTGGACGACGCCCTTCGGTTTGCCGGTCGAGCCCGAGGAGTACAGCCAGAACGCCACGTCGTCGCGATGGGTATCGGACCTCGCGACCTCCGCTCCGGAGTGCCTGGAGAGCAGCCCCTCGAGCGGCTCGGCACCCTCGATCTCGCCGTTCGCCGACCAGATCCTGGGGCGCGAGGGCACCTCATCGAGCACGCTCACCAGCATGTCCGCAATGCTCCCCTCGACGACGACCACGTCGGCATAGGAATCACGCAGGTAATAGGCGAAGTTCTGTGGCTTGTCGAGAAACGACACAGGTACGGGGACCGCGCCCAAGCGCATCGCCCCGAGAAAAGCAGTCGGCCACGCCGGCGTGTCGTCGAGGATCAGCAGTACGCGCTCTTCCCGTCGCACACCGGCCTCCCGTAGAGCGCTGGCGAACGCGTGCGTACGGTCTACCAGTCCCGCGTAGGTGACAGTGTCCGAGCCGCAGTGAATCGCGACTTTCTCGCCACGGCCGGCCTCGAGGTTATGGTCGAGGATCTCGCAGGCGTTGTAACGCTCGGGCACCTCTCGGATGGTCACCGTGGCCATCCTGGCGCCGGCCGCGGCGAGCGATGGCGCACGACCACCGACTTCGACTCCGTGTACTGCTCCAGGGCTTCACGGCCGTGCTCTTTGCCGTAGCCGCTGGCGCTGATGCCCCCGAACGGAAGCTCATCGTAGAGACGTTGGGGGGAGTTGATCCAGGTGTAGCCCGATTCGAGGCGCTGGGCGGCGTGGGTGGCGGCGTCGAGGTCGTGGGTCCAGACCGACGACCCGAGCCCGAACGGTGAGGCATTGGCATGCTCGATTGCCTCCTCCAGGCCGGCTACCCCCCAAACCGGCAGTACGGGGCCCAACACCTCTTCAGTCGCCAGCCTCGACTCGTGACCAGGAGCGGATATGACCGTTGGCTCGAAGTACCAGCCGGAATCCAGCTCATCTTTGTCGGGACGCCCACCGCCGGCAAGCACCTCGCCCCCAGACTCGATCCCGTCCGCCAACTGCCGCTCGAGACGGTCACGCAGGGCCTCTGTGTGAAGCGGACCGAGGAGGGTCCCTCCCATGGTGGGAGGACCGACCTTCAGCCTCTCGACGCGAACGAGCAGGCGCTCGAGGAACGGGTCGAGAACGCCCTCGGCGCAGTACACGCGCTTTACGGCCAGGCAGGATTGGCCAGCGTTAAAGAACCGCCCGACGCTCGCTGCGCTTGCCGCGGCGTCCAGGTCGGCGTCCTCGCAGACGATGAATGGGTCCGATCCGCTGAGCTCGAGCGCGACCCGCTTGGCGCCGTACGCCGCCGCGGCCGCGACGCGTTCCCCGGTCGCGGTCGTGCCGGTAAAGGCGACCTTCCGAACGCCGCGGTGGCGGACCAACGCCTCCCCGGCCTCCGCACCGCCACAAATGACGTTGAGGACGCCCGCCGGCAGGCCGGCCTCGTGAAGCAGTTCGGCGATCCGCAGCGTGGTAAGCGGAGTGGTCGGCGCGGGCTTGGCCACGACAGTGTTACCCGCGACGATCGCGGGCGCGATCTTGTTGGCCAGTAACAGAGTAGGAAAGTTCCATGCCACGACCGCGGCCACCACACCGATCGGACGACGGACGACGAGACCGTAGGTGTTGTGGTCGAGGTCGGGAACATGGCTGCCGCGGAGATCTCGCGCCAGTCCCGCACAGTGCTCGAGCGTGATGACGAAACGATGGATCTCGAGTCCCGCCTCCCGCAGCGTCTTGCCGTGCTCGGCCGTCAGCAGCCGCGCCAGCTCGTCGCGGTGGGCCAGGACTTGCCGGGCACCACGGTGCAGGAGCTCGCCTCGCCGGCTGGCGCGCGTATTCCACCAGGGATCGAAGGCGCGGCTTGCGGCCTCCACGGCAGCGTCGACGTCGGCGGCAGTGGCCTCCGGCACGGTGTCAACGGCGTCGCCGGCGGTAGGACTGGCTACCGTCGTTCTCTCTCGCTCCGACCCGGTGAACTCACCGGCGATGAACATCTCGGCCACAGAACTCTCCCTTGCCGGCCTCCCGGCCGCTCAGGGAAGATATCAATTAGTGACCAACGCCGCGATTTCGCGATCCGCGGTCACCACGCGTCGGGCGCATATTCGGCCCGCAGCGAGTGCAACCCGACCGGATCGCCGCAGTGGTTGCACCGGAGCTCGGGCAATGCCAGCTCGCCGCAGTCCTTGTGATAGAGCCGCACGGGTGGCTCGTCGACCTTGTAGGCGTCGCCCCATCTCATGAGCATGAGCAGAACCGGGTATAGGTCCATTCCCTTCTCGGTGAGCCGATACTCGTAGCGGTCGGGAGTCTGCTGATACCGGACGCGCTCGAAAATGCCCTCTGCCGTCAGACGGCCCAGGCGGTTGGACAGAACGTTGCGCCCGACGCCGAGGCGCTGCTGGAAGGAATCGAAGCGGCGGGTTCCGCGGAACGCCTCGCGAATGATCAGCATCGTCCAGCGCTCGCCGATCACCGACCAGGTCCGCGCCAAGGAGCAGTAAACGTGAGCAAGCTCCTCGTGCCGGATGGTCGCGCCGCGCGGGCGAGACTCGGCTTGGCCCGCGCCGGGCGGCCCAGACTCGGTTTGGGTCGCGCCGCGCGGGCGAGACTCGACTTGGCCCGCGCCGGGCGGCCCAGACTCGGCCTGCGACTTCAAGGGGGATTCATCTCTAGGGCTTGGCGGAGAGCTCATGGCAGCCGGATCGCATTACGTCCTTTGATGAGCGTATCGGCCCGCCACCCCGAGACGCTGGGACCGCGACGTTGGCGGCCCCCGGGGGTTTCCGTGAACCGATTGATGCGCTCCCGCCTACCCGCGGGCGCGCCGGCGTACGACCACGGCCTTTTGATCGGTGTAGTAGTCGAATGCTTCTGAGCCGTGCTCCTTGCCGAACCCGCTTGACTTGACCCCGCCGAACGGCAGCTCGTCATAGACCTTGGTCGGCGAATTGATCCATGTGTACCCGCATTCCAGGCGCTCGGCGGCCTCGGCGGCCGAGTCCAGATCCGAGGTCCAGACTGAGGATCCGAGGCCGAACGGCGAGGCATTGGCGTATTCGATCGCCTCGTGGAGATCGCGCACGCGCCAGATTGGCAACACGGGTCCGAACACCTCTTCGATGGCCATCGGCGAGTCGTGCGGCGGCTCGAGCACGATCGTCGGTTCGTAAAACCAGCCGTCGCTCAGCTCGTCGCCTTCGGGACGCCGACCTCCGGTCAGAATCTCGCCGCCCTGATCCAGCGTGCGGCGGAGTTGGTCCTCGAGCAGATCTCGCTGGCGCTCGGAGTGCAGCGGCCCCAGCTGCACGTCGTTGTCGATTCCGCGGCCCACGGTCAGCCGGCTGGCCTTTCGCACGACCGCCTCGACCACGTCGTCAGCCACTGACTCCGCCACGTACAGCCGCTTGACCGCCAGACAGGCCTGGCCGCAGTTGAAGAACCGCCCCATCGACGCGGCGCTGGCCGCTTTGGCGAGCTGGGCATCCTCGAGGATGATCATCGGGTCAGAACCGCCCAGTTCGAGCGTTAGCCGTTTTGTGCCCTCGGCGGCGAGCGACATGATGCGTGCTCCCGTCGGCGTAGAACCGGTGAAGGCCACTTTGCGCACCAGCGGATGCGTGACCAGCGCCTCACCCGCTTCGGCGCCCCGCCCCGGAACAACGTTGAACACTCCGGCAGGCAAACCGGCCTCCTGCATGATCGCGGCTAGTCGAAGCGTGGTGAGCGGCGTGGTGTCCGCGGGCTTGGCGACCACCGTGTTTCCGGCAACCAGCGCGGGGCCGAGCTTGTTCGCCAGCAGTGTCGTGGGGAAATTCCAGGGGACGATCGCGGCGACGACTCCGAGCGGCCGACGCAGTACCTGCCCGCTGACTCCAGGATCGAGGCCGAGCACGAAGACGCCGCGTAGCTGCTTGGCCAGCCCGGCGTAATGCTCGAGCGTCTCGGCCGCTTTATTCAGCTCGATTCGCGCCTCCCGCAGCGGCTTGCCCTGCTCCCCGGTCAGCAGCGGCGCCAGCTCATCCCCGGCAGCGCGGACCGCCTGGGCTGCATGGGCCACGATCTCGCCGCGCTCGGCGATCCCGCGAGCGGACCAGCCGGCGAAGGCTTCTTGGGCGGCGCGAACCGCACGGTCGACGTCTTCGGCGCTGGAGGCCGTTACGCGCCCGACGAGGTGCTGTGTGGCCGGATCGTGGATCTCCTGCACGGAGTCGCCGAGTGGCTCCGGGTTTCCGGCGATGAAGGGGCCGAGCGTGGCGGTTGTCTCGGTTGCGCTCACGGGATCCTCCCTATGCTTCGATTCTGGACGGTATCGATACGAAACTGACGGGAAGGGTATGTCAGGGTCCGTGCTGACGGAAATCGACGGACGGCGGATCGAATGTGAGGAGCTTCCCGGAGACCCATCGCAGCCCGCGCTCGTGTTCCTGCATGAAGGGCTTGGCTCGGTCAGTCTGTGGGAGGGCTTCCCGGCCCGGGTCGCCCAGAGCACCGGCCGGCGCGCGCTCGTGTACTCGCGGCTGGGGCACGGCGACTCCGATCCTCCGCTGGCCCCGCGCACGCCGGCCTTCATGCACGAGGAGGCCCGCGAGGTCCTCCCCCGGCTGCTCGCGGGCTGGGCCGTGGAGCGTCCCGTCCTGATCGGCCACAGCGATGGCGCCTCCATCGCCCTCATCCATGCCGCCGAGCACCCGGTGAGCGCCGTGGTCTGCATAGCTCCCCACGTGTTCGTCGAGAAGAAGAACCTGGCCGAGATCAGGCGCGCCAAGACGCTTTACGAACACGGCGGCCGACGCGAGCGCATGGCCGCCCACCACCGTAACGTCGATGCGGCGTTCTACGGCTGGAACGACGTCTGGCTGAATCCCGACTTCGAGTCCTGGAACATCGAGGGACTGCTCTCCGCGATCGACGTTCCGCTGCTGTTGATCCAGGGCGATGCCGACCCCTACAGCAGCCTGGCGCAGCTCGACTCGGTGGCGAGCGGCGTGCGCGGCCCGGTGGAACGCGTGGTCCTTCCCTGTCGGCACGCTCCGCACGTCCAGGCAGCAGAGCAGACCCTGGCGGCGGTGACGCGGTTCGTGGCCGTTCATGGCTCCAGAAGACGGGCGCCCGTCCGATAGCGCCCCGCGAGCTCTCGATACTCGCGCGCCGCAACGCTGACCCAATCGGCGGACGAGCCGCCCAGCTCCTTCTTTATCCGCGCGGGGGCGCCGGCGGCGAGCGTTCCCGCCGGGACTTCACCTCCTTCGGTTACGACCGACCCCGCGGCCACCATCGCGCCCGTTCCAACCCGAGCGCGTTGGAGCACGATCGCGCCCATGCCGATCAAGGCGTCGTCCTCGATCACACAGCCTTCGAGCATCGCCGCGTGACCGACCGTGACGTTCTCCCCGACCAGCGTGGGAAGGTCAGAGGCGCAGTGCACGACGGCGTTGTCCTGAACGCACGCTCCCTGGCCCACGCGGATGCTGCCGAAGTCGCCCCGCAGCACGGCTCCAAACCACAAGCTGGCGCCCGCGGCGATTTCGACATCGCCGATCACCGTTGCCGTGGGAGCCAGCCAGGCGCCCTCGGCGATGCGCGGCCGGCGACCACAAAACTCGACAAGCGTGGCCACCTCAGCCGCCTCGCCGCCGGGCTCTGGCCACGGCTTCGCGGTGCTCTGTGGTGGTGATCAGCGATGTTTGCGCCAGCGCCTCGGCGGCCAGTCCGGCCTGCATCGAGGCGTCGGCCGCAATCGCCAACAGGCGCTTCGCCGCGCCGTAAGCCTCGGCCGAGCGTTTGAGCGCCGACCTGGCGCGCTCCCGCGCTGCCCCCACCACATCGCCATCAGCGATCACGGCGGTGAGCAGCCCGACGCGTTCGGCTTCCGCGGCGCCGAGCTGCTCGCCACCGAGCAGCACGTCACGCGCGCGCCCAAGACCGATGAGCTTGACCAGCCGGGTCACGCCGCCGTGGCTGGGAATGATGCCCAGGCGTCCCTCGCGGAATAGGATCCGCGCGCTCGGTGCAGCCAGCCTGAGGTCACAGGCCAGGGCCAGTTGTGTGCCGGCGCCGGTGACGGAGCCGTTTATGGCCGCGACCACGGGCTTCTCCAGCTGTTCGATTCCCGCGATCATCGTGGTCAGGCGGTGCGAGTACAGGCGAAAGGCGCTCGGCGTCCACTCGCGCTCGAAGCGCCCGAGATCGCCTCCAGCGCAAAATGATTCGCCGGCGCCTGTAACGATGATCGCTCGCGTGTCAGGATCGCCTGCCGCCTCATCGAGTGCTTCGCTCAGCGCCGCAGTCAACTCGTCGTCGAGAGCGTTGCGAGCCTCGGGGCGAGCCAGAGTCACCAGCAGGATGCCCGCCTCGTCCAGCTCGCGGAGAAGCGGACCGGTGCTCACGGCTCACGCCGGATGCGCTCGAACGGCGTGCGGCAGGCGTGACAGATCCACTGCTCCGTGAGCAACTGCGGGCCCCAGTCGCCGATCTGCTCGGTCTGACGAGAGCCGCACCACGGGCAGCTGCGCCCGTCGTGCTCACTCAGCCCAGTCGCCGCTGCAGATTGTTCCATCGCTCCCACGGCAGGTCGCCGATCTCGAGGCGCAAGCCGTTCTCCTCGAGGGTCGGAAACACATCGGTCCGGAACACCTCGCGCATCTCCTCGTTGTCGTACTTGATCAGTCCCTGACGCTTCAGTGCGGCGACGCCCGGCTCGTACGACGGGCCGAACCACATCAGCACCTCGGGCAGCATTACGTCGATTCTGCGTTGCAGCGTCTCGCGGCCCTGGGCTGTGCGCGCAAGATCTCTCACGCGGCCGTCGGCGTACTTGCGATGAAAGACTTCCTCAGACGGCACGCGGGCGGCACGCTGACGAAGGTCGTCGTAGCGCGAGCTGTCGAGCGCTCGGAACAGAATAGTGAGCGCTGGGTCGACAAGGATCAACCCGGCAACGACGTCGGCCCACCAGTCCCATGGCTCGCTCAGAGCGCTCATGCAGTACTTGCGCTGACGCTCGGCGCCGCGTTGCAGAGGGCCCGGCGTGTCGACCAGCGGCATCTCCTCGAGCAGGGGATACAGCGCCCGGGCGTGGCCGAGCTCCTCCTGGGCGATCGCCGCCAGCGCGACGGCGCTCTCGAGCGACGGACCTCCCGACAACCACTCGGAGAAGCGACGGCCGAGAAAGAACTTGTTGTCCGCCAGTACCACGACGAGGTTGACCATCGCCGCCAGCGCCTCGTCATCGTCGGTGACAGACCAGTGCTCGGGGACGACTCGATCCAGCTCTGATTCAGAGGAGCTCACGCGGCCACCTCCTCTCGCTCCGCCTCGGGCAGCTGCTCGGCTGGCAGTGGACCGATAATCCACCGGACGCTCTCCTCCGGGATGAGCCGGACCTCGAGCCAGTCGCCGAGGCGCTCTCGCGCCTGTTTCGTGGCCGCAGCTTCATCATCGGCGGTGATCATCCCGTGACGGGCAACCGGCTGGTCGTACTCCTGGCGAGCGAATACGAAGTACCTCATGGCGTTCGCACCACCTCGATGATCTCGGCCTGGCGCGCGACGAACAGCTCTGACCACTTCCACTGGTCATACAGCTTGAATGCGAACACCTCGGCATCCGAGGGCTCGCTCGCCCCCACCGTGCCAATGTGCTCGAGCGGCTCATCGGCCTTGCGCCTGGCGAACACGTCGTAGTACTCCTGATCTCGCTCGGCCTTCATCACGTCACCCCCAGCTCACTCAACGTTTGCTTTGCTCGGCGGCTGAGATCGCGGTGCGTCCACGGCTCGAAGACCTCCGTGACCTCGACCCGTTCGATGCCCTCCACGGCGAGCAGAGCGTCGCGGATGTCGTCGGCGATCATCTCCTTGCAGGGACATCCCATCGACGTATACGTCAGCCTCACACGTGCCGTCTTGCCCTCCACGCCGAGGCCGCGGATCAGGCCCATGTCGAGCACCGAGATCGGATACTCGGGATCGTGTACGTGACGGAGGGCCGCCTCGAGATCCTGGGCGGTTGCCCTCACGCTGCCACCTCCAGAGATTTCGAGAGCTGCTTGTAGCCCCGCTGGAGCTGCTCGACGAACTCCTCGTTGGCCGGGCCACGCCGCTTCCAGCGCTCCATCACCTGCTCCCATGAGATCTCGCCGCCGTCGAAGTCCCAACGTTTCTCGTTCTCGTCGAACTCGCACGGGAATGGGGCGTCTATGGCCCAGGTCTCGGAGGCCTCGTCGTAGTGCGCTGGCACGTCGATTCTGTGCTGCTCGCAGAGCGGCACGGCCGTCGACATCCAGGTCTGCCGCAGCTCGTCGTTCGTCGACCCCTTCATGCCGTAGGCGATCTGCTCGCCGTGGCGCTTCATCGTGTCGGGCAGCCCGAACCACTCGAGCGTCATCATGAACATCCAGTCGACCGCGGCCTGGAGCTCCTTCTTTTGCTCCGGATCGGCCGCCATCGTCGCCATCCAACGCTCGCCGTGGCGCAAATGGAAGTTCTCTTCGCGCTCGACCTTCACCAGCGCGCGCTTCCATGGCCCGTAGCTCGAGTTCTGGAAGATGTCGTCCAGGAGGCAGAATCCGGCGCGGTCGTAGAAGCCGTTGGCCACCACCATCTCCGCCCACGTGTCCAGCGGCACGTCAAACGCGTAGGGATGCCGGAAGTCCTTTGGGTCCCGCTCGTATACGAGCGCCTCCACGTCGGTGCCCAGGTCGCGCAGCAGCCGGTAGGCGATGTGAGCGTGACCGAGCTCGTCCTGGGCGATCCCGGCCACCGAGATGTAAGAGTTGATCTTCGGCGCGTTGCGGGCGGCTCGCATGTACGCCGGAGCCGAGATCAGCTCGGTGTCGCCGGACACAACCAGCGTGCGCTTCAAACCCTCGACGTATTTGTCGGTGGCGTACTCGGGTCCCTCGATCAGCTTGCCGGCGCCGATCCGCTCGAGCAGTTCTTCCTCGGTCATCCTCACGTCTCCTCTACGTTTGACGTTTCCGCGCCTGTCGCCAGAATTGTGTCACTTGTAGGTACTCGTCGTTCCTCGTCCCACTTGGTAATCCTTTGATACGCTCCGCGCGGTGGCGGACACGCAGCTGTGGATTTGCGAGCTGTGCGGGTACGTCTATGACCCCGCCGAGGGCGACGCGGACGGCGGAGTCAAGCCGGGAATGAAGTTCGAGGACATTCCCGATGACTGGTCGTGTCCGGTCTGCGGAGCCAGCAAGGACGACTTCTCGCCCCAGGACGACGTTGCCTTGTAGATGATCGCCGGGCCGCGTTACTTCGCCGCGTTGGCCGGGCGCCTTCGCTGGGATCCGGACGCGCTCGACTTGACTGTTGACGCTGATTCGTGGTCGGCTTTGGACTCTGGGCGCCGCCGCCGGCTGACCGTCCTGCTCGCGGGCTTCTGCATAGCTGAGTATCGGGTCGCGGACGAGCTGGCGCCGTTCGCACTCGCCGCCGGTGAACCGGCCATGGCGACGGTATTCGCCGCACAGCAAGCCGACGAGCGTCGGCACTACCGCTTGTTCGATCGGATCGCGGCGCAGATCCTCGGGGCGCCGCCGAGCGATGCCCACCGGCGACGGGAGTTTGTCCGCCTGCTGGCCCCGCCGGTCCTGCTCGAGCTCTTCGAGCGTCGTCTCCCGGAGACGGCCTCGGCGTTGTCGCTTGGACGCGCTGGGCTCGCCGACGCTGTCGCGCTGTATCACCTGATCCTCGAGGGCGTAGTGCTCGCCGCCGGACAGCATGCTCTGCTCACCGAGCTCCGCGACGGCGCCTTGCCGGGCGTCCGGCACGGCGTAGAGCTGGTCGAGCGAGACGAGCGTTGGCACGTCGGATTCGGCCTCCGCTGCATGCTCGCGCTCCGCCATGAACCGGAGACGACCGCGACGCTGCTGGACGAGGCGGAGGCGGCAGTCGATGCGTGGGGTCCCGCCCTGCCGGCGGAGATCCGCGCCCGCATCCTGGCGCAACACCGCCGACGATTGGCAGCGATGGGCTTGCTGCCCGCCCGCGCTCATGCCCCGGTGGGTCGCGCCAGTTGATCGCCAAGCTCGCCGGGATCGACCGTCTTATTGAACAGGCGCCGTCCCCGTTCAAGCTCACCCGGCCGCCCGGCGACCAGAACAGCGGCGACAGTCCCGTGGTCCAGGTACCAGGCGCAGAAGTCACCCTTGTCGAGCGCGCCGCTCATGACTACTTGGTCCCATGCCTTGGCGGGGCCGATGTACTCGTATGAGAGCCAGTCGTGGAGATCGGAGAAGAAGTAGGGAATCTCCTCCTCGGGCAGCTCCGCTCCCAGCATCGCCGCGGCAGCACGTCGACCCTGCGCTGCCGCCACCTCCCAGTGTTCGACCCGTAACCGTCCCGCCGGGTGTATCTCTGAATCGAACTCCGCGACGTCACCCGCTGCAAAGATGCCGGGCGCCGAGGTCTCGAGCCGGGCATTTACCCTGATGCCGCCCGACTCCCCCAGCTCGAGTCCCGCGCCACGGGCCAACTGGATGTCTGGCATCACGCCGGCGCCAACCACGACAGCCTGCGCCGGCAATTCGAGTCCGCGCTTGGTGCGTACAGCGCAGACGCGGTCTTCGCTGCCGACGAACGCCTCGAGCTCCTCACCGCCGTGGATCGCGATGCCTTTGGCCTCGAGCAGGTCCTGGATCGCCCGGCCGACCTCGGGCCCGAAGGTCCGCTCAAGGATCACGTCCTCTTGCATGACGATCGTGCACCGCTTCCCGAGCGCCGTGAGCGTGGCGGCGACTTCTGTGCCGATGTACGAGCCTCCGATCAGGACGACGTCTTGGGCCTCCTCGACGTCGCGGCGGATCCCGTCGGCGTTGCCGAGCGCGCGCAGGTAGTGAATTCCTCGGAGCTGACCGCCGTCGACCCGCAGCCGCCGGACGTTGGCCCCAGTGGCGATAAGCGCGGAACCGAAGGTCACGACGTCCTTGGTCGACAGTGCCGCACGACGCTCGGCCGGCGCCAGTTTGAGCACGCTCGTCCGGGTCAGAAGCTCGATGTCCTGCTCCTGCCACCATTCGGCCGCGCACAGCAGGACCGCATCCCGCGAGGCTCCCCCGGCCAGGTAACCCTTCGAGCAAGCCGTCCGGTCGTAGGGCGGATCCGGCTCGCGGGACACGAGCAAGATTGAGCCCTCGGCGCCGCCCACGCGCAGGGCTCGCGCGCACGCGTATCCGGCATGGCCACCGCCGATAATCAGGAAGTCCACTTCCCGCTCGGCCATGGTGGGACTAGGCCTGTCCGAACACCGGCTCGCGCTTCTCCATGAACGCCGTAAGACCTTCGCGGGCGTCGCGCGAGCGGAACAGAGCGGCGACAAGCTCGCGCTCGCGCGCTAGTCCGTCCTCGAGCGAGAGATCGATTCCGCCGATTGCCGCCCGCTTGATCGCGCCGATCGCCCCCACCGCTCCACTGGCGAGACCGCGAGCGTAGTCGAGCGTCATGCTCTCGGCTTTGGCCGGCGGCAGCAGGCGATCGAGAATGCCCAGCGCATGCGCCTGCCCCGGAGAGATGCGCCGACCGGTGATCATCAGGTCCAGGGCCCGACTGACCCCGATCAAACGCGGCAAGCGTTGCGTGCCGCCGTTGCCGGGCAGCAACCCAAGAGTGACCTCCGGGGTGCCGAGCTTGTACGAGCCGCGGGCGCCGAAGCGCAGGTCGCAAGCCAGCGCCATCTCAAGGCCCCCGCCGAGCGCGTGGCCCTGGATCAGGGCGATGAAGACCTTGGGAATCGACGCGATCCGGCCGAGCGCTTGGTGGGCCACTTCGATCATCGCCGCGCTGTCGTCGGCGTCCTGTTGAGCGAAGCTCTTCACGTCGGCGCCGGCGGAGAAGAACTTTGGACTCGACGAGCGCATGACGACGACCTTCCCCGCATCGTCGTCGGCGGCGTCGACGATCGCCTTTCCCAGCTCCTCCATGAAAGATTGGTCGTACGAGTTCGCCGGCGGATTGTCGAGCGTGATGAAGCCGATCCGGTCCTCGGATTGATACTTGACCATCGTTGCTCCTCTCTAGAGGCCGCCGACTACCACGGACTTGTCCTCGAAGTAGTAGTCCATCGCCTCGATGCCGTGCTCCTTCCCGTAGCCGCTCTGCTTGACGCCGCCGAACGGCAACTCGTCGTAGCCGAAGTGATTCTGGTTGACCCACGTCATGCCCGCGTCCAGCTCATGTGAGATCCGGTTGATGACCCGGACGTCGTGCGTCCACACCGAGGACCCGAGCCCGTACTGCGTGTCGTTGGCGCGCTCGATCGCCTCATCCAGCGAGCTGACTCGCCACACCGGCAGCACAGGGCCGAACACCTCTTCGGTGGCAACCCGGGAATCGGGCGGCGGGTTCTGAACCACGGTGGGCGTGAGGAAGTAGCCTCGCTCGGGCTCCCCCGGCGGGTCGCCGCCATAGAGCAGCTCGCCGCCGCCATCGAGCGCGTCCTGCAGCTGATCCATGACCAGCTGGCGTTGCCGGTCGGTCGTGAGGGGCCCAATCCTGATCTTGGGTTTCTCAGGCTTTTCCCATCCGACGCCGGGTTCGTAACGCTGCACGCCCTCTAACAGCGCGCTCATGAAGTCGTCGTAGACCTCGTCGAACACGAACAGCCGCTTGCCGGCGAGGCAGCCCTGACCGGCATTCCAAAACCGAGCGATGAGCGCGGTCTTGACGGCGGCCTTGAGGTCGGCGTCCGGGCACACGATGACCGGATCGGAGCCGCCGAGCTCCAGCGTCACGCGTTTCATCTCGGGCGCCGCGAGCTCCATGATCCTTTTGCCGGTCGCGCTCGAGCCGGTGAACGCTATGCGTCGTACAAGCGGATGCGTGACTAGCGCCTCCCCCGTCTCGGCTCCGCCTGTCACCACGTTGACCACGCCAGCCGGAAGCTCCGACTCGATCAGCAGCTCGGCCAGTCGCAACATGGTGAGCGGCGTGTCCTCGGACGGCTTCAAGACGAGCGTGTTGCCTGCAGCCAAGGCCGGGCCCAGCTTGGTGCCCGTCAGGGTCAGCGGGAAGTTCGACGGCACGATGCCCACGCAGACGCCGACCGGCCGGCGCACGACCATCCCGTAGCTCCGGCCCAGCGTGGAGGGCAGTGGCTGATAGACCCCACGTATCTTGGTCGCGAGATCAGCGTAGTACTCGAGTCCGTGCACGAAGTGCTGGACCTCGCCGGCCGCCTCCATCGTGGGCTTGCCCTGCTCCTGCGTCAGGGTCTCGCCGAGCTCCTTGCGATTCGCCTTGACCAACTGCGCGAAGGCGCGGAGCTTGGCGGCCCGTTCCTCCGCGTCGGTCTGCCGCCACTCTTCAAACGCGTCGGCCGCGGCCTGTACCGCGCGATCGGCATCCGATGCCCCGGCACTGGGGACCGACTCAAGCACCTCCTCGGTCGCCGGATTGAGCACCTCGATCTCTTCGCCCGAGCGCGCGGCCTCGCGCTCACCCGCGATCAGCATCTGCACCATTTCCGCTCCTTTCTCGGCCTACCCATACCCTAGGGTACGGATTTGAAACCAACAGTGCGGTGACTCGATTTTTCCGGCCGGACGGCGATCGTCACGTCGACCAGTGCGCACAAGCGGCCGTCGTCGTCGCGAAATTCGTGCGCCCAGAACCACTCGCTTTCATCGCAGTGCAGCGCCTTCGCCCGGACGTCAACTGCGCCCTGCGTGATGGGGCGCATGAAGCTCGCCGAGTTGCTCAGACCAGATCCCACGCGACCCTCGCGCCACACCGCGTGGACCGTCGCGATCGAGGCGATGGTCTCCGCCGCCGAGCAATAGATTCCGCCGTGGAGTAGTCCCAGCGGCTGCATGAGGTTGTTGCGCACATCGAAGCGAACGTGTGCCGAGCGGGGCTCCAGCTCGAGCCATTCGAGGCCGAGGAACGCCTCGAACGTCTCCTCAAACGGGATCACCGGCGCCGGAAGGTTGCCTGACTCCCAGGGCCGGTTCGTCATCGCGCAGTGCTACGTCCGCGGCACGCCAGGAGGACCTCGAGGTCCTCAAGGTAGAGGGGCTCGCTCACGACGTTACGCCGGATCGAGCTCGATCGACTCGATCTGCGGCGGCTCGAGCGGCCGGTCGCCCGCTCCGGTCGGCGCCGCCTCGATGGCGTCTACAGCGTCCATTCCCGCCGTTACCCGACCGAACACCGTGTGCTTGCCATCGAGCCAGGGAGCCTCATCCGCGGTGACGATGAAGAACTGCGAGCCGTTGGTGTTCGGGCCGGCGTTGGCCATCGCCAGCGCGCCACGCACCACCTTGTGCTGATTGAACTCGTCCTCGAACGTGTATCCCGGTCCGCCCGTGCCGGTTCCTTGAGGGCAGCCGCCCTGGATCATGAAGTCCTGGATCACGCGGTGGAAGATGATGCCGTCGTAGAAGTGCTCGGCGGACAGCTTGCGGAAGTTCTCTACCGTCTTCGGCGCGTCCTCGTCGAACAACTCGAGGGCGATCGTGCCATGGGTGGTGTGCATGTTGGCTGTGCTCATCGCCGCAGCCTACCCGGGCGCGGACTCGACCCTGAGCTCGCGGCCCCTGAGCTGTGAGCCCGACACGCGCTCTACTACGCGGTCAGCCTCGCGCTCTGGCACCTCGACGAACGCGAAGCGCTCCAGTACGCGTACGTTGCGCACCGCCTCACCGTCGAGGCCGGTGGCCGCCGTGATGGCGTGAATGATGTCCGAGGGCTCGAGCCCCGCGGCACGGCCACCGGCGACGATCAATTTCCGCACAGGGCCATCGCCGTCGGCGGAGACGTGAGGCTTCGAGTGCCGGCGCGGCGGCGCCTTGATCGGGGTCGGGGCCACGTGCGCGTCCTTGACCCACGGCGACAGCTTGACGCCGGCGTGACGCTCGATTGCTTCGATCTCACGCCGCTGACGGCGCTCGTAGAACGTGATGGCACGACCACTGCGGCCCACCCGGGCGGTGCGTCCGATCCGATGCACGTAGCCATCGGGCGAAGTGGGGACGTCGAAGTTGATCACGTGTGAGACGCCGGAGATGTCGAGTCCGCGCGCGGCGACGTCGGTCGCCACCAGCAGCGGCAGGCGGCCGTCCTTGAAGGCGATCATCACCCCGTCGCGCGCGCCCTGGCTCATGTCGCCGTGCAGCGCCTTGACGTTCATGGCGCGATCGCGCAGCGTGCGGTAGAGCTGTTCGCAGCGGATCTTCGTGCGCACGAACACGATCGCCTGTTCGGGCCGCTCCGCCGCCAGCACGCGTACCAGGGCGTCCGCTTTCTCCCGCGCGGGCACCTCAAGCGCGAACTGCTCGACGGTGTCGACGGTCAGCGTAGCCGCCTTGACCTTGACGGTCACCGGGTCATACAGGTACTGATCGGCGAGGCGCCTGATTGCCGGAGGCATCGTCGCGGAGAACAGGGCAGTCTGCCGGCTGGCGGGCATCAAAGCCAGAATCCGCTCCACGTCCTCCAGAAAGCCGAGGTCCAGCATCTCATCAGCTTCGTCAAGGACCACAAAGCGGCAGGTGTGTAACAGCAGCGAGTGGCGCGAGATCAGATCGCGCACGCGCCCTACGGTGCCCACGACGATCTGCCCACCCGCCCTGAGCTGGGCCTGCTGCGAGCGGATCGGCGCGCCTCCGAAGACGGCGACCACGTCTACCCCCTTGCGGGCTCCGTAGGTCCGCAGCGCCTGCGTGACCTGGATGCAGAGCTCGCGTGTCGGCGTCAGGACCAGGCCCTGTACTTCCGGCTGCCGGGGATCGACGTACTGGAGCATCGGCAGACCGAACGCCGCGGTCTTGCCAGACCCTGTCTGCGCCTGGCCGATCACATCGAGCCCCTCCAGCAGCGGCGGGATCGCCTGCTCCTGGATCGGACTGGGCGCCTCATAGCCGACGTCGCGGATGGCTTGGAGAAGCTCGGGCGCTAGGCCCAGTTCATCGAAACCGCTCATGGAGATGACGATAGACGGGCGCGCCTCCCTTTAGGGAGCGCGCCTATTGTCAAAGCGATCATTCGGTACCTAAACTTTCGGTACCTCATGAGCGCGGGCCAAGCGGCAGCAACGACCTCATGATCGTCCCCGCGGCCAGCTCCTCGGAGCGCATCGACGCCTACGTGTGGCGGATCAGCGCCGTCGTCATCGTGGGCTCGATCATGTCGATCCTCGACACGACGATCGTCAACGTGGCCTTGGCCACGCTCTCGCGCGAGCTTCACGCCACGATCGCGAACATCCAGTGGGTCGTCACGGGTTACATGCTCTCGCTCGCCGCCGTGATTCCTGTCACCGGCTGGGCGGCGCGGCGGTTCGGCGCAAAGCGGGTCTACCTCGTCTCGCTGGTGCTGTTCACCGCGGGCTCGGCGCTGTGCGGGCTCGCCACCTCGACCACCGAGCTGATCGTCTTTCGCGTGCTGCAGGGCATCGGCGGCGGCATGATCCTCCCGATCGGCCAGCTGATGATGGCCGATGCGGCCGGACCGAAGCGGATGGGCCGCGTGATGAGCATCGTCGCGGTTCCCGCGATGCTGGCGCCGATCCTCGGCCCCACGATCGGAGGCCTGATCCTCGACAACGTCACCTGGCGCTGGATCTTCTTCGTCAACGTGCCGATCGGGGCGATCGCCGTCGCCTCGGCGATCCGCTTCCTGCCCCGCCCCACCATCGGCGACGCGGGCAGGCTCGACATCCTGGGCCTGGTCCTGATGGCGACCGGTCTGCCGCTGCTCACCTATGGCCTGGCGGAGATCGGCGTCACCGGTGGCTTCAGCTCTGCAAAGGTCATCGTCTCCTGCCTTGGCGGCCTGGCACTTGTCGCGCTGTTCGCCGTACATGCGCTGCGCGTTCCCCGACCGCTGCTTGATCTACGGCTCTACCGCCGCTCTACCTTCTCCGCGGCTTCGATCGCGATGTTCTGCCTTGGCGCTGCGCTGTTTGGAAGCATGATCCTGCTACCCCTTTACTGGCAGGAGATCCGGCACGAGAGCGTGCTTCACACCGGCTTGCTCACCGCTCCACAGGGGCTGGGGATGGCACTTGTGATGCCCCTGGCCGGCAAGCTCTCCGACCGCACGGGCGGTGGACCGCTGGCCCTGTTCGGCACCGCACTCACCGCGCTACTGACAATCCCATTCGCGCTGATCGGGGCCCATACCCCGATCGCTTGGTTATCCGTCGCAATGCTCGTTCGCGGCGCGGGTATCGGGTTCGCGTTCATGCCGGCCATGACGGCGGCATTCGCTGCACTGGACCGGTCAGAGCTCTCCGACGCAACCCCACAGTTGAACGTGCTGCAGCGAGTCGGCGGCTCCATCGGCACGGCCGTGCTGGCCGTGGTGCTGCAGCGCGCACTGACCGGGGTACACACGCTCTCGGGAATGGCGAGCGGCTACGGCACGGCTTTCTGGTTCGCTACCGGGATCACCGCGCTGGCGATCGTCCCCTGCGTGATTTTGCTGCAGGCCGAGCGCGCGGCCCGCAGGGCCAAGGGCGAGGCGGCGGCCCCCAGGGACGCGGTTGCGGAGGCACTGGCGTGAGCGAGCCCGGCCCCCGTGCCAACGACGGTCGCGGCCTGAGCAATCTCGACCCACCCGAGCAGTTCGGGAGCTCCTTCAGGGCGGCGACGGCCGCGCTTCGCAGGCTGCGAGGACGCGAGACGCACCGTCCCGGGGCGCTCAGCCACGCCCAGTACAGCTTGCTGTTCGGACTGGCCATGGACAGCGGCGCGCGACCAGCCGGCGAGCTGGCCTCGGCCGCGGCGCTCTCGCCGGCCACGGCCACGCAGATGCTCGACGGCCTGGTGCGTCAGCGCCTGATCCACCGCGCCCGCTCCGAGGACGACAAGCGGGTTGTGCTGATCTCGCTGACCGAGCGTGGGCGTCGGGTGGTCGGCGAGCGGCGGGCACTGTACGAGCCGCGCTGGCGGGCGGCGCTGGCAGAGTTCTCAGACCACGACCTGCTGACCGCGGCCGCGGTGCTCGACAGCATCCGCGAGCTGTTCGAGGAACTCGCCGAGCGGCCTGAGCTCGACAAGATGCCCGCCGACGCTAGCGGCTGAGCGAGCCCAACGAGCGCGTGGGCTCACGACCGCGCGGCCGCGGAGACGGGCTGTGGTTCCGGCGATTGCGGCATCCGGCCCGCGTCGGCGCTGGCGCCGACCAGCGCGCCGCCCGGACAGTCCGCGCAGGGCACCTTGCGGCGCGGGTTCTCGATCCCGGCCAGTGCCACCAGACCTCCGAGCGCGGCAAGCGCCGCGGAGATGCCGAGGCCGATCCGGAATGCATACACGGAGGCGTTGACGAGTGCGGTGTGCACTTCGGCACGTTCCGGTGCGGGGACGTTTTGAGCGTTGGTGACCAGCGCCTTGGTTCTGTCTTGGGCCACCGCGGCAGCCGCCTGCGGGCTGAGCGGATGCCCGGCGAGATTGTGGTCGAGGCGGCTGGCAAACGTGCTGGCTACGACGGCACCCAAGGCGGCGATCGCCAGCAGGCCGGCCACGCGCGCGACGGCGTTGTTGACGCCGCTGGCCAGCCCCGAGTGCCCAGGCTCGACGGAGCCCAGCACCGTGGCGGTCAGCGGGGCGACGGTCGCCGACAGACCAAGACCAAACACCAGCACGCCCGGGAGGATCGTCGTCAGGTAGTCGGCGCTCCCATTCGCGCGCGCGAGCAACAGCAGCCCTGCGCCCGCGACGAGCGGCCCGCCCCCCATGAAGTAGTGCGGGCCCACCCGGTCGGCCAAAGCGGCGAAGCGCGGCGAGAGCAGGAACATCATGACCGTGATCGGCAGCAGCGACAGCCCGGCTGCGATCGGGGTATAGCCGCCCACCTGCTGGAGGAAGAGGACCAGGAAGAAGGTGGCCACGCCCAGGCCGGCGTAGAGCGTCAAGGTGGTCAGATTGCCGACCGAGAAGTTCCGTCGCTGAAACAGGCTCAGGGGTAGCATCGGCTGGGGCGAGCGTCGCTCCCAGGCCAGGAAGGCCGCGAACAGGATCACGCCGACGATCAGCGGCACGGCGACGCGAGGGATCGCCCCAGCCGTACGTCGGCTGCTCGATCAGCGCGAACACCGGCCCGGCCAGCCCGAGCGCGCACAGCACCGCGCCCGGGATGTCGACGTGCCCGGGCTCGCGCCGATCACCTTCCAGCCGGCTCAGCAGCCATAGGGTGATCAGGACAGGGGCGATGTTGACGGCAAAGATCAGCCGCCACGAGACCAGCTGCACGAGCGCCCCGCCTCCCAACGGCCCGATGACCGTCGCGATGCCCGTCCACGCCGTCCATCTCCCGATCGCCTCCGCCCGCTCGTTCTCATCAAACGAGTCCACGATCAGCGCCAGCGTGCTGGGAACCAGCAGCGCGCCGAAGGTGCCCTGGACGGCCCGCGCCCCGATCAGGAAGTTGCTGCTCGGCGCGACCGCGCACAGCAGCGAGCAGACGCCGAAGCCCACCAGACCGATCGCGAACACGCGGCGGCGCCCGAACAGATCGCCGAGCGAGCCGCCGATCAGCAAGAGCGAGGAGAGCGTCAGCAGGTAGGCCTCGACGATCCACTGCTGCTGCGCCAAGCCGCCGTGAAGGTCTGCCCGAATCGCGGGCAGCGCGACGTTGACGATCGTGCCGTCGAGGAAGACGATCCCCGACCCCAGGATCGAAGCGATGAGCGCGATCCGCTTGGCGGCCACTCCCCTCATGAACGTCAGGCTAGTGGTCGCATGGCGCTATTTCTTGAGCTTGCGAATGGCTGCTCAGCCCAGTCCCTGAGCAAATATCGAGTTGGGCTCGTAGCCGTCGAAGCGGACGCTCTGCGCCACCGGCAACTGTGGCTTGACTATCACGCAGTAGCTGCGCCGGCCGTCGGTGCTCGGGGCGCAGCTGCGGTACATCAGTCCGGGCTCAATCGTCAGCGTCGAGATGTATGCGGCGTCGCGGCGGAACTGCGCCGGCGCCCGGGCACCGATCCACGCCTCGGCGCGGGCGATCGCCTCGTACAGGGCGTGACGGTGTGCGAGCACCGACGAATGGTGCGCCACACCGACCACCAGCAGGGCGGCGCTCACCACGCCCACCACCGCCGTCCCGGCGTAGTCACGGGCGATCAGTTTCGGCAGGTCCGGTCGTGCCCGCCGGACGAGCGCCCCGAGCGGCCGGCGGAGCAGGATGACGCCGATCAGGTTCAACGCGCAGCCGAGGAGGACCGCGGCGATAAATGTCTGCGTCTCGCCGCTGGGGGGGAGCTCGTGACCAATGAAGCCGTCGGCGACCGTCAGGGCCGCAAACGCCGGCCAAAGCCACGCTCCCCGGCGGCGCCAGCGAGCCCGAGCGAACCAGGCACCGTCCATGGCCCAAGGGTAAAGGTGGCCTTCGGCGGCGGGAAGTTTGGGGGCGGATCATCCCTCTCACGCGGTCGACCGTTGCAGTAACCTCGGCCGTGTCCCTGATCGAGGAGCCGGAGGCGGAGATCCCGAATACGGCTCGAGTAGCGGGCCCGGGAGAGACCCTCTCCGGCCCACGGACCAAAGGGTGCAGAGATGACAACTGATACCGCTCAAGCGCCGACCGAGGCGGCTCACGGCGTAGGGCAGCTTCAGCTCCAAGATCGGATCTGGCTGCTGCGGGCGATGCTGATGATGCGGGGGCTCGAGGAACGGGCGATGAGCCTCTACCGCCAGGGCAAGGTGCCGGGCTCGTTCTACGACGGCTGCGGCCAGGAGGCTGTTTCCGCCGGGGCTGCGTTCGCGATGGCTCCTGGTGATCGCCTGTGCGTCCTGCACCGCGACCTCGCCGCCCATCTGATCAGGGGCGTGCCGCCGGCTCGTGTGCTCGCTCAGTACCTCGGCCGTCAGGCTGGTGTGACGCGTGGGCGAGACGGCAACGTGCACTTCGGCGATCGCCGGCTGGGGTGCGTGGGCATGGTCTCGATGCTGCCCGACATGATGCTGGTGGCCGCCGGCATGGCGATGGCGTTCAAGCTGCGGGGCGAGCCGCGCTGCGCGCTGACCTGGTTCGGGGACGGCTCCACTTCGCGCGGCGATTTTCACGAGGCCATGAACTGGGCTGGCGTACAGCGGCTGCCGGTGATCTTTGTGCTCGAGAACAACCAGTACGCGTACTCGACGCCGCTTGACAAGCAGTTCGCGGTCGATCCCGTGCAGCGCGCTGCCGCCTACGGCTTCGTCGGCGAGACGGTCGACGGCAACGACGCCGAGGCGCTGTTCGAAGCGACGTTGGCGGCCCGCCAGCGCGCGCTGTCCGGCGAAGGCCCAACGCTGATCGAGGCGGTCACGATGCGCATGCACGGCCACGCCGCCCACGACGACATGAAGTACGTGCCCAAGGAGCTCGTAGAGGAATGGCGTGCCCGCGATCCGATCGAGCGCCAGGAGCAGCGGCTGCGCGCCGCCGGGGTCGATGTCGATGAGCTCCGCGCCTCGGTGGCGGCCGAGATCGACACGGCAACCGAGGAGGCGCTGGCTTCCCCAATGCCCGATCCGGCGAGCGCTACCGAAGGCGTTTTTTGCGAAACGGAGGCCGAGCCCTTGGGCGACGGCATGGCGCCGTGGAGCGGCTACGCGGAAGCCGCGCGCGGCGAGGCGGAGGCCGCGGCCAGCGAGGCGGCCTGAAGATGGCGACGCTCAGCTACCTGCAGGCGATCTCCTCCGCAATGCGTGACGAGCTTCGCGCCGACGAGCGCGTGCTGGTCATGGGCGAGGACATCGGCGTGTTCGGCGGCGCGTTCAAGGTCACCGACGGTTTCATCGAGGAGTTCGGAGCCGCCCGGGTGATGGACACGCCGCTCGCCGAGGCGGGCATCATCGGCACCGCGATCGGCGCCGCCGTGGTCGGAATGCGGCCAGTATGCGAGATGCAGTTCGCCGATTTCATCTCCTGCGGCTTCGATCAGCTGGTCAATGTGGCCGGCAAGATGCATTACCGCCAAGGACTGGCCGTGCCGATCGTCATCAGGCTGCCGTCGGGCGGAGGGTTCTCCGGCGGCCCCTTCCACTCGCAGAACCCCGAAGCGTGGTTCATGCAGGCGCCGGGGATCAAGGTGGTCGCGCCATCGACCGCCGAGGACGCCAAGGGTCTTCTCCACGCGGCGATCCACGACCCGAACCCGGTCTGCTACATGGAGCACAAGCATCTGTACCGGCGGGTCAAGGGAGAGGTCCCGGACGGGGTATTCGAGACCCCGTTTTCGGCGCGCGTCGCGCGGCGGGGCTCTGACCTGGTGGTGATTGCCTACGGGGCCATGGTGCACGTGGCGCTCGAGGCAGTGTCGGACGGGCTCGACGGCGCGTCGGTCGAGGTGCTCGACCTGCGCTCGCTCGTCCCCCTCGACGCGGACGCGATTCTGGATTCGGTCGCGCGTTGCTCGAAGGTGGTGATTGTCGACGAAGCCAACTCCTGCTGCGCGGCCGGGGCCCAGGTCGCGGCGCTGATCGCCGAGCATGGCTTCGAGTCGCTGGACGGTCCGGTGATGCGGGTGGCGACCCCGGATGTGCCGATCCCGTTCTCACCGCCGTTGGAACAGGCCCTGCTGCCAAACGTCGAGCGCGTCAGGGAGGCGTGCCGTGAGCTCCTCGCGTACTGAGGGCGCGAGCGCCGGGTCCGCGACGGTGGCTCCGGGCGAGGCCACCACGACCGTTGACGTGATCATGCCTCAGATGGGCGTTTCGGTCGCGGAGGGAACGGTCGTGGCTTGGCGCGTCGAGGTCGGAGACAGGATCGAGGTCGAGCAGACGATCTGCGAGATCTCGACCGACAAGATCGACACCGAGGTCCCGGCTCCGGCCAGCGGGACGGTGACCGAGATCCTGGTTCCAGTGGAGACGACCGTATCCGTGGGACAGGTGTTGGCCCGGGTCTCGACAGGAGGACGCGCGGCGGAGCCCACCTCCCGCCCTCTCACCGACGCACCCCTAACGCAGCCCGAACCCCCGGCCCCGCCCGAGTCCCCCACCGAACCCGAGCCCCAGGCCCAGCCCGAGACCCCCGCCCCGCCCGAACCCCAGGCCCCGCCCGAGTCGCCCACCGAACCCGAGCCCCAGGCCCCGCCCGAGTCCCCCCGCGGGCCGGAGCCCGCGGTTCAGGCCCCTTCCCTCGATGCACCGGAAACTGGTGGGTCAGCCGCCGACGCAAACGGCGCGCCGCCTCCCGGCGCGCCCAGCGATCAGCGCCGCTACTCCCCGGTCGTTCAGCGCATCGCCGCAGAGCACGGCATCGACCTCTCACGGGTCCCCGGCACGGGACGTGGTGGCCGCGTGCGAAAGCAGGACGTTCTGGCGTTCGTCGAGTCGGGCGGGGCCGGGGTCGAACCGTCGCTGGCGGAGTCGTCACTGGCGGAGTCGTCACTGGCGGAGTCGGCGCCCGCAGTGGCGGAGCCGCCGCTTCACATCGAGAGCCCGTACCGGCCAGAGCCGGTGGGCGAGGCCGCCCAAGGCGACGTCGCCGCCGCGGCGGGCGGCCTGTCGCGCATGCGGCGCCAGATCGGTGAGCACATGAAACGCTCGCTCCAGACCGCCGCCCACTGCACGACGTGGATCGAGGCCGACATGAGCCGCATCGAGTTGGCGCGCGCGCGGCTCGGGTTCACCGCGCTGCCGTTCGTCGCGCGGGCCACGATCGCCGCGCTCCGGGAGCACCCGGCCCTCAACGCCACGCTGGAGGACGAGCGTTACACGCGGCACGAGCGGATCAATCTGGGGATCGCGGTATCGCTGGGAGACGACGGTCTGATCGTGCCCGTGATTCACGACTCGCATGAGCTGTCGGTGGAGGGGCTCGCCGCACGGATCAGGGACCTCGCGCGCCGCGCCCGCTCGCGCCAGCTGGATCCCGACGAGGTTCGCGGTGGCACCTTCACGATCACCAATCCAGGTCAGTACGGCTCGATCATGGCCACGCCGATCATCAATCAGCCGCAAGTGGCGATCCTCGACCTGGAAGCGGTCAACAAGCACCCGGTGGTGGTAGCGGACGCGGAGGGCAACGACGCTATCGCGATCAGGCCGACGACGATCCTCGGGTTGAGCTGGGACCACCGCGCGTTGGATGGCGCACAGGCCGCGCAGTTCCTGGCTTCAGTCAAGCGCCACCTAGAGGGGTGGACCGGTGCCTAGGGTTGGGACCGGCCTGCCCGAGATCAGGGTTGGGACCGGCCTGCCCGAGATCTGGGTCTGCCACCTCGGCACGGTGGACTACCGCGACGGTTTGGCGCTCCAGGCCCGGCTGCGCGCCGCGCGCCAGGAGGGTGAGCTGCCTGACGTGATGCTGTTGCTCGAGCACTGGCCCGTGTACACGCGCGGCCGCCGCTCGGTGCCGGGTGAGCTACCGATGGGCGAGGAGTGGTATTCGGGGCAGGGCATCGAGATCGTTCAGACGAACCGGGGAGGCAAAGTCACCTATCACGGTCCGGGGCAGCTCGTCGGCTATCCGATCGTGCGTGTCGATGACGTGCTGGGCTACGTGCGGACGCTCGAGCGAGCCCTGGTGACCGCGTTGGCCGAGGAGGGCATCGCCGCCCGCGCGCGGGCGGACGACGGTCCCGACTTCACCGGCGTGTGGGTCGAGGACCGCAAGATCGCCTCGATCGGCGTCCACGTGGCACGCGGGGTCACAACCCATGGCTTCGCGGTCAACGTCGAGAACGACCTGCAGCCGTTCGGCTGGATCGTGCCGTGCGGACTGCAGGGAGTGCAGATGACCTCGTTGATCACGGAAGCCGGTCGCGAGGCGGGGCAAATGAAGTGCTTCCGGCGCCGCGCGGCGTGGCGGGTCGCCGAGGCGCTCGGACGCCGCCAACGGCTCGTCAGTCGCGCGCGGCTCGAGGCGGCGCTGGCTCTGCCGGTGGCGACCGGCTGAGCCCAGGCTGCGGCGGCCAGTGAGGGAGCCTCCCGGGAACTACGGGTGCAGCAGCGCGACAAGGGTCGCCTCGAGCTCTGCCGGCCGGCGCGTGATCTGCCGCCATCCGGTACGGATCGGCCGCCAATGGTGAACGGTGAGGCGCTGGTCCCGGCGCGCGTCGCGAGGCGCAGCTTGATGGCTGCCATGGACCCTGCGCCCGTCGGTTTCGACAACGACCCGCTGTTCGCGCCACAGGAAGTCCGCCCTGATCGGCGGATCGCCGTCGGGGAGCAGCAGCCATTGCTGAACCTCGGGTCGTGGCAACCCCGCCCTCCGGCATAACGACAGAAACGCATCCTCGAGCTCGCTCTCGGTCGGTGCCGAGCCGATGTAGTGCTCCTCGAGAACGGCCCGGACCAGGCTCGCCCCGCGCCGAGTCCGATTGCGCTCCAACTGATCCTCGATCGCTCGTAGGTCAAAGAGCTCGAGGATCTCCGCCTGATCGAAGGCACGCTCGAGCCGGCGGCGCTCGACCACCTCGGAGAGGTCAAACAACGTGCGGGCGACCGTCGTGCAGGGGACGTTGTTGACCACGGTGACGTCTCTCGCTCTGAGCGTTCTCGAGCGGTGGACGACGAACGGACCGCTTGTGCGCCGGTTCGGTCCTGGCGTGGTTACGTCGAGCTTCGTGCCGTCGTATTGAAGGAGACCGTGGAGGACAGCCGCCGTTCGGTGGCTAACGACCGCACCCGGCCCGCAGGCCAGCGTGGCCGCCATCCAGTGCCCCTCCCGGGTCAAGAGCTGCCGAGGAACAAGGCCGTAGACGCCAGCGTAAATCCGGTACAGGCGCCCGGAGAGGGCGCGCTTCTGGGCAGCTCGCGCGGAGAGACCAAGCCCCTCGAGCTGGCGTATGCCCAGCACGGCGTGCTGGCCGGCCGTCAAGGTCGCGATCGCGTGGTCAACCGAAGGCTCGGCGATCGCGTGGTCAACCGAAGGCTCGGCGATCGCGTGGTCAACCGAAGGCTCGGCGATCGCGTGGTCAACCGAAGGCTCGGCGAACGCGTGGTCAACCGAAGGCTCGGCGAACGAGCGTCCATATGGTTCGCTCATTCGCCGAGGCTTGGGCATGCGACCGATGGTGGATGGAAAAGCGTGACGTGTGGGTCACGCGGAGTGACAAGTCCGCCGCGATAGCCTTGAAAGGGTGAGCACTCGTTCCCGCACCAATCCTGGTGGCATCGCCGATGTGCTCGAGGTCCTGGGCCCAGACGTACAGCCCCACCGCGGGCGAAAGCCGCCATGGTTCAAGGTCCCGGCGCCCGGCGGCCCGGGCTACCGCGCGCTCAAGCAGATCATCGACGAAGAGAACCTGCACACGGTCTGCCAGGAGGCGGCATGTCCGAACATCGGCGAGTGCTGGCAGCGCGGCACGGCGACGTTCATGATCCTCGGCGATACCTGCACGCGGCGCTGCGGGTTCTGCAATGTCAAGACCGGCAAGCCGACCTGGAACGACCCGCTCGAGCCGGCGCGCGTCGCCCGGAGCGTGGCGCGGATGGGTCTTCGCCACGCGGTGATCACCAGCGTCGACCGGGATGATCTGCCGGATTACGGTGCGTTTGCGTTTGTGGGAGTTATAAGACAGATCAGAAGGCAGGCCCCGCGCTGCAAGATAGAGGTGCTGACGCCCGACTTCCGGGGATCGGAGATGCCCCTGGCCAGGGTCATCGCCGAGCGTCCGGACGTTTTCAACCACAACGTCGAGGTCGTCCCCCGGCTGTATCCGCTCGCGCGCCGGGGCTCCCGGTTCGAGCGATCGTGCCGGGTGCTCCGCAACGCCAAGGAGATGGGCGGCGATGAGGTGGTAACCAAGTCGGGGCTGATGGTTGGGCTCGGCGAGAGCTTTGAGGAGATGCTCGACGCGCTCGCCACGCTGCGCGAGCACCACGTGCAGGTGCTGACGATCGGCCAGTACCTGCGACCGACCGCCGACCATTTGCCGATCGTGCGCTATTGGCACCCCGACGAGTTCAAGGCGCTGGAGGAGGCCGCCTACGGGCTGGGGTTCGATCATGTGGCGGCCGGGCCGCTTGTGCGCTCGAGCTATCACGCCGACGAGCACGTGGCCCAGCACGAGCCGGGTGCCGGGCCGGTAAGACAGGAGGCTGTCGGATGATCGACCCCGGACTGCATCTTGCGGCAGCCGGCGGCGGCTCGGGGGGCTTCGGCGGCGGTGGCGAAGGCGGCGGCGGTGGCGGCGGGCGTGGCGGGTTCGGCCTGTACATCGTGCTTCAGCTCCTGATCCGGATCGCCGTGCTCGGTCACGGGATCGGGGCTCTGGTTCTCGTTGGACTGTTCCTCATCTGGCTGGTGCTCACGAGAGTCGCGCCTGGCGCGCAGCGCTGGCGGGGAGCCCGGCAGAGCGCCGGTCCGGCCGCGCGGAGGCGCACGCAGCAGCGTCAGCGCCGCGTGGAGCTTGCCGCCGCCGAGGCCGCCGAGGACGACCCGGCGTTCGCGCCGGACAGCGTCCGTGCGCAGGCCGCAGAGCTGTTCGAGCAGGTCCAGCGCGCCTGGGACACGAGAGACCGCTCCAGGCTCAGGCAGCTGGTGGCTCCGGCCCTCCTAGCCGAGTGGGAGCGCCGGCTGGCTGACTTCGAGCGCCGAGGGTGGCGCAACCGCGTGGCGCTGATCGGCAAGCCAACGGTGCAGTACGTGTCGCTCGAGCGCCGTGGCGGGCCGTGGCGCGACCGCGTCGTCGTGCGGATCGAGGCCCGGCTGCGGGACTATGTCGAGGACGCCTACGGTAACCACGTCAAACGCGCCGGCCGCCTGAGCGAGACCGTTCGAATTCGAGAGTTCTGGACGTTGGCCAGGCAGCGCGATCAATGGGTTCTGCAGTCGATCGAGCAAGGTGCTGAGGGAACGCACGCGCTCGAGGAGCGGCTGGTGGCGACGCCCTGGGGCGACGAGCAGTCGATGCGCGATGAAGCGCTCGTGGAAGGTGCCGTCGCCGAGGCGCTGCCGGAGGGCACGGAGGTGTCCGACGTCGCGGACCTCAACTTCGTAGGCGACGCACACGCCGCCGCGCTAGACCTGAGCTTGGCGGACGGGCGCTTTGCCCCCGACGTGCTCGAAGTCTCGGCACGCCGCGCCGTCGCCGCGTGGGCGGAGGCCGTGGACGGTGAGGACACGGCGCTGCTGGCGCTCGCGCGTCCCGACGCGGCGCGCGAACTGCTACACCCCGGCGACCCCGGCGGCCGGACGCGGCTTGTCGTGCGCGGCCCACGTGTCAAGGCGATCCGGATCGCGGGCATCGACGCCGCCTCGGACCCGCCGACGATGACGATCGAGGTCGACATCGCGGGCCGCCGCTACATCGAGGACCGTGCGACCACCGCGGTGGTAGCGGGGTCGTCTTCACGCGAGACTACGTTCACCGAGCGCTGGACGCTGGCACTCGACGGTGATCGCACGCAGCCGTGGCGGATTGCCGCGGTGGGCTCTCCCCTGGCCCGCGCGTAGCCCGACCATAAGAAAGGGGGCGGCGGGAGCCGCCCCCCGTAACAAATAAGCTCGTGGGCGTCCAGTGATCCCGATCAAGGACAACATCCCCACCGATCGGTTCCCGCTGGTCACGCTGGCGCTGATCGTCGCCAACTTCGTCGTCTACTTGCTGGCGATCAGGCACGGAGGCTCGTTTATCAGCGGCCCAGACACGCAGGAGGTCGTCAGGTACGGGGCAATCCCCTACGCGGTGACGCACCCCGGCGTTCACTGCGCCGAAGTGGTTCGTCAGACGGCAGCCGGTCAGGGAGCGCCCCAGATGGTCTGCAACACGCGGCTGCTCAACGCCAACGGTATCCCCGCGGAGAACCTGTTGCCCTCCTGGGAGACGATCTTCACCGGCATGTTCTTGCACGCCTCGATCCTCCACATCGGCGGCAACATGCTGTTTCTATGGATCTTCGGCAACAACGTCGAGGACTCGATGGGGTGGGCGCGCTACCTGGCCTTCTACATCGTCGGCGGACTGGCGGCGCTCGCGCTCCAGGTGGCCGTCGCTCCCAACTCGACCGCGCCGACGCTCGGGGCCTCGGGGGCGATCGCCGCGGTGCTGGGTGGCTACATCGTGCTCTACCCGCGGGCCCGCGTGCTGACGATCGTGTTCATCATCTTCCTGTTCACCGTGATCGAGCTGCCGGCGTGGGTGATGCTGGGAGTGTGGTTCGCGGAGCAGGCGGTATTCGGCGCCGCCGGCCTGACCAGCCCCACCGGCGGCGGCGGCGTGGCGTATTTCGCGCATGTGGGCGGGTTCGTGTTTGGGCTGGCGGCGATCCGCTTGCTGGCCAAGAGGCGCAAGACGGTCCCTCCTGCACGTCCTGTGTAAGTGCTTCGGCGCTAGTAATCCGGATGCTGCTCTTGATTGGCATCGTCGGCACTCTGCGCAATCCTCCAGAGCAATGAGTCCCTATTCGATCCTGCAGGAGGGCCAGATGCGCCGGCGATCGGTGCATCCGCGCGGCCACCGCGGTCTGCGGATGCTCGGCGTGATCCTGCTCGTGGTGGTGGTGTGCCTGGTGGCGCTCTTGGTGTTCATGGCCCAGCGCGCGTCGGGACCGGGGCTCACGTCGGCGCGGTCCGGGGCTCGGGCACGCCTCGCTCAGCCGGCTCCCGTTCGCGGTGATTACGGCGTCGCGCCTGCCGCCCACCAGGTGCGCGCCCGAGTGACGCAACCGCTGCAAAGCGGATTGCTGTTCGACGTGCCGACCGGTCGTGTGCTGTGGGAGCGCGACCCGGAGGCCATCGTGCCGATCGCCAGCCTGACGAAGATGATGACCGCGCTCGTCGTCGTCGCCCACGTCCGTCCGAGTGCCCAGGCGCTGATCACGCCGCAGGCTGTCCAATTCTCGGGCTCGGGGGTGGGGATGCTGCCGGTGCACAAGCATGTCTCCGTGACGAGCCTGCTGTACGGCCTGATGCTGCCCTCGGGCAACGACGCGGCGATCGCGCTCGCGCAGCGGGTGGCGGGAACACAGCAGCGGTTCGTGGCGATGATGAACGCCCAGGCCAGATCGCTAGGGCTTCGCTGCACACACTTCACGACCGTGTCGGGGATCGTCGATCAGGGCAACCACTCATGCGCGTCCGACCTCGCGCTGATCGCTCATCTGCTGCTCGAGCAGCCACTGCTGGCACGGATCGTGGGCTCCACCAGCGCCGTCGTGCCGCTGCCGATCAAGGGCGGCAAGCTCTTCCTGTACAACAACAACCCGCTCTACCGACTCGCGTATCCCGGGACCGACGGGGTCAAGACCGGCTACACGACCGCCGCCGGCCAGTGCCTCGTCGCTACGGTGCGCCGAGGCTCGAGGTGGCTGGGCATCGTGCTGCTGCACGCGACGGATACCGGCAGCCAGGGCGAGCAGCTACTGAACGCCGGCTTTGCGGCGCGCGTGAGCTGAGGCCTGAGCGTCAGACACGGAGATCGGCGCTGCCGTCGTGCCACCTCCTCCACGGGCGACGACGCCACATCAAGAACCTCATGAGGAGGAACAGTGGCAGCAACGCCCACAGGACGTGGCCGTGGATGACCGCGGAGATCAAGAAGATCGCCAGCAGGATCGGGACCACAGTGCCCAGGCGCGGCAGGAAGGACCCCATCTGGCCAAAGCTGCGCTCCCGCGGGTTCTCCTCGCGCGGGAGGTCCGCCACGAGCTCTGCTAGCTCGCCGAGCGTCTTGGCCTCATAACACCGGTCGATCCGGTCCTGGAGCTCATCGGGGTCCAGGCGGCCCTCGGCGTGGGCGCGACGCAGCCGGTCGCCGGCTTGCTCCCGCTCGGAATCACCAACCCTAATGTTGGGGTCTTGCTGGAATCGGTGCTCATACATCTGATGCTCCCTTCAAGAACGAGTCGTGTGCTGTACGGAGAGCTTGGCGCGGGGCCCGACTGGCGTCATCGGCCCGGGGGCGGCTTGCGCACTGCCGCCGAGGGGCAGCTTCGGGGCGACGCCGTACTACCGCGGCGGTAGTGCTCGCTACTACCCGTGGACGGCGACGACTGCGGTTTTCGGGGCTATCGTCGCGCTGTGAACGCGTCCGGGCTCAAGCCGCCTTCCGTGGGAGCGCTCGCGCGCGAGATACGCCCGCGCGATGTGCGCATCACGGGCATCATCGCCGCGATCCAGATCGGGGGCACGATCGCTGCCGCCCACCACGAGACGCATCCCCACAGTTGCTGGTGGGCCTCGCACTGCGGGACAGCGCAGCATCTCGACGTGGGGGCGATCGTGCTGCTGGCCGCAGGACCGGTGGCGCTGCTGGCGAGGCGGAGCTATCCGCGAGCCGTCCTGCTCTTCGTGCTGACGGTGACGCTGGCTTACGTCACGCTCGGCTATGCCCAGGGACCGAACTACGCCTCGCTCGTGGTGGCCTTTATCAGCGTGGTGATCGCAGGGCAGCGCGCCGTGGGCGGGGTGGCGCTGGTCGCGGGCTGGGCGCTGTTTCTGTGCCTTCCCTGGGCGCTCGGCAAAACGGGGGCACCGAGCCTGCTCGCCTCGCTGGCGATCGGCGCCTGGCTGATCGTCCTGTTCGCCGGCGCCGAGGGCCTGCGCGACAGGCGCGAGCGTGCCGCCGAGCGCCGCCGGGTGCGGGAGCAGGAGGCCCGCCGCCGGGCGGACGAGGAACGCCTGCGCATCGCGCGCGAGCTCCACGATGTCCTGGCGCACAACATCTCGCTGATCAATGTGCAATCAGGCGTGGCGCTCCACCTGATGGACGATCGTCCGGAGCAGGCCCGGACCGCCCTGTCGGCGATCAACGAGGCGAGCGCCGACGCGCTGCGGGAGGTGCGCTCCGTGCTTAGCGTGCTGCGAGGGGACGGCGAGCGAGCGCCGCGGAACCCCACGCCAGGGCTCGCTCAGCTGAGCGAGCTCGTCGCTCGTGCCGCTACCGCCAACGTCGACATCTCGCTCGACGTGCGTGGCGAGCAACGGCCGCTGCCCGCGAGCGTCGAGCTGGCTGCGTTTCGGATCGTTCAGGAGGCCGTGACCAACGTCGTTCGTCACGCAAGCGCCGCTTCGGCCACGGTGCAGGTTGTCTACGGAGCGGACGACCTCGTGCTGCAAATCGACGATGACGGCAGCGGTGACGCCGATGTCAGCCAAGCCGGAGGCAGCGGGATCGCCGGGATGCGCGAGCGCACGCGGGCGCTGCGCGGGGAGCTCGAAGCCGGCCCAATCGCCACTGGCGGCTTTCGCGTGCGCGCGCGGCTACCTGTTGTGAGTCTTGGGGGCGAGCAATGATCCGCGTGCTGCTGGCCGACGACCAGGCACTGGTGCGGGCCGGGTTTCGTGCGTTGCTCGACGCCCAGGCGGGGATCGAAGTGGTGGGCGAGGCAGAAGATGGGCGACAGGCGCTGGAGCTGGCGCGCAACCTCAAACCGGACGTGATCCTGATGGACATCCGCATGCCGGTCCTCGATGGTCTGGAGGCGACACGAGAGCTGAGCGGCGATGAGCGCCTGGACGCGGTGCGGATCGTGATCCTCACGACGTTTCAACTCGACGAGTACGTGTTCGACGCGATTCGGGCGGGGGCCAGCGGCTTCCTGGTCAAGGACACCAAGCCGCGCGATTTGATCGAGGCGGTGAGGGTCGTGGCCGACGGCGAGGCGCTCCTCTCACCCTCGGTGACGCGCCAGCTGATCGGAGAGTTCGCCGCCCGCGCCAAGCAGCCGCCCAGTTCCACGACGCTCGAGGAGCTCACGCATCGCGAGCGCGAGGTGATGACGCTCGTGGCTGCCGGGCTGACGAACGTCGAGATCGCCGAGCGGCTGGTGGTGAGCGTGGCCACCGCGAAGACACACGTCAGTCGGGCGATGATGAAGCTCGGAGCTCGCGACCGCGCACAGCTGGTCGTACTCGCCTATGAGACCGGCCTCGTGCGGCCCGGCTGGGTTGACTGACGCGGTCGGTGTTCGCCCGCCGGTCTGTGGGTAGGAGTCTTCGCGATGCCCCGGTCGATCTGGAACGGCACGGTGACCTTCGGGATGGTCAATGTTCCGATCAAGCTGTACTCCGCCACCGAGTCGAAGACGGTGCACTTTCACGAAGTCCACCAGACCGACGGAGCACGAATCGAGCATCGGCGCATCTGTCCCCAGGAGGGGCGCGAAGTGCCATACAAGGAGGTCGTGAAGGGCTACGAGGTGGGCGCCGGCCGGTATGTGGTCCTAGATAAGGACGAGGTCAAGGCGGCGGCCGGCGACCGCGGGAAGGTCATCCACCTGCGGGAATTCGTGAGCGCAGGAGATATCGACCCGGTCGTCTACGAGAAGACCTACTACGTCGGTTCACGGGACGACGAAGACGCATTCCGGCTGCTCCACGAGGCGCTGCGAAAGACGAAGCGCGCGGGGATCGGGCGCTTCAGCTTTCACGACCGGGAGTACCTCGTGGCGCTTCGCTCCGGCGACGACGTGCTGCTGCTTCACACCCTTCGCTTCCACGACGAGCTCGTCTCGGGCGACGAGCTTGAGATCGAGGGTGGAAGTCGCAAGCCCACCAAGAAGGAGATCGATATGGCCGGCCAGCTGGTCAAGTCGCTGGCGGAAGACTTCAAGCCCGAGGGCTATGAAAACACCTACCGGGACGCCGTGCTGGGGCTGGTAAAGCGCAAGGCGGCCGGCGAGGAGATCGACCTAGCGGCACAGGAGGAGCCGGCGCACGGGGACGATCTGGCGGCGGCGCTCGAGGCGAGCCTCGCCGGCTCGAGGAGCTGACCGTGGCGCGCGCCCTGTGGAGTGGCTCGCTCAGCTTCGGGCTGGTCAACGTGCCAGTCCAGCTGGTCAGCGCCGCTCGGGATCTGGACTACCACTTTCACCAGCTGCACGAGAAGGACATGGTGCCAATCGAGCAACGGCGATTCTGCTCCAAAGAGGACCAGGAGGTCGTGTGGGAGGAAGTCGCCCACGCCTACGAGCTGGACGGTAAGCAGGTCGTGGTGAGCGATGACGAGCTGGCCTCGGTGCAGCCTCGCAAGACGCGCACGATCGACATCGAGGCGTTCGTCGAGCTGGGCGACGTCGACCCGATCTATTTCGATCATCCCTACTTTCTGGTGCCTGCCGGAGACAGCGAAGGGACGCTCCGTGCCTACCGCTTGCTGGTCGAGACGATGGGCGCCCAGGACCGCATCGCGCTCGGTCGTTTCGTGATGCGGACCAAGGAGTATCTGGTGGCGGTACGCGCCCGCGAAGGCGCCCTCGCGCTGACGACGATGCTCTTCCATGACGAGGTTCGCCCGACGAGAGGGATTGAGGCCGGCGGAAAGAAGCCGTCGAAGAAGCAGCTCGACAATGCCGTGGCGATCGTCGAGGAACTCTCGACCGAGTGGGAGCCGGAGAGCTACAGGGACTGCTACCGCGAGCGCCTGCGGCGCGTGATCGATGACAAGCGCAAGCGCAAGGCGATCCATGCGCCCGAGCCCGAGAGAGAGCCGGCACCGGCGCCGGATCTGATGGCGGCGCTCGAGCGCACGCTCGAGAACCTGCGCAACGGCGAAGACCCACGCGCGGAAGCCCAGACCGACGGCGATGGCGGCGCGGACGGCGACCCCGGCGGCGAAGGGGACGGCGCCGGCGAGGGCGCCGCGGATGGGCGACGCGGACGCGGGCGCAGGAAACAGACTCGCAAGTCGCGCTCGAGGTCGAGCCGCTGAGCGCCGGAGATCGTCGCCGGATGTCTATTCCAATGCTTCCGGTGTAGCTGTCCGGGTATAAACCCCGTGTGCAGATACCAGTCATCCAGCTCGAGTTGAACCGCCCCACGCGGAGCAGCCTCACGTGGTATGCCGGGATCGGAACGATGGCGGCGCTGGGAGCGGTGGAATGGCCCGTCGCGGCCATCATCGCCGCCGGGCATTTGATCTCTGAGAACGCGAGGTCGCCCTCGGTGGCGGGCGCCGCCCAAGGCGCCGAGTCGGGCGCGGGCTGAGCGACACGTCCGAGAGGTGACCCGGCGCTGCACCGGGCGACACGCCACGGCCACGTTGAGGCCCTCAGCCGCGATGATGTCGGGCGTACGGCAGATCTAGACCAAGGAGAGCAGGCGTGAAACTCAGCGCTCGCAACCAGCTCGTCGGGACCGTGACCAGCATCAACAAGGGCGAGGCGATCGCCAACGTAGCCCTGGATGTAGCGGGTCAGCGGCTGGTGTCATCGATCACGGTCGAAGCGGTCGACGAGCTGGGGCTGACCGAAGGGGCCTCCGTCACGGCGATCATCAAGGCCTCGGACGTGATCATCGCCGTCGGCGACTGATCTGCCCGCGACGGCCGCGCCCGCCGCCGGGGCACCATCGTTGCTGGGTCTAGCGGCGTGTACCGAGAGCGTCAGTTTCCGCTAGGAGCGGCGATCACGCTTGCGCAGCTGGAGGGAGATCCCCACCGGCCGCTCGCGAGCCTGCGGGCGCGCGAGCCAGTGTCCTGGGTGCCCGTTCTCGGCGGCTGGCTCGTCACGCGGCACGACCTCGCCGTGGCCGCGATGTCCGACGCCGCGAACCTGACGGTCGATGACCCGGGCTTTTCCACCGCGCAGGTCGTCGGTCCCAGCATGCTGAGCCTCGACGGGCGAGACCACGCGCGCCACCGCGCGCCATTCGCCGCGCCATTCCGCGCGGCGGCGGTCACCGAGCGGTTCGCGCGGGCGGTCGCTCAGGAGACGACGCGGTTGATCGACGGCCTCCAACCGAATGGCGCCATGGAGCTTCGGCGCGAGTTCGCCGGCCCCCTGTCGGCGGCGATCGTCGCCCAGGCACTCGGGCTAGGGCGAGACGAGGTCGGCGACCTGTTGCTGTGGTACGACGCGATCGTTTCATCGGTGAACGCCATCACCGCGGGCCGAGGGCCCACGCCGGCGGGCGCCGAGGCGTTCGCGGCACTGCGAGCACGATTGCGGGAGGCGATCGCCTCCCGTGCCACGGACAGCTTGCTGGCGACGGTCGCTCGCGCGGCGGGTGACGAACCGCTGAATGAGGAGGAGATCGCCGCTAACGGGGCAGTACTGCTGTTCGGCGGAATCGAGACCACGGAGGGGATGATCAGCAACGCTGCGCTGCAACTCCTACGACGCCCCGAATGGATTGACGGCGTGCGTAGGGACCCCTCGAGGATGGACTCCGTGATCGACGAATCGCTGCGCCTGGAGCCGGCGGCGGCGATGATCGACCGTTACGCAACCGCAGATTGCGCCCTGGCCGGGGCGCCGATCGAAAAGGGCGAGCTGGTGCATATCTCGATCACAGCCGCCAACCGTGATCCTGGTCTGTTCGCTGATCCGGACAAGTTCGACCCCTCGCGCTCCAACCTGCGTCGGCATCTGGCCTTCGCTCAGGGGCCGCACGTATGCGTCGGGGTGCACCTGGCGCGACTCGAGGCTCGCACGGCACTTAGCGCCCTGTTGGCCGGTCTACCGCGGCTGCGGCTCGATCCCACCCGTCCCGCGGAAGTCAGGGGACTGGTGTTCCGCAAGCCGGGTCAGCTGCATGTGATCTGGACGTAGTTCCCGTGGGGAGGACAATTGATCCCGGCGACGCCGCCCGAGGCACGCCGTAACCTGGACCGAGGAGGTCATCAATGATCGTGATGTTCACCGCCCGCCGCTTGAAGCCGGACGCGTGGGACCAGTTTCGACGTGCGTGGGACCCGGGGGACTCGATGCCGCCCGGCTTTCAGCGGGCCTACCACGCGCGCAACATTCGCGACGAGGATGAGGTGATCTCGTTTGGCCTGTTCGATATGAGCAAGGATGACTACCACCGCTGGCGTGGCGACGCCGAGCAGCAGGAGAACCAGCGCGTCGATCGCATCTCCACATTCGTGGAGCACGAATACGTCTCCGGCGTCTACGAAGTGGTCGATACGGTGGACGAGCAGACCCGCTAGGCGGGAACGCCGCCGGACCGCTCGGTGGGAGCCCGGCGGCTACTGGGTTTCCGACGGCATCGCGTCGGGCCACCGACGGCCACCGACTTCCAGCTCCCGCACCCTCAGAGAGCCTATCTCGATCTCCTCCGCACGGAGCTTGCGAATGACGGCGTCGGCGATCGCCAGCCTTCCGATGGCGACCGCGCCCACGGCTGTGACGGCGATCGCGAGGGGTCCCATGGCCGACGGCCCGATGAGTCGGGCCCCGACGGCCTTGGCGCCGATGGCGCTTACGCCACTCAATTTGGCGTCGGTCTTCTGCCAGCGGGTGGTGATGCTGCGGACCATCGTGGCAACTCCTTAATCTGTGAATGGGTATTCGGGCGTACACATGCTGGCATCGGGGCGCGGTGAGCAGCGCGCCCGGGGTTACGCCAAGTCGCTTTCCTGACGCCCGTTGTCGGGCCGATAGACGGCTGCCAGCAGTCCCGCGTAGGAGCGCACCAATGCCGCGCGCTCATGGTCGATCAGCGGACTCGCGCGCTGGCAGCCTTCGCGTACCCATTGGTCTGAGTGGCGCATCGCCAGGGCGCGCTGCTCGGCGGCGACTCGCACGTCGGTCTCGGCGACGCCGTAGACGTAGGAGTACAGCGCGGCCAGTGCCTCGGTCAGCGGTCCTTCGTCGGTGTCGCCATCCGAGTGTTGACCCTCGCGGTGCACACGCCACCAGTCCACCTCGAGCCCTGCGGCCGTGGCAGGATCGAACGGCTCGTGGTGCCGGAGCTTCAGAAGGCGGTAGAAGCGCTCCATCGCACGCTGCGCCCCGGCGGGGTCGTTGTCGGGGTACGGCGCCCAGA
The DNA here is from genome assembly GCA_963830405.1 of uncultured Actinomycetes bacterium. Classification (GTDB taxonomy): domain Bacteria; phylum Actinomycetota; class Thermoleophilia; order Solirubrobacterales; family Solirubrobacteraceae; genus Palsa-465. Next base: position 141,640 of record CAWHMB010000007.1, read on the forward strand.
GCTGATTCGCGCGCAACACGAGCCACGCGCCGTGGATGGTCGCGGGCCATGAGAGGCCAAACGTGTGGTGCGTGAGCATGATCGCCGCGCGCAAAAACGTGAACCATTCGCGGCGGTAGTACGCCACCCACGTCGCGCACTCCAACGACCCAACGACGCGCGGATCAAATGAACGATGCGGTTTGACCGCTTGGCGGCTACAGGCTCGCAGGGGCTCGGGTTCTCTCGTTCACGGTCTTTTGTGAATCCGAGAGCCTCCAGTACACGCCGGACGTCGCTGCGGCCGTGACCAGTACTGCCGGCCAGGCCCCGATCAGCAACCCGAGGGCGTGCGAGACCGCGAAGGCGCCAAGCCCGCCCGCAGTCAGAAGACTCGCCGTCCGTAGGCCATGTCTGCGGGCCCAGATCGCGACGCACGGGAGACCACACGCCGCCAGCACGATCCCACCAAGCGGCCGGGAACCGCTGACGGCCGCGACGCCGTAGCCGGCGATCAACCCGGTGGCTGCTAACGCCGCAGTTGAAGCCTGAGCTTGCATCGAATCGATTATCCGGCAACCACGAGAGGACTGCCACGGGCCCACCCGGGAATCCGGCAACCACAGCTACGGCACCAGCACGGCTTTGCCGACGCTACCCGCGCGGGCTGCATCTATCGCGTCCTGCGCCCGCTCGAGAGGAAACGTGGTGATCAGCCGCTCCAGCGGAAAACGCTCGAGTAGCTGCGGCAGGGTGTGGAGGTACTCGACGTAGTGCGCCGCTGAGAATGCCCACGAGCCGAACACCGCGAGCTGCTTGCGAGTGATGAGGTGTGGGTTCAGAGGGGTCGGCCCATGATCGGTGTACTGACCGAGGACGAGCGCCCTGCCGCCCGGCCTGGCGAGCTCGAGTGCCTCGGATACCGCCGGCGGCACCCCGGTGCACTCGACCACAAGATCGGCGCCGCGCCCCCCAGTCAGAGCGCGAACGCGCTCCAGTCGATCACCCGGATCCAGCCGCTCGATGTCGAGCTGAAGATCGCCCACCCCCAATGTCGCGGCCAATGCAAGCCGCGCCTCGGGTGCGCCGACCAGGATCAGCGGATGGGCGCCCGCCAGGCGGGCATACATGGCGGCGGCCAAGCCCACCGGCCCGGCACCTTGCACCACGACCGACTGTCCGGGACGCACTGGGGCCACGTGCAGGAGACCGTGGACTACTGTCGGTCCCGCGCAACCCAGGGCAATCACAGCAGATGAGGGTTGCCGCTCGGTCAGCTTGACAATCGTTGTGCCGGGATCGAGCTGGATCGTCTCCGCCCAGGACCCGGTCAGGTGCGGGGGCGCCTCTAGCGGCCGGGTGATGCCGTAGATCCGGCGGCGCTCACAAAGCGTTGGCTGATCATCGCGGCAGTAGAAGCACGCGCCGCAGGCAATGCTCGACGCCCACGAGACTCGATCTCCGACTGCCAGCGGCGCGCCCAGCGCGTCATGCTGCACACTCTGCCCCAGCGCCCGGACCTGACCCACGCCTTCGTGACCGAGAACCAGCGGCAGAGGGATGGGCAGTCGCCCCGCCTGCAGATGCACGTCGGTTCCACAGACCCCGCCGTGGGTGACCGCGACCGCCACGGCGCCGGCTTCGAGCTCCCCGTCTTCGCCCAGTTCCAACTCCCTGAGGGCGACCGGCTCGTCGAACGCCTCGAGTACCACACAGCGAGCGGAGGGCATTCTGAGATTAAATCCGTTCTGATGACCAGTAGCTATGACTTCGAAGGACGCATCGCGCTCATCACCGGAGGGGCTGGCGATATCGGCGCCGCCGTCGCCCACCGGTTGCTCGCGGGCGGGGCACAAGTGGCAACGCTGGATCTCCGCGCCGCCGAGCTAGGCAATGTACTCGCTCTGACCGGCGACGTCAGCCGCTCGAAGGACGTTGAGGCCGCGGTCACCAGAGTCGAGTCGGAGCTCGGGCCGCTGGACATCCTCGTGTGTGCCGCGGGGGTGGGCGGTGAGTCACTGCGTACCTCGGCGGTGACCGACGAGGAGTGGCGTCGAGTGTTCGCGATCAATTCCGACGGGGTCTTCTTTGCGAATCGGGCGGCGGCGCGCGTGATGGAACCCCGGGGGTACGGGCGGATCGTCAACGTCGCTTCGATCGCCGGAAAGGAGGGCAACCCCATGGCCGCCGCATACTCGGGATCGAAGGCCGCAGTGATCGCGATCACGAAATCGATCGGCAAGGACCTCGCGGGAGCCGGCGTGATCGTGAACTGTGTCGCCCCGGCCGTGATTCAGACCCGGATGCTCGGCGATCTCAGCGACGAGCACGTGGCCTACATGGTGGAGCGAATACCGATGAAGCGCATGGGTCGTCCAGAAGAGGCGGCTGCGCTGATCGCCTTTCTGGCCTCGGAGGAATGCAGCTTCTCTACCGGGGCGGTGTTCGACCTCTCCGGCGGTCGCGCGACGTACTGATCCCCGTTCTAACGAGGGCGACGGCCCCGGCTCTAGCCGGGGTCCGTCGCCATGTTTCAGTGCTCTAGGCGGGCGCTACGGCCCATGTTTCACTGCGCGGATCGCTGGCGGCCGCAAGGTGATCGCCCTCCCAGACGATCACCTGGGCTTGACCGAACTGCTCGCCGAAGGACTGCTCCCGCCCGACGCGGTGACCACGGGCGGTCAAACCCCGAAACCATCGTGCCGAAGCGTGCCCTTCGAGGAGAACCTGGCCGGCGGTCCAGGACCAGCGTCCGGCTGCGATCGCCTCGCCCGGCGCCTGCGAAGCCATGTACAACCGCGCGAGCAGCTGAAGCAAGACCTGCGGCTGGATCTCTCCACCCCGAGTAGCCAGCGCACTGTCCAGCTTTCCGTTGGCGTCCGTCACCAGCGCCGGGGCCAGTGTGTGGGGAGGACGACGGCCCGGCCCGTACTCCGCCGGGTGCCCGGCCGCGAGCGAGAACGACGAACCGCGATTGTGTAGCGCCACACCGACTCCGGGTGCGAACAGCATCGATCCCCAGCCGACGAAGTTCGACTGCAGCATCGAAACCGCCATTCGCTCTCGGTCGACCACGCATAGTGAGGCCGTGCCGCCGGGGACCGGAGACGGGGACGTCTCGGACCTGTGGCGCCCGGCGACGCGCGCACGCATCACCGCCAGCGCCTCGGGGGCTATCAGCGACGCTCCGTCGGATGCTTCGTGCCAGACGGAGCCACGGTCGGCGGCGGCCTCGCATGAGGCCTCGATGAGCAGGTGCGCCCACTCGGGGTGGATCGGGTCGGGAAGCTCCAGCTGCGACGCGATCGCCGCCGAGCGAAGCAAGATGTACCCCTGGGAGTTGGGGGGCATCGACCACAGCCGGCGCCCGAAGGCGTCGATCCCCAGCGGCGCGACCCAGTCGGCCTGGGCTTGCGCGAGGTCGCTCGCCGTGTACTCCCCCCCACCGAGCTCGAGCAGCGCTTGGCCGAACTGACCTTCATAGAAGCCTCGGCGGCCCTCGCGTGCAATCGCTGCGAGCGCCCGCGCCGCGCCCGGCCGTCGAACGAGCTGCCCCGGTCGGAGCGCGCCGCCGGCAGTGAAATCCTCGGCGCCGCGCACCGAACCCAACAGCCGTGTCGCCGCCGAGAGCGATCTTGAAGCCGAGAATCCCTCGGCCGCATGCCGGCGCGCAGGCTCCAACAGCTCTTCCAGCGGCAGCCGGGCGAATCGCTCGTGAAGCGCCAACCATCCGTCAACGCAGCCAGGCACCGGCACGCAGGCCACGTCGTCCTCGATCGGCATCCGGTCAAAACCGAGTGCTCGGAGGCGTTTCGGATCAGCGCCCGACCCGGCCCGTCCCGACGCGTTGAGCGCGCAGGGAGATTTATCGCCCGGTCGATGAACCAGAGCCAGAAGGTCGCCGCCCAGCCCGCACTGATGCTGGTGAGTCACGGCGAGCACCGCTCCCGCGGCGATCGCCGCGTCGACCGCACAGCCCCCGGATCTCAGAGCCTGGGATCCCGCCGCCGCCGCCAGCGCGTCGACTGTGCACACAACCGACCCGGCGGAGAAGCGGGTGCTGAACGGCGCCAGTGCCACCTCGCGGATCTTTGCAGGAGCGTCGCCTGATGACCGACCGCGCGCCTAGCGCCCCGCATGCCTCATTGGTAGTGTCGCGCCGTGAACGACAGGACCGTCGTCTTGGTGGGGACGCTTGACACCAAAGGTGACGAGTACGCGTTGCTGCGTGACCGGCTGGGCTTGCACGGCGTCCGTGCCGTGCTCGTCGATGTCGGAACGCTCGATCCGCCCCGCGTCCAGCCCGACATCGACCGCCATGAGGTCGCCGCCGCCGGCGGCGTTGATCTGGACGAGCTCGGCCGGGCGAAAGACAGGGGTCGGGCGGTCGGCGCGATGGCCAGCGCCGCCGCCGTGCTTGTACGCCGCCTCTACGATCAGGGGCGCTGCGATGGCGTGCTCGCCGCCGGGGGCTCGGGCAACACGGCGATCGCTACCAGCGCGATGCAAGCGTTGCCGGTGGGCGTACCCAAGCTGATGGTCTCGACGGTGGCCGCCGGCAACACTCGCGACTACATCGGCGCGAGCGACGTAACGCTGATGGCGTCGGTCACCGATGTGGCGGGGATCAACTCGATCTCCGCGCGGATCCTGGCCAATGCCGCGGCCGCGATCGCCGGAATGGTCAACGCGCCCCCGATCGAGCTGACCGGGCAGCGGCCACTGGTGGCCGCGACGATGTTCGGAGTCACCACTCCGGCCGTGACCGTCGCTCGCGAGTCGCTGGAGGAGCGCGGGTACGAGGTGCTCGTATTCCATGCGACTGGCACCGGCGGGATGGCGATGGAGGGGCTGATGGAGTCCGACTTCATCGCCGGCGTATTCGACCTCACCACCACAGAGCTCTGCGACAGGCTGGTCGGCGGCGTGCTTGCAGCGGGGCCCGAGCGACTCGAGGTCGCGGGTCGTATGGGCCTCCCCCAGGTGGTTTCTCTTGGCGCTCTCGACATGGTCAACTTCGGAGCCCGGGACACGGTCCCTCCTCAGTTCGAGGACCGCAATCTCTACGTCCACAACCCCTCCGTGACGCTGATGCGCACCACTGCAGAGGAGTGCGCTGAGCTGGGACGGATCATCGCTCATAAGCTCGACGGCGCACGCGCACCGGTGGCGCTGTTCGTTCCTTTGAAGGGCCTCTCGGCGATCGACATCGAGGGCGGGCCGTTCTATGACCCGGCCGCCGACGAGGCTCTGTTTCAGGCGCTGCGCGAAAGCGTCTCGGACAACGTAGAGCTGCACGAACTCGACCACAACGTCAACGACCCCGAGTTCGCGACCGCGATGGTTGACAAGCTAGTCGATTACCTGGCGGCAGCCGCGCAGTGACGGGCGAGGAAGCCCGCGCCAAGCTCCGCGCCACACTCGACGTTGGTGGCGTCGTGATCGGCGCTGGAGCGGGCACCGGGCTGTCGGCCAAGTGCGCCGAAGCTGGAGGGGCGGACCTGATCATCATCTACAACTCGGGCCGCTACCGGATGGCCGGTCGGGGCTCGCTGGCGGGGCTCATGCCATACGGCGACGCGAACGCGATCGTGCTCGAGATGGCCAACGAGGTGCTCCCGGTAGTCACGCGGACCCCGGTGCTGGCGGGCGTCTGTGGAACCGACCCTTTCCGCCTGATGGATCGCTTCCTGACCCAAATCGAGCAGGCGGGATTCGCGGGCGTGCAGAACTTCCCCACGGTTGGCCTGATCGACGGGATCTTTCGCGCCAATCTCGAGGAGACGGGGATGGGCTACGAGCTGGAGGTCGAGATGATCGGCCTCGCACACGAGCGGGGGCTGCTGACAGCACCGTACGTGTTCGATCCGCCGAGCGCCGAGGCGATGACCCGAGCCGGCGCCGACGTCCTGGTGCCGCACATGGGACTCACCACCAAGGGCACGATCGGCGCCCAGACCGCGCTAACGCTCGATCAGTCCGTATCGCTGATCCAGGACATGCGTGACGCGGCGGCCGCCATCAATCCGGACGTGACCGTGCTCTGTCACGGCGGACCGATCGCCGAGCCCGAAGACGCCTCCTATGTGATTCGGCGCACCACTGGCGTTGTCGGCTTCTTCGGCGCATCGAGCATGGAGCGACTGCCCACTGAAACCGCGATGACCGAGAACATGCGGAGATTCAAGTCGATCAGTACCTGAACGTGAACACAAAACGATCCCGACCGTAGAGGAGAGCGCCATGGGCAAGTTCATCAAGCAGACAGACATCGAGCACGAGCAGTTTGACTGGGGCGACGTCGGCTGGAGGTGCTTCCCCAGCACCGGTGCCAAGCAGCTGGTCGTGATGGACGTCACGCTCGACGCGGGCGGCGGCCACGACTTCCACCGTCACCCCGGTCAGGAGGAGATGATCATCGTCAAGCGGGGGCAGATAACGCAATACCTCGAGCGCGAGTCCACCACCCTCGGTGTCGATGACTCGGTATTCATCGAGGCGGACCTCGTCCACGCCTCGTTCAACGAAGGCCAGGAGTCAGCGCTGCTGCAGGTGATCATCGCGCCCTCTTTGGGTGAGGGCACCGGCTACGGTCTGGTCGACGTCTCAGGTGAAGAGCCTTGGGCGTCGCTGCGCGGCCGCTGAGGCTAGAGACCTAGCGACCGCCCGCAGCCCACTCCACGATCTGCTCTGCGGAGATCGGCAGTGACGTGACACGTACGCCATAGGGCTCGAGCGCGTCCTCGATCGCCGCACTGAGGATCCCGGGGGTTAGCATCCGCCCGCCCTCTCCCGCTCCCTTGATCCCGTAGGGGGTGTAGGGAGAAGGCGTCTCCTGGTGCTCGATGACCATCCTGGGCACGTCCATGGAGGACGGCAGGTGGTAGTGCTCGAAGGTCTCGTTGCGGAGTCGTCCCTGCTCGTCGTAGCGGTACTCCTCGTACAGCGCCGTGCCGAGCCCCTGGATCGTCCCGCCGATGATTTGCCCGTTGAGCGTCTTGGGGTTCACCACCGTGCCGGCGTCGTGGACGGCCGCGTACTGCAGGAACTGGAGTTTGCCGGTCTCCACGTCCACCTCGACCACGGCCATGTGCCAGGCGTGACCGACGAACGGATAGAAGAACCCCAAGTCGGAGCGGTCCTCGGACGGAAGGGTCGTCAGCGGGTGGTCGTAGGTGGATTGGGCCGCGAGCCCACTGTCCATGTCTGGCGGGAGGTCCAACCGAAACATGTAGGCGCTCATCGCCACATCGGCGAGCGCCAGGCGCTTGTCCGGTGAGCCGACGACGCTGACGCCGCCGTCGCGAAACTCGAGATCGTCCTCCGAGACCTCCAGTTGGTGGGACGCGATTCGCCTGATCTTGTCCTTGACCTGAGTGGCGGCGCCGACGACTGCGCCGGAGACCATCACCGTATAGCGCGAGCCCCCGGGGCCGGTCCCCGGTAAAGCGTGCTGGGAATCGGCATAGGTCACAACGACCGAGGAGGGATCGACGTCGAACTCCTCCGCCACGACCTGTGAGACAACCGTTTCCGGGCTGTTGCCCCACTGCGATTGCGAGTGCAGAGTGACCACGATCTGGCCGGTTGGGTCCAGCTGGATGGAGGCGCTCTCCGGGCTCGAGGTCGGGGTGAACTCGGGCTGGTCAAACCAAAACCAGAACTCAGTCGAGCTGAACACGCTGCGCTCGTTGGAGGCGACGATGCCGATACCGACATTGCGACCCTCTGCCCGGGCCTTATCGCGCTCGGTGACCCAACGCTCATAGTCTGAGATCTCGAGCAACTTCTCGAGCACCGCCTGGTAGTTGCCGCTGTCGTAGAGGTTTCCGGTGGGGGTGCGGTACGGGAACTGCTCCGGCGTGATCAGGTTGCGCCGGCGCAGCTCGACGCGGTCCATTCCCAACTCGCGGGCCGCCATGTCGACCAGCCGCTCGAGCATCCAGTTGGACACCTCGGCGCCGAATCCGCGGTAGGCCCCCTGCTGATTCTTGTTGGTGAGTACGGCATGCAGCGTGTACTGGACATGCTTGATCTGGTAGGGCCCGACGATCTGCGAAAGGCCATTCCCGTGCGTGCCCGTGCCGAACTGGAGGTAGGCGCCGTAGTCATCCACGCAGTCGATCCGCAGCGCGCGTAGCGTTCCGTCGTCATCGAAGGCGAGCTCTGCGTCATACCAGCGATCCGAGCCGCAGTGATCGTTGTTCACGATGTGGGTGATGCGGTCCTCGACGTACTTGACCGGGCGTCCGGCGACCATCGAGAGAAAGGCCGCAAACGTCGGCACCTTGTGCATGAAGAACTTCGAGCCGAAGCTGCCCCCGGCGGCGACCGGCACCACCTTGAGCTTGCCGGCCGGAATCCTCAGAGAGCTGGCGATGAGCCAGTGGAAATAGGTGAAGTTCATTGAGTTGGCGTAGACGGTGACCACGCCGGTTCCGGGGTCGTAGTCGCCAATCGCGCCGTTTGTGTCCATCGGCATACCGGTCGAGCGTGGCCAGCGGAGCTTGGCCTGGACGCTGTTTGAGGCCTCCTCGAAGGCCCGCTCAACTTCCCCGAAGCTGAACGTCCGCTCGTACGCCAGGTTGGTTTCCATCTTCTCGTGAACCAGTGGCGAGTCCTTTGACTGTGCCTCGAACGGATCCAGCACCGCCGGGAGCGGCTCGTACTCGACCTCGATCAACTCGCACGCGTCCTCAGCCACGTAGCGACTCTCGGCAATCACCGCGGCTACCGTCTCGCCGTAGTGGCGGACCTTCTCCGTGGCGATCATGTCCTGAATGATCGGTCCGGCGCCGAACGACGGCAGCGGCGCTGCACGGTCGACCACATCGGCACCGGTGAGCACCTTGAAAACCCCAGGCAGTCGCTCGGCCCTTGAGGTGTCGACGCGCACGATCCGAGCATGTGCATGGGGGCTTCGAACGATCGCGGCGTGGGCCATCCCCGGCAGGCTTATGTCGTCGATGTAGCGGCCCTCCCCGCGCAGGAGCCGAGGATCCTCGACTCGGTTTACGCTCTTGCCCACCCATCGCCGCCCCGCCTCCTTGAGCGCGGTCTCGGCGGCGATTTTTTCGGCCGCCGGGTGTTGTTCGATCGTCATCGCGCGGACTCCAGCGGCATTGACGAGACGCCGCGCGCCACAGAGGCGATTGCGTCGACGATCTGCTGGTAGCCCGTGCAGCGGCACAGCACGCCGCTGATCGCTTCCCGGATTGCCGCCTCGTCGGTCTCGCCAGGGTGCTCGCGCAAAAACTCAGTCGCGGTTAAGAGCATCGCCGGCGTGCAGAATCCACACTGCAGCGCGTGGTGCTCGGTAAACGCCCGCTGGAGCTCGTTGAGCTCGCCGTCCGGACCAGCCAGCGATTCGACCGTTTGCAGCGAGCGGCCGTTGGCTTGCACGGCGAACATCAGACAGGAGCGGACCGAGGCGCCGTCGAGCAGAACGTTGCAGTTGCCGCAGAAGCCGTGCTCGCAGGCGAGATGCGTGCCCTTCAGCCCCAGTTCATCGCGCAGGAAGTCAGCCAAGGTGAGCCGGGGCTCGACCTGGCGCTCGTACGAGCGGCCGTTCACCTCGATCGAAACCGGACGCGCCTCGCTCATGCGGTCCCGTTCCGTTGGACCCGCTCGGCTGCATCCCGCAACGCTCTGCGGGCAAGGACGGGCGCGACGCGCCGCCGGTACCCCGCCGAAGCCTCGACGTCATCGCGCGGCTCGATCCCGGCGAGGAGCTCCTCGAGCGCGCCCGGCTCCTCGACGGCCGGCGTGGCGTCGAGGATGTGAGGGGTGCGAGCGACGCATAACAGCACGAGCTCTGCTCGGCCGTCGGGCGCGACCACCGCTGCCGCGGCGAGCTGCGCATAATCGCGGTGGCGGACGCTGACTTCGTGAAACGCCGTTCCGCAGCCGGACGGCGGCGCCGGGAACCGAACGCCGACGATCAGCTCGTCGCCCTCCAACGAAGTCTCATGCGGTCCACGGAAGAAGTTGCGGGCCTCGATCGTGCGCTCCCCGCGCCCGGAGCGAACGTCGATCGCCGCGTCGAGGGCCACCGCCGCTGCGGTCAGCTCACCCCAGGGCGCAGCAAACGCAAGCGAGCCCGCCAGCGTGCCGCGCCGCCGGGTCTCTCGGTAGCCGACGAAGCCCGCAGCCTGGCGCAGCAACGGCCAGGATTCAGCGACGAGCTCGTCTTCGAGCAGCGCCTGCTGACGGACGAGCGCGCCGATTCGCAGCTCGCCGTCGCCTTGCTCGATCGAGTCCAGTTCGGACACGTGGTTGATGTCGATCAGCGTCGCCGGGCTCGCGAGCCGGAACTTCATCAGCTGCACCAGGCTCTGGCCACCCGCCAGCACCCGCGCGCCGTCGCCCGAGGCCAAGAGCTGTGTGGCCTCCTCAACCGTCTCGGGTGCGTGGTATTCGAACGGCGGTGGCTTCAACGGCTCACTCCGTCGAGCTTCTCGAGATACAGAGTGGCGCGCACGCCTTCTGCGGTTTGTGGCACCGAATCCCCGAGCCGCTTGACCTCTGGTAGCCGCGAACGGTCAAGCGTCGTCACGTCCGGCCAATCGAGCTCGACAAGGTTGCCGGCCGGATCGCGGAGATACATCTGCACGCTTCCGTCCGGAAGCTCGTACATGTCCTCGAAGAAACTGTCGCGCTCGAGGATGCCCAGGTCTCTTGCGCGCTCGTAGGCTTCCTCGAAGTCGTCGACGTTGATCCCGATGTGGTGGTATGCCGGTGCAGAAGCCTCGCGCTCGAAGAGGTGCAGCTGCAGATCGCCCAGGCGGAGGTACTGGACAGGAAACGCGAAGGTATAGGTGGGGATCTTCTCCATCCCCAGCACCTCGACGTAGAAGCGCACCGATGCCTCGAGGTCCTCCGCGTGGATGCTCACGTGGTTGAAACCGGTGGCGCGCACTCTGTCTCCCGGGGGACGAGCCTACTGCGCCCGGCGGGGCGATTGCAATAGTGTCGGGGACTCGATCAGGGCCAGGACATCGGAGACAAACGCCCCGAGCGTGTGGCCATCCAGGACGCGGTGATCTCCCGACACGGCGAGCGCCACGATTGGTCGCACCACCACCTGGCCGTCGCTGGCCACGGGCCGCTCCTGCACGCGGCCAAAGCCGAGGTTGGCTACCTCGCCGGGTTTGATGATCGGCGTGCCGAGCCATACGCCCAGCCCACCGTAGTTGTTGACGGTGAACGTGCCGCCGGAGAGCTGCGCCGGCTGCAAGCGCCGCCCGCGTGCCGCCTCCACCAGGTCAAGCACCTCAAGCGCCAGCTCAGAGACGCCCTTGGCGTCCGCGCCCTTGACCACCGGGACGACCAGTCCGTCTTCTGTGGCGGTCGCCACGCCGATGTTGTACTCCCCGTGAAGCGTGATCTCCTCGCGCTCCATGTCGACGGAGGCGTTGACGTACGGGTGGCGCTTCAGCGCCTCAACGGCGATCTTCACCAACAGCGGCGTGACGGTCAGCGCACGGCGCAGCTGCTCGTCATCGGCGCGCTCGCGCAGCCGCTGGCGCCAGCGCAAAAGCTCGCCGGCATCGGCCTCGCGATAATCGATTATGTGAGGGATGGTGCGCCAGGCCTCGCTCATCGTCCGGGCGATCACGCGACGCACCCCCCGCAGCGCAACCACCCGCGTACTCTCGGCCCCCGTTGCCTCCGATGGCGATCGAAGGTCCTCGAGCTCGATCCGCCCCTCAGGGCCGCTTCCCTGGATCTGAGCGAGGTCGATCCCCAGCTCGGCGGCGCGCTTGCGGACCGCCGGCGAAGCGAGCGGGGGCTTCGCGGGGGCTTCGGAGGAAGTCTCAGGCGCTGCCGTACTGGGAGCAGTCTCAGGCGCCGGAGCGTTGGCGGCAGTCTCGCGCGCGACGACCGTCGAGGCCTCGGCCGCCGTGGGCTCGAACACCGCCATCACCTCCCCCACGGGAACCCGGTCACCGGCCTTGATCCGCAGCTCCAGCACGCGGCCGGTAGTAGGGCACGGGATCGTGACGGTGGCCTTGTCAGTCTCCACGTCTGCCATCGGCTCGTCCTCTTGCACCGCTTGACCCTCGGACACGTGCCACTCGACCAGCTCGCCCGCATCGATTCCCTCGCCGATGTCGGGAAACCTGAATTCGAGCGCCACGGTGCTTCCCCTAAGCCGCTTGCATCAGTTGGCGGACCGCTCCGAGCACACGCTCGGCTCTGGGCACGTATAGGTGCTCGAGCGAGGCGATCGGATACGGGGTATCTGGCGCCGCGACTCGCGTGACCGGGGCGGTCAGCGACCAGAATGCCTGCTCGACGATCGTAGCCACCACCTCCGCACCGAAGCCGGCGGTGAGCGGCGCCTCGTGGATCACGAGCGCGCGTCCCGTCGTGGACACGGCCTCCCCGAGCCCCTCGGCGTCGAGCGGGACCAGCGTGCGCAGATCCACGACCTGGCACGAGATGCCCTCCTCGGCCGCCAACTCGGCCGCGCGCTCGGCCACGACCACCGCTGCGCTCCACGCCACAAGCGTGATGTCGCTGCCGGGCCTGACGATCCGCAGGTGCCCGAACGGGACCGTGAAGTCCTCGTCGGGAACCTCGTCCTTGATCAGCCTGTAGCCCCGTAGCGGCTCACAGAACAGCACGGGGTCCTCGCCTCGCAGGGCCTCGGTCAGCAGGCCCTTGGCGTCGCGTGCGCTGGCCGGCATCGCGATCTTCAGTCCAGGTGAGCCGGCGTACTTGGCCTCGTGGGCGTCGGAGTGCATCTCGGGGGTTCGGACGTTGCCTCCGAACGGGGCACGGATCACGATCGGCATCGGAAAGCGTCCTTGAGAACGAAAGCGCATCCGGGCCGCCTGGCCCTCGATCTGGTGAAAGGCCTGGGAGGCGAACCCCAGGAACTGCATCTCAGGGACGGGCCGCAGCCCGCTGCAAGCCAGCCCCACCGCCGACCCGATGATCACCCCCTCCGCCAGCGGCATGTCGATCACTCGGTCCTCGCCAAAGCGAGCCTGGAGCCCCTCCGTCGCCCGGAACATCCCGCCATTGGAGCCGATGTCCTGACCCAGGAGGATCACCCGCTCGTCGCGAGCCATCTCGGCGGCGAGTGTCGCCCGGATGGCCTCCACCATATTGAGCAGCGCCATCTACTCCTCGGACTCTCGGTCCGAGAGCGCCTGGAACTGCTTGCGCACGCGCTCTGGCGGGTCGCCGTAGACATGATCGAAGATCTGCTCCCGCCGTGGACCGACATGCGACTCGGCGCGGGCCAGGGCGTCTTGCACTTCCTCATCTATCTCGGCCCGCATCCGCTCCTCGAGCGGCGAGGTCAACCACCCGGCCTCCTCCAGGTATGCGCGCAGGCGGGCAATCGGGTCCAGCGCGCGGTAGGCCTCGAGCTCTGACTGATCGACATAGCGCGTCGGATCGTCGGCCGTATTGTGCGGTCCCATCCGATACGTGCGGGACTCGATCAGCGTCGGGCCCTCGCCAGCTCGCGCCCGATCCACCGCCCTACGTGCAGACTCATAGACGGCGAAGAGATCGTTGCCGTCCACCAGTTCACCAGGGAAACCGTAACCAGCGGCGCGGGCCGCGAAGCTCGCTGCGGCTGTCTGCTTGCCGACCGGCGTGGAGATCGCCCAGCCGTTGTTCTGGAGGAGGAAGATCACCGGCGCGCGCCGCAGGCCCGCGAGGTTGCAGGCCTCGTGAAAGTCCCCCTCCGAGGAGCCGCCGTCCCCGAAGTAAACACACACCACGCTGTCGAGTCCCTGGTGGCGCAACCCCCACGCCAACCCCACGGCATGCGGGAGCTGAGTGGCCAGTGAGATCTGAAAGGGCAAAAGGTTGACCCCCATCGGCATGCGGTTGCCCTCAGGGTTGCCCTTGAAGTAGAGAAAGAACCGCTCGAGCGTGTACCCCTGGCGCAACATCGCGGGCAGCTCGCGGTATTGAGGAACGACCCAGTCGCGCGCCGGATCGAGCGCAAACGCGGATCCCACGACCGAGGCCTCTTGGCCGTGGACCGGCGAGAACGTGCCCAGGCGCCCTTGGCGCTGGAGATTGAACGCCCGCTCATCGACCCGGCGCGAGAGCAGCATAAGCCGGTAGGCCGCCATCAGCTGATCGCCGGACAGAGGGGATCGGTAGCCATTGGGCACGGTCCCGTCCGGCGCGAGTATGCGGCTCGGCGTCAGCCCGCCTGTACTGGTGACTACGGCGCTCAACTAGAAGCCACCGTAGCCGACCCATCCACCGTCGACAAGCAGGTGACTGGCGGTCATGTATGAAGCTGCGTCGGAGACGACGAACGCGACCACCCGCGCCACTTCCGCGGGGGTAGCCAGACGGCCCAGCGGCGTGCGGCGCTCGATGTCACGCTCGTCGAAGCCGCCACGACGCATGTTGTCCCGGACCAGCTCCGTGGCTACGTAGCCAGGGCTGACAGCCACACATCGCACGCCGCGGTTGGCCCACTCAACGCCAAGCACCTTGGTCAGACCGATCAGGCCGTGCTTTGCCGCGGCATAGGCGGCGCGGCCCTGCATCGCGGTGTGTCCGAACGCGGAGGCGATGTTCACGATCACGCCACCACGAGCGGCGAGCATGTGCCGGCCCGCGGCCTGAGCACAGAGAAACGGGGCGGTCAAATCGACCTCGATCAGGCGGCGCCAGTCGGCCTCGGCGAGCTCCTCGGCGGGCGCGATGAAGCCGGCCCCGGCGTTATTGACAAGGATGTCGAGTCCTCCCAGGTCGTTAACCGCGGCATGTACCAGTCGGGCAACCTGCTCGCGATCGCAAACGTCCGCCGCGACGGGCACTGCGCGGCCGCCGTCTCGCTCGATCGCCCGCGCCACGGGCTCGGCCCGCGCCTGCTCGCGCGAATTGACGACCACAGCAGCCCCCGCGCCGGCCAACTCCAACGCGATCGCCTCGCCGATCCCGCTCGAGGATCCGGTGACGATCGCCACCCGGCCGGCAAGGGAGCTCGGTGCGCCGGGCCGAGGTTCCCTAGACGGCAGTGAGCCCCGCTTTCTCGAAGGCCGCTGTCAAGGGACCCGGGAACGCGTCGTTGTCGAGAATCTTGCCGGGCACGCTGTCGAACAGACGTCCGACAACCCGGCCGCCCTCGACGACCGCCGGTCGGTCGTGCATGGGGAGCACGAAGCGGCCCGAGTTGAGCGCCTTGCGGATTGCCGCCTTCTCCTGGCGCTTTGTGGTCCCGTGGTTCCCCGTCGGTGCCGTATCCATGTACATGACCTGATGAAACGGATCGTTCACCTGGTTCGCGACGTCGTAGATTACGTCGCCGCAAATGCACGCAGTACCGGCGTCGGTGTCCACCACGACGTTCATCGAACCCTCGGTGTGACCGCCGGCAGCTTCGCACCTCACGTCGGCGATGATCTCCTCGGGTCCGGCGGTCTCGAGGTCGAGCAACCGCAGCGCGCCGGGCGTATGCAACCGGTCGACGAGGTGCTTTACGTAGTCGGCCGGGTACTGCTCGCCCATGATGCCCGACACGGAAAACTCCAACTCGCGGCGGTTGATGACCACGACGGTGTTCATCGGGAACTCCGAGTCCTTGCCAGCGTGGTCGATATGGAGGTGGGTGTGGAGGATGAAGCCGACATCCGCTTTCTGCAGGCCGTACTTGGCGAGTTGCTTGTCGAGCCCCTGGTCGCCGTTGTAGACCGCCTTCATCCCGAGCCTGCCCATGATCTCGGGATGACTGAAGCCGGTATCAATCAGGATCGGGGTCTCGCCGCCGAGGATGAGCATTCCGAAGACCGGGACCTGCGTCGCCACGCCGCAGTCGTGGGCGAGCACGAGAAAACTCGACTCCAGCTCGACGTCGCCTAAATCGAGGACCTTGACTTCCAAGCCCATCTCTCACCCTCCTTCTCGCCGAGCCCGGGAAGTATCTCAGCACGAGGTGGGGCCGTCAAAATTTTCCGGGCAACGGGCGGCAGCGATGTAGCTTTGCCAGCCAAAGCGCGAGTCAAAGCTCAAGCGCCACCTGCTTGGAGAGCTGTTGGAGGCGCGGCCATCGGGTACGGTTGCGCGATGGGGGAGAGCGTTCGCCACGCCCTGACCGAGATGGGGCTTCCCGCTGGCGATCTGCATGGGCTGCCGGACTCCGCCAAGCGCTTTCCGGACGGCGCCCAATATCGAGTCGAGATTCCCAGCACCGAAGGACCCCGGTGTCTGGAGGCCGTGCTCGAGGAGGCCGAGCGCCTCGAGGTGCGAATTCACCGCATCTCTCAGGGAAGCGGCGTGTTCATGCTCACGGACGCCGAACTCGACGAGTTCGCCCGCCTGGGCGCCTCGGCACCGGTCGAGGTCAGCTTGTTCGCACGCCCCAACGCCGGCTGGGTCGCGTCAGCCAGCTCGCTGGCGCCCGCTGGCGGCTCGCTCGCGCCCTCGGTGCGGGGCCAGGAGCAGCTGGTGGCGGTGCTGGAGGACGCCTGCCGAGCCGCGGCACACGGTATCCGCAGCGTCCTGCTGGCCGATGTCGGCGCCCTGTCCGCGTTCACGGCTCTCCGCCAGGCCGGAGCGTTGCCCGAGGACATGCAGGCCAAGATGTCGGTGATGCTGCCGATCTCGAATCCGGCGACGGCGCAGCTGCTGGAGCGCCTGGGCGCCGCGACGCTGAATGTCACGCCCGACCTGTCGCTGGCGCAGATCTCCGCGATCCGCGCGGCCGTCCGCTGCCCGCTCGACGTCTACGTCGAGGTGCCCGACACGCTCGGTGGCTTTGTCCGCTTGCACGAGATCCCGGAGCTGATCCGCATCGCGGCACCCGTGTACGTCAAATTCGGACTCCGCAACGCTCCCGACATCTATCCATCAGGGACCCACCTGGAAGCTACGGCCATCGCGCTCTCGCGGGAGCGAGTCCGGCGCGCTCGGCTGGGGCTTGAGCTGCTCGCCCGGTCTGGGTACGACCCGAGCACCTCGGCCCTGGGCGCTGAGGGACTGGCCGTGCCGGTTGCGGCGCCCGTGAGTTCCTAGCCCCCGCGCCGCCCGAGCAGGCACGCCGTGACCCGCTAGGCTCGCGACGAGGGGCGGATTGTCTACGGCCAAAACACGAAGCTCGCTGCTGCTGCTGCCGGGGATGTTCCTGGCCTCGCTGGCATTGCGTCCCCAGCTGGTAGGCGTCGGGCCGCTGCTGTCGACGATTGCGCACGACCTCCGCGTATCGCACTCGGTAGCGGGCCTGCTCTCGACCGAGGTCGTGCTCTGCATGGGCCTGTTCGCTCCGGCAGCGTTCCGGGTCGCGCGCCGCGTCGGGCAGCGCTACGCGATCGCCGCAGCGCTGGCGTTGATCGCGATCTTCGGAGTGGCTCGGGCCCAGGCCGGGCCCGCCCTCGCGGTGATCCTGCTGACCGTGCCGGTGGGCGTCGGCATAGCGGTGGCCGGCTCGCTGATGCCGCTGGTGGTCAGAGAATCATGGCCCGAGCGGCCGGTGCTCGCCACGGCCGTGTACGCGACGGGCATCAGTCTGGGGGCGGCCCTATCGGCGGCGGTCGCCGTCCCGCTGGAGGATGTCCTGGGTGGATGGCGCGATTCGCTTACCGCGTTTTCACTCTTCACCGCGGCGCTGCTCATCGCCTGGGCGGCTCTGAGCCGGGGCTCCGGCAGTCGCGCGGCGTCCGCCGGGCCGGTGCCGCGGCTGCCGCTGCGTAGCCGCACGGGTTGGCTGCTCGTCGCGATCTTCGGCTTGGTGTCGATCACCTATTACGGGATCAATGCCTGGCTGCCCTCGTCGTTCACCGAGCGCGGCTGGAGCCATGCCAGCGCCGGCGCCCTGCTGACCGTTCTCAACGGAGTGACCGTCCCCGTGAGCCTGTTTCTGGCTACCCGCGGCGATGTCTTCGGGTCTCGCCGTTTTTGGCTCGCCGCCGGCGCGACCCTCCAGCTCGGCGGATTGCTCGGGGTGATCCTGGCCCCTGCCGGGGGGTGGGCCTGGGCAGCGATGATCGGGGCCGGCGTGGGGTTCCTGTTTCCGTCGGTGATGACGATGCCGCTCGACGTCGCCGACCATCCGGCGGACGTCGGCGCGATGACTGCGCTCATGCTTGGCGCCGGCTACACGCTCTCGGCGGTCGGACCGTTCCTGCTGGGCGTGCTGCGAGATGCGGCCGGCAGCTTCACGCTGGGGATGTGGGTGATCTTCGCCCTCACCGCCGTGATCCTGCTGATCTTGCTGCTGACCTCGCACGAGCGGCTTCGGCGACATCCGCGTCAAACGCTGGCGCCCGACGCGGCCCGATCGACGGTCGCGGTCAACTGACGCCGGCGCTGAGCTTCAGGAGATCGCTCCAGAGGGCCGTCGGCAAAGGGATGCCCTCCGCCAGGCGCCGGCGGCGCTCGGCGCGCATCCGGTCGCCGGGGATCGTCACGCCACCTCGCCCCGGCGCCGGCGGACTGGCTCGCAGCTCACGGAGGTACTCCCCTAGCCGCCCGCCGAACGGAACGACGCCGATCGCGTCCGGATCGAAGACCACGAACACGTCCCCCTTTGTCACCGGATCGGTGACATCGAGCGTCCCGCGGACTCGCTCTCCGAGCGCCGTCTCGGTCAACGCGGCGACGAATAGCTCGATCGCCAGCCCCAGGGCGAAGCCCTTCGGCCCCCCAAAGGGAGAGATCGCCCCGCCCCCGGCCGCGACAGGGTCGATGGTGGGCGCGCCGTCAGCGTCGACGGCGGAGCCCGGTGGCAGCTCTTGTCCGCGCAGCGCGCGTGCGATCACCTCCCCCCTCGAGATGGCCCCGGTGGCCATGTCCATCAAGAACGGCTCGTCGTCGGTCGGCAGGGCGATCGCAATCGGATTGGTGCCGACCAGCGCCACCCGGCCGCCCCAGGGATGGACCAGCGCCTCGCTGGTCGTGAACCCAAGCGCGATCAGTCCCCGGGCGGCAAGTGACTCCACGTACGGCGCGAGCATTCCGAGGTGACTTGCGTTGTGGATCGTTGCCGCGGCGACACCGGTGCGCGCGGCACGCTCGCCGGCCGCTTCAGCCGCCCACCTGGCGACGTATGGGCCGAAGCCAAAGCATCCATCGACTACCAGCATCGCCTCGGCCGCCCAGTTGGCTTTAAACCTTGCCCCCGGTCGGATCAGCCCGTTCTGAACGCGCTGCACGATCACGGGCAGGCGCTGGACTCCGTGCGACGGGCGCCCTCTCAGGTCGCCCTCCAGCAGCAGGAGCGCCTGGTCGCTCGCCTCCTGCTCACCGGCGCCGAGGCCCACCAGGACGGCGACGACCAGCGCCCGCAGTTCAGCTGGATCGATCCTGACGAGCTCGGGTTCGTGCATCACGATGGCCCCCGTCACCGGCCTTGAGCAACCCTACCGCGTCTCGATGCAAACGCGGGCGAACGGTTAGTATCCAAGCGCCCGGATGGCGCTCGAAACGACCACCGCTCCACTGGCCGACCCGGCGTTGCTGCGTGATCAGGCGTTCATCGGTGGACGCTGGTGCGATGCCGACCGGGGACGGACGTTCTCGGTCAGAAACCCTGCGACCGGCGAGGTTCTGGCAACCTTGCCGCGAATGGGGGCGGTGGAGACCGGTAGAGCGATCGACGCCGCGGCTGACGCGTTCCTAGAGTGGCGGGATCGCCCCGCGGCCGAGCGGGCCGCGCTGCTCAGACGCATGCGCGACCTGATGGTGGAAAACCGCGACGATCTGGCACTGCTGCTCACGCTGGAGCAGGGCAAGCCGCTCGCCGAGTCACGGGCCGAGATCGCATACGCAGCAGCATTCCTGGAGTGGTTCGGCGAGGAGGCCAAACGGGTCTACGGCGACACGATTCCCTCGCCGCACCGCGACAAGCGGATCCTCGTTACCAAGCATCCGATCGGCGTCTGCGGCGGTATCACCCCCTGGAACTTCCCGTCGGCGATGGTCACCCGCAAAGCGGCGCCGGCGCTGGCTGTGGGATGCACGATGGTCCTCAAGCCCGCCGAGCAGACGCCACTGTCGGCGCTCGCGATCGCTGCCTTGGCGGAACGCGCCGGTCTGCCACCGGGGGTGCTTTCGATCGTCACCGGCGATGCCGATGACGCTCCCGCGATCGGCAAGGAGTTGACGTCCAACCCGACCGTTCGCAAGCTCGGCTTCACCGGCTCGGGCGAGGTCGGCAAGCTGCTGATGCGCGACTGTGCCGACCAGGTCAAGAATGTCTCGCTGGAGCTAGGCGGCAACGCGCCCTTCATCGTCTTCGATGACGCAGACCTCGATGAGGCCCTGGCCGGCGCGCTCCTCTGCAAGTTCCGCAACTCGGGCCAGACCTGCATCACCGCCAACCGGATCCTGATTCAGGACGGGATCTACGACGAGTTCCTGAAGCGATTCGTCGAGGGAGCGACCAAGCTGGCAGTCGGCCCGGGAACCGAGCCGGCGAGCAGGGTTGGACCGCTGATCGACGAGCAGGCGCTCGAGAAGGTCTCGCGCCACGTCGCCGACGCGCTGGATCGCGGAGCGCAGCTGTTGCTGGGCGGAGACCGCCACGAGCGCGGCGGCACGTTCTTCTCACCGACGGTCCTGGACGGCGTTAGCCTCGATGCCGCGATGTCCTGCGAGGAGACCTTTGGACCGGTGGCGGGCTTGAATCGATTTGCCGACGAGCAAGACGCGATCCGGATCGCCAATGACACCCCGTACGGTCTCGCGGCTTATTTCTACAGCCGCGATGTCGGGCGTGTGTTCCGCGTCTCGGAGCAGCTCGAGTACGGCATTCTTGGGATCAACACCGGCTTCATCTCCGTGGAGGTGGCTCCGTTCGGCGGCGTCAAGGAGTCGGGCATCGGGCGCGAGGGCTCCAAGTACGGCGTCGACGACTGGATCGAGACCCGGTACCTGTCGCTGGGAGGGATCGACCGGTGATTGTTGAGATGCGGGAGTACACGCTCCACGCGGGCAAGGTGCCCGAGTACCTACAGCTGTACGAGCGCGAGGGGCTCTCGATTCAACGGGAGATCCTCGGTCAGTTGGTCGGCTACTACGCGACCGAGGTCGGTCCGGCGGTCAATCAGGTGGTGCATCTGTGGGCGTATGAGACCTTCGAGGAGCGCGAGCAGCGCCGCGCGCGCTTGGCCGCCGATCCCGAGTGGCAGTCTTACGTGCGGAAGATGAGGCCGATGCTCGTTGAGCAGCGCAACCGTCTGCTGAAGCCTGCCTCGTTCTTCGAACAGGAGTTGCGCCAGTGAGCCGCCTTGACGGGCAAGTAGCGATCGTCACCGGCGGCGCACAAGGGATCGGCCGCAAGATCGCGGAGGGTCTTGCGGGGCAGGGGGCCCGGGTCGTCGTTGGCGACGTCCGGGCCGCCGAGGAAGCGGCCGAGGTGCTTGGCGGGCTCGCCGTGGCGGTCGACGTATCGGACCCGGAGGCCTGCCGGCGCATGGCCCAATCGGCGATCGACGCCTATGGCCGGATCGACATCCTCGTCAATAACGCGGGCATCTGGAGCTCGCTGGTTCCGACTCCGTTTGATGAGCTGTCGGTGGATGAGTGGCGGCGGGTGTTCGACGTCAACGTCCTCGGGATGTACCTGGCGACCAGAGCTGTGGCGCCGTTCATGCGTCAGGCCCAGGCTGGGCGAATCATCAACTTGTCTTCGGGCACGCCGTATAAGGGCGTACCTTTCTTCCTGCACTACGTGACCAGCAAGGGCGCAGTGATCGCGATGACCCGCGCCCTGGCAAAGGAGCTCGGCGGTGACAACGTGCTGGTGAACACGATTGCGCCGGGGTTCACGCTCTCCGAGGGAGTGCTCGAAAATCAGGTCCAGGTCGAGCAGCTTCAGGAGGTATCGGCCAAGGCACGGGTGCTGGTCAGAGATCAGTATCCGGAGGACATCGTCGGCGCGGTGCTGTTCTTCGCCGGCGAGCAGTCGTCTTTCATCACCGGTCAGTCGCTCGTAGTCGACGGCGGCGCCTACTTCAACTAGTGTCGCGAGTCAGAAGTTCGCCATCCAATTCCTGATTCGGGGCGCTAGGTGATCCTGCAAGTTGTGGAGCACCGGCTGGCGGTCGATGAGACGCTCCAGCTCGGGCCCGCTCCCCGTGTCCTCTACGACGTGCAGGGCAATGACGCGGAGTACTCGGCAGACGGCAGCGCGCCTGCGGGCCCGCTGCACGCGCTGGCCTTTGAGCTCACTTCCGCGCCCTCGGCAGATGCGCTGCTGAGCGCCCAGCTCGAGCTGCCCCCGGGTCCGCGGCTGATGCGCTGCGACCGGGTCGACTTCCCACCTGGAGGCGTCGCCCTGCTGCACACGCACCAGGGCCCCGGAATCCGCGTGCTCCTGACGGGCGCCATCCAAATCGAGACCGGCGGAAGCACAAAGGAGTACGGCCCGCTCCAGGCCTGGTTCGAGCCAGGACCCGAGCCGGTGTTCGCCGCGGCGTCCGCGTCGGAACCTACGGCGTTCGTTCGTTGCATGATCCTTCCCGCGCAGCTGCGCGGACAGAGCTCGATCCGCTACGTGCGAGACGAGGACGCCGCCAAGCCCAAGTCCCAGCGCTACACCGTGTTCGTGGACCATCCAGTAGCGGAGCAGTGAGAACCGGCGGACAGCTGCTCGCCGACCAGCTGGTGCTCCACGGCTGCGAGGTGGCCTTCTGTGTCCCCGGCGAGAGCTACCTGCCGCTGCTGGACGGACTCTACGACCATCCCGGCGTGCGGGTGGTGACCTGCCGCCATGAGGCCTCGGCGGCCAACGCCGCTGAGGCGTGCGGCAAGCTCGCTGGCAAGCCGGGCATCTGCATGGTCACTCGAGGGCCCGGCGCTACCCACGCCGCAGTGGGGATCCACACGGCGCGACAGGACTCCACGCCGCTGCTGCTTCTGGTCGGTCAGGTGACGCGAGCGCATCAAGGGCGCGAGGCCTTTCAGGAGATTGACTGTCAGCGGCTATTTGGGTCGATGGCCAAGGGCGTATTCGAGCTCGACGATCCAGACCGGATCCCAGAGCTCGTCGCGGCGGCGTTCGCCCTGGCTACGGGCGGGCGCCAGGGTCCCGTGGTGCTTTCGCTGCCCGAGGATGTGCTCGCGGCGCGTAGCGGGGCACCCGACGCGGAGGCCTACGCTGCCCGCGAGCCGAGCGCGAGCACCGACGATCTCGCCGCACTCAGGGAGCTGCTGGAGGCGTCCGAGCGGCCGCTCGTGCTGGTGGGGGGCGGGCCCTGGAACGCGCAGGCGGCTCAGCACCTGGGCGCCTGGGCGCAAGCATGCGCTCTTCCCGTCGCGGCCTCGTTCCGCCGCCAGGACGTCGTCGACAACACGCTCCACTGCTACGTCGGCGAGGCAGGGCTGGGGATCAACCCGCGGCTCGCGGAGCGAATCCGGGCGGCCGACCTGTTGATCGCCGTGGGTCCCCGGCTGACCGAGGTGGAGACGAGCGGATACACGCTGCTGCGTCCACCGGTGCCGGAGCAGACGCTAGTGCACGTGTATCCCGATCCGGGCGAGCTGGGCCGCGTCTACGAGCCTCGGCTCGGCATCCTCTCCGGAATGCGCTCGTTCGCGGCCGCCGCAGACGCTGTGGCGCGGGTCGACGGCGAGCGGTGGTCCTGGTGGGCGAGCGAGGCTCGGGCCGAGTACAAGGCATGGTCAGAGCCGCCCCAGCTCGGGGAGTCGCACTCCGGCGTCGACCTAGGTGAGATCGTGGGCGTACTGCGCACGGAGCTCCCGGAGGATGCGGTTCTGTGCAACGGCGCCGGCAACTACACGGTCTGGCTTCACCGATTCTTTCGCTACCGGCGGTGGGGCACGCAGCTCGCGCCCCAGAGCGGCGCGATGGGCTACGGGATCCCGGCAGCGCTGGCCGCCCAGCTCCTGCATCCGGGTCGCACCGTCCTCGCGCTGGCGGGCGACGGTTGCTTTCAGATGGCCTCGGCGGAGCTGGCGACAATGGTTCAGGAGCGCTTGCCGATCATCGTGATCGTCGCCAACAACAGGATGCTCGCCACGATCCGCATGCACCAGGAGCGCAACTTTCCAGGCCGGGTGATCGGCACCGATCTGCACAACCCCGACTTCGCGGCGCTCGCACGCTCGTACGGACTGTGGGCAGAGCGGGTAGAGCGCAGCGAGGACTTCCGGCGGGCGCTGGCGCGAGCGCGCGACGCGGGCGGACCGGCGCTGATCGAGCTCCTGACCGACCGGGAAGCGCTAACGCCGGCAGCGTCGCTGCGCCAGGCTCGGACAGAGGGCGAGGCGGCCGGGACCGCGCGCCCCTAGCCGTGGACTCGGGCGCCAAGGAGATCGCCCGGGCGGTCCGCGCGGGACAGCTTGATCCGCTCGAGTCGATCGAGCAAGCACTCGCACGCCTCACCGAGCACGTCGACCTTCACGCTGTGATCACGGTCTGCCCGGAGCCGGCGCTGGCTCGGGCCCGCGCCGGCGTCGATGGTCCGCTTGCCGGGGTGCCGCTACTCGTCAAAGACGTGATCGATACTGCCCGCATCCGCACGACGGCGGGCTCTCGGATCTACGCCGACCGCGTACCTCGCTCGTCGGCCCCGGCCGTCATCGCCCTCGAAGCGGCGGGCGCGATCGTGATCGCCAAGACCAATTGCGATGAATTCGCATGGGGTGTTACCGGCCAGAATTCGTTCTACGGCGATGCCCGCAATCCGCTGAGGCCCGGATGCATCACGGGGGGCTCAAGCAGCGGCAACGGTGCTGCGCTCGCGGCCGAGGTCGCGCCGCTGGCGCTGGGAACGGACACCGGCGGCTCGGTGCGCATGCCCGCCGCCTGCTGCCACGTGGTGGGAATGAAGCCTCGGCTTGGGGCGTTGCCGACCGCAGGCATATTTCCGCTGTGCCCCAGCTTCGACACCGTCGGCCCGATGGCGCGGAGCGTGGAGGACTGCGCGCTCTGCTACGAGGTGCTGGCGGGCGCCCCGCTCCTCGAGCGCGCCCCGGAGGGTCTGCGGGCCGGCGTGCTGACGGGGATGCCACCGCTTGCGCCCCACACACCGGAGCCGGAGCGCGACGAGCGGGCGCTGCGCTTCGCAGAGCGTCTCGAGGCACTGGGGATGCGGGTGCAGGAAGTGAGGCTGCCAATCCCCGAGGCGGACCTCTGGCCGGTCTTCTATGCCGAGGCCGCCGCGACGCACCGGCCCACCTTCCCTTCTCGGCGCGCGGACTACGGGCCGACCATCCGCGCCAAGCTCGATGACGCTCGGCGTGTCTGTCCGGGCGCCGTCGGCGCCGCACGGCGAGCGCTCGGGGACTGGCGATCGCGGGCGCAAGCCGCACCTTCCGTAGACGTGATCGTCTGCCCCACATTGGGGGTCCACGAGATTCCGCAAAGCGATGTCGACGAGCTCGAGATCAGGGTGGCCTTCTCGGGGTATACGAGGGTGTTCAGCTTCCTCGGCTGGCCGGCGATCGCGATCGGCGGCCAGCAGCTGGGGGCGCGCAGCGTGGATCTCCTGTTCGCCGTCGCGCTCGCCTGGGAGCGCGCCTACGGGCCGCCGGTCCGATCGGCAGGCTCATAAGTGTCTCGCGCGCCAGCCGAGGGCGGCCGGCGGAAGCACCCATAGGCCGCGCAGACGAACATCGAGTCCCAGCGGCCTGGTGAGTCGCGCCCGAAGCAGTCGCCGGTCTCGGAGGCTCACCGACGGGGGCGTCCGGGGGGCATAACGACGCTCGCGCAATAAGCGCACGTAACGCGCCGCGTCGGCCCCGCCATGCACGCGGACGAGCCCTTCGACCTGGATCAGCGTGACGGTTGCCGGGAGGGGATAGCCCAGCCGCGGTAGCGCCCTGACGAGCTCGATCGCGGCCAGCTCACCGTCGCCATCCAGGCTCCGGCGCAGACGGGCAAAGCCGGTCAGCCACCGCGTCGCGAGCATCAGCAGTCCCACCAGGGCGATACCCGCACTCGCCACCTCCAACGGGCCGTCCGCGCCAGCGCCCCCGCCTTTCGGGCGGTGCCTCGCCGGCGTCCTTACGCTGGCGAGCGGCAGCGGACCGCCGACGGTGGCGGCGACCGCGTCCAGCGAGCTGACCGAAGTCTGGCTCGTGAACAGGGGACGCTGCGGCGTCGCCACCGTCCGGGGAGGCGTCGGATCGAAGGGCACCCACCCGATGCCGCTGAAATAGACCTCCACCCATGAGTGGGCGTCAACTGCGCGGACCTGGAAGGACCTCGCCGTGCTGTCATAAGAGCCGGGCAAAAAGCCCGCCGCAACGCGGGCCGGAATCCCGTCCATGCGCAGCATCAGGGCCATCCCTCCCGAGAACTGCTGGCAGTAGCCGATGCGGTCCGTGAACAGGAAAGCCTCGAGCGGATAGCGCCGGGCTGGACTCCGTTCGCTGTAGATGTAGTTGGCCTTGAGGTAGGTCTCGATCGCCTGCGCGACGTCGTAGCTGGTGCGCTTCCCCGCGCCGAGCCGGTGCGCGAGCCTGTACATCGGCCCGTAGGGAGAGGCCAGGATTCGCCGCTGGAGGCGAGGTGCTGCCGCCGGTGAGAGCCCTGGCGCGGGAGATCCCACGGTCCGAACGCTGGAGAACCGCCCCGGGTTCGCGGGGTCGCTCGCATCGATCCGCAGGCCCGACTGGCCTGGCGCCGGGAGGTCGAAGTCGGTGTAGCGCAAGTACGCCGGGGGGAACTTGCGTGGCGCTGACCGCAGCTCGGCAGGGCTCGGCCTGGGCGCATAGGACATCACCGTGTACATGTCTCCGCCGCGCAGCGAGCGGCTGACGGCCTGCACCGTGCCGTCCGGCTCGTAGAGAATGCGGTGAGCAAAATTGACGGCAGCGGTGGTGCCCTGCTCGGTCGGAAGCAGGGTGGAGCGCAGCCCAGCGATCTGGAACCTGGCAAACGCGTACCACCGGTCATTGAGGGGCAGTGGTAAGTCGTTCACCACGCCGGGATTGATGCCCGAACGAACGAAGCGTAGGCCGTCAAAACGATCGAGCGTGGTCACTTTCCACAGCAGGGGGGAAACCGCGCGGACGGTGAACATCGTCTGCTGGGAGCGCGACCAGGGGATGGGACCGTAGGTCTGATCCCAGGAGAACGCCGTGCCGCCCTTCGCCCCGCCCAGTACATCCCACGCGCGGTAGTCAAGCCAGGCCGGGTTAGCGCTCAGCTGGCCGGCGAGCGCGATCGCGAACAGAGCCGCAAGCGCCAGCCACGGCGCGGCCGCCAGGACCCGGCCGCCGCGCAGACCCGGCAGCCACACCCAGCCCACGACCAGCAGGAGCAGAAGCAGACCCTCGACGGTGGCCGAGCCTCCGTTCGAGTCGAGCACTCCGACCACATAAAGACAGAGCAGGAGCCCAAGCGCCACGAATCGACGGATCCCGAGGGGCAGGGCGGCCCGCCGATTGCAGTCCCCCGCCGGCCAAAAGGCCAGCCCCGCGGCGGCGAGTGGGACGACCGCGATCGCGAGCAGGAGGTCCACGCGCGTCCAGGAGTCCTGCCCGCTGTACGGCCACAGCGTAGTGGTGACATTCGTCAGTCCCGCGTAAACGTCGTGGGCGAGCTTGGGCCAGGCGGTGGGCAGCAGTAGATGCGCCGGAATACCGGCGGCAACCAGCGACACGGCCAGCAGGGCCGCGATCACGAGCACGCGCGTGAGAGCCAACCGGGACGACGCCTTGGGCCGCCCCTGCTCAGGGGCGCGGATCAGCATCAGGGCCAGTCCCCCGATGATCGCCAGAGCCGCGAGCGTCGCCACCCGGCCGATCGGCGGTCGGGTCTCGATGCCCGCGTAGCGCCAGGCGGCGAGCCCGCTCAGTCCGGCGAACGCAGCCAGGCGCATCGCGCCGTCTCGCTGCACTGTGGATGCGATCGAGCTCATGCAGCCTCCCGGGCAAACGGCCCGACGCTGAGCCGCTGACCGCTGCAGCCGGCGACGGTGAACTGGACCGGCCATCGTTCATCGGGGTGCGGCGAGACCAGATACCTGACAGGAGCCCGAAGTACGCCGATGGCATCACCGCGGCTGGCAGATGCCGTGACCCACAGCACGACCTTCGCGCCGGTCAGGCAGCCGAGCGGCGGACCGCCCGCCTGGGGTGCCAGCAGCGCCAGCCGGGCGTGGCATTCCGGGAAGCCGGTCAATGCCGGATCGAGCTGCGCCGCCCGGCGATGGCCAGGAAGTAGCAGCTGGCATCCCCCCTGGCGCGCCAGATGCACGCAGAGCGACGCCGCGGCCCGCATTGCCTGATCTAGCGCGTCGGCGCTCGACGGTTCCCGCGGATCGACCGCCACAACCGGCGCTCTGTCCCCATCGGCCACCAGGCGCCGTTCGATCAATGTCCCCGTCCGGGCCACGGTCGGCCAATGGATTCGTGAAGCCGGCGTCCCCGGGTAGTACGGCTGCAAGGAGTCCACCTCGGTGGCCGCCGCGTGAGGAGCGCCCGAAGCACGTCGCCCTAGGATCGTCGGCTCGCTGCCCAAGGCGCTCAGGCGGAGAGGCTCGAGTCCCGGCAGCACGAGCACCTCGTCCGGCGATGAGGCCACGGTTCGGCGGCACAGGCCAAGGGGGTCGCTGATTGTCAAGCTCGCGGGACCGAGCCGATGGCGGCCACGGCGCGCAAAGCGCACGTCGACGGTCATCTTGCTAGCCGCCGAGCTTCTCACCGGTACCAGGGGACCTCCGCCCCAGACCCGCAGCTCCGCGCATGGGAGCGGCAGGTGAGTCCCCGACACCGCAGCGGTCACAGATAACCCAGCCCGCTCCTCCACGGCCAGGCTGCCGATGCTACGCGTCACTCGCACCCCCCGGGCGCCAACCCATACCCAAAGCGCCGCGACGGCGGTGATCAGCAGCAGCGCAAAACCGGGCACGTATAGAGGCGGGGCGGCAAATCCGGCAGCTACCAGGCACAGGGTGAGACCGACCCCGGCTGCGAGGCCCGTGCTCCTCACAATGCCGTCACATGCTCGAGCGCGTCGCGCAGCACGTCGAGCCCGGTTACCTCCAGGGCGGCCGGCTTGAGCAGCAGTCGATGGGCGAAGACAGAGGGCACGAGCTCCTGCACGTCGTCCGGCAGTACGTGGTCACGGCCCTCCAGCGCCGCGAGGGCCTTGGCAGCCTTGACCAACATCAGCCCGGCGCGGGGACTGGCTCCAAATTCGACCCGCGGATCCTCGCGGATCCTCGCGAGCACAGCGACCACGTAGCGCAGTAAGCGCTCGCTCGTGTGTACCCGGATGACCGTATCCTGAGCGGCAAGCACGTCGGAAATGGTGCTCACGGGCTCGAGCGCAAGCACGCGATCGCCAGCCGCGTGCTTGGAGAGCATCTCCACTTCTCTCGGCGCCAACGGGTACCCGAGCGACACGCGCACCATGAAGCGATCCAGCTGGTTCTCGGGAAGCGGGTAGGTGCCGGCGTAGTCGACCGGGTTCTGGGTGGCGAGCACGGCGAACGGGCGCGCGAGGTCGTGGGTCGCGCTGTCCACGGTCACGTGTCGCTCCTGCATGCACTCCAGCAGGCCGGATTGCGTCTTCGGTGGGGCTCGATTGATCTCGTCGACCAGCACCAGGTTCGCGAACACCGGGCCGCTTCGGAACTCGAACCGGCCTTCTCGCTGGTTGAACACGTTCGTGCCCACGACATCCGAGGGGAGCAGGTCCGACGTGCACTGAATACGTGCATAGGCGGCGTCGATCGAGCGTGCCAGCGCCCGCACGAGCGCGGTCTTCCCAACGCCCGGGTGATCCTCGATCAATATGTGGCCCTCGGCCAGGAGGGCGACCAGCACGTGGCGCAGCGTCTGCTCGGGAGCCTTGACCGCGAGCGCGATGTTGTTGGCAACGCGCTCAGCGAGCGCAGCCACGTCCGCTTGGTCGAGCTGGCGGGTAGGATCCACCTTCGACCGACGATGTTACGACCGTGCCGAGCCGGTCCGCCGAATCTGGCCCTAGTCCGAAAGTGACTCGACGCCGAGGTAGCGTCGCTGCAGGTCGGGCTCGGACATGAGCTGCTCAGATGTGACCTCAGCGGCAAACCGCCCAGCGACCATCACGTGGTGGCGCGCGGCCACGGCCGACGCGACCCGGAGGTTCTGTTCGACTAGAAGGATGCGCACGCCGCTCTTGGCGAGCTGATCGATCGTCTCGACGAGCTCCTCCACGATCCGCGGCGCCAGTCCCTCGGAGGGCTCGTCCAAGATCAACAGCTTGGGGTTGAGCAGCAACGCACGGCCTATCGCCAGCATCTGCTGTTCGCCGCCGGAAAGCTGCGTCGCATCATTCTTCCGGCGCTCAGCGAGGCGGGGGAACAGTTCGTAGATCCGGTTTGACGTCCATTGGCCGTCGCCGCCCGTCCGTGCGATCACGCGCAGGTGCTCGCCAACCGTGAGCGAGCCGAACAGTCTTCGCCCCTGCGGTACCAGCGCAATGCCCGCTCGGGCGATCTTGTAAGACGCCTTTCCCAGCAGCTCCAGTCCGCCAAAGCGAACCGAGCCCTCGGCGCCGCCCGAGTGAATCCCCATGATCGTGTGGCACATCGTGGTCTTGCCCATGCCGTTGCGACCGATGATCGAAACGGGCTCATCGCCGACAATGAAGTCGAGGCCCTGAAGCACGTGCGCGGGCCCGTAGTAGGCGTTCAGCCCCTGGACCTCGAGCAGGCCGCCGTCACTCGTCGCCATAGCCGCTCCCCAGGTAGAGCTCGTGCACCTGTTTGCTGGCACGGATCTCGGCCGGCGTTCCCTCGATGATGATCCGCCCCTCGTACATCATCGTCACCGACTGGGCGACGCGCAGAGCCACATCCATGTCGTGCTCGATGAGCAACAGCGTGACATCGGAGGGCAGCGCCAGCAGCAGCTCGATGAGCGTCTGGCGTTCGGTCCGCGAGAGCCCGGCGGCAGGCTCGTCCAGGATCATCAGCTTGGGTCCGGAAGCGCGTGCCATGCCGATCGACAGCTGCCGGCGCTCACCGTGAGACAGTTCGCTCACCAGCGACTCCAGGCGATGACCGAGCCCTACCTCGTTGGCCGCCACGCGGGCCTTCTCCCGCAGCGGGCCATCGCGCTTGGACGAACGAAATGGAAAGACGTGCCCGGTGCGCACGCCGAGAGCCGCGAGATAGATGTTGTCCTCTACCGACAGCCCGCCGAACACCCGGGACTGCTGGTAGGTGCGAGCCAGCCCCAGCTTCGCGCGGTGGCGAGCGGGCGCTTGCGTCACATCGACTCCAAACAATTCGATCGTGCCCTCGGTAGGGGGGAACTCGCCGGCGATCACGTTGAACAGGGTCGTCTTGCCGGCGCCGTTGGGCCCAAGGATCGTGCGCCGGTCCCCGCCGGTGAGCTCGAGATCGACGCCGGCGACGGCCTGTAGACCGCCGAAGCGCCGGCCGATCCCCCGCAAGCGGAGGATCGGCGCGGCGCTATCGCTGGCTTGCGCTGCTACTGCCATGTCCGTGTCAGGGAAGTTTCAGCCCCTCAGTGGAAGCTGACTGCCTTCTCCTTCCCTTGCCACGGCAGCGAGTGCTTCACGCACGGCGGCTGACCCCGACCGGGCGACGGGGTCGTCGTCGTGAACAGGCCGCCGAACGACTGGTTCACGTTCGGGACCTCATAGACCGTATGGATCCCGGGCTTGCCTCCGGTCTGCGTGACCTCGGCGATGTAGTTGGTCACGATCGCCTGGCGGTTCTCGTCCAGCGTGATCGGTCCGTACGGCGCGTCGGGCAGCGACGTCTTCGCCAGCGCCGCGTGAAGCGCCGACTGGCCGTTTGAGAGGTCGCCGTGGACTGCCGTGAGTGCCTTGTCGAGCGCCCACGCCGCGACGTAGTAGTTGACCGTGAACACGCTCGAGGCCAGTCCGGCAAGCGTCCCAGGCGCCGGCAGCGACGTCGTCGAGGCCGGATACGCCTTGGTCAGCGCCGCGATGTACGCCGCCGCATTAGGCGAGGTCGTGTCCTCGTTGGTCGGCTGACCGACCAGCGCGCCGACATCCGTAGCGTGGACAGCGGCCAAGGTGGCCGGGTCCCCGAGGAAGATGTTTCCGGACAACGTGTTCTTCTTGAACGCGCCGCGGGACTGGGTGTACTGCTTGAGGAAGTCCAGCAGCCCGGAGCCGCCGACCGCGCTGAACAGCCCGTCGAACTTCGTCGGGATCTGCGTGATGTAGTTGGAATAGTCGGTCGTCCCGAGCGGCGGGTAGACCCGCGTCACGGTGCCGCCGGCCGCGCAGAAGTCGGCGATGAATCCGGCTGCCGACGTCCAGCCGAACGCGTAGTCGTCCATGACCACGACCGCGTGCCGCCAACCGAGCTTGCGATAGGCGATGTCGCCGACGCCGGCGCTCCACTGCGCGCCGTCGCCGTTGAACCGGTAGACGTTTGGCGCGCGCACCTTCAACGTCATGTCCTGCGCACCGGAGGTGCCGTTGATGAACGTCAAGCCCGGCTGGGTCTTCGCGTAGTTCGCTACTGCGATCCCCTCGTCACCCGAAAGCGGCCCGATCACGACCTGAGCATGGTCGGCCTCGACGAGGCGCCGTACCTCCGAGAGCGCCTTGGCGGCGGTGTCGTCCGAGCAGCCGTAGCCGACGATGTCGATCGGGTGCCCCGCCATCGTCCCGCCAGAGATGCCGGAGGACGGAACCGGGCCATTGGCCTTTGCCCCGTTGTGGGCGATGAAATACGCCTGGGCGCCGCCGATATCGGCGTTGTACCAAGCCCCGAAATCGCCAGCGCAGTCCGACAGGATGCCGATTCTGATGGCGTTTGACGGCGCGGCCGCGGCCTTACTCGACGACGAACTGCTGCTGCTGCTACTGCTGCTGGTGCTCTTGCTCTTGCTTCCGCATGCGGCGATAGTCACCCCGCACACCACGAGCACTGCTAGTGCGGTCAGCCGCCGCAGCGGCCGCCGCTTGACTTCTCTCTCCATCCTCGTCACCTCCTCAGCGACATGTTTATGCGATTTCACGATTTCGATGTCCGATCCAGATCGCTCAGGTTTCCTGCACGCCTGAGCTCGGCGGTCCGCTGCCCGCGGACATGGTTGCCGTTTCCGGCAGGCCTTGCTCCTGAGGCGCCTCGTCCAGCGCAGAGCGCCGCCCAAGCATGCGGCCGCCGAGCCGGTTCAGCCTCTGGCCGATGCCGATCAAGCCGTCGGGGGACAGCAGGACGATCGCCAGGAAGACGAGGCCGATGATCGTGGCGAACCGCCCCGGATTGAGCCACAGGCCGAGCGTTGGCGTGTCCTGTCTTGCGTAGTAGTCGATCAGCGCGTATGCCAACGCGCCAATCCACGCGCCCTCGAGTCGAGAGAGCCCGCCGATCACCGCGATGATCAACACGGCGATCGTCTGTGTGATGTTGATCGAGCCGGGAGAAATCTGGGTGTTGAACCACACGGACAGGATCCCGGCGATCGCGGCCACGAACGCCCCGAGCGTGAACGCCAGCGTGCGGTGCAGGGACACGTTGTACCCCAGCGAACGCATCCTCAGCGGGTCGTCGCGGATGCCCTGCAGGGTGATCCCGAACGGTGTTCGGACGATGTAGCGCAACAGCAGGTAGACGCCCACCGAACACCCGAGGCACATGTAGTACAGAGGCTTGGGATCGGTGATCGGATCTTTGATGAATCCGGGGTGCGAGACGCTGCGGATGCCCCCGAAGCCGCTGAGCGTGGTCACCTGCCCGAAGAAGTAGAACACGAGCAATGACAGCGCGAGCGTGATCATCAGGAAGTAGATGCCGTAGCTGCGCGAGGCGATGGCGCCGAACAGGAAGGCGACGATCACGGCAACCGCGATCCCGAATGCGACGCCTGCCCAGGGAGTCCAGCCCAGGTTCAGGCCGCCCTCGCTGTTGACCGTATGCACGACGTTGCCCATCGCGAAGCCCGCGATCCCGTAGATCGCGACCTGGCCAAGCGACGTCATGCCGCCGTAGCGCTGGAGGAACGTGAGGCTGACCGCGGCGATCCCCAGCCACAGCGCCTGGGTCAGGATCTGGCTTAGGGCGTAGGACGTAAAGATCTCGGGCGCCAGGAGGAGCACGACGGCGAGCGCGAGCAGCAGGCCCGAACCAACGAGTGCTCTGGGAGTAAGGCCCCTGCGGAGGCCCTGAAGAGCACGCCCGTTGGCCGCGCTCATGCGGGCCTTCCGAACAGCCCCAGCGGGCGGAACGCCAGCACCGCGATCACGAGGATGAACTGGGCCAGGACCCCGTAGGGGCTCAGGTCCGTCGAGCCGAAGTGTAGGTAAACGGATGAGTAGGACTGCACCAACCCGAGCAGGAGCGCGCCGATCGCCGCCCCGGGAAGGCTGCCCATCCCGCCGATGATCACCACGATAAGCGCGTCAAGCAGAAACTGCGTGTCGAGTCCAGGCCCGACCGAGATCATCGTCCCCCCGAGGACGCCCGCGAGTCCGGCCAGCATCGCCCCGATGAAGAACGCGCCCGCAAACACCAGCTGCACGTTGACGCCTAGCGCCGAAAGCATCGGGCGATCATCGACGCCGGCCCGGATGATCATCCCGAAGCGCGTGCGCTTGATCAGCAGATACAGCAGCACGCCGATCAGCACGGCCGCGCCGAGCACTACGGTCAGCCTGAAGAACCCGTAGCGGAACGAGCCGATGACGATGCTCTGCGGCCAGCTCGTCGGCTGCTGGATGGATTCAACGACACCTCCGTAGTGGGCGACCATCTGATCGGCGAAGATCACCGACACGGCGATCGTGATCAGCGCCTGGCGCAGGTCCTGCCCCTGGTTCCAGCGCAGCAGTAGCTGCTGCATCCCTAAGCCGACGAGCCCGACCACGAGCGTGGCGAAGACGAGCGGAACGAAGAACCCGGCGACGCTGATGCTGCTGCTCGCGCCGAGTTGGAACTGCGACCCCCCGCTTGAGAACCAGTGTGTCTGGGCCACATACGCGACATAGCCGCCGAACAGGTACAGCGAGCCCTGCGCCATGTTCACGACCCGCATCAGGCCGAAGATCAGCGTGAAGCCCGCGGCGACCACAAAGTAGAGCCCCGCCTGCGTGATCCCATCGAGCGTGACCTGCAGGAATGTGTGGCCGCCTTCGGCGGCCTTGATCACCAGCCACACGACGACGGCGGTACACAGCAACACCAGCGCCGCTTTGGGCAACTGCCGAGCGGCGACCCTCGAACTCAGCGCCTCTCTGGGCGATTGCCGAACGGCGACCCTCAAACTCACCCTCTCAGCCTCCTAGTGCCGACCAGAGCCCTCGCCCTGGCGGCCGAAACATAGCCCACGGCCGCCCGGCAGGCAACGACTGCGGAGGCCGGGATAACAATCATCTAACGCTCCGCGGGCTGTCCCTCGCGGCTCCGGTACAAGCGCGCCGCGCGTCCCTCATCGCTCTGCGGCGTGACATCGGACAGTCTCACGATGTCTTTCACCACGTCGCGGTCCAGCGCCGAGGCGTCTGGGCAATCAACCTCCACCAGGTTGCCGGCGGGGTCGCGAAAGTACATCTGCGCCTCGCCGCCCGGTAGCTCGAAGATGCCGCCCATGAAGGTTGTCTCGTCCCTGATCTCGAGGCTGCGGATCTTCAGATAGGCCCCTTCGAAGTCGTCGACGTCGAACCCGAAGTGGTGAAACTGCGGCGACCCCGCGCGCTGGAAGAGGTGCAGCTGCTGCGAGCCGAGAGTGAGCCAGGCCACCGGCTGGCCCGGGAAGTTCGGCGCCGGCACGCGCTCCATACCGAAGACCTCCGTGTAAAAGCGCACCGAGGCCTCGAGGTCGGGCGCGCTGATCGCCACGTGGTTGATGCCTGTGGCACGCATCGTCAGCGCGTGGTTGCCTGCGCGATCGCGTCGACTTCGAGCCGGGCGCCCTCCACCGCCAGGCGGCTCACCTCGACGAGCGTGCTGGCCGGCCGCGCTTCACCGAATACCTCCTGGCGCACGGGGTTAATCCGCGGCCGGTCCTCGATGTCCGTCAGGTAGACAGTCACCTTGGCCACCTCCGCGAATCCCGAGCCAGCGGCGGCCAGCACGTTGGCGAGGTTCGCGAACACCTGACGGGCTTGTGCTACTACGTCGTCCCCGCCCACCAACTGTCCGCGCGAGTCGACTGGTACGCAGCCCGAGACGTAGAGCATCCCCCCGGTCCGAACTGCGTCGGTGTAATGGCTGATCGGCTCGGGTAGCCCGGCGACACGGTACTCCTTGCGAGCGCTCACGGTGTGGTTTCTCCGGTAGCGGAACCTACCCCGTACCAGCCCTTAGGGCAAAGACGCGTTATCCATTAGCTGCATAGGGCTTTACCTATAGGCTTCGCGCATGACGCTGAGACAGGTTTCGTATTTCATGGCCGTCGCGGAGTCGAGCTCATTCACCTTGGCCGCACGCGAGCTTCGGATCGCGCAACCATCGCTCTCGCAGCAGGTTCAGGCGTTGGAGCGGGACGTGGGCGCGAACCTGCTGGAGCGAACCTCGCGGGGAGTGCGGCTGACGACAGCAGGGCGCGAGTTCCTCCCCGAAGCACGGGCGATGCTGGCGGCAGCTCAGCGCGCGAGGCTGGCGGTCCGCCAGACGGCTGCTCTCGAAGGGGGCGAGCTCGAGATAGCCACGGTGCGTTCGCTGGCGGTTGGCGTCCTTCCCGCGCTGATCGGCGAGTTCCGCAGCAGGCATCCCCGCGTGCGGATCTGGCTCAGGGAGTTTGCGCACCGCGACCACCTCAACCACGCGGTCATGGCTGGGATGTCAGACCTCGCCGTCGGCCCTCGCCCGGGAGCCTGGCCGGGGCCGGTCCTAGCTCTTGGCTGGGAGGAATTCGTGATCATCCTGCCTCCCGGCGACGGGGCTGCCGGCGACGATGGCTCGGTCCAGTTACGCCGCCTCGCAGAGCGTGAGTGGATTCTTTATGAGCCCGGTCACGGCCTCGATGACGTAGTCCTGTTCGCGTGTGCGCAGGCGGGCTTCACCCCACGGGCGGCGATGCGCACCGGACAGGCGGAGGCCGCCGTCCGCCTGGCGGCGTCGGGGCTAGGGGTTGCGATGGTCCCGATCAACATCGTGCCCGAGCATTTGGCCGCGACCTCAAGACAGCTTCGCCCTCCCGTCGTCCGCGAACTTGCCGCCTACACCCGCACGCAGTTCTCGCCGGCCGCCAAGGCGTTCGCCGCAGTCGTCAGCGCCAGTTACGGGCCTCCTCGCCCCCCGAGATCGATCGTCTTCCGCTGAACCGGCGTCCGGCGGTGGACTGCCCTACCCCACAGGCCGAGGTAGGGTTCGCATGCCGAACCATTAGCGAGTCGAGCCCCGTGGAGAGCGAGGCGTGAGCCTGGACCGTCAACGCCGTTCGGAGTTCGTTCAGTCCCTGGAGCGCGGGCTGGCGGTGATTCGAGTGTTCGACGCCGACCATCGCGAGCTGACGCTGAGCGATGTGGCGCGAGCGACCGGCCTGACCCGCGCCACCGCCAGGCGGTTTCTGTTGACGCTCGCGCACTTGGGCTACGTGAACTCCTCGGGCAATCGCTTCTCGCTGAGGCCCCGTGTGCTGGAGCTCGGCTACCCCTATCTCGCTTCGCTGAGCCTGCACGACGTCGCCCCGCCCCACATGGAGGAGCTGGTGGCCAACGTGAACGAGTCGTCGTCGATCTCGGTGCTCGATGACACGGACATCGTCTACGTGGTGCGGGTACCCACCCGGCGGATCATGAGCATCACGCTTTCGGTCGGGACGAGGTTGCCGGCCTACGCGACTTCGATGGGCCGCGTGCTCTTGGGCGCGTTGCCGGAGTCAGAGCTTGAATCGCTGCTGCCCAGGATCGAGATCCAGCCCCTCACCGAGCGCACGGTAAAGGACGCTGCGGCGCTGCGCGAGGTGCTCCAGACCGTGCGCAAACGTGGGTATGCGGCCACGGATCAGGAACTCGAGGAGGGCCTTCGCTCGATAGCTGCGCCGTTGCACGACGCGGCCGGCAACGTCATCGCTGCGCTCAATCTCTCCGCCCACGCCAGCCGCGCGTCGATGACGGTGCTTCGTCGTGACTTCCTCCCCGTCCTGCTGGAGACGGTCTCGGCGATCGAGGAGGACTTGCGCGGGGCCTCGGCGCAAGCTCGGCGGGCTTGAGTGGCCACCTCCCGCCATCCGCCGGCCACCGGCCCCCGGCCAGGTCCTCAAGGCGAGAGCTCTTCGAAGCGCCTGTCACGGGCGTTGACGGCAAACTGCACGATGACCGCAGCCACGACGAGGAAGCCGGCTACCACCAGGAAGGCCCCGAGCACGCTCATATGGGG
Organism: uncultured Actinomycetes bacterium; assembly: GCA_963830405.1. GTDB lineage: Bacteria > Actinomycetota > Thermoleophilia > Solirubrobacterales > Solirubrobacteraceae > Palsa-465. Next base: position 179,829 of record CAWHMB010000007.1, read on the forward strand.
GATCTGGGGGGCGATCAGCAGCACGCCGATTCCCCCGCCCAGGTGCCCACAGCCGTCAACCAGCCCGAATCCCGTCGTGCGGGCCCGCGTGGGAAAGCTTTCGGCCGACAGCGCGTAGGTCATCGGCACCCAGATGTTGAAGCCGAAGAAGACGATACCCATGCCGATGAAGGCCACGAGGCTGCTCGTGCCGGCTTCGGCCACGAGGATTGAGCCGATGACGGTGATCACCGCACCGATCGGCAGCCACAGCTTGCGTTCCAGGCGCTCGGCGAACTGGACTGCGACCAGGGCACAGGCAAGGAACCCGAAAGCCCCAACGGCGAGGATCACCCCCGCCTCGGACGGCGGATAGTGAAGCGAGGTCAAGAGCGAAGTCCCCCCAGCGGAGATCGCGAACACCGTTACGTAGGCGAAGAACCACACGAACACGAGCACCAGGAAGCGCATGAAGTACGTTCGGTTGCCGAGCACGTGCGCGAATGCCTCGTATCCACCGCGGCCGAGGTTTTCGACCGGTACGTCGGCTGGAGGCTCGGGCAGGGGGCCACGTCGCGCCGCCCGCTCCTCCATCTCGGTCACCACCGCGTCCGCCTCTTCGAAGCGGCCCTGTCCCACAAGCCAGCGCGGCGACTCCGGCAACTCAATACGAAGCAAGATCGCGACCAGGGCCAGCAACGCTCCTATGCCGTACATCCAGCGCCATCCGTCCATAAAGCTTGGACCGGCCTGAGCGAATGGCAGCCCGTGCGGCCAGGAAGCAGGCGGCGTCGTCAGGATCAGCCCCAGCCAGATGCCTAGCAACGCCCCGAGCGCCGAGTTGATGAAGATAACCGAGATCCACTTGGCACGATCCCGGCGAGGAGCGACCTCCCCCACGTAGGTGTTGACGATCGATAGATCGGCGCCGACGGCCATGCCGGTCACCACGCGCGCGAGGACGAAGTTGGTGTAGTCGGGCGCAAGCGCGTTCCACAACGACCCAACGCCGGTCAGCATCATCGTCACCAGCAGCATGTTCCGGCGTCCGATCCGATCCGAGATCGGGCTCAGCAACAGGGTCCCAACCACGTACCCCGCCAGGTTCAGTGCGATCGGCACCCGGATCGTGTGCAGCGCGTTCGCGGGCGTGCAGCCCGGCTTCAGCGCCACGCAGCTCTGGATGAACGAGACGTTGATATCGAACACGTCGTAGAACGTGAACAGGAACCCCAACCCGATGATCCCCACGAACAGGAGTGGCAGCGACCAAACGTCGAGGCGGTCCAGCCGCGCCAGCAGCGGCTTTACGTCTGGGTGTAACCCGGTCGACGCGTTCGCGCGCCGGTTGGCGGGCGCGCTAGTCAATGGCGGATCCTGCATTGGCTTCCCTCCGCTCATCCTCTTTTACGGCAGGACGCTCTCGGTCCCTCCGAGTGGCGCTCTCGCGGCGGAACTTGCGAAGCTTTGACTACCCGCTCGGACGCTTGACGAACAATCGGGCGCATCGCGCACGGATACCGACTTGCGGGCGGCGCTCGTTTTTGGTCCATACTGGGGCGGTGCAGCCGCAGTTTCGCTCATTCAAGCGCCTCCCAGGCTTTGAGCTGGCCGATGGAGCCACCGCCAAGGCGCTCTTTGGGGAGCGCGCCATGCTGAACCTCGTCGAGCTCCAGCCCAACGCGATCGTGACGCGCCACAGCCATCCGCACGAGCAGCTCGGCATGATCCTCCGCGGCTCAATGACACTCGTCGTCGCGGGCACCAACCACGAGCTGGAGGAGATGGACGGATACGCGCTGCCGGGGGGCGTTGAGCACGAGGGCATCGCCGGGCCGCAGGGCGCACTCGTGCTCGACGTCTTCCAGCCGGTCCGCGACGACTACCGCCAGGCGGCGGACGCCAGCGCCCCCGGGTCTCGAGCGGGCTAAGCCGCGGTACCAACCCCCAACGCGGCGAGCACCTCGTCCGCGCGGGCGACCTGGGCGACGTTCGTCATTGCGTAGTTGAGCGCCGCGTTTTGCCACTCGTCGCCTGTCGTCGAGGTCCCGTCCGAGACCACCACGACCTCGTATCCCGCGTCCGCTCCATGGCGGGCGGTGTGCTCGATCGACATGTTCGTCCACGCCCCGGTGATCACGATCGTCTCCGCTCCCAGCCCGCGCAGGAGAATGTCCAAGCGCGTGTCGTAGAAGCCGTTCATGCGCATCTTCTCGACCACGTGATCGCCCGGCTTCGGCTCGAGCCCGTCGACCGGTGCCGCCCCCCAACTGCCACGGACGACGGCATCCGCTTCCTTGAGGCCGATGAACAGCGGGGCGTTCTGCTTCAGGCCAGGAGCGCCCTTCTCGACGATGTAGTGGATGTGGATCACCGGCATGCCCGCCTTGCGAGCCGCCTCCGCCATCCGCCTGACATTCTCGACGACGTTCTGGCTCTTGGCGTGTGCCGGAGCGCCGGAGTCGGCGAAGGCTCCTCCCTCGATGATCACGTCGTTCTGTAGGTCCTGGATGATCAGGGCCGAGCGCTTGGCGTCCAGCTGCAGCGATTCGCCGCTCATCGATACTCCTCTCCTTGTCGTTGTGCGTGACTCCCGCCGGCCCTAGTGGTAGGGCAGCCGAGCGGAAGCGACCTTAGTGGGTGTCCGGTAGAGCGACGTCGAGCTGGGCATGTAGAGCAGCTTCCAGTCCGAGCCGCCCCAGGCCAGGTTGCCGACGTTCTCCGGAACCTGGATCAGGCCCATGTGCTCGGCCTCTGGGGAGATGACCCACACCCCCCCGGGCCCAGTGACCCAGATGTTGCCCCGTTCGTCGCACTTCATGCCATCGGGTACACCCTCCTCGATCACGCCATTGCCGATACCGTTGAAGAATGGACGGCCATTGGCGAGGGACCCGTCCGCCCGCACGTCGTAGACACGGATCAAGGCGCGGGGAGTGTCGTTGATGTACATCAGCGATTCATCGGGCGAAAAGCAAAGGCCGTTGGGCTCATCGAACTCATTCTCCGCGACGACCAGCTCGGGCTCGCCACCTCCGGCGGCGATCCGGTAGACCCCTTGGAAGGACAGGTCCTGCTCGCGCTCCAGTCCGAAGCCTGGCATCCGGCCGTAGGTCGGGTCGCTGAAGTAGATCGTCCCGTCCGACCGCGTGACGACGTCGTTCGGGGCATTGAGCTCTTTTCCCCGGTAGTGGCTAGCGATCGTCTCGCGTATCCCGTCGGTACGCTCGCGCACCACCGAGGAGGTAACGTGCTCGCATACCAACAGGTTGCCTTCGGAGTCGTAGACCATCCCGTTGCACTTGTTGCTTGGTCGCATGACCTCTTTGACGCCGTCGCCCTCGCTCCAGCGGCGGCGCACATCGCCCGGCATGTCGCTGAACAGCAGATAGTGCTCGCGCTTGTTCCAGATCGGCCCCTCGGTGAAGGTGAAGCCGGTGGCAACACGCTCCACATCGGCCGCGGGATCGATCAGTTCCGCTAACGCCTCGGATTTGACTGTGATCGCCAAGAACTCTCCTCTCTTACCCCTAAGTTGTCGTGACTGTCGTCACAGCCACCGCCAGGGCGATACTAACGCCAGCCTAATCGGCCTGCGCGTGGATTCGCTGCCCTGCCTCCTTGAGGGGGCCCCCACGCCGCCCGGCGCGAGCGGCGAGCATTTCGGCGATGATCGAGATCGCAGTCTCCTCCTGCGTCTCGGCGCCCACGTCCAGCCCACAGGGCCCGGAGATGCGCTCGAGTTCGCCCTCGTCGGCGCCGGCATCGAGCATCCGGCCACGCCTGCGCTCCTGGTTGCGACGCGACCCGAGGGCACCGATGTAGAACGCCTCGGTCTTAAGGGCGGCCATCAGCGCCGGCCGGTCGAACCTGTCCTCGTGCGTGAGCACGAGCACGGCGGTCTGGTAGTCAGGGCCAACCTGGGCGAAGACCTCCTCCGGCCAGCCGACGATCAGTTGATCGGCGGTCGGTAGCCGAGCCTTGGTGGCGAACATCGGTCTCGCGTCGGCCACGATCGTGCGCCAGCCGACTAGCCTCGCCGCACGACACAGCGCCTCGGCCGTGTCCACCGCCCCGTAGATGAGCAGCCGCGGGGGCGGCGCGTAGACCTCGGCGAACACCTGCTGGTGATCGACCTCGAGCAACCGGTTGCGCCCCCCGCGCAGCACCTCCCGCGCCGCCGCCTCCAGTTCGGCGGAGACCTCGTCTCCGCCACCGGACTCGAGCCACAGCAACTTACTGGCGGGCCCTTTTTCATCGACGCACGTCAACAACACCCCGCGCTCGCCGGATGATGCCAGCTCCACCAGCCGCTCGACCAGAGACTTCACGGCAGCCGCTCCAGCAGGACGTCGATCTCCCCTCCACACGGCAGACCCACTTCCCAGCCCTGCTCGTCGGCGATCCCGTAAGAGAGCACCTTCGGCTGGCCATCCTCGAACACCTGTTGAGCCTCGTGGTAGATCTCGCTCTCGACGCACCCGCCTGAAACAGACCCCGCGAGCTGTCCGCTCTCGGAGATCGCGAAGCTCGAGCCGATCGGTCGCGGAGCTGAACGGCGCGTGGCGATCACCGTCGCCACGCAGACCCGCTCGCCGCTTGCGTGCCAGCGTTGGATGTCTTCGAGCAGCTCTTTCATGCCACATGCCTCCTATCAATCGCGGACAGCGTGTCCGCTAGGTCTTCCAAGCTTGCAATGTTGTGTCCCGGCAAGAAGCGGTCGACATACGGCAGAGCCGCCCGCATTCCGGCGCTAAGCGGCTGGTAGTCGACGTTGCCCTTCAACGGGTTCACCCATACCACGGCGAAGGCGCATCGCGCCAGACGCGCCATCTCGTGCTCGACGAGTGCGGCATCCTGCCGCTCCCATCCATCCGAGACGATCACGACGACCGCACCGCGGGAGAAGGCCCGGCGACCCCAATCATCGTTGAACGTCTTCAGCGACGCCCCGATCAGCGTCCCGCTCGCCCAGTCGACGACCGTCGCAGCCGCGGCCTCCAGGGCCTGTTCGGGGTCGCGCGTCCGTAGCGCTCCTGTCAGCCGCGTCAGCCGCGTGCCGAAGGCGAACACCTCCACTCGTCCAACCTCGACCGCGGCGTGCATGAACAGCAGCAGCCCGCGAGTGTAAGCCTCCATCGAGCCCGAGATGTCGCACAGGATCACCAGCCGCCGAGAGACATCGACGCGACGACGGAAGCTGCGGGCGATCGGTTCACCGCCTGTGGCAAGCGAGCGGCGCGCGAGACGACGGAGATCGAGCTGACTTCCGCGCCGGTCAGAGCGAAGGCGTCGCGAGCGGCGGCGTGGGCGGATGGTCGCGAGCTTGCGCATTATCGCCCGGGCCTGTGCGAACTCCTCGGGCGTCATCGCGGCAAAGTCGCGAGTCCGGAGCACCTCGGCCGCGCTCCATCCGACCTCGATCGGATCCGCTTGCCTGTCGCGCTCAGCCCCCCGCGCCGGGTCGGACCGGCCCGTGATTGCGGCCCGCTGCAGCCGCTCCGTTCGGATCCTCGCGCCGGGCAGCACCGGAGCCCGCAGAAACCATGCGTTGAACGCACGGTCGAACGGCTCGATCTCCTCAAACCGCGTCACCATCGTCGTCCGCAGCGACCAGTAGACGTCGTCATGACGCCCCAGGTCTACTTCGTCCAGCGCACTCAGGGCGTCGGCGATTCGGCCAGGACCGACCTCCAGACCGGCCTCCCGGAGCACCCGCCCAAAGGTCACCACGTGCCGGACGAACGCATCAGCGGGCAGCGCGCGCTTCCTCCAACAGCGTGATCAGCGTCTCGTCCTGGACCAACTCCAGGTCCTCGTGGTATTTGAGCACCGATCCGAGCGTGGATTGCACAAGCTCCGCGTCCAGCTCGCGTCGACCGAGGGCGGCAAGCGCCTCCGCCCAGTCAACCGTCTCCGCCACCCCGGGCGGCTTGGCGAGATCGAGTTCGCGCAGCCCTTGCACGAACCTGACTGCCTCGCCTGCCAGGCGCTCGGGTACCCCAGGCACCCGCAGCCGAACGACCTCGACCTCCCGCGCGCATGACGGATGCCCGATCCAGTGAAACAAGCAGCGTCGCTTGAGCGCGTCGTGGAGCTCGCGGGTGCGGTTGGAGGTCAGGATCACGACCGGTCGCTGCTGGGCGGAGATAGTGCCGATCTCGGGAATCGTGATCTGGAAGTCCGAGAGTATCTCCAGCAGGAAGGCCTCGAACTCGTCATCTGCGCGATCGATCTCATCGATCAGCAGCACGACCCGCTCCGGCGATGAGATCGCCTCCAGCAGCGGGCGCCGAATCAAGAACTTCTCGCCGAACAGCTCGTCCTCTTCAACCGCTCCGGCATCCTGGGTGGCGCGGATATGCAACAGCTGACGGGTGTAATTCCATTCATAGACGGCGTGCGCCACGTCCAGGCCCTCGTAGCACTGCAAGCGGATCAGGCGCGAACCGAGGGTGGAGGCGATCGCTTTGGCGGCCTCTGTCTTACCCACCCCTGCCTCTCCCTCGAGCAACAGTGGCTTGCGAACCCTGAGCGCCAGGAAGAGGGCAGTGGCCAACCCCCGGTCAGGCAGATAGGACGCGCGCACAAGCGCGTCCTCGAGCTGCTCGATGCTGGTGAACTCCTCCACGCTCCGCCACTTTAGCTTGGTGCCTTGGAGCCCTCGACGCACCAGCGTTGGTTAGAGTGTCGATCCGGCTGGGTAAGGTTGCCAACGCCCCGAAGCGTCGAGGAAGGAGACACAGTTGCGGACCAGCGACACCGAGGTGCTGTTCCCGACGTCGGCGGCCGAGGCAGTGCAAGCCTTCGGCGACGGCCGGGACGTGACCGTCTTTGCGGGCGGCACGATCCTGATGCCCCAGCGTGCCTACGGGCGCTTTCCGCCAACCCCCCGCACACTGATGCTCGAGCAGGCCGGCCTCGACGAGCTCGGCGGCGACGGCACCATGGTGGTCGGGGCGATGACTAGGCTGGCCACGCTCGCCGACTCCGGCCTGGAGCCGCTCGCGAGCGCTGCGGCCGATGTGGCGGACATCGAGGTTCGCGCCCAGGCCACGATCGGCGGCAACCTCTGCGCCCCCCCGGGCCTGGAGAGCCCCCGCGGGGACCTCCAGGCGGCGCTGCTCGCGGTCGACGCGCGGGTTCGCTCGGCCGGCGCTGACGGCGAACAGACCGAGCCCGTAGAGCAGTTTCTGGCCCGTACACCGGATGACCGCCGGCTCGTGCTGGCGATCGAGTTCAGCCCTCCCAAGCGGGCCGTCTACCTGTCCCAGCGTCGACACCACGCGCATTCCTACGCGGTCATGGCGATCGCGTGCGCCGAGACCAACGGCGGGATCCGAGTCGCGGCGGGCGGTGTCGGACCGAGGGCTTCTCGGCTGGAGGCAGTGGAGAGAGCGCTGGCGGGCGGAGCCCAGCCGGATCAGGCCGCGGCCGCGGCGGCAGACGCGGTCCAGCCGCCAGACGACGCCCTGGCCTCCTCCTGGTACCGCCGGGCGGTCCTGCCGACGCTGGTCAGAAGAGCACTCGAGCACCTGCAAGGAGCCTGAACCTTGGAACTGAACGTCAACGGCGTCTCGCACGCGGTCGCACGGCATCCCCTCACTTCGCTCCTGGAAACGCTGCGGGAGGAGCTGAACGTACTGAGCCCCAAGGCCGGATGCCAGCAGGGAGCCTGCGGCACCTGCACGGTGCTGATCGACGGGGAGCCGCGTCGCTCCTGCCTGATGCCGATCGGAACCCTCGAGGGGAGTCAGATCACGACCGTCGAGGGCCTCGGAACTCCGGGCGACCTTTCACCGATCCAGGCCGCATTCCACCAGGGCTACGCCGCCCAGTGCGGCTACTGCACCTCAGGGATGTTGATGGCCGCCCAAGGGCTCATCGAGCGGAGCGGGGGGCCGGTCGATCGCGAGCAGGTACTGGAGGCCCTGGGCGGACACATCTGCCGCTGCACCGGCTACGTGAAGATCGTCAACGCGGTGATGGCAGCTTCCCGTGGAGAGGTGGACGTTGATCAGGTGGACGATTCGCCCGAGCCGGACGCCACACAACCGCAGATCGAGATCAAGGGGTCACCAGCATGAAGGCAGTCGGTGCAAAGCTCCCGCGCTACGACGGGCTCGCTCATGTCACGGGCCGGACGCCGTACGTCGACGACGTGCGCGTTCCCGGAACGCTCGTGGTCAAAGCCCTGCGATCGCCCCACCATCACGCCGCAGTCACGCGCCTGGACACCAGCAAGGCGGAGCGGCTTGCGGGCGTGCGGGCGGTGGTGAGTCACGCTGACGTGCCGAAGAACATCTACGGCCACCTGGAGGCGCTTGGGATTCCCGCCGATGAGCCATTGCTGGCTTCCGACGAGGTGCGCTATCGCGGTCAGCCTGTCGCAGCCGTGGCCGCCGAGGACCAGGAAACCGCAATGGAGGCGATCGACGCGATCGAGATCGAGTACGAGGAGCGTCCCGCGCTGTTCGACATGCGCCAGGCGCTCGATCCCGAGGCCCCGCAGATCCACCAATGGGGTCCTCTGTATCCACACTTCGGGCCCCACAACCATCGCCGCGTTCGTAAGGGCAACCTCGGTTGGGCCATGGACCAGGCGGACGTGATCGTCTCGGGCGCCTACCGGCCGCAGGCGATCGAGCACTGTCCGTTGGAGACGCAGGTCGCGCTGGTCGTGCCCGAAGCCGACGGGCGCCTGACGATCTACTCCTGCACGCAGGCGATGTACTTCTCGCTGGGCGTCGTCGCTGCCCATCTGGAGGTTCCGCTGAACCGCTTGAAGTTCATCGGCGGCACAGTCGGCGGCGGCTTCGGCGGCAAGGTCGACACGGCCAGCGAGACGATCTCGGCCCTCCTGGCGCTCAAGGCGCACCGACCGGTGAAGTGGCGCTGGACGCGCGAGGAGGAGCTGTTGGCGTCCTCAACGCGCGCGCCCTGGCACGTCGAGCTCGAGGACGCCGTCACCAGCGACGGCTGGATCCTCGGCCGGCGGACGCTCACGCTGCACGACTCTGGGGCGTACGCACGCTTCTCGCCCTACGGGCTTACCAAGCACGCCTTCCATCACACGGGCGCCTACACGATCCCCAACGTGCGCTTCGACGGCTTCGTGGTGTTCACCAACCGTGTGCCGACCACGGCCATGCGTGGCTTCGGCGTCACCTCGGTCTCGATGGCCGTCGAGCTGCACATGAACAGAATCGCCGAGGTGCTCGGCATGAGCCCCTGGGAGCTGCGCCTGAGGAACGCCAATCGGATCGGCGATACGACACCCAACCGCGTGGCGATGCAGGATCCGTCGACGGTGCCGGTCACGCTAGCCGCGGCCGAGCGGGTCGGGGAGCCGCTGGGGCCAGAGTACATGCAGATGACCCCCCAGCGACGAAGCGGAGAGCTGCTACCCGAGCACCTCGTCGCGCAGCAGGCGCCCGAAGGTGCGCACGTGCTCAGCAACGGAGGAGGTCAGTCCTGATGGCGGTGCGCAAGGGTCGCGGCTTCTCGACCATCGAATACCCAACCGGAATGAACCAGAACGGCGATCCGAGCCAGGCCTGGATCAAGCTCAAGCCGGACGGGCGCGTGGATGTGTTCGCGGGCACCGTCGACATCGGTCAGGGCTCAAAGACGGTCCACACCCAGATCGTGGCGGACGCGCTGGGGGTCCCCTACGACTGGGTGACGATGGACAACTCCAACACCGACTCCTCCGCCGTGTGCACGGGAACGTTCGCCTCGCGAGGCACCTTCATCGGCGGCAACGCGGTTCGCTTCGCCGCCGAGCGCGTACGGGAGCGGGTCCTCGAGATCGCCTCCAAGGAGCTCGAGATCGACCCCGGCGACCTCGAGATCGCCGACGGCGAGGTCGTGGCCAAGGGCGCGCCCGATCGCAAGCTCTCGGTGGCCGACGTTGCTGGGGCCGCTACGTACAACTACGGCGAGCTGATCTCCGGCCAGGGGACGGCGCTGAAGCCCTTCACTGAAGTCAACGACGATGACGGCTCGGTCCAGGCCGAACCGCATTCGGCCGTGTCATACGCGGCTTGCGTGGCGGATGTGGAGGTCGACGACGAAACCGGCGATGTCAGGGTTATCCGACTGGTGCAGGTATATGACGTCGGCCGCGCGATCAACCCGATGCTGGTCGAAGGGCAGATCGAGGGCGGGGCCATGATGGGACTGGGGCTGGGCGTGCTCGAGGAGGCCTATCCGGAGTACCCCTCGGCGGAGCACCGCGGTGACCAGTTCGGGGCGTACCTGGTGCCCGCCGTGGAGGATCTCCCAGAGCTCGACAACGTGATCCTCGAGAACCCCTCCACCGACGGTCCCTTCGGCGCCAAAGCGATCGGAGAGATGGCCAACAACGCCCAACCCCCCGCGATTGCCGCGGCGATCCACGATGCGGTCGGCGTATGGGTGACCGAGTATCCGGCGACGCCCGAACGGGTACTCCGCGCGATCCGCGAGCCAGCGGAGCCACGCCGGGAGGGCAAGCGGGTGATCTTCGATGAAGCTATCTCTCTCCGTACGGTCTCCAGCAACCACGGCGCCGGCTTCCTAGACTTCGAATGACTGCCGGAAACATCTCTGCCTCGCCGTTTCGAAGCTGGGAGGGCCGTGAACCGCTGTCGTTGTTTGAGCACGTCTCTGTGCACGCAACAGGCGGCGAGCAGGTGCTGGTATGCCAGGTCCGCTACGAAGCGGGCGCGAACGTACCCCGCCATTCGCACGAGCACACCGAGCAGGTGATGCTGATGCTGGACGGCGAGCTGGAGATGACGGTCGGCTCCGAGACCCGCATGCTGGGGCCCGGAGACTCCGTCGTCGTCAACCGCGGCGTCGAGCATGAGCTTCGCTCTGAGAGCGGCTGCTCATTCATCGAAGCCCTGGCCCCAGTACCGCTCGACCACGTCCCCGACCGGGGCCTAGACCTGGTGCTGGGTCCTGACGGCGGGCGCCAGCACGTCGAGCGCTAATCCCATCCGTCGTGCGCTAATCAAACCAAGGAGGCATCGATGCCAATCGTCGACGTCAAGCTCTACGACACCCGAATCAACGATGAGACAGTCCCCAAGCTGATCGAGAAGCTCACCGATGCGGTCGTCGAATGCACGAGCGAGGAGATCCGCAAGGACACCTGGGTGATAGTCCAGGGCCTGCCGAAGAGCCAGTGGGGTACCGCCGGCAAGCCGCACGGCTAGCTCCGGATGGACCTCGGCATCGAGGGCAAGGTCGCCCTCGTCACCGGTGCCTCCAAGGGACTTGGCCTCGGCGTCGCCACGGCTCTGGCGCGTGAGGGGGCGACGGTTGCGATCAGCTCGCGCTCGCGCGAGCTGATCGACGCCGCGGCGGCGAGCATCGACGCGCGGGGATACGTCCACGATGCCGCCGACGCCGATGGCGCTGCCAGGCTAATCACGCGGATCGAGGAGGAGCTCGGGCCGATCGCGATCCTGGTCACCAACAGTGGCGGTCCGCCTGCTTCGCCCGACCCGCTGTCATTCAGCGGCGAGGAGTGGCGCAGCGCGTACGAGATGCTGCTGCTCGGCCAGCTCGCGCTGATCGACGCGGCGCTGCCCGGGATGCGCGCACGGGAATGGGGACGGATCCTGTCACTGTCCTCGAGCGTCGTGCGCGAACCCAGCCAGGAACTGGTGCTCTCATCCTCTCACCGCGCCGGGCTACTGGCGGCGTTGAAGACGATCGGGCGTGAGGTGGCGCCGGATGGCGTCACAATCAACACCCTGCTTCCGGGGGTGATCGCCACCGACCGGGCGCGAGAGATCGGCGCCGACAGTCCGCAGGGGCTCGCCAGCATCCCCGCGGGCAGGCTTGGAACCGTGGAGGAGTTCGGCGCTGCGGCCGCCTTTCTCTGTTCGCAGCCGGCCGCGTATATCACCGGTACGACGCTGCTGATCGATGGCGGCGCGAGTAGGAGCGTCTAGCTCTGGGCGACTCCGGCAACGCGAGCTAGCCTTAGAGCGCCATGCCGCAGGGCGAGATCAAGGGCTCGACGACGATCGTCGAACTGCTCAAGCGATTTCCGGACGGCCGCGCCGCACGGCTGATGGCGGATCTGAACTGGGCGTGCGCCCATTGCGGAGGTGCGTTTCATGAGCCCTTGACGATGGCCGCCAAGCGTCACGCACGGGACCCCCTGGCGGTGCTCGAAGCGTTCCGCGCGCTCGACGAGGGTGGTCCCGCCCCGGAGCAGCTAGACGCGGCCCGCCGGATGGTCAGCTGACGCTGGCAGCACCCCGGATGCTCAGCTGACACCCGCCGCCCGGTTGAGCGAGCCTGAGCGGAAGGGCCGCTCGTCGATCCTCACTCGGCGATAACCGGCGCCTTGGACGGCGGCGATCACCGGCTCCGGGGCGGAGAGCGCGTAGGCGAGTTCGTCTTCGGCGAGCTCGACGCGGGCCAGCGGTCCGAAGTGGCGAACGCGCAGGACTCGGTAGCCAAGGTCCTTCAGCGCCTGCTCGGCGCGGTCGACTCGAGCGAGCGCGGAAGGCGTTACCTCGGTGCCGTACGGCAGCCGGGAGGCGAGGCAGGGCGAGGCCGGCTTGTTCGCGCTCGGAACACCAAGTGCCCTGGCCAACGCCCGGACCTCCTCCTTGCCCACGCCGGCGTCGAGCAAGGGGTGGCGGATCCCGTGCTCGCTCGCCGCCCGCAGGCCAGGGCGCCAATCCCCGGCGTCATCTGCGTTGGCGCCCGAAAGCACCGCCCGGTATCCCTGCTCGCGCGCGAGGCCCTGCAGGTGCTCGTAGAGCTCGCTCTTGCAGTGGTAACAGCGGTACCTGTCGTTGCGGCGGTACTCCGCTCGCGCCAGCTCGTCCGTCGTGATCGTGCGGTGAGCGATGCCGACTGCTGCGGCGACGTCGCAGGCCCCATCGAGCTCGCCGGTGGCGAGCGCCGGCGAGACCGCGGTCACGGCCAGGGCGCGGGCGCCCAGCGTCCGCGCGGCGAGCGCAGCCACGAGCGACGAGTCGACGCCGCCGGAGAACGCGACGACCGCGCTTCCCAGCGGCCGAATCAGCTCCTGCAGTTGCTCGACCCGATTCATGTCAGAGGTCGGGCGGCTGCGATCGCAGCGGCCCAGACGGACTTTACCGTTGCCCCGGTGCGTAGGGCGACGGCGGCGCAGTCGTCGTGTTCCGGGGCGACGTTGACCACCCGTCCATCGAGGCGGCCGAGCTTGACCCGCACCGGGCGCCCATCGACCTGGACGTTGCGCACCTCGCGCTCCAGCTCATAGCGGTGCAGCTGGGCCACTCGTACACCAAGTGTCGTCGTATGTTCGAGGATGGCGCGCGCGACCGACGCCTCCCGGTCTGGGCGCGCCAGCGCCGAGAGCACCATGCCCGGGCGGCCCTTCTTCATCGCCACCGGAACGGTCCAAACGTCCAGCGCGCCAGCAGCAAAACAACGCTCGACAGCATCGGGGACGAGCTCCGGGCTGAGGTCGTCGAGGTTGGTCTCGAGCAGCGCTACCTCATTGTCGGCTTGAAGCCGCTCGCTGCGTGACCCGATGAGGACGCGCACCACGTTGGCCCGGAAAGGGAAGTCCCGGCTCCCGGCGCCGTAGCCGACGCGCTCCAGCGTCATCGCCGGCATCGCCCCCCAGCCGTCGGCAAGCCCGGACGCCAGCGCGGCCCCGGTGGGAGTCACGAGCTCGGCCTCGGCCTCCAAGCCGTACACCGGGACCCCGATCAGCAGCTTCGCCGTGGCGGGCGCCGGCAGCGGCAGGACACCGTGCGCGGCGCGCACCACTCCCCGCGCCATTGGCAGCGGTGAGCAGACCAGGTACGTGATGCCCAGCTCCTGGAGCAGGGTGACGACACCGACCACATCGATCAGCGTGTCGACGGCGCCGAGCTCGTGGAAGTGGATGTCCTCCGGCGACACTCCGTGCACCGCGCCTTCGGCCTCGGCGAGCCGGGCGAACACCGCCATCGCCCGCTCCCGCACGTGCTCCTGCAGGTCCGAATCAAGGAGCTGCTCGCGAATCGAGCGCCAGCTGCGCTCGGAGTGGTGCTCGGGCTCGGCCACATCCACTTTGAGCGCCAGAGCGTCGATCCCGTGCCGCTGGACTCGCTGAAGGCTCAGTTCCACGCCAGCGAGACCCAGAAGAGGCGGGACCGAGTGCAGCGCGTCGGCGGGCGCGCCAGCGTCGAGGAGCGCCGAGATCAGCATGTCGCCCGCGAGCCCGCCGACGCAATCGAGGTACGCGATCACTCGCGTCCTCGGGCGATCCGTGCTGCGATCGTGCCCGCCCCGAGGCCGTCGTCTATTCCCACCACCGCCAGCGCGGCAGCACACGAGGACAGCATCGCGTTCAGCGCAGTACGGCCCCCGGCCGCGGCCCCGTAGCCAACCGACGTCGGGACGCCGATCACTGGCGCCGCCGCCAACCCCCCGACGACGCTTGCCAGCGCGGCGTCCATGCCGGCGATCACGACCACGCAATCAGCGCGTTCCACGTCGGGGAGCGCGGGGACGATCCGGTGCAGTCCGGCGACCCCGACGTCCTCGTGCACTACCACCTCGGTCCCCAAGAGCTCGGCGCGCACGCGTGCTTCGTGTACGACCGGTCCGTCCGAGGTGCCCGCCGAGACGATCGTCACGAGGCCGCGGCGCCCGGGGACCGCCCGGGCCACCCAGACGAGCCTTGCGAGCTCATGCTCATGGGCGTCGGGCGCCAGGCTACGCACTGCGCGCCGCGTATCCGCGTCCGCACGGGTCACCAGGACACTGCCCGCCCCCTCCTCCAACATCGCGCTCACGATCTGCGCCACCTGGTGCGGTGTCTTGCCCTCCCCCAGCACCGCTTCGGGCGCGCCTTGACGAACCTCTCGATGGATGTCGGCGCGGGCGAACCCAAGGTCGCGGAACGGCAGCTGCGCGAAGCGGTCCAGCGCCACTCGCGGCTCCACTTCACCGCTGCGCACGCCTTCGAGAAGCCTTTCAAGCTCATCCCGCAGCCCAGACACAGGGCGAAGGGTACGGATTTACAATTCCCGGCCAGGGTGCTCGGATGTGCGCTGCGCTGGACCGCCCGAGCGCTACCCAGGATGCCCGGCAGGGGCATCGATGAGCTCGCTAGCGGCCGGGTCGCCGCAGTGTTACGGTGCGTCTACCGGAACGAGCGTTGGGAAGGAGAGCATCGATGGCCCGTCTGAGGATCCCTTACGAGTCACTGGACCCCTTGACGATCGGCTCAGCTGATGACGAGAGCAAGATCTATCGCGAAGAGCTCCAGCTGGAGATCGAAGATGCAAATCTGCTCGCTGCGATCTATCCGGAGGAGCCGGAGCCCGTGGGGAACGCGACCGACGCAGCGCGGGAAGCCTTGGCAAATCCAACCAGCGGTCCGTCGTTCGGGGAGCTGGTGAAGGGCGGCAAGAGTGTCGCGATCGTGATCGACAACCAATTCCGGCCGACTCCCGCCTCGAAGCTCCTCCCCGCGGTGTTCGATGTATTGGAGGAGGCCGGGGTAACCGATGCGTGCGTGATCACGGGCAACGGCAAGGTGTTCCCCCTGTCGGACTCAGACGTTGAGCTGAAGGTGGGGCGCGAAAACCTCGATCGGATGGAGCGCGCTGGAGTCGGGTTCTTTCAGAACGAGCCTCGCAACGAGGAGGCGTATACGTACTTTGGCGTCACTTCACGCGGCACGCCGGTGTGGATTCATAGCGAGGTGGCCAAGCGAGACGTTGTGATCGCGATCGGCCAGGCTCAGGCCAACCACTGGGGGTACGGCGGTGGTGGCAAGCTGGTAATGCCGGGCGTGGCCAGCGACGAGACGATCGAGTCCAACCATTGCAACTTCACAATGTCGCCGCAGACTCACTACGGCGCTCTCGCTGGGCCGATGCGCTCAGACATCGACGAGATCGCGTCGATGGTCGGGCTCGATTACACGCTCAACGTGTTGCTGGACACACGCGGCCGCGTGCTGGAGATCACTGGAGGCCCCCACCCCCAGGCTCATCGACACGCGATCGAGAGCTTCAACTCGATCTACACCTACGAAAACCCCGTTGCCGAGAAAGGCCAAGCCGACATCGCCGTGTGTGGTGTGTTTGCCCCCACCGATCACCTGTTCTTCCACACGGGCTGGGGCTGCATGTCGTCCGACTTCGTTGTCAAGGATGGCGGCACGATCATCTACTGCTCCCCCTCGCCAGGCGTCCACACCGAGCTTGGAGACTTTCCGGGGCTCGCGCTCATGGATCTGATGAAGCCCTATATGCCTGCCACGCCAGAGAACTACCAGCACGTCCTGCGCGACATCCATCACCGCAAGATTCAGATGTGGGCAGGGTGCATCTGGGTGCCGATCTATGAGGTGATGACCCGCAAGCACCTGACGCTCGTCACCCTCCAGGAGAATCTGGAGATGGCGGCCGACATCGGGATGGACGCGACGACATCGCTCGACGAGGCGTTCGCGGCGGCGCTGGAGCGGCACGGGTCAGGCGCAAAGGTGATCGTGTTGCCGTACGCCCGTTATCAGATGCCCCAGAACGCGGTGCGGCTCGAGGCGGAGCCATTCCGCTTCCCGCAGGAGGCCCCTGCGTAGGCAACGACGGCAGTTGAGACCGATCACCGAGCTCGGGGCTGCGGTCGTCGGGACCGGATTCGTCGGCATGGTCCACATCGAGGCGTTGCGACGCTTGGGCATCGACGTGGCTGGGGTGGTCGGCTCTTCGCCGGAGCGCGCGTCGGTGAAGGCCGCGGAGTATCCGCTGCCGCGCGTGTATGAGAGCCTCGAGCAAGCGCTGGCCGACCCCCAAGTCGATGTTGTTCACTTGGCGACGCCAAACCGCCTGCATTACCCGCAGGTGAAGGCCTGTCTCGCAGCCCGCAAGCACATCATCTGCGAGAAGCCTCTGGCCCTGACCTCGGCTCAGGCGGCAGAGCTCATGGAGCTCGCCGAAGGTAGCGGTCTTATTCACTGCACCAACTTCAATCTCCGCTTCTATCCCCAGGTGCAGGAGGCGCGCCACAGAGTGCTGAACGGGGGCATAGGGGATGTGTGGAATGTGCACGGCGCTTACCTGCAGGATTGGCTTCTGGAGCCCACCGACTGGAACTGGAGACTCGAGCCGCAGGAGGGGGGCGCGCTGCGTGCGGTCGGCGACATCGGCTCACACTGGCTCGATATGGCCCAGTTCGTCGTGGGCAAGCGCGTGACTGCGTTGCTCGCGGATCTCGCGACGGCGATCCCGACGCGTCAGCGACCGGCGGTCAAGGCCGAGACTTTCGGTGAGGCCGCGGGCCACACGGAGCCCGTTGAGGTTCTCACCGAAGATCTGGCGCATTTACTGCTTCGCTTCGAGGGCAATTTCCGGGGAGCGGTGGTGATCTCGCAAGTGAGCGCTGGGCGACGCAACAAGCTCTCGTTCGAGGTCGACGGCGCCTCCGGCGCGATGGCCTGGGACTCGGAATACAACGAGCAGCTGTGGCTGGGTCACCGCGAACGACCGAACGAGACCCTGTGGCGCGATCCGGTTCTTGACGAGGGACCTGTCCGCGGCTCGGTGCCGGCGGGACACTCGGAGGGTTACCAGGACACGTTCAAGAATCTGTACCGGGCGGTCTACCGCTCAATCGCGTCGGGACAACCGGGCGACGACTACCCGACCTTCCGCGACGGGCACTGGGCGAACGTGCTCGGCGACGCGGTGCTGAGATCCAACCGCGAACGGTCCTGGGTGGAGGTGACGAGCTGAAACTTGGTCTTCTGACGGCGGCTTTCCCCGGAAGGTCGTTGAAGGAGGTCGCCGCTTGGGCGGCCGCGTCGGGATACGAGGCGCTCGAGATCGCCTGCTGGCCGGCATCGGGCGGCGAGCAGCGGCGGTACGCGGGCGTGTCGCACATCGACGTGACGGCGTTCGATCCTGACGAGGTCCGCGCGGTCATGAGCGCTCACAACCTCGAGATCTCCGCGCTCGCCTACTACCCGAACAACCTCCACCCCGACGAGGCGCACCGAGAGCAGGTCAATGGCCACCTGCGGGCGGTCATCGACGCGGCACGGAGGCTCGAAGTCTCGGTCGTCACGACTTTCGTGGGAAACGACAAGGACCGGCCACTCCCGGACAACTTGCGGCGCTTTCGCGAGATCTGGCCGCCGCTTGTCGACTACGCCGGTGCGCGGGACGTGAAGATCGCGATCGAGAATTGCCCCATGATTTTCAGTTACGACGAGTGGCCCGGGGGCAACAATCTCGCTTGGTCACCAGCCATCTGGGAAGAGATGTTCAGCGCGATCCCGGACGAGCACTTCGGGCTCAATCTCGATCCCTCCCACCTGGTCTGGCTGATGATCGACTATGAGCGCGCCGTCTATGACTTCGCGAGCAGAATCTTCCATGCACACGCCAAAGACCTGGAGATCCGCACCGAGGGCCTCTACCGGCATGGGACCTTCTCGGTGGGGATCGGCTGGCAGGTTCCGCGGCTGCCGGGGCTGGGAGAGGTTGACTGGTCGCGGTTCATCGGGGCGCTGTACGCGACCGGCTACGACGGAATCATCTCGGTCGAGCACGAGGACCGAAGCTTTGAGGCCACGAGCGAGCTCGTCGAACGTGGGTTTTTGATCGCCCGCGATTCGTTGCGAGCGTACGTTCATTAGAGGGCGCGAGCACCCAAGCTCTGCGCAGGTCGCGCCGTAGATGTGAGGCAGGACCCTCCCGCGGGGCGGACATGACCGGCATCGAACGCGGATAGCAACCGCCTGTCCCGGATTAGGCATTTAGCGGGACAATCGAGACAACCGGGGCCAGAAGTTTCCGATCAAATTGGTCGAATGTCTCGTATCGCCTTGCATCGGCCCGAGATCTGAGACAAAATAGATTCCGAAACGCGGGGAACTATGGCCACAAGAGAGCGAACACGGCAGAGAATCAACCGGCTCCGCAATCCGCCGTCACTGTCGTTGCCGCTCATCGGCACGAAGATCAACGTCCCGGATCAGGCGGGTCTCGTCTGGTATGCCGGCCTAGGCGCGATGGCGGCTATGGAGCTCGTCGAGTGGCCCGTCGCCTTGCTGATTGCAGGCACGCATTTGATCGAGAACCACGCACACAACCGCGATATCAAGGAGCTCGCTGACGGACTTGACGCTGGGGCGTGAGGCTCCGCCCGGCTAAATCACGCCGGTCAAAGTCCAGAGGATTCACCGTGTGCTGAGAATCCTCGGCCTCGTCGTAGTAATAGCGCTCGGCGACTCACTGAATCCCTCCACAATCGCGCCCGCGTTGTTCGTCGCATCGGGAGAGCGTCCGCGCACTGGGGTGTTTGAGTTCACCCTCGCCGTGTTCGTCGTCCATTTTGCGGGCGGCGCGATCATCGTCATCGGTCCCGGTCAGCTGCTGCTCTCGCTGCTAAACGACCTGGGCCGCACCACGCAACATGCGTTGGAACTCGCCGCCGGCATAGCGATCATTGCCGCAGGCGCGACGGTATGGCATCAGCGGGACCGATTGGCGCAGAAGTCTCTGCCTAACCCGACTCGGAAGCGGAAGTCGAGGATTCTGCTCGGCGCCACCATCATCGCCGTCGAACTGCCGACTGCATTCCCATACTTCGCGGCCGTCGCGGCGGTCGTCGGGTCGGGCGCACACGTGCCGCGTCAGCTGCTGTTGGTGGGCGTCTACAACATGTGCTTCGTACTCCCGCTGGTGGCGATCCTCCTAACGCGGCTCCTCGCCGGAGAGCGCACGGAGGAAGCACTGACACGCGGCCGGAAGGCCGTCGAGCGGCGGTGGCCCGTCGTATTTGCCGCACTGCTGCTTCTCGGTGGCTTGCTCTTGGCGGTATCTGCAGCAGTCGAATTTGCTTAAGCTTTCGGTACCAGTTCGACAAGCAGGAACGGCCGGCGCGCGTCCCTAGCGATTGAGGAGACAGGTCATGACGGATGATGCCGAGCGTGAACAGCGCCGATCGTTCGTACGCGAACATCGAACCGCCATTTTTGGTTATCCGCGAAAACAAGATGGACCGTCTATGTCGGTCGTGTACTACGTAATGGAGGGAGACGACCGAATTCTCGTCTCCACTATGCGTGACCGTGCAAAGGCGCGAGCGGTACGCGCGAATCCGAATGTCGGACTCTGCGTCTTGGACGAGCAGTGGCCCCTCGCATACCTTCAGGTGTACTGCACCGCCGAGCTCGACCCCGATCTCGATAAAGCCACTGATCTAATGATGCGGATCTCAGCTGTCATGGCCGGCCACGAGATGCCCGACTCCGCGCGACCCGACGTGGAAGCCATGGTACGTCGCGAGCATCGTGTCGTCCTGCAGCTATCGCCCTACGCCACTTTTCAGACCCCTCCTCGGCATGTCCATCAAGCAGCTGATCTAAAGGGGCTCACCCATTGGACCAGCACAAGCCTGCCGTGGTAGCGGGAGTTGCGTAGGTCACCCGGCTGGGTCTTCCTTCCTGTCCTCGGCGGGCCGCTGGCACGCCCAGCGCGCGGTCAGGATGGGGGGTTTGCGCTTTCGAGCTGTTGGAGGATGCGCAGCCGGGCGGCCCCACCGACGTAGGCATCGGGGCGGTGGTTGCCGCAGCTGATGCGGTGACAGGGGTAGCTCAGCGGGACCGGGTTTGAACCCATGGCATAGCCGCACTCGTAGGCCGGGATCGCAACCCCGAGCTGGTGATAGGAGCGCTGGCGGCCGTAGGGGACGTTGCGGGTGGTGCGCAGAGCGGCGGCGCTCTGCTGATACCGATCGTTGAGGTCGGTGGCGTCCTGAGGCTGGCTGCGGCTGCCGGCGAAGTACTGATCGAGCGCATCGCTCAGCCGGTGCAGTCGGTCGCGTGCCGCCGCCGGCCCGCGACGGGTCCGCGCTCGGTCGGCTATTGCCTGAGAGTCAGGGTGGTCCTCGAAGGCGATCCGCACGATGCCACGCTCAGAGGCGGCCAACGCGAGTGGGCCGAGAGGCGTCTGGTGGCGCCGGCAGGCGAGCCCGTCGAGTTCGCCCGAGCTCAGGAGGGGCGCATCGCGGATCACGGCGGCGCCGTCCGCCAGACCTCGGCCGTAGTCCCCGCAGTGGGCGCAGACCCCTTCGGCGCGAACCGCGACCGTCTCAACCTCATATCCCGGCGGCGGCCTGTGTGCCAGCTCGCTTCCACCGAAGTCGACGTCAAACAGCCTGAGGCAAAGCCGGCACCGGAAGTGATCGTGCGGGCCGCTGTTTATCTCATACCGCACCGCCTCCGACTGGCCGACCGACAGCAGCAGCTCCAGCTCCGTCAGTTCGGCCAGCGTGGCGTAGACCGTGCCCCGGCCGATTTCCGGCACCGCCGTGCTGGCCCGGGCCATGACCTCGTCGGCCGACAGGTGCTCGTCGCCGCCCCCCCGGAAGGCCTGCAGGATCGCTCGGCGCTGTGGGGTTACCCGCAGACCGTGCCGGCGCAGGAGATCTACAGGATCGCTGCTCATACCGCGAGCCTACTCAACGGCGGCCCTAAAACCTCTCGTTTCCGCTGCAACGGTGCAGTAGCCGGGACATTGTCCTATCTAAGAGAAGATCCATTTTGGAGATCGTCTCCGCCTACCCCGAAGGACTCACATCGAGATGCTCGCCACCGCAGTAGCGCTCAACCTGGAGGCGTGGTCATGCGAGACCAGCTTGCGCCGCCCAATCCTTCGTGAGCTTTCTCGTCAGCCCGGCCGGCCAGCGAATCATGGAGAACGTGACGATTCCGGCCGCGCCCCAGAAGCCGGTCAGCGATGGGCTCAGCGTCGCCCACGCCGCCAGCTCCACGGTGTGCAACAGCAGCCTGGGCGTGGAGCTCGCCGTGATCGCCGTCTTGGCCGCGGACACCCCTCCCTGCAGCGCCTGAACCACCGTGATCACGACCGGCAGCAGCACGACGACCCCGACCGCGGCGCAGATCAGCAACAGGCCCGGGGCACCCGGCCCGGGTGGGTGACGGTTTCGCTCACTGTAGATACGACGCCACCCATCGCGAGGACCTTCCCGGGGGAGGAAAAGCTAAGGCCCCGAGTACGCCTGTGAACGGCAGATCGCCGAGCTAACGAGCACGCGGGCCTGCGGTCAGGCGCCGAGGTAGGCCGCGAGGTGCTGGCCGGTGAGGGTGGAGCGGGCGGCGACGAGCTCGGCGGGTGTGCCCTCGAAGACGATCCGGCCGCCGTCGTGGCCGGCGCCCGGTCCGAGGTCGATGATCCAGTCAGCGTGCGCCATGACCGCCTGGTGGTGCTCGATGACGACTACCGACTTGCCGGAATCAACGAGCCTGTCGAGCAGGCCGAGCAGCTGCTCGATGTCGGCGAGGTGCAGGCCGGCCGTTGGCTCGTCGAGGACGTAGACGCCGCCCTTCTCGGCCATGTGGGTGGCCAGCTTGAGCCGCTGCCGTTCGCCCGCGGACAGCGAGGTGAGCGGCTGGCCGAGCCTGAGGTAGCCGAGCCCGACGTCGGCCAGGCGGGTGAGGATCGTGTGCGCTGCCGGTGTCTTGGCCTCGCCGGCGCCGAAGAACTCCTCGGCCTCGGTCACCGACATCGCGAGCACCTCGCTGATGTCCCGGCCGCCGAAATGGTGATCCAGCACCGATGCCTCAAAGCGCTTCCCCTCGCACTCCTCGCAGGCGGTGGCGACGCCGGCCATCATCGCCAGGTCGGTGTAGATGACGCCGGCGCCGTTGCAGTTGGGGCAGGCGCCCTCGGAGTTGGG
Organism: uncultured Actinomycetes bacterium; assembly: GCA_963830405.1. GTDB lineage: Bacteria > Actinomycetota > Thermoleophilia > Solirubrobacterales > Solirubrobacteraceae > Palsa-465. The sequence goes on from CAWHMB010000007.1 coordinate 202,518, forward strand.
GCTGAACAGCGCGGGCTTCACGCCGTTGGCCTTCGCGAACGCCTTGCGGATCGGGTCGAGCAGTCCGGTGTACGTTGCGGGGTTGCTCCGTCGCGAGCCGCGGATCGCCGTCTGGTCGACCGACACCACACCGTCCCGCCCGGACACCGAGCCTTGGATCAGCGAGCTCTTGCCTGAGCCCGCCACCCCGGTAACAACGACCAGCACCCCGAGCGGGATGTCAACGTCGACGTCCTGCAAGTTGTGGGTACTGGCACCGCGCACTTTTAGCTCTCCCGACGGTGTCCGCACCGACGGCTTCAGGGACGCGCGGTCGTCCAGGTGCCCCCCGGTGATCGTGCTGGTGGTCCGCAGCTCCTCGACGGTGCCCTCGAACACCACCTCGCCGCCCTCGGTGCCGGCGCCGGGGCCGAGGTCGACGACGTGGTCGGCGATCGCAATCGTGTCCGGCTTGTGCTCCACGACGAGCACCGTGTTCCCCTTGTCCCGCAGCTCCAGCAGCAGGTCGTTCATCCGCACGATGTCATGGGGATGCAGCCCAATCGTCGGCTCGTCGAACACGTAGGTGACGTCAGTGAGCGAGGACCCGAGGTGGCCGATCATCTTGACGCGCTGCGCTTCGCCGCCCGACAGCGTGCCCGACGGGCGATCAAGGCTGAGATAGCCCAGCCCGATCTCGACGAACGACTCGAGCGTGTCCCCCAGTGCTGCCAGTAGCGGCGCCACCGACGGCTCATGGAGGCCGCGCACCCATTCGGCCAGGTCGCTGATCTGCATCGCGCAGGCGTCGGCGATATTGATCCTCTTGATCTTCGACGAGCGAGCGGCCTCGCTGAGCCGGGTGCCGCCGCACTCAGGGCAGGCGGTGAATGTCACCGCCCGTTCCACGAACGCGCGGACGTGCGGCTGCAGCGAGTCGACATCCTTGGACAGGAACGACTTTTGGATCCGTGGGATCAGACCCTCGTAGGTCTGGTTGGCGTTCCCGACCTTCACCTTGGTCGGCTCGCGGTGGAGGAGGTCGTGCAGCTCGGTCTTGGTGTACTTACGGATCGGCCTGTCGGGGTCGAAGAAGCTCGACCCGATGAGGATCCGCCCGTTCCAGGCCTCCGCCGTGTAGCCGGGGATCGTGAGCGCACCCTCGTTGAGCGACTTACTGTCGTCGTACAACTGAGACAGGTCGAGGTCGGTGACGGTCCCCCGGCCCTCGCAGCGAGGACACATGCCGCCAGTGCGGGTGAAGGTCGCTCTCACGGTCTTGTTGGCACCGCGTTGGATCGTGATCGCACCAGCCGCTCGGACCGAAGGGACGTTGAAGGAGAACGCTTGAGGCGAGCCGATGTGCGGCTTCCCCAGTCGGCTGAAGAGGACGCGCAGCATCGCGCCCGAGTCGGTCGCGGTGCCGACCGTGGAGCGGACGTCGGCGCCCATCCGCTCCTGGTCGACGATGATCGCGGTCGTCAGCCCCTCGAGCACATCGACCTCCGGCCGCGCCAGCGTCGGCATGAACCCCTGCACGAAGGCGCTGTAGGTCTCGTTGATCAGCCGCTGCGACTCCGCGGCGATCGTGCCGAACACCAGCGAGCTCTTCCCCGAGCCGGACACGCCGGTGAACACCGTCAGCCGGCGCTTCGGTATTTCGACACTGACGTCCTTGAGGTTATTGACTCGCGCGCCGTGCACGCGGATTAGATCGTGGCTGTCGGCAGCCTGCAGCGCAGGCGACTGCGTGTCCGTCTTCCTGGCCATGCTCCGCGTCTCCTTCTGTTAGGCGGGGCCGCCTTCGCGGTCTCCGTCTCCTCAAGTCAAGGTCTTGAGAATCGTGGTGTCCAGGACGGTCATGCTAAGTGGGGCTCGGTGAGCGCGCTTCTCGATTCCTGATCGGTCTGGTCACCTGTTTTGCCACGCGGGAGACGCCTGGCGACACCGGACAATTGCCGTCCAGATCGCCAAGCACCTCGGCGCGAGCACAGTGATCGCCGCTGGACCCAATCCCGAGCGGCTCGAAGCACTGCCGGCGCTCGGCGCCGATGCGACGATCTCGCTCCTGGGACGCCCCTTGCGGCTCGGGCCAACGCATCGTCTTCATCCCGTAAATGAGCGACCGAAGGGCACTGGTCGCCCGCCGTTGTCGAGTAGACCGGGTTGACCTTGTGCCGATCATCGCCGTGGTGCTGATGCTCGCCACCCCCCGGCACCGATCGCACGGGCTGGCTGGTCAGGTCGTCTGCATGCACCACCCTTGAGGCCACCCTGATCGACGGCGGATGAATCCCGTTGCTGCGGCGTCAGAATCCACTGATGCCCTTCCCGATGAGGGCGAAGCCGATAACCACCAGCAGCACCACCATCACCGTGGTGTTGTTTGCTTCGAGCCACGAGTTCGTTGACTCAAGCCACGGCTGCACCCGGGCGCCGAGCACGTAGAAGAGAACGACCGGCACCACCACGGTGGAGACTGCCACCGCCACGAACAGCGCCCCGGCGACGACCTTCAAGCCCGGTGAGGCAGGCGCGCCGGAAATGGCAAGGCCTCCGCCCACGATCAGGAGAAGGCTCTTCGGCGCGGTTCCAGGTCCGCCTAGGGGGCAACACGCGCCAGCGGCCCGCACGCGCCAGCGGCACGCACGCACCAGCGGCACGCACGCACCGCATAACTCGACAAACCGCGCAAGCCATTTGGAGAATGGTCAGCTAAACCGCCATAACACGGCTTTCGGAGCAAAGCGCTCGGCGGCCGCGAGGTTTGTCACCTTTTCCAGCGCAAGCGCCGCAGGCCGCGCGAACCAGGCCGACTTGCCGCTGTTCGAGGTCACCGCCTGGGAGAGGCGAATAAGTGGGCTGCTGTTTGACCGAGCGGGCCCGTGAGGAGACATACCGAAGGTCATGAACCTCTATCGCGACGGGGAGTTACTGCTCGACGAGCTCGTGACCCGTACTTACAGCTTGGCGCAGGTGAACGAGGTCTACGACGACATGAGGCAGCATCCGGACCATCCGCGGACTGATCCGCTACGAGTAGCTGCGGACGCTGGGCGGCCAAGTGGCCGGGGCGATCGCTGTCCAGAGGAGCCGTCAATCGCGACGATCAGCTGAACGCCCGAATCCCGGTCAGCGCCTGTCCGAGGATCAGCGTGTGCATTTCTGGGGTACCCTCGTAGGTCAGCGGTGACTCGAGGTTGACCATGTGGCGCATGACCGGATACTCGAGCGTGATCCCGTTGCCGCCGAGCAGTGCCCGGGCGGTCCGGGCGACATTCAGCGCCTGGCGGGTGTTGTCGAGCTTGCCGATGCTGATCTGCTCCGAGGTGAGCCGTCCGGCGTCGCGCATGCGGCCGAGGTGGAGGGCGAGCAGGGTTCCCCGGTTGACCGCGACCATCATCTCGACCAGTTGTTGCTGGACTAGCTGGAAGCCGGCAATCGGGCGCCCGAACTGCTCGCGGCCGCACGCATAGTCGAGCGCGCATTCATAGGCCGCGCGCGCCGAGCCCATCACCCCCCAGGTGATGCCGTAGCGAGCCTTGCTGAGGCAGGCGAACGGCCCGCTCAGGCCGTGAGCCTCCGGGAGGACCGCGCCCGGCCCGACCCGGCAATCTTCGAGCACAATGTCGCACTGGCGGGAGGCGCGCAGGGAGAGCTTGCCGGTGATGTCGGTGGCGCTGAACCCCCGTGTCTCGGTGGGGACCAGGAACCCGCGGATCTCATCGCCGGCCCGTGCCCAGATCACCGCGACATCGGAGACCGTGGCCAGGCCGATCCAGCGCTTACGGCCATCCAGCACCCAATCACCGCCGAGCTGCCGGGCCGCCGTCTGCATCGCCGAGGGGTCACTTCCGGCGGTTGGCTCGGTCAGCCCGAAGCAGCCGATCGCGTCTCCGCTGGCCATCCGCGGCAACCATTCCTGCTTCTGCTCCTCGGAGCCCCACAGGTGGATCGCCCCCATCGCGAGCGAGCCCTGTACCGATGCGAAGGTGCGCAGACCGGTGTCGCCGGCCTCGAGTTCGAGGCTCGCGAGTCCATACTCGACGGCGCTCCGCCCCGGACAGCCGTAGCCGTCGATCTCCATGCCCAGCACACCGAGCTCGCCGAGCTCCTTGGCCAGCTCGCGCGGGAAGCGGGCCTGTTCGAACAGCTCGGCGACGCGCGGGACGAAATCGCCTTCGACGTACCGACGGACGCGCTCCCGTACGGCCAGCTCTGTCTCGGTCAGCAGCGCATCGAGAGCCAGCGCGTCCCTGGGATCGAAAGCTGCTGACATCAGCCTCCCCTCGCTCAGGCCTCGTCGCTGCGGGCTCGGATCCAATCCGCGATTTCGGGCCGCGCGACCTTGGCCGCCTGCCGCCCGGCCACGAACCCGACGTGACCGGAGCTCAGGCGAAGCTCGCTCGTGTCCCGCGATCCGACCAGCCGGGTGAGCGGCTCCGAGGATGCCGCGGGCGTGATTCCGTCCTGCTCGGCAAACGCGTTCAGGAACGGGCAGCGAATGTCCTCGAGCCGCACCTCGCTGCGCCCAAGCGGAATCACTCCGCGACAGAGCGCGTTGTCCCGGATCAGCACGTCCACGGTCTGGCGGAACGCGGCGCCGGGAAACGGCACCTGGTCACGCGCCCAGTGAGAGATGGCGAGGAAGCCCTCGATGAACTCTTCGTTCCAGAGATTCTCGAACAGGTTGATCCGCTGGACGACGCGGTCGGTCGGCTTGAGCGTCTGAAAGCCCTCGTCGAGCGCGCGCGCGGGCACCAGACCGGTGTCGTCGATGACGTCGTCGGGCTCCAGACGGTGCTCGCGGAACATGTTGCTCATGAACCCCGTCTTGCGGTAGTCGCATGGAGTCGCCATCACCATCAGATTGCGGATCGGGAGCTCGGGCGCTCCGGCTGCCAGCAGCAGCGTGAGGATGCCGCCGAAGCAGTAGCCGATCAGCGTCAGCTGATCAGCACCCGCCTCCTGGAGGATCGCCGCCATCGCCTCCGGGATGTAGTCCTCGACGTAGGTCTCCAGCGTGTTCTCGGCGTCGGCGGGATCGGGCGGCAGCCAGTCGAGCAAGAACATGTCAAAGCCCTCGCCAACCAGGTAGCGCACCATGCTGGTGTTGGGCAGCAGGTCGAGCACGTAGCTCTTGCTGACCAGGCTGTGGACGATCAGCACCGGCGGCTGGTAGCGCCGCTGGTCGGAGCGATAGCGCCAGAGCCGCGCCTTGTCGCGCTTCCACACCAGGTCGCGCGGGGTCTGTCCCATTCGCGGCTGGTTGGAGCCCGTGAGGTAGGCAAAGCCGTTTTGGGCACGCAGAAACTGGCGCTCCAATAGGTTGGGGGCCATCAGGCCCCCTTCGGTTTCTCGGGGTGCCGAGGGCCTCGCCGCGCCTGCTCTCGACTACGGCCCGACCGGAGCTGCGTCCCGGATTCGCGCTGGTCCAGCCGGCGCCCCAGTTCGCGGACCTCGCGCTCGAGGCCTCCCACCTGGTTCATCAGCCTGACCGCATCCGCCCGGGAGACCAGGCCGCAGAGCGCCAGCCACTGCTCGGTTCGGCGCTGGAAGTCGGCTCCCAGGCGCCGCTGGAGCTTGACCGCCACGGCGGTGAGGTCCATGAAGGTCTCGCTCTGAACCCAGGACTCGGCACTGGCGGCGAGCGGGCGCTCGACGCGGTCAAAGGCCTGACGCCACAGCGGGGGCATCCGCATCACCTTGCTTTCGGGTCGTGGTATGCGCGCATTCAGCCGATTGCCTTCTCCTGGCCCTCCCACTCGCGCTCGCGGAGGACGTACTTCTGGATCTTGCCGGTCGAGGTCCGTGGCAGCTCGCAGAACTCAATCTCGGCTGGGCACTTGAAGCCGGCCATGTGCTCGTGGCAGAACGAGCCGAGATCATCCTCGCTTACGTCCTCGCCGTGCTTGAGCTCAACGAAGGCCTTCGGGCGCTCGCCGTACTTCTCGTCCGGCATCGCCACCACCGCTGCCTCCGCAACGGACGGGTGCTCCGCGATCGCCTGCTCGACCTCGATGCTCGAGATGTTCTCGCCCCCCGAGATGATGATGTCCTTGGAGCGGTCGCGCAGCTCCACGTAGCCGTTCGGATGCCAGACGGCCAGGTCGCCGGAGTGGTACCAGCCACCCCGGAACGCCTCATCGGTCTTCGCGTCGTTGCCGTGATAGTGGGCCATCACGCTGTTCCCGCGGATCACCACCTCGCCGACCGTCTCACCGTCCTGCGGCAGGTCGCGCATCTCCTCATCGACAACGCGCACGAGGTCGGCCCCGTTGTAGGTGTGCCCCTGCCGCGCCAGCAGGCGCGCCTGTTCCTCCAGGTCGAGCTCGTCCCACTGAGGCTGCCAGCTGCAGCCCATCACCGGCCCATAGGTCTCGGTCAGGCCGTAGAGGTGGATCGGATACAGGTTCAGCTCGCGCATCCGCTTGAGCACGGCCGGCGTCGGCGGCGCGCCGCCGGTCGGCACGATCACGCGCCGCTTGAGTGGGTGCGCTTTCTCGTAGTTGACGATGCTCATATGGATCGTGGGCGCCCCGCTGTAGTGGGTGACGCCTTCTGATTCGAACAGATCCCAGATCCGCTCGGGGTCGACCTTGGGAAGGCACACGTGGACACCGCCGGCGGCGGTCACCGCCCAGGTCAGGCACCAGCCGTTGCAGTGGAACATCGGCAGGGTCCACAGGTGCACGGAGTCGTAGCCGAGCCTGATCTCCAGCGCCACCCCGAGCGCGCGCAGGTAGGCCCCGCGATGGGTGTAGACGGCACCCTTTGCCTGCCCGGTGGTGCCCGAGGTGTAATTGATCGAGATGGGCTCGTTCTCATCCTCGAGCCAGCTCTCTGGAGGCTCAGGGGATCCCGCGGCCAGCAGCTGCTCATACGGGTCGTCGTCCTCACCGCTGTCCTCGATCAACACCAGCTCCACGTCCTCGAGCGACATCGGCTCGACCAGTTCCTTCAGGCGGGTGTCGACCAGCAGCGTCCGCGCCCCGGAATCGCTGAGGATGTATTCGACGTCGTCGCTGCTGAGTCGGCTGTTCATGGCCACCAGGACACCGCCGGCGAGTGGTACGCCGTAGTGCGCCTCCAGCAGCGCCGGCGTGTTCGGCGCCAGAATCGCGACGCGATCGTGGCGCTCGAGACCGCGGTCACGCAGCGCGGACGCAAGCCGGTTGCAACGCTCATGCAACTCGGCGTAGCTCAGGCGCCGATCTCCGTGGACCACCGCTGGGCGCTCCCCCAGCGCGCGGGCATTGCGGCTCAGGAAGTTGAGTGGGCTCAGCTCCAGGCGCGATGGCGTTGCCTCCATGTTTACCTCCCTCGTCGTGTCGCCAACCTGACCGCCGTCCATCCGCAGGGGAACGCGGCTTTCGGTCCTCTCTACGGGTACCCCGCCGCCACGTCGAGCAAGCGGGGAACGTGAGCGCACATGAGGAAGAGCGCTGGTGCCGATCGGCGAGTGCAGGGGCGACCACCGGTCCGTCCGCTCGCCCCGCAGGAAGCGGCCGTAGATCGCCTCGCAGAACACGGCCGACTTCCAGATCGCGAACGCCTGGTACCAGCCGATCCGGGAGTTCCAGGCACTTCTTCACTGGAGCCAGCCGGGATCGAACCGGCGACCTCCTGCTTTCAAAGCAGTAGACCGCCATGCAAAGCCCGTAGTTATAGGAGGTTCGGTTGCTGTTCTGCCTTTATTTGAGGCGATTCTGAGCGCGAATGTTGCCCGGGAACGTTGCCTGAGTGGCCGTTGCCCGACCGTTGCCCGCTGTCCGGGCCCCACTGTAGAGTTCTTGAATAGAACGATCTGCGTCCCGGGTTTCTTGCTCATGACCACGCCTCAGCCCACCTCCCGGCCCTTCGTTCGGCATCGCGCGAGTGGGCCACACTGGTACGGGAAGTGGTCCCGCAACGGCAAACCGGTCGTGCGAGCACTCGGTCGAGCGTGGGTGCAGCCCCACGGCCGGGACGGTTGGTGCCGGCGGCGGGGCCGGGCACCTGAGGGAACGCTGACCGAGACTCAAGCGGCCGAGCGGATGCTCGAGCTGGTTCGCGAGCACGACGCCGAGCAAACTCGCCTTGAGCTCGACACCGCAGAGCGCCGCCGACGTGGGATCACGTTCCGGGAGCTGGCAGCTGAGTGGCTCGTCTACCTCGAGCGCGAGAAGGGCGCTAAGCCCTCGACGCTGCGCGACTACGCCTACCTTCTGGCGGATCCCGGACAGCCTCACCGGCGAGGCGGCGGCCACTCACCAGGACTTCTGATGGCTGCGTTCGGCGATCGTTCCGCAAGCAAGATCTCAACGCGAGACGTGGCCGAATACCTGAGAGGGCTGGACCGGAACGGCGCCACTCCACGGACCGCCAACAAACACCGCCAGGTGATCAGCGCGATCTTCGGCTACGCGATGCGCGATGACGCGCACGGCTTCACCGTCAACCCGGCTGCGGGCACGAGCAAGCGGCGCGAGCCACCGCCTGGGGTGCTCGACTACTACGAGCCTGAAGAGGTCGAGGCGCTGTCGCGCGCCGCCGAGGTCGGAGCGCATCGACGCGTGACGAGGCTTCGGCTCGACGACTCCGAGGCACAAGCCCGAGCCACGGAGGATCATCAGGACGCGGAGCTGTTCCGGATTGCCGCCTACACAGGACTGCGCCTCGGTGAGTTGCTCGCGCTGCGCTGGGAGGATGTCGACCTCGACGAGCGTCGGCTCGTTGTTCACCGCGCCTTTAGCGGTCGGTTCGAGGGTCCGACCAAGACCTGGGAGGCACGCTTCCTCCCGCTCGCCGATGGCGCTGCGCAAGCCTTTGCCCGGCTCGAGGGACGAGATGACTTCACGAGTCCCGACGACTACGTGTTCTGCTCACGGCTGGGGCGCCCGCTTGATGGCTCCGCTCTTCGCCGTCGTTTCACGGCTGCCGCCGGCGCTGTGGGGCTCCGGGTGCTGCGCTTCCATGCGCTGCGCCACGGCGCGGGCTCGCTCGTCGCCCGGCAGGCGGACCCGCGCTGGGTCCAGGGGTTCCTCGGTCACTCGAAGCTCGCGACCACCGAGCGCTACCTCCACGCCAAGGCCCGTCCCGACGACATCGAACGTCTGAACCGGGCATTCGCTTTCACCTCGCCCACCACCGAGCGCGACGGGCAAACTGGCGGGTGGCAAGGAAGACGGCGGTGATGTAGCGGTCGGGACCTCCGGGTTGCCGGAGCGTTGACCCGAGATCGCCTCGGCGAGACTACGTCGTCCGGCCCGAGCGTTGTGCGGAGGCCGGGGCGGCTGCTGTTCGCAGACGAATCAGGTTCACGCCGCGCGGGGCATGCCAAGCGATGCCTTGCCGAACGGAGTGAAGTCGGCCGTCAGGTGGGACGCCTAGGCCAGCGTCTCGGGGCGGGCGCAGTCGGTTGGTCCCGGCCAGCTGGGGATTGGCCGGCGGCGGTGAACCGTGGAGCCGTTTCGTGGCTCTCGTCGGTAGTCGTGTCCTCGCTACGAACGTCAAGGTCCTCGGTGCTTAGCTGTCCGGCGTGTTCCCAGAGGTTGTTGAAGTAGTCGGTGAGACGGTCAAACAGTCCGCTCGGGCTCTGCGCTGCAGGTGGACCAGCGGGGCTTGCGCATCTTCCTGTGCTTGCAGGTGCAGGAGAAGCAGCAGCTGCTCTTCGAAGCGGTAGATCGTCTGGCGTGCTGGGAGTTCGGGTGCGCGGACCTCAATCCCCTTCTGCTCCACGTATGGGGCGAGATGGCGCCCGGGCTTGGAGAGGAGGATTCGGACCTCGCATCCGTTAGCGGCCTTGGCGGTTAGGAGTTCGGCGACACCGGAGGCGCCGAGCATCTGGATGAGCGTGTCGCCGAGCAGCTCGATGTTCTCGGTCGCCTCACGCATCAGCGTCTTCCAGTCGGGGGCGTCGAGGTCGCTGGCGGCGGCGTAACCAGCGAGGCGGTCAGTCGAGTGCCCGGTCCGTGGTGGTTGTACGACCTCAGGCCAGACGTGCTGTTCGGTGGTGTCGAGCGCGCGGGCGACTTTGGCGCGTTGGCGTCGTGGCAAGTAACTGACACGCAGTCGGAATTCGTGATCGGGGCTCAGCGGGTTCGACTGTGATCTGAGCCAACACCCGCGGAACAAATGAGCCTGAAGCCAAGCCAGCGTCATCATCATGTCGCTTTTGCTGATCGGCAGGGTCCCGCCGACGATCGCTTTGGCCTAGTCGGCCTGTGGGGCCGCACGAGCGCTTCGGCGACCGCCCGGTCGTCTGAGCCGCTTCGGCAGGCCCAGCCGGCGACCGACCTCGGCCTCGCTCAACCCCTCGACCCGCACCTCGCGCGGCCGGTTTCCGCGTTGGAAAGCTCAGCGCGCGTTGGCGAGGGTGATGCAATCGTGCGGAGCTGGAAGCGCGGAGACAGGATCGTGGAGAGTTCGCCGCTTGCCGGTGTCACAGGCGGTGCCTCGATTGGGTCTTAAAGAGGCAAGTCGACGAGAGGAGCCCTCATGAAGGTCTTGGTAGCGGGAGCCACAGGCGTTCTTGGCAGGGCGCTCGTTCCGCAGCTCGTGGCGCGAGACCACGAGGTCGTCGGGATGACCAGGAGCGCATCGAAGCAGGACTTGGTCCGCGGCCTGGGAGCTCGCCCAGTCGTGGCCGATGCTCTCGATCCCGACGCCGTCGCCCAGGAGGTCGCAGCCGCGGAGCCCGAGGTGATCGTGCATCAGCTCACAGCACTATCCGGGAAGCTGTCAGCTAGGGACATGCGGCACCCTGAGCGCTCCGCGCTGGCGAACATGACCAACCGGCTGCGCACCGAGGCGACGGACCATCTCCTGGCCGCAGGCCGCGCCGTCGGCGCTCGGCGGTTCGTGGCGCAGAGTTTCGGGGCTTTTCGATGGGCCCGCACGGGCGGGTCGGTGCTGACGGAGGCCGATCCCGTCGATCCCGACCCGCCCGGGGCGATGCGGCCGGCACTGGCGGGGATCCTGCATGTGGAGCAGGCAGTGCCGGCGATCGATTGGGGCGAGGGCCTCGTCTTGCGCTACGGCGGTTTCTACGGTCCGGGGACCGCGATCAGTCTGGCTCCGGACGCGCCGATGGCGGCGCCGATCCGTAAGCGCCTGTTCCCAATCATCGGCGACGGTGGAGGGGTCTGGTCGCACGTATACATAGAGGACGCTGCGACCGCGACCGCGAATGCCATCGAGCGCGGCGACCCGGGGATCTACAACATTGCCGACGACGAGCCCGCCGCGGTGCGGGATTGGCTACCGGTGCTGGCGAGCGCGCTGGATGCCAAGCCGCCGAGGCGTATCCCACGCTGGCTGGGGCGGCTGGCTGCAGGCGAGATGGCAACGCTCATGATGACCGAAGCGCGGGGAGCCTCGAACGAGAAGGCCAAGCGCGAGCTCGGCTGGCAGCTTCTGTATCCGAGCTGGCGCCAGGGCTTCGCGCACGGACTCGGGTAAGTGATAAACGTGGAGGAGTTCGACAAGCTCCGCCGATCGCGTTCTCGACGACGGCTCCTTCACCCTCAGCAGGCGCCGAGATCGGATGATCGCATCGGCGACGTTGCGATCTGTATCGCCGTGCTAACTCGGGCGTTCCCAGCCGCTTGGTCATTGCCCGGCGGCTGTCGGGCTCGCGCGCGTCTTAGCGTGGAGTGAGAACGACGACTGGGATCACACGGTCGGTCTTCTGCTGGTACTCCGTGAACTGAGGGGAGCGCTCGGCTTGAGCTGCGAACAGCCGCGCTCGCTCGGCCCCAGTCGCCTCGGCCGCCGTTACCGCGACGGTGTTTCTGCCTACCTCGATTGTCGTGTCAGGATGCGCCTTGAGATTGTGGTACCAGTCTGGATTGCTGGGCGCTCCCGCCTTGGAGGCAAAGATCACGTAACGCCCGTCGTCGTCTAGGTAGGCCACCGGGTTCACGCGCTCCAGCCCAGATTTGGCGCCACGGTGATGGACCAAGAGCAGCGGCGAGTTCCCGGTCCAACTCGGCGGCTTGCCAGCGTTGGCTCTGAACTCGTCGATGATCCGCTCGTTGTAGTCGGCAATCGAGGACATAGGCGGGCCAAGCTATCAGCCACGGTTTACGGCGGCGAGTGGCCGCCGGTTTTGCGCGGTCTCGAGCCTCCCTCGTGCGGACGCTCACTATCGAGGTTCCACCATGTTGCTTCGCCCGACTCCTTCGGGACGACCGGATAGGTACTCCGTCGGGTCTCGCAATTGGCGACGAGCAGGGAAGCTCCAAGCGTCCGGCGGCATCAGCGTCGTCCCTCAGTTGAGCGCCAAGCAGAGCGGACCGCAGGTGACGCGCGCGCCATGCAAAGCTGTGAGAAAGGGGCTCGACGTCCGGCGGCCCGGGGGCCCTGCGGGCCGCGCGAGGCGGGGCAGCACGTCGAGGGCTTGGCGCCCGCCCGCACCGGAAACCGATGCCCCGTTTCCCGATCCTCTAACGAGGCATGGGTCGGCCTGACGGACCGACGGCCTAGGCTTCAGCGGTCGTGTCGCTGACCGACCTGACGTCCGCGGAGATCTCGCTGCCGGCCGAGGCCGATGGCGCGCGCGTCAGCGACCGGATCGCTGTTCTGGCCGACACCGTCGACGTCGTCGGGTTGACCGACAATCACGCCGGTCAGCCGCGGATGTCGCCGCTGGCTGCGGTAGCGCTCGCGCGGGAGCAGGGCGTGGGGACAATCGTCCACGTTTCCTGCCGCGATCGCAACCGGCTTGCCCTGCAGTCCCAGGTCGTGGGCGCGGCGGCGCTCGGCGCTGAGGCGGTCCTGTGCATGCAGGGCGATCCGGTGCCGGGCATCGAACGTGTGGGCGACATGACCGCCACGCAGCTCATTGCGAGCGCGTCGGCATGGAGCGCCCCGCACCCGCTGGCGGTCGGGGCGGTCGTCAATCCCTTCGCCGAGGACGTCGACCGGGAGTTGCGGCTCCTGCGGCGCAAGATCGCCGCTGGAGCAACCTTCGTCCAGTCGCAGATGATCTTCGACCTCGGGCGCCTCGAAGCGTTCCTCTCGGCCGCCGAGGACACCCTCGCGGACGTGCGGTTCTACGCAAGCGTCGCGCTGCTCCGCAGCGCGCACATGGCAGAGCGCGCCTGCGCGCTACCGGGGGTCGCGATTCCTCAGCGAGCCGTGTCGCAGATCAGTCGCGGCGGCGGCATCGATCTAGCGCGCGAACTCGCGGCCGGCCTTGCCAGTATCTCGCGCGTAGATGCGCTTCACGTATTTCCACTCGGAGCCGAGGCGGCGACACGCGAGGTCGCCGCGGAGTTCCGCGTGGCGCGGGGTGTCAGCGCCCAACGCCCGGCAGGGACCGATCCGTAACCCGAACCCGTTGCGCGCATTCCTCCCGCTGAACGGCGCCTTGCCTGGCTGGCGCCAAAGGTGTCCCGTAAGCCCCGCCCGATGATCCGTCCCGATGACGGGGCGCGATACGGGACATCGCCATCACGGCAAGGCGCGTGCCCAAGTGCGCGTCGACGTCCGCCTCAGCGGTCCGCGCTGCACTCGTGACAGAACGGGCCTCCCGCGTCTCCCCTCCCTTACCGGCCAAGCAGGGAAGACAGCTACCTTCCCCGCCTCGCGCGGAAAGCAAGCCTCACGGTGGCGATCGCTTTTGCGTCTGAGACAGCGCCGAGCCCGCGATCGTATCGGCGACAAAGGAGCGCTCCGATTGGCCTGCCGGCACCGGAAGCGCACGATCGCGTTCGCACAGAAACAGTCTCCAACTGCGCTCGCAGCTTCGCCTCCCCGTGGGTGGGTGTTCGGTTTTGCCGGCCCTTATCGCCTACCCCGTCAGAGATTGACCTATGCCAGCGATATGCCGCGATTGCGGGCCGATGCCACGCACGATTGGGGCGATCCCACACCGAATTCCAGCACGACGCCCGTTACGTTTCCGCCGGTTTCGCCCCAACTAGTACCTACCCGTCAACCTGGAGGGGTGTAGGAAGATAAGGGCCCGCAAAACCGAACACCTGGCTTCCGCCGCGGAGGAAGCGCCATCGATATCGCCGGACAAGGGCTGACGAGGATGCCTACGACATGCTGTCGGAGGACTCTCGCTTGGTGCGGACTGCGGATTGGCTAGTTGCCTGCATCGCTACACACTCCATACCGTCCCTGGAGTGAGACGTACAACACGTTTGCGATGCTTGCACGCCTCACACAGTCCGCTGTCTTCTCCAGCAGGGTCAGTCGCTGGCTCTTGCCTTCGATGACGGGCACGATCAGCCGGCCGTGCAGCGCGAGCTGCTCGGTCAGCGGCGGCGGGACACCGGGGCAGGCCGCCGTGACGCAGATCCGATCGTACGGGGCGTGCTCGGGGTCCCCAAATCCGCCGTCCCCGTGAACAAGTACCACGTCTGTATAGCCCGCCCGTTCCAGGTTCTTCCTTGCGAACGCGAGCGTTGTGGCGTCGATGTCGATGGCCACAACCAGACCCTCCCGACCCACGGCCTCCAGCGCGAGCGATGTGCCGTAGCCCGACCCTACGCCAACCTCCAGGAACCGGTGCCCCTGTGCCAGGCCGAGCGGCTCGTAGAACAGCGGATAGCTATGTGGGCACGAGATCGTGGCTCGCTCGCCTGGGAGCAGCAGCGGGACCTCTTCGTAGGCGTGATCCCGGTACGAAGACGGGATGAAGTCCTCGCGGCGCACTGCGAGCATCGCTCTGCGGAGCCGCTCGGAGCGCAGGAGCCCGCGGCGCTCGAGCTCCTCGATCTTCGCTTCCCGCTCGTGCCGCAGGGTCTCGTCGCTTTTGACTGGCTCGCTCGGAGGTGGAATGAACCATCCACAGGTCATCAGCGACTGGCCCCACTAGGAGCTGTTGCCGACGGTGCTCCGAGGGGTGGGCGCGCTCCCGGGTCCCGCGCGCGCCGGATAGCCGAACGAGAGCACGATCTGTACCCGCTCATCCGCCTCGAGTCCGAACAGCGCGGCCAGGCTGTCCGGATTCGCGATTCCATTCGGACAGGAGACGACCCCCCCGTTCCACGCGGCAAGCATCATGCTCTGGGCCGCCCGCCCGGCGGTCGAAGGCGACCGGACCCTTGCCGCTGACCACAATTCCGATCACCAGCGGGAGCCCCGAGCGGGTAGGGAGGTGCACATACGGTCTGTGCAACCCGGTCGACCAACCCGCTGTCCCCAGCACGAGGAACCGCCACGGCCGAAGGTTCGTCGCCCCTCCGGCGATGCCGCCGGCATCAAGGATCCGGCTCACCGCGTCCCTCGAGACTGGCCTCTCCGCGTACTGCCGCTGGTCGCGCCTGCTCGCCACTGCGAGGGACGCATCCACGCCCGGAGCGTAGCGCTGCTCCAGCCAAACGAGAGGCGGCCTCAGCTCCGGTGCATCAGCTGCCAGCCGGTTTGCGGCACGCAGCGAACAGAGGGCCGCCACACTCAGGGCAGTAGCCCTCCCAGCCGGGACGACCGTTGGGCAGCGTCACCTCCCGCGCGTCGGCGATCGTAACCTTCTCGCCGCAGACGCACCATGCCCGCGGGCCGAGGGCCTGTGCGTCTGAGGGCCGCGAGCTCCGCTCAACCATGCCCGACAAGCATATTCGCGGCTCTACGTACCCGTCATGCGGGGCATGCAGCTCGAACAAGCAGGACAGCGTCAGCGCTGCTCCCGCTGAGCGCCGCGCGGCGAACCGGCTCACCGTCGGTTGATAATCAGAGAAGCAGTGTTCACCGGCCCGTTCGACTGTCACCAGGCTCCTCCAATGGAACCAAGGCACTCGTCTCGTGTGACGGCAGCCGGGTCGCGCTAGACATGCTCGGTCGTCGTCCCGAGCGGGCACGTGAGTAACCGCCTTGCTGGCTGCCGCTCGTAGAGACGAGGCGTCGCGTGGGGTGCTCGTCCAAAGCTGCGCTGGGCTAGTTGCCGCTGAACGCTTGCTTAGCTACCGCCATCGCCGACATGGCCTTCGGCCAGGCCTCAACGGTCTGATCGTCGTGTTGTGGCGCGCCGGTCTGCGGATCAACGAGGCGCTATCGCTCACCGAGAGTGATCTGGATCGGCGCCGCGGGTCGATTCTCATCCGGCATGGCAAGAACGATCGCCGACACAACCGTCGAATCCCTGCGCTCGCTATGTCGCCGACGGAGTGGCGCAACCTGCGCCCACCGAAGCCCGAAAGGAGTTGTCTAGCACCGGCACGGCAGCCATCAGCGTTTTCGGCGGGCTCTCGCGGCCATGGGACGGCCGGTCTTCGTCAAGCGAGCGTGTGCTGTCAGTCGGCTGCGGCTATCCGACATAGGGCTATGTAGAATAAAGGCTGGTGCCGCAGCGTATGACACCCCAGACTATGCGCCTACTGGAGGCCCTGCTCACGAACCCGACGCGGGAGTGGTACGGCCTGGAGCTGATGGAGCTGGCCGGGCTCCAGAGCGGAACCGTGTATCCGATCCTTCACCGACTCGAAGCTGAAGGTTGGCTGGCCTCGACGCATGAGCGCATAGATCCGCGTCAGGAGGGGCGACCGAGGCGACGTCTCTACCGCCTGACCGGGCAGGGTGTGATGAACGCGCACGTGGTTCCCGGTCAGACGGAACCGCCGATCGGTCCGCGGGTGCGTAGCGCGCTCCTTCCGCGAGGATCGAGTGCATGAGTGCCGTGCTTGCCATCTTGGTTTTACTTGGCGCGTGGCTTGCGAAGCAGGTTCTGGGAGCCGTGCTTTCGCAGCAGATCACAGGATCAATTCCGGAGTACGCCGCTCGTAAGGCAATGGCTGCCGCGCGGATTTTGCCGGCAGAACTCGCCGACGTGTACCTCGAGGACTGGCTCGCGGAGCTCGAGGCACTCAAGAACAGGCCTCTAAGCGCGCTTCGGTTTGCCAGCGGCTTGGCGACCGCGGCACGCGTAATCGCGGTCATGGCAGGTCGTCCAGTTCGGTACAACCGCACGCGGATCGTCGGCTACCGAGCTACCGACCTTCTCGGCGCTGCAACGGCTTTGGTGTTGTTAGCTCCAACGCTCCTCATGCTCGACATCCTGACTCGCGCCGCCGGGCCAGGACCCATACTCCTCAGGTTGCCGCGTCGCGGGTTGAGCGGGAGGGAGTTTGCGATGCTGAGGTTCGCCGCTAGTAGTCGCGCCAGATCGGGGCGATCGATTGCCGGGGTGATCGAAGCGACCGCCCTTGACGAGCTGCCGGTGTTCGTAAACGTCCTGCGAGGGGACATGTCGCTCATTGGTCCACCCCCGCAGGCACACGGCGACTCGGAGTCGCGGCGACCGCTGGAAGTTCGACCCGGGCTGTTCAGCTGGGAGCGCCTAGCTCAGGGGTACACCGGGAGCCTCAGCGTTGACGAGGCGAGATCACGGGACCAACGGCGGCGGGTTCGCGATGACATCGCGCTTCTTTCAAGAAGGCTCTTTCGAAACGACTGGCGAAACCCAGGGGGCAGCCGCTCTCTCGTCGTTTCCGAAGATCCGGCGAAGGGCGCGACTGCCCGATCGGTCAGGGTTACCCCGCGCTGGACCCTATTCCCTGCGGGCGGCCGGGCAATAGGAGCCCTGGCGAAAGTCAGCGTTTAGGCGGACGCGGACGGATCGGTCTCACTCTCGCCGACGCGGTGATCTGGGTGATCTCTGAAGTCCAGATCGGGACTGCCGCATTCGTTCCCGGGCGCTACGGAGGGCAGGCCCGACCGACTGGCCGAGTTGACGCCGATTTCTGAAATGGCCGATCAGGCTCGGAATGTAGCTCAGCCACCATCCGATCTCTCGCCGTAGCCGTTCCATGGTTGCCCCCGAGCCTACCGCCGCGTCACGGCAGTACGAGCCCGGGGTCAAACTGACCCACTATCGCCACGGACGCGGAGCGGGAGCAGCGACTACTAGCTCGCTTGCCTGAGCGAGCTGCGAGGAGACGCGGGGTATACGGCGACTGGCTATCTGTGCTGCCAGGGGCGCCGTCGCCGCCGCTGTGCTGCGGGCGCTTCGGGTGGTTCTGGGCCGAGCAGGCGCACGCCGACCAGCCGCCCGTGGTCATAGACACGCTCGATCGCGTATCCGTTCAGCTCGAGCTCGGAAACGACTGCGGCCGGGAAGCTAATGCCGCCGGCGTGCAGCTCGGCAAAAGCGACCGGCTGCTCGCCGGCCTGGCGCAGCCGCTCGAGCAACCGCCGCTGCTGAGTGTCAGCGAGCACCATCGATGGGATTGTCCCCCCAGCGGGATCGGGGGGGCATAGCGGCCGGCCGCGTTTCAGTCACCCGCCTCAGCCGCCCATTACCTCGGTGACATCCGGCACCCACGCTGTGCCTCCAAGCGCTGTTCTACAAGCCAACCGAACGCCTCATCCGACTAAACGGCGAAGCTCCACAGCGACTCGTCGCCGCGATGGCGGAGGACGGCCTGCGGCTACGGGCTTCGCCGGGCATGGACTACACGCGACCGTTCAACATCGCCGCCAACGCGCACACCATCGCCGTCCTAAAGAAGGACAGGGCCGCAGCGGCGGCAAACCGATCACTCCCGAGTTCTACTCACAGTCCTCGACACAGGACCGCAAGGCTGACCCATCGGTCACCGCTGAGTCGTCGGAACGCCTCTGCGCCTGCTCTTCGGGGCGCTCATCTTGCCGCAAGATCCGGGCTAGGGTTGCGCAGCTGGAGTCTAGGCTGTGGCGCGGCACCGTTGACGCGAGCCTGTTGTTGATCGACGCGCTCGTCCGCCCGCGCGCGTGCGAGGCGGTAGCTATGGTGAGTACCAGATGATGACCGCAGAGCCAATGATTACTCGTGGCGCCCACTACACGGCGCTGCTCGATACGATCGATCACCAGGGAGCCACCAAACTGCACGCCAGGGAGCGGGAGCAACTGTTGGAGGCCGCGGATGTCTTGCTGTTCGGCGAGCCTGACAGCGAGCAGCCGGTCCGCTGGGCCGAGGTTCTGATCGAGGACTTGGAGACCAGTGAGCGGTGGGCAACAGAGAGCTGTGATCAACTGCGCGAGCACCTACGCGGCTGTGCTGCTCCGACCGGGGCATCGTAAGAACCGAGCGCTCGCGCCAGCGAGCCTCGAAGGGGGCAGGGTCTCCCGGGTGGGCGCGCTGGCTGGGGCGGCCGCCGCCGGGCCGGTTTGCGCGTGTTGGCTTCAGACGGGGGACGCCAGCGCCCGCTGATCAGTGGCTAAGCGCAACCACCGTCCGATAGGCGGTTTCGTAAGCGTGTGCAAGAACATCGACGTCGCACCGCTCCGCTACCTAACGGCGACAGAGCTTCGGGTCTATGTGATCCAGTCGTCCGATGGCTTTGACCATCGCCGGCTCATCACTGACGTCCCGGGCTCACGGTTCGGCTATCTACACGGCGGACGATGACCACGCAGGTTGCCGATGACGACGCGTTGGTTTTTGGGAGTTGCTCCGCCTCGTGGCGGCGCGGGAGCACCATGGCGAGAGCGAGCTGCTCGGCGAATTGGCCAAATCGCCGCCTCGATCGATCCCGACCGGCTACGTGAGGCTGACGGAGATATCGCGCGCCTCGCATCAGCAACTGCGCGAGGCGGTCAGGATCGTCGGGGAGAAGTCAACACCAGCGGAAACGGACGCCTACAACGCGGTTCGTGATGACAGTCGCACAGGCGGTCGCTAGCGCCCACAAGGAAGGCGGTTTTCTCGGTATCGGCGCCAACGAGATCAGCGACGCCGAGAACCAAGCGCTCGATGAGCTCTCAGCTGCGCTGGATCCACCGCCCGCGGTCTGAACGGACTCCCTCGATCTCGACTCGGCGGCCCACCCGGCGCGCAGACCCCATCCGCGACGCCCCAAGAGCACAGCGGCTCTCGCTTTCTCCCGCGGCCCGCGCCCGGGATGAACGATACTCGACGATACTCGACGTCGCCGGCGTGGCTAGTCCGCTGGGGCTGGAGATGCTTAGCGATCGTGCGCGTCAGTCGTTGATGTCCAGAACCGGCGTGATGTCTGGCAGCTGCTGCCCTTTGCCGGCGTGCTCGTTGGATACCACTGCGGTGCCCACAGCGAAGAATTCGATCACGTGGCTGCCCCAGCCGTGGTTGTTCTCGTGCAGCTTGACCTCGACGATTCCCAGGACGCCGTCACCGATCGCCTCGGCCTCCTTCTGCATGCGCTCCATCGCCAACTCGCGGGCGTCGTAGAGCGCCTGTGTGTACTGCTCGAGCTCGACGTTCTGCCCCGTCTGGCGGATCGACTGGAGCATCCCGCGGTGGGCGACGTGGTAGACGCAGTTGCCGATGACCATCCCGACCGGGCGCTTGCCGGTCTGCATCAGAGTCCAGAAGGCCTGACCACTGAGGTCGGATGTGAACGGGCGCCCGTTCGGCGCCCGGTGGATCTTGCCGCCCTTGTGCTTGATCGCGGTACCGATTGCGATGAATTCCGCCATGTCCGCGCCCCATTCGTAGCGTCCGATGTCGAGGCGAACTCCCACGATGCCGTCGGCGTCGAGTTGGTCGGCCTCCTCCTCCATGCGCGTCATCGCAAGCTCACGCGCGGAGTACATCGCCTGCGTGAGGACGCCCATCTCCTGGCTTGCCTTCCAGTTCGATTGCTGGAAGCCGATGTGGTAGATGCTCGAGCCCACCACCAGCCCCACGGGCTCAAAGCCGGCCCTCTCTACGCACAGGTACTCGTTCACCGATAGGTCCGAGGTGAACAGCCCCTGCGCGTTCATCCGGAGGCGCTCGCTCGCGTGTTCCGCGAGCCCTTCGGTGCTGGTTGGATCGTAGGCCGACATCAGATGATCTCGTCGAGTGGGGGGTGAATTACGCGCCGAGGTTGATCGACATTACGGGCACGCCGAGCCGGGCCGGATGCGGGTCGTGGGCGCCCAGACGGATGGCTGTGCCGAGCACATGCATCGAGACGATGAAGTAGTGCTGGGTGATACCGGGCCGCTCGTATTCACGATGGTGGATGTCGTGTGTGAGCGTCGAGATGACCATGTCGTTCGCACCAATCTCGCGCGCTTGACGACGCACCTCGTTCATCGCGAGATGTCGGGCGGCGTAGACGCCTTGCGTGACCTCTGTCATCTCCTGGTTGCCCCACCAGGAGCGCATCATCTGGTTGGCCTGCATGCTCAGCGCCACGGCGACGACTGAGGTGTGGCCGATGACGCCCAGGGTCTCTGCTCCGATGCGGCGAAGCTTGTCGACGTCCTGGCCGGAGAGCGCGCACATCCGCGGTCCGGAGTCGCCGCGAGCCGGAAGGATGGTCTCGCGGACCGCCGTGCCGAAGACCACATACTCGACGTTGCCCGGCTCTTCGAGAAAGGGCTTAGCGGTCATCTCGATGGCAATGACCGCGTCGGCGCCGGCGAACTGCGCCTCCTGGCGCAGCCGGTCAAACGAACGCTGACGGGACAGGTTCCAGGGCTGGGCGAAGGAAGGCATCTCTTGGATCCCACCCCCATAAGCGGACCAGCCGTAGTTCTGCCAGCCGTGTTGGACGACCGATGAGCCCATCACCTGGGCGATCGGCTTCAGACCGGATGCCTCGGCGAGCGCATACTCCTTGGCGCTCAGATCGCTGCTGAAGACCGGCGCGCTCGCCGCGGCGACTGCCCTCAGTCGCTGTTCGGCTCCGAGTGGGATTCCTCCGCCCCTGATCCGCTCGAGATCAACCGCCGCCGCCTCACGCTCCTCCTGGCTGACCGATTCCGACCGTTTTCCGAACAGTGGCATGGATCCTTTCCATACTAACCCGCCCAGAAGGGCGTCGAACCTCACCGGACAGCTTGACTGTCGCCTCTGTCCACGGCGCGTGCAGCGGCTGACGGCTGCTATGCGACGCACAAAGCCGTCCGCGCTCTCGCGCCCGGACGCCTCCTTTGGGACCGAGGCACTCGTGCGCGTTTCCGCGGAACCGCCGGTCGGCTGACGATCGGATCCGCCCATCAGCGGGTGCCCGTGAGCGGCACCGCGGACGACTGCTTTGCTCGCGGCCACGTCGCTGAGCGCACGATCGAGTTGGCGACCACGCGATCGCCCGACTCGCGGGGCCCTGACGACCGGAATCGCGTGAAGGCGAGCGGCTGCTCCGCGCACGCCGGACTCCTGCCTGCGCTCAGGAGCGACAGCGTGCCCGGGGCGCTGCCGCTCGCGTACTGCTTCACGCCGACCTGACGATCCTCGCGAAGCTGGCGTGCGCGCTCGCTAGAGCGCGAGCCTTGCCGCTCGCGGGTTAGTCAATCCTGCCGCCGCCGAAACCTTCGCCGTCTTTGGGCAGCGTCGGACTTTTCAAGCTCTCCTTGCCTCTTGCCCAGCGCGCGGGACCGTTTTAGTGCCTCGGCGGCACGCCTACGGACCCTTTTGGCGCGGCTGTTGATCTCCCGGTAAAACTTGCCCTCATTCTCACTGCCTTCCACGCTTCCATCACCGCGTTTCGCTAGGCGTTTCGCTGGACCGCTAGTCGTACGATCGCGTCAGGTATGCGTAGCGGGGATCGCTCGGCCGACAGGGTCTGGCATGGCCGGTACCAACCGCTTGCCGGGCGTTCAGGCGTCGTTGGGCATCAATCGTCGGCGAGACCCGGTGGATAGTGCGATTGCGATTGAGTTTGCTTCGCCCGCGCTCTGGGAGGTCACGTGTCCTCATTGTCATGTCTTCAAGGCTTCCCGGCCCTCTGTGGGTCCGCGCGGAAGGAAGAGGGCTAGAAGGGCTCGGCCACCGGGGCGGTGGGGTAACGCCCGTAGAAGTACGGCACCGGCCCCGCAGTCAAAAACCAGTAACCCATGCCTCGCGCCGTAGCTGCACCGTCGGTGGCATCCAAGCTTGGGGTGAGAATCCTGGCCGCAGGGCCAGCTCGCGTACGACTCTACTCCTTTTCGAAGGTGAAACGTAGCGGAGGTGGCCTCGTGAGAAGAACGAGTTTGCGGCGACGCGCGGATTCGTCGCTATAGGAGGGCGTCAGCGTCGGCGGTCAGTGGCGCCCGCTCTTGGGCGGTAGGAGCAGCGGGAGTTCTGGGGCGTCGTCGCTGATCGGCGGCGCGTTGAAAGCGAGATCGGCTCCCGAGGCCGGCTACTGCTTTGACCCGAGCGTTAGCTTGGGATCTGCAAGCCCCTGATGCAGGCTCCTGGCGAAACTGGGGAAGCTCCGCGCGTCCGGTGGCGTCGGCGTCTTTCCTCAGTTGAGCGCGAAGGAGGGCGCGGGCGCTGCGTCGTGAGCGACCCGCTCGGTCACAGCAGGGCCCGGCAGCGATCGCGTCCACGGCCGCTGCTCGTGCTGGAATCCGGCAGCGTCGGCGTCAGCGGTGGATTGCCGCGGAAGGAGGAGCGGGTGTTCCGGTCGACCGTCGCCGAGTAGCGAGACGGCGAAGTCGCTGGCTATGGCAGCGGTCGCGAGGTCTGAGAGGTCCGAGCTCGTTTCCCGCGGTGCTGGCGTCCGCGAGTGGGCCGTCGTGATCGCCACGGCATCTCCTTCGGAGGCCCACTTCAGCCGAGTCCCGTCAAGCCGGGTTGATGATTTCCGCTACCTGCCGGCCTGGGTGGTCTGGGCCTCGATCGTCCGCCCGTCGGCGCCTTCGGTGATCTTTACCTTGCGGGGTTTTGCCGACTCGGCCACCGGGATTCGCAGGATCAGCACGCCGGTTTCGTAGCTGGCCACGAGGCGCTCCGCGTCGAGCGTGTCGCCGAGGAACAGCTGGCGGGTAAACGCCCCGTGCAGGCGCTCGGCGGCGATCACTTCGTCACCCTCTCGGCCGTCAAACCTTCGCTCTGCCTTGATCGTGAGCACGTTCTGCTCGACGGTGAGGTCGATCGTGCCGGGGGCCATGCCCGGCAGGTCAAAGGACACGACGAACTCGTCGCCGCGGCGGTAGGCGTCCATCGGAAACGGCCGCGGCGTCCGCGCGCCCGCGGCGAGCTCCGCTAGCCGGTCAAACTCGCGGAACGGATCGAACTGCATCAGCATCGCAATGCACCTCCTGTGGGTGTTGAGTCGGGGGTGGTCGTGCGGCGGTCGGCCGCACCCGCTCGCGACACGCCAGTGGGCGGCCGGCGCGGCCGTGTCGGCGCGATGGGTTGATCGCGGACGCGCACCGGCTCGGGGATGATCCCGGGGGCCGGCGAGTCATTGGACTCGATTGCGAAGGTGGTGTGGGTGTGGAACCTTCCCGAGCGCGGATCGTCACGTGCAGCGTCCCAGCGCTCCGTAGGGGACGGCTCTTCCGTCGCTAGGGAGGCAACGGTTCGGGCGGTTGCCGTTCGGCGTCTGGCCGTCTGGTCGGCCTTCAATGCATGCTGTGCCTTCTGGGCATCATCGTTGGCCTGTCGCTGTGTAGCAACGCGTGCGTCCCAGTCGGCCTTGGCTTGATCAGCGCGCTGTGAAGCTTCCTCACCGTTCTTCGTTGCTTGTCGGACCTGGTCACAGATCCGGGCGTAGTCTGGATCGCTTCGCTCCCATCGCGCTTGTTCTTCCGCAAAGGTTTCGTGCTCCCATGCGTTGGTGTGGCGAGCGGGCTCGTCGCCATCGCCGAACTTGTACCAGCGCTTTCGGGCGTGTCCGCCGCCGCTCCGTGGCAGCTTTTGCAGGATCGTCATGACTACTGACCCTCCTACCAAGACCCCCGCAGAATGAGGGCGGGCCCTGGGTCCTGCTTGTGAACGGCGTTTCTGTCGCTTTGGACGAAACGGCCCGTGAGGTCAGCGAGAGGCAGGTGTTGCCTGGCGGGGGCCGCGCGAGAGATTCGAGCAGTAGCGGCCGATAACGGCCCTACGACGACCATACTCTCTTTCGAGGCGTTCAACCGACCAATTTGGCTGACCGGGCAACTCAATCGAACTCCTGGTTCACCGCAATCGCGACAAATTTGGGATTGCCACGCACAGCCGCCCGCGATAGGAGTACTGTCGGTACCGTGGCTGGCCCTGCGGCCAGAATTCTCAGCCCAAGCCCGGATGCCACCAACGGCGCTTCCTGCGCCACGAGGCGTGAGGCGAGGGTTACTGGTTTTGACTGCAGGGCCGGTGCGGGACCCCTATCGGCGTTATCCCACCGGCCCGGTGGCTTCGTCCCTATCTGATTGAACGCGCGGGAGTCCTACCCGTCTTCCTTGCGCGCGACCTCAATGGAGGGAGGCTCGAAGATGACGACGCGGACGGAAGACAATCGGCCAGTGCGGAGACGAGCCGAGTCGACTCGTGATCGCGAACCGCGGCGGCAGGCGGCAATTGACGCCCGCCGCCGCCTGAACACCCTGCGAGCGGATGACAACCGCACCAAAACAGACCCGCACGGTCCGAGCGAGCTGCGCTACGTACCTGACGCAATCGCACGACTAGAGAGACCTACCGATGCCGCATCCCGACGACAGAGAAGCGCAGATCCCCCGAGTTGAGCTCCCAGCCGAAGGTTCGGAACACAACCCCGAGGCCGCTCCGACTCGCTCGGTGCGCCGTGCGACTGCGCGGCGCGCGAGCAACAGGCGCGCAACCGCGCGCGACCGCCAGGGCGACACCAACACGAGCATTATCGACTTCCTCGCTCAGCACCCGGGGAGCACCGCCGGTGATCTCGCCAAGGGCCTGAACCTCGATCCCGGAAATGTCGCAACCCGCCTGACCCAGCTCGCGAAGGCCGGCGAAATCAAAAGGGCAACCCACGGCTACAGCACAAAGTAGGCGGCGCGACTTACGATGAGGGATGACTATGGCCTTTGAAGTCGGCAAACGCGTCGTGGTCGAGTCCGAGTCGACCAACCACCGACCGCGCCCCGGTGTGATTGAGGAAGTCCTGCGCGGCGACCCCTCGCCTCGCTATCGCATCCGCTGGGACGACGGCCACGAGACCATCTACACGGCCGCCAGCGGCGCGCTCCGAGCCGAACAACGCCCCAAGCGGCCCCCAAAAGCGCCACCACGGAAACGCTCACCCAAAC
>CAWHMB010000008.1:0-36709 GCA_963830405.1 uncultured Actinomycetes bacterium
GGTAGGTGGCGAACACGTTGTCGAACGTGTGGTTCTCGCCGATGATCACCACAACGTGCTTGATCGGCGTGGCGGTGACCGCGGCGTTGGCATAGTAACGCCGCTTGCCACCGTGATGTTTCGCGGTATGGCCCCGGCGATGTTTTGCGGTGTGGGCTCCTGCGGTAGCGACCGCAGCGCCCCCACCGGCGAGCGCGAACGCAATGGCCGCCGCCGTCAGCGAGCGGCCTGACCCGATCCGAACACCGAGCATCGACACCCCTTTCTAAAGAACACGACGGTTGTAGGGCTCGGCAGCCTACGTGCGACCCTCGGGGCGGATGTTGAGGATCAGTAAACGCCGAACCTAAATCGCTCCCATCAGTACCAAAGTGCCGATGATCAACAGCACAGCAGCGGTGATCGCGTTGCCCCAGCGCTCAAGCCAGTGGCCACGTACCTGGTAGCCGGCGGCAGTAGCCAGCAAGGTCAGGCCGACGATGGTCGAGATCGTCACCATGGCGAAGGCCAGCAGCGACCCGATCGCCGTGCCCGCACCCGCCGCGGCAGCGGCAAGAAACGCGGGCAGGATCGTCAAGTCCGGTGAGGCTGCTGCCCCGAACGGGACCATGATCGATGCCAGGCCGCGCAGGCCGCGCGCGCGACGCTCCGGATGGTGGTGGTGGGGATCTTCGTGCCGAGCGTGAGAGTGGCCGCGTCCCAGGAGCTCGAAGACCACGACGCCGGTGACCAACAGCACGACCCCCACGACCTTGTCCTGTGCGTGCTCCACGGACGAGCGAAGTGAAGCCCGACGACCACGATCACCGCCCCCAGGAGCAGCGAAACCAGAACATGCGCCGCTCCCGCCAGTCCCGACAGGCGAGCCACGCGCCTCAGCGGATACCGGCGCGTGCGGCCCACGACCGCCAGCGGCACCCAGTGGTCGGGCATGATCGCGTGCCCGAAGCCGACGCCCGCAGCCGCGGCAATCAGCGCCGGCGTCGTCGCGCTCACGGCTGGGCCTCCATGGCGGGCGCGGGCAGCGCGGCAATCAGGCCCGCGCGCCGCTTGGCCGCGCGCACCTCCTGGGTCAGCGTGTCGATGTCGTAGACGCCATAGTGACGGCGGCCGTTGATGAAAAACGTCGGGGTGCCCGAGACGCCGCTCTCATCCGCGCTCGCGACGTCCTCGCTGACCCGGCCCGCGTGCTCGCGCCGACGGAGCTCGTCGATGAACCGCTCCCGGTCCAGTCCCAGCTCCTGCGCATACCGCACAAGATCGCGCGTGGTGAGATCGTCCTGATGGCTAAGCATCAGGTCATACATATCCCAGAACCGATCCTGGGCCGCCGCGGCCTCAGATGCCTCCGCCGCCAGCTGTCCGTGCGGATGGACGTCGTTTAAGGGCAGGTGCCGCCAGACGTAGCGGACGTCTGATCCCATTTCGGCGAGCAGCTCACGGATCACCTGCTCGGCCTGCCCACAGTACGAACACTCGAAGTCGCCGTACTCCACCAGCGTCACGGGCGCATCGTCCGGCCCGCGGATGTGATCGCGCGCAGGATCGACTTCCTCGGCCAGATCGAGAATCGGCTCTGCCGTCGAGCCCACCGCTCGGGCCAGGACGTCCCTCGGCAGCCGCCAGGCGATCCCCCATACCGCCCAGCTCACGAGTGGGGCCAAGATGACCGTGACCAGCGTCCCGAGCTTCGCCTCCTCGAGCCGCGCGCCGCTGAAGCTCAGACTGGAGATCAGAAGCGAAACCGTGAATCCGACACCGGCGAAAGCTCCGGCCGCCACGCGCAGCGGCGCCCCCAGCGTCGAGCGCTGGCCGTGCAGCGCCGGGCGGGAAGCCAGCCACGAGCCGGCCGTTATCCCCGCCGGCTTGCCGATCAGGTAACCGAGGATGATCCCCCACGTGATCGGTGAGCTGGCGGCGTCGCCGAGCAGCTTCCCCGTCAGGTGGATGCCCGCGTTCGATAGGGCGAACAGCGGCACGATCACGTAGCTCGTCCACGGGTGCAGGTCGTACTGCAGCCGCTCGTTTGGCGAGATCGCCGACGCCACTCCCTGCTGGGCGGAGCGCGCAAGCTCAGGCGTTGGCTGCTCACGGAATTCCCGCGCCAGGGCGCTGGCCCGCTCAAGATCAATGCGCGCCGGCGTATAGGCGCTCGTCGCCAGCCCGATGGCCAGACCCGATATCACCGGATCGATGCCCGACTTGAACATCGCCACCCAGACCCCGAGCGCCGCTATCACCGACAACGGGGTGCGCCAGACCGGCACATAGCGCAACGCCAGCAGGACGCCGAACAGCACAGCCGCCACGGCCAGCGCGGCGTACGAGATGTGCCCGGTGTAGGCGATCGTGATCACCGCCAACCCGGCGAGGTCGTCGACGATCGCCAACGTCAGCAGGAAGACCCGCAGCCGGGTGGCGCGGGGGGCCAGCATTCCGACCATCCCAAGCGTGAACGCCGTGTCGGTGGACATCGCGGTGCCCCAGCCGTGCGCCCCGGCGCCACCGGCGTTGAGAGCGAGGTAGATGAGGATTGGCACCACCACGCCGCCCAGTCCGGCGAAGACCGGCACCGCCAACCGCCGCCGCTCGCGAAGCTCGCCCAGGTCCAGCTCACGCTTGGCCTCGAGCCCGACGACGAGGAAGAAGAACGTCATCAGCCCCTCGTTGATCCAGTGGCGCAAGCTGGCGGAGATTTCGTGGCCGCCGACGCGGATCGCGAGGGTGGTTCCCCAGAACGACTGGTATGAGTGCCACCACGGCGAGTTGGCCCACACCAGCGCCACGACCGCCGCACCGAGCATCGCGGCGGCGCCGCCGGTCTCCGTGGAGAGAAAGTCGCGGACCGGCGCCGCGAGGTTACGCGCCCACGCGGTCCGGCCGCCTAAGGAAACAGTCTCTGTGTCGGCGGTGGTCATGGTCGCCTGATTATGGTGGCGGCCTTGACCGGCCCCCGCAGGCGCCTACCCGTTCACGTGGCGGCGCCGCTACTTGATCATGTCGCGAGCGGCGGCCGCCCAGGCGGCGGTCACGTCGCGAATGAACTTGGCCTGGGTGTTGGCCAGATGGGAGACCCACTCGACGTCGCTGCTTCCGGGGCCACGCTCGACGGCGCTGGCGATCGCCTTGAGCGCCTTCTCGTAGTTCGTGAGCGTCGTCTCCCCCGCGTCCCTGCCGGCGGCGATGATGCGTTCGTTCAGCTTGCGAAGGCGCTGGGCGACTGCCTCATACTCGGCCTCGGCGCCACTCGCCGTGGCCCTCGCCGAGGATGCGGCCCCACCGCCGGCCGGCCGCGCGCGCTGTCCGCGGCCTGCGGTCGAACGCGCGGAGCCCGATGAGCTGCGCGACGAGCGACCGCCCGAACGCGAGCTTCCGGACGACGAGCGTCCGCCTCCGGACGACGAGCGCCCGCCAGACCCAGAGCCTGAACCTCCTCGTCTTGCCTGCGGCATCTTCTCTCTCCTTTGACCGGTTTCCGTAGCGACGCCTGCACCCTAGCGCCTACGGCGCCTAGCGGGACGAAAATCCCCGCCGGCCAACTGGGGCGGCGCGGTTCTCTGAAAGACTGAGCCCATGCGGCGCGCCGCGTTCAGCTGCCTCGTGGCGCTCGTGGCGGCGGCGTGCGTCTCGGCCTCCGGCTCGGCCTCAGCGGCGGCCACGCACCCCGGACGAGCCGGTGCTTGCCTGGTGCCCGGAGTCGGCCGGCCGCTTGACCGCGTCTGGCGGCCGGACATGGGAGCCGCGATCGCCTACGCCCACCACCGCCAGGGTGACGTGGCCTTCGCCGTCCGCACGGGCGGATCGTTCTATGGCTACCGCCCCGACCACCAGGAGTGGTCGGCGAGCGTGCTCAAGGCGATGCTGATGGTCGCCTATCTGGACCGGGCGTCGGTCGCGGGCAGAGCCTTGAACGACCACGACCACTCGCTGCTCTATCCGATGATCACGCGCTCGGACAACCCCGCCGCCGACACGGTCGACACGATCGTGGGCGCCGGCGGACTCGACGCGCTCGCCGCGCGAGTGGGGATGACGCATTTCGCCGCAGCGGAGCCGATCTGGGGCGAGTCGGAGATCACCGCTCGCGACCAGACGAAGTTCTTCCAGCACATCGACAGCTACATCGTTCCCCGCCATCGGGCCTTCGCCATGCATCTGCTGGGGAGCATCACCGCCTCGCAGCGCTGGGGCATCGGAGAAGTGGCGCCGCGAGGCTGGAGGCTCTATTTCAAGGGAGGCTGGGGCACGGGCACCGGCCTGATGGATCACCAGGTCGTGCTGCTGAAGAGAGGGTGTGCACGCGTCTCGATGGCGGTGCTGACGATGTACGACGGCTCGCACGACTACGGCAAGCAAATGCTGAGGGCGATCTTCCGGCGGCTGCTGCGAGGGCTTCCCACCAGCCGGCGCTCGCGCTACCCCTAGGGATCGGCATTTATATACGTGGCGGCCGCCCTGCGGGCCGGACCGCCACTTTTTTCTTTTAGGCCGCCGTATCTTGGCCCGATGCGAAGGTGGCCGCTGCTGCGCAACCGCGACTACATGCTCCTGTGGAGCGGTCAGACCCTGTCCGAACTCGGGTCGCAGACCTCGACCATCGCTTACCCGCTGCTGGTCCTGGCGCTCACCGGCTCGGCCGCGAAAGCCGGGGTGGTCGGCCTCGCAAAGTGGCTGCCGCTGGCCGTGTTCGCCCTACCCGCCGGAGCGCTCGCCGACCGCGTGGACCGCAAGCGACTGATGATCGCCACTGACGCGATCCGCTTCGCGGGTGCCGCCAGCATCGTCGCGGCGCTCTGGCTGAGCCGGCCGCCCTACCTGCAGATCGTGCTGGTCGCCTTCCTGGACGGTGCCATGTTCATCACCTCGCACATCACCGAGCGCGGCGCTCTGCGACAGGTCGTCCATCCGGCGCAGGTGCAGGACGCGGTGGCGCAGAACGAGGCGCGCTACTTCAGCGCGAGCATCGTCGGCCCGCCGCTGGGAGGGCTCCTGTTCGCGGCAGCTCGCGCGCTGCCGTTCCTTACCGACGCCGTGTCCTTCCTGTGCTCGATGACCGCGACGTCGCTGACCCGCACGACGTTTCAGACCGGAGCAGAGAAACCGGGCGTTCGCGCAGGCCTCACCGAGGGGTTTTCGTGGTTACGTCGCCAGCCGTTCTTTCGGACCGCCTCGCTGCTGTTCGCCGCCGGCAACCCCGTCTACACAGGGCTCTATCTGCTCGCGATCCTGCTCGCCAAACACCACGGCGCATCCTCTGCGGCCGTCGGCGCGATGTTCGCCATCGTTGGCGCCGGAGGAGTCCTGGGAGCGATGCTCGCCGGCCCCGCCAGGCGCCGACTGACCCCACGCGGCGTGATCGCCGGAAACGAGTGGCTGCTCGTGGGCGCAGTGCTCCTGCTCCTAGTCGCCCACAACGCACTGCTCATCGGCCTGCTCGTGGCGGCAGCTGAATTCGCGACACCCATCAGCAACTCGCTGGTGGCCGGATCTCGTGTCGCAATGACGCCCGATCACCTTCAAGGACGTGTCGCCGCGGTGTCGGCGATGGTCGGGATGTCACTCGGCTGGCTTGGGCCGCTCGCCGTGGGCTTGGCGTTCGAGCGCGCCGGCGCCACGGCCACCGTGCTCATCGTCGGGGGCTGGGCGAGCGCGCTGGCGACCGCCACGACGCTGGCCCCGGCGCTGCGCGATGCGCCCAGCGCACAGCGTCAGCGCGTTTGAGCGTCAGCCTTCCTGGTGCTCGCCGTCGCTCTCCTTGATGTCTTCAGCCACCTTGTCCTTGAAGGGCTTGAGCGTTTCGTAGAGCTCGTCCGGCGCCGTCTTGGCGTGGGGCTCGGACTCGCCCACCAGCCAGGGCGCAGCCTCCACCGCGGTCCGCCAGGCCGCTTCTTCGGGGACGGTCTCGAGCTGGTCTCCTTGGTCCGCCGGGCCAAGCGCCTCCACTTTGTCCAGGTAGACGTTCGCGTACTGGCCGCGTTGCTGCTCGTGATATTGGATCCGGACACGCTGACCTTCGAGCCCCCTGGCCGCATTCCCTATCGCTTCGCGGAACGTCGTGTACTCGTTGCCGTCCGCGTCGCGCACCACATACCGCAAGTTGCCGCCCCGGGTCTCAAAAGTTCGCACGTCCTTCAGGGTGGTCAGCGTTTCCATGCTCGACCGATACCCGCCCCCGCGGCTCCTAACCGCCCCCGGGCCGCGGTCAGCGTTCCAAGGTTCCGGCGGGGATTGGAGGCGAAGGACTGACCTCTCGCCCCAGGGGTGGGACCGCGCGTTCTTTCGTGGCCCAGGCGGCGATTAGTCCTTGACTTCCCATCGGTCTAGGAGTGTGACTACTCACCTACAGGCAACCACAATCAAGGAGATCATCGTGGGCAAGATCGCCGTACATGAATTCATCACGCTGGATGGCGTGATCGAGGCACCGACGTGGACGTTCGACTATCCGTTCGACCCGAGGATGGGCGAGAGCATCGGGGCGCTGATGGGATCGTCGAAGACGATCCTGCTGGGCCGCCGTACCTACGAGCAGTTCGCCCCCGCCTGGTCGGGCCGGACCGCCGAGGAGGACCCCGGCGCCCCGTTCATGAACGAGTCGCCGAAGTACGTGGTCTCCGCGACACTGCAAAGCGCCGACTGGAACAACTCGACGATCGTCGGTCCTTACAGCGCCGGTGCCATTCGCTCGCTCAAGGATTCCGTCGAGGGCAATATCTACGTCTCGGGGAGCGGGACACTCGTGCGGGCGATGCTCGCCGATGGGCTCGTGGACGAACTGCACCTATTCGTGTTTCCCTTGGCGCTGGGAACCGGTGAGCGGCTGTTCGTCGACGATGGTTCGGCGACCAAACTCGCGCTGATCGGAACGGACGCCTATCAGAGCGGCGTCGTGCATCTGGCATACCAGCCGGCCGGCTGATGGCCAAGCTGATCTATTCCGCGATCGCATCGCTCGACGGCTACGTCGAGGACGAGCAAGGAAGCTTCGATTGGGCGGCGCCCGACCATGAGGTGCATGCCTTCGTCAACGACCTCGAGCGGCCGATCGGCACCTACCTCTACGGGCGCCGGATGTACGAGACGATGGTCTTCTGGGAGACCGTCGATACCGGTCTCGACCAGCCCGGCGAGGTGCGCGACTTTGCCCGGCTCTGGCGGGCGGCCGAGAAGGTCGTCTACTCACGGACGCTTCACTCCGTGTCAAGCGCGCGGACGCGAATCGAGCACGGATTCGATCCTCAGACAGCCCGCCACCTGAAAGAGACCTCGGGACACGACCTGAGCATCGGGGGTCCAGAGCTCGCCGGCCAGGCGATCGGGGCCGGGCTGGTCGACGAGTGTCATCTGTTCGTTTCGCCGGTGCTGGTGGGCGGGGGCAAACGCTCGCTACCGGCGCACGTGCGGTCGGACCTCGAGCTACTGGACGAGCGGCGCTTTGGCAACGGCGTCGTTCACCTCCACTACCGGATCGACGGCTGAGCGCGCATCGGCGCCCGGCCGGGAAATACCGTCGCGATCAGGATGCTCAGCTCGTAGAGCGCCACCAGCGGGATCATCTCGATCAGCATCGAGACTGGGTCGACCCCGGGGAGGACGGCGGCGATGAGCGCGCAGATGACGATCGCGTGCCGTCGTTTGGCCCGCAGCTTCTGGGGGGTCGTGATGCCGAGCCTGGTGGCGGCGAGGATTCCGACCGGCACCTGGAAGACCAGCCCGCTCGCGAGCACCGTGATGCCGAAGAACGAGTACCAGTCACGGGCTCGGAGCTGGAGGTTGAACTGCTGCTGGTTGAAGTGCAGCAGGAAGTGCAGCGCGGCGGGGAGCACGATGAAGTAGCCGAATCCGACGCCCCCGGCGAACAGGACTGGGATCATGGCCAGCAGCGGCCGCGCCGTCCGTCGCTCGCCGGCGGTGAGCGCGGGCACCAGGTAGGCGTAGAGCTGGTAGAGCAGCACCGGGAGGCTCAACGCGACGGCGGCGTAGGCCGCGACCGTGAGGGTCACCGTGAAGGGCTCGGCGACGCCGAAGGTCACGGGCCGCCGGCCTTGGAGCGGCGCGTTGACGATCTGCAGCAGCAGGTGGTTCTGCCAGAAGCAGACCGCCAGCGCGACGCCGAACACGCTGAGGCAGACGACCAGCCGGAACCGGAGCTCGTCGAGGTGCTCGACGACGGTCACCTCACTGCCGCCGTGAGCAGGTCGCAGACGTCTGATGGCGGACCGCGCCGGCGCGTTCATCACGCGGCCGGCGGGGTCGAGGGCGCGTCGACCGAGGCGCCCTGGGCGGGGGTCGAGGGCGCGTCGACCGAGGCGCCCTGCACGACCGGGGCGGGCTGGGCGACCGCGGCGGGCTGAGCGACCGCGGCGGGGTGCACAACCGGGGCCGGCTGGTGCACGGTGTCTTGCGGCGGCGCGGCGGCGGCGAGCGTCGCGCGCTGGTCCCCTGGCTCGGCGCCGATCGAGTTCTTGAACTCCCGCATCCCGCTTCCCAGCGAGCGGCCGAGCTCGGGCAGGCGCTTTGCGCCGAACACGAGCAGCAACACGACGAGCAGAACGACGATGTGGGCTGGGCTTAACAATCCGGTCATTTCAGGCTCCTTGGATGTTTGAGCTGGAGTGGCTGCTTGGTATGGCGCCGATCAGCGCACCGAGCACTGGGCGGCTGAGGCGTGCTTCAGCGGATCCGCCGCTGGGCGGCGTCGGCCTCGTCGGCTAGCCCTATGACGAAGCGGAAGAACTCCCGCGACTGGCCCTCGAAGAGCCCATCGGCGGCGAAGCTCTTGATGGCCGCCCGTGCGCCACCGAGCGCGTCCGAGGTCGGGCGCACGACCGAGCACTTAGGCAGTCGCGGAGAGATGAACTCGGTGGGCTCCGGGAGGATCAGGTTGGTCTGCAGCGCCTCTGACTGCGAGGCGTTCAGATCGGGGAAGTGAAGCCCGGTCTCGGGGTCGGTCACTCCCGCCAGCGGCTGCGCGACTGCGTTGCCCGCCTTGTCGTGCCATAGCGAGAAGTGGTTGGTCTCAACGCCGCCGATGCTGACGACGATTCGCAGCACTTCCAGGCTTGAGACCTTCAGGCTGAGCGTGGAGTAAAGGCTCGAGCCGCCCTGCTCGATGAACGCGAAGTGAAAGCCGGCAGCGTTCGCGATCGCCTGCATCCGCAGCGCCGCCTTGCCCGAGCTGGGCGGGACCGACGGCGAGGGGACCGTCGTGTTGGGCGGCGTATCGGTGTCCGAGAGCGGGATCGCCGGCTGGTCTTTGATCGTCACCGCCTGCGGGAACTGCGCTCCGAAGTCGGGGTTCTGTCCCGACCGGTAGCGCGTGTACCAGCTCGTATCGACGTTCAGCCGTTTGAGGTTCGTCAGCCGCTTGTGCTTCCCGGCGCCAGTCGCGTCGCTGCCGTGCAGGGTCCGGAACCGCTCCAGGCTGACCGGCGCCGCGCCCTTAGAGCGCAGGTAGGCGTTGATGAACGCGGCGTGACTCAGCTCATCGTCGGTGTTGTCCGCGATGTACTGGGGCATGTCGGAATCGAGATTCTGAAGCGCCGCCATGTACGCGGAGTTTCCGCCGTTGACACCGCCGAGCTCGTTGTACTGCGACCACAGGTCTGACTCGATGATCTCGGCGGCGGCCAGCAGCCGCAAGATCGCGAAATCCCCCTGCGTGGGGCGGGAATCGGCGGCGAACGAGCTGCCTGCGCCCAGAATTCCTGCCGCGGGTACGGCCGCGGCACCGGCGACGCCGACGCCTCGAAGGAACGAGCGGCGGCCGACGACGCGCTGCCAGAGACCGTGAAGCTCTTCGGCGTTCGGCGCGGCCAGGGTGACGAGATGAGGGTGGTTGGGCATGCTGGGTTCTTTCGGGAGATGAGCCGAGCGGGCTCTGGCGATGCCAGGCGCCGCCCGGTCTTTTGTGGTTATTGGTTGCCGTCGCCGTCGCTGGAGCCGCCGTTGTTGTCGCTGTCCATATCGCCGCCGTTCTTCTGCGGGATCCCGGTAGCGGCCGCGCTAGCGGCGGGCTTCGGGGCGGGCGTGCTTGTCGACTGTTTGGCGGCCGGCGTACTCGCCGACGGTTTCGCGGCCGGAGCGGCGTGGGTGGCGGACGATGAGGTCGAGGGGGCCGCGCCGTAGCGGCGTTGCCGCCGCTTCCGCCGCTTCCGCTTCCGCTACCGCAGCCGGCTATGGCGATCGCGCCGCCGACGGCTAGTCCGGCGAGGCCGAGCTTGATCGTTCGGATGGGGAGGTGCATTCGTGGCTCCTTGGTGTCTCGGCGAGCCCACGTTGGGACGCCGTTAGCAACCAAAGACCCCACTACGCCGCCAAACCTTCCGGAGGCGACCAGGGAAAGGATCGGCCCCGGGCGGAGTCCTTCGCTTAGCAGACACGCAACCGCGCCACCACCTGGACAAGGAGAGACTGAATGCGACCGACCCGACCCATCGGCACCCTTATCGGGATGCTCGCGATCGGTGGCGTCGCCGCCGGCTGCGGGGCCTCAAGCCATAGCTCAACTGCGGCGTCGCGGCCACCCACGCCGGTGGCGAGCCAGCCGGCCGCGCCCAAGCTTCTGTTCCTCGCGCCGAGGAGCGGCGCGTCCGTCGGCTCTGGCGTGCAGGCCCGAGTGGAGATCAGTGGCCCCGGCCATGTTCGCTTCGTGCTCGACGGTGGTCCGCCGCGGCTCGCCGCCGGGACGTCGATCAGCTACCGCGATCTCGCTCCGGGCTGGCATCGACTCGTCGCCCAACTCTTGGACTCCGCGGGACAAGCCACCGCGGCGCCCGCATCGGTGGCTTCGACGTGCGCCGGCCGCCGATATCGCTCGGTCGCGCCGCTGGTGAGCTCGACCGCATCCTCTTCCTCTACACCTGCTCAGACGCAACAGCCCGCTACCGGGGCTTCCCAGGCAAGCCAGCCGCCGCCGAGCACTCCCCCGAGCATCCGACCTCCTCCGCCCCGGCGCCTGCCCCGCCGCCGCCTCCGCCTTCCAGCCCCAGTCCGGCGACCCCGTCACACGCCGGGTCAGGGATTCCGCAGGGGGGCGGCGGGGATGGCGATGGGATAACCACGGCGGGCCCAGCGACGGTGATGGCAACGTCTAGCCGCACGAGGTCGAGGGGCGTGTGTGCGACGCTCGCGCCTGCGCTCGCGATCCTCGCCCTCGCCGGGTGCGGGACCGCCATGACCTCGAAGACGCCAGCGACGGCGCCGACCCAGACGACGGCAGGGACCGGTAGCGGCTCGTTCGCTTGGCTGGCAAGCGGTCGCGCAGTGGGAAGTGCACCGGCCGGTGTGCTCGCCGCCGGCGCGCTCGCCCGCCCGTCCGGCTGGCGACCGGTGCGCGGAGACCCGGGAAGCGTCTCCTTCGCGCAGCTCCGAGCAGGTGCGATCGTCGGCTATCTTAACGCCACCCCACGCTCCGGCGCCGAGACGCTCGCGAACTGGTCACGCTTTCGCATCGCCCACAATGCCGAGGAGGGGGATCGCGAAGTGCGCCTGCTGGCCAGCGTAACCCGAATGGGAGTTGGGTCGGCGCGGGTTTCCTGCGTGGTGGACGCGTACCGCACCTCGCTCAGTCGCTATCGCGAGATCGCCTGCCTAGTCGCTCGCCCCGGGGGCGCCGCGGCCGTCGTGCTCGGCGCCGCACCCCCCGGCGCCTTCTCGCATCTGCAGCCGGATATCGAGCGCGCGAGCGCCGGCTTTGTGGCCCGGCCGCTGACCCACAGCGCCCAGAGCTGTCAAGAGCCGCTCAGCGCCCGCGCCAGACCGGCTGGCGCTTGTCAAGGAAAGCGCTCATGCCCTCTTGGGCGTCCTCGGCGGCGGCGTTGCGGCTCATCACGTCCTGACAGTGCTCGTAGGCGCCACCGAGGTCCAAGTCGACCTGCTCATAGTAGGCGCGCTTGCCGACCCGGACCGTCAGCGGGCTGGCGGCCGCGATCTGGCGGGCCAGCGCATGCGTGTTCTCCGTGAGCTCGTCGGGCTCGACGACGCGATTGACCAGGCCCCAATTGGCGGCGGTCTGGGCGTCGATCGGCGAGCCGGTGAGCAGCATCTCGAGCGCCCGCTTGCGACCGACGGCCCTGCTGACCTCCACCATCGGCGTCGAGCAGAACAGGCCGATCTTGACTCCCGGCGTGGCGAACTTCGCGGTGCGGCTGCAGACGGCGAGGTCGCAGGCCGCGACCAGTTGGCAGCCGGCGGCAGTGGCGATGCCGTGCACGCACGCGATCACGGGCTGGGGCAGCTCGTGGATCGCACTCATCAGCTCCGTGCAGGTGGCGAATACTGTCCGGTAACCGTCGAGATTGAGGCCCAGCATCTCGCCGAGGTCGTGACCCGCACAGAACGCCGGGCCGGCCGCAGCGAGGACCACGACTCGCACGTCCGGATCCTCGCGCAGCTCACAGAGCGCGCCGATCAGCTGGCTCATCAGCTCGAGCGACAGCGCGTTTCGCTGCTCGGGCCGGTTCAGCGTCAGGATCGCGAGCTCCCCGTCGCGCTCGGTCCGCAGCAGCTCTCTCGTCGTGACCTCCACAGCTCCGCCCTCCTCGCTCGTCGACGCTTTTGATCTTACGCGCCTGGCGCTCCCTCGAGCGCTCGGCCCCAGAACCCGCCGGCGGCGAACAGCTCCTCGACGCAATCATCGAGGACCCCGGTCTCATTGACGAGATCCAGGATGGTGTAGCGGCTGCGGATCATCTGTGCTCTGCGGTAGGTCGCCTTGAAGCGCTCCGCGCTCAAGCCGATCTCACCCGGAGTGGTGGGGCAGCCGGCCTCCTCCAGCAGCGTGCGCAGGCGACCCGCCGGCATCAGCTGCTCCCGGACCCGGTCGCGCAGCTCTGACCAGCGCTGCGTGAGCAGCTCGAGTCGTCGAGCGAGGTCGTCCGCGTCGATGTACTTGGCACGCGTCTGCTCGACCGCGGGGTCATCGAGACCGGTGGACGCGAGGGCAGCTCGAACGCGTCGTTCGACGTCCCCCCACGGCGGCCAAGCCTGGACGGCGGCCTCGATGTCCAAGCGGTCAAGGTCGCGCTCCAGCACCCGTTCGTACAAGGCGGCGATCGAAACCGTGCCCACCCCCACCTTGAAGCCATGTGAGAGGGGCGGCTCGCCGTCCTCTGGGCGCTCACCGAGCCCCTCCATCTCCCACAGGTGGCTGAACTGATGCTCGGCGCCTGAAGCGGGTCGGGACGACGACGCGGCCTGCATGGCCAACCCAGACATGACGAGGCCCTCGATCAGCGCCTCCATGGCCGCCGGATCGCCCGCGTGGAGATCGCTTGGGCGTCCGGTCGCCTGGCGCAGCGGCTCCTGAACCAGCGACCACTCCTTGGCCTTGACCGGCTCGATGTCCAGCACGTCGGCGACGATCCAATCGGCGCCGGCGGTGATCTTGGCCAGCAGGTCGGCGTAGCCGGCTGCGGTCATCCGTGCCGGCGCCTTCGTCAGCACCGCGAGATCCGCCACCACCGCACGCGGCGCCGGGCACTCCATCGTCTGCTTGAAGCCATCCTTGGTAATCGATGCACCGAAAGACGTGTAACCGTCCATCGAAGCCGCGGTGGCGACGTTCATGTATGGGCGATCGCACTCGTGTGACGCCCGCTTGACGATGTCGTTAACGGTCCCAGAACCCACCGCCACCGGAATCGCTCGATGCGGGCGCAGCGACTGGATCACGGCATTGACGTTCTCGTAGTCGGCGTGGAGGGTGGGCCGGCCGGGGAAGACGAACGGGTCGATCACCTCGCGTCCGGTCTCCGCGAGCGTCCGGCTGACCGTGTTGCCCGCCAGTTCGAAGGTGTTCTGATCCCCGATGACGACCGCCGCGCTGTCTCCAAAGCTACGCTCGAACACGTCCGCCACCGAGCCGAGCGTGCCTTCGCCGATCACCACGTGCTCGGTGTCGGTCGCCTCGCGCAGAGCCTCGTTCACGCGGCGGTCATCCATGCCCTGGTCCCGCGCCCTCTGAGGTGAGGGCCGTCTGCGAATCGCCGCCAAAGAATGAGCTCCACGGCATGTCCACTGCTCGCTCGAGCTCGATCACCTCGTAGAGATGGCGCAACAGCGGAAAGTCTTGCCGGTCGAGGACGCCGCGCTCACTGAGTGTGGGCAGCGCTCCGCCGATTTCGCGGATTGCCGCGGCACCCTCGAGCGTGGGGTTACCGAGGTGCTCCGACGCCTCCGCGAACCCGAGCCCCGCTCCCAGGAGCCGTCCGAGGCGGACGTTTCTTCCGCCGGTGCTCGTCACGTACATGTCGCCAATGCCGGGCAGCCAGCCGGCGGTCTCGGGCTTTCCGCCGAGGAGCGCCACCATCTGCCGCATCTCCGCGGCGCCCTGGGCGAACAGGGCCGCTTCGTAGTTGTGCATCCGGTCTGCGCTGTCCGAAGCTGCTCGCGCCTCCAGCACCCCTTCCGCCAGCCCGACGCCGAGTGCATAGCAGTTCTTCATCGCGGCGCAGACCTCGCAGCCGACGAGGTCAAGCGACGTCCAGACCCGGTAGCGCTCGGTTTGGAACATCGCCGCGAGACGGCCGAGGGCAGCTTGATCTTGTCCGGTGAAGACAACGCACGTGTCGCGGCGAGCTGCGACCTCTCCGGCGATCGAGGGACCGGTAATGGCGCACACTGGGCTCGTTGCCCGCTGTGTCTCGGACCAGCACTCGGTCAGGACGTCAGGCAGGATGCGCAGGTCGCCCTGGGCGCCGGCGTCGAGGCCTTTGGCGATGGCGATTACCGGCGCTCCGTCCGGAAGCAACCGGGCCAGTTGCTCGCTCGCCCACCGGACGCCGAACGAGTTGACGCCGCTCAGCACGACCTCCGCGCCGGCGAAGGCGTCAGCTGCCTCCTCCAGCTGATGGGGCGCGACCGAGGCCGGCAGCTCCGCGTCAAGGCCCGGATGAACGCGGCTCGCCTTGATGCTGTCGATGATCTCGCGGTCCAGATGGGTGCCCACGAGGCGCACGTCGTGGCCGTTGTCGGCGAGCGGCACAGCTAGGGCCGAGCCCATCACCCCCGAACCGAGGATGGCAACCTGCGTCATGTACCAGTCCGAGAGTTGTGGCAAGGAGGCCGAACGGGTAGCTCTACCATCGTGCCACTCGAACGCGTCATATCGGAGACAGTGCCCGGCCACGGCTGGGAAGAAACAGCCCGGCAGCGTGAGCCTTCAACCGCCCTGTGGTCTCGAGCATGAGCTCGTCCGCGAACCGGGGTGGCCCCTACCTGCTCGGAATCGACTTCGGCACTGAAAGCTGCCGCGCCGGGGTTTTTGACTCGGCCGGCCACTGCCTGGCCGCAGAGGCCACCACCTACAAGCTGGAGCATCCACGACCCGGGTGGGCCGAGCAGAACCCGGAGGAGTGGTGGTCGGCCCTGGTCGAATCGGTCTCGAAGGCGATGCGCTCCGCCGGGGTGGCCGGCGACTCGATCGCGGGACTTTGCGCCGACGCCACCACGTGCACCGTCGTCGCGCTCGATGGTTCGGGGCGACACCTCCGTCCGGCGATCATGTGGATGGACGTCCGTGCCGCCGATCAGGCGCGCCGGATCGGAGAGTCGGAGCATCCCGCCCGCAAGTACAACGGCGGGGGGCCCGTTTCGGCCGAGTG
Organism: uncultured Actinomycetes bacterium; assembly: GCA_963830405.1. Classification (GTDB taxonomy): domain Bacteria; phylum Actinomycetota; class Thermoleophilia; order Solirubrobacterales; family Solirubrobacteraceae; genus Palsa-465. Next base: position 15,606 of record CAWHMB010000008.1, read on the forward strand.
GCTGCCGTCGAAGCTGCTGTGGATGAAGGAGCGCGAACCAGACACCTATCGCGAAGCCAAATACTTGGTCGACGCCCCGGATTGGGCAACGTTTCGGCTGACCGGTCGAATGACCGCCAATGTCAACACCGCCGCGGTTCGCGGCTACCACGACCGCGACAATGGCGGCTGGCCGGTTTCGTTCTACGAAGAATTCGGACTCGACGACGTGTTCGAGAAACTGGCCCCCGAGGTACTGGATCTCGGGGCGCCCGTCGAGGGGCTCTCGCGCGAGGCAGCGGATGAGCTCGGCCTAAAAGCTGGTACGCCCGTGGCTCAGGGTGGCGGCGACGCGTGGGTCGGCCAGGTCGGCTTGGGCGTGGTGAAGCCCGGGCGTATGGCCCTCATCACCGGCTCTTCTCACGTCCTGATCGGACAGAGCGATAAACCGATCAGCGGCGCAGGTTTCTTCGGGGCATTCACCGACGCTGTGGTTCCCGGTCAGTACACGGTGGAGGGCGGACAGGTATCGACCGGGTCTGTCCTGAAATGGTTCACTGACCACTTCTGTGCCGACGCTCAGCGGGAAGCCGAGCGCCGCGGAACCAGCGCCTACGACGTCCTCAACGAACGAGCTGCCTCGATCGCACCCGGCTCGGACGGGCTGATCGTGAACGAGTACTGGCAAGGCAACCGGACCCCGTACACCGATCCGCTGGCCCGCGGCATCGTCTGGGGGCTGAGCCTGCACCACACCCCCGAGCACGTATACCGAGCGATTCAAGAGGGGGTCTGCTACGGCACTGCTCACATCCTGCGCGCGATGCGCGAAGCCGGCTTCGAGGCCGAAAATTTGGTTGCAGCGGGTGGCTTCACGAACAGTCCACAACTGATGCAGATGCACGCCGATGTCAGCGGTATACCGATCACGTTCACCGAGGTCGGCGACGCCGTTGTCCTCGGTGGCGCCGTCCTCGGTGCGGTCGGCGCCGAACTGTTCACTAGCACTGCGGACGCAGTCGATGCCATGGTTCACGAAACCCACACGATCGAGCCCGATCCGAGGACGCACGAGCGCTATCAGTTCTTTGTCGATGCCTACGCGGAGGCCTATCCGGCAATGCGACCGCTGATCCAGCGCGTGACCAAGCGGGTCGCTGAGGAGGAACCCGTCGAGGCCTGATAACCAAGGCAAGTAAAAAGGAGGACCGATGCAACCAATCGCCGTCGGCGCCGACGAGGCCGGGGCGCCGCTGAAGGAGCACCTCGCCAAGTACCTGAAGGACAACGGCTATGACATCAAGGACTACGGCAACGGCACGGAACAGGATTACCCGGATGTCGCCGCGCGGGTCGCCGAAGCGGTTTCAAACGGAGAGCACGAGCGTGCACTGCTGGTGTGCGGCACCGGTCTTGGTATGGCGATCACGGCCAACAAGATCCCGGGCGTCCGAGCCGTCACGGCCCACGATCCATATTCGGCGGAGCGTGCCCGCAAGTCCAACGACGCCCAGGTGCTGGCAATGGGCTCGCGGGTGATCGCGCCCCAGGCGGCCGAGAAGGTGCTCGACCACTGGCTGACCTCCGAGTTCCAAGGCGGCGGCTCTACGGAGAAGGTCGAGAAGATGAAAGAGCTCGATGATCATTTTCGCTCCACGCGATCAGAGTCGACGTGACAGTTGCGTTGGCTGAACTGTTGCGTTCCGGGGCGCCGGGGCGTCGGTCTAGGCGGTCCAGCCGAGTTCGTCCCAGCGCTCTTCCGGCATCAGGCGGTCGACGCGATCGAGCACGTAGTCGGGCCGCTCCTCATCCGAGACGTCAGCGAGCGACTGTGGGTTCGTCTCTCCCGTGAGCACCAAGGCAGAAGCCATCGAGGCCTCGCGGGCGGCACGGATATCAGTCGTCAGGCGATCCCCGGTCAGCACGCATTCTTCGGGCGCGAGCCCCAGCGCCTCGCTGATGGCATTGAGCATGACTGGCCCGGGCTTGCCGAAGTGAAGCTCGCAGCTGGCACCGGTGCAGGCTTCGACCGCCGCGGTGATCGCGGCGGCGTCAGGTTCGCCCCGACCGTCCGGAAACGGGCAGAAGCGGTCAGGATTTGTGGCGATCAGCCGAGCGCGCCGGGCGCCGCGAACGGCGTCAAACGCGATCTGGAGCTTGCGATATTCGAACTGACGGTCATAGCTCGCGATAACGATGTCGATCTCCGCCGGGTCCTCGGAAATCCGGATGCCTTGCCGGCGCAGCGCGCGCTTGAGCGGCTCCTCGCTGATCGGGAAAACGGTCGCCTCAGAAGCATTGGCCGCCAGCCACTCGGTCGTCGTGACTACGGTGTTGATGACCTCGGACGCCGGCGTCGGGATCCCCAGGTCCGAGAGCTTGCGCGCGTACTCCTCGGGGTCGCGGGTGGGGTTGTTCGACACGAACACGACCTTGCGGTCCATGTCCCGCAGCGCATCGACGAGCCGCGCCGCTCCCGGCAACAAATCGGAACCAAGGTAGATCGTCCCGTCGAGATCAAAGACGTAGCCCCCGTAGAGCCGGTCGGGCGCGTGCGTCAGCTCGCTCCGATTTCCGGCCGACGCCTCCTCCTTCGCGCTCACCACGATCAGCTACCCGGCCGTCCGCGGCTCGGAACCGCTTGCGGCAGCGCCACCAGCACTAGGCTCGGCCCGGCATGACCTACGTCATCGGAGTGGACAGCTCGACGACCGCCACCAAGGCCGTAGTATGGGACAGGGAGGGTCACGCGGTGTGTGAAGGGCGGCAGGAGTTTGAGCTCGACATCCGGCGACCGGGGTGGCACGAGCAGGATGCCCAGGACTGGTGGCGCTCTACCGCGGAGGCGCTCCGGAAGGCGGCCGAGGGCGTGAACGCATCGGAGATAGAGGCGATCGGGCTGACGCATCAGCGTGAAACGTTCGCTTGCCTTGACCGGGGAGGCACTCCTTTGCGTCCGCGATCGTGTGGCTCGACGCTCGGGCCGTCAAAGAGGTGGAGCAGCACGGCACTGAGCAGATTCACAGGATCACCGGCAAGCCGCCGGACACCACCCCGGCCTTCTACAAGCTGCTTTGGCTTCGGGCCCACGAGCCGGAGGTGCTGGAGCGCACGGCCAGAGTGGTCGACGTTCACGCGTTCCTTGTCAAGCAGCTGACGGAAGTGGCGAACCACCTCGGCGTGCGCCGATCCGCTCGGACTGGTCGACATGGAGACTAGAGTTCTCAGGGGAAGTGTTGGGCCAGCTCGGGCTCGAGCGCGGTCAGCAATGTGAACTGGCCGCTCCTGGAACGGTCATGGGAGAGCTGCGCTCGGACGTCGCCGAGGAGCTCGGACTACCGGCCCCATCCCTGTCTAGCGCCAACGTCACAACCCCAGCGTGTCCATCCTTCTCGCTTGAGCGTGGCGCTCGAGGAGGCATCGAGCGACGATTAGGATGGCCGTCGAACGGGCAGAGCCGACGAAGACGAGACGCCCGGCCCCGCGGGTGTTGGCTCGTGCGTAGCCGGGCGGTTCGCCCAGCCGCGCGCGCAACGAGTGGAGGTGCTCGAGGTTATGACTGGCGCGATTCTGTGTTACCTGCGCGGTAAAAGGCTGCTGCTCACAGGTTCTGTAGTGCTGGCAGCCGGCGTGGTCATGCCCGTTCTTCCGGCCGCCGCGGCGGGCGGCAAGGGTCTGCGCGGCGGCCGCGAGGCGAAGCTCTTCAGCAACCCGGTGCTCGGCCCGGGGCAGGATCCCTCGGTCATGACCTACGGTGGCTGGTATTACTACACGCAGACCTCGCCTGACTCGACGTACATCTCGATCCGGCGGTCTCGCTCCATCAAGTCGGTGGCCGCATCTGTCAGGCATGTGGTGTGGTGGGGCGGAAGGGCCGGGTCTCCGTGCTGCGAGTGGTGGGCACCGGAGCTCCACGTGATAAACGGCCGCTGGTACATCTACACCACCGCCGACGATGGGAATAACGACAATCACCGGCTCCAGGTCCTCGAGGCCCGCAAGCCACTCGGTCCCTACGTCTACAAGGGTCAGCTCACTACGCCGGGCGACTTCTGGTCGATCGATCCGTCCCCGCTGCAGCTACCGGACGGCGAGCTGTTTCTGTTCTGGTCGGGCTGGCCGGGCACGACCAACGGCATCCAGAACATCTACATCGCGCGGCTCAGCAACCCATGGACGGTGTCGAGCGGACGCACGGAGCTCAGCACACCCACTTATCCGTGGGAGCTGTATCCGAACCCGGGCACGCCCCCTGTCTATGTCAATGAGTCGCCCGAGCCCATCCTGCATCGATCCGTCATCTCGGTGACCTACTCGGGCTCCGGCTGCTTCACCCCGAATTACGCGCTGGGACTCCTTACCGCTCACCTCCGCTCAGACCTGTTGAACGCCTCATCCTGGAGCAAGTCGCCTGAGCCCATCTTCCAGAGCAATCCCGCCGCGGACATCTATGGCCCGGCCAGCAACGGCTTCTTCTTGTCTCCCGATGGCACACAAACGTGGTTCGCCTTCCATGCGGTCAACGACATGGCCGGAAACTGCGGCTGGGAGCGCGACGTCTATGCGCAGCGAGTTAGGTGGACGGCCAACGGTACGCCGGACCTCGGCGGCATGCCGGTTCCGATGACAAAGCCGGTGATGGTTCCCGCGGGCGACCCCGGGGCTCCATAGCCCGGAGGAGTCCGGGCGCTCCCCGACGGCAGAGCCACAACCCGTGGCCTAACCGAAACCCGCTTCGCTCGGCGGGCTGAGCACGTCAAGCGCCCGATCGACGTCGGACGCGGTGTTGTACAGGTGCCAGGAGGCACGTAAGCGTCCGCCTCTGATGGCGGCCACGATTCCCGCTGCGCTCAGGCGCTCGGCCGCGTTCGGAATGTCGACGGAAACGATCGCCGAGTCCCCGGGCGGCAGGCCGAGTCCGGCGCGGAAGCGGTTGGCGAGCGCGATGTCGTGCGTATAAATCGTCTCGATGCCGACCTGGTTAATGAGCTCAAGCGCCGGCTGCGTGCCCACCCAGGAGAACCAGGCGGGCGAGGTGTCAAGGCGCCGTGCGCAAGAGGCGAGTCGCAGCGGCGGGCCGAAGTAGGAGGAGTGCACGTCCTCGCCGGCATACCAGTTAGCGGCCCATGGGGTCGTCTCCGCGATTCGCTCCGGCCGCAGCGCCATGAACGCGCTGCCGCGCGGGGCCATCAACCACTTGTACGCGGCGCAGATGACGACGTCGAAGCGCGAAGCGTTGACCGGCAGCCAGCCACACGCCTGGGTGGCGTCGAGGATCGTCATCGCACCATGCGCATGGGCGGCTGCGGCGATCGCGTCGAGATCGGCGACCTCGCCCGAGCTCATCTGCACGGCGCTGAACGCCACAACGTCCGTGTGCTCATCGATCGCCTCGGCCAGTTGCGCCGGTGGCACGGTCCGAACTCTGGCGCTGCCGCCCTGTTCGGCCACGAGCAGCGGGAAAAGGGTCGACGTGAACTCGACGTCGGGCGTGAGGATCCGTGCGCCGGCCGGCAGCGACGCTGCGATCAGCCCGACGAAGCCGGAGACCGTTGCGCCCACCGCGACGCTGCTCGGGCTTACCTCCACGAGGCGCGCCCAGGCGGTGCGAGAGGCCTCGGTGGCCTCGCCCCAACGCTCCCAGCTGGTTCGTCCACCGCGCCAATCGGCGAGCGCTGCTTGCAGCGCCTCCCACCCGGCCGCGGGTGGAAGTCCGTAGCTTGCGGTGTTCAGGTAGACGCCGGCCGGTGACCACTGCTCATGCGGGATCGCTGGCACTCTGCGGATGTTCGCCGATGGATAGGTGAAGCAGCTGGCACGCTCGCCGCCCGCACCACGCCGCCAAACAGCGCTTTACCAACGGCTGTCCGAGCTCATGGCAGACGGGGCCGGGCTACCGCCCGAGGATCTCTCCGTAACCCTCATCGAAAACGCGCGAAAAGACTGGTCGTTCGGAAACGGCAAGGCCCGGCTACGTCGAGCTCCCACCGGACCAATGGCGATGACGGGGAAGCCGTCAAGGTGTGAGCGCCTCAACCGTTTCCACGTCCTCCAGAGGCTGTTGTCTGAGATGCTGGCACCGTGCGGATCGACATCGTGGTGTACGACGGCCTCGACGAGCTGGACGCCCTCGGGCCACTGGAGGTGCTTCGCAGCGCCGAAGCCGCCGGAGCGGACATCACCGCCAAGCTGGTGACCAGAGTCCCCTCGAGCCAGATTACGGGCGCGTTTGGTCTCCGCTTCTGTCCCGATGCCACCTATCAGCCGGGCGCCGACGTTCTCATCGTGCCTGGCGGAGGCTGGGCGGACAGGGCCGAGCGTGGTGCCTGGGCCGAGGTGCAGGACGGCAGCTGGCTCCCTCTGCTGGCCGAAGCCGCGCGCCAGGCCCAGATCATGGCGGGCGTGTGCACCGGCACGATGCTGCTGGCCCACGCCGGCGTCGTGGGGACCCGCAGGGCCAGCACGCACCACACGGCGTTGGCCGAACTAGCCGACACTGGGGCCGAGGTGGTCAACGAGCGGGTGGTCGACGAGGGCAGCCTGATCACGAGTGGCGGCGTGACGGCTGGCGTTGACCTGGCGTTTTGGCTCGTAGAGCGGTTCACCGAGCAGCAGTTCGCCGACCGTCTCGCTTGGCGGATGGAATACCAGCGGCAGCGCCCGATCAGCCCACCCTGACTCCGCACCGGAATCGGGCGCCGAGAAGCTTCGAGCGGACGGCATCAGCGGCTGGCTGGGCTGATTACGACGCCAGTTCGATCCCGAACGTCTCTCGTAGTTTGGTCCGCCCGGGAGGTGTCAGACGCACGGCTCGAGTGTCGGGCAGGCGGCGCAGCCAGCCCATGTCCAAGAGTCGGGAAGTGACCGCAGCTCCAAGCGCGCCCGCGAGGTGTGGTCGGCGCTCGGTCCAGTCAAGGCAGGGTCGCGCGAACGCTCGTCGGAGCCGGCGAATGGAGTCGATGTCGAGCCCGAGGTCCTCGAACTGTCGCTGTCCTTCTGGCGTGAGTTCCCAGCCGTTAGCCCACGGAGTGATGAACTGCTTGTGCTCGAGCGCGTCGGTGAGGGCGACCCCGAGCTCTCCGGCCAGGTGGTCATAGCAGGTACGTGCACGCTGAATCGCCTGACCGTGCTTTGACTCCCGTAACGCGCGAGCTCTCCTCGGTGGCGCAATCGCCAATAGCGCCTCGATTGCCTGCGCGAGCTGCGGGTTGTCGATGCGGTAATACCGCTGCCGGCCATCCCTGCGGACGCTGAGCATGCCGGCCTGGAGCAGCTTGGACAGGTGGGCGCTGGCGAGAGAAGACGAGGCGCCGGAGCGGCTGGCCAGCTCGCCCGCGGATAGCTCGTCTCCGCCGAGCAAGGCGAGCAAGAACTCCGCACGGTGCCCGTCGCCGAGCATTCGGCCGACCGCGGCGAGATCGGCGTCAGCGAGCATCGCTCGATCCTAGCGCGGGGATAGTTGAACGCTCGTTGAGGCATTGTGCCGCTAGTTTGCACGTATGCTCGATGAGGCCCCCACAACTGTCGCGGAGCCTGCGCTTTCGGCCTCAGATAGGCGCGTAAGGGCGGCCACGTTGATCGCGACGAGCGTCGGGTTTGCCGTGATTCAGCTCGACGTCACGGTCGTGAACGTCGCGGTCAAACAAATCGGCGCCGCGTTTGGAGGCGGCGTCTCGGAGCTGCAGTGGGTAATCAGCGCTTATACCTTGACCTTCGCGGCGCTGATCCTTTCCGGTGGCGCACTCGGCGATCGGTTCGGCGCGCGTCGCGTGTTCAGCGCCGGGTTCGTGATCTTCGTGATCTCCTCGATTATCTGCGGGCTGGCTCCGAGCGTCGGGGTGCTAATCAGTGCCCGCGCGGTCCAAGGCGGGGGAGCGGCGTTGCTTGGATCGTGCTCGCTGGCGCTGCTCAACCACACCTTTCACGATGAACACGGGCGTGGCAAAGCGCTCGGCCTGTGGGCGGCCGGCGCGAGTACCGCGCTGTCAGCAGGACCCGTTGTCGGCGGCGTGCTGATCGCCACATTTGGATGGCGGGCCATCTTCTTCATCAACCTTCCCATCGGCCTGGTCGGCCTCTGGCTAACCAAGCGGTACGCGCAGGAGACCCCCCAAGCCGACGATCGCGGCCTCGATTTACCCGGACTGACGGCGACGATCGTCGCGCTCGCCGCGTTTGCGGCCGCCACCATCGAGGCCGGCCCTCACGGCTTAACCAATCCGTTCGTGCTTGTCGGCTTCGCCGTGTTCGCGCTGGCTGGCGTCACGTTTCTGGCGGTCGAGGCCCGTAGCAAGCGTCCGATGCTGCCACTCTCACTGTTCGCCCGCCGCGCGTTCGCGAGCCCCACTCTGATCGGCTTCCTCGTGAACGTTTGTTTCTACGGGCTGATTTTCTTGTTCAGCCTTCTTTTCCAAGCCCAACTGGGCTACTCCGCGCTGAAAGCAGGACTCGCATTCGTCCCCATGACCGGAGCGATCCTGGCCGCCAACCTATGGACCGGAAGACTGACCCGCCGGCTCGGCGCGGCCCGCGTCATCCTGATCGGTCTGGTCGCTATGGCGGTCGGCTGCGCCGGACTGATCCCGACCGCTCGCGGGGCTCCGTATGACCAAATCGTGGCCCAACAACTGCTCCTCGGCGCAGGCATTGGACTGTTGGTTCCGCCGATGACCGCGTCGCTGCTGGCGAGCGTCGAGCGCTCGCGCTCGGGCATCGCCTCCGGCACCCTAACCATGATGCGCCAGACGGGCAGCCTCCTGGGGATCGCGCTCTTCGGCTCGCTGATCGCGGGCCACAACCACTTCTTCGCCGGCCTCCACGTGGCGCTCGTGATCTCGATCGCCGTGCTCGCCGCCGCGGCGGCACTCACCAGGCTGATGATCGTCCCGCGGCGCGAGAGACCATGGCTCCCATGAGCTTGCGGCGATGGTTTGTCCCTATCACGACGGTCGACCCGAGTGTCGGATGGGGTTTGGGCGGCCGTGCTTAGCAAAGACGAGCAACTGAGGCGCCGAGCTTGGCACCCAGGTTTCGCTGAAGTTGGCGGCTGATCTTGGATCGAGGCGGTCGACTTCGCGCGGCCACCTAGGTATCTAGCGGCTATTGGTCCTGGCGACTCGTGTGCTCCGTTTGCTCTCGCCGATGAAGGCGGCGGGCAGGTTCCGACCGGGAACCTGATCCGGCATGTAGCTCTTCGGATCCCCCGGTACGCTCACGGCTGAAGCCGTGGGGGCCTACGCCTGGCACGAACGAGAATGTAATCCCCTTAGGCGCTCTACCGGCAGCTGGCACGCTGCAGCAACGCCGTGACGCCCGATCGCCATCACATCGCTGACCAGGCCGACAAGATCGCAGCGGCGTGGTCGCCGGCGGACGCCCCGGCGTCCTGGGAGCTGACCGCCGCTCAGTTCCGGGCCTTGCGCGACGATCCGCAGCTGCTGGCGATGGCCGCCACGATCCCTCCCGACAAGCTGCCGCCGCTCCTGTTCGTGGCGGCGGCGACATTCCTGATATTGGAACTCGAGCCCCAGCCGCTGAGAGACTCGTTTCCCCACCTCGGCGAGCCCCAGCCCCCGCTGGCTCCGAGCTTCAGCGAGGAGTACCGAGCGTTCTGCCTGGATCACCGCGAGCGGCTGCTGGAGCTCTGCGCCGCCCACCGCTACCAGATGAATGAGGTCGGCCGCTGCGCGGACCTGCTGCCGGCCCTGGCGCCGGCGTTCTCCGATCGTCGCGAGATCGTTCTGCTCGACATCGGGACGGGCGCCGGCCTCGCGCTGCAAATGGACCGCTACCGCTACCTCTACCACTATCCAGGAGGCAGCGTGGCAGGCGTCGGTGACCCTGATTCAAAGGTGGTCATTGAAACCGACATCCGCAGCCGGGCCCCGGTGCCTGTACCGGCGAGCATGCCGCTGATTTCCGATCGGATAGGCATCGATATCGAGCCCCTTGATCTGCGGGATCGAGCGGTGCGCAACTGGCTGGCGGCCTGCATCCCGCAGGAGATCGGCGCTGTCACGCGGTTTCAAAGCGCGGTGGACGTCGCGATCGCCCATCCCGCCCGTCGCGTTCGCGCAGACGCCTGCGCCATCCTGCCCGAATTGCTCGAGCAGGTCCCACACGGTGCGCTCGTCGTGATCGTCGACGCCTACGTGCACGTCTTCTTTCCCGACGACGAGCTGCGGCGCTTTCGCTCGCTGGTCGAGGACTTCGGCAGGCGACGCGACCTGGACTGGGTCTCGATCGACCCGCTGGTGCCGATGGGCGAGGACGCGCGCGAGAGCGTCCACGCCATCTCAGTGCCGCCAGGTCTGGTGGCGCGCAACCGCCGCGAGGGCGTGTTCGGCGTCATCAGCCGGCTGAGCTATCGCGACGGCCGTCGCGACGCGGAGCTCCTGGGGGTTGCGCACCCGGGAGCGGCATGGCTGGAGTGGCTCTCGCCCTGAGATCAGGCGGGTCCGTTGGGTGCTACAGACTCGATGATCCGGCGGCGATGAAGCCGTGACCGAGCTGATTGGTTGCCGATGCGGGGCCTCGCGGCGCTGTGGCGGCCGGTCTCGCGCCACGCCGACCGAGCGGCAACCGATGCAAGATTCTGGCGCCAATGCGCGGCTCCGCATGGAGGACGGGTCGATCAACGTTTCAGAACTGGGTGAGCGAGAGGATGTTTCGCTCTGGATCCCGGAACCAAGCGATTCTGCCGCCGCTTGGCGACACCCAGATCCCCCGCTCGTCCTGCGCCATGCCGTCGTATCGCATGAACTCGACGCCCCTTGAGCTCAGGCGGTCAACCGTGCGATCGATGTCCCCCACCTCCCAGCCCAGGATCGTGTACGGAGCGGCGTGCACGCGGTCAACGATCGTTACTCGGAGCATGATCCCGTGGGCGTCGAATACGAGCGCGAAGGCCGACTCGGAGATGAGCGGTAGTTCGAGGAGGTCACGGTAGAACTCCTTTGCCTCAGCGGCGTCGCTCGCAGAGACAAAAGCTATGAGGTTCGCGGTCGAGAGAGGCATGATCTCCGTGGCGCCGCGACAAGCTATCGCCGAAGCGATCGTGAGCGAATGGTTAGGCTGCTCCAGCTGCCGACAGTAATTGCCCACCCCCGGGGCTGGTAGGTCGCTTGGTGAACCGCGCCTCCCGAAGGGAGCGCCTAATCCCTGCTCAACCTGAACACCGGATGGTCCGGCGCGATGCGGCGCAGCTCGTCATCGGATGAGTCAGGCCCGACACCAGCGAAGAACATCCCGACCTCGAACTTCCACTTCTTCAAATATGACCGCAGCAGCGACGGCTTCTCGTCATCGCCGAGCTCGACTGCCGTGAACGGCCGCGTTCGCCTCCCGACCCGCAGCCTGCCATGGCCGCTCGCGCGTAGGTTCTTGACCCATTGCGTGTGGCCGCGCGGCGCGACCAGATAGTCGTCTCCGTCGTACTGGAGCAGGTTCACCGGTGTCTGGCGCCACTCGCCCGACTTGCGGCCTTTCACCTCGAGCACGCGGGAGCCGTAGACGCTCACGCCGAGACGCGTCAGCACCGCCACGAGCCGGTTGAAAACGTTCGTCGTGAACCATCCCGGACGCTGATAGTGCTCAGGCAACCAGACCATTCTTTCAAGGGTTCGCCCGCGTCGCCTCTCGCTATCCGGCGTTCAGAGCCCAACGATGACGGCGGTGAGTAGATTGGTGATCGCGTGCGCCAGCCAGCAGGGGCCGATGCTGCCCGAGCGGTCGCGCAGCCAACCAAGCGCCCAGCCGGCGATCAGCTGCAACGGCAGAATCGGCCACAACGAGAAGCTGACCAGCAACAGCAGCGTGTGGGGCGCGAAGAAGGCCAGCGCCTGAAGTACGTTGCCCGCTCGAAATCCAAAGCGTTTGAACAAAAGCCCGGCGACGAAGCCGCGGAACAGCATCTCCTCGGCGAGCGCGAGTAGCACGAGCGCCAGATATCCACCAGCATTGGTGGGCGCGCCGACGATGTTCTTAGAGCCGCCGTGCAGTACATGGCCGGGGACGAAGCCCAGCAACAGCGCTGCCAGGACCGTGCCGGGAATCGCCAGCGCCAGCGCCAGCGCGTACCCCGAGCGCGCCCCAAGGCGTACGCCGACAACCCCGAGTGCCTGCGATCGAGAGCTCCCCGCGCGCTTTATTTTGCGCGCCCAGAGCAGCGAGGGCAGGCTGAAGATCACAAGCTCGAAGATCGCCGAGGCCATCTCAATCACTCCGCTCGTCACGTAATGGGACGGGCCGGCGATCGGATGCGGTGCGCAAGGTGTTCGCGGCGGGATCGTGCGAGGGGACGTGCTCGAGCAGGTCGCCGGGCTGGCAGCCGAGTTCACCGCAGATCATTTCCAGCGTGGAGAAGCGGATTGCCCTGGCCTTGCCGGTCTTGAGGATCGACAGATTCGCGAGAGTTAGCCCGACCCGCTCTGACAGCTCGGTCAGGCTTAGCTCTCGCTCATAAAGGAGGCGGTCCAGGTGCACGACGATCGGCATCACCGGCTCCCTCTCACACGGTTAGCTTTTGCTCTTGGGCAAGCTCGAAGCCGGCCCGGAAAGCGGCGGCAATCGCGAGCAGCACCACCCCCAGCACGATCACCGGAACGTCCACGGCGAAGTGCGAGCGCAAGCTCAGGCCGCGCGCGAACACCGCATGCTCGAGGTACAGCCCGCCGCCCCAGACCGTCAGCGCGTGACCGAGCTCGAACGCAATCACCGCCAAGCCGATCCGACGCAACCGCGCCTCGTTCTCGTGGGCGAACGGCTCACCCCCGCCCAGCGCCGCCAGCAGCCGGCGCAGTTGGTGGATGACGAACAACCAGGCGCCGGCCGCTACAGCCAGCACGGCCGCGGACACGAGCACGAACCCGACACGCGGGCCAGCAAAACCCAGCTGTCCGCTGCTCACTCCGAGCGTCGCCGCCGAGCCGCTCAACTCGCGGGCGGAGATGTGATACGCGTGCGGGGCAAGCTGAAAGTAGAAGTCGAGCTTCAGCGCGCCACCACTCACCGTGTGCGCCGCGACTAGCCCCAACAGCACCGCCGCCACCGTCATCCCAGCCAACGAGAGCCACCAAACTGCGTCCACCGACCAGCGTAGAGCTCGTGCCCAACCCATTGAACGCGCCACGCCCAACACCTCCCAACCGCGTAGAAGCATCGCCCAAGAACCATATCGATTATCGATATGGGGTACACCCTTCCTTCAGCGCTGACTGGGATCATCGAGGACGATCGGGAACAGGTTTTCGTTGACGCGGCATTCGTCCTACAACGACCAAAGCCCCGCCTCTCAGCGGGGCCGTTTGCCGCTCCCTCCAGCGCACGGTCCCGGCGAGGTCCGATGGAGGAGTGGTGGCGCGCCCGACTGGTCCGTGAGTGCCGGCGGTCGCGGTCATGGCGTAGCGGTTCCGAGGTCGTCGGAGCGCCCGGCTTCGATCCGGGACCATTGCGCCGTGGGGCGTCCGTTGGTCCGGTAATTGGCGTCCATTTGCCCTTGTTGCGGCCAGCCGGGGGGCGAGTCCTCCCATGTTTCCTGGCGTCCGTACACGGCGTCCGTACACCGTCAGGTCCTTCAGCGCATAGAGGTTGTCCATCGCCTCGGCGCCGCGGCCGTTGGTCCAGTAGGTCTCGAACACCCGGTCGCCGTCCCGCAGGTAGCACACCAGGTGAAACTTGCCGATCTGGCGCCTAAGCGGCCTTACTCCTACGTCGCCGCACGCGGGACCATTTGGACAGACCCGATCGGCGTGCTAAGAGCATTCATCATCCGCGCCCCCAGTCACAGCTAATTGAGATCGAGGGCATCAAGTCATGCGGCGGTCCTGTCCGCCGCCCGGCGACTGCCCGAAGCAGCTCCTGGGTGCGCGGAAGGCGCCGTCGTCTGTGGTCTCGTTCTCCTCAGGACGATGGGGGAAATCGCGCGCCACAGGCGAGTGCGCGACGTCGGAGAGCGATCTCGTAGTTCGTGCTCTAGTGCGGGGGCCGAGGTCACTCGTGTAGCGCGGGGGCGTAGGAGATCCCCACGATCAGCCCCTCACTCGAGAGAATCCGCGTAACCGTCTGGCCCCAAGGCTCCTGGCGCGAGGGGTGCAGCAGCTCGTAGCCGGCGGCCAGCAGCTCCTCGCCCGCGGCCGCCACGGCCTCGGCGTTGGCCACCTCGAACTCGATGCTGGCCTGCGGCACCGACCGGTCGGCTGGCCACTCGCGGGTCCCGAAGCACGCCTGCGCTGCTTGCGCCAGGGGCCACACGCCGAAGTGCTTGCAGCCCCCGATGTTCTCGCCGTGGATGTAGTCGTCCTGCCCTTTGAGCGGCAGGCCGATAGCGTCTACGTAGAGCCGGCGGCTCCTCGGTGGGTCGGCCGTGATCACGGCGACGCTGGCGATGAATTCGATCTGCATGGCCGTCAATAAAGCAAGCCGCGCGAACGCCGTCTTGAACGAAACGGACTCGCACGTCTACCGGGAGCTTCCCGCGCCGCCTGGTCTGCGCCACGCGCTCGCCTGTTTGTGGGTCAGGCGGGGCTCCGGCCCGGTCCGGGTGCTGCCGGACGCCTGCGCGGACATCGTCTGGCGCCAGGGCGAGGGCGCCGTCGTCGCCGGTCCGGACACCGGGCCTTGGCAATCGCGCACCGAGCCCAGGGAGCTGATCCTCGGTGTGCGGTTCCTCCCGGGCGCGGGCGGACCGGCGCTCGGAGTCCCGCTGTCGGAGCTGCGGGACCGCCGGATCGCACTCTCCGAACTGGACGTTGACCCCTGCGACGAGCTGCACGGCGCGGCTGATCCCAGCGCCGTCCCCGGCCTGCTGGAAGCGGCGGCGGCGCGGCTCGTGGGAGCCGCGCCGCCGGACACCGCGGTTCAGGCGGCGGTGATGCGGTTGCTCGACCCGACGCAGCGCGTCGAGGCGCTGGCCGGGGATTTGGGATTCAGTGAGCGCCAGCTGCGCCGCCGCTTCCTGGCGTCAGTCGGCTACGGACCCAAGATCCTTCAGCGCGTCCTTCGCCTGCGCAGGTTCCTGGCCGGCGACCGCCACGATCTCGCTCGCGCCGCCCTTGACGCGGGATACGCCGACCAGGCCCACCTCGCGCGCGAGTGCCTCCGGCTGACGGGCCTCAGCCCGACCCGGCTTCCCTGAGCTCGCCGCGTTCGCCGGGTCGTCAGACACGATCGCCCCGGAGCCGGCGGGCCCGGCCGTCGGCGCCGGCGAGCAATCGGCTCCGCCAGCGGCCGTTGGGCCTCGTTCAGCTCGGCCGGGTGGACGGCCAGCGAGCGATCAGCTTGGCGGACGGAATGTCGCGGTCGCGGCCCGGCGCATGGCCTCCTGTGCCTCGTCCATGTCGAGCAGCGCTGTGGTCTCGGTGCTGATCTGTCCGCTCGCACCGACCGCCATTGCCAGCGCGACGACGGCGACGTTGTCGGGCGCCTCTAAAAGGAACGCGCCATCGTGCTCACCGAATGCCCACCATATGCCGTGCAGCTTGCATCCGAGCGACTCGGCCGCCTGCGCGGCGACCGTGCCACGATCGTGCGGATTCTCGACCATCGCCTTTATCGCCTCGGCGGAGTATTTGAAGCGACCAAGATAGAGCGGCACGTGAGCCTCCAATCGTTGGAAAGGTGCGCCGATTCTCTTAGACGGAACGGGCCAAAGCAAGACGCCTCAACCTGCACCCTGGGCAGGACCTCGTTAGCAGTCAGTCCCGGGGGTGTAAGAGGTTGGCGCTTTCATCGTCCGTGTTGGGGTTGGCTTCTTAGGCCGCTGTGAGTTCGAGTACCTCCTTGCTGTCGGCGACCCCCGGCGGTGCTGGCCGAGTCGCCGGCTAGCTCAACCCTCCTGACAGCTCGATCGCCTCTGCCAGCGCCTCGCGCATGCTCGCCTCGTCAACGGTCCCCTCCCCGGCGATGTCGAAAGCAGTGCCGTGATCGACCGAGGTCCGGATCACCGGCAGCCCGACGGTGACGTTGACGCCCGTATCGACGCCCAGTGCCTTGATCGGCCCGTGGCCCTGGTCGTGGTACATCGCCACCACCAGGTCGAAGTCACCCCGGACGGCGCGGAAGAAGATTGTGTCCGCCGGCAGGGGACCGGAGACTTGGATGCCCTCGTCGGCGGCGCGCTTCACGGCGGGCTCAATCTTTTCCTCCTCCTCGCCGCGGCCGAACAGCCCGTGTTCTCCGGCATGGGGGTTGATCCCGCAGACCGCGATCCTGGGTGCACCGTCGAGCGCCTGATCCATCGCCGTATGACCGCGCTTGATCGTCCGGTAAACCAGCTCCGGCTCGATCTTCTCGATCGCATCGAGCAGGCCGATATGGGTGGTGACGTGAATGACGTTGAGCTTCGGGGTGGTAAGCATCATCGACACCTCCTCGGTACCGGTGAGCTCGGCAAGCAGCTCGGTGTGGCCGGGATATCTACGTCCCGCGGCGTGCAGCGCCTCCTTGTTCAGCGGCGCCGTGCAGATCGCGTCGACGCGGCCGTCGGTGGCCAGTTCCACCGCGCAGGCGATGTAGCGGTAGGCGGCCTCGCCGGCCTCCTGGGAGAGCGCTCCCCAAGGGAGGTCATCGGGCAGCAGGTCCAGGTCCAGGCAGTTGACGCGCCCGGGCCCGTAGTCGGCATCGACTACGTCCCGCAGCGCGCGCACCTCGAGCTCTGCATCGACGATCGCTCCGGCCTGGCGAAGACGCTTAGCGTCACCTAATACCAGCGGGCAGCACGCTTCGAACAGGCTGTCGTCCTCGTGGACTTTCATGATGATTTCCGGACCCACGCCGGCGCCGTCGCCCATCGTGATCGCGATCACCGGCTTGCCCATTGCTCACCTCCTGGCCCGCGCATCGCCTCCCGGCAGGCGACAAGCGCATCGTCGTCTCCGAAGCCGCCCGCCTTCACCGCCACCGGGAGCGACGACGGGCCATCGGTGTAGCCGAGGGCGATTCCCGGCCGAAGCTCCCGCGCGAGCGTGAGACCCGCGAGCGCCATCGATTCCAGCACCGCTCGCGCAGTCTCGCCTCCGGTCAACACCAGGCCGCCGCAAAGCTCCGCCGCCCCCGCGACATCGGCCAGCCGCCTGGTCCCCGCGCGTCCCGCCTCGCGCGCGCCACCCCCGCCGCTCAGGGTGAGGGCACAGTCGCATCCACGCTCCAAGATTTCGGCGACGGCGGCGCGGGCTTCGTTGACAGCTGAGCTGTCTCCAGCCGCTTGGTCGAGGATGACCTCGGTCAGGTCGGGTTCCCGCCTTAACCGCTCCAGCTGGCGCCCCGTCGCCGCCGACGGGCTGCCCACCACCAGCAGCAATGGCTTCTCACAGCCGCGCTCAGATGGCGCATCCGCCTGCCGGGGCAGCGGCAGTACCGCGGCCAGCCGGCGGGATAGTCCGGCCGTACCCAGCCACATGATCTCGCAGCCGCTGTCGATGCCGCCCTGGGCGATCGTGTCGAGGTCGTCGTCGTTCTCCGCGTCGCAGGCGAGCACGCCGCCGCCGTCGGCGCAGCATCGCTCGACGTGCTCCGCCAGCCCGTGGTTTCGTAGCGCCTGCAGCGGGACCTCGACCACCGGCAGCCCCGCAGGCTTCAGGTGCTCGGCCAGCAGCGAGCTGTGGACCTCCGACGCGAATTCGGTGCACTCGAGTGGATCTCCCGCGAGCAGCTGGCGTCCGTCCCTCGTCACCCGATTCATCTCCGGGAAGGCGGTCGCGGCGATCAGGCAAACGCCCTCGCGGCCCGCGACGGCGGCCTGCACCTCGGGGGCGAGGTTGCCCCGCAGCGTCGAATCGACCTTCTTGAAGATCGTGTCCCGCGGACCGGCGGCGGCGACCGCGCGCCGGACCCGCTCGGCGGCGAGGGATGGTGAGGCATCACGGGTATCGGTGTCGAGCGCCACGACTTGGTAGCCATCCGGTATCGGCCCTTCGCTCGCGAGCAGCGCGCGGGTGCTGATGCCCTGCGCGGCGAACGCGACGCCGCAGTCCGCCGCCCCGGCGAAGTCGTCGGCGACGATGATCAACCTATCCACTGGCGCAACGAGTACCCGCGATGCTCGCCGGGTAACGCGAGCGAGATGGAGGAAAGAGGCTGCCGGCCGACGCCCTCAACATGCGCACGCGGGCCGCTGGCGCGTAGCGGCGCGGGTGCATCCATGCTAGGTCACGCGCACGAGCTTCTCGGCGTCTCCTGGGCCGGGGATCGCCTTGACATCTCGCGCGCCGATCGGCTCTCCGCAGCTAGAGCAGACCAGGTGAGGTTCTGAGATCTGGCCGCATTCTTGATGGATCAGGCGCAGCGGCGGGCCCTGTGGCGCGGCGTGTTTGTCGCCCCACTGACGCATGGCGTTGATCACAGGCCACAGCTCGCGGCCCCTTTCGGTCAGCCGGTAGTCGAATCGTGGTGGGTGCTCGCTGTAGGGGACCTTGGCGAGCACGCCGGCCTGGGTCAGGCGAGCCAGGCGCTGGCCCAGGACGTTGCGGGAGATCCCAAGTCGCTCCTGGAACTCGTCGAAGCGGGTCACACCGAGAAAGGCGTCGCGGACGATCAAAAGCGTCCACCACTCGCCGACGACCTCGAGGCATTGCGCCACCGAGCAGTGCATGTCAGAAAAGCTCTTGCGCTCCATGCCCCCAGGATAGTGGGTTGCATCATAGAACGCAATGCGGTAGGGTCTGGGTTTCTTCAAAGAACTCACCGTCTGAGAGAACCCCATGTCCGTCATCGCGCGTCGTCGGCCAACCGAGCAAGGCAGCCTCACCGGCGAGCGCTCACGTGAAGCGTCCCCCCGGCTGATCCTGGTGATCGTCTGCGCGGGCGTCGTGCTCGCGAGCCTTGACCTGTTCATCGTCAATGTTGCGTTGCCGCAGATGGGCCGGGACTTTCATCTGCGCGGCGGGGCCCTGGCTGATCTGTCGTGGGTGCTGAACGGCTACGCGATCGTCTATGCCGCACTGCTGGTGCTGTTCGGGCGCCTGGCGGAGCGCTATCGCCGCGAGCGCGGTTTTCTGCTCGGCGTGGCTATGTTTGTCGCTGCTTCCGCGGCGTGTGGGGCGGCGAGCAGCCTGCCGATGCTGGTTGTGTTCCGCGTCGTGCAGGCGGCCGGAGCGGCGCTCTTGACGCCCACCTCGCTGGGGCTGATCCTCGCGACCTTCCCGGCCGAGCGCCGTCATGGCGCGGTTCGCGCCTGGACCGCGGTTGGGGGGTTTGCGGCTGCGCTCGGTCCGGTGGTCGGCGGTCTGCTGGTCGCCGCGAGCTGGCGCTGGGTGTTCTTCGTCAACGTTCCAATCGGATTGATCGCGCTGGCGGTCGGCTGGAGGCGGCTCCCCCACGTCGCCGGCCACCGGGTGCCGGCCCCGGACGCGCTCGGGGCGCTGCTGATCACCGGGGGGGTCGGCCTGCTGTCGCTCGGCCTGGTCAAGGGCGGCGCCTGGGGATGGTCCAACGCAAGGACGATCGGCTCGCTCGCCCTCGCCGTCTCTGCGCTCGGACTGTTCGCAGTCCACCTGGCGCGGCACCGCAACCCGCTGATCGACAGGGCACTGTTCCGCCTGCGACCATTCACCGGCGCGTCCGTAGTGGCGCTGCTGTTCTCGGCCGCATTCGGCGCGATGTTGCTTTCGCGGGTCCTCTGGGCCCAGGACGTCTGGCACTGGTCCGCGCTCATCACAGGGCTGTCGGTAGCTCCAGGCCCGCTGATGGTGCCGCTGTTCTCGTTCCTGGTCGCCGGCCGGCTCACCGCCCGGTTCGGGCCTGGACCGGTGATCACCGCGGGATCGACAATCTTCGCCGCCGGGGCGGCCTGGTGGGCGCTCGCGATCGGGCTGCGACCCCACTACGCCAGCGAGATGCTCGGCGGGATGTTGTTGACCGGGATCGGCGTCGGGCTCACGCTGCCGACGCTGATGGCGACGGGCGCTTCCTCGCTGCCCCCGCACTCGTTCGCGACCGGCTCGGCCGTCGTGAACATGCTCCGCCAGGTCGGGCTCGCCGTCGGCGTGGCCGCGCTGATCGCCGTGCTCGGAACGCCGCACTCCCCGCTCGCAACCCTCCTCGCCTATCAGCGCGCAACGTGGATGATCGCGGCGATCGCGTTCCTCGGCGGAATGGTCGGGTTCGGGCTGCTGGCCGTCGGGCGCCAGCCCTTGCCGACCGCGGCTAGCGCCGAGGCGGTCGCTCCCGCCGTCGCGATCGCCACATCGGGCGAGGCCCCGCGCGGATGACCCACGATTCAGACCGGACCGACCTGCCTCGCCCGAGCGAGCTGATGCGCCTGCTCGAGATCGACTTCGAGCGGATCGAACCGACGCGCGTCAGCGGCTCGGTTGCCGCCGACGAGCGCCACCATCAGCCATGGGGGCTCGTCCACGGCGGCCTCTACACGACAGTGATCGAGACGTTCGCCACGACCGGCGCCTACCAGGCGGTCAAAGACCGTGGCCAGCAGGCTGTCGGCGTCACCAACATCACCGACTTCCTGCGTCCCCACCAGCACGGTCGCCTGGACGTGGTCGCGACCGCCATCCACCAGGGCCGCACCCAGCAACTGTGGCAGGTGGAAATGACCCGCCCAGAAGACGGCCAGCTGATCGCCCGCGGCCAGGCGCGCCTCCAAAACATCGATGGCTGAGCCAAACCAGCCAGCCGGACAGAACCGACCGCCGGCGCGTCAGCTTCTCACTGAGGCGACGAGCAGGCGTGAGCTGCGCCGACGTCTGGAGCGCTTTGTTGCCGACGCTCAAACCTGGGCGAATGGACCGCAGTAGCACGAGTGCCGAAGGGGATCCTGCCGCGGGAGCGCGGGATCACGTCGGGAGTGGCGTAGAGCGCATGGCACGCTTACAGCGCCGGCCGGAGGTGGGTGATCGCCCAGCCGGCCAGGGTGGTCGGGGTCGTGGTCAGTAGAGAGCGTGGCTGTTCTGGAATGAATCCCTCGCGCTTGCCGATGCTCATGCCGACCATTCCCTCGACGGCGACCTCTCCCATGCCCGCGTCACGGAGGGCGGTGCGCTGCTCGTCATCGGTGATCCGCTGCGCCTCGATCGTGATCCCCGTAGCAGTCGACAGCTCGGCGGCGGCCTCGGGCCAGGTCAGGTCAGCCGGTCCGTGGACCGCCTGCACCTGCCGTCCCGTCCAGTCATCGG
>CAWHMB010000009.1:0-215849 GCA_963830405.1 uncultured Actinomycetes bacterium
GATCTTGACCTTTTCTTGACCCGAGCCCATGCCGTGAGAAACAGGACGCGATGGCCTAAGCAAAAACCCCGCCTGAGCGGGGCTTTCCCAACGCGCCCGGAGAGATTCGAACTCCCGACCTTCGGTTCCGTAGACCGACGCTCTATCCAGCTGAGCTACGGGCGCGGGCGTCGGATTCTAGCCGCGGTAGGCGAGCACGTGGCGCGCCCGCCGAGGTCGCCGCCACGCCCGATGCGATCGTGCAACCAGACTCAGCGACTGGCTCTGGCGTCAGGCGTGGAGATCGTCGGCGGTTGCGCCAGCGCCGTCGGTTCGGGCGGCAAAGTCGACGCCGTCCGGCTCCTGGTAGCGCGCGACCGTGAAGCCGACGAGCGCCGGAACGTGGATCGTGAACACGGCGAGCGAGAGCGTGAGCACGACGAGGCTGCCGCCCGTGATGTGGTTCTGCACGAACACGTACTCGATGATGCCGCTGATCACGAGGTAGGCCAGCAGCGACCACTTGGAGACCTGAAAGAACCGCTCCCAGTGAAAGCTTCTAACGCGTGCGAGCGACGCGAGGTTTGCGGCCATCAAGAGTGCCGAGATCGCCAGCAGGATCGCGGCTGGCGTTAGCGGAACATGGCGCGGCAGGTGCGCAGCGAGGTAGATCCCGCCCGCCACGATCAGCGCCAGCGAGGCCATCGCCACTTCGGTGAACGGTGGCAGCCGGCGCTCGCTCACGGAAACGATGCGAGTCTCGTCATGATCACGAGTGTCGCCACCTGCATCGCCCCGAGAATGCCAGCGCAAACGATGAAGCGCTTCATCAGGTGCTCAATCACCTCCGGCCGAGGACGTGGCTTCTTCAATTCGATCAAGACCGCGATGTTGGCCGGCTCGAGCAGGCCGAGGGCGAGCACCGCCATCACTCCAACCACGATCATGCTCGCCACGATCCAGCTGTGGTGGGGATAGGTGGTCAACACCGTGCCCTCATGGCTCGCAAGCTGCCAGCCGGCCGCGAGCGTCATCGTCACCACGATGGGCATGATCACGACCATCTTGGGCATCAGCCGAGTCGTGAACTGGACCCTGGCGGGTGGCGGCATCGCACCCATGATCGGGCCGAGCACCAGCCCGAGGAAGAGATCGATGATCGTCCACGCCGCGCCGCCGGCGACGTGCAGGAAAGTCAGCGGCCACAGCGTGTTGACGGCAATGGCGACGATCACGGCGGCCGCCGCGATTGCGGCGAAGATCAGCCCTACGCGCGGGACGATCTCGAAATCTGGGATCTCTAACGGCGCCGCCTCGGCGGGTGCTGCAGCAGCTTCCAGAGTCGCCACGGTGTCGGGCACTGTAATGCGACGATCCGGAAAAGACAAGATCGCGTTTCCCCGCCCGGGAGGACGCGTTCGCGGAGAGGCGTCCGCGCGGATCGCCCGCCGAGCTTGGAAGCGGAGGGGGCGGGATTCGAACCCGCGGTCCGGGATCACCGGACGCCAGTTTTCAAGACTGGTGCATTCGACCGCTCTGCCACCCCTCCGGGCAACGCGGGATGCTAGCCGCGAGGAGAGCAGGCCGGGCAGGGCCGATCGAGGGCCGGCCGGCTCAGAGGACAGCCTCTACACTGGCCACGTTCCCACGGGAGAGGTGGCCGAGTGGCTGAAGGCACTCGCCTGCTAAGCGAGTATGCGGTTCACGCCGCATCGCGGGTTCGAATCCCGCCCTCTCCGCTCTAGGCGGTGGCCCACCGGAAGCTGGCTCACACTCGCCGGCTCCTTCGGGTTATGGTCCGAACGATATGAGCGCCAAGTTCGTGCACACCTGCCTGCGGGTCAGGGACATCGAGGCCTCGCTCGCGTTCTACGAGCGGCTCGGTTTCGGGCTGCGCGGACGGTTGAACTTCGAGTCGGCGTACAACATCTATCTCGGGCTGCCGGGCGACGGCGACGTGCTGGAGCTGACCGTCAACCTGGGGCGAGAGCAGCCGTACGACCTCGGTGACGGCTACAACCACATGGCGCTGGTCGTCGAGGACCTCGACGCGCTGCTGGCGCAGCTGGCGGCCGCCGGTGTGCAGCCAGAGCGGCCACCATACGCGCCCGGCGGTCGCGAGGAGTATCGGATCTGCTTTGTGAGCGATCCCGATGGCTATCGGATCGAGCTGATCGATCACCAATTCCCGACGCCGCAGGATCCGCCGCACCCCGCCTCGCGCGCCTGAGCGGGCACATCAGGCCTGCCGCAATCGGGACTCCTAGGTGGAATCAGCAGTCACCGCGAGGAGTCTTTCCCTAGGCGTTCTCAGGTATGAGGATTCCCCGACCCTGGAGCCGTCCGCCGTCGAGGTCGCCCATCGCGTCGTTGATCGCATCGAGTGGGTACGTGCTGGTGCGCAGGTTGACCTTGCCCTGGGCGGTCAGCGTCATCAGTTCCTGGAGGTCGGTGTAGCTGCCGACGAGGTTGCCGATGAACGAGATCTCGCGAGAGATGATGTCGATCGTCGGCACGTTGACGTTCTCGCCGTAGCCGATCACGTAGTAGAAGCCGCCGTCCTGGAGCATCGCCACGCCGTCCTCGATTGCGCCCTTCTCGCCGACGAAGTCGATGATCGCCTCAGCTCCCAGGCCGTCCGTGAGCTCCTGGACCTTCTCGACCTGCGAGCCGTCGACCTTGACGGTGTGATCACTGCCGAGTTCTCCGGCAAGCGCCAGCGCTCGCTCGGAGGGGTCGATCACGATGATCTCGGTCGGAGTCATCGCCCTCAGACACTGGACCCCGATATGGCCAAGGCCGCCCGCGCCGATCACTACCGCGCGGGTCCCCGGGCCCAACACGGGGATCGCTTTCTTGACCGCGTGGATCGCGGTCAGGCCGGCGTCGGCGAGCGCTGCGATGTCCTTGGGCTCGAGCGAGGGGTCGAGCTTGACCACCGACCGCGCCGAGGTCTTCAGGAAGTCCGCGAACCCGCCGTCACGATCGATCCCTGGAAACGAGCCGGTGAGGCAGTGCATGTCATCCCCACGCCGGCACGGCCCGCACAACCCGCAGGAGATGAAGGGATGCACGATCACGGTGTCTCCGACCTCCACGTTGCTAACCGCCGAGCCGACCTCGTGCACCCAGCCTGCGTTCTCGTGGCCGGGCGTGTAGGGAAGCTCGACGCCCGACTTCTCCGCCCATTGACCCTCCTGGATGTGAAGGTCGGTCCGGCATAGCCCGGCCGCACCGATCCGTACGATGACGTCGAGCGGACCGTCAACCTTCGGCTCGTCGATCTCCTCGAGCTCGAGCGCCTCGTGGTAGGCGTGGAGCCTCGCTGCCTTCATCTCGCAACCTCCTCAGGATCGTCGACCGCCACCCCGTGGCGGATTTGCAGCAGGGAGCGGCAGATGCCGCCATTTACCTCGAGACTCATCCGCACCAGCCGCGCCATGCGCAGCCATCGCGTCAGCTCGGGGGCAGTGACCGGCTCGCCGCCGGCCAGGACGAAAGCCGGTGCGTCGCGGTCATGCCGGATGCCCAGATCCCGGCGCAACTGCAGGCACCGCCGGGCGTCAGTCCCGTCGGGGAGGTCCTCGACGCGGCGTGCCGTAACCTGCTCGGCTGTCACGCCGTCCGCCAGCAACGCCTCGCAGAGCCGGGACTGACGGGCGATGAGCGCCTTGCGGCGAAACAGCTCGCGCAACGTCGCGAGATCATCGTCGTCGGTCTCTCCCGGAAACGCCCCCGTGAACCCCTGGCCGCGCCCTATCGCGTCGTTGATCTCCTCGCCCGTGAAGTGGTCCTCCAGCCTGACTGTGACTCGGCGCACCCCCGGCAGCCGACGCACGACGTTGCGCGCGTCGGCCGCCATCAGGTATGCGAAGTTCGGCGCGCACTGCGGTGTCGGTAACCGCAGGTGGATCTCGACGTCGCCATCGGGCATCACGTCGCACGAACTCACGAACCCGAGCGCCGTAATAGGCTCGTCGAGCTCGGGATCGTGCACCTCGCCAAGCGCGTCGAGAACGCGCGCCTCGCTGCTCATGCCTGCTCGACCAGCTGGGCGTCCTCTCTGGTCGCCGGGGCCTCAGGCTCCTCTCGCAGCTGGAGCTCCGGCGGAACCTCGATCCCGTACAGCTTGGCCGCGTTGAGTCCGAGGATCTTCTTCTTGGTCGCCGTCGTGACCGGCGCGTAATCCGAATACTCCTCGCGGTCGGGCATCGTCCAGTCGACGAAGCCCTCGACCTGCCACTTCGGCTCCCAGATACCGTAATCGCTCGAGAACAGCATCTTGTCCTCGCCGACCCAGAACAGCAGCTCGCCCATCACTCTGTTGAAGAAGCGTGGACGGGCGTACATCAGGCCGCCGATCACCACGGCGAGCCCGGCGTAGACGTTCGGCTCCTGCGTCGCCATGAAGCAGAAGTCCTCAATCCGCGGCAGCCCCACGTGCTCGATGATGAAGTTGAGCTCGGGGAAGTTCGTGGCCGCGACGTCGATGTCCTTGACATCGAAGGCGTCCTTGTCCAGTGGCCAGATCGTCGGGCCTTTGTGCGCGTGGATGTTCTTGATACCAAGCTCTTGGCACTTCTCGAGGAAGAACTGTGCTTCGGGGTCCTTGAGCGTCCAGCCGCGCGAGCCGTTGTACCACTCCGCCGTGTAGACCTTGACGCCCTTGAGGTTGTAGCGCTTGGCGTCCTCCTCCAGCTGCTTGAGGCCCGCCTCGCCTTCGCGCGGATCGAAGCGACCGTTGACGATGAGCTTGTCCGGATACTTCTCGGCCATCCTCGCGTTGCGCTCCGCGGTGTTGAAGCCGTCGCGATACCACGACTTCAGGTATGTGGACTGGAAGATCCCGACGTCGACGTGGCCCTCCTCGAACACGTCCTTGACGAAGTCCTCCTCGGAGTACTTCATGAACTTCTCGAGCGGCCAGTGCGTCTCGGGAGGCCCGAGGCCCATGTAGGCGTGGAAGCACTCAATCCAGCCCTTCGCATACTGCTCCTGACCGGCCACCCAGTTCTCAGGACTGGCGTCCCAGAAATGGAGGTGCCCATCGACAACGAAGTACTTCTCTCCGTCCTTCTCGTACATGCTCAATCTCTCCTCGTTAGACGATCGTCCACGGCAACTGTACCCCCCGGGCTTGTTACTTTCGAGTCCCGGCTCCTAGCCGGTCTGTGCCATGCTCGCCTCCTCTTCAGTCCTGAGCGACGGCTCGGCTAGACATCGAACTCAGCTAGGCCGATGAGCGCCCGGTGTTCACGGATGGCGCGTTGGATCTCTGCCGCGTCGGGGCGCTCAAGACCGATGCCGGCACCGACGATCAGCAGGCAGAATCCCGACTCCTGCAGCGATTCCAGCCAACCGGAGGGCGAGCGTTCGAGGGCGTCGTGGAAGCGTTCGACAGCACGCTCGCCATGGCGCAGCACGAGATCGTCCCCGTCTTTGGCCAGCAGCCACCCGACAAGTAAGCGCACCGGCTCGTCGGGGACCGCCGCATGGAAACCCTCCCACCAGTCGGGGTCGAGGTAGAGGCAATCCTTCCTCCCGTCGGGGCTGCGGACGCGCAGGTCGAGCTTTCGCTCCCACAGCAGCACGGCGCCGGCCTCAGGGTGCAGTGCCTGCACGTAATTGATCCCGAGCGGCTCCGCCTGCGCGATGGCGACCAGCTCAGCGAGCTCCAGGCGGGAGGTCGTACTCTCGGCGTGAGCGAACTCGAGCTCCGCCCGGTCGCCTTCGATCGAGACGTTGACGCTCATGTGGGTCGTCGAATCCGGCTCGATCCACTCGCCACCGACGGCGCGGTGCACGTCATCTAGATCGAGCAGCTCGTGCAACCGCGCCGCCTCCTCCGGGCGCAGGACGGCGGCTACATCGGGCCCGATCTCGAGGCGCTGGTTGCTGGGCGCGCTCTTGGCCACCGACCGATTGTGCAGCCTCCGACCACCGCGGGGCCCGAGATTAGAAGGACAGTCGCACATGGTCGGAATCGCGGCGTGTTTGCCGCGATACCGCAATCTTTCCTCCCGGGCTACCGGTCCGGTGGTAGAACCGTCTTGATCGGTCCGACCCGGAGGAAAAGCTACATGCCCGCAGCTAGCGCAAGACGACAAAGCCGCACCAAGATCCACGACAAGATCCAGGAGCTGTCGTGGGATCCCACGTTCGCGACCCCGGTCGACAAGTACCCGACCGACTACACGTTCGAGAAGGCGCCGAAGAAGGACCCGATGAAGCAGGTCCTGCGCTCCTACTTCCCGATGGAGGAGGAGAAGGACCAACGGGTGTTCGGGGCGATGGACGGCGCGGTACGCGGAAACATGTTTCGCCACGTCCAGCAGCGCTGGATGGAGTGGCAGAAGCTGTTCCTGAGCATCATCCCGTTCCCCGAGATTTCGGCCGCGCGCGCGATGCCGCTCGCGATCAACGCGGTGCCCAACCCTGAGGTCCACAACGGGCTCGCCGTGCAGATGATCGACGAGGTGCGCCACTCGACGATCCAGATGAACCTCAAGCGGCTGTACATGAACCACTACATCGACCCGGCGGGCTTCGACATCACCGAGAAGGCGTTCTCGAACTGCTATGCGGGGACGATCGGGCGTCAGTTCGGGGAAGGGTTCATCACCGGTGACGCGATCACCGCAGCCGATATCTATTTGACGATCGTCGCCGAGACGGCGTTCACGAACACGCTGTTTGTGGCGATGCCCTCGGAGGCGGCGGCGAACGGCGACTACCTGTTGCCGACGGTCTTCCACTCGGTCCAGTCCGACGAGTCGCGGCACATCTCCAACGGCTACTCGATCATCTTGATGGCGCTCGCCGACGAGCGTAACCGCGAGCTGCTCGAGCGCGACCTGCGGTACGCGTGGTGGAACAACCACGCTGTGGTCGACGCGGCGATCGGGACGTTCATCGAGTACGGCACCAAGGACCGCCGCAAGGACCGCGAGAGCTACGCCGAGGCGTGGCGGCGGTGGATCTACGACGACTACTACCGCAGCTACCTGATGCCGCTCGAGAAGTACGGGCTGAAGGTCCCCCACGATCTGATCGAGGAATCGTGGAACCGGATCTGGAACAAGGGCTACATCCACGAGGTGGCGCAGTTCTTCGCCACCGGCTGGCCGGTCAACTATTGGCGGATCGACCCGATGACCGACGAGGACTTCGAGTGGTTCGAGGACAAGTACCCCGGCTGGTATGACAAGTACGGCAAGTGGTGGGAGAACTACAGCCAGCTGCGTCACCCGAACGGGCACGGCCCAATCGCGTTCGAGGACGTCAACTACGAGTACCCGCACCGGTGCTGGACGTGCATGGTTCCGTGCCTGATCCGCGAGGACATGGTGGTTGACAAGGTCGACGACCAGTGGCGGACCTACTGCTCGGCAACCTGCCACTGGACCGACAAGGTGGCGTTCCGCCCGGAGTACAAGGGACGCGACACTCCGTCGATGGGCCGTCTCACAGGCAAGCGCGAGTGGGAGACGCTCTACCACAACTGGGACCTCGCCGATATCCAGAAGGACCTCGGCTACGTGCGCGACGACGGGAAGACGTTGATCCCGCAGCCTCATTTGGATCTCGACGATCCGAAGAAGCTGTGGACGCTCGACGACTGCAAGGGCTACCCGTTCCCGAGCCCGAACATCACGCTCAACGAGATGTCCGACCAGGAGCGCGAGGAGTTCGTCGCCAAGTACAAGGCCGGCGGACCGGGCGGCCGCTTCGCCGGGCGCGAGTAAGGCCGACCGGCCCGAGAGGCTGACGCGTGCAATGCGCACCGAGTGACCGCCGCGGGCGTGGCGGTCACTCGGCTGCTCAATAGGGAGGATTTCGAATGCCGGAGCGGCACGTAGTCAAATTCGAGCCAGTTGACCTCGAGATCGAGGTCACGGAGGATGAGACGGTCCTCGAAGCCGCCTTCCGTCAGGGGGTCATGCTCGCCCACGGGTGCAAAGAGGGACAGTGCTCGGCGTGCAAGTCGTTTCTGATCTCGGGCGAAGTCGATCTGGAGCGCTACTCGACCTTCGCGCTCGCCGACTACGAGGAGGAGGAGGGCTATACCTTGCTGTGCAGGGCGCACGCCTACAGCGATCTCGAGGTCGAGCTGCTGCACTACGACGAGGAGATGCTGACCTCGGGCGTGCCGATCCGGACGCTGAAAACGAAGGTGGAGAGCATCGAGCCGCTCACCCACGACATTCACAAGCTGTGCCTGACGCTCGACAGCGAAGAGCCGCTTGAGTTCCACGCCGGTCAGTACGTCGACATCCGGATCCCCGATTCCGAGAGCACGCGCGCGTTTTCGATGGCGAACACGCCAGCGGTAGCCGACCGCCTCGAGTTCATGATCAAGATGTATCCCGGAGGCCAGTTCTCGGGTTTGCTCAAGGACAGGCTGGCCCCGGGCCACGAGCTCCAGGTGAAGGGGCCCTTTGGAGTGTTCATCCTGCGCGAGCACTCCGACGCCGACCTCATCTTCATCGGCGGCGGCGCCGGGATGGCGCCGATCTGGTCGCTGCTGAACTCGATGGCCGAGCGGGGGATCGAGCGCAACGTGACGTACTACTACGGCGCGCGCACTCGCAAGGACCTCTTCCACGTCGACGAGCTGGAGGCGCTTTCTGAGCGGCTGCCCAACTTCCGCTTTGTCCCCGCCCTGTCCGAGCCCTCAGAGGAAGATGAGTGGGACGGAGAGGTCGGCGTGATCACCGATGTCGTCGATCGCTTGGAAGGCGACCTGAGCGGCTTTGAGGGCTACCTGTGCGGGCCGCCGCCGATGATCGACGCCGCAATTCCGGTGCTTGGCGCCCACGGGCTCCCGGAAGCGAAGATCTTCTACGACAAGTTCACGATCACGGCCCCCGAGGAGGAGCAGGAACAAGCAGCACGCTGAGTGAGCAACCAGTCAACAGAGCAACTACACGGGCCAGCGGAACCGCTGTGAGCGGACGATGGCCACGGAACGAGAGGAAAGGTGAAGGTAAAGTGGCGGACACGCTGAGTCCCGCGCAGACTCCTGAGCAAACACCGACGGGACGCGTACGGAGCGTCCCAAAACTTGTCTTCACCGACGCCGAGGCTGGAGCTCTCGAGTTCCCGAGCTCAAACAGCCGGTCGTTTAACTACTTCAAGCCGCTGCGCATGAAGGCCACGACTTACGAGGACGTGACGGTCGACGTCCAGCCCGATCCCGCTCGCTACCTCACCCAGGACTGGGTGTACGGATTCGCCAAGGGCCCCGGTGGCTATCCGGCCGAGTGGACGGGGGTCAAGTCCTCGGATTGGCACTGGTTCCGAGACCCGAACCAGGAGTGGGAGCAGACGATCTACAAGAACAACGCCCGCGTGGTGCGGCAGGTCGAGCAGAACATCACCAATGCCCGCAACGAAGGTGCCTTCGAGCGCTGGTCACCGAGCTGGTCGAAGATCGTCCAGCGGCACGTGGGGGCGTGGATGCACCCCGAGCACGGTCTCGGGATGCACGTCTTCCTGCCCGCCCAGCGGGACGCGCCGACCAACATGATCAACAATGCGATCTCGGTCAACTCGATGCACAAGCTGCGGATCGCCCAGGATCTGGCCCTGTTCAACCTGGAGGCCAATGAGGCGCGCTCGGACTTCGATGGCAAGGCTCACCTAGAGGCCTGGAAGGACGATCCGATCTGGCAGCCGGTGCGCGAAAACGTCGAGCAGCTCACCGCCATCCGCGACTGGTGCGAGGCGGTGGTCGCGGCCAACCTCGTGTTCGAGCCGCTCGTCGGCGAGTTGTTCCGAAGCGGCTACGTCATGGCGACTGCCGCGGCGAACGGCGACTTCGTCACGCCGACCATCATGGGGGTGGCGGAGAGCGACCTGGAACGGGATCTCGCCTACACCAAGGACCTGATAGGCGGCCTGACGCACGACGAGCAGCACGGCGCCGAGAACATCGAACGGTGCGGCGAGTGGCTGTCGCGATGGATTCCCGCGAGCCTCAAGGCGGCCCGATCGCTCGAGCCGATTTGGTCAGAGGCCGAGCACTCGCCAGTGACCTTCGAGGACTCGTTGGCGCGTACCCGCGAGCGCGCGCGCGAGATCCTCGGTGAGCTCGATATCCCGACACCGAAGGAGCTTGATCAATGAGCGACTCCCAATTCGAGTTCCAGCGGGAGGCTTCGCACCGCTGCGGAGTGACCCTGATGGACAATCAGCTCGGACACGCGGTCGCCGCGGCGATGGAAGGGAAGCCCGGCGTCACCGTCACGAAGCTGCCGTCGATGATCCGGATCGACGCGGACCGCAAGGTCGAGTTCGACTTCGACGAGCTGACGGACGCGATCGGTGAGGAGTTCGACCAGAACGCGTTCGAGGAGATCATGTCAACCCATTACGGTCGCATGGTGGCGCTCGATGACCGCATGGTGCTCTTTGCCGATCCCGAGGACGCGGCCGAATATCTCGGCTTCGACCTCAAAGAGGTGTCGAGCTAGCAACTGTGCGGGCGGTCGGCGATACGCAAGCGGCGTGTCGCCGGCCGTCGTATGCTCGTTTCCCGCCCCCCGGCACCGGCGCGGCTTCCCGACTACCCCGCAGCAAGGAAGGGGATCTCTAAATGGCAAAAGTCCTGTGCTACCACGAGGACGCACGGCGCTATCTCGAGAGCGGTGTCAACAAGCTGGCCGACGCCGTCAAGGTGACGCTCGGGCCGAAGGGGCGCAACGTGGTGCTCGAGAAAATGGCGGGCGCGCCGATGATCACCAACGATGGTGTCAGCATCGCGCACGAGATCCATCTCTCGGATCCGTTCGAGAACATGGGAGCGCACCTCGTCCGCGAAGTGGCGAGCCAGACGAGCGACGTGGTTGGGGACGGCACCACCACGGCGACCGTGCTTGCCCAGGCAATGGTGCGCGAGGGCATGACCCGGATCGCCGCGGGCGCCAATCCGATGCTGCTGCGGCGTGGCATCGAGGACGCCGCCAGTCGCGTGCTCGACGAGCTCGCACAGATGGCACGCCCCGTCGGCTCCAAGGAGGAGCTCGCGTACGTCGCTGCGATCGCCGCGAACGACGACCCCAGGATCGGCACGGTCATCGCCGACGCGCTCGACACGGTCAGCCGCGACGGGGTGGTCACCGTCGAGGAATCGCCGGCGCTTGGGCTCGACGTCGAGTTCGTCGAAGGGCTGCAGTGGGACTACGGCTATCTCTCGCCCTACTTCGTCACCGACTCCGAGCGCATGGAGGTCGTCTTCGAAGACCCGCTGATCCTCCTCACAAACCAGACGATCAAGCAGATCCAGGTGCTGATGCCAGTCCTCGAGCAGGTGATGCGCGCGCAGCGTCCGCTGCTGATCGTCGCCGAGAACGTGGAGGGAGCGGCGCTCGGGACGCTGGTCACCAACGCCCGCCACGGGACCTTCCAATCGGTCGCCGTGAGGGCTCCGGGTTTCGGGCATCGCCGCCTCAACAACCTGCAGGACATCGCCGCCCTCACCGGCGCGGAGGTGATCGCCAAAGACAGCGGGATGAAGCTCGAGGCCACCACACTCGAGCGACTGGGCGCCGCACGCAAGGTGATCGTGACCGAAAGCGAGACGACGATCCTCGGCGGCGTCGGCGACGAGGAGGCTGTCAACACCCGGATTACTCAAATCCGGGCAGAGCTCGAGCGCGCCGAGAACGAGCGAGACCGCGACCACCTGAAGGAGCGACTGGCGAGGCTCGCCGGAAAGGTCGCCGTGATCCACGTCGGAGCCGCGACCGCAGTTGAGCTAAAGGAAAAGCAACGGCGCACCGAGGGTGCGCTCGCGGCGACCCGTGCCGCGGTCGAAGAGGGGATCCTCCCCGGCGGGGGCGTGGCGCTCGTCAGTGCCGAGCGCGTCCTCGATCCGGGGAATGGGAACCTCGGCGAGCAGGCGCTGGGAGCCGAGATCGTCCGCGCGGCGCTGTCTGAGCCGTTGCGTTGGATCGCCAGCAACGCCGGACACGACGGCGCCGCCGTGGTCGAACGCGTACGAACGCTGGCGCCCGGTTGTGGCCTCAACGCGTTGACCGACGAATACGGCGATATGGTCGCTGCCGGCGTGATCGACGCCGCCAAAGTGACCCGCTCGGCGTTGCAGAATGCCGTCTCGATCGCGGCGCTCCTGCTTACGACTGAGGCGCTGATCGCCGAGGAACTGGTGGCGCAGCCTGGGGCTGTGATCGCGCCAGGCTTCGGTGATCTTGCGGAGGGCATGGCACGCCCGTCCTCCCCGGCGGGCTCGCCCGCTCCCTGACCGGAGACCCTCCTCCCTTGGCCTCCGTCGTCTCGCCGCTTCCCCGGTAGGGCGGTGTGGACGGCGGTCAGACCAGCCCGTCGAACGAAGGGGGGCGGCTCTCCCCGCGCAGCCCGGTCGAGATCTGCCCGGCCGCCCGGCGGGCGAGCCGGATCAGCCGCTTGAGCTCGTCGGCGGGGCTCGTCGCGGTTGTCGCGAGCCCAACCGCTCCCGAGACCGTGCCAGTCTCGTCACTAACCGGCACGGCGACGCAGTAGAGATTCTTCGCGAACTCCTCGAAATCCGTGGCATAACGGTGCGTGCGGACCTCCTTAAGGTGAGCCTCCAGCTTTGCCGGATCCACAATCGTGCGGCGAGTGAACGCGCGCAGCTCGTGCTGTTCGATGTAGCGACTGATGGCGGCGCTGCCGCCGGCGGCGATCAGCACCTTGCCGAGCGCGAGGGCGTGCGAGGGACCGCAGAATCCCTGCGACACACCGACTGGCGGGCAGTCCGGCGGCGAGTGGACATGGGTGACAAGCACGTCGTCGGTCTCCGACAAGACGGCGAAGTACGCCGTGCGGTCCGCGATCCGCGCAAGGTCGTGGAGCACCGGGTCGACCGCCGCGCTGCCCGACCTGCGCGAGCGCTCGAACAGCACACCGATCGTGGGGCCGAGCCGGTAGCCGGCGTGATGCGGGAGCTTGTCGATGTAGCCCTCGTCGACGAGGATCCCGATGAGGTGGTAGCAGGTCGAAACGCTGATTTCGAGGTCGTGGGCCAGCGCCTTGACGGTGAGTCCCCGCCCCGCGCGACTCACTCGGTCGATGATGCGAAACACACGCCGAGTGCTTGCATAGCTCGAGTGGCCCGTCAGCTCGCCGAGCACCATGTCGCCCTCGCCGGTGGCGGGCGCTGTCATCGCTCCCAAGCCGGCATCCGCCAGCCGACGCATACGGTCGGAACTGACAACTCAGATCTCTCCGTACCTGCTCGCGTCTGGAAAGCAGTCGTCACCGCTGCTGTGAACCGCGCCTCGTTGGATTCGTGGTGAGTGAGGGAGGGCTCGGCCTAAACCTTCACTCGCGGAAGGGTCAAGGTCCGATTGCCGCTCTCTCCCCTCGGTGGCGATGCTACCAGAGCGATGAAGGCGCTCCTTGCCTGCTGCCTGCGGCAGCCCCGAACAGGTCGGCGCGAACGCGCGCTACCACCACCGATCGTAGTCGGTTGACCTGTTCAGCCGACGGGAGTCGCTGAAGCTCACACCTCAGCTCAGCTCGGGCGCATAAAAGGCGAACATCCGCCGCGCCTTGATCCGCGCGTAGACGGGACCGGAGTCGAGGAAGTTCTCCCACTCCGGGCCGTAACGTGGCGTATAGACCTCGAGCAGTGTCCGCCTGAACCCTGCATGTTTCGCCGAGGCCAAGTCGATCAGCTGCGCGCGCCCATGGACCGTGACCGCGAGGCTCTCT
Source organism: uncultured Actinomycetes bacterium (assembly GCA_963830405.1). Lineage (GTDB taxonomy): Bacteria > Actinomycetota > Thermoleophilia > Solirubrobacterales > Solirubrobacteraceae > Palsa-465. The sequence goes on from CAWHMB010000009.1 coordinate 13,696, forward strand.
GATGGCACGTGCGTGGCGCTCACATCGGGGCGAGCGCGGATGTGGCGCATGCGAACCGAGTCCAAGGCCGAGCCGAAATGAAACGAGCCCCGAAAGAAGATGCCGTCCACGGGCCCGACGATCGGGCGGCCGTCGACGGTGGCCGTGGCCAGCGCCAGCAGGCACATTCCGGTCAATCGCTCAGCCACCTGTCGGGCGCTCAGCCGCCGTTCGGGGCGGTGGATCCCTAGCAGGTGCGATCCCGAGGCGGCGTAGCTCTGGTCGAGCAGTTGCTGGAGGGCACGAAGGTCCTCGGCGGTCTCGTGCATCGCGCGAGCCGGCCCGAACCTAACGGACTAGCGCGATCTGGTGGCGGTTCCGAAGACGTAGTCCCAGAATGGAGCGCTGATGCCGTAGCCGCGTTCGTGGTCCTGGAAGTGGTGGCGCATGTGGAGCGTGCGTAGCTTGCGGCCGAGCGCCGTCTTCGGCCGGTGATGGTGCACGTGGTAGTGCAGCATGTCGTAGGCCAGGTAGCCGCCGAGGAAGCCCGCGGCGAACGGCAGGAATGCCGGGATCCCAAGCACGGCGTAGAAGCCGAGCACGAACAGCACCGCCAGCGGCACGCTGACCGACGGCGGCATCACGAGCCGCATGGGGTCGTTCGGATGGTCGTGGTGAACGCCGTGGATGATCCAGTGGAGCCGCGCGCCGATGCCCTTCTGGGGCTCGAAGTGGAACACGATGCGGTGGAGCCAGTACTCGGTCAGGGTCCAGAAGACGTAGCCGCCGGCGATCCAGCCGAACGTGGCCCAGCCGGAGCCGCGCACGATCCCCTCTACCAGCAGGATCACGATCGCCGGTCCAAACAGAAGCGGCGGCACGCTGGGATGAACGCGCGAGACCTTGTCCAGCAGCTCTGACTCGAACATGCGGGGCGAAGCGCGCAGAACGTCGCTGCGACTCATGCCCTCAAGCTCTTCAGGGTGAACGGCCATGGCGCAAGGATAGCTCGGGCATCCCGGGCCGCGAGCTCACGATCGCCGTTGTTCTCTGGCAAGCACCACTACTCTCGCGAAACGATGTCTCAGCCACCATCAGCGCGGTGGTTCGCTGTGCGCCGCGCCCAGAACCGAAAGCCCGCCACCTACCGCTGTCCGCTCTGCGGGCGACATCTGCCGGCGCTCTCGGAGCACATGTTGATCGTCCCCGAGGGCGACTCCTCACGTCGGCGTCACGCCCACACCGCATGCGTGCTCGAGGCGCGCCGGCGCGGCCGTCTGCCCACGCGCGAAGAGTGGTTAGAGACACAGCCACGGCCCCCCAGCCTCTGGCGACGAGCGCTCGCCCGGCTACCGGGTAGGGTTCCGCGGCGATGGCGCGAGAGCTAAAGCTGGGGCTCAACCTCGGCTACTGGGCGGGCGGCCCGCCGCCGGGCGCGGAGGACTCGGTGCAGGAGGCCGAGCGCCTGGGCTTTGACTCCCTATGGACAGCCGAGGCCTACGGCTCGGACGCGCTGATGCCGCTGGCCTGGTGGGGCTCGCGGACTGAGCGGCTGAAATTGGGCTCGGCGATCGTCCAGATCTCCGCCCGCACGCCCGCGGCCACCGCGATGGCCGCGATGACCCTCGACCATCTCTCAGAGGGGAGGCTGATCCTGGGGCTTGGCGTCTCCGGACCGCAGGTGGTCGAGGGCTGGTACGGGCAGCCGTTCGCGAAACCGCTCTCCCGGACGCGGGAATACATCGGCATTCTCCGCAACCTTTGGGCCCGCCAGGGGCCGGTCACGAGCGACGGCCCGCATTACCCGCTGCCGCTGAAGGCGGTTCCCGGCGGCCCGGAGCCGACCGGGCTCGGCAAGCCGCTCAAGTCGAGCATCCGTCCGCTGCGCGAAGAGATCCCGATCTACCTGGCCGCCGAAGGGCCGAAGAACATCGCGCTGGCCGGAGAGCTGGGCGATGGCTGGCTGGCTCTGTTCTTCTCGCCCCATCACGAGGACTTCTATCGCCAGGCGCTCTCGAAGGGACTCGAGCGTCCGCAGGCGCGCTGTAGCAAGGAGGACTTCGAGGTAGCGGCGACCGTGCCGCTGATCGTCACCGACGAGGTCGACGAAGCGGCCGACGCGCTGCGGCCGATGTACGCGCTGTACTTCGGCGGCATGGGTGCCAGGGGCGCCAACTTCCACGCCAATGTGGCGATCAGGATGGGCTACGAGCAGCAGGTGGCGAGGATCCAGGAGCTCTATCTGGAGGGCAAGAAGCAGGAGGCCGCGGCCGAGGTGCCCGGCAAGCTGATCGAGCAGCTGGCGCTTCTCGGGCCGAGGGACAAGATCCGCCACGACCTCGAGGCCTGGCGCGACTCGATCGTCACGACGCTGCTGATCGCCGGCGACCCGGCGACGCTGCGAACGGCCGCAGACCTCGTGCTGGGCTGAGAGCGCAAGCCGCGCTGCGCTCGCCGTGGGCTGAGTCTCGTCAGCCCGTCGCCGGCGCCGCGGTCTCGCGGCCGACGATCAACGGCTCGTCGCGGGCCGAGCGCTGGTTCTGGGCGTTGATGCGCGCGCCGACCGGGGCCGGCACCGGACCGTTTAGCAGCGGGTCACCGGTCGTCACCATCCACCGCTCGAGCCGTGCCCTCAGATCGGCGGCGATATCCGCGTAGGCGGGGTCGTCGATCAAGTTTCGCCCCTCGCCGGGGTTGAAGAACAAATCATGCAGCGCCTCGCGACTGACGGGCCGTTCGGCCCAGCCGCGGGCGATGTAGGCCTCCTTGCTCGGGCCGTCGTCGCAGTTGGCCAGCACGGGGAAGGGGTAGTCGTCAAAGCGGCGGATGTACTTGTAGCGCTCGGTGCGGATTGCCCGCTGCGGCTCGTAGGCGGCGTGGTAGGTGAGCTCGGAGAAGACCTCGGGCCGCGAGCCGGGCGGCTCGTCTTCGTTCACCAGGCTCAGCAGCGAGCGGCCCTCGAGCCACGGCGGCGACTCGATTCCCGCCACCTCGCAGACCGTGGGGAAGACGTCGATGTGGGAGACCAGCGTGTCTTGGGCGCGGCCGCCGAAGAATCCCGCGCCGCGCAGGATCAGCATGACCCCGATGCCGCGGTCGAGCAGGCTGGCCTTGGCTGTCGGGAACGCGAGCCCGTGGTCGGTGGTGCAGATGACGAGCGTGTTGCGGTCAAGCCCCGTCTCGTGCAGCGTGTTCAGCACTGCGCCAACGCCTTGGTCGAGCGCCCGGGCGCTGGCCTTGTAGGAGGCGACGTCCTGGCGGATCTCGGGCGTATCGGGGAGAAAGGGGGGCGGCAGCGAGTAGACGCGGTCGCGGATCGAGCTCGGGGCGAAGAAGCTGCGGTGGGTTTCGAAAAAGCCGACCGACATGAAGAAGGGCTGCGGGAGCTCGGGGCGCTCAAGCGCCGCCACCGCCAGCGGCGCTACTGCTCCGACGCGAGTGTCCTCGACGGGGTGGACGATGTCGTAGCCCAGGACGCCGGGGTCCTCGGAGACGTGCTGCTCGCCGATCAGCTCTGAGTAGTAGCCCGCCTCGCGCAGCGTATGGACGATGTGATGGTCGTAGTCGTACAGCCGAAAGCCGCGGTGAGCGAGGCCCATCATGCCGTTGCTGTGGCAGTACTGACCGGTCAGAAGCGCCGCACGGCTGCCGGAGCACGACGGGGCGGCGCAGAAGGCGTTGCGGAACATGATTCCCTGGTCGGCCAGCCACTGGATGTTGGGCGTCGGAATCCCATGGCCGTAGGGCTGTACATAGCGACCGGTGTCGTGGGAGTGCAGGTAGAGGATGTTTGGGCGCATGTCTGCTCTAGCGGCGCAAGAGGGCAAGCGGGTCGTGGCGCGCGGCCGCGTCGCGAATGGTAGGCGGAGACCCATTCATCGGAGAGCGAGTCGGCCTGACGCCGGATCGGCTCCCGTGGCCGCCAGCCCTCCGGCGCCTCGACGCCGATGTGGCCCAGCACCGCGCGTACGGTCCGGGCTCGGTCTTCCAGCAGGTCGTCTTCGTAGAGCACTTTGAGCGCCGGAATCCCGTTATCGCCGAAGAACTTCTCCCAGCCCCCATCGTCCGCTTCCAGCGAACGCACCAGGTGGTCGATGCCGATGAACGAGTAGCGCAGGTCGGCGTTGCGCTGCTCCTCGCCCGGATGGCGGACGCGCCAGGTACGCGTCTGGAGCGCGCGCCACAGGCTGACCGCCTGGCGCACCTTGTCCCGCCGCGAGACCCATACATAGCCCGGCTGGCCGAATAGAGCCCTCAGCAGAAGCTCGCCCGCCAAGCCCTCGTACTGGGGCAGCGCTGCGGCCAGCTTCTCGAGCTCCGGCAGATGACGCCACATCAGCTTGGCGCCGAACACGCCGTTGTGACCTGTGCCCAGGCGAAAGCTGCGTTCGAGGTGCGCTCGGTAGTCGGGCAGGCCTCGCAGCGAAGAGTGCTCTGGGGTGGGGGGCGGCCGCACGTCGTCCCGGATCCCGGCGCCGGTGGGGGGGAGGTCGCCGAGGTAGTCGCCGGGGTGCGGCGGCAGCCCAGTCTCCGCGCGGGCCTCGAAGTACTCCTCGGGACGGCCGGCGACGCCGGTGTCCTTCAGCAGCTCGCAGAGGAGCGTCGAGCCGCTGCGCTGCGTGGCGCAAACGAGATATGAGCGCGACTGGCTGATGGCACTAAGTTTAGTGACTTACTTATATAGGGATTGGCCCGGCACATGTCCGGGCCCCCCGATTTCTTACGCGTCGTGATACAGCGCGAACTCCCACGGATGGGGACGCATGCGGATCGCGTCGACCTCTTCCTCGCGCTTGTATCGGACATAGGCCTCGATCAGACCGCTGGTGAAGACGTCGCCGGCCAGCAGGAACTCCTGGTCCGCCTCGAGCGCGTCGAGGCTGGCGTCCAGCGAGGAGGGAACCGTGCCGATCTTGGCCAGCCTCTCCTCCGGCAGGTCGTAGATATCGGCATCGAGCGGCTCGCCCGGGTCGAGCTGGCGCTTGATCCCGTCGATGCCCGCGAGCATCAGCGCGCTGAATGCCAGATAGGGGTTGGCCGTGGGGTCCGGCGAGCGGAACTCGACCCGCTTTGTCTTGGGCGCCTCGTGGTACATCGGCACGCGCACGCAGGCGGAGCGGTTGCGGGCCGAGTAGACGAGGTTGACCGGCGCCTCGTAGCCGGGCACCAGCCGCCGATACGAGTTGGTGGTCGGTGCGCAGAAGGCCATCAGCGCCGGTGCGTGGGCCAGTAGCCCGGCGATGTACTGCCTGGCCAGATCCGACAGGTGGGCGTAGCCGCCCTGCCCGTACATCAGCGGCTCGTCGTCCTTCCACAGCGACTGGTGCACGTGCATGCCCGACCCGTTCTCCTCGAAGATCGGCTTGGGCATGAAGGTGGCGGTCTTGCCCGCGGCCGCGGCCGCGTTCTTGACCACGTACTTGTAGATCATCATCTGGTCTGCCATCCGCAGCAGCGGCTGGAAGCGCATGTCGATCTCGCCCTGGCCCCCCGAGGAGACCTCGTGGTGGTGAAACTCGCAGCGGATGCCGAGCGACTCCATGGCCAGCACCATCTCGCTGCGCAGGTTCGCCAGCGAGTCGGCCGGCGGCACCGGGAAATAGCCCTCCTTCTGGCGGAGCTTGTACGCCAGGTTGGGCGTGGTGCTCGGCGACTGGCCCGTGTTCCAGAAGCCCTCGCTGGAGTCCACCTCGTAGAAGGCGCGGTGCTCGACCTGCTCGTAGGCGATGTGGTCGAAGACGAAGAATTCGGCTTCGGGGCCGAAGTAGGCCACGTCCGCGATCCCCGACTCCACCAGATGGCGCTCGGCCTTGTGGGCCACGAACCGCGGATCACGCGCGTACGGCTCCCCAAGCACGGGGTCGGCGACGGAGCAGATCAGCGACAGCGTGGGGCGCGTGTAGTAGGGGTCGATGAACGCGGTGGTCGGGTCGGGCATCAACAGCATGTCCGACTCGTGGATCTCCTGAAAGCCGCGGATCGACGAGCCGTCGAAGCCGAGCCCGGAGTCGAAATCGTCGGCCTCGATCGCGCCCAGCGGCAGCGTCATGTGCTGCCAGGTGCCGGGCAGATCGACGAACTTCAGATCGACCAGCCGCACGCCCCGCTCGACCGCGAAGTCGAGGACCTCGGAAGCGGTACTGGCCCCGGCCGCCGCGGCGGTCTGGCCCTCTTCAGCAGTGGTGCTCACCCTCTGTTCCCTCCTTTTGCGTATTCGGAAGGCGCGAGCCTATCCGGGTTTCGTAAGCCGTTCATTGGCGCTCAAAATCTGATCCGCCTTCAGTCCGAGGCCGAGCCGTTCGCGGCCCTCCGACTCGTAGGGCGAGAGGCCCGAGACCTCCTGCACCCGCGCCAGTCGGTAGCCGACCGTATGGCGATGAAGCGACATGGCGCCCGCCGTCTCGATCGTCGAGCCGTCGTGCGTCAGGAACTCTTGTACGGTCGCCACGAGGTCGGTGTCGTGGCGCACATCGTACGCCCGGAGCGGCGCGATCGTCTCCTCCCGCAGGCGCTCCAGCTCGCCCGGGTCGCGCATCAGGATGCCCACCAGCAGCCGGTAGGTCCGATCTGCTCCCGGCGCGAGGCGCCCCAGTTCGAGTAGCAGTTGCTCCTCGCGTGAGGGCGACCGGGAAGGCGAGGACGACCGAGAGGGCGGTGTGGACCGGGGGGCGGCCGCAGCCGCCCCCCGGTCCTCCGCTGTCTCTATCCCCAGCGCGCGTGGTCGTGGGTGCTGCATCGGGGACGAAGCCGACCACGGGGGTCAGGGCGAGGGACTGACGCGCGCCTCATGCTGTCGATGGCGCCGCTTGTTCCGAGGACTCCGAGGACGTGAACGCCGGCACCCCGGACGGCAGCGCGAGCGACGGCACATCCGACGGGTACACCTCGTGCCCGTGCTCGGCGATGTCGCCCTCCTCCATGTTCTTCTCCGCCATCCGCAGCGGGATGAACAGGCCCACCAGCTTGAGCAGCACGAAGGTGACGATGCCCGTCCAGCCGATCACGAACAGCGCCGCGAGCGCCTGCCACGCCAGCAGGTGACCGCTGCCGTGGATCAGCCCCGTGGCCGTGCCGGTGGCGATCAGCCCGTGTGGGCTGGTCTTGTAGCCGAGGGCCATGTTGGGGTCGGCGAAGACGCCCACCAGAAGCCCCCCCATCAGTCCCGCACACCCGTGCGTGTAGATCACACCCAGCGTGTCGTCGACGTTACGGAAAGGTCGCAGGCGACTCATGTAGTTGAGCGCGAAGTACACGACGGTCGAGGCGATCACGCCCATGGCGATCGCGCCCCAGCCGTTGACGTACCCGGCCGCGGGTGTGATTGCCACCAGGCCGGTGATCATGCCGTTGACGCCCGAGATCAGACCCGGCTTGCGACCGGTGAGGTAATCCCAGCCGACCCAGATCAGGAACGCCACGGCGGTGCAGAGGTTTGTGTTCAGCACCGCCGCGCCGGCAGCCATATTCGACGCATAGGGATCGCCGCCGTTAAAGCCGTTCCACCCCAGCCACAGCAGGCCGGCGCCGACCGCGAGCATCGCCACGTTGTTGGGAGCGTCTATCTCCCGGTCCCGTTGGAGCCGGGGTCCGATCACCGCTGCGGCGACGAAGCCAGCCACACCGGCCGAGAGATGGATCACATAGCCGCCCGAGAAGTCGACCGCTCCGTGCTGAGCGAAGAAGCCACCGCCCCAGATCAGGAACGCATCGACCGCGTAGACGCAGGTGATCCACAGCGCGCAGAACGGGATCCAGGCCTTGATGTTCACCCGTCCCAGCACGGATCCCAACGCCAGGATCGGCGTGATGGCGGCGAACACGAACTGGAAGTAGACGAGCGCCGACTTGGGGAACGACTGGGAGCCGATCAAGGGTATGTTCGACTGGTGCTGAAGCTCGGTGTGCGAAAGCACCGGACCCGGCTTGCCGATGAAGTTTCCGAAGAAACCGTGGTGAGACAGCCCGTGGAACGGCGAGCCGAATCCCATCTTGAAGCCCCAGAGCACCCATACGATGAGCACGATGGAGAACGTGCCGAACGTCAACATCATGCTGTTGATCGACCAGCGCTTCTGCATCACGCCGCCGTAGAGGACCGCAAGGCCAGGCACGCTCATCAGCCCGACGAGCGTTGCGGCTGTTATCTGCCAGGAGGTATCTCCGGAGTTCAGCCAGGTAGGTGCTTCGAGTGGCATGGATCTCCTGTCCTGTAGGGGACACCGAAAGCGGCCACCGCATGCACGGTGGTCGGCCCACTGGGCCATTACGTGCACGCAGTGTGCTGGCGCGGCCCGGGGCCAGCCATGGCCTTGGGTCTAGGGAACGGAGCCCCTCCCTGGACATTGGGATAAACAGACCCCGCAACTAGCGGGGAACGGGCCGGCCCAGGAGTGCGCGGGTCAGCGGCCGGCCCGGGAGCGCGCCCGTCAGCGGCCGGCCCGGGAGCGCGCCCGTCAGCGACCGACCGGCAGCTGCGCCTTACGGCACGCCGCCGTCACCGTCTGGGCAGCTTGCTCCGTGAATGCCCCCGGACTCTCGGCCGAGGCGCATATCGAGCGCGCGGCCTGGCCGCAGCGATACAGCTCCTGTGCCCCTGTGGCGGCCGGGATGGTGGCATAGATGCAGCCCCGCGATGAGCTCGGGCCGGAGCTGATCAGCGACACGACAACCGCCACCAGGATGACCGCCACAGCTCCCGACACCCCACGGATCATCCACCTCTCCCGCCTGGAGAGCCGGCGCCGAGCACGGACCGCCTGCGCGTGCCCCGGGGGAAGGATCAGCACCGCCCGAGTGTAAGCCCGTCGAGGAAGGGTAAGGGGCGATCAGAAGCGCACGGCGGTGCGCCGCGGGAGCACCAGCACAGCGCTCCGGGCACGATCGAGACCGCTTCGCATCGCGCCGCTGAGGGCGATTCGTCCCGTAGCGCCCCCGGACTGCGATCCGACGACCAAGAGCTGGGCGTCGCCGTGACCGTCGCCGGAGACGATGGTCGCGCCGAGTGCGGAAGCGAGCGCATCGGCGGTCTCCGTGACCGCCGGGTCCTCCCCGTCCGGGAACGCCGCGACGAAGCTGATGCGTGCGTCCGCGTTCGCCCGCAGACCCGCTGGCGCGACGGCGATCGCCACCGTCCCTCCCTCGAGCATCTGCTGCGCGGCTCCGCCGGGCTCGACGCGGCCGGGCGGAGTGCGGTAATCGGATCCGAACGCCACCAGCGACGCTCCCTCGGCGGCCGCCAGCTGCGTCAAGCCCTCGCCGGTCGAGGCGCTGAACGTGACATGCCGGTCGATATCCGGGCTGCCCAGCCAAGCCGCTCCCTGCTCGAGCCTGCGGTTGGCGTCGTGCTGAGCCAGCTGCTCCCGGCCCGGGTCGTATTCCCGCGAATGGCGGACGTACGCCAACGCGAGCCGTGCGCCGGTTCGCTCGAGCAGCCGTCCGAGCGCCAGCGCGTCGTCGTCGTTTGGCGTTCCGTCGTAGGAGATGATGATGTCCGCGCTCATTTCAAGGCGGAATCCTGCCGCCTCCGAGCGGCGCCCGCCTTTGGCCATCGGGCCAAGGATCGGCGGCGTCATCTGTACACCGGGTGCGTATGCCACGATCGCACCGTGAAGGAAGCTCCGTGGACGTAGCGGCAGTGGTCCGGCCGGCGGCGCTTATTGCACCGGCGGTTCACATCTTCCACGTCCACATACACGTCCACATCCACCACAAGTTCCACGGGCCGCCATTCGACTACTGGGCCCTGGCGGCAGGGGCGGCGGCCAGCTGGATCGGAGTTCCGGGGCCTGGAGAGCCCCTGCTGATCGCGGCGGGCATCCTGGCCGCAAAGCACAAGCTGGATATCGCATCGGTGCTGCTGGTGGCGTTTGCGGCTGCGTGGGCGGGCGGCGTCGCCGGCTGGCTGGCCGGGCTGAAGTTCGGTCGGACTCTGCTCAGCGCCCCCGGCCCGCTGTTCAGGCTGCGGCTGCGCGCGCTAACGCGTGGCGATGAGGTCTTCTCGCGCTACGTGGCCGTGGCGGTGCTGGTCGCGCCGTCCTGGATCGCCGGGATTCACCGCGTGCGCTGGACCGTCTACCTTGCGCTGAACACTGTGTTCGCGATTTTTTGGGCGGTGGGCATCGGCCTGGGCGCCTACTTTGCCGGACCGCCGATCGTCGATCTGGTCTCCGACCTCGGTTGGGTGACCGCCGGCGGCCTTGGCCTGCTGGTCCTGGCTGGGGTATGGCTCGAGCTTCGCCGCCGGCGCCATCGGCGCCAGTCGCGGGCGGGCTAGATCAAGCATCTAGCTCCTGCCGCCACCGCCCCCGAACAGGCGCAGCATGAACAAGAAGATGTTGAAGATGTCCAGGAAAATGCCGGCCGCGATCGGGACCGCGCTCGCCATGTTCGCGCGGCGCAGGCGGTTGAAGTCGAAGATCGTGAAGGCGCCGAAGACGACGAGGCCCAAGACGGCGTAGATCACGTTGCCGTGCGGGATCGCGACGAAGATGCCGATGATCCCGAACACGATCAGCGCCAGCAGCGCCCAGAACAGCGTCCGCGCCCACGAAGAGAGGTCGCGGCGCGTGGCGTAGCCGAACGCGCCGAGGGCGGCGACGAATGCGGCCGTGGCGCCCGCGGCCTGGTAGAGGGCGCCGGGGTCCGCCTTGGCGTACTGCGCCAGCACGGGGCCCACGGCCATGCCCAGTAGCAGCCCGAGGCCGAACAGCAAACCGATCGCCAACTGCTCGCGGCCCCTGGCCGAGGCCATGTTCAAGCCGAAGATGCACGCGAACGCGCCGATGAAGAAGACGATCCACAGCCGCCCGCTCGCGTTGCGCGTGATGTAGGCGCCGAGCGCCGTGCAGCCGACGGTCAGGGCCACGAGCCCCATGACCTGGCCGAAGACGCTACGCGTGCGGTCCCGGGTAACTGCGGAGCCGCGGAGCGCGAGGTCGTCATATGTTGGCATTGCTGCTGCTCCTAGGTTTCAGATTGTCAGGAAACGAACGGTAGACGATCGGGCGGGCGGCCGGAAGTCGTTACCGCCTTTGCCCGCTGGGTAGGATCGCAGCGCGGATGCCAAACGATCGCCGCCTGACTCCTCCCTTCCTACGTCAGCTGGCAGGTGACCGCTTCGGGCTGGGCCGCGCAGCACAGTCGCGGCGCTCCGTCCATCTGGAGCCGCGCACCAAGACCGCCGACAAGGTCGTGCAGTCGGTGTGCCCGTATTGCGCGGTGGGCTGCGGCCAGAAGGTGTACGTCAAGGACGGGAAGGTGATCCAGATCGAGGGGGACCCCGACTCACCGATCTCGCGTGGGCGGCTGTGCCCCAAGGGCTCGGCCTCGGAGGGACTCGTCAACAGTCCCAGGCGGCTGACCGACGTCCTCTACCGCCGACCCGGAGCCAGCGACTGGGAGCGGATCAGCCTGGAGCAGGCGACGGACATGATCGCCGAGCGCCTGATCCGGACCCGCGCCGAGACCTGGGAGCAAGAGAACGAGGAGGGCAAGCCGCTGAAGCGAACGCTGGGAATGCACATCCTCGGCGGCGCCACGCTCGATTCGGAGGAGAACTACCTGATCAAGAAGTTCTTCAGCGCCGCGGGGGCGGTGTCGATCGAGAACCAGGCCCGCATATGACACTCCTCGACGGTCCCCGGTCTGGGGGCCTCCTTCGGGCGCGGCGGCGCCACCACGTTCCAGCAGGATCTCCAGAACTCGGACTGCATCGTGATCATGGGGTCCAACATGGCCGAGCAGCACCCGGTCGGCTTCCAATGGGTTATGGAGGCCAAGGAACGCGGGGCGCGCTTCATCCATGTCGATCCCCGCTTCACGCGCACCAGCGCGATGGCCGACATGCACGTTCCGATCCGCGCCGGCACGGACATCGCGTTCCTGGGCGGAGTGATCAACTACATCTTCGAGCACGACGCCTGGTTCAGGGAGTACGTGGAGCACTACACGAACGGGCCCGTGATCATCAAGCCGGAGTTCGAGGACGTCGACGCCTCAGGGTTGTTCTCGGGCTGGAACCCTGAGGACGGCGCCTACCGGATCGAGAGCTGGGGTTACGACGAGACCTCCGGCGAGACGGCGGCGGGCAAGCATGAGCAGCAGGGCGACGTCTCGGGCGAGCAGGCCCACGGCGCCCATGGGATGAAGCTCGAGCGCGGCGACCCCCCGAACGTAGATAACTCGATGCAGGACGAGCGCTGCGTGCTTCAGATCGTGCGCCGGCACTTCGCCCGCTACACCCCGCAGCTGGTCTCTGAGCTCTGCGGCTGCTCCGAGGAGGACTTCCTCGAGGTGGCGCGCGCCCTGTGCGAGAACTCGGGGCGCGAGCGCACCTCGGCGATCGTCTACTCGGTCGGCTGGACGCAGCACACGACCGGCGTCCAGAACATTCGCGCTGCCTCCATCATGCAGTTGCTGCTCGGCAACATCGGCCGGCCGGGCGGTGGCATCCTGGCCCTCCGCGGCCACGCCAACATCCAGGGCTCGACCGACATCCCGACGCTCTACAACATCCTCCCCGGGTACATCCCGATGCCCCACCCGGAGTCCGAGGACTCGCTCGACGCCTTTTTGGAGCTGAACGGCCCGGAGACCGGCGCCTGGGGCAACCTGCGCAACTACATGGTCTCGCTGCTGAAGGCCTGGTGGGGGGAGACCGCGACCGCCGAGAACAACTACCACTACGACTATCTGCCGAGAATCGACGGCGACCACTCGCACTACGCGATGATGCTGAAGATGCTGGACGGGGGCGTGAAGGGCATGATCTGCCTGGGCCAGAACCCGGGCGTCGGCTCGGCCAACTCGAAGCTGATGCGCCTGGCGCTGGCGAAGCTCGACTGGCTGGTGGTGCGGGACCTGCAGCCCACCGAGTCCTCGCTGTTCTGGAAGGACTCACCGGAGCACGAGTCCGGCGAGGCGCGAGCCGAGGACATCCCGACGGAGGTCTTCTACCTGCCGTGTGCGGCACACACCGAGAAGGACGGGAACCTGACCGACACCCACCGGCTGCTCCAGTGGCACTGGAAGGCGTGCGAGCCACCGGGTGACGCCCGCTCGGACCTTCACTGGATCTACTACCTCGGCAAGGCGGTCAGGGAAAAGCTCGCCGGCTCGAGCGATCCGCGCGACCAGGGCATCCTCGATTTGACCTGGGACTATCCGCTGGTGGGACCACATCAGGAGCCAGACGCCCAGGCCGTGCTCCAGGAGATCAACGGCCGCGACGCCGACGGCGCGCTGCTCTCGACCTACGATGAGCTGAAGGACGACGGCTCGACGGCCTGCGGCTCGTGGATCCACTGCGGGATCTTCGCTGACGGCGTCAACCAGTCGGCGCGCAAGGAGCCTGGGCGCGATCAGAACTGGATCGCCCATGAGTGGGGCTGGGCCTGGCCCAAGGACGTGCGGATCCTCTACAACCGCGCGTCGGCCGATCCCGAGGGCAAGCCGTGGTCGGAGCGAAAGCGCTACGTGTGGTGGGATGCCGAGCAGGGCAAGTGGACAAGCTGCGGCGACACGCCAGACTTCCCGGCAACCAAGGACCCGAGCTTCGAGCCCCAGGCGGATGCCGAGGCGCTGGAGGCGATCTCGGGCGACAAGCCGTTTATCGTTCAACCCGACGGCCGCGGCTGGCTGTACGCGCCATCGGGCCTGGTGGACGGGCCGCTGCCCGTGCACTACGAGCCCCAGGAGACGCCGTTCGCCAACACGATCTACTCCCAGCAGCAGAACCCGACGCGACAGCAGTTCCCGCGCCCGGAGAACGAGTACAACCCACAGGGCTCGCAGGTGTTCCCGTTCGTGCTCACGACCTACCGGCTGACCGAGCACCACACGGCCGGCGGCATGTCGCGCAACGTGACCTATCTGGCCGAGCTTCAGCCGGAGTTCTTCTGCGAGGTCTCCCCGGCGCTGGCGACCGAGCGCGGGCTTGAGCACGGCGGCTGGGCGACGATCGTCACCGCCCGCAGCGCCGTCGAGGCCCGAGTGATGGTCACGGAGCGGATCAAGCCGCTGCGGGTGGAGGGCCGCACGATGCACCTCGTCGGGGCGCCCTACCACTGGGGCGGAGTGGGGATCGTCACCGGCGACTCGGCCAACGATCTGTTGCCGCTGGCGCTCGACAAGAACGTTCACATCAGCGAGTACAAGACCGCCACCTGCGACATCAGGCCGGGTCGCAGGCCGCGGGGCAAGGCGCGCCTGGAGCTGGTCGACGAATATCGACGGCGGGCGGGGATAAAGGTGTCATGAGCAATCGTTTCGCGTGCGCCGGGAGCTGGCCCCGATGAGCCTTGAGACGATCGCCTGGCCCGGAAGTTATGGCGAGGAGGCCAAGCCCCGGATGGGTTTCTTCACCGACACATCGCTGTGCATCGGCTGCAAGGCGTGCGAGGTGGCGTGCAAGGAGTGGAACCAGATTCCGATGTCGCTCAAGGGGTTCAGCGGCAACTCCTACGACAACACCAGGGCGCTGGGGGCGGACACCTGGCGTCACGTGGCGTTCATCGAGCAGCGGGTCCCGGCCGATGCCGACGGCGGTGCGTCGCTGGTCGACGTCGCCGCGCGCGGCGAGGCGATCGACGGCGGCGCTGTCCAGACCTACCAGGAGGGCGACGGCTTCAGGTGGTTGATGGCCTCCGATGTCTGCAAGCACTGCACCGATGCCGCCTGCCTCGAGGTGTGTCCCACCGGTGCCCTCTTTCGGACCGAGTTCGGGACAGTCGTCGTCCAGGAAGACGTGTGTAACGGCTGCGGCTACTGCGTGCCGGCCTGCCCGTTCGGGGTCATCGACCAGCGCAAGGACGACGGGCGCGTGTGGAAGTGCACGCTCTGCTACGACCGGCTCAAGGACGATATGGAGCCGGCGTGCGCCAAGGCCTGCCCCACCGACTCAATCCAGTTCGGCGAGCTCGCGAAGCTGCGCGAGCGGGCGGAGGGCCGGCTGGAGCGCCTGAAGGAGGCCGGGCAGACGCAGGCCCAGCTCTACCTCGCGGACGACGAGGACGGCGTCGGGGGCGCGGGAGCGTTCTTCCTGCTGCTCGACGAGCCTGAGGTCTACGGCCTGCCGCCCGACCCGGTCGACACCCGGCGCGATCTGGGATCGATCTGGAGCGCCGCGGGGGTCGGGGCGCTGGCGCTCGGCGCCGGTCTCCTGGCGGCGGCGTTCGGGGGCCGGCGGTGAGTGGCTCCGCGTCGTTCTCGCCCACCGTGGGCTCGGCGTCAGCGGCGTCATCGGCGACCGAGGGGCCCGTCGGCGAAGACGGGTTTCGCTCCTACCACGGTCAGCCGGTGCTCAAGGAGCCGGTCTGGACGTGGGAAATCCCGCTCTACTTCTTCACCGGCGGGATGGCCGGCGCCTCCTCGGGACTGGCGTTCCTCGCCGGGGTGCGCGGCAACGAGGTGCTCGCCCGCCGGGCCTGGGCGGCGGCCCTGGCCGGGATCGCCGCCAGCCCCCCACTGCTGATCTCCGACCTGGGCAGATCCGAGCGCTTTCTCAACATGCTGCGGATGTTCAAGGTGACCTCGCCGATGAGCGTCGGCTCGTGGATCCTCTCCGGCGCCGGCGCAACCACCGCGCTCGCCGCCGCCGACGCGTGGACGGGACGGCTCGGTTGGGCGGGCAGGGTGGCACGCCCGCTGTCGGCGCTGCTCGGCCTGCCGCTGGCCACGTACACGGCCGCGCTGGTCGCCAACACCGCGGTCCCCGCCTGGCACGAGGCCTACCGGATGCTGCCGTTCGCGTTCGGGTCGGGGGCCGCGCTGAGCGCGGGCGCGGCGGCCGTCGCGCTGACCCCCCTCGACTATGCAGCTCCCGCCCGGCGCCTCGCGCTGGGTGCGGCCGTGGCGGAGGTCGGCGCGATGGAGCTGATGGAGCGGCGACTCGGCGAGCATGGCGAGCCCTACTCCGAGGGGCAGGCCGGGCGCTTCGGCAAGCTCGGTCGGGCCTGCGTGTTGGGGGGAGCGGCGCTGCTGGCGTGGCGCGGCCGGCGCTCGCGGCCGGCGTCGGTGGGCGCCGGCGGGCTGCTGGCCGCCGGAGCGATCGGCGCGCGCTTCACCGTTTTCCACGCCGGGTTGCAGTCGGCCGCCGACCCCAAGTACGTGATTCGTCCGCAGCGCGCGGAGATCGAGCGCGGGCAGCGGCGGGGCGCCGCGCGACATCAGCCCCATTAGGGTTCGGCACCGGCCCTCAGGGGTGTTCAGCCGGTCCCAGACCGGGTAGCCCGCAGCACATGACTGACTTCGGCTACACGATGATGTGCGAGCAGTCGCGCCCGGACCAGCTCGTGCGCGACCTGGTGGGGGCCGAGGAGGCGGGGTTCGACTTCTCGGTGATCAGCGATCACTTCCAGCCGTGGCTCGACGAGCAGGGCCATTCGCCGTACGCCTGGTCGGTGCTCGGCGCGGCTGCCCAGGCCACTGAGCGCATCGGGCTGATGAGTTACGTGACCTGCCCGATCCTTCGCTATCACCCCGCCGTCGTCGCCCAGAAGGCGGCCACAGTGCAGATCCTCTCCGGCAACCGCTTTCGCCTGGGCTTGGGCTCGGGGGAGAACCTCAACGAGCACGTGATCGGCAAGGGCTGGCCGGCGGTCGGCGTGCGGCACCGGATGCTGGAGGAGGCGATCGACATCATCGCCGCGCTGTTCGACTCAGGCGGCGAAAGGGTCAACTACCGGGGCCGGTATTTCGACGTCGAGACCGCAAAGCTGTGGGACCTACCCGATCAGCGGGTGCCGATCGGCGTTGCGGTGTCCGGCCCGCACTCCTGCCGGCTGGCCGGGAGCAAGGCCGACATCATGGTCGCCGTTCAACCAGAGCCCGAGCTGGGGGAGATGTTCGACGCCGCCGGCGGCACGGGCAAGCCGCGCGTCGGCCAGATGGCTCTGTGCTACGACGCCGACCGCGACGCCGCCATCCAGCGCGCGCACGAGCAGTTTCGCTGGTTCGGTTTCGGCTTCAAGGTAAACGCCGATCTGCCGAACCCGGACGCGTTCGCGGCGGCCGCTCAGTTCGTGACACCGGAGCAGGTCGCCGAGGCGATCCCCTGCGGGCCAGACGTCGAGGAGCACGTCGAGGCGATCAAGCCGTTCATCGACGCCGGCTTCACCGACGTCGCGCTGATCCAGATCGGCGCCGGACATCAGGAGCAGTTCATGGGCTGGGCCCAGCGCGAGCTGCTGCCGGCTCTGCGTTCCCTATAGGGACGGCGCTAGCGTCGGATGCAGGGGGCCCCGCCAGCGTCGGATACGGGGGCGGCGTTGAGCGTCGGATTCGCGGCAGCGTTCAGCGGGTACCACTGAAGCCATGGCTACTCAGAAGCAGCGACAAGCGGCGCGCAAGAACGTCAAGAAGGCGCAGAGCGCCGCGGGCAGCAAGCGGACGATCTCGAAGCTCTCTAAGGACACGCGTTCAGCGTTGGGCCGCGAGGGCGCGAAGGCCGCCGCGCGCAAGCGTGGCGCGTCCAAGGGCACCGGCACCGGCGCCGGCGCGATGACCGTCGCTGAGCTGCGCCGCGAGGCCGCCAAGCTCGACATCAGCGGCCGCTCGAAGATGGGTAAGGCGCAGCTGGTCCGGGCGGTCGCCCAGAAGCGCCGCTCGCGCTCGTCCTAGCGTCGGCGGCGGGACGCTCCCGGCTGGGAGCGCCCCCGCCGCTCGATCTGGCGCGGTTCGCCTGCGCGTTGAATCAGGCGCGGTTCGCCCGCGTCTCGAGCAGCTCGCGAGCCGCGCCGGCGCCGTCGGTCATCGACGCGCCGTTGCCATGCCCGAGACCCGCGGCGATCCGCGCTCCGAGGTCGGCGTCAACCGCCGACCAGTAGGCGATCACCCGCGCCTGCATCTCGCTCGAGACCTCCTGGCTGGCGTGGCCGACGATATTGGTCACCAGGTGCTCGCGGTCGGTGTCGCTCATCACCTTGCGCACCAGGGTTCCCGCCTGGCCGAAGTCGTCGTCCTCGGCGTGCTTCTCGTACGCGTAGCGGCCGAGCTCCCCCTCTGGCACGTGCCAGAACAGATCAGAACCGTGGCTGGGATCGGCCTGGGGTCCCCCGAACGAGTTGGGCGCGTACACCGGCTGGTCGGCGGCGTGGTGGTAGGTCATCGCGCCGTCCTTGTTGTAGGAGTGCACCGGCGACTTGGGCGCGTTGATCGGCAGTTGCTCGTAGTTGGTGCCGATCCGGTAGAGGTGTGTGTCGTGGTAGGAGAAGATCCGTGCCATCAGCATCTTGTCCGGGCTGAGGCCTGTCCCGGGAACGAGGTTCGACGGGTTGAACCCGGCCTGCTCGACCTCGGCGAAGAAGTTCTCCGGGTTGCGGTCGAGCACCATCCGGCCGACCTCGATTTCCGGGAAGTCGCCGTGCGGCCAGACCTTTGTCAGGTCAAACGGGTTGAAGCGGTAGTCCGCCGCGTTCTCGAAGGGCATGATCTGCACCATCAGCTTCCACTCGGGAGCGTCGCCCGCGGCGATCGTCTGGAACAGGTCCCGGCGGTGGAAGTCGCCATCCTCCGCGGTCATCGCAGCCGCCTCGGCATCGGTGAAATTCTCGATCCCCTGAACCGTCTTCCACCGGTATTTGACCCAGAATCGCTCGCCGCCGGCGTTGATCCAGGAATAGGTGTGCGAGCTGAACCCGTGCTGGTGGCGCCAGGTGCGGGGCGTGCCGCGGTCTGACATCAGGATCGTCACCTGGTGCGCCGACTCGGGCGAGAGGGTCCAGAAGTCCCACTGCATCTCGTTGCTGCGCAGGCCGGTGTCCGGAAGCCGCTTCTGAGAGTGGATGAAGTCCTGGAACTTGGACGGGTCACGCACGAAGAACACCGGCGTGTTGTTGCCGACCAGGTCGTGGTTGCCCTCCTGGGTGTATAGCTTGACCGCGAAGCCGCGGGGGTCGCGGACGGTGTCCGGGAAGCCCTGCTCTCCAGCGACCGTTGAGAAGCGCACGAACACGGGGCAGTGAGCGCCCGGCTGGAGGAAGGCGGCCTTCGTGTATTGGCTGACGTCGTCGGTCGCCTCGAAGAAGCCGTGAGCGCCGCCGCCCTTGGCGTGGACCACCCGCTCGGGGACGCGCTCGCGGTTGAAGTGCTGCATCTTCTGGACCACGTAGTGGTCGTGCAGGGGGATCGGCCCGCTCCTGCCGACGGTTGCCGAGAACTCGTCGCTCGTGGCGGGGATGCCTGAATCGGTCGTGGTCCGGGGACGAATCGGGTCGCTCATCGAGATGCTCCTTTGCGGTCAAACGCGGCCGAGAGATCGGGCTACCGCAATGATTACACGTGGTATTGAGTGGAGGCTTAAGCGTAGGTCGGCCATAAGCCAACCTCGCCCAGTCAGCTCCGGGGCCCGGAACGAGAGGGATATGCCTGCGAAAAACCCCCTCGAGGGCCTCAGCACGCCCTGACAACTCGCGGCGGCGGCAGCCTTCGAGCCGCCCCGCTTCAGCGCCTGCCTTGCGTCAGCAGCCCGCGCAGCTGGTCAGCGTTCCTGACGCCGTAGTCGCGGTAGCAGTTGTTCATCAGCAGATGCGTCTCCCGAGCCTCCTCTGCCGCACGCGCCAGCGGGCGAGCAAGCTCGCGGAGCTCCTTTTCCGAATACAGGTACCGGAACCGCTCGGCCGCCGAGCGCGAGGTTCCCTTCCACGTGCTGTCCAGGCGGCCGTGAAAGCGGACGAGCAGCAGCTGCGCGTTCGTGGTGGTGAAGAGGCCTCGCGGGAGCTCTGAGGCCTTGGGCGCATCGACGCACGCCAGCACGATTTCATGATCTCGCAGCAACCCGATCGTGCGCTCACGGTCACGCTTTTCCTTGAGCCAGCTCGGCGCCCGCAGCTCGACGCTGACCAGGTAGTGGGGCAAGCGCTCCGCCAGCCGCCCCAGCTCCTGGCGGTTATCGCGCTTTGGCACGAACCACGGGGGATATTGAAATAGCACCGCTCCCAGCTTGCCCGCCTCGTGCAGCGGTCTCAGGGCCGCCTCGAAGCGGCGCCAAACCTCGTCCACCGCATCCGCTGGCAGGTGATGTGCGTAGACGTTGCGCTTGCCCTCGGTCTCGGGATCAAGCTGCTCGCGGATGTCAGGCCACAGGGACGCCGGTCGGGTGGGATGCCCCGTCAGAAGCGAATAGGCCTTGACGTTGAAGCGGAAGCCATCGGGCGTCCGAGCGGCCCATAGCTCGGCCTGCCGCTCAGCCGGGGGCGCGTAGTAGGTCGAGTCGATCTCCGTGATCGGGAACTGCGACGCGTAGTAAACGAGCCGGTCCTTTGCGCTCATCGTCTTGCGCGGGTACCAATCGGCCTCGCGCACCAGCGTCTTATCGGTCCAGGAGCACGTGCCGGTCAGGACGTCGTGTCCGCGCAGCTCGACCTTCGCTCCGAGCTCGAGCTCCGGCCCCGCGGGTAGCTCCATCTGGCCTTCGGTCGGCGCCATCACCGACCATGATTGCGCGGGTGGCCCGGCAACAACCCGTTAACCGGTGGCGCCGAGCGAGCGGCCAGGCCGCTGGCCCCGGATGCCGGCAGCCAGCGGCGGCGACTCCCACGCCGGCTCCTCGCCCTGCTGCCAGCGCTCAAGGTCGGGGCGCTGCAGCCGCGCGCGGCCCAAAACCAGCAAATAAACCGCGATCGTCCCGCCTCCCGCCGCGATGCCGAGGCACACCCACATGGCGGTGCCGATCCCGGCCTGCGGACTGGCCGCGACCGTCGTCGCCAGGTGGAGCAGTAGCGGGACGGCGATGAAGGCGGCGGCGCCTCGCAGCAGCTCGACCAGGGCGAACACGCGCTGGATCTGCGCCGAGCGGACCGAGAAGCCGGCCAGGAACAGCGCCGGCGAGACCGAAGAGCCGACGCCGAGGCCGATCAGCCCAGACCCGACCGCTACCAGCGCGTTCGGTCCGTGGGCCACGCCGGTCAGGACCGCGGCGCCCCCGGACAGCATGGCCATGCCGCCGATCACGAGCAGCGGGATGAACCGCGTTTTGAACAGCAGCCCGAACAGCACGGCCGCGGCGGCTGCTGCCCCGAACTCCGGCAAGAACAGCATCGCCGCGTGAGTGGGCGTGGTCCGGGTCTGAAGCGCCGTCTCGGCGAGCCCCACAGCTCCCAGTGACGCCGCGCCGGCGCACATGGCGACCAGGATCCCCGCCACCGGATAGGTCGTGGCGAGCTGTTTGACCGGCATCAGCGGGTTCCTGGCTCGGTACTGGAACACGACCAGGGCGATGATCATCGCCAGCCCGGCGATCAGTGGCAGGAGCACGATCACGCTGAGCATGCTGTGCGTGAGCAGCTCCGAGGCGCCGAAGAACGCCGCTGCCGAGCCGCCGCCGGCCAACACGAGCGCCACCCAGTCCCACGGCGCGCTGTGGTCCTGCGGGGGCTGGTCCTCGAACGTCAGGACCACGAACAGGAGCGCCAATGCACCTAACCCGGCGACGATCCAGAACAGCGGCTTCCAGTCGCCTGCTCCGGCCTGGACGCCGCCCACCACCGGGCCCAACGCCACGGCGCCGAAAATGCCCAGGTTCATGACCACACCAGTCCAGGGCATCTTCGACGGCGGCCAGCCGATCACCAGTGCCGGAACCGCGGCGATCAGCATCAAGCTGGTTGTGAGCCCCTGCAGCACGTGCCCGGCGATGAACAAGCCCGGAGTGAACGCCAGTGCGCTCATCACCGAGCCGATCACGAACAGGCTCGAATAGATGAGCAGCATCCGACGGCCGCGAAGGTGGACCGCGAACTGGACGGCCATCACCGTGCCGAATGCGTACGCCGCGTTCGCCATCCCGGTCGTCAGCTGCAACGCCTGGCGGCTCAGCGGGAGGCTCTTGGCGAGCACCGGCAGCAGGGGATTGATCGCCGAGCTAAGCGCCAGGTAGGGAATCAGCGCGAACACCACCAGCAGCACGGCTGCCGGATAGCTGTCCGCCAGTGGGCCTCTGAACCGGCTCACGCGATCAGCGCGGTGAACGTGCAGGCGGCGACGTCATCGCCACGCGGGCTACCCAGGCTCGCTCGGTTCAATTCAGCTCAACCGGCGCGTTCGGCCGACGCCAGACCGCGGCGGGCGAACGCCGCCAGCAGCGCCGCCCCCGCGGCGAGGGCGACGAACGCGATCAGCACCTTGACCGGCGAGCCGGCCAGCAGGCCGCGACCTGCCTCGAGCACAGCCGTCACCGGGTTGAGATTCGCCACATCGTGGATCCAGCCGGTCAGCAGGGTGAGCGGCACATAGACCGGCGCCAGGAAGAGGAGCACGAACACCGGCATCTGGATCAGCGCCCCGGCCTGCTCGGTACGCAGGAACATCGCCACGCCGCAGGCCCATAGGGCGGCGGCGAAGTTCATCGCCACGCCCAGGCCCAGCAGCCCGAAGAGCTGGATCCCGTCGCCGTAGATGTTCATCCCCGCGATCAGAGCGGCGACTGTCACCACGGTGGCAGTGAGCGCCCAGCGCAGCAGCGCCCCGACCGCATAGCCGGCAATGATGCCGCTGCGGCGGGGCGCGCCGACCAGCAGGCGCCGGGCGAAGCCGGAGTCGAAGTCGCGGGCCACGGCGAACCCCGTGAACACGCCGCCGAACGCGGCCGACTGCAGGAACACGAACACGAACTGGAACGCGGTATAGCCCGGGCTGTAATGGAAGTTCGGCACGTCGCTGATGCGCGAGAGCCCGCCGGCGAACGCAATCAGGAAGAACAGCGGAAAGATGATCGACGGGATCAGGAGCGCCGGATTGACCACCGTGTTGTGGATCGAGCGCCAGGCGACCGCCTGGGTGACGTTCAGGAAGCGTCTCATTTGCGGGCCAGCCTCGATCTCATCGCCGCTTGCGAGAACCCCAAGGTGATCACCAGCAAGGCCGCCGCGAACCCGAATCCGAGTGCCAGGGCCTGCGCGTCCCAGCCCGTTATCACCAGGCTGCGTAGGCCCTCGAGTAGGTAGGAGACAGGGTTGTATGTGGCGATATCGCGGAACCACGTCGCCTTGATCAGGTTGCGAGGGAGGCTCGAGGAGCTCAGGAACAACGTCACGAACAGCAGCGGAAAGATGCCCTGCACCGCCTCGCCGCTACCGAAGCGCAGCGCGAGCAGTCCCCCCAGGCTGGCGAATCCGAAGGCGATCAGGATCGAGAGCGCCAGCAGCACAAGCGCGCCGCCCACGCCCGTGACGAACGTCACGCCGGTGGCCAGGCCGACGAGCAGGTAGACGATCGCCTGCACGACGCCGAGCACGAACGCCCCTCCCAGCTGACCGACGAGCAGCGCCTCACCGCGCAACGGCGTCAGTGCCAGCCGGTTCAGAAAGCCCGACTCGATGTCGCGCGCCAAGTCGACGCCGGCGGTGATCGAGACGAACATCGCGCCCTGGATGAACGGCATCGCGATCAGGAAGTCGCGGTAGTTGTGGGTGGGGAAATGGGGGATGCGCGTGGCCGGGCTGAGCGCCGAGCCGTTGATCGCGAACAGGATCAAAGGGAAAACGAGCGGGAAGATCAAAAGCGCGCGCTGACGCAGCGTGCGCACGGCAGATCGCCGCGCCACGGCAAGCGTCTGCTCGATGAGCCCGACACCCCCGGAGGGCCGCGCCCCCCACTGCGAGCCGATTGCCGGAGCCTCAACGGCCACGCCGCCTCCTGCCGCGACGCGCCGGGGGGGCTTCCTCCACGGCTGCGCCCCCGCCGGAACCCTCGAGTTTGCGCCCCGTTTTGGCCAGAAACACGTCGTCGAGCGAGGGCTGGTGGAGCTGGAGCGACTCGACCCGCAGGTCGGCCTGGTCCAAGGCGCGGACGACTTCGGCAAGCTGCGCTTCGCCGCCCGGTAGCTGGACGGTGACTGCGCCGCGACCGTTTCCCCGCCGCTCACCGAAGCGTGAGAGAAGCTCCGCCAGCCGCTCTCCGGCTTCGGGCTCGAACGGCACGACCTCGACGCTCGGACTGCCGATCTGGGCCTTGAGGTCGGTGGGCGTTCCCTCAGCGACGATCTGCCCGTGGTCGATGATGCCGATCCGGTCGGCGAGAGCATCGGCCTCCTCCAGGTACTGAGTGGTCAGGAACACGGTCATTCCCTCGTCACGCGCCAGCCGCGAGACCTCTTCCCACAGCGCAGTGCGGCTTTGAACGTCAAGCCCGGTCGTGGGCTCATCGAGGAACAGAATTCGCGGCGAGTGCACGAGCGCCAGCGCCAGATCCAGCCGCCGCTTCATTCCGCCGGAGTAACCGCCGACGCGCCGGTCCGCGGCCTCCATCAGCCCCACTCGCTCGAGCAGCTCGGCCGCGCGCTGCTTTCGCGCCGCGGAGGGCAGTCCCTGGAGCGTGGCCTGGAGGACCAGATGCTCGCGACCAGTGAGGATCGCGTCCAGCGCGGCTTCCTGCAGCGCTGCCCCAATCGAGGCCCTTACCTGGGCGCCCTGGCGCACAATGTCGTAGCCGCCCACTGTGGCTCGGCCGCTGGTCGGCGGTAGCAGGGTCGTCAACATCAGCACGGTCGTCGACTTGCCGGCGCCGTTCGGACCGAGGAACCCGTAGATCTCTCCCGTCGCTACTTGAAGATCGATGCCGTCGACGGCACGCGGACCCTTACGGAACTCACGCACGAGCTGCTCGACCTGGATTGCCGGATCGCCGCTCATGAGATGCGAGCCTAGCAGAAGGTTGATGCCGTAAATTATGCGCGACGCAATGTATAATAGGGCGGCCGGCGCCCCCGGCGCGGCCACCCCGTATAAGCGGGGTTCCCCTCGGCGGACTCAGACCTCGACGTTAGCTGACTCCAGCGAGGCCTCCAGCGCCTGGTCGAAGAGACCGTGGACTCGGGCCGCCGCCGCCCGTTCCTGAACCACGATGCCCAACGTCGCGTTCACGGTCTCCTCGTCTCCGACCCGGGCGGCGACGCGCCCCAACAGCTCGTAGGCCGCGACCTCGAGGTGCTCGAAGGCGTAGGCGAAGCCGGCGAGCTTCACCGGCGTATCGACCTGCGCTTTGAAGAACATGCCGAGGTTCAGCGCCCCGAGGCGCAGCGCGGCGTCCTTGATCGCCGACGGGCTCTCGTCGCGCGCGCGGAGCAGCTGTTCGATCAGCTCGCTGTGCTGGCGAGTCTCGGCGAGGTGGTCCTCGAACGCGCTGGCTAACTCGTCCACTCCCACCAGCTTCGGTCCCTTCTTCAGCAGCTGCGTTGCCTGCTCCTCGATCGCGTGCGCGTCGGCCAAATAGGCGTCGAGCTGCTTGCCCATGGCCTCGGTGTCTTTGTCCTGAAGCGACGCGTCGACGGCCCGGTCGAAGAGGCCCACCAGACGGTCGGCCATGGCGCGCTCCTCCTGCTCGATCATCCGAGCGGTCAGGACGGTGTCCCCGTCACCTGCGCGCTCGGCGAGCCTGACCAAGAGCTCGTACGCCGCCATTTCCATCCGCTCGTACGAGTACGCGTGCGCAACGAGCTTGACCGGGGTGTCGGGCTGAAAGCGAGCGAACAGCGCCATGCCGACGCCGCCCACGCGACCGGCAAGGTCCTTCTGCGGAACTGGGGCCCAAGATCGGGCCTCGAGACGATCCTCGACGTAGCGCTGGTGGCGCTCAGTCTCACGGACGTGATCGGCGAACGCGGCCTCGATCTCCGGATCGCCCGCTACCTTCCGCGCCCGCGTCACCTGCGCCAGGGCCTGGAGCTCGATCGCATGGACGTCGGTCAGGTAGGTGCTCAGCTGCTGCTCGAGGTCGTTTGGCATGAGGTACCACTACCCGAATGAGCATGTGGGCAACGGCTTCGGCGCCCGTCAGCATTGGCCGGTGCGTAGGCGTCCTCACTTTCGGGCAGCGCTACCGACATGCTGCTGGCGATCTACCTGAACGACCACCTCGCGGGCTCAACCGTCGGCCACGAGCTCGCAAAGCGCTCCGCGGCGCACAACCGCTCGTCGGACTACGGCACGTTTCTCGACGGCCTCGCCGAGGAGATCGCCGAGGACCGCCGGAAGCTGATGGAGATCATGGGCGCGCTCGGTATCCGGGTCGACCGATTGAAGTGGGTCGGCGCCTGGGCTGCGGAGAAGCTGGGCAGGCTGAAGCTGAACGGCAGTCTGCGCGACTATTCGCCGCTCAGCAGAGTCGTGGAGCTCGAGGGGTTGGCGCTGGGAATCAACGGCAAGCTCTCCCTCTGGCGCGCGCTCGAGGAGCTGGCCCCCAAGCTGCCCGAGCTGGCAAGCTTCGATCTCCCCGGACTCGCGGCGCGGGCCGAGAGTCAGCTCGAGCGGCTCGAGCCACATCGGCTGCAAGCGGTCAGCGAGGCGCTCGGCTAACCGAAAGTCAGTCCGCTGGCCGGCAGGCCGGTCCGCGAGCTGACCATCGGCGGTGAAGGTCGCTCCCGCGCGGATATCCGAACGCCATGCGTGGGTATGCGAACGCCAGTGGACAGCATCCCGACCGCCTTTGAGCTCGAGGGCCAGAAGCACCGCCCGGTGCTGCCGACGATGCGCCGCGAGCCGGCTCGGTCCGCGACTGGCGACGGCGCCGCGCCGCGCCGCCGCTCGAGGGCATCACGCAGGAAGCGGGCGTTCGTCCCACGAGCTGAGGACGGCTTCAGGCGGTGCGCCGGTCAGTCCTGATTGCGGGCGTGTTCGTGCTGGCTCGAGTGGCTGTGCGGGTGGGAGTGGACGTAGCCGCCGTGGCTGTGAAGATGCTCGTGGTCCCCTGAAGTCGGCGTCGGCGGGACGGAAGCGGCGCATTCCCGGCAGAGGCCGACGATTGCGAAGTGGGTGAAGCGGGCCGCATAGCCGAACTGCTGTTGGATGCGCTTGCGCACCGGGTCCAGGCGATCTGGTGACACCGCGGTGACCTTAGAGCAGCGCTCGCAGTAGAGATACTCGGCTTCCTGGTCGGCGACCAGGAAGTAGAGGCCCGGTGAGTGGCCGAGATGGATGTGTCGCACGAGGCCGTGCTGCTCGAGTACCTCGAGATTGCGGTAAACGGATGATTCGTCGATCGACAGCTCGCCGGCGAGGTGCGCGGCTGACACCGGACCGTCGGCGGCGAACAGCGCCTCCAGCACCAGTCGGCGAGGGGTGGACAGCCTGAGCCCGGACTCGCGCAGCGCTCGGACAGCATCATCGAGATCGGCGAACGCCAGGGGTGGGACGTCAGGCGCGAGGGTCACCCGGCGGAGATTCTCCTGCTATCGGGCGGAGCGCGTGTCGCCCAGGTGCGCGCTCCAGCGCTCCTCGATCCTTCCGAACCGCCAGACGGCCAGCGCGGTCCCCCAGGTGCCGACGAACATG
Organism: uncultured Actinomycetes bacterium; assembly: GCA_963830405.1. Lineage (GTDB taxonomy): Bacteria > Actinomycetota > Thermoleophilia > Solirubrobacterales > Solirubrobacteraceae > Palsa-465. The sequence continues at coordinate 40,935 of CAWHMB010000009.1, forward strand.
CCGACGATCACGAACCCGAGAAAGTTGATGTTGATGTTCTCAAACCAGTTCCAGAACGACCCGGACAGGTTGAGCTCCGAGGCGACCAGGCCGCCGACCTCGATAGTGCCGATCACAAGCGCCACCGCGACCGACAGCCCGGTGATCGTGATGTTGTAGAACACCTTGCGCACGGGCTTCGAGAAGGCCCAGCCGTAGGCGAAATTCATGAACGAGCCGTCGATTGAGTCCATCAGCGACATTCCGGCGGCGAACAGGACCGGCAGGCACAGGATTGCGTAGAACGGAAGCCCGGCCGCGCCGGCGGTGCCGGCGATCACCAGCAGCGCGACTTCGGTGGCGGTGTCGAACCCGAGCCCAAACAGCACACCGATCGGGTACATCTGCTGGGGCTTGGTGACCGTCTTGGTCAGCCGGCCGAAGAAGCGGTTCATGAAGCCGCGCTTCTGAAGCTGCTCCTCGAGCGTCTCCTCGTTGAACTTGCCGCTCTTCATCTCGCGGAACACCTTGATGATCCCGATCAGCACGACGATGTTCAGCGCCGCGATGATGTACAGAAACCCGCCTGAGACCCCGCTGCCGACGAAGTTCGTCGTCTGGTGAAGCGTCGAGCTGTCGTTCTTGACCGGACCGTCGAGCGAGCGCACGCCGACCGAGATCAAGAACGCCAGCATGAACACGATCGTCGAGTGCCCGAGCGAGAACCAGAACCCGACGCTCAATGGCCGCTTGCCCTCCTGCATCAGCTTCCGGGTGGTGTTGTCGATCGCCGATATGTGATCCGCGTCGAACGCGTGCCGGAGACCGAGCGTGTAGGCGGTCACGCCGACCCCGACCGTGAACACCCCCGCGCTGCCGAGGCCGTAGTGGTTCGGCGCGACAAGCGCGATCAGCGTCAAGAAGCCAATCACGTGCAGCCCCGCGACGACGACGATCATCATCGCCATCGTCCGCCGCTGCCCCCCATCGAGCGATGCCCAGAACGCTCGCAGCGCCAGCCGCCGCGTGGCCCCGACAGTCGCCGCCTCCATGTCACCTCCCCTTCGCCACGCCCGGCGCAGGTGGGCCGGGACCTCAGGACGGCAATCTAATCAGAGGTGGTTCCAATTGCAATGTGCTCTTGATTACGGCGCTGGCGCGTGGCGCGGATCCGATACTCGCTGAATCGCGCCGACGGGCGTGCCCGTCGCATTCCCGACTAGTTCAGATCACCCCTTGCCACACCATCACGGCCATGATCACGAGCGCTACACCGGTGAGGAGATCAGAGCGGATGTGTATGAAGTAGGCGATTACCCGCCCGAGCTGCAACCCAACGAGCGACATCAGAACCGTGATGCAGCCGAAGAGCGGGGGCGCAAGCCAAGGGGAGAACCCAAGCAAGCCCAGGCTGGTGCCTGCGACTATGTTGTCCACGCTCAACGGCAGAGGAAGGCCAAACATCGCAAACTGCTGATTCAGCTCCTCCGGCTCCGCGGTTCGCCATGACTGAACGATGAGGAACAGTCCGTACGCAGCCAGCGCGATCGCCCCCACAGTGTCAGCTGTCGAGCCGATCCTCTGGCCCAAGTAGTGCCCGACCAATATGCCCACCAGTGGTGCTAGGCCATCCCAGAACCCGAACATCAAGGCGATCTGCACGGAACGACGCCACCCCGGGCGAAGGCCGCCGAGCACTGCCGCGGTCCGGAAGTTGTCCAGACTGAGCGTAAACCCAAGTACGAGAAGACTGCCGATCATGTGATCCCAGTGAGATCGCCGGCGGGGCCCTGGCAGCGCTGCTGGAACGAGCCGAGAGTGGACTTCACGTCGACCTCAGGTGAGCGCAGCGATCTGCCACGCCTCTCGGCGTGGCAGATCGCCAACCGCTCGTAACGCCTAACCCTCTGGCAGGGCGAAGGCGAAGAGCGCAGCTCCTCCAGCCGCCCCGAGCATCCCGGGAAGGAACCCTTCGGTCCAAGCGCCCCACCCGGTCGGTACGGCGATGTACTGCCTTCCGTCGACGCTGTAGGTCGAGGGGTTGCTGTGGTGGCCGCTTCCGCACTGGTACTTCCACAACACCTCCCCGGTGCTGGCGTTAAGCGCCCTGAAGTCTCCGGAGGGGGCGCCGGCGAACACGAGGTCGCCCGCCGTGGCCAGCACCGACGCGCACATCGGTTGTTCATTGCGGAACCGCCACGTCTCTTCGCCCGTGGACGGATCGAAGGCGGATATGGACCCGGCTATGTCCTCGCCGTCGACGGCTACGCCCGCTCCCCAGTAGGGGATGCTCTCCTTGAACTCCCGGCGGCGCCGCGTGGCGGTCGCACCGATGTCCTGGACCGGGGCGTAGAAGAGCCCCGTCTTCGGGCTATAGGCTGCATGCGTCCATTCCTTGGCGCCGGCCGGCCCCGGCCAGAAGTGGACCGGGTCGCCCTCCTTCTCGGGGAACACCTTCGGCGTGACCTTGCCGTCGGCTGTGATCTCGCCCCAGGTGATGCGGTCGACGAACGGCACGACGCGGATGAGACTGCAGTCCGTGCGATCCAGGACGAAGAAGTACCCGTTCTTGTCGAAATGCCCCAGACACTTGCGACCGTCCATCTCGAACAGGATGTTCTCCATCGTGCTGTCGTAATCCCACACGTCGTGTGGGGTGTACTGGTAGTGCGCGCGGATCTGGCCGCTGCCCGGGTCGACCGCAACGACGCAGTCGGTGTAGAGGTTGTCGCCCTCGCGGACGCCCCCGTCGAAGTCGGGGCATGGGTTGCCGGTATTGAAGTACAGGAGATCGAGTTCCGGGTCGTAGGTGGGCGTGGTCCAGCAATTCGCGCCGCCTCGCGCCCAGGCCTCGCCGTCGGAGGGCCAGGTCTCGGATCCGGGCTCTCCGGGGGCCGGCACCATGTAGCAGCGCCAGACGCGCTCTCCGGTCTCGAGCTTGAAGGCGTCGGCGTGACCACGCACCCCGAACTCGCCGCCGGAGCTCCCGACGATGACCATGTCCTTCACGATCAGAGGAGCGACTGTTGCGCTCTCACCGGCCCGCACATCGCCATACACCTGGTCCCAGACGCACTTGCCGGTCTCGGCGTCGAGCGCGAGCACGTGGGCGTTCAGCGTGGTGACGAACACCTTCCCCTGGGCCACGGCACACCCTCGGTTGACGTTGCCGCAGCACAGCGAGACGTCGTAGGGGGACGCGTGCTTGTAGCGCCACAGCTCCTGTCCCGTTTTGGCGTCCAGCGCCCAGACCCAGCCGTCCCAGCCGGTGACGTACATGACGCCGTCGACGACGAGCGGGGACGCCTCGAACGAGTACGTCGACGCGCCCGAGTGCATGCCCATCGAGCCGCACTGGAACACCCAGGCGGGAGTCAGGTTCTTGACGTTCCCGGTGTTGATCTGGTCGAGCGGGCTGTAGCGCTGCCCGTTGTAGGCGCCGTAGTAGGAGAGCCAGTTGTGCGGCTCCTGCTCGCGGGCGTTAAGAATGCGCTCGTACGTGACGTCCTTGGACACCGGCGGCGCACTCCCAACCACGAGGCTCAGAGTCTGGAAGTCGACGGCCTTCCCTGCGTCTACGTATTCAGTCTTGGTTGCCATCAACTGCTCCTTTCTACGGACGGGGCTGGGGCGGGCGGGCGAGACGGGCTTCCTCGGGGACTTCCCCGCCTACGACGATCGTGCCGGTCAGGCCGCGACCTTCATCGTTTCCTGTCCGGGAGCCGTACCAGTAGTAGCCCGGGCCGTCGAGGTTGAGGCTCGCCGTTCCTCGGGCATAGTTCTCCAACCAGATGAACTTGAGGTCACCATTGCTCGGCAAGACCGCGCAATGGGAGTTGTTGTCGTCGTTGATGATCTCGAGCTCCAGGTCGCCCCCATGCGGGAGGACGAGGACCCTCGGCTCAAAGACCAGCTCATCCATCGGGATCCGGACGGTGGCGCGCATCTTGCCCCCGCCGCCCTCTTCGGCCTGCCCGACGCTTCCCCGCCCGAGCACGCGACCCAGGGTAATCCCATTTTGCTTGTCCAGATCCGCCAGCTGGTCGCTCACGGGGCTCTCCTCTCATTCGACAATGGGAAGTTCGAACCTAACATGGCGGGTGCCGTGATACAAGGTCAATTGCCGGCACGCGGTTGATCTCGGCGACGCCGGATACCGATCGCCCGGCGTCATCCCAGCGAGATCGTCTCGGCGCCGACCACGCGCAGATGGTCGAGCGCGGTACCGCCGGATTCGCGCAGCCTCAGCACCTCAGCCAGGACCAAATTGCGACCCCCGGCCAGCGCGTCGGCCAGCAGCGCCGCACCGTGTGCGGCCGCGCTCGCACGACCGGGAACGAGCGCGATCACCGGAGCGATGTCGCCCAGCGACGACGCCAACGCAGTGACTAGCTCCGGCAGGCGGGCCAGACGGCCAGACACGACGATCTCGTGGGGGGCCGGCACGCTGACCACCAGGCTTCGCACCGTCTTGGTGGCGGCCTCGAGCAGGGCCGTCCAACCGTCGGCGTGCGCCGGTGAAGACCACAGCGCCGCGAGGTCGGTGATCTCCCCGACGCCCGCGGGATCCAGGGCCCCGCCGGTGAACAGCGTGCGCTTGCGCAGCGCCGGCCCCAGCAGGTACGCCAGCTCGCCGTCCAGCGCCCCGACGGCGCGTGCCCCGAGCGGTCCCGAGGACCCGCCGACGCCGTCGACGATCTGGCCGCCGGCAACCGCCAGGGCCGCGGTGAAAGCGCCCCCCAGCTCGAGCAGCACCATCGCCGTCTGGCCCAGCGCGATCGACCGCCTGGCGGACTGCTCGACGATCGCGTAAGCCGCCGCGCACACCTTGTCCGCGGTCCCCAGATCGATCCGGTTGTACTTGCGGTGGGGCGGGACCGACGGCAGATGGATCACGCCAGGACCGAACACGACGGGCAGGCCGCTGCCCGCCAGTGCCCTAAGCAGCGAGCGAACTCCCCCGACCCCGGTGTCGGCGCGCGCTTCGTCTTCTCGCACGAGCACCATCTCGGCCAGCTCGCGCTCTCCGACATGGGCGGCGGGCACCAGCGGCAGCCCGTACCCGCTCGGACCGTAGACGAGGTCATAGGGCCCGTGGCGCGCGAGCGCCTCCAGCAGCGGCCCGCTTTTCGCGCTCAGCGAGCCCGTCTCGAACACCTGCTCGACGACCACCTCGCCGTCCTGCAGCACGCACAGGTCGAACGAGACCGTGCCCGGGTCGACGCCGGCTACGCGGGGCATATAATCAGGCGATGAGCAAAGAGCGGACCTACAGCGATGAGGAGATTCCGGCCAAGCTGTCCGAGCTCGGCCTCGACGAGTGGTACTACGAGGGTGACTGGATCCGGCGCAAGTTCAACACCGACGGCTGGCCCACGACGCTGATGGCCGTCAACCAGGTGGGGTACCTGTGCGAGGCCGCGGGCCATCACGCCGACCTCAACGTCACGTGGGGAAAGCTCTGGGTCAAGCTGGCCACACACTCGGCGGGTGGCATCACCGACAAGGACTTCACGCTGGCGCGCAAGATCGAGGACACCGTCCTCTGGCGACCTGACCCCGACGGCCCGCTTGACGGGCCGATGGGGAAGTTCGTGTTCTCCAAGTCACGCACGGCTGCCAGCGTCTGACGGCGCGTGCGCCACGGCCCCGTCGTGGACGTGGGCCCGCGGCGCCCCGCTCACAGCGTGTCCAGGGCGACGTCATAGACGCCACCAAGGTCCAGCACGATCCCTTTGTCCTCGAACATCCTCTGCACGCAGCGTTTCTGCAGCTTCATCTTCGGACCGCCCACGGCAAGCGCCCCGAGCTTCTTGACGCCATCCTCATCCTCTAGGTCATCGTCGCGAGCAACGCCCTCCACCCCGGCGGGCTCGGCCGCCGAATAGTCGGTGATCACCTGCAGGCCGTCCACCTGCGACCAGCCGCTGCGCCGCAGGACCTGCGTGCCCGCGGGACCGGCGGCGAACACCGCAGCGTGGCCCGCCAGAGCGGCGTCGAGCTCATCGCTGGACGCCGGCTCGACGACCTCAAACCCCGCCTCCTGCGCAACCGGGACGCCCGAGGCGCGGCGATAGCCGCCCTCCATGACGTCGGGCGGGAACGTCAGGACGGTGACCGCGGCGCCCTCGCGGCGTAACAGCTCCGCCGTGCGCAATCCGACCGGCCCGACTCCGATGACCGCCGCACGGCTTCCCTTCAGCGTCACCGCGTCGCGGGCCCGGGCCAGCCCGGCCGTCGCGGTCGTATTGGAGCCGTCCGAGTCGAGCATGATCGACGGTTTGAAGGGTTCGAAGAACAGCTTCTGCGCCGCCTCGAACACCGCCTCGCCGTCGCGCACGTTTGACCCACCCACCCAGAAGGCGGTGTTGGCCAGGCCATCCGGGCCGCGCGGGAAGATTGCACCTTGGACGACGGCGTCCAGGTTCTCGGGGGTGATCTGGCCGAACCCCAGCACGACGTCCACACCGGCGTCGTAGGCGGCGATCGCGTCGAACGGGCTGGGGTGCAGGTCGGTGTCGAGTTGGATCAGGATCTTCTTCATCGGGTGTCCTCCCGTCGAGGTTCGGGAAAGGTCAATAGGCCCCAGTCCAGGGCCCCCTCCTGGCGGTAGCTCTTGCGCAGGCCACGCGCGATCGTGGCCTTCATCAGCTCCTTGCCGAGATAGAAAGCATGCGAGGCGTCCTCGACGTCGAGTTGGTCGAAAACTGAGTACATGTTCGTCCCCCGGATGAACCGCTCGCCGTTGAACGCGTACAGCCAGTCGGCGTCGGCGAACAGCCGGTAGTTGACATCGGAAATCTTGGCCTGCATCGCGCGCAGCTCCTCCTCCGAGGGAGCGCGCATCAACTCGTCCTTGCTTGTCAGCAGCCCGGAGTCGATGTGCTTCGGCGGTCGCGCCTGGCGCTGGGCCAGGTGCATGATCTGTGCCGCAAGCACCGTCTCGCGCACCACCCCGCGCGCCCATCCGATGACCTCGGTCGTCAGCACGGCGCCGATGCCGACCTCCTGGCAAAAGCCGATCAGCAATGCGCTCACTCCGGTCGAGTCGGCCTCGGTGAGCTCAGTCAGGTTGCCGATCCCCATCAACAGCTCCGCCTCGGGGTGGCGACGGCGGACCTCGACGTAGCGCGCCAGCGACGCGGCGAAGCCAGAGTTGATTGGAGCCAGGATCGAGTCGAGCAGGTACGGACGGTCCAGCTGCTCCATCCGGGCGGCCATCCGGTCAAGGCCGTCGAGGTCGTCGGGATCTTCGGTGATCAGCACCGGAGTGGCGCGCAGGTCCTCAGCCAGGCCAATCGTCTCCGGCGTAAGGCTGAGCACGTAATCCACGCCGGCGGCGTCGGCCATGCGGATGTGCTCGGGATCAAGCGTGTCGATGCTGAGCGACAGCCCGTGCTCGCGCAGCGCTCCGATCGTCGGCGGCCCGTCGGTCAGCCATGAGCGATCCAGCGACAGGCCGAGGTCGATCACATCGGCTCCTTCCGCGCGGTAGGCCTGCGCCCGGTCGCTCACCTGCTCGGGCGAGAGCGACTGCACCTCGTTGATCTCGGCGAACACACGCACGTCACGCGCACCGAGCTGCGCCCGCACGGCCTCGCGCCCGTACCACTCCGGCAGTGCGCGCACGTCGGCCGGTCCCTTGCGGACCGGTAAGCCGGTGGCCTGCTGCAGCGAGTCGACGTCGCCCTCGCATAGCCCCGGAATCACGATGCCGTCCACTCCCGGCGGCACCGTGAGCCGCTTGGCGATCCAGCGCGTGGTCATGAGCGCGGCGACGCTGATGTTCATCACGGTGATCTGGTGATCGATGCCCAGCTCGGATAGCACGTTGCGCAGCGCCGGCTCGGCCAGCCGGCCGGTGACGAACAGCGTCTCAGCCAACTTTGCCGCCGTTGACGTTGACCGCCTGGCCGGTGATGAAGGCCGCGGCCGGCGAGGCCAGCCAGACCGCGGCGCCCGCCACGTCCTGCGGCCGGCCCCAGCGGCCCAGCGGTGTGTTCGCTGCGACATTGGCGTAGAAGTCACGGTCCGAGGCCGCCCCGAACCCGGTCTCGATCCAGCCCGGGCACAGCACGTTGACACGCACGTCGGGAGCGACCGAGCGTGCGAACGACTTGGAGAAGCCGAGCACGCCGGCCTTGACGGCTGCGAAGAGCTCGGGGTCGTCGCCCGCCATCCCGTCGACCGTGGCGTGATCCCAGCCCATGTTGATGATGCACCCGCCGGGCCGCATGCGCGCGGCGACCAGCCGCGAGCAGCGGATCGTGGCCTTCAAATCGAGCTCCAGCAGCGCCTGCAGCTTGCGCTCGGCCGGCCACCTACCGGCCTCCCCGGTGAGCACATCGGCGCCGGCGTTGTTGACCCAGACATCGACCTTCTCCAGCGCGTCGAATGCCCGCCGCACGATCGAGGTGCAGCCGTCCAGCGTGCTCAGGTCCGCTTGCAGCAGGGGATGGACGGGGCCGAGCTCGCTCGCCAGGGCTCGCGCCGGCTCCGACGAGCGCCAGAAGCCGATGCCGACATGAGCCCCGGCGGCGGCTAAGGCGGAGGCGATCGCCCTCCCGATCCCGGAGCTGGCTCCGGTGACAACCGCGTGCAGACCGGTGAGCGGCGACTCTCCGGTCTGCGCGATCACGGCTCCCGCCGGCCGGCGCTAGCCCTCGGCGCCGCCGGCGAACGGATGACGCGCGTCGGGCGTCTCCGCGAGCACCTTGTCGGTGCTCGGCTCACCGCCCAGAGCGCGCGCGATCGACTGCTTCACGGCTTCGTAGTTGTAGTCGTAGATCTTCTTGTCGTCGGTGGCCTCCCAGTGGATGAAGACGCCCACGATCAGGCACAAGTCATCGACCTGATCCTTGGGGATGACGCCCTCGGCGACCGAGTCCACCACCGCGCGGGCGACCCCGGCCTGAGCCGGGCCGAACAGCTGCACAGCCTGCTTCTCGCCCTTGATCGTCACCTTGTTGCTGATCACCGTGTCCGGTTTGGCCGGGAGGTTGGGGGTAACCACCGCCATTAGGTTGGTGTGACCTTCCTTCTCGTTGACGAAGGCACTGGCGAAGGCTGCGCCGACCGGCCCATTCTTGGATCCGATCAGGAGATCGATGTGGGCCAGCTCGTTACCGTCGCCGGTCAGAGCCTCTCCGGTTGCCAGCGTGATGGCCATACTGTGTCCCTCCCTCTTATCGTATGGTGGCGTGAGTTGATGCAACCCTACCTCACTCCACGCTGAGCAGGGACCTATTCGAGCACCAGGTCCAGCTCGCTTGCCTGCTGGAGGTGTCTGCCGCCAAGCCCGGCAACGTCACGCCGGCGCATGACTTCTCCGACACGACCTACGCCGACATGGTGCGCTCAGCGCTCGCGCTCGGCCCGGCGTTCGCGCGCCCGCGGGCACGCAGCCGCAGCGTCGGAGAGCTGATCGCCGACGGGGTGCGCGCGACTGCGCGTGTCGTCGACGCCAACACCAACCTGGGGATCGTGCTCCTGTTCGCGCCGCTGGTCCGCGCGGCAGCCGTCCAGCGAGCGCAGGAAGGTCTGCGCTCAGCCACGGAGAGGACCCTCGCGCAGCTCGACGTCGACGATGCCGCCATGGCATTTCCGGCGATCGCCCGGGCCCGCCCCGGGGGGCTGGGCGAAGCGCCTATCCACGACGTCAGAGCACCCGCGCGCGTCTCGCTGCGCGAGGCGATGGAGGCCGCCGCGCACCGCGACAGCATCGCAGCGGAGTACGTGACCGGTTTCGCGATCGTGTTCGACACCGGTTTGCGGTTGCTGGCCGATGCGCTGCTCGACGGTGTACGCACGCTCGATGCGATCGTGTCACTTCACGTTGGCCTGCTCGCTTCTTACCCGGACACCTTGATCGAGCGCAAAGCCGGCCCCGAGGTTGCCCGGGCGGTTATGAGGGCGGCTCGCGAGGTGCGCGACGGGACGCGCTCGCTGGCCGACTTCGACGCCTCGCTGCGTCGCCGCGACCACCGGCTGAATCCCGGAACGAGCGCCGACCTCGTGGCTGCGACCCTGCTTGCCGCGTTGCTGTCCGGAATGAGGCTGCCGTGAAGGTGCTGGTGGTCGCCGTCAGCGCCCGCATGCTGGCCCAGCTTGCGGTTGCAGACGGCTATCGGGTGACAGCACTCGATCGCTTCGGGGACGTTGACCTGCGCGCGCTCGCCTCCGGCGCGACGGCGGCGAACAACGACGCCCTGGCGGCGCTGGCCGCCGACGTCGACTGCGACGCCGTCGTCTACGGCGCGGGCTTCGAGAATCGGCCCGATCTGGTGGAGCAGCTGGCCCACGGTCGCGAGCTGCTGGGAACGCCGCCCGAGCTGCTGGCCGCGGTGCGCGACCCTTGGGCGGTGGCCGCCGCGGCGCGGTCGGCGGGAGCCCGCGCGCCGGAGAGCCGGCGGGCTGACGAACTGCCACGGACCACAGGCGCCGCGCGCCGCGGGCGCGATGCCGATATGTGGCTGCGCAAGCCGCGGCGTGGCGGCGGCGGGCGCGGCGTGCGCCGGTGGGCGGGCGGGCGGTTGCGGCCGACCGAGATTCTGCAGCGCCGGGTCCGCGGGCTGTCTTGCTCGGCGGTGGCGATCGGCGACGGCCGGCGGGCCGCCGTGCTCGGACTCACCGAGCAGCTGCACCGCCCGTCGGGCTTTCAGTGGACGGGCAACGTCGCGCCTCCCCGTCTGCCGGAGGAGGAGCGGGCCGAGCTGGACGGCCAGCTGGGTGCGGTCTGCGCCGAGATGGCGGCGCGCTTCGGCGTGCGCGGAGCGTTCGGGGTGGATGCGGTCTGGGACGGGCGCCATGCGTGGGTGCTCGAGGTCAACCCGCGGCCGCCGGCCGGACTGGAGCTGTTCGGACCGTGCAGCTTTGAGGCCCATATCCGGGGGGCCCGCGGTCTCGGCCTCCCGCCTGCGGGCACGCCGCCAATCACCAGGTGTGCGAGGGTGAAGCTCGTGCTGTTCGCCGACCGCGACCTTCGCGCCCCCGATCCCGGCTGGTGGCCGGCGGCACTGGTGCGCGACATCCCACATGCCGGCGAGATGATCAGACAGGACGCTCCGGTATGCACGCTGATCTCGGCGAGCTCCGGCGCGCCGGAGCTCGCCGCGCGCGGGGCCCGCCTCCTCGCCGCGCTGCCCGAAGTCGTGCTCGCCCGTGGCTGACTTCGGGCCGGTCACCTGTGCCGGCTGTGGCATCCTGTGCGACGACGTGACCATCGAGCGCTCGGGCGACGGGGTGCGCCTGGAGCCTCCCTGCTACTTGGGGGCTCAGTGGTTCTCAGATCGGGTCCGCCGGACGCCGAGCGCACCGGCCGCGACCATCGGGGGTGAGCCGGCCGATGTCGAGATGGCGCTGCGGCGGGCTGCCGAGCTGCTGCGCGAGGCGCGCCGTCCGCTGCTGCACGGCTTCGAGAGCGCCACAGTGGAAGATGCACGTGCTGCGGTCACGCTCGCCGACCGACTCGGGGCCCTGGTCGCGGCCGCGGGGGTGGCCGGCGCCTGGCCGGGCGCCGGGGCCCTCGCTCTGCGTGGCGTCTCCACCGCCACCCTGGGCGAAATTCGCGATCGCTCGCAGTTGGTCGTCGTCTGGCGAGAGGACCCCATGCGCAGCCATCCGCGGCTGCTCGAGCGCCTCGGCTTCAGCGGCGGCTCGCCCTCCCGGCTGGGCGCCGAGCGCACGCTGGTGGTCGTCGACGACCGTGACACCGCCACCGCGCAGCGCGCAGACCTACGGCTCCGGTGGGCGCGGGAGCGCGACCTCGAAGCGCTGACCTCGCTGCATGCACTGCAACGGAACCTGGCGCTGCGCACGCGCGATCTCGCAGGCGAGCTGGGAGGGCTGCTGGAGCGCGTGGGCGCAGTGCCCCACGTGGCGTTCGTGCATGGACCCGGCCTGAGCGCCGGTGCGGGCGGTCAGCGGCGCGTGCTGGTGCTCAACGAGCTGGTGCGGGAGCTGAGCCACGATCGCCACGTCGTGACGCTGCCGTTGCCCGGCGCCGCCGGGACCAGGGGCGCGGAAGACGTGCTGGCGTGGCAGACCGGCTACTGCGGAAACGTCGATCTGGCCAGCGGTCATCCGGAACTGATCACCACCACGCGGCCGCTCGCGAGCGGCGAAGGCATCGACGTGGCGCTGCGCGTCGAGGGCGCCGCTGGCGATCCGCTCGCGGGCGTAACGGAGATCGCACTGTGCAGCCTGCCGGTCCCGGGCGTGGAGGTGTCGATTCGCACTGAGCCCGCGGGCGTGTCGGTCACCGGCACCGCCCACCGTTTGGATGGCGTTCCGCTGACGTTGCAGGCGCCACTGCCAGGCGACGGCGTGACGGCGGCCGCGCTACTGACGCGGTTGCTTGCGGAGATCGAGCGATGACGGCGATCAGAATCAGCGGCGGAGCGATCCACGATCCCGCCAACGGCGTCGACGGCGAGGTCCGCGACCTCTGCCTGCAGGACGGCAAGGTGGTCGCCGAGGTCGATCCGGATGCCCGCCGGATCGACGCGCGCGGGATGGTGGTGATGCCCGGGGGCGTCGACATCCACGCCCACATCGCCGGCCCCAAGGTCAACGCTGCACGCAAGCTCTCCCCCGACGAGCGTCGTGACCATCCCCTGGATCGATCCGAGGTCCTGCGCTCGGGCACCGGTGGGCTCGTCCCCTCCACGTTCGCCACCGGCTACCGCTACTCGCTGCTCGGCTACACCACAGTGGTGGAGGCGGCCGCCCCGCCGCTGGCCGCACGCCACGTGCTCTCCGAGCTGCGCGACACGCCGATGATCGACAAGGCATTCCTGATTCTGATGGGCAACAACCAGGTGCTGTTCGAGCTGATCCGTGAGTCCGGCGGCGCGGTCTCGCCCCGGTTGCGCGACGTCGTCGCCTGGTGGCTTCAGGCGACCGGCGGCTACGGCGTCAAGCTCGTCAACCCTGGCGGGGTTGAGCTCTGGAAGCAGAGCAACGGGCACGTCGATTCACTCGACGACGCGGTGGCGGGCTTCGACGTGACCCCGCGCCAGGTGCTCGAGTCGATCGGCGGGGCCGTGCACGAGCTGGGGCTGCCGCATCCGGTCCACGTTCACGCCAACAACCTCGGCGTCCCCGGCAACGCCGACACGACGCTGGACACGATGCGGACGCTCTCAGGGCGCCAGGCGCACTTCGCTCACCTGCAGTTCCACAGTTACGGTGGCAAGCCTGGGGGCCAACCGCGGTCCCGCGCGCCCGAGCTGCTCGAATACCTGGACAAGCATCCCGAGATCACCGCCGACGTCGGCCAGGTGATGTTCGGGCCGGCGATGACGATGACGGCCGACGCTCAGGTGTCGGCGGTGCTCCGCGACCTCGAAGGCGGCAAGTGGCTCAACCATGACACCGAAGTGGAGACCGGCTGCGGGATCGTGCCCTACACGTACCGGGCGGGCAGCTACGTACATGCCCTGCAGTGGGGGATTGGACTGGAGCTGTTTCTGCTGGGCCGGGACCCCTGGCAGGTGATGCTGTCCACCGACCATCCCAACGGCGGCTCGTTCCTAAGCTATCCGAAGCTGATCCGCCTGCTGATGGACCGCGCCTTCCGGGAGGATCAGATGGGTCGCGCCAACCAACGAGCGGTCCGACGCACGGCCCTGTCCGACGGGCTGGACCGCGAGTACACGCTGAACGAAATCGCGATCATCACCCGTGCCGCGCCCGCGCGCCGGCTCGGCCTGCGCGACAAGGGCCACCTAGGGCTCGGCGCCGATGCGGACGTGACGATCTACCACGATCGCGCCGACCGCGAGGAGATGTTCGCCACCCCTCGCTATGTGATCAAGGGCGGTGAGCTGGCGGTCGAGGACGGGGACCTGCGCCGCGCCGACGACGGGCTGCTGCTCTCAAGCAGTGCGGCATTCGATCCCGAAGTGGACCGCGTCCTTCAGCCGCTGTTCGGCGAGCGCTACACGGTGGCGTTCGAGCACTATCCCGTGCGCGACACGGCGCTGCGCGAGCCCGCTCGGATCGTGGAGGCGGGCGGATGACTCGGGGGCCCTCCACCGAGCTGAGCCCGGAAGCCGAGCGGCGGAGCCCCCGGACATGAGCGGCTACATACTCGGCGCGACCGAGGTCAGCGACACGTTCGCCGAGGCGTTCCCGATGCGCTATGCGCGACTGCTGATCACGGCCGCCACCGCTGCGTGGGCGCTGGAGGCGGCCCGCTCGGCGTCCGGCTTTGCCACCTCGGTGATCGGCTGCAAGTGCGAGGCCGCGATCGAACGGCTGCTCGCCGCCGCGGAGACCCCCGATGGCCGACCGGGAGTCGCCGTGCTGCTGTTCGCGATGGACCGGGAGGGCGTCGGCAAACGGGTCCTGGAGCGTGTGGGCCAAAGCGTCATGACCTGCCCGACGACGGCCTGCTTCGACGGGCTGCCGGGCGCTGAGGGGACTGTGGCGCTGGGGTCGAAGCTGCGCTATTTCGGCGACGGCTTTCAGGCCAGCAAGGTGATCGCGGGGCGGCGCTTCTGGCGGATCCCGGTGATGGAGGGCGAGTTCCTGGTTTGCGACTCCGTCGGCGTCGGCAGGGGCGTCGGGGGAGGGAACCTGGTGGTCGCAGCCGGCGACGACGCCGGTGCGCTGGCCGCCGCACAGGCGGCGGCAGATGCGATCCGCGGCGAGGGCATCGCGCTGCCGTTCCCCGGCGGGGTCGTGCGCAGCGGCAGCAAGGTCGGCGCGCTCACCTCCTCCTCGATGCCCGCCTCGACTAACCATCGACTGGCTCCCACGCTGCGCGCCCAGATTGACGACACGCTGGTTCCGGAGGGCGTCGGCGCGGTGTTCGAGATCGTCATCGACGGCGTCTCCGAGGATGCCGTGCGCCAAGCGATGCGCCGCGGGTTGCACGCCGCCGCCGCCGCGGGAGCCGTGCACGTCACCGCCGCCAACTTCGGCGGCGACCTCGGCGAATTTCACTTCCCGCTCGGCGAGCTGCTGGAGCAGCCGTGACGTTGACGCTCACGCTCCGGACGCAGCCGACGGCGCGGATCGCGGCGGGCGTACTCGCACCCGAGCGGCTGCGAGGCCTTGATGCGGCCGAGGTCGCGGCCATGACCGTGCGCTGTGGCCGCCAGAGGCTGAGCCTCGGTGACCTGTTCAAAGTGTCCGGCACGGGCGACGAGCAGCTGTGGCTCACCGGCGACCTGCGCCAACTCGACGGGATCGGCACCGGCATGTCGCATGGCCGCGTGCTCGTGGAGGGTTCGTGCGGGGAGCACCTCGGCGCCCGGATGAGCGGGGGCGAGATCGCCGTGCGTGGCGACGCAGGCGCGTGGGCGGGGGCCGAGCTGGCCGGCGGTCTCCTGCGGATCTGGGGCGGTGCGGGCGCCCGGCTCGGCGCTGCCTATCCCGGAGCTCGTGCCGGCATGAGCGGGGGCGAGATCGTCGTGTTCGGCGACGCGGGAGAGGAGGCCGGCGCAGGCATGCGCCGTGGGCTGGTGGTGGTGGCCGGTCAGACGGGGAGCGGAGCCGGACTGCGGATGCTGGCCGGCACGGTGATCGCGCTGGGCGGCGTCGGCGCGGAGGCCGGGATCGGCAACAAGCGGGGCAGCCTCATCTCCGGTCGAACCGTGGAGCCGCTGCCCAGCTATGCCTTCGCCACGCGCTTTCGCCCTCCCGCGCTCCGCTTGCAGCTGGGGCGCGTCAGCCAGCTCGGGCTGACGGTGGACGACGCAATGCTGCGCGGGACCTGGGCAAGGTGGTCCGGTGACCGGACCGAGGTCGGCCGGGGTGAGATCCTGATCTTCGACGAGGAGGAGAGTCCGTGAGCCTGTCCATGAACGAACGTGCCGCCGCGCTTGTGGACGCGATGGTCGCCGACGCCGACGCGCTGGGGATCGAAGTCCGCGTCCTGGACTCCGGCGCGCGGCTGGTGGATTGCGGTGCTCGGTCCCGCGGCGGACTGCAGGCCGGTCTGGGCTTCGCGGCCGCTTGCATGGGGGGCCTGGGGAGGATCGATCCCCTGCCGGTATCCGTCGGCGAGCGAACCTGGCCGGGCGTCGGCGTCGCCGTCGATGAGCCGGCAGCTGCCTGCATGGCCGCGCAGTACGCGGGCTGGAAGCTCGAGCATGGGGACTTCTTCGCCCTGGCCAGTGGTCCAGGGCGCGCCTTGGCGCGCGCGGAGGACCTTTTTGCCGAGCTGGCCTGGCAAGAGCGAGCCGAACGGGCGGTCCTGTGCCTGGAGACCCGCGAGGCGCCGCCGGGCGAAATCGTCGAGAAGGTGGCTCAGCGCTGTGGGCTGCCGGCGTCCGAGGTCACGTTTCTGATCGCGCCCACCGCCTCGGTGTGCGGCTCGGTGCAGGTTGCGGCCCGGGTGGTCGAGACCGCGCTACACAAGCTGCACGAGCTCGGTGTCGACCCCGCCCGGGTGCGCAGCGGCTGGGGCTGTTGCCCGATCGCCCCGGTGGCCGCCGACGACCCGGCCGCGATCGGGCGCAGCAACGACGCGGTGCTGTACGGCGGCACCGCACACCTGTGGATCGAGGCCGCCGACGCGGAGGTCGCCGAGCTGGCGCAGCGTCTGCCCTCGGCGGCCTCGGAGGCGTTCGGCACGCCCTTCGGGGAGCTGCTCGCCGCCGCCGACTGGAACTTCTACGACATCGATCCGATGCTGTTCAGTCCCGCCGCGGTCACTCTGACGAGCACCGAGTCCGGGCGCGCCCATCACGGCGGCACGCTTGCGCCCGAGGTGCTGGAGCGGTCCTTCAGCCGGTGACGCGGCGGCGGCGCGTCGGCGTTCTGGGCGCGTCGGGCTCCTGGCATACGCGCCGGCTGCTCGCCGCCCTCGCCGCTCGCGGCCACGAGACGCTTGCCATCCCTGCCACGCGGCTGCGGTCCGAGGTCTCCGAGCGCGGAGACGTGCACGTGCTCGGGCCCGAGGACGCCGTGCTGAATGCGCTTGACCTGCTGCTCGTTCGCGGGCTTCCCCGCGGCTCGCTGGAGCAGGTGATCTTCCGTATGGACGCGCTGCACATCCTCGTCGAGCACGGCGTCCGCTGCGTTAACAGCCCGCGCGCGATCGAGCGCACGGTCGACAAGTCGTGGGCCGGCGCGTTACTTGCCCGCGCCGGCGTGCCCACTCCTCCCACGGTGGTGTGCGAGCGCTACGACGGCGCGATGCGAGCGTTCGAGCGGCTGGGCGGCGACATCGTCGTCAAGCCCCTGTTCGGCGCGATGGGTAACGGGATCGTGCGCGTCGAGGATCGCGACGTGGCCCACCGGGTGTTCCGCGCCCTCGAGCTCGAGCGGACCGTGTACTACGTGCAGCGCACGATCGAGCCGGCGGGCCGCCGCGATCTGCGCGCGCTGGTCGTCGGCGGGGAAGTCGTCGGCGCGATGGAGCGCAAAACCGACTCCTGGCGGGCCAACATCGCGCGCGGCGCCCTTCCGCGCGCCATTGCACTGAGCGCGGACGAGCGCAGCCTGGCGCTCGCCGCGGCCGCCGCCGTGGAGGCCGACGTCGCCGGCGTGGACCTGCTCGTCGCCTCCGACGGGGAAATCGTCGTGCCGGAGGTCAACGGCATCCCTGGCTGGCAGGCGCTGCAGTCGGTCTGCGAAGAGAATCTGACCGCGCGGATCATCAGGACATGCGAGGCGCTGCTCGCGGCGTGATGCGGCCTTCGTGCAGGGCCGTGGCGACCAGTGCGCCGGTTGCCCCGGCGGACTGAAGCGCGCGCAGATCCTGATCGTCGCGCACGCCGCCGCCGGCGTAGATCGCGAGTCCCGGGAGGGCGGCCGCGAGCTGGGTCACCGCGCGCAGCGGCGGCCCGGAGCCGCTGCCGACGCGCGCCAGATCGATCACCAGCAGCTCCCGTACCCGCAGCGCGCTCGCCAGCGGCGCCGCCGCGGCCGGCTCGCGGCCGTCGAGCTCGGGGCGAGGGGAGACCAGCTTTCCATCGCGCAGGTCGACACTTAGCACCCGCTCCGGCTCCGTGGCGTCGGGACGACGTTCATCCAGGACGTCGGGCCCCAGCGACTCGGTGCCGACGACGTTGCGCGCCACCCCGGCGTGGGCCAGCGCCGCCGCTCGTTCGGGGGTGATCGCGCCGGCGTCGACCCAAGGGTCGGCCGCCGCCGCCAGGGCCCCAAGCGTCGCCACGTCCGCCGGCTCACCGGCGAGCGCGTCCAAATCGGCGACGTACAGCGTCCTGGTCCCGCAGACCGCGCACAGTGCCCGCGCGACCGCTAGGGGCTCGCACCCATCCACCAGCGGGCTGCGCAGTGGCGCGTAGTCGGTGCGCTGCCCCCCGTGCGCGTGCACGACGATGCCGCCCTTGAGATCGAGCACCGGAACGATCCGCATGTGCCGCGCTGACAGTAGTGGCCGTCAGGTGCTTGACGTTCGGCTACGCGGCCGCACGCGCGCGTATGAGCCCGGCGACCGACAGCCGCCGGGTACACATGCGCGTGACGTACTCGCGCGTGGCGGGGGGGACGGCGTCACCCCAGGCCGCGGCAGCGTCCTTCGCCTTCCCTATCAGGTTGTCCAGGAGGTCTGGTGAGGGCCGGCCCTCGATCAGGTTGCGCAGCCCGAAGCCGACGTGCCAGCGCTCGTCGAGGTCGACGCGCCGCACGCCCTCGCGCACCCCGGGCAGGGCGCCGTCGGCCAGGTCATCGAGCAACGCCCGTTGCCCGGCGGCGAAGACGATCCCCTCGAGCACCATGTGGTAGAGGCTGATGCCTTCCTCCAGTCCGGCGTGGCCTGCCGCCAGCTCGGCGGCCAGCGCGGGCAGCTGGTCCTCGAAGAGCTCGAGCACCGCGGCCGGGACGTGCGCCCGGGCCGCGACACGCCGCTGGGCCGGGGTGGATCCAGGCAGCCCGAGCACCTCAGCGGCGACGCGGTCAAACAGCTGCGTGTGGCGCTGCTCGTCGCGGCGCTGCAGGAAGAAGACCCAGGCCACCAAGGTGTCCTTGGTCGCTTTGCCGAACGGCTCGAGCTGCTCCGAGACGGCGTCCTCGGCCACCCGGAAGCCGGCGAGCAGCGTCGTCAGGCGACGGCGGCGCTCGGCCGGGAGCCGGGGCCATGCGCGGGCGTCCGGGCCCAGATCTATGGCCGTCGGATCCCACTGCAGACGGGCCACAACCTGGGAAAAGAAGCTGGGCCTTGCGAACATCGCCCCGGCACCGCGACGTTGTTCTGGGGGCAGGAAGTCGTTCTCCGTGGCGCCGCAGATCGGACACGACCAGTCGGCGGGAATGCCCTCGGCGGCCAAGCCAGGCTCGCCGTCGCCGTCGGTAGTGCCTTCGGTGGGATCGAACATGTAGGTGCACCGCCGGCACCGCCAGAACTGTCGTTCGGCCATGGGTCGCAAGATACCAAGCACTACCGGGGCCTCCCGACTCGTCCTGGCCACCGTGACAGGCGAAACGCACGACGAAGTGAAGCTGCTGCAATGGGTCGATGCCCGCTTCTCGGCAGCCCCCGGCTTCGGTGATCGGGCTGGACATCGGGGGCGCTAACACCAAGGCGGCTGTGGTGCACGGTGACGACGGAGTCCGGGTCCTGTCCGAGCCATTCGAGGTGTGGCGCCAGCCGGAGGCGCTGGCTGCTGCGATCGCCTCCGTCGTAGGGCGATTGCGACTCGATCGGGCCCCGGTCGCCCTGACCACGACCGCAGAGCTCGTCGACGTGTTCGCGAGCAAGCAAGAGGGGGTGCTCTACGTGCTCGAGGCCGCGCGGCAGGCCCTACCCGGACGCCAGTTGCGCGTCATGACCACCGCCGGGGAGCTCGTCGACCTCTCCGAGGCGCGGGTCGCGCCGCTGCGGTGCGCGGCCGCCAACTGGATGGCGACGGCGCTGGTGATCGCACGCTCGCTGCCGGACGCGATCCTGCTCGACTGCGGCGGCACGACCACCGACGTGATCCCGATCGTGTCGGGCCAGGTCGCCGCCCGAGGGCGCACCGACGTCGAGCGATTGCTCCACGGCGAGCTCGTCTATACCGGCGCGCTGCGGACCCACGTGGCGGCGGTGCTATCGCACGTCCCGATCGGCGGCGAACCTTGCCCGGTGTCCTCCGAGCTGTTTGCGATCAGCGCTGATGCGCACCTGCTGCGCGGCAGTCTGACCCCCGAGCAGTGCACGTGCACGTTCCCCGACGATCGCGGGACGTCGCTCCCCGAGGTCCGCTCCCGGCTGGCGCGGGTCGTCTGTGCCGACCCGGAGCAGCTCGCAGACGGCGATCTAGAGGAGATCGCCGCCGCCGTCGAGGAGGCGCAGATAGCGTCGATCACCGCCGCGCTCTGCCGCGTCGTGGCGCGGGTGCCCCCCCACACCGGGGTGGTCACGGTCGGCGTGGGCGCCTTCCTGGCCCGCGCGGCGGCGGAGCGCTGCCGGCTGGCGGTCCATCGGGATGCGGGCCCGCTCTCCGCGCTCACCGGCAAGGGCGGAGAGGTCGCCGCTGCAGTCGCCCTGTCGGTGCTGGGCCGTGAGTGAGCTATGCCCGCTGGTGGTCAAGATCGGCGGCGGGCTGCTGCGGGCCGAGGGGCTTCTGGGCCTGCGTCGTGCCTGCGCGGAAGCGACCGAGTTGGCCGCGTGCCGGCCCGTGCTGGTCGTGCCCGGAGGCGGTCCGTTCGCCGAGGCGGTGCGCGCTGTTGACGCGCAGGTGGGCCTCGCCGACGACGTCACGCACGCGCTGGCGCTTCGGGCGATGGATCAGCTTGGCGTGCTGCTGCGTCCGTTGTTGCCGAGCGCCGAGCTGCTAACCGACCTGGTCGTACCCCGCGCACTGGCGATGCTGCTGGCGGCATCGGCGTTCGAAGACCGGCCCGACGTGCCCCGGTCCTGGGCGGTGACGAGCGACTCGCTGGCGGTGCTGGCGGCCGCTGCCATCGGGGGCGAGGAGGCCGTGCTGCTCAAGCCGGTCGCCGGCGTGCTTGCGCGGTGGCCGTCAGACGACCCTCCGCTGCCCGAATTGACCGCCGCCGAGCTGCAGGCGCTGCAGGCTCGTGGCGGCGGGCGGGCCGTGGACGGCTACCTGCCCGAGACCGTCCGCCGCACGGGCGTGGCCGTCGTGGTGAGAGAACCGGGTCCTGGCCACTCGGCCGGCACGCGGATCACCCGGGGTTGAGGGCGCCGGCGGCGCTCGGGGGCCGGGGCACTGGCTGCGCGGGCCGACCGGAACCGGGTGGCGCTGGGGCCCCCACGTGTAGCTCGGCGACCGCGGCCGCCACGAGCTCGGCGTCGAGCTCGGCCGTCCGGTCGCCACCGTGGCAGACCGCCGAGCGCACCCCGACGACATCGGCCGCCACTCTGCGCAGCTGGCGCGGGGTCAGCTGTCCGGCGACGGCGAAGCTCGCGCCCGCCTTGCGCGTGCGAGCGATCAGGTCGGCCAGCTCGGATTCGGACAACCAGCCGTACAGACCGCGGCCATCCTTGACGAATGTGTCGACGAGCGCGCCCGCGATGCCCGCCTGGTCCACTAGCTCGGGCAGCCACGCGGGCCTGAAAGCCGGAGGATCTAACGCGTCGGCGTCAGCATAGGCGGCGGCGATGACCGCGGTTTGCGGTCCCACCACGTCCGCGACGGCGGTGATGAGCGACACGGCGCCGTCCAGCTGGCGTACGCCGCGCAGGCCGACTTTGACGTAACTGACGCCGCTGATCGCGGCGCCACGCGCGGCCAGCGTAGCGGCCTTCGAGAGCTTGGGTAGGTCACCCAGCGCCACGCTGACCGGACTGGCCGCGCCGACCACTCTCACCACCTCGGAAAGGACGCGCGGAGAGGGGGCACCAAGCGGCCCCGCTCGCGGATCCTTTACGTCGATGATGTCCGCTCCACCGGCGAGGGCACGGCGCGCCTCCTCCGCAGAGACGACGCTGACCAGCAGCCTCATGCCGCCGCCTGCCCCGAGCCGCCGCGCGCAATCCAGGCGCCGCGGCGATCGAAGTCGACCACGCAGACGGTGGTGCTGGGGCCGGCCGCTACGCGCAGCCGGGCGGCGACATCGGCGCCGCGCTCAGGGCTGTCGACGACGCCATAGACCGCGGGGCCCCATGAGCTCTGTCCGACCGCTCCGACGCCCAGCGCCAGCAGCGCGTCCACCAGCGGAGCCGCGCGCGGATGAAAGACGCCACCCTGCTGAGCGGCGAACCTCGATCCCACCTCGCGCTGGATCTGCGTGAGCGCGGCGCCGAACTCATCAATGTCCCCCGTCAGCAGTCCGGGCAGAAGCGCGGTCAGCAGGAGCCGCGACACGCACGGTTCGCTGGCGGCCTGTTCGCCCAGCCGACGAAAGAAGCGCTCTTCCACGTCACCGGAGAGCCCCTCGACGCCGACAGGCACCGCGAGCACGCACCGCCACCGCTCCGGCATGGGGTGACGGGCCACCAGTGGGCTGATGAAGGCCTTGTCGGCCACGCCGGCCTCGACCACGAGTCCCGGCGCCGCAAACGTCCAGCAGCCGACGCTGGAGCGCGCCCCTCGCCCGCTCGCCTCCGCCAGCTGCTGCGGCTCCGCGCCGAGGCCCGCCATCCCGGCCAGCCCCCGGGCGATCGCCAAGCCGAGCTTGGTGCCCGACCCCAGCCCCGTGTGTGCGGGAATCGCTTCGTGCACGGTCACCTCGACCCCGCCGCTTAGCCCGAACATCGACAGCGCTCGCTGAGCGAAGACCCTCGCGCGATCCGCCTGCGGCCCGGACACGAGGACAGTGTCGCCGGACCGGGGCCTTACCCCCACGACCACCCGTGGGGACTCGACGCCCACGCCGAAACCCCCAAAGCGGCGCGCTCCTATGCCGGCCGGATCGAGCATCCCGAAGTGCAGCCTCGCCGGCGCGGTGACGAGGATCTCGGTCATGTTCGCTCGGCGAGGTAGCGTCGCACGTAGGCCATCGCCGCACGCTCACGGGGCCCAGCGGTCTTGTCCACTAACTCCTGAAGCCGAGCGAGCTCAGCCCACACGCGCTCGCCACCAAGCCAAGCGACCCGCGACGCGAAGATCGACGCTTCGACGGCGGCGTGTCGGGCGCGGCACAGGCCCAGCGGCTGCCGCGTACCGGTGCCGGTGGCCACCACTCGGGCCCGCACCCGTGAGCGTGCCATCCCATCCTCGCTGGGCACGATCTCAGTCACCACCACCTCCCGCCACGAGCTGACGTCCTCGATCACCGAGCCGGCGACGACGCGGGCCTCGCGCATAGCGGGCTGAGGGTGGCCCAGCGCGGCCTCCACGAACAGGAGAACATCGTCGGTCAGATGCACGACCGCCTCGCCTTGCAAGCGAAGGTTCTTCAGCGTGCGAGTGGTGTCGAAGGGCCAAAAGACGAGCTCCTCCTCGCCCCAGCGGACTCCCATCGCGCCGCAGTTGACCACACCGTCGCTCCCGGTAGTGGTAACCACGGTCTCGATCAGCGGCGCATCGCCACGGGCATCAGCCAACAAGGCTGAACAGCTCCTGGCGCGTGCGTGCGTCCTCACGCAGCGAGCCACGCAGCGCCGAGGTGACCGTTCGCGTTCCCGGCTTGCGGACGCCGCGAATCGTCATGCACGTATGCTCTGCGCTGAGCACAACCCCTACGCCGCGCGGCTTGAGTTCCTGCTCGAGCCAGTCGGCGATCTGCACCGTCATGCGCTCCTGCAGCTGCAGATCCCGGGCAAACGCCTCAACCACGCGTGCGAGCTTCGATAGTCCGATGATCCGCTCCCCCGGCAGATACGCGACGTGGGCCTCGCCGCGGAACGGGAGCAAGTGGTGCATGCACAGCGTGTGGAACGGGATGTCGCGCACCACGACGAGCTCGTCATAGCACCCGTCGTTGGGGAACGACGTGGCGCCGAACTCGGCGGGCGTAACCAGTTCGGCGAAGGAGGCGGCAACCCGACGCGGCGTCCCTACCAGATTCGGGGAGTCGACATCGGCGCCAATTGCGCGCAGCAGGTCCGAAGCGGCTCGCTCAGCGGCCGCGAGGTTGAACTTCGAGGCGTTGACGGCGCGGCCAAGCATGGCAGGGGCGACATCTCGCGGATCGGGAGCTCCGCCGTTCATCGCGCCAGCGTAACGCCTGGGCGCTCCCCGGCCCGCGGGGTTGGGTCCCCCGAGCGGCGGCACCGACTGGTGTGAGAGACGCTGGCCGCTCATGCGCTCGCCGGCGCGCTCAGGCGCGCGGCGAGCTCAATCAGCATGCGGACGCCGTAGCCAGTCGCGCCGCGGCCGAACGCGTCGCCGCGATCCTCGTCGAGCAGCGCGGGGCCCAGCATGTCGACGTGCGCCCAGGGCCCCTGGCCCGCGAACTGCTGCAAGAAAGTCGCAGCGACAATCGGGAAGCCGAAGCCCTTTCCCGCTGTGTTGCGCAGGTCGGCTACCGTCGAGTCGATCAGTGGTCGATAGCGCGGGTGAAGCGGCCACGGCCAGGCGAGATCGCCGCTCGCGTTGCCCGCTGCGACGACGGCGTCGCGCCACGATTCGTCGGCCCCGAACACGCCGGCGTACAGATCGCCCATGCCCGCCCGCAACGCCCCCGTCAGGGTCGCCAGGTCCACCAGGTGCGTCGCGCCGTCGCGGCGTGCGTACCACAGCGCATCCGCCAGGATCAAGCGCCCCTCGGCGTCGGGATTCGTCACCTCGACCGTGAGGCCGGCAGCGGTCCTGATGACATCGGTCGGCCGCATCGCGCTGCCGCTCAGCATGTTCTCGCAGGCTGGCACGACACCGGTGACCGATAGCGGCAGCCCGAGCTCGGCAATCGCGCCCAGGGCCGCCGCGACGGCCGCTCCGCCCGCCATATCGGCCTTCTGGCGCACGATGTCCCCCTGCGGCTTGAGGAAGTAGCCGCCCGTATCGAACGTGACGGCCTTTCCGACGAGCGCCAGCCGGGGCGCTTCCGGCGCGCCGGACGGCTCGTGGCGGAGTACGAGCAGGAGCGGCGGGGCCGGGCTGCTCGCTCCGACCGCTGCAAGGGCGCCGAGCCCCGCCTCGGCGGGATCGATGATCTCGGCCTGAAGCTTCGGAAACGCCGCCGCCCGCTCCGCGAGCCCCGCCGGTGAGATTACGTTCGGTGGCGCGTCGACGAGCTCGCGGGCGGTGTTCGTCCAGCGCGCGATGAGCGCTGCGCGGTCGACCAGCGGCGCGAGGTCCTCGCCGCAGCCGCAGATCACGAATCGCTGGACGCCGCGTGGCTGCTCGCCGCTTTGCCAGCGGCGTGAATCGTACCCGCCGGCCAGGGCCCCTTCGGCGAGTGCGCGCGCCTGCTCGCGAATGGGGAGGGGCAGGGACGGGTCGAGCGCCCAGGCGACCGTCCCGCCGCCCCGGCACGCCCGCACCGCCCGGGCGGCACCCGTCCGGAGTCCCTCGACGTCGGGCTCGAGCGCCACGACCGCGAGGCGAGCGCCATCCCGATACACGATCGCCACCGGATCGGCATCGGCAACCGCCCGCTCGGGGGCACCGAGCTCGGACGCCCGTGCCCCCACCGCGGCCGCTACGAGATCGGCCCCAATCGCGTATGGGTCGCCCGCGTTTACTTCGACGTGCATCCTCTGGCGGCGATCATTCGGCGCTTGCAACCGTTCGCTAAGGTATGGGCGACTTGCACTCTAATAGGGAGGACTCGTATGACGTGGACAAAGCCCGAGTTTGAGTTCGTCGACCTTTGCTCCGAGGTCACCTCCTACCTCTATCACCGCTAGCAGCGTAAAGCTGACGTGGCCTCGGGGGCATGCCTGGGGCCACGTCCCGCTCCCTTTGCGGCGTGCGCGTTCGTATTCTCGGCTCGGCCGCCGGCGGGGGGTTTCCGCAATGGAACTGCCGTTGCCCGACGTGTGAGGCTGGACGCGCAGGTGTGCGGGCGCAACCCCGCACGCAGTCGTCGCTGGCGATCCGTGGGGGCGAGGGGCCCTGGTTTCTCGTAAACGCCTCGCCGGACGCCCGCCAGCAGCTTGAGGCGCTCGACCCCGGATCGCTCGACGGCGTCCGCGCGTCGCCGATCGCGGGCGTGCTGCTGACCGACGCGGAAATCGACCACACGGCAGGGCTTCTGCTCCTGCGCGAGTCGGCGACCCCGGTGCGCGTATTCGGCGATCAAGGCGTCGAGCGAGCGCTGAGGCATGGGTATCCCGTGTTGCCAATCCTGGAGCGCTACTGCGGGGCAGCCTGGCAGACGCTGAAGCCAGGGCGGGAGACGCCCCTCGAACGGTCGAGCCTCACCGTCGAGCCGTTCGACGTGGGCGGCGACGCACCGCGCTACTTGAGCGAGTCAAGCGTCGAGCTCCACGCGAGCGGGTTCATCTTCCGCGACCGCGCGAGTGGCAGCGTTGTGACGTACGTCCCCGGTTTGGCACGGTTGGACGACGCCGTGCTCAACCGGTTCGCAACCAGCGAACTCGTACTAGTCGACGGAACCTTCTGGCGCGACGACGAGCTCCTCCAGCTCGGCATCTCATCGCGCAGCGCGCGCGACATGGGCCACGTTCCGCTCTCGGGTCCGGGCGGGACACTCGAGGCACTCATGCGGCTGGAGCTACCGCGTAAGGCGCTCGTCCACATCAACAACACGAATCCGATCCTGCTGGAGGACTCTCCGGAGCGGGACGCGGTCCTCCGGGCGGGTGTGGAAGTTGCCTACGATGGCTTGGAGATCGAGCTATGACCGAGACCGCCGCGAGACCGACGGGCAGGTGTGAGCCGTCGCCGCCCGAGGAGTTCATGGCTGAGCTGCGCGCGCATGGCACGCGCTACCACAATCTGCACCCCTTCCACAGACGAATGGACGCGGGATCTCTTTCCCGCGAGGAGCTGCAGCGCTGGGTCTCGAACCGCTTCTACTACCAGAAGTGCATCCCGTTGAAGGACGCGGCGATCCTGGCCAACTGCCCCGAAATCGAGGTCCGGCGCGAGTGGATCCAGCGCATCATCGACCACGACGGCACGACCGAGGGAGGGGGCGGCATTGAGTCGTGGCTGCGGCTGGGGGAGGCGCTCGGCGTCTCGCGAGGGGAACTTTTGTCAGGGCAGCGTGTCCTTCCCGCGGTGCGCTACGCCGTTGACGCCTACGTTAACTTTGCACGCCAGAAGCCCTGGATCGAGGCGGTCGCGTCATCGCTCACCGAGCTCTTCGGGCCGGCCGCGATCCGCGTGCGGCTCGAGGCGCTCGAGCGTCACTACGAGTGGATCGACCCGGCGGGACTTCAGTACTTCCGTACGCGGCTCGTAAAGGCGCCACACGACGCGCAGTACGCGCTCGGAATCGTCGTCGAGCGCTGCCGCACGCGCGAGCAGCAGGAGGCTGCTGTCGCGGCGCTCCGCTTCAAGACCGAGATGCTGTGGGCCCAGCTCGACGCCATCGAGCGCGGCGACACGCAGCCGGCGGGGCCGGCCGCATGACTCGTCCCCGTCTCGTCACCGGCGCGCGACTTCGCTACGACGAGGTACGCGAGGAGCACCAGCTGCTGGTCCCCGAAGGTGTAGTGCGGCTCAACTCCACCGCGGCGGAGGTGCTCGAGCTGTGCGATGGCGAGCGCTCGCTCGACGACATCGTGGGGGCCCTGTACGCGCGCTACGGCGGCGCGGATCTCCGCGACGACGTGCGAGGGCTCCTCGACGCAATGACCCAGAGAGGACTCGTGATCGATGCAGCAACATAGGCCGTCCACGCTGATCGCCGAGCTCTCCTACCAGTGCCCGCTCCACTGTCCCTACTGCTCGAACCCCCTCGACATCGGCGGCACGAAGTACCGCCGAGAGCTCGAGACCGAGCATTGGATCCGTATCTTCGGCGAGGCGCGCAGCCTCGGGGTGCTTCAGCTCGCGCTCACGGGCGGAGAGCCGATGCTGCGCCGCGACCTGGTCGAGCTGTGCGCGGGCGCGCGAGACGCCGGTCTCTACTCGTCGCTCATCACCGCCGGGACGCTGTTCACGCGTGAGCGCGCGGACGCGCTGAAGTCAGCCGGGCTCGACCACGTGCAGATCTCGATACAGAGCCCGAACGCGGAGGAGAACGACCGCATCGCGGGAAACGAATCGTTCGAGAAGAAGATCGCGGCCGCGCACGTCGCGAAGGAGCTCGATTTCCCCCTGACAATCAACTGTGTCCTGCACCGGCAGAACCTCGATCGGATCGAGGAGGTGCTAGATCTCGCACTCGAGCTTGGGGCGCAGCGGCTGGAGCTTGCCAACACTCAGTATTACGGCTGGGCGGTCGCAAACCAGGAGGCGCTCCTGCCATCGTGGGAGCAGCTCCGCCGCGGGGAGGAAGCGGTGATGCGCTTCCGTGATCGTGTCGGCCCCAAGGTCGACGTCCTCTGGGTGCTCCCCGACTTCTACGAGGAGCTGCCGAAGCCATGCATGGGCGGCTGGGGGCGAACAGCGATGGTGGTCGCTCCGAACGGCGACGTGTTGCCCTGCCAAGCGGCGTCAACGATCCCGGGGCTGGAGTTCGCCAACGTCCGCCGGCATCCGC
This sequence comes from uncultured Actinomycetes bacterium, assembly GCA_963830405.1. Lineage (GTDB taxonomy): Bacteria > Actinomycetota > Thermoleophilia > Solirubrobacterales > Solirubrobacteraceae > Palsa-465. Next base: position 69,339 of record CAWHMB010000009.1, read on the forward strand.
TGGAGTGGATCTGGACCGAGTCCGACGCATTCGCACGCTTCCGGGGGACGGAGTGGATGCAGGAACCATGCCGGACGTGCCCGCTCGGACAGCAGGAGGTGGATTGGGGCGGCTGCCGCTGCCAGGCGCTGCGGCTCACGGGCGACGCGGCGGCCACGGATCCAGTCTGCCGGTTCTCGGCCCATCACGACCGTGTCGTCTCGGTGCGCGAGTCAGCGCAAACGAACGAGTTCGTCTATCGAGCGATGAAGCGGCCGGTTCGGATCTGAGCCGGCCCTGTCAGCGGGTTGTGCAGTTGCACCCGGGATAACCTCCTAGCGGATGTCCACGACCTTCGCTTCGGCGAAGCTTGAACGCGTGCCGCTCCGCTGCAGGCTCACGCCGCAGGACGCGTTGCGTGCGATGCACGACCAGCCTTGGCCGTTTGCGCTGACCGGCGACTGGGCCGGCGGTGGATCGATCGTCGGTTCAAGCCCGCTCGTCGTCGCCAGCCCCGACGCCGACCCGTTTGCCATCCTGGACGCGCTGCCCTCCGTCGGTGGACGCTCGGACTGCGGACCCGCGGTTGGCGGCGGGTGGTTCGGGTGGCTCGGGTACCGACTTGGTCGTCGCATCGAGAACCTGCCGGTGGGTCCGCCGCGACCCGTTCCCCTGCCCGATTTCCACCTGGCGTATTACGACCACGTGCTGCGCCTCGACCCATTCGGCCAGTGGTGGTTCGAAGCCCTGGTCAGCCCCGGCGCGGAGGACCGTATCGGGCGCCGCCTGCAGGATTTGCGCGCGCGCCTCGCTACTGCTCGGCGCTCCCGGCCCACGTACGTCGCTCCCGAGCAGTTTCGTCTCAGTCACACCGACAAGAGCCGTCATCTGGCAGCGGTCAACGAATGTGTTGCGCGCATAGCCGTCGGCGAGATCTATCAGTCCAACATCTGCCTCCGACTCGAAACGACGTGGCACGGCTCCGTCACCGAGCTTTATGCGCGCGCGCTGGATCGAGTCTCGCCGGCCCATGGCGGCGCCTTTCGAACGCCGTGGGGTGGGATCGCCAGCTTATCTCCAGAGCTATTCCTGCGCCGCGCGGGCGATGCGGTCGTGACCGCGCCGATCAAAGGGACGATCAAGCGCCCCGAGGACCAGGGAATGGCGCAAGCAGCGCTCGGGGTGCTCCGCAGTTCCGCGAAGGATGCCGCCGAGCATGTGATGATCGTCGACCTGATGCGCAACGACCTCGGAAGAGTATGCGCATACGGGACGATCCAGGCGCCGCGAGCGCCGGAGGCCGAGTCGCATCCCGGCGTTTGGCACCTCGTGTCGACAGTACGCGGCCGTCTGCGCCCCGGGGTGGGCAACGGGGACCTCCTGCGCGCCACGTTCCCGCCGGGTTCGGTGACCGGCGCGCCGAAGGTCCAGGCGATGCGCGTCATCTCCCAGCTCGAGCAGACCGGCCGAGAGGTGTACACCGGGGGGATCGGCTTCGCGAGCCCCGTGGCGGGCCTCGAGCTCAGCGTCGCGATCCGCACCTTCGAGCAACGCAACGGCCGCCTGTGGCTGGGGGCCGGCGGGGGAATCGTCGCCGAATCCGATCCAGAGCACGAGTTCGAGGAGGCTCTGATCAAGGCGGCCCCGCTGGCGGCCGCAATCGGCTCTGGGATCGCCCCTGACGCGTGGGACGGCTCACGGATCCCAGCCGGCGCTGCTGAGAGCGGTCCATAGGAGCTTCACGACGGGGCTGTGGCGGGGCGGTGACGGGCCGCCGTCAAGTGCGGCGGTCACCGCGTATCGCAGCGACGAAGTCAGAAAGATGGCGTCAGCCTCGCGTGCCCGACCGACCGAGATCGGCTCCGTCGATGTCGTGAGCCCGAGCGTGGGCGCGCATTCCAGCGCGAGCGAGCGTGTGATGCCAGGGAGCAGACGTCCGTCGGCGGCGGGAGTGACGATGCGTCCACCCTCGGCGATCCAGACGTTCGCCCAAGCTGCCTCGAGCACATCGCCGTCTGCGTCGACGATCAGAGGCGTGGATCGTCGCGAGCTCAGCTTGTCAAGGAGGCTGTCTGTCGCACCACTTGTATCGGCCTAGTCCACCGGGCAGGAGGACCGGCGAGAGCCTGATCGCCGACTGTGGCGCTGGCGCTGAGAAGGGCTCCGTCTCGATCCGCACCGCGAGTTCGCCCTGCGCGGGGTGCGCGCGCACCCGCAGCCGGTGCTCTCCCATCAGCTGTCGGGCGATCCCGCGCGCGCGATCCTGCACATCGTGCGGCAGCGGATGTCGATAGAGGTCGGCTACCGCGGCGGCGAGACGCTCGACGTGCCGGTCGAGAGCCTGCAAACGGCCGTCGCGCACCGCGAGCGTCTCGAACACGCCGCGCCTGGGGTCGGGCCGCGCCCCGACCGCCGAGGCTTCCGTGAGTGTCATGTGGCCGTCGTCTCGGTGGGGACTGGTTCAACGGCGCCAACTACACCGGAAGCGCTCCCAGAGGCGCCGACTCCGAGATCCGGCAGGATCAGGCGCAGCTCGACGGCGTCGCGTGCCACGGCGTCGGCGCCGGCCAGAGCGTCCCGGGTAAAGGATCCGCTGGCCACCGCCGCGCACCGCAGCCCGTCTGCGCGCGCACACGCGATGTCCGCCGGCGTGTCACCGATCACAATCGTCTCTGCGCGGGGGTACGGTGCGCCAAGCCTCCCGGCACGTCGCCGGGCGATCGCCGGCAGGGCTCTGCGATCCTCGGCGTCCGAGCCGAACGCGCCCTGCCCGAGGGGAAAGGCCCCACCAATGCCGGCTCGTGTCAGCTTCAGCCGCGCGATCGGCTCGTAGTTGCCGGTCAGCAACCCAAGTTTGACGTGTTCCTGCTCACTAAGCCAGTCGAGCAACTCGCGCACTCCGGGAAGCACAGCAGAGGAGAGATCGTCCGGGAGCAGCCCAGCGCTCGATCGGCAGCAACTTTCGCGGACGCTGTCAGCGAGAGCGTCGATCCGCTCTGTGGCAACACCGGCGTCCAGCAGAATCTCGCGCGCGATTTCGCCGTCGGTCCGGCCGGCTGTTGCGATCTTCGTCCGAATGAGGCTCGTATCGACGCCATGCACTTCTTCCAGCGCCGCACGCATCGCCTCGCCCACCGCGTGCGTCGTACCGTCGAGCAGCGTTCCGTCTATGTCAAACAGCACATACACGGTATGAGCAACGACATTCGCATCCGCAGGTGGGTCAGACCGGAAAGCCGGCGAGCTCGGTCCACTGCCGGCGATCATGCCAGGCCGTCGTATCTACCATCACAGACAGGTGTATAAAGCGGCGGGAATCGTTCTGGCCGGCGGCCGATCATCCCGAATGGGGTCCCCGAAGGCCGCGCTGGAGTGGCATGGCTCAACGCTGCTTCGCCGTGTCACCGGGATAGTCGCCCGTGCGGTGGACGGTCCTGTGATCGTCGTGCGCGCTCCTGGACAGCCTCTGCCGGAGCTCGATCCGGCCGTCGAGGTAGTGGACGACGCAAGGGAAGGTCGCGGCCCGCTCCAGGGCCTGGCCGGTGGTCTGCGGGCGATCGGCGATCGCGCATCGGCCGCGTACCTGTCCTCGACCGATGTTCCGCTGCTCCACCCCGCGTTCGTAGGGCGCATCGTCGGCGCGTTGGCCGATCGTGATGATGTCGTCCTGCCGGAGGTCGGTGGGCATCGACAGCCGCTGGCGGCCGCCTATCGGACGAGCCTTCTCAGCATCGTCGAGGAGCTGATCACCGAGGATCGCCTCAAGCCAGCCTTCGTCTTTGATCGCTGCCGGGTCCTGCGGCTGCGCGAACCGGCGCTCCTCGAGGATCCGGTGTTGGCGCGGCTGGACCCGGGGTTGAACTCGGTCAAGAACCTCAACGAGCCGGCGGACTACCAGGAGGCCCGGGCACTTCCCCCGCCGGAGGTGGAGGTCGAGCGTTTCGGCACGCTGGCCCCCAAGACCGGCCCCCGGCGGGAGACGGTTCGGGCGTGCACGCTCGGGGCCGCCGCCCTGGCGGTCGGCCTGACGCTGGACGAGCACGTGGTCGCGGCGCTGAATGGCGATCAGATAAGTCATGATCCGCAGCTGCCGTTGACGACCGGCGACGCGCTGGCGTTTCTGGCCGCCGACGCAGGCGGCTGATCGGTTCTCTCGGGTTCCCCGAGCCGCCCGCGGCACGCGTTCCCTGCGTAGCGCCCGCGGTACGCTGACCCCGCGCCGTGCCCGCGGTACGCATTGTCCGCGTAGCGCCCGCGGTACGCTGAGGCAATGGCGAACGCGCTCCCTGGTGGCTATTTCGGCAAGGCGCTGATCGTCGATCTGAACACTGGACGCACAGAGGTCAAGTACCTCTCGGAGTCGGTGCTTCGATCGTTCATCGGGGGCGCGGGCTTGGGAGCGTGGCTGATGCACGAGTGCTCCCCACCCGGGGTCGATCCCCTCGCGCCGGAGGCGCCGCTGATGTTCGTATTTTCGCCGTTGGTGGGAACGCCGCTGACCACGAGCGCCAAGTTCGCCGTGGTGGCGAAGTCGCCACTCACCGGCCGGCTCACCGACGCCCTCGCCTCGAGCCATTTCGCGATCGCCGGCAAGCTCACCGGGCACGACGCGATCGTGTTGCGTGGCCGCTGCACTGCGCCCTCGGTGCTGGTGATCGATGGCGGCTCAGCATCGCTCGTTCCGGCCGAGGAGCTCTGGGGCCTGTCCGCCGCCGAGGCCGAGCGCCGACTTCGTGACCGGATGGGGGCAGCGTGGCGGGTCGCGGCGATCGGCGCTGCGGGAGAACGATGTGTCCGCTACGCGACGGTCTCTCACGACGGCCGTCACGCCGGGCGGGGCGGGCTCGGTGCCGTGATGGGCTCGAAGCTGTGCAAAGCGGTCATGGTGCGTGCCTCCCGCAAGGTCCGTTCCCGGGATCCGGCGGGGGTGCTGGCCGCGGCGAGGGAGCTGCGAGGCCGATCGTTTGGGCCTGCCACTGCCAAGTATCGCGAGCTGGGCACAATGGCCAATCTGCTCGCGTTCAACGCGATCTCGACGCTCCCGACTCTCAACTTCTCCGCCGCGAGTTTTGAGGGAGCCGCGTCGCTTGGAGCTGAGGAGGTCGCCGAGCTGCGCCAGGTTGCTCGCAGCTCGTGTGCGTCGTGCTCGATCGGCTGCGAGCACCTGTACCGCGGCCCTGGCGGCAAGAACACCCGGATGGAATACGAGAACGTCTTCGCCCTGGGCCCGCTGTGTGGCGTCAGCGACGCCGATGCGGTGATCGCCGCGAGCTCGCGCTGCGACGAGCTCGGCATCGACACTATCTCGACCGGGGGAACGATCGCCTGGGCGATGGAGAGCGCCGAGGCGGGGTTGATCGACGCGCCGTGGCTGCGGTTCGGCGACGCCGATGCGCTGCTGCGAGCAATCGAGGAGATCGGCGCGCGCGAGGGCCTCGGTGATCTGCTGGCCGAGGGGTCCCGGTTCGCGTCGCTCCGCGTCCGGCAGGGTTCAGAGGCCTTCGCGGCGCACGTGAAGGGGCTCGAGCTGCCGGGATATGAGCCGCGGACGTTGCAGGCGATGGCGCTTGGTCTGTCCGTTAACGCGCGTGGCGCGGATCACAACCGCTCGGGCGCGTATGAGTTCGACTTGTCGGGCCGCCACGACCGCTTGAATGGCGGCGAGCCGCAGGTCGCCGGGGCGATCGAGACCGAGGATCGCGCGGCGGTCATGGACTCGCTGATTCTCTGCAAGTTCCTGCGAGGCGTATTCCAGGATCCGTTCTCGGAGTGGTCGGCGCTGCTCGAGCTGGTCACGGGGTGGGATGTCGACGGTGGCGAGCTGGCGCAGACCGCGCGCCGGATCGTGCTGGCCAAGCGTCTCTTCAACCTTCGCGAGGGGTGGACGCGCGCGGAGGATTGGCTACCTGAGCGCTTTCTCACGCAGTCGCTCGAGCTCGACTCCGGGCGCACTGCGACGCTCACCCCAGAGCGGCTGACGAGCATGATCGACGCCTACTATCGCGGCCGTGGTCTGGCGCCCACCGGAGAGCCGCGCCGCGATACTCTCAGGGAACTGGATCTTGAGCAGCTGGGCCTGCCCGATCGAGTAGTCGGCCTATCGAGTGAGAGTTGAGGAGCCCGTGGCCACCGCATCAGCCACCCCCACCGCGGTAACGAAGAACCTCACGCTGCGAATCGACGGGCAGGAGGTGACAGTCGCCGACGGGACGACGATTCTCGACGCCGCCGCTCAGCTCGGGATCGAGATTCCGGTGCTGTGCCACGACCCGCGCTATGACCCCGTCGGCGTGTGCCGCATGTGCGTCGTGGATGTAGGCGCTCGCGTATACGCCGCCGCGTGCGTTCGTCCGTGCGAGGAGGGCATGGAGGTCATCACCAGCAACGAGCGAATCGACCGCCACCGCTCGACACTCACCGAACTGCTCCTCGCCGACCAGCCCGACCCCGAGCTCGACCCCAAGGAGACGACCACGGCCGACAACGAGCTGCTGGTGCTCGTGCGCCAATACGGCCTGAGCCAGCAGGATGGCGTGCCGCAGGCCCAGGACCGCGGGATCGATGACTCAAATCCGGTGATCTCGGTCAACCACGATGCGTGCATCTTGTGTGATCGCTGCGTGCGCGCCTGCGATGACATTCAGGGCAACGATGTGATCGGCCGCAGCGGCAAGGGATATGCAACCCGGATCGCGTTTGATCTCAACGATCCCATGGGGGACTCCTCGTGCGTGACTTGTGGCGAGTGCGTCGCCGCCTGCCCGACCGGCGCGCTGACCAACAAGCCCCTGCACGATGTTCCGATCCGACCCCGCTCGGAGCTGCGGCAAGTGGACTCGGTGTGTCCCTACTGCGGCGTGGGCTGTGCGTTGACCTACCACGTCGATGATGAGCGAGGAGCGATTGCGTTCGCCGAGGGCCGTGACCAGCCCGGATCCAAGGGCCGGCTGTGCGTCAAGGGGCGTTACGGGTGGGACTATGCGAGGTCAGCCCAGCGCCTCACCGTGCCACTGATCCGGCGCGATGAGTCCTACCCCAAAGGCGCACTATCGGGCGACGTGAAGGGTGAAGGGCGCGGCCGGCGCAAGCCAGGAGGCCTGGTCGACTACGACGAGGTGATGCCCCACTTCCGTGAGGCGAGCTGGGAAGAGGCACTCGATCTGATCGCGCGGCGGCTCGTGGCGATCCGTGACGAGCACGGCCCGAGCGCGATCGCCGGCTTCGGCTCGGCGAAGTGCTCAAACGAAGAGGCCTATCTCTTCCAGAAGCTGATCCGCGCCGGCTTTGGCACCAACAACGTCGATCACTGCACGCGGCTGTGTCACGCCTCCAGCGTTGCCGCCTTGTTTGAGGGGGTCGGCTCGGCCGCGGTCTCCACGACTTACGGCGACATCATCAACGCCGACGTCGCGATCCTGGCAGGCACCAACACCACCGCCAATCATCCGGTCGCCTCGTCGTTCTTCAAGCAGGCTCGGCGCCGCGGAACGAAGTTGATCGTGGTCGATCCGCGGCGTGAGCGCGTGGCCGACCACGCAGACATCTACTGCCAGATCAAGCCGGGCACCGATGTCGCCTTCTACAACGGCGTGATGTGCGAGATCATCGCCGCCGGGCTGGTCGATCGCGAGTTCATCGCCCAGCGGACCAGCAACTACGGCGAGCTGGCCAAGATGGTCAAGCAGTATCCCGCCGAGCGCGCGGGGCAGATCTGCGGGATCGCTCCGGCCGTCATCCGCGAGGTCGCGCGGCTGTGGGGAGAGGCCGGGGCCGCGGTGGTGTATTGGGGGATGGGCATCTCTCAGCACACCACGGGAACCGACAACGCTCGCTGTCTGATCGCCCTGTGCTCGATCACCGGTCAGGTCGGGCGGACTGGTACCGGACTTCATCCTCTGCGCGGACAGAACAACGTGCAGGGCGCATCCGACGCGGGGCTGATCCCGATGTTCTATCCCGACTACCAGCCCGTCGACCGGCCGGCGGTACGAGAGCGATTTGAGGCCGCCTGGGACCGTTCACTTGATCCCAATCGAGGTCTGACCGTCACCGAGATCGTCGGCGCCGCTCTGACCGGCGGCGTGCGTGGCATGTACATGATGGGCGAGAATCCGTTCCTCTCAGACCCCAACATCAACAAGGTCCGCAAGGCGCTCGCAGCCCTTGACTTCCTGGCCGTCCAAGACATCTTTCTGACCGAGACCGCTGAGTTCGCCGACGTTGTCCTGCCGGCCTCCTCGTATCTGGAAAAGGACGGCAGCTACACGAACACAGACCGCCGCGTGCAACGTGGCCGCAAGGTGCTCGAGCCGCCCGGACAGGCCCGGGTCGACTGGGAGGTCATCCAGGACATCGCCAATCGGATTGGTTTGCCAATGGACTACGAATCCTCCAGCGAGATCTTCGACGAGCTGGTGGCGCTGATGCCCAACTACACCAATCTTCGCTACGACAACCTCGGCCCGACCGGAAAGCTCTACCCCAACCCTGACCCGGACGAGACCGACGGCACGGTGGTCCTCTTCCAGGACTCGTTCAACACCGACGACGGACTTGCGCACCTCGTACCCGCGGAGTGGCTTCCGGCTCGTGAACTGCCCAACGAAGAGTTTCCATTGGTGCTGAACACCGGCCGCCTGCTCGAGCATTGGCACACCGGCTCGATGACCAGGCGCTCCTATGCGCTGGACACGATCTCGCCGAAAGCGATCGTGTACCTGCATCCGCACGACGCGGAGCGGCTGGGAATCGCCGACGGCGAGTTCGCCCGCGTGACGTCCCGGCGAGGATCGGTTGAGCTGGAGGCGAGGGTCTCGCATCGCGAGACTCTCGGCAGCTGTTTTATCCCGTTTCACTTCCGGGAGGCAGCCGCGAACCTGCTCACTATCGACGAGATCGACCCGTTCGGGAAAATCCCGGAGTTCAAGTTCTGCGCGGTTCGCGTTGAGGCGGCAGGGGCTGCGGCGCGGGTCGAAGCCGGCGGCTGATGGCGATCACGGATGGACGGGTCCCCGGTCGGGAGGCACGCGCGGGAAAGTTTCCCGGTCCCAGCCTGATCCCAGCGCTGAACGCCATTCAGCGCGAGTGTGGGTGGCTGCCACGTGACCGGCTGGTGGCGCTCGCCAGGGACACGCGCCGGCCGTTGTACGAGATCGAAGGCCTGATCTCGTTCTATCCCCACTTCCGGGTGGATCCGCCGCCGAAGATCGACGTCGCCGTCTGCCACGACCTGACCTGCTGGCTGCACGGCGCCGACGTTCAAGTCGCCGAGATCCGCGCCCGCTACGGCGACGACGTCGAGATCGAGGTGCACGAAGTGTCTTGTCTCGGGCGATGCGACACCGCGCCCGCCGCCGCGGTCCAGGAGCACCCCGTGATCGCCGCCGATGTCTCGAAGCTGGTCGAGGACACCCGCCGTGGACTCGAGCCGGCGGCAGCGGTTGATCTGGCGCCCCGTCGCTGGCCCAACGACCCCTATGCAGAGGGATCCGGGCGCCCGGCCTACGCCAGCGTGCGCAGCATGCTCGCCGGCGAGCTGGCCGCTGGGGAGGCGATCGAGACGTTGAAGCAATCCGGACTGCGGGGCATGGGCGGAGCTGGATTTCCCACCGGCGCGAAGTGGGAGATGGTCGCCGCGCAGGAGAACGAACCGAAGTACGTGATCTGCAACGCCGACGAGTCCGAGCCGGGGACGTTCAAGGATCGCGTGATGCTGGCCGAGCAGCCCCACCTGTTGATCGAAGGGATGTTGGCCGGAATGCTCGCCACCGGCACGGAGCAAGCCTGGGTGTTCATACGCCACGAGTACGGACCCGAGGAGGAAGCGGTCCGAGCCGAGCTTGATCGCGCTCGCGACGAGGGACTGCTGGGTCCAGACGTGCTCGGGTCCGGGAAGCGCTTGGATATCGACGTCTTCACCTCTCCCGGCGGCTACATCCTTGGCGAGGAATCCGCCCTGCTGGAATGCATGGAAGGCCATCGCGGCGAACCACGCAACAAGCCGCCGTTCCCCGCTGTCTTCGGCCTCTGGGGGAAGCCCACGCTGATGAACTCGGTGGAGACGTTCGCGGCCGTGCCGATTATCCTGCAGCGCGGGGCGCAGTGGTGGCGTGATCAGGGCATCAACGGAGGGGTTGGACTGAAGTTCTTTGCCGTCTCCGGGCACGTCGCCCGCCCCGACGTGTATTGCGTGCCGATGGGAACCACCGCCCGGGAGCTGATCGAGCTCGCCGACGGGCTCGTTGACGGCGTCGAGCTACAGGCGTTTCAGCCCGGCGGCGCGTCGTCTAACTTCCTCGGACCCGATCAGCTCGATGTGCCCCTGGATTTCAAGCCCCTGGCCGACGCCGGTTCGATGCTCGGCTCCGGAGCGGTCGTTGCGATCGGCGAAGGCACTAACCTGCTCGCGGCCGCCACCAACGTCCTGCGGTTCTTTCGCAACGAGTCCTGTGGCAAGTGCGTCCCCTGCCGGGTCGGCTCTCACAAAGCGCACCTGATCCTCAGCGACCTGCTGGCACGCGGCGGCGAAGCCGCCGACGTCGACGAGCGCATCGACCAGCTGGAGGAGACGGTGCGTCTGACCTCGATCTGCGGCCTTGGGCAGGTCGCGCTCGGACCGGTCATGAGCGTGCTGCGCATGCAGCGCGTTTCAGCTTCCAGCTGAGCCGCGATGCGCACGACAGGCAGGGAGTTCTTCACCGCCCGGCGGGTCGCCGACGCGCTCAGCGACTACCAACCCGAGCACCGGAGCGCCGTCCAGAGCGTGCCGCTGCAGGCGGCGTGGGGACGAGTCCCGGCAGCCGCGATTCTCGCCCACGAAGCCCTGCCGGGATTCGATCGCTCAACGGTCGACGGCTACGCCGTCCGCGCCTCCGACACGTTCGGCGCCTCCGAGGCGATCCCAGCTTACTTGCAGGTCACCGGCACAGTGCGTATGGGAACCAGCGCCGATGTCAGCGTCACGGCCGGCAGCGCGGTCGCCGTGGCGACGGGGGCGATGCTGCCTCCGGGAGCCGACGCCGTTGTGATGGTCGAGCACACCCAGCAGGCGATGCCCGGCACGATCGAGGTCGTTCGCCCGGTCGCCACCGGCGAGGCGATCGTGCGAAGCGACGAGGACGCTGGCCCAGGCACTCGGCTGGCGCCGGCGGGGCGTCCGCTGCGTGCGCATGACCTGGCGATGCTCGCCGCGGCGGGAGCCACCGAGGTTGAAGTGCACGGGGCGCCGCGCGTGACGGTCATAGCCACCGGCGATGAGATCCGCCCCCCGGACACAGCAGAGCTTCCGCCGGGGCATGTGCGCGACGCATTGAGCGTGTCGCTGGGAGCCTTGGCCAGAGAGGCTGGCGGTGACCCGCACGCGCTGGGAATCGTTCCGGATGACCGCCAAGCCCTGGAGCAGACGCTCAGGGGTGCACTGGGCGACAGCGACGTAGTGGTGATCTGCGCCGGCTCGTCGGTCGGGGCCCGCGACGAGACGACCGCGGCCGTTGCTGCGCTACCGCGCTCGGAGATCTGGTGCCACGGTCTGGCCATCAAGCCAGGCAAGCCGACGCTGCTGGCCTATAGCGACGGGATCCCGATTATCGGCCTGCCCGGCAACCCCCGCTCGGCGCTGGTCGTATTCCGGCTGATCGGGGTACCGGTGGTGCGCCGCGTTGGCGGATGGACGGGCGAGACTCGTCAAGGATCTTTGCGCGCCCGCCTCGCGCGCAACCTGCCATCGGCGGCGGGCCGTCTAGACGTGGTCCAGGTTCGCTTGTCCGGTGGCGACGCCGAGCCGGTGTTCGGTCCGGCGGCGCTGCTTTCGGTCCTGACCGCCGCCGACGGTTACATGATCGTCCCCGAGGACGCGACCGGCCTGCCGGCCGGCGAGGAAGTCGACGTGTTCCCATATGCCTAGGCCCACTGGACCGTTCGTGCGAGACGTTCCGCTCGCCCGCGCGTGGGAGGAGTGGCGTAACTGCCGCGCCGCGGCGGGGTGTCCGCCACGGGTGCCGTCCATCTCGACGCCGCTCGCGGGAGCGCTTGGCCGTGTCACCGCCGAGCCAATTTGGGCGGCTCGCTCTTCGCCGCCCTTTGACTCTGCGGCCATGGACGGGATTGCGGTCCGCGCCGCGGATACGCTGGGAGCCACCGAGAGCATCCCACTGGAGCTCGATGCCGAGGCGTTCGAGGTCATCGACACCGGTGACCCGATGCCCGATCGGTTCGACGCGGTCGTGATGCGCGAAGACGTTCATCACGCCGACGGCCGTGCCGAGCTGCGGGCGGCGGTCGCCCCGTACCAGCACGTGCGCTCGATAGGGGAGGACATCAGCGCCACCGAGCTGCTGCTGCCCGAGGGCCACCGGCTGCGCGCCGTCGACATCGCCGCGGCTGCCGCGGCCGGTGCCACCGAGGTATGCGTGCGTAGAGCGCCCGTCGTGGGCATCTTGCCCACTGGCGATGAGATGCGGCCGATCGGCAGCGATCTGGCGGCCGGCGAGCTGCTTGATACGAACTCGCTGATGCTCGCGGGTCAAGCTCGCGAGCTCGGGTGCGAGGTCCTCGTCTCAGCGATCGAGCCCGACGATCCCCAGCGGCTGAAGATCGCCATCCGCGCCGCAGTGCGACGCTGCGATCTGTTGATCGTGGTTGCCGGCTCCAGTGCTGGACGCGACGATCACACCGCGGCGCTCGTGAGCGAGCTCGGGACCCTCGCCGTCCACGGCGTCGCGGTACGGCCTGGCCATCCGGTCGTGCTCGGCGCGATCGACTCGACCCCGGTGCTCGGGGCGCCCGGCTATCCCGTGTCCGCCTCGCTGACGTTTGACATTTTCGCCGCGCCGCTACTCGCCGAGCTCGAGGGCGCGCCGACGACGCAGCGGCCCGTGACCGAGGCGCGTCTGGCGCGCAAGCTCTCCTCCGCGATCGGCATGGACGACTGGGTACGGGTCGCCCTGGGACGCGTAGGAGGATCGCTGGTCGCCTCGCCGATGCCGCGTGGAGCGGGTGTGCTCACGTCGCTGGTGCGCGCAGACGGGTTGCTGGTCGTGCCAACGGAGGTCGAGGGCCACCATGCCGGCGAGCAAGTGCAGGTCACGCTGCTGCGTGACCTGCATCAGATCGATCACACGATTGTGGCGATCGGATCGCATGATCTGATCCTCGATCTCGCTGCTTCGTGGCTGCGCGTAGAGCACCCGGAGTTGACACTCGCCTCCAGTAACGTTGGCTCGATGGGAGGCCTGCTCGCCGTGCGTGACGGCCTCTGCCACCTGGCCGGTTCGCATCTGCTTGACCCCGATAGCGGCCAGTACACGCTTCCCTACCTCGATCGGCTGCTGTCCGACCGTCCGACGGCGGTGATCCGTCTCGTTCACCGCGAGCAAGGGTTGCTGGTGGCGGGGGGTAATCCGCTGGATCTACAGGGCGTGGCGGATCTGGCTCGCCCGGGTCTGCGCTACGTCAACCGCCAGCGCGGCGCCGGAACGCGCGTGCTGTTGGACTACAAACTGAGGCGCGAAGGGATCGATCCGACGAAGATCATGGGCTACACCCGGGAGGAGCCCACACACTTGGCGGTGGCCGCAGCGATCGCCGCGGGACGAGCTGATTGCGGAATGGGTATTCACGCTGCCGCCCGCGCCTTCGGGCTCGGGTTTGTGCCCGTGACCTCGGAACCGTATGACCTCGTCCTGGAGCGGGATCACCTCGAGCACCCACTGTTGAAGCCGCTGTGGCAGCTGCTCCAGTCACGCCAGTTCCGCGCATCCGTGGAGCAGCTCGGCGGCTACGACACGGCCGAGATGGGCCGCCGCATCCGCTGAGGCGCTCCGCCTAGCCTCCCCCCATCGCGGTGGTGATGATGACCTGTTCGGCGTCGAGCGGCAATCGGTCGCCGCTCACCGGCTGGTAGTAGACGCCGTCGCTCTGGACCGCTTCATAGTCCTGATCGAGCCAGTGCTCATATGTCGCCTGTGCTGACGCGATCGAGCCCTGATCGGACCGCGTCCACTCGGCCAGCAGCTCGTCGCCGTCCGCAGTCCGACGTAGAAGTACGCCCATGGCCACATGGTATTGGTCCCTCCGGCTCCACTCCCTAGGCGCGGGTTGCCAAGCCCCGCCCGACTCTCGACGCGAAACGACTCGATCAGCGAGACCTGATGAACCTGCTGCCATCCGGTCCGGCTTGCACCGCCTGGTGCAGCGCGCTGCCGCGCACCCACCGCTTCCAGGGCAGGAACCACACGGTCCAGCCGTTGTCCCACTGGCCGGGCCGTGGGCTGCCGGTGATCTTCACCGGATCGCCCGGAACAGCCATCTGGTAGTAGGTCTGGGCATCGGTAGGCGACATGTTCACACAGCCATGGCTGACATTGGTGAAGCCCTGCTCGCCGACCGACCAGTAGGCGTCGTGCAGGTAGTCGCCGCTCCAGGTGAACCGCACCGACCAGGGCACCTCGATGTTGTAGCCCGGGCCGACCATGTCGACCGGGTTTGCCTTCTCGATCGTCAGGTAGTTGCCGTTCGGCGTGTCATCACCCGGCCGCCCGCTGCTGATCGGCCAGTGCGCGAACAGCTTCCTGTCCCGGTACACGTTCATGTAGTGCCCTGCTGTGTTCGCCAACACTGTCAGCCGAGAGCCGATCGAGAAACTTTGGCTGAGAGTGTGGTTGCCATACACGCCGGGGGCGGCCTCTACCCCGTTTAGGTGGCCCGTGAAGCTCACACGGGTGTTCTGCGACCAGTAGTTCCGGGGGCGGAAGTACAGGCAAACCGGAGCCATGTTGCAGTCGCTGTCCCAGTACCAGGCGCCCACGACCGGCCTCGAGGTCCGGACCTGCAGCGTTCGCTCCACCGCCGCCCTGTTCCTGATCGGCCGGCTGAAATACAGGATGATCGGCATACCCACACCGTAGGTTTGACCGGAACCCTCGATGATCCTGGTGGAGAACGTCCTCGCCGGCGTGAACGTCCGAAACGAGCTTGTGTGGGTGACCGGCTTGCCGGACGGCCCCTCGGCGGTCGCCACGACCGTGTAGCGCTGAGAGACGTCCAGCGCCCATGTGCTGTGCCACACGGTGCCGGCGGAGTTGAGCGCCCCGGTGACCGGGTCGCCCCGGCCACGCACGATCACGCCCGTAATCCTGGCCCCTGCTGCGGTTACTGTGATCCCCTCGTTCGGTGCTCTATCGGTGGTCCCGCCGGCCGGCGTGATCGACAACAGCACCCCGTTCGTCGTGGCAACCGGGTGGCTGGCGACCCTCCGGTGGTTTGGCGCCGAGGTCGCACCGCCGGAGCAGGCGGCGGCCAGCAGGCCAAGCGTCGCGCAAATCGCTGCCGCGAGCCCGTTGCGGCGCAGCGGGGATGATCGAAAAGAGGTGCCCTCTGGGATTGTCGCTTGACGCAACCTAGAACCTCCCGGCTCTGGTGAGACAGCTTACGCCGGGCCCGCCCATAGATCGCCGGGTTGGATCCAGCGGGGGTGCTATTCCTACCGATGCCTCGCCCGCGCCGGACGCTGGCTGGACTCGTCCGTCCTGGGCATAACACTGTTCAGGTGAGAAGGGGCGAACCGTTGTGGCGCTCGACGTTGAGGACGATTCCGGCAGCGGTCGTCGGCGCGGCCCTGGCGCTCGCCGGATGTGGTGCCGGATCTGGTGTGACGAAGCGGTCCGCTGTCCGGCCTCGGGCGCCAGTCACAGACCCCTCCGCCGATCTCGCGCGCGCCCATTCCACGGCAGGACGGGCGGCCGGTCACGTGCCAGCCCGGCGTGTTGTCCGCCACGCCGCCGCGGCGCTGAGGCAATCCGGCGGCCTGCCCTACTCCAGCGCGAGCAACGATGTGGTGCAAGCACAGCCTGGCCCCGGTTCCTGCCATGCGATCGGCACGGGCCTGTACGAGCGGCCGGACCCGGCCTGCACGCCTGGGGCGTTGAACCCGGCGGTTAGGCAGCAGACGGTCGACGAGACGATCTGCGTCGACGGGTGGACAGACAGCGTGCGACCAGCCGAAAGTGTCACCGAACAGGAGAAGTCGGCGAGCACGGCCGCGTACGGAGACACGGCCGCGCTCGGCGGCTATGAGTACGACCACTTCGTCCCCCTAGAGCTCGGGGGCGCGACGAACGATCCCCGCAATCTGTGGCCCGAGCCGGGAGCGTCGCCCAACCCCAAAGACGCGGTGGAGGACGAGCTCCGGGCAAGAGTGTGCGACGGGCAGATGTCGCTGAGCCAGGCGCAACAGGAGATCGTGTCCAACTGGGTGGCGCTGGCACGGCCCTCGTCGACTTCTCCGCCGCTGGCACGGCCCTCGTCGACTTCTCCGCCGCTGGCACGGTCCTCGTCGACTTCTCCGCGACCCACCTCGACGGCGAGCCCCTCTGTCTCCCCGTACTGCACGGCCAACGCGTCATACGACGCCAGGTATCACGACTACGACGTCTACGTACGATCGAACCAGCCGGATCAGACGGTGACGGTCTCCGACCCAGAGGGCCATTCGAGCAGCTGGCAGACCGACAGCACGGGCTACGCCGACGTGTACTTCAAGGCCAGTACCGACGCCGCCGGCCAGCGGGTGACAGTGCGGGTCGGTCCAGCCAGCTGCGCGACCACGCTTTGAGTCGCTCTAGGCCGTCGGGGGCCCGGTCACCGAGCGGCGTGCGCGCACGCGTTCCGATTCGCGCCATTGTGAGTGCCTGCGCTGCGATGAGCATGCGCACGGGAAGCGGCACGCGCTGACTTTCTCCGCACCGCGCAGCCGTAGCGCAGATAGCGACCGCCGGTTGTTCCCGAGAGGCTGTTTAGCGCCAAACGCACGCCTGCCTCCGTGGCGCCGACACTGCCCGCCGCGATCCCCTGACGCCGCTGCGCTTCGAGAATCGGCCGGCGCGATTTAGGCAGCGAAGACGCTTCGGCGGGCAAGCGTGCCTCGCCCCGGGAGACCACGCCCCGCTCAAGCCGGTGCCCAGACGTGACGGCGGCGTACGTGCCGTGCCGGGCGGCGTGGTGATGGCCCACCTCCAGTCCTGCAACCTGCCGATAGGGCGAAGCCCCCGTCGGTCGGCGGGCGGCGTTCCCGAAGCTGAGTGCGGCCGCGACGACCACAGCGCACACCAGCATGGAGGCCGCCACCAGCGCACCGCGCCGCGCCCGATGTCCCAGCGGTCTGACCGTGCTCGTGGCGAGCGCCTCACGCCCGCGCTCGGTGATCCTCCATTCCCCCCAATCGTTGCTGGCGACCAGGCCGTGGAGGTGTGCCTGCAGCATCAGGGCTCGGGCATCGAGCGAATTGAGCCCGAATTCCCGCGCGATGGCGCTAGTCGGTAGCGGCCCTCCATCTTTGAGCTTGGCAAGCACTTCCTCCAAGCCGATCAGCATGCGGGACATAAGCGTCGTCCGGTGACCCCGATTTGATTAGCAAGCTGGAGGGTACGCCAGTGCGGAAGGCCGAGCGCCGTTATGCCTCGAGGTTGGGCTCAGCGGCCCGCGGGAGGGGGCGGCGCCAACGCAGTGTCTCAGCCGACGGTGACGGTCACCCCCGCCTCGCGCTGAGCGTCGGGACCGAGATCGGCCGTCGCGTGCACCACCTCATTGGTGGCGGTGGCCCACCGCGGCGGTGTCACCCTGAACGTGGCGGTGGGCGTCTGGCCGGGCGCGACAAACCGGAACGTCGACCGTCCCGCGCTCTGTGAGGCCCAGCCCTGAGGCAGCTGGAGCGCGAGGCGGACGTTCTGGAGGGTCTCGTTGCCGCCGGCCGCCAGCCGGACCGTAACCGTCGAAGGGTGACCGGGTTGCATCGTGGTCGGGGCCCCGATCTTGACCTGCCGGGCGCCAGGCGTCGAGACGATCTCGAACGCCCCGTGCAGGGGCAGGTTCGCCAGCGCCGAGGAGTCGCCAAGGTAGACCAGGTACTGCCCGGCCGTCTGGGTCCAGCCCCCGGCGCCCGTCTGCGACGAGCCCCCGGCGCCGTCGTCCCACCACCACGTGTCGCGCGGGGTGATCGTGAAGTGGACCCGAGTCGACTGCCCCGGCGCCAGCGTCACGCGCTGGAACCCGATCAGCTGCCGCGGGGGCTCGCCCGTCGAGGGAGGATCGCCGAGGTACAGCTGGGCCACGTCCGCGCCGGCGCCCTGCCCGACGTTGGTGATCGTGGCCGACACGTTCACGTCGTGCACACCGTCCTCGGCGCCCGGACCGACGCGGAGGTTGCTGAAAACGAACCGTGTGTAGGACAGCCCGAAGCCGAACGGGAACAGCGGCTGGATTTGCTTGGCGTCATACCAGCGGTAGCCCACATCGACCCCTTCGGAGTACTGCACCTGACCGCCGGTGCCCGGGAACTGGGCCGGTGTCGAGGCGGGCACTTGCGAGAGGCTCGCCGGGAACGTGACCGGCAGATGGCCGCTGGGGTCGACCTTCCCGAACAGCACGTGCGCCAGCGATGTGCCGTTCGATTGGCCCGGATACCACGCGTCAAGCACCGCTCCGGCCTCGCCCAGCCACGGCATCGACACCGGCGCGCCGGCGTCGATCACCACCACGGTGTGCGGGTTCGCCGCGGCGACCGCGGAGATCAGCTCGTTCTGGGCCGACGGCAGGTCGAGGCTCGGCCGGTCCGTCGCCTCGGACTCGGTGTCATCCGAGACCACCACGACGGCGCTCGATGCGGACTTCGCCGCGTTCACCGCCGAGGCCATGCCGGGCGCGAGCGCCGAGGGCGTGGCCCACGAGAGGCCGCTCGAGGCCCCGGTGATGTGGATCGAATAGGTCTGCCCTTGGGTCAGATCGACCGCCACCGAATACACGCTGACTGGTGGCGTGCCCGGGTTGTCGAGCAGCTCCTGACCGTCCAGATAGAGGTAGGTGGGCGTGTAGCAGCTGCACGTGTTGGTCAGTGCGAGGACGTATGTGCCCGTCTCGGGAGCGGTCAGCGTGCCCGAGTAGCTGCCGCCGGATGGCGTGCCCGCCGTCGGATACGCCGGGCTCAGCGCCGACGACGGGATCGAGGGCAGCGAGCTGTCCGTCGGGAGCCCTTGCTGGTAGACGATGTGCGTGCCGGCGCCCGCCGCCGCTTGGAGGCCCTGGAGCGGGGTCACCGTCTGTGAGGGGACCACGTATGCGCTGCCGCCGCCGGTGTCGGTGGGCGAGGCGGACGCCGATGGGCCTATCACGGCAACCGTGCCCGCGTGATCGGCCGAAAGCGGCAGCGTATGGGAGGAGTTCTTGAGCAGCGTCGCGGCGGCATCGGCCACGTCGGTCCCGACCGCTTGATGGGTGGTCGTGGTGACCGTTGCGGTCGGAGTTGGCGTCAGTGGATGGTTGAACAGGCCGAAGCGGAACATCTCCGTGAATATCCGCTCGACCATCGTGTTGAGCACCGCACGGAGAGCCGGGCAATCGTTGGCAACCGTGCCACTGTTGACGTAGTTCTCGAGTGGGGTGCCGAAGTAGGTATTGAACGGCTGCTCCTGATCAAGGCCGGCGCACGCTCCACCCAGCGTGTCGTGCAGCGCGCCGTAGTCGGAGGTGACAAACCCCGGGAAGCCCCACTCCTGCTTGAGCACGTCGGTCAGCAGGTAGCGGTTCTGGCAGCTGTAGTCGCCGTTCACCGTCGAGTACGCGCACATCACCGACGCCGTCCTTGCCTGCTTGACCGCCGCCTCGAACGCCGGCATGTAGATCTCGTGCAGCGTCCGGTTGCTGACGATCACGTTGTCCTGCGGGGTGTTGCGATTTGTCTCCTGGTTGTAGGCGTCGAAGTGCTTGACCTGGGACATCTCACCCGTGCCCTGGACGCCGTCGATCTCGCCGGTGGCCAGCGCGGCGTTCAGGAATGGATCTTCGGTGAAGGTTTCGAACGACCGTCCCCACCGCGGATCGCGGTCGATGTTGACGGTCGGTCCAAGGTTCACCGCCGCGCCCTTGCCCAGCTCCTCCTGGCCGATCACGCCACCGTACTGCCGCGCCAGCAAAGGATCGAACGTCGCCGCCAGGCCGACGCCTGCGGGCAGCTGCGTCACGCCGGTCAGCAGGTCGGCCACCCCCGCCGGGCCATCCTCCTCGCCGAGGGCCGGGATGCACAGCTGCGGGATCCCCGGCATCCAGAAGACATAGGGGTTGGGCGACGGATTGGGACCCTCCATGGTGGTGCCATGCCCCTCGACGATGAAGTCCTCGTCGGCCACCGTCATGTGGCTGATCAGCTCGGATACGCGCCGGGCGATCGGCTGGTCGGAGTTGACCCACGGGCATTGCGGGTTGCTCGCGGGGGCCTGAGCGGACCGTGCCGTGCCCCGGCCGGAGCGTGTGGTGCCGCGCGCGGACCGTGTCGCAGCCGCGGATGGCCCGGCCTGGAGAACGGCGAGCATCGCGAGGGCGGTCAGCGCACCGACAACCCCACATCGAAGGGATCGACGATCACGTGGAGCAGGCATCCTGGTCCTCCCAGCCGCTCGACCAGTGGACGGATCGGTCCCGAGCGGGAACGTAGCACAGCAATGCGGTGCGCGGAAGCACCCCGCCGAGCTTCAAACGGGGTAGCGCCCGGGTTCGCACGTCGCGTCCGGCGCACTAGCTCGCCGGTCGATGAGATACCGGTCGAGCTAGACCGGCTATTTGTCTCGAACCTGTGCGAACGCGGCTCGGTCGCGGAGCTAGGAGTTACCAGCCCGAAACCGGACTCGGTGGATCACGTTGTTGCCTAGCCGCGAACGCTGGCCGGGGGACGACCCGGCTGCGCGTTCCCGGCTTGATCGATCGCGCGGCACGCGATCTGGTGCGGGCCTGAAACACCCTGCCGAACTCCTCGCGCGCACCAGACCCGCTCGAGCCATCTGACGGAGTCAGTGGCGTACCAGCCAGGGACGACGGCCCAGACCGGACCGCCGCGCGCCACCGGGATCTGCTCGCCGTTCATCTTGTAGGCGAGTAGCACGTCCGGCTCGAGCGCCTTGGCGAGCGGGAGGCTGCGTGCGAAGCGATGGGTGCCCTCAAACCCACTGACCGGACCGGCGTCGGCGCCCTCGAGCACGACCTCGCGCGTGCCATCCGGGACACCGACGAGCTCGAGCGCGGAGGCCAGGCTAGCGCCGTCCCGGAGATCGGCGTGGAGACTCTGGCGGAAATACCCTTTCTCGCATCGACTTTGGCATAATTACTATTGATTTAGTAGGTATACGGTGGGCGTGAGACGATTCGGGTGGGTTCGCCGCAGCCCGTCGGCTGGACGTCGACGCAGAACCGCTGCGAACCCCGGATGAGCACGCTCACGATCCATCCCGCCATTGAAAATCCACAGGAGCGCAGATGAGCTTGCAAATTGGAGACACCGCCCCCGACTTCGAGGCCGAGAGCACGGAGGGCAAGATCCGGTTTCACGAGTGGATCGGCGACTCGTGGGCCGTGCTGTTCTCGCATCCGAAGGACTTCACCCCCGTGTGCACGACCGAGCTCGGCCACATGGCTCGGATCAAGCCTGAGTTCGACCGTCGGGGCGTGAAGATCCTCGGGCTGTCCGTCGACCAGACTGAGGACCACCAACGGTGGGCCCGCGACATCGAGGAGACGCAGGGCTACGCGCCCAACTACCCGATCATCGGCGACCGCGACTTCACGGTCTCGAAGCTGTACGGAATGCTCCCTCCCGACATCTCCGGCGACGCGAGCGCCCGGACGCCGGCCGACAA
Source organism: uncultured Actinomycetes bacterium (assembly GCA_963830405.1). Taxonomy (GTDB): domain Bacteria; phylum Actinomycetota; class Thermoleophilia; order Solirubrobacterales; family Solirubrobacteraceae; genus Palsa-465. The sequence continues at coordinate 90,992 of CAWHMB010000009.1, forward strand.
CCAGACGGTCCGCAACGTGTTCGTAATCGGTCCCGACAAGAAGGTAAAGCTGATCCTCGTTTACCCGATGACCACGGGACGCAACTTCGATGAAGTCGTGCGGGTGATCGACTCGCTGCAGCTGACCGCGGGGCACAAGGTCTCGACTCCCGCCAACTGGAAGCCGGGCGAGGACGTGATCATCGCGGGCTCGGTGTCCGACGAGCAGGCGAAGGAGATCTTCGGGGAGTGGGAGGCGCCGCGGCCGTACATCCGGATCGTCCCGCAACCGCGGTAGTCCGCAACGAGAAAGGAGCTCCGAGCATGAGTGCTCACGATCACGACAATCACGCACATGCCGGGCCTGGCTATGCCTCGCCGCAAGTGGCCCGTCAGCAGCCTCCGGAGAAGTTGGTGTATGTCGCCTCGCTGTACGAGGGAACGGGTATCGATCGCCCGGACTTCATTGCGGTCGTGGACGTCGATCCGAGCTCCGGCAGCTACGGCCAGATCGTCCATCGCACGGAGATGCCGAACGTCGGTGACGAGCTGCACCACTTCGGCTGGAACGCGTGCTCGTCGGCGTGCCACTCGCAGCTGCAGCGGGACACGATGGTCGTTCCCGGCCTGCGCTCCTCGCGGATTCATATGATCGACATCTCCGAGCCGCGGGCGCCGCGGATGAAGAATGTGATCGAGGGCGAGGAGATCAAGGAGAAGCTCGGGCTGAGCGGGCCGCACACCGTGCACTGCATGCCGGGTGACATCGTCACCATCTCGATGCTCGGGGATGCGGACGGCAACACTCCCGGCGGGTTCGCCGTGCTTGATGCTCGCGACTTCTCGATCGCAGAGCGCTGGGAGCGTGACGCGGGCGGCATCGAGTTCACCTACGACTTCTGGTACCAGCCGCGGCAGAACACGCTGATCTCGAGCGAGTGGGCCGCGCCAAACACGTTCAAGGACGGGTTCAACCCGGCTGATGTGGCGGCCGGCAAGTACGGGCGCCGGCTGCACTTCTGGGACCTCGAGCGCCGCTCCAAGGTTCAGACCATCGACCTCGGCGACGACGGGCTGATCCCGCTCGAGATCCGCTGGCGGCACGACCCCGACTCGGCGCATGGATTCGTCGGCGCGACGCTCTCGAGCAACATCATCCACTTCCATCGCGACAACGGCAGCTGGGGCGCGTCGAAGGCGATCGACGTCCCCAACGAGCAGCTCGAGGGCTGGCCGCTCGAGGGCGGCGTCCCTGGCCTGATCACCGACCTCGTGCTGTCGCTTGATGACAAGGATCTGTTCTTCTCCAACTGGCTCCACGGCGACGTCCGTCACTACGACGTCTCCGACCCCAGGAACCCACAACTGCGCTCGCAGGTGTGGCTGGGCGGGTTGCTCGGCCGCGACGGCGGGCATCCCAAAGCGCCCGGCCCCCTCAACGGAGGCCCGCAGATGATCCAGAACTCGCTCGACGGCGACCGGGTCTACGTCACGAACTCCCTGTTTTCGACCTGGGACAACCAGTTCTATCCGGGGATCAAGGGCTGGCTCACGATGCTGAATCGCCAGAGCGATGGCACCTACGCGCTGGACCCCGATTTCTTCGTTGACTTCCACGAACAGGCCGACGGCGCGCGTCCGCACGAGATCCACCTCCCCGGCGGGGACTGCACAACAGAGATCTTCCAGTAGCCGATGAGCCCGCGGGCGCTCGCGCTCGATTGGAGCCTCGACGGCCCACTCGGAGTGACGTTTCTGGTCGCGGTACTCGCCGTCGCCCTGCTCTACCTGTTGGCGGCCGGCCGCGGACGCTACCGTGACCGACGCGCGCGGCCATGGCCGCGCAAGCGAACCGCCTGCCTCCTCGGCGGTTTGACCGTGCTGGTAGCCGACCTCTACTCAGGGATCGGTACCGAAGCGGACCTACGGCTGTCGGTTCACATGGTCGAGCACATGATCATGTGGTTGGTCGTCGCGCCGCTGCTAGCGGCCGCCGCACCCGTGCGTCTGGCGTTCTACTCCCTGCCGCGAGCAGGCCGGCGCACGCTGAGCAGGTGCCTGCACTCCCGGCTGGTATCCGTCGTCGCCAGCCCGGCGGGTTCGGTGTCCCTGTTCTCCGCAGTCCTGCTGATCGCCCATCTCCCGGCTGTCTATGGGCTGGCGCTCAGCAACGACTCCGTGCACGAGATCGAGCACGGGCTCTTCCTCCTGACCTCGGTGCTGGTTTGGACGCCGATCATCGGCGTCGACCCGCTGCCCCATCGCCCCAACTCCCGTGGCCAGCTGGCCTGCATGGTCGGGTGCATGATCCCGATGGCGGTGGTCGCGGCCTGGCTGAGCTGCGCTCCCCACCCCGTCTATGGCCACTACGTGGCCCTGCTTGGCCCCTCGGCGCTGCACGACCAGCGCGCGGCAGCGATGATCATGTGGGTCGGCGGACTGCCGGCGTTCGCGGTCCCTGCCCTGATGCGTCTGCGCGCCCCGCGACGGCTGACCCCCTCGCAGGTACGCGCTCACGCCGCATAGGGCATAGATTGCAGCGGCGACGAGGGCACCGTGGGCGCCGTTTTTGGCACCGCGGCCCGGGGCCGAACTCCGTCGGCTCCTAGCGAGCCAGGAAACCCCGCTTTGCAGGGCTTTTCCTATAGGCGCGCCTTGGTTCGAACCAGGGACCTCTCGCGTGTGAAGCGATCAATTCGGCTGGCGCGGAATTCCGTAACTCCCGTAGCGACGGGCCTTCGGCGGCGAGGATTGGGTCCCGGATTAGGCTCGGTTAGGCCTCGTGGGCACCGGATCGGGCACCGAGGAGCCGCGGTGCCCGCATCTGCGACGAGGCAGATCCGCCTCGGTCATGAGGCGACGGTCTCGAGAACCAGCTCTTCTACCTCATGTCGCATGGAATCCGCGACGAAGAGGCCTCGAAGCTGAGCGTCATCGACTTCGTCGAGCCGACCATCAAGCCGCTGCCGATGGACTACGCGGTCGAGATGAATCGCCTGATCGAGCTGCAGATGGAGGGCTCGATCGGCTAGCAGCCCGACCCCACCGCTACCCTCGATGGGGCTCCTCTGAGCTTGGCGGCCGTCAAGCATCGCCCCCTCTGGTGTAGCGCAGGTACGCGTCCTCCACGAGCTTGACCATCTGCCAGTAAGCGATGAGATCCCGCTCGGCATCCGTCGCGCTGGCGAAGAAGCGGCGGGCGACCGTCAGCTCGCCCCGATCGGGTCCCGCCGCCTGCTCCGCGATCCAACCGCGGTCGATCCGCCTTTGAGCAATCAAACGTATCGCGGACTCGATCTCCGAGCCAGTGCAATCACCGAGCCGCTTGAACACGCCGCGATCAACCTCGAGCGACTCCTCTGGATTGACCTCGCCCATCGCCACATGATCCTCTCGCACTCAGACCGATTCGGCGAAACCGCCGCATGCCGACCGCCCCGCGCCGAGATGACTGACGCCCGCGCCCAAGAGGACCGGCTTTCACCCACCACGCACCTCGGCGTCGATCCATCGGGAGACCCACAACGCGCGGACAGGAGGGGAGGTCTCAGCGTGCCCTCGTCCCGATGCCTGCTCCAGACGCGCTTGTGGCACCAACGCAGGACGGCGAGTCCTTGGGCCAGGCGAACTGGCAAGACTTCCCATTCACGAAATCGGAGGCGTCTCAGAGGCGCGGCGATCCGACCCATCCGCGTCTCTTCGCATCCGCGACTGGCGCCCTGCGTGGAGCGCGGAGCCGGTCTCCGCAGAGAGTCTCAGGCGGACAGCCGCGGTGTCGTAGGCAGGGCAGACGAGCACCCTGCTGGACGCCTAATCACGACTGCCGCATGTCGTGGCGATCCGGCAGCACGGCGGGCGGCGAGTCGGTGTAGTGATTTCGTTCCGAACGGACAGCCTCGCACGCGAGGCGATCGTGCCTGCTATCTCAGGGGCATGCAGCAGCGCGGCGGTTTTGCCAGCGGTCATACTCTCGGCAGCGACTCCTGTCACTGGAGAACCGAAGGCGAAATCAGCGAAAAAGGGGCTGCCGTGACCTTCATCGAGACTGTTCCCGAATCTCAGGCAACCGGAAGGGCGGCAGACATTTATCGGCAAGACCGAGAGGTGTACGGCGAGTTGCCGAATTTCACCAAGGCGTTCTCGCAGCGTCCGGACGTATATGCCGCATGGCGGGCTGAACGGAGCGATCAAGGCGAACATGGATCTGCGTCGGTACGAGCTAGCCACGCTGGCTGCGGCGCGCCGCCTCCGCTCGAGCTACTGCACGCTGGCTCACGGATCGGTTCTAATGGACAAGTTCCTCGAGCCGGACACCGTGCGAGCGTTGGTGGATGACTACCGGACAGCCGATCTTGACCCTAGCGATCTTGCTGTCATGGAGCTCGCGGACAAGGTCGCCCTCGACGCCACTTCCGTCACCCAGGCCGATATCGACGGACTGCGAACCCTCGGACTGACGGACGACGACGTCCTCGACGTTGTACTCGCAGCGGCCGCACGATGCTTCTTCAGCAAGAGCTCGACGCTCTCGGTGCGGAGCCCGACGCGAAGTATTCGGCGCTCGAACCTGGCCTCCGAGACACACTGACCGTCGGCCGTCCGATCGCGCATCAATGATCCGGTTGCGCGACTGCTGGAAAGCCTAGAAGAAGGAGCGCTCGCCGGATCCGCACGTGCTGCCGCACGTGAGCAGGATCAGCAGCTCTTGCGTGCGCCGCCAACGCACCTGCATCCGAGCCAAGCAGAAAGCGAGCGGCGTTCACGCGTTCCCTCGTGGGAGCGCGAAGCGAGGAAGCTGGTGGCGACGCCCATATGTGGGGTTACGATCGGCTGACTGTGGAGCGGCTATTGGAGCGCGAGGATGAGCTTGAGGCGCTTGGGGGCGCCTTGGATGCCGCCTCAGGGGGCCGGGGGTCGCTGGTGTTCGTGGGCGGTGAGGCGGGGATCGGCAAGACGTCTCTGGTCCGAGCGTTGCGGTCTCGGTTGGAGGACAGGGCGGTGTTCGTGGTGGGGGCATGTGAGCCGTTGTCGGTGCCGGTTCCGCTCGCGCCGATCCGCGAGCTGCTGTCTGCTTCACAGGAGCACCATGCCGGGGGGCTGGACAGCGATGATCGGCTGGTGCTCGCGCGCTCGTTGGTGGGCGCGTTGGCCGCGCGGGCGCCGGTGGTGGCTGTGATCGAGGATGCGCATTGGGCGGATCCCGGGACCTTGGATGTGGTTCGGCTGCTGGCCCGCCGGGTCGAGGGTGTCGGCGTGGTGGTGGTGGTGACCTATCGCGACGACGAGCTGGCGGCGAACCCGCAGTTGATGGTGTTGGTGGGCGACTTGGCGACGTCTGCGATGGTTCGCCGGATCTCGCTCCGCCGGTTGTCGGAAGAGGCGGTCCGGGTGCTGGCGGAGCCGGTTGGGGTGGATCCCGGCGAGCTGTTGCGGGTGACCGCGGGTAATCCGTTTCTGGTTGTGGAGGCGCTCGCTGCGGGCGGTGGGTTGCCAGCTTCGGTTCGCGACGCTACCCTCGCACGGATCGGACGCTTGGGGTCGTCCGCAAAGGGCCTAGTGGATGTCGCAGCGGTGATTGGCCAGCGGGTCGCGCCAGACCTGCTCGCAGCGATCGCCCCGGACAGCGCCGAGGCGGTCGAGGAGGCACTTGCGCTCGGGGTGCTTGTCGAGCAGGACGATGCGCTGGGCTTTCGTCACGAGCTGACTCGCCAGGCGGTCGAGGCGTCGATCTCATCGCGGCGGCGTGCCCAGCTTCATGCGCGCGTGGTGACGGCGCTGGCACAACGGGCGGGGGAGGCGGATAACGCGCGGCTTGCCCACCATGCGGAGCGGGCTGGGCTGGCAGGCGAAGCGAGCCGTTATGCGGCCCATGCGGCCGCGGATGCCGAGCGAGTGGGAGCTTTGCGAGAGGCGGGCTTGCAGCTCGAGCGCGCGTTGCGTGTGGGGAACGCCCTTGATCCGCAAGAGCGGTTCGAGCTGCTGGTGCGGCTCTCGCGCGCGACGAACTTCGAGGGCCGGATGAAGGATGCCCTGGGCGCGGCGGAGCAGGCGGTGAGGATCGCCGAGCGCGACCTCGGTCCCGTCGAGCACGGCCGCGCGTTGAACGTGCTGGTCGCGGCGCTGTGGTCGCTGGATCGGGTTTCCGACGCCAAGCAGCTTGCGCGGGCGGCGATCAACGTGCTGGAGGGCACGACTGACATCGCCGCGCTGGCGCGGGCGCACGGCGCGTACCTGCGGGTGGAGGCGGTCGCGTTTGACCCAGCGGCTGTGATCGCCGCGGCGCCGCGCGCGTTGGAGGTTGTTAGGAGCGCCGGTCTCGAGGAAGCACGGATCGATGTTGAGATCAGCGTCGCGCTTGCGCGGGGACACCGAGGCGAGCAAGCCGCCATGGATCAGCTCGCCGCTGCGCTGGCTGACGCGCGAGCGGCTCGGCTTCACATCCAGACGATCCGCGCGTACGTGAACAGCGTCGCGGTCGCAGCCGACGCCCGCGACCACGCCGCCGTCGACTCCATATCTGCGCGTGCCCTGGAGCTGTTCGATGAGTATCAGGCGGCGATCCCCGGCGACGCGGTCACGATCTCCGTGGCGCGGAGCCTGCTCGACCGTGGCTTGTGGGACGAAGCGGTGCCGACCGCTGCGCGCGGCCGGCGCGAGTGGTTCGGCGAGGTGCCGCTCGCGCTCGTCGTCCAAGGCCTCGTCCTGGCGCGCCGCGGCGAGGCCGACGGCGACGGTCTCCTGGTTCTGGCGCTCGAAGGGATCGCGGACGTGCCGGAGGGGTGGCGGCACGGGATGATCCGGGCCGCATTGGCCGAGGCGGCATGGCTGCGCGGCGACCGGCCCGAGGTGCTCGCGCAGGTGGCAGCAGCCCGTCTGACGCCGTGGGCCGAGCAACTCGGGCGACCGTCCGGTGAGCTCGCGCTGTGGGCGTCGCGCTGCGGCGAGCATGTCGACCCGCCACCGTTTGCGCCCGAGCCGGTGCTGCGCGAGCTGGCGGGCGACTGGCGGGGAGCGATCCGCGCCTGGCGCGAGCTGGAGGCGCCTTACGAGGCGGCACTCGCGGCGCTGCCCGGGGATGAGCAAGCGGCGCGCGGGGCGATGGCCGTGCTTCACCGGCTCGGCGCGCGCGCCGCCGCGAGGGCATTCGCTCGCGCACGATCCGAGCGCAGTCGCGCGGCGCCGCGTGGCCCGCGACAGTCCACCCTCGCGAACGCCGCCGGACTCACCCGTCGTGAACAGGAAGTGCTCGCCCACGTCGCGCGCGGGGCGAGCAACGTGGCCATCGCGGAGGCGCTGCACCTCTCCGAGCGGACTGTTGAGCATCACCTCTCAGCGATCCTCGCCAAGCTCGGCGCTCGCAATCGCGGGGCCGCTGTCGAGGCCGCGCGCGCCGCCGGCGCGCTGCCCCAAATTGGGTATTCGCTCCCGCCAACGTAGGAGCCAGCACCGATGTCCCGGTGGATTTGGGCCCGTAGCTTGATCGCCCGTATCCCGACCACAGGAGGCATCGATGAGCCGCAGCACACACGCAGGCAACGCGGAGATGGAGGGAAGGTTGTGGAGCGTCCGGGCCGGTGACTGGGCGGCGATCCAGGAGCGCCAGGTCGCCCCCGCCTACGAGTCGGCGCTCGACGCGCTCGCTGTGGGGCCTAAGACACGACTGCTCGACGTCGGGTGCGGCGCGGGCATGTTCCTGCGGCTGGCCGCAGACCGAGGCGCCGACGTCGCAGGCCTCGACGCGAGTGCCGGACTGATTGAGCACGCGCGCAAACGGGTTCCAGGCGCCGAAATCGTGCGCGGGGAGATGGAAGAGCTCCCGCACGAAGACGCGAGCTTCGACGTCGTGACCGGCTTCAACTCGTTCCAGTACGCCGCTCGGCCCGCGGTCGCGCTCGCCGAAGCCACGCGGGTCACGGCCACCGGTGGTCGCGTCGTGCTGCTCAACTGGGCGCCGGCCGAGCTGTGCGAAGCGGCCGGCTATCTGAGGGCCCTCGGCGCCCTGATGCCGCCTCCACCGCCCGGCGCCCCCGGTCCGTTTGCGTTGTCGGACACAGACGCGCTCAAAGACCTGTTCGACGAGGCCGGGCTCGACGTCGTCGCGGTGCAGGACGTCGAGTGCGTGTGGCGCTACCCGGGCGACGCAACCGCGGTCGCCGGGCTGATGTGCTCGGGTCCTGTCGTCGGGGTGATCGAGCACGCCGGCGACGAGGCCGTGCGTGCCGCGACGGTCGCTTTTCTGGCGCCGTTCCGCACCGCCGATGCCGGCTACCGGATCACGAACGTTTTCCGTTATGTCATCGGCACTCCCCGCAGCTGAGCTCGCCGCGGTCTCGTCGGCGCCGGAAGAAGGCGACCGGCTCTGGTTCCTCGGCACCCTGGCGATCATCAGGGTGCCGGGGGAGGCGGTCGACGGTCGCTTCGCCTTGATCGAGTTCCTGTTCCCACGGCACGCCTCGCCACCGCTTCACACCCATCCGCAGGATGAGAGCTACGTCGTCCTCGACGGGCGGCTGACGGTTCAGGCCGGAGCGGATCGCTACCACCTCGCCGGCGGCGCGATTGCCGCGGTCCCGGCAGGCGTCGCGCACACTTTCCGGATCGAGAGCGACACCGCTCGCGTGCTCGTGCTCAGCACGCCGGCCGGTATTGAGCGGTTCGTTCGCGACGGCTCCGTGCCAGCGACATCGCTCACGCTGCCGCCCGCGGATACGCCCAGACCAACACCCGAGCGCCTCGAGCAGATCTTCCGTACCCATCGCCAGGTCAACATCGGGCCCCCGCTGGCGCCCGGCGACTGAGACAAAGGAGCATCCATGAGCGATTACACGATCCGAGCTCTGAGCGATGTGCCCAACATCTTCGAGGGGCAATACCCCGGAGCGATGCGATTCCTCGCCGATCAGCTTGAGGCCGAGCAGGTCGCATTCACCCACCGCATGATGCCTCCCAAGTCCGGCGGCAAAGGCAGCTACGGACACCGCCACAAGACGCAGGAGGAGATCTATTACGTGATCTCTGGCACACTGCAATTCAAGCTCGACGAACACGTCATCGACGTACCGACCGGCAGCGCCGTACGCGTCGCTCCGGCCGTCACGCGCTCGGTATGGAACGACGGCCCCGACGAAGCCGAGCTGGTGATCTGCTCGATCCGACTCGAGGATCCCCGCGCCGACGGCGAGCTGATCGAAGACTTCTGGCCCGCGAACGGAGCGCAGACATGAGACAGTCTCCCCGGCGCCGCTGGGTTCTCGCTCGTGAGCATGACCGAGCGTTTCGAGACGTCGGCTGACCATCGGCACGCCACGCGTCTCGCATCCGCAGCTTTGCGGATGATCGCTTAATGCCGCTCCGTTCCGCGGAATCAACGCCTGGTCGAGCTATGCCGCATGGGAACGGCTGCAAGAGACCCGACGTGCGGTCCGTCAGCTTCCGCATTCGCGCCGCGGAACGGGATTGTCGCGATGGCGAGGTCTGCCCTCCTTTTGGCGTACGGCTCGAAACCCGCCGACGTTCGGGTCGCGTCCAAGGACTGCTGTAAATACGCGCGGGGTGATGAGATGGCGCCCGAGCTCTCGACCGAGGCTGCGCGTCGGGAGTGGCTGACGCGCGCGCTTGAGCAGGAGCAGAGCGGCGAGGGGCAGGAGGACGCGCCAGTCGATGATGAATCCGACGATCCGCTGGAGGGGTTCGACGCCGAGCGCATCCTCGCCCGGGTGCAGGGTCGGGCGGGCAGCAACGTGGTTCCGGTGCAGTTTGCGACGGTCGCGGGGGAGCGCTGACCGTGACCGAAACCCTGGCGATAGCAGGGCGTTTCCGGATGGGCGCGCCTGGGTTCGAACCAGGGACCTCTCGCGTGTGAAGCGAGCGCTCTCCCACTGAGCTACGCGCCCGGAGGGGCGATTCTACGCGGCGGGCCCCCAATCCCCCGGCCCACCGCGTCCGCAGCCCCAGCGCTCGATCTCGCGCTTCGCTTGGGGCGAGGTGCCCCGGGGCGACGAGGACTGCCTGTACCTGAGCGCCTGGACGCCCCGTTGCGGCGTCCGGCTGACCGCCCCTGCCTGAGGCTTCGTCTACGACGGCATCACACGTCGCCGGCTGCTTGACCACGAAAATCCCATTCGCCGACGTCCGCGGAGGGGTATGGGATTTAGCTGTCGCTTGAGCCGACCTGGATCCCACACGCCCTCCGTGACCGTGGGACTTGGGGAATATTTGCGGCCTGCCCTCGGGGCCCCCTTGCGACCCCCGAGCGGCGCGAGAGACCCTGATCGCGCGCCTGGGCTGTTAGCCCGGCGGGATATTCCTCTCCTCGGCTTCCCCTTCGCGGAAGTCCTCCATGCGCGCGGGGTCGCGCGCGGCCCGGCGCCCCTCGGCGTAGGCACTCGTCCGCGCGGCCTCGTCGTCCGGGAGTTGCGTCGTCTCGCCGCCTGGCGTCTGCGCGGCCTCGTCGCCCGGAATTGGCGCCGCCTCGTAGCCTGGCGTTCGCGCCGTCTCGTCGCCCGGAACTCGCGTCGTCTCGCCGCCTGGCGTCTGCGCGGCCTCGTCGCCCGGAACCCGCGTCGTCTCGCCGCCTGGCGTCTGCGCGGCCTCGTAGCCTGGGCGATCGACGTCCGTGGCCCGCGCCGGGCGAACCTCGTCGCCCTCGCGCCTCGAGCCCGCCTCAGCTCGGCCCACCGCAGACGTTCCGGCGAACTTGTCACGCTCGTGGTCCTCGATCAACTCGTGGTCGGCCAAACCGCGTTCATGCAGCGTCGCCTTGTCCTGGCTTACCTGCGCCTCGGCGCGATCAACCTGCGCTTGGTGCTGCGCCATCTGGGCTCGCTGCTCGGCCTCGTCCGCTCGGCGCTCGCGGCTATCGGCTTCTTCGCGCTGCTGAGCCGCCACGGTTTTCCGGCGCCGCTGTAGCTCAACCTCCTGCCTCCTAACCCGACGGCGCTCGCGCATGCGCGGCAGCAAGAGAGCTAGCCCGAGCAATACGAGCACAACAGCCACAACGATCACGATGATTACGACGGTGGACATCCACGCCTCCTAAGTGCGTCCTGCTATCTGCACCGGGGCTTCCCGCCATACCGGCAAACAAACCCCGCAAACCGCGCAACTCGACGAAAATCCGAGGTAGCGGTCGGAAGCCCGTTGACCGGGCACGCGCGCTCAGAGCCGCACGAGGTGCTCCACCCGCAGGCCGCGCGTCGCGCCCCGGAGGTCGATGAACAGCGCGGCCTCCCGGGCGATCGTAACGTGGTCGATGCCCGGGTGGACGGTGACCAGCACCACGGCGTCGGCGCCGGCGGTCGCGTCCTCCAGCGACGCGCTCTGGAGCCCCAGCTCGGGCAGGGCCGGGACGTAGGGGTCGTGATAGGCGAGCTCGGCACCGCGATCGGCCAGCACCTCCATGATCCGCAGCGCCGGCGACTCACGCGTGTCGCCGACGCCGCCCTTGTAGCTCACCCCCAGGATCGCGATCCGCGAGCCCTTGACCGGCTTGGCCACATCGTTGAGCGCGCGCTCGATCCGCTCCACGCAGTGGTAGGGCATCTGCTGGTTGATCTTGCCCGCCAGCTCGATGAACTCGGTCGACATATGAAACTCCCGCGCGCGCCAAGTCAGATAGAAGGGGTCGACCGGTAGGCAGTGCCCGCCCATCCCCGGACCGGGCTCGAAGCGCATGAAGCCATAGGGCTTGCTCGCGGCGGCGTCGACCACCTCCCAGATGTCGATCCCCATGCGGTCGGCGAGCATCGCCAGCTCGTTGACCAGCGCGATGTTGACCGAGCGGAAGATGTTCTCGAGCAGCTTCGTCATCTCCGCGGCCTCGGGAGTCGAGACGCGGACCACGTCGTCGCAGATCCGGCTGTAGAGCTCGGCCGCGCGCTCGGCGCACTCCTCCGTGATGCCGCCGATCACCTTGGGCGTGGTGCGCAGCGTGTAGTCGGTCCGCCCGGGATCGACCCGCTCCGGCGAGAAGGCAACGTTCAGCCCGTCACCGACGCGCAGCCCGTCGCCCTCGAGCAGCGGCACCAGCTGCTCGCGCGTGGTGCCGGGATATGTCGTCGACTCGAGCACCACGAGCTGGCCACGCTGGATCACCGCGCCCAGCGCACGGCCGGCTCCGAGCAGCGGGCCCAGGTCCGGCTCGCGGTTGGGGCTGAGCGGCGTCGGCACACAGATCAGCACCGCGTCCGTACGCGCCAGCGGCGCATAGCGCGTCGAGGCCTCGATCATCGGCAGCGCGGCCTCGAGGCGCTCGGAGGAGACGTCCTCAATGTAGGAGCGACCATTGCGCACGGCGGCAACCTTGCCCTCATCGACGTCGACCGCGACCACGCGCTCGCCGGCCTCGGCGAACGCGACCACCAGTGGCAGCCCGACATACCCCAGGCCAATGACTCCAACTGACATCAGATCGCTGAAGATACCGACGAAGGACTACGATTCGTCTCGGACCGTGCTAGGCGGGGTGCTAGCGGTGCCCTGTACCCGCAAACCGCTCTAGCGGGGCTGAATCCCCTTCCGAGGGGCCCAGGCCCCGGGGTCGGCGCCCCGCGCGTGGCGTTGATGGTCCGGTCCCGCGACGATGGAGACCCGTGAACCAGGTCAGGTCCGGAAGGAAGCAGCCTTAAGCGGTCATCTCCAGGCGCCGGCGGGGTTACCGAACCGGAGCAGCGAGCGGCGGCAGCGCCCTGGGTACCGGCCTCGACGCAGGGTGCACGGTCCACTTCCATATCTTATTTGGGCTCGGCACATGTGCCGAGCCCTCGGCCCGGCTCATGAGCCCTCGGGCCGGCCGCGCGCTCGGCATCCCGCCTCGCTCTAATGCGCGGCGCCCGAGTCATCCAGCTGCCGGCCGGAACATGTTCCGGCCGGGCCCCCCTTAACCGTGGACGACCGGGTCGCTGACCCTCGGGGATGGCCCACTAGACTCGACCTTCCGTGTCCGCCGGTCCCTCCCTCTATCGCCGCCACCGCCCGCGCACGTTCTCGGACGTCGTGGGGCAGGAGCACGTCGTGAGGACGCTGCGCCACGCGGTGGAGCAGGGGAAGGTCCACCACGCCTACCTGTTCGTGGGCTCGCGCGGCACCGGCAAGACCAGCATGGCCAAGATCCTCGCCGCGTGCCTGAACTGCGACCGGGGCCCGACCATCGAGCCCTGCGGGCAGTGCGAGTCCTGCGTGGCGATCGCCAACGCCAACTCGCTCGACGTGATCGAGATGGACGCCGCCTCCAATAACTCGGTCGACGACATCCGCGACCTGCGTGAGCGCGTGGCCTACGCCCCGGTGTCCGGCCGCCACAAGGTCTACATCCTCGACGAGGCACACATGCTCTCGCCGCAGGCCTGGAACGCTTTCTTGAAGACGCTCGAGGAGCCGCCGCCGCGGACGATCTTCGTGCTGGCGACGACTGAGGCCCAGAAGGTGCTGCCCACGGTCGTCGATCGCTGCCACCGCTTCGACTTCGGTCGTCCGACCGCCGACCAGGTCTCGGCCGTCGTGCGGCGGGTGGCGCGCGCCGAGCAGATCGAGATCGACGAGCAGGCTGTGGGGCTGATCGCCCTCCACGCCACCGGCAGCTTCCGGGACGCGCTGGGCACGCTCGAGCAGCTCTTGACTTACAAGGGCCAGGAGCGGATCGAGCCAGACGACGTGCTCGCGGTGCTGGGCGTGGCTGACGACGAGCTGCTCTTCGAGGCCGTCAAGGCGATTGTCGCCCGCGAGCCCGCCGAGGCGCTGCGCGTCGTCGCGCGGCTCGCCGAGTCAGGCCGCGAGCCGGGCCAGGTGCTGCGCGACCTCGAGCGCTACGCGCGCGAGCTGCTGGCGGTCCAGATCCTCGACGATGTGCCGCTCGAGCTGCGGGTCACGCCGGAGCGCGACCGCCGCCTGAGCGACCAGGCCAGGGCCGTCTCGCGCGCCGACGCGGTGCGACTGCTGGATTTGATCGCCGCAGCGCTCGAGGCGAGCGCCAACGGCGCCCAGGCGCGCATCCAGCTCGAGCTGGTGCTGATCAAGGCCGCGGCGCCCGAGCTCGACCCCTCTACCAGCGCGCTGCTGGCGCGGATCGAGCGCTTGGAGGCGGGAGCGGGTCCGCGGCCCGCCGCTTCGGTCTCGGAGCCGGCCGCCGTGTCGAGCGAGCCAACCGCCGGAACGAGCGCCCCGGCCGCGCCGGCGCCCGCTGGGCCAAGCGCGCCTGCGCCGTCCGCCCCGGCGAGCGCGCCACCGCCGGCCGCCGGCGACCTCGAATCCGCCAGCGAGCTCTGGCCCGCGGTGATCGAGCAGGTCAAGGCCCGTAACGCGATGTTGGCTGCGCTGCTGGTGGACGCCAAGCCGGTCGCCATCTCGGAGCGCGAGCTGACACTGGCGTTCCCGGCCGGTGCCGACTTCCTCAAGCGCAAGGCCGAGCAGGACGAGCACCGCCGCGCCGCGGCGGAGGCGTTCAAGGCGGTCTGCGGGCGTACGCTCGTCCTCCGCTACGAGTTGGGCGAAGCCGACGGGAGCAGCGTCGGCGGCCCTCCTGTGCTCTCGGGCGAAGAGCTCGTGCGACGCTTCATCGAGGAGTTCGACGCCGAGGAGCTGCTCGAGGAGGACGACCCCGACCACGAACAACGTGAGGTCACGAGCTGATGCCACAACAGCCAAACATGCAGCAGTTGCTCAAGCAGGCCCAGAAGATGCAGCAGGACATGATCGCCGCCCAGGAGTCGCTCAAGGACGAGGTGGTCGAGGCCTCGGCCGGCGGCGGCATGGTCACCGTCGAGGTCACGGGCGATCTGAGCGTCCAGTCGATCAGGATCAAGCCGGAGGCGGTCGACCCAGACGATGTCGAGCTGCTCCAGGACATGGTCCTGGCGGCCGTCAACGAGGCACTTCGCTCGGCCCAGGAGCTCGCGGCCTCAAAGCTTGGCGGCCTGGCCGGCGGCCTGGGCGGGCTCGGGTTGCCGGGGCTCTAGAGGCTGCTACCGGGGGCTTAGAGGCTTGTACGCGCCACCCGTCCAGCGGCTCATCACCGAGCTGTCGAAGCTGCCGGGCGTCGGCGGACGCACCGCGCAGCGGCTGGCGTTTCACCTGCTGCGGGCCAGCGAAGAGGATGCCGTCGCGCTGGCCGAGGCGATCCGCGAAGTCAAGCAGCGGATCGGATTGTGCGAGGTGTGCTTCAACCTCGCGGACGGTCCGGTGTGCCGGATCTGCGCGGACGAGCGGCGTGACCACGAGCTGATCTGCGTAGTCGAAGAGCCATCGGACGTGATCTCGATCGAGCGCACGCACGAGTTCCGCGGCCGCTACCACGTCCTGGGCGGCGCGCTCTCGCCGATCGACGGCGTCGACCCAGAGGACCTGAAGCTCTCGGAGCTCTACGAGCGCGTGGGGAACGGAGCGGTGGGCGAGGTGGTGATCGCCACCAACCCCACGACCACCGGCGAGGCCACGGCGCTGCACATCGCCGACGTGCTGCGGGATCGTGCGCCGGAGGTCAGGGTCACGCGGCTGGCCAGCGGGTTGCCCGTGGGCGCCGACCTCGAGTACGCCGACGAGTTGACGCTGGGCCGGGCACTCGCAGGGCGCCGCGCGGTGTAGGGCGATCTCCAAGCCCTACCCTTCCTCGGCGTGAGCGCAGCAGGTTCGATGCCGGCGACGGTCCCCGCCGCAGCGACGGCCAAAATCGTTCCCGAGACGGTCGTGATGAAGTTCGGCGGCACCTCGGTGGCCGACGCCGAGCGGATCAAGCGCGCGGCGCGCCGGATCGTCGCCCAGCGGGAGGCAGGCAGGCGCGTGGTGGCCGTGCTGTCTGCCCGCGGAAAGACGACGGATGAGCTGATCGCCATGGCCGAGGAGGTCTCGGCGACCCCGGACCGTCGAGAGATGGACATGCTGCTCTCAACCGGCGAGCGAATCTCGTGCGCGCTCTGCGCCATGGCGATCAACGACCTCGGCCACCGGGCGATCTCGCTGACCGGCTCACAAGCCGGCATCGTCACGGACACCTCCCACACAAAGGCAAGGATTCTTGACGTCCGCGCCGACCGCATTCAGGAGGCCCTGGGCGAGGACCGGATCGTGCTGGTAGCGGGATTTCAGGGCGTCTCGACGAGCCGCGACGTCACGACCCTCGGCCGGGGCGGGTCGGATACCACGGCGGTCGCGCTGGCGGCGGCGATCGGCGCCGAGGTGTGCGAGATCTACACGGACGTGGCCGGCGTGTTCAGCGCCGACCCTCGGATCGTGTCCGACGCCCGCAAGCTCTCCGTCGTGAGCTTCGAGGAGATGCTGGAGATGGCCGCCTCGGGGGCCAAGGTCCTGCAGCTGCGCTCGGTGGAGTACGCGCGCAACCACGCGGTCCGCATCCACTGTCGCTCCAGCTTCGAGGACAACCCGGGTACCTTTGTGCTGGGAGAAGGAGAGACCTTGGAACGCCCGCTTGTCACCGCCGTCACGCACTCCACCGAAGAGGCGCGGATCACGCTGCTGGGCGTACCTGACCGTCCCGGGGCGGCGGCCAGGATCTTCGGCGCCCTGGCCGATTCGGGCTGCATCGTCGACACGATCATTCAGAACGAGCCCCTGGGCGACGGACGCCAGGCCGAGGTGTCGTTCACGATCCCCCAGGAGGATCTGGCCGACGCGGAGCGAGCCCTTCAGGCCGTGGCCGCGGAGCTCGAGATCGCCAAGATCGACACCGATCGCCGGATCGGAAAGGTCTCGATCGTCGGCGCCGGCATGCGCTCACATCCGGGCGTCGCGGCGAAGGTGTTCGAGACGCTGGCCGCGGCCGGGATCAACATCGAGATGATCTCGACCTCGCCGATCAAGATCTCGTGCGTGATCCGGGCCGAGTTCGTGCCCGAGGCCGTGCGCGCGCTGCACGGCGCGTTCGAGCTTGGGGCCGGCGGCATCGAGGAGGAACGCGGGCCGAGGTAGGGGGTGGGTGGCGGTCGGTGCGCCAGGTGGCGGATCACGCCGCCCTGGGCGCGACCATGTCGCCGCGGGCGCGATCACGCCGCCGCGGGCGCGATCACGCCGCCGCGGCGACCACCGACGTCGACCAATCGATCACCGAAGTCGGCCTGACGATGTGCTTGTTCATCCCCAGCTCCTTGGGCGTCAGACCAAGCGCCAGGCCGACCAGCTGCGGCAGGTGCAGCACCGGCAGCCCCAGCTCGCGGTCGACGACCTTGGTGGCGGCGGGCTGCTGCATGTCCAGGTTCAGGTGGCATAGAGGACAGGGGACCACGAGACAGTCGGCGTGAGCGTCGATCGCGTCACCCAGATGGCGCCCGGCCTGAGCGAGCGACGCCTCTTTGTTCATCGTGATGATCGGAAAGCCGCAGCATTTATAGACGCCGGCGAAGTCGACGACCGTGCCGCCGAGGGCCTCGATCAGCATGTGCAGGTAGAGGTCACGCGGGTGCTGCTCGTCGATCCCCAGCCGGTCGACAGGGCGGACGATGTAGCAGCCGTAGAAGGGGCCCACGCGCAGTTCGGTGAGCGGCTTTGTGACCTTCTCCTTCAACACATCGAGTCCGATCTCCTCGACCAGCAGCCAGAGGAGGTTCTTGTTGGTCAGCCCTCGCTCGTAGCGCAGCCCCTCGTCGTCGAGGTTTGAGTTGATCAGCTCGCGATACTCGCTGTTGGCGTCCAACCGCTCCTGGCACTCGGACTGGGCGCCCTGGCAGGTTGAGCAGATGTTCATCATCATCTCGCCGTCAGTCTGCTGCGCCAGCGCGAAGGTCCTCGCGTTGAGCGTGTCGGCCAGCTCCTGGTTGTGCTCGGCGATCACTCCAGCGCCACAGCACGCCGCGCGATCGAGCTCGATCAGCTCGATGTCGAGCAGTGGCGCGACCTTGGCCATCGATCCGTGAAGCTCGGGCGTGAACCCGCGGCTCACGCACCCCGGCCAATAGGCGACCTTCATCTTCAGCGGTCCTCCTCGGTTATAGGCATCGGCGCCGTGCCGTCGCCCGGCGGCTGGCCCTGTGGTCTGGGGGCCGAGGTCTCGGGCGGTGGTTGGCGCTCGCCCGCGCCCGCGGTCTCGATGGAGCGATCCTCCTTGGCGCTCTGCTCCCCGGGAGCGCGGGCATCGGCGAGCACTGCCTGCGCTCCGGTGTCGGCGGCTGCCGGCTCCGGGGGCGTGAGCGGCGTCGGATCGTCGCTGTGCGGCACGTGCTTGGGGTCATCCTCGTAACCGGTGACGTAGATGTTCAGCTCGTTGCGCTGCCCGCGACCCTCGATCTTGTCGAACAGCGCCCGGACCGCCTTCGGCGCCTTGTGGCCGTGAAGCAACGCCGTCTTCGGCGTCAGCTTGCGCCGCGCCAGCGCCGTGATCGCCGTCGGCAGCGAAGCGATCAGCTCGGGTACCGCTCGAGGATGGAACTTGCCGCCGTAGGAATCCGGCAGCAGGTCGGCCTCGTGCAGCAGCCCGTTCTTGCGGATGTTCTTGACGAACGCGTGCTCGTGGCGGTAGCCGTTGTTGCGATCGTGGATCTCGTAGTCGGAGCCGGCGATGCGGCGCAGGCGCATGATCTGGCTCATTGGGTCGACGCCCTTCGGGCAGGCATCGATGCAGTTGAAGCAGTGCGTGCAGTCATAGATCCCGTGTGGATCCTCGGAGAGGTCGGTAAGCCGCTCGAAGTGCTCGGCGTCGCGCGGATCGCCGACGAACCGGTAGGCCTTGGCCAGGGCGGCGGGGCCGATGAACAGCGGGTCGATCTCCATCGACAGGCAGTCCGAGACGCAAGCACCGCACTGGATGCACGCCATCGGCTGCGTGACATCGATCATGTTCTCGTGGGGGACGACGTACTCCCGCTCGGGGATCGGCTCCTTATTGATGAGCCAAGGGGTGACGCGCTGGATCTTCTTCCAGTGCACGGCGTCCATGTCCACGATCAGGTCGCGGATCACGGGCATGTTGCCCATCGGCTCGACCGTCACGACCGAGGGCCGAGCGCCGTCGTCGTCGTCCCCGCCGCCGGCCCCGTCTTCGGCGGGCAGCGGGTTCCAGCCCACGCCGTGGCCGCGCCGGGCCGCCTCGTCGAGGTGCGTGTTACACGCCAGTCCGGGCTTGCCGTTCATCCGTACTCCGCAAGAGCCGCAGATCCCCTGCTGGCAGGAGCAACGGATGCCGAGTGAGCCGTCGACGTCGTCCTTGACCTTGAGGATTGCATCCAGGACCGAGTTATGGGCGCGCATCTCGACCGTGTGCTCATCCCAGTAGGCCGCCTCGCCCGACTGGGGGTCGTAGCGGCGAATCCGAAGCATGTATGCGGGCACTAGTAGGTCCTTTCCTGCGGCTGCCAGCGGGTAATCGTCACCGGCGAATAAGTAACGGTGGGCGCCTCGGCGCCGTTGACCGACAGATCGATGTGCTTGAGCCAGTCGTCGTCGTTGCGCTCCGGGAAGTCCGTGCGGAACTGGGCGCCGCGAGACTCCTTGCGCTCCTGCGCGGCGACTACCGTGGTCTCGGCGACGTCGAGCATGTAGCCGAGCTCGATTGCCCCGATCACGTCCTGGTTGAACACCGTCCCACGGTCGTCGATCGTGGCGGTCGCCGCCTCCTCCTTCAGGCGGGAGATGATCTCGTGCGCCATCCGAAGGCCCTCGGCATCCCGGAACACCGCCACATAGCGGTTCATCATCTCGCCCAGCTCCTCCTTGATCGCCGCGATCCGTCGCCCGCCGGAGTCGCGGCGGATGATCGAAGAGATGTAACGCTCCGTATCGACCACACGGGCTACCGGCGTGGTGGGCATTGTCGAGTGCCGCGCCCGGTTGAGCGCCGCATGCTCGCCGGAACGCCGGCCGAAGATCAACGTATCGAGCAGCGAGTTGGCGCCCAGCCGGTTGCCGCCGTGCACCGACACGCAGGCCACCTCCCCGGCGGCATAGAGCCCGGGGATCGATGTCTGCCCGTGGATGTCGGTCTTGACTCCACCCATGATGTAGTGGTTGCCGGGCTTGATGTGGATCGGCTCGCGAGTGATGTCGACGCCGGCGTAGTCGCGTCCGATGTTGACGATCTCCCGCAGCGCCTCGAGCGTGCGCCGGCGGGGGACCTTCGTGATGTCGAGCGCCACCGTTCCGTCCGCGAATCCGCGCCCCTCGTCGATCTCCGTCTGCTCTGCGCGGGAGACAACATCGCGCGAGGCGAGCTCGAGCTTGTTGGGCGCGTAGCGCTCCATGAACCGCTCGCCCCTGGCGTTCAACAGCCAGGCGCCCTCGCCACGGGCGCCCTCGGTGATCAGCAGGCCGTTGCCGGCCAGCGTCGTCGGGTGGTACTGGACCATTTCCATGTCCTGTAGCCGCGCGCCGATGCGGAAGGCCTGCGCGATCCCGTCACCGGTCACGATCAGTCCGTTCGTGGTCGGTTGATAGACCTGTCCGGCCCCGCCCGACGCCAGGATGACGGCCTTGGCGTTAAACACCTCGAGATGTCCGTCGCGGAGATTGCGGCAGATGGCGCCGACGCAGTGCCCGTCGTCGTCCTGGAGCAGATCGGTCGTGAACCACTCCTCGTAGCGGTCGAGAATCTCGTGATGCTTCATCAGCTGCTCGTAGAGGACGTGGAGGATCGCCTGGCCGGTGATGTCGGCGACGTAGTAGGTGCGCGCGGCGGACGCGCCGCCGAAAGCGCGCGTCCCCAGGTGGCCTGCGTCGTCGCGGTGGAAGGTCACCCCCGCGTGCTCCAGCCACAGGATCTCGTCCGGCGCCTCGCGGCACATGATCTCGATCGCGTCCTGGTCACCGAGGAAGTCCGAGCCCTTGATCGTGTCGAAGGCGTGGGACTCCCACGTGTCCTCGGGGTTGAGCGCCGCGTTGATGCCGCCGGCGGCCGCCACCGAGTGCGAGCGCACCGGATGGACCTTCGATATCACTGCCACCGTCGCCCCGGCCTGGGCGGCGGCCAGGGCCGCTCGCTGGCCGGCAAGCCCGGCGCCGATGATCAGCACGTCATGGGAGGGCACGGCGGGCGATTCTATTGATCACTGCATTTATGCCCTGTTGGTTCGGTGCCGGCGCGGCGACGGCTGCACGATGCAGGGGTCGGCCGTGCGGGGCGCTCGCGCGCCGCAGGGGGTTGGCCGCCTGGGGCGCTGACCCTCCGCGCGCATGCGCAAAGTCCCAGTCCTGCCAGCGGATCAAGGTTTTGTGAGCTTGCGCATGCATTTCATGCCGAACCTCGGTTTGCGGGCGGGGTCGGCGTGGTTTGTGAGGTTGTGCATCGCGGTGACGAGCCACACCGTGCATCGCGGTGACGAGCCATACCGTGCATCGCGGTGACGAGCCATACCGCTCTTCGCGGTGACGAGCCACAGCGCTCTAGGCGTGTCTTCGTTCGCCGGAACGGAGCCCGAGCCGCCCTACTGCGGTTTCATCCCCCCGCGCGGGTTGCGCGGGTGGTACATGACGCCCGTCCAGTAGTCGCGGTTCAGCCGCCCGATGGCGCGGATCGAGATGTCCACGGGGCAAGCCGCCTCGCACTCACCGTAGTTCGTACAGCCGCCGAAACCCTCGGCGTCCATCTGCTCGACCATGTCCTGGACACGTGTATAGCGCCCCGGCTGGCCCTGCGGCAGGTCGCCGAGGTGGGTGATCTTCGCGCCGGTGAACAGCATCGCCGCGCCGTTGGGGCAGGCGGCGACACACGCGCCGCAGCCAATGCAGATCGCCGTGTCGATCGCCTCCTCAGCCTGTTCCGGGCTGATGGGGTTAGCGTTCGGCTCAGGCTTCGGGCCGGCGTCGACGCCCGTGTAGCCGCCGGCCTGCTGGATGCGATCGAGCGCCGAGCGGTCGACGATCAAGTCGCAGATCACGGGGAACGCGCGGGCCCGGAACGGCTCGACGGTGATCGTATCCCCGTCCTTGAACTGGCGCATGTAGATCTGGCACGTCGTCGTTCTGGACCCCGGCCCGTGCGGCCGCCCGTCGATGGTCATCGAGCAGGTGCCGCAGATCCCCTCGCGGCAGTCGTGATCGAAGGCGATCGGCCGCTGCCCGTCGACGATCAGACGGTCGTTGAGGCCGTCGATCATCTCCAGGAACGACTCGTTCGAGTCGATGTCCGAGACCTCGTAGGTCTCGAAGCGCCCGTCGGCGTCGTGGTCCTCCTGGCGCCACACGCGCAGCGTGAAGTTCACGTGTAACTCCGCTGCTTCAGCCGGAGCTCGTTGAACTCGAGTTCCTCGATGTGGCGGTCCGGCGTCTCCTCGGGACCCTTGTATTCCCACACGGCAACGTTGGCGAAGTGCTCGTCATCGCGGACGGGCTCGCCGTCCTCGGTCTGGTGCTCCTCGCGCAGATGGCAGCCGCACGACTCGTCGCGCCACAGCGCGTCGCGGCACATCAGCTCCGCCAGTTCCAGGAAGTCGGCCACCCGTCCGGCGTACTCGAGACTCTGGTTCAGCGAGCGCGCGTCGCCGCCGACCTTCAGCCTGGACCAAAACTCCTCGCGGATCCCCGGTATCTCCTCGATCGCCCGCTCGAGCCTGGAGCCTTCGCGCGAAACCCCGCAGATGTCAAGCATCAGCTTGCCGAGCTCGCGATGGAAGTGACTGGCGGGGGTATCGCCATCGATCTCCATCAGCCGCCCGAGCCGCTCCTCGACCGCTGACTCGGTCTGCGCGAACGCCTCGTGCCGAGGGTCGACGTGTGGCTCCTCCAGCCGTGCCAGGTAGTCGGTGACCGTGTGCGGAAGCACGAAGTAGCCGTCGGCCAGGCACTGCATCATCGCGCTCGCGCCGAGCCGGTTAGCCCCGTGGTCTGAGAAGTTCGCTTCCCCGATCGCGAACAGCCCGGGCACGGTGGTCTGCAGGTTGTAGTCGACCCACAGGCCGCCCATCGCGTAATGCGGTGCAGGGTATATCTGCATCGGTACGCGCCACGGGCTCTGGCCGGTGATCCGCTCGTAGAGCTCGAACAGGTTCTGGTAGCGGTTGGCGATCTCCCGCTCGCCCCGCTGCTCGATTGCGTCGCGGAAGTCCATGTACACGGCGCGGCCGGTGGGTCCCACGCCGTGGCCTTCGTCGCAGACGTGCTTGGCGGCCCGGGAGGCGACGTCGCGCGGCACGAGATTGCCGTAGCGCGGGTAGAGCTCCTCCAGGAAGTAGTAGCGCTCGTCGTCGGGAATCTCGTCAGGCTGGCGCGACTCGTCGGTGTCACGCGGCACCCACACGCGGCCGTCGTTGCGAAGTGACTCCGACATCAGCGTGAGCTTCGACTGGTGCTCTGCGGTCTGGGGCATGCACGTGGGGTGAAGCTGCGTGTAACAGGGGTTGGCGAAGCCGGCCCCGCGCTTGTACGCCCTCCACGCCGCGGTGACGTTGGAGCCCATAGCGTTCGTGGACAGGAAGTAGACGTTCGAGTAACCGCCGCTGGCCAGGACCACGGCGTCGGCGGGGAACGGCCTGGTCTCGCCGGTGACCAGGTCGCGGGCGATGATCCCGCGGGCGCGTCCGTCGCAGATGACGATGTCGAGCATCTCGTGGCGGGGGTGCATCTCCACCTGGCCCTGGTGCACCTGTTTCATCAGCGCGCTGTAGGCCCCCAGCAGCAGCTGCTGCCCGGTCTGGCCGCGGCAGTAGAACGTCCGCTCCACGAGCACGCCGCCGAACGAGCGCGTTGCCAGCAAGCCACCGTACTCCCGGTTGAACGGAACCCCCTGGGCCACCGCTTGGTCGATGATCTCCGTCGAGAGCTCGGCCAGCCGCCAGACGTTGGCCTCACGCGAACGGAAGTCCCCGCCCTTGATCGTGTCGGCGAACAGGCGCTGGACCGAGTCGCCGTCGTTTGAGTAGTCCTTGGTGGCGTTGATGCCGCCCTGGGCCGCGATCGAGTGGGCGCGGCGGGCAGAGTCCTGAAAGCAGAAGGACTGAACCCGATAGCCCATGCCGGCCAGCGTCGCCGCCGCACTCGACCCCGCCAGGCCCGTGCCGACGACGGCGATGACGTGATCAGAGCGTCGGCGCGGCCCAACCAGCTCGTGGTTGTCCTTCCAGATTGCCCACTTCTCCTCGATGGGGCCGTCTGGCACCGCGCGTCGAGGTTCATCTGGACGCTCCGTCTGGCACCTGCGCGTCGAGGTTCATCTGGAACGCGCGTTTCATCTGGGCGCTCCGTCTGGCACACGCGCGGCGAGGTTGATCATCGGGCGGCCCTTACTGTGTGGGAGGAGGTGGCCACCTTTGCCGGCAAGTTCGGCGGCTTGGGCAGCGCGTTCGCCCAGTAGAGAATCGGGATCAGGGCGAAGCCTACGGTGGTGGCGATCGACAGGCCGGTGGCGAAACGGCGCCAGAACCAGTTGCGGTCTGGATTGTCGATCCCCGCTGTCTGAGTGCTGCTCCACAGCCCGTGGTTGAGGTGAAAGCCGAGCAGCGCCACCGCCACCACGTAGATGGCGACGATCCACCACTTGTGAAACGCCAGGTAGGCGTTCTGGTAGACGGCCCCCTTGACCAGCTTGGTCGGGTGGATCGTCAGGGTCGTGAACTGGAGGACGTGGAAGATCACGAACGCCAGCAGCAGCAGCCCGGTCCAGAACATCGTGCGGGCGAAGATCGTCGAGCGGACGGGCTTCGAGCGCCGATTGCGTGGCCGCGCCGCGCGGTTGCGGACCCACAGCTGGGTCACCACGTAAATGTGCAGGACGAACGCGACCAGGACGATGATCCGCACGATCCACAGCACCATGTCGTGCGGAAACACCGGCGAGCCGATCGTGCGCAGGAACCTGGCGTAGCGGTCGAGCGCGGGATCGCCGTGGCCCGGACCCTCGATCGCCTTGAGGTTCCCGAGCATGTGCAGCACGATCCAAATCGAGACGATCGCCCCGGTGACCGCCGCCACGTACTTCTTGCCGATCGTCGTGTGCCACAGCCCGAGCAGCCGGTGGGGGCGGTAGTCGATCGAATCGCCATGGTTGAGCATCGGCCCGCGCGATTCTATTGCGGGCGCTGACGAGCCCCGGCCCATGCGGGAGTGCCGCCGGGCATGCACGGCGCTGAGAAGCCGATCGGCGACTGCAGTCCAGCAGCCGCTCAGCCGGCGCCCAGCGCCGCGCGCAGCGCGCGGTGGACCTGCTCGATCGTGATTACCCCGCGCAGCACGCCGAGCTCGTCCACGGCCATCAGCGCCCCGAGCCGGCCGAGCGACTCGGACGAGAGCACCTCGGTCAGCGGCCTGTCGACGTCGACTCGCCAGCTGCCGGCGCCGCCGGCCTCGAGCAACGCGCCGACGGTCAGCCAGCCCTCGCCCCCGTCAAACGCGCTCTGCAGCCGCGGCTGCCGGGCGATACCCAGAAACCGCGCCGAGGAGTCGACAACGGGAAACCACGACCAGCCGTAGCGCAGGAAGAACTCGTCGAGTGCTTGGGCCACCGGAGTCTCCGCAGGAATCGCCACCGGCTGGCTGTCCATGATGTCGGCCACACGGACCCGCTCGATCCGCTCGGTCATCGCGGTCTGGAGGATCGCCCCGCGCGCCGACTGACCGAGTAGGAACGCAACAGCGACCAGCCAGAGGCCGCTGAACGCGTCGTGGGTGGAGACCATCAGCCACAGGCCGACCGCGGCCACGAGCACCGCGAAGCCCCGGCCCAGTCCGGCGGCTGCCCGGGTGCCGCGGCCCTTGTCGCCGGTCAGTCGCCAGATGGCCGCTCGGGCGATCCGACCCCCGTCGAGCGGGAACGCCGGGACGAGGTTGAACGCCAGGATCAGGACGTTCATCAACAGCAGCCAGCTGAGCGACAAAAGCACGGGGGTGATCTGGATCGAGCGGTCGAGCCGGGCCGCGTCCAGCAGCCGGTGCGGCCCTACGATCGCCACGTCGAGCGCTAGGCACACGACCACGAAGCACAACGTCGCCAACGGACCGGCGGCGGCGATCTTGAACTCCTCGGCCGGGGTGCGCGCGTCGCGGTTCATCTGCGTCAACCCGCCGAACAGGAAGAGATCGATGCGGCGGATCTCGATCCCCTGGCGTCTGGCGATCAGCGCGTGCCCCAGTTCGTGCATGATCAGCGAGCCGAAGAACAGCAGGACGGTGACAACGGTGGTGGCGTAGGCCACGCCGTCAGAGCTGTGCAGCTCGGGGCGAAAGTTCGACGACAGCCAGAAGATCATTACGAAGAGGATCAGGAACCAGCTGACGTCTACACCGATGCGGATCCCGAACACGTCGAACAGCTTGATCGAGCCGGGACGCCGAAACATGCTGCAATGGTGCCACAGGGTCAGGACCCACACCCCTACAAACCACTATCTACACGAGCAACTGAATGACACCGAGCGAACAGATAACGCCGCACGAACCGACGGCGTCGAGCAACCCGATGGAGGAGTTACGCGCCAGGCTCGCCGAGCTCGATGACCTCCGCAGTGCCAGCAGCCTTCTGGAGTGGGATCACCAAACGATGATGCCTCCGAACGGCTCAATGACCCGAGCCGAGTCGATCGCCACCGTCCAGCGGATCGCGCACGAGCTGTTCATTTCCGACGAGACCGGCCTGCTGCTCGAGACGGCCGCCAAGGACGTCGACGGAGCGTCGCCTGACTCCGATGACGCCCGTCTGGTCAAGGTCACCAAGCGCCACTGGGAGAAGGACCGCCGCGTGCCTGCTGAGCTGGCGGCGGAAATGTCGCGCGCCGCGACCCTCGCGCACGCCGCCTGGGTTGACGCCAGGCGCCGCTCCGACTTCGCGTCTTTCGCTCCCTATCTGAAGCGCAACTTCGAACTGGCGCGCCGCTACGTCGACTGCTTCGACGGCTACGAATGTGCCTACGACGTGCTGCTCGACAACTACGAGCCGGGTATGCGCACCAGCGAGGTGGCCTCGCTCTTCAGTGAGCTTCGCTCGGAGCTCGTGCCGCTGATCACGACACTGCGCGAGAACTCCGACCGCGTCGACGTCTCGTGTCTGCATGGTCAGTTCTCGGTCGACCGCCAGCGGTGGCTCGTGGCAGAGGCCGTGGCGCTGATGGGCTTTGACGAGCGCGGCTGGCGACTCGATGACACCGTTCACCCGTTCGCCACGGGCATCGGCGCCGGCGATACGCGAATCACGACCCGCTGGGACGAGGCCTATTTCCCCGCGGGGCTGTTCGGCGCGATGCACGAATGCGGCCACGGCCTCTACGAGGCAGGCATCGCCGAAGCGCTGCGGCGCACGCCACTAGGGCACGGCGAGTCGCTGGGACTGCACGAGTCGCAGAGCCGCATGTGGGAGAACATGGTCGGCCGCTCGCGCCAGTTCTCAGACGTGCTGGCACCGCTCGTCAGCCGGGCGTTCGGAACGCCAGTCGACGCCGACACGCTGTATCGCGCCGTCAACCATGTCGAGCCGTCATACATTCGCGTCGAAGCCGACGAGGCCACCTACGGCTTGCACGTCGTGCTGCGCTTCGAGCTCGAGCAGGAACTGATCGAGGGGCGCCTCAACGTTGCGGACCTGCCCGCGGTTTGGAACGCGAAATTTGCTCAATATTTCGGCATCGAGGTGCCGGATGATGCCCGCGGCGTGCTGCAAGACGTGCACTGGTCTTCTCTGACCATCGGTTACTTCCCAACGTACGCGCTTGGGAACCTGATCGCCGGACAGCTGTGGGCAAAGGTGCGCGAGGATCTACCGGACCTCGACGAGCACATCGCCGCCGGTGAGCTCCGGCCGCTGCGCGAGTGGCTGCGCGAGCACGTGCATCGCCACGGCGCCAAGTTCACCTCGCGCGAGCTGCTGGAACGCGTCGTCGGTTCACCGATCTCGGTCGGGCCGTTCGTTTCCTACCTCAAGCGCAAGCTCGCCGACGTGTACCGCCTCGAGCTGCCGGTATAGGATCGAAGCGAGCTACAGAGCCTGTCCAGGGCCGGGCTCGAGCAACCCACACCGCGAAAGGAACCAGAAAAAGTGACGAATGGCTCTCCCGTACGAGTTGCTGTCACCGGCGCCGCCGGGCAGATCGGCTACCAGCTCCTGTTCCGCATCGCCTCCGGTCAGCTGCTCGGTCCTGACACTGCGGTGCACCTGTCGCTGCTCGAGATCCCTGACGCGACCAAGGCCGCCGAGGGCACTGCGATGGAGCTCGAGGACTGCGCCTTCCCGCTGCTGGCCGGCGTGGACATCTCCGACGACTCCAACAAGGCCTTTGACGGAGTGAACATCGCGCTGCTGGTCGGTGCCCGGCCGCGGCAGAAGGGTATGGAGCGCTCGGATCTGTTGGAGGCGAACGGCGGCATCTTCAAGCCACAGGGGCAGGCGCTGGCCGAGCACGCGGCGTCGGACATCAAGGTGCTGGTGGTGGGCAATCCAGCCAACACCAACTGCCTGATTGCGCAGAGCAACGCGCGCGACATCCCCCGCGAACGTTTCACCGCGATGACGCGGCTCGATCACAACCGGGCGATCGGGCAACTGGCGCTGAAGACCGGGGCCGCGGTCAAGGACATCACGAACATGACCATCTGGGGCAATCACTCGACGACCCAATATCCCGACATCCTCCATGCCAAGGTCGGTGGCCGCAACGCGGCCGATGTGGTGAACGACCAGCAGTGGTTCGAGAACGAATTCATCCCCACGGTGCAGAAGCGCGGTGCCGCGGTGATCGAGGCCCGTGGCGCATCGAGCGCGGCCTCGGCGGCCAACGCCGCGATCGACCACGTCCACGACTGGATAAAAGGGACCGCCGAAGGGGACTGGGTGTCGATGGCAATCACCACCGACGGCTCCTATGACGTGCCCGAGGGAGTGATCTCCAGTTTCCCCTGCACCTGCCGGGGCGGGCAATACCAGATCGTTCAAGGGCTGGAGATCGACGCCTTCTCACGCGAGCGGATCGACGCCACCGTCAACGAGCTGAACGAAGAGCGCGCCGCCGTCGCGAAACTCGGCCTGGTCTAGTCGGTCAGCGCTCCCTGCCATAACTCGAGGGATCGTTGTTCGAATAATTGTGCATCCGATCCCAACACCCCGAACGGGCCCAGCAGTTAGCCGACCGAAGCTGGCATCCAGCCCTTGCCGTCGCGCTTGATCTGACCCTGCTCTTCCAAGCGGGGCATCACCCGGTACAGATAGTTGGGCTCGATTTTTATCTCGGCGGCAATTTCGGGGATGGTGATGCCCGGGCGGGAGCGCACCAGCTCCAGTGCCTGATTGGCGCGGGTGGCGCCGCGACGGCGTCCCCGTGGCCTGCCCGGCCCGCGTCGGCCGGTGCTCCTCGAGCCTCGGGGCCTGCCCGGTCCCCGACCGACGAGCGCCGAGCGTGCTGCCTCGAGCTTCGAGATCTCCGCTTTCAGTTCCCGTAAGCGGTCATCGATCTCCTTAACCGTACTGTCAACAAAGCCTGCCACTGTATCTCCCTCTCTGGAGGCCATTAATACCGGCAGTTAAACAATACAGACGAGTTCTGATTACGGGCCGCTACCGTGATGTCAACCGCGCTCCACCAGACCCGTCAACCGCGCTCCAGCAGACCGTCAACCGCGCTCCAGCAGGCTCGTCAACCGCGCTCCAGCAGGCTCTTCAACCGCGAGAGTGAAGTGTTCGCCTCGCGTTCGGAGGCGGCACCCACGATCACCTTGCTGGCGACGTTGCCCACCACCCCGCCCGGTGGGGTGAACTCGTTGAAGTACTCAAACTCGGTCGCGTCGTCGCCGCTGGCCGTGAGCTCGTAACGGATCGTGGCGCGGGAGTGAGCCGGACCTCTGCCATCCCACTCCGCATGGTTGGGTGGGTTGATATCGACCAACGTCCAATGAACCTGAAAGCTGACGCCACGCATGTGCAGGACCTGATCCATCGTCGCGCCGTTGCGCAGCGGCTCGGCTTGCACGTTGCGCACCGCGCGGTGAATCGTCACCCAGCGCTCGAGTTGTCGCGGATCCATCACCGTGTTCCACACCCGCTCCACCGGCGCCTTGATCATGATCTTGACGTGGACCAGGCTCATGAACTCGCGGAGACCCTAACCGGTTGAGAAACCGCCAGCCGGCTAGGTGGAGAGCGCCTGGGCGAGGAACAACCGCCGGCGGCTAGCGCGCAGCGAGCGGCTCGACCGCTTCCCACTCCCTGAGGGCGTGCTCGATCGCGGCGTCCAGGGAGTGAAGTCGCACGCCCAGCAGGCGGGCCGCGCGATCGTCGCGCGGCAGGAGGTCCTGCTCGAGGCTCTCCATCAGCGGACCGATCAGTGAGTGGTCCTCGCCGGCGATCAGGGCTGAGATGCGGCTGGCGATCGGTGTCACCGTCAGTCGCTTGAAGCCGACGCTCGGGCGCTCCACCAGCATGTGATGGCGGATCCGTTCGATCAGTTCGCCATAGGTGACGAGCTCCCAGCCGGCGGCGTCGAGTGACTGACCGCAGACCTCCTCGGCGGTCGCCGCGCGGGCCAGCAGCTCGATCGCGTCGCGCTCGTCGATCGGGGCCGTAGTGTGCGTGCGCCAGGCCGGAAGGGCCAGCACGGGCAGACGCTCGATGAGCCGCACCAAGAACCGAAACGAGCGGCTGCGCGCGCCGATCACGATCGGGGCCCGGAAGGCGACCGCGCAGGGAACCGCGGCCAGCAGGATCTCCTCCACCGCCAGCCGGCTCGAGAGGTGCGTCGAGACCCCCGGTGAGGCGGGGACCGGGCCGCCAAGGTAGATGACGCGTTGCACGCCGGCCGCCGCGGCGGCGTGCGCGAAGCTCTCGGCGGCGCGGTGCTCGGCGGCGGCGAAGGCCCCATTGGAGGCCGCCTCCATCGAGTGGATCAAGAAGTAGGCCACGTCGATCCCCTCGAGCGCGGCATCGAGTCCCTGGCCGGAGAGGGCGTCGCCGGGCATGACCTCGAAACGGACGTTGGCGCGCGACGGATCGCGGGCGAAACCTCGCAGCGAATGCCCGTCGCGCTCCAGCCGCGGCGCCAGCGCCGCCCCTAGGTAGCCGGTGATGCCGCTGATGAGGATGCTCAGGCCCATGGCGTTCGTTCGGAAGCAAAGCTACGGAAAATGCGGCCACTCCTTGCTCGGCGCCGCTAACTCCCTGCAATTGGCGAAATCCACAGTTGTGACGAATTAGTTGCGTTTTCCGGGAATCGACGTTGCGCTCAGGGTGGGAAGTCCGCTTTGATTGTCGTGAGCAGTCGCCCGCCGCCATCGGCACGAAGCGCGGGTGAACGGATTACAAACAAGCGGGAGAGAGCGATGCCGAACGCGCGGATGAAGGCGAGCTGCGAGAACTGCTTCTTTTCGCAGAACCTGCTCTGCGCGGTCGCCGGCGACGTTCCCTGCGCGAGCTTTCGTCCCAACCATCCCGAGGGGCTACGGCCGCCCAGTCAGCTGCGCTTCGTCTTTCGCCAGGAGCGGCGCCTACAGGTGGCGTGGGCGTTCCCGACGCCCAGTGAGCAGGTGGCGCTCCACGCTTAATCGACTGTCCGGCCCGGCTCATGAGCCGGGCCGCCGGCCGGAACATGTTCCGGCCGGGGCCGGGGCGCATGCGCCCCGGCCTTGCCCTATATCGTTTAGATCATGTACTGGCCGCTGATCGGTGGATTCATCGGCTTTCTGGTCATCGTGGTGCTGATCGGGTGGGCGGTCGACCGCTCCGAGCGCCGCGCCGGACAGCGCGGCGGTCACTGAGGGCTGGCGGCCGGCGCCGCCTCTCGCCGCACCGCGGCTTCGACCACCTCCTGATGCTCGCGGCGCACGTCCGCGCGGTCGGCGGGCTCCGGGATCGACTCCTCGCTCGCCTGAAGGATCATTGCCGCCTGCTCGAGCAGCAGCTGTCGCTGTTCCTCACCGGTGGTGTTGTCCATCACCTTCGTCAGTGCCTCGAGCTGGCGGATCAGCACCGCCGGCATGCCCCGTCCGGCTTGGCGGATCTTCTCGAACGCCCGCTCCACGAGCCGCCTCCAGCTGACGTGGGCTGTGATCACGCGCACGTATCCATGGCCGTCGCGATGGACGCGCGTCGGGTGCCACTCGGTCGTCACCTTGCAAAGGCTCTCGCCCAGCCAGTCGATGCAGGTCAGCGCCGTGAAGGTGTCGTTGACGGCGGGGGACAGCGCCCTGATCGCGATCTCCACCAGCTGGTCGAAGGCGAACGCCAGGTCCTGGGTCAGGGTCCGGTAGGGCCCGGCGATGTGTGCCTGGCGAAGACCCTGAGCCACGGCGGGCGCTGCGTCGGGGGGCCACACGGTGGCCATCGGCTGACCGCTGACGACGAAGTGGCCGGGGCGATGCAGCAGCCGGATCACCGCTCCCCGCTCGGTCGCAAGTCGCACCAGCGTCTGGTGGCGGATGAACTGCAGGTAGCCGCTCTCGGGGGCCGGCACGACGCCGCCACCGTCCTCCATCCGCCGGAGCAGCTCATCGACGGACGGCCCGGCCTCGAGCGTTCCGCCGCCCCCGGACTCGGCGTCGATCGCTTGAGAGAGATCACTGGCGATCGATGCGATCACCTGTGGAAGCTGGATCGAGCTGGCGATGTTGTGAATGAAGTAGATCAGCACCGCCATCGAGACCCCGACCAGCGCCACCGCCACCGTGATCGAGAGGTGGGGGACGAAACGGCCGTGCTTGCCGCCGATCGAGATCAGCACCAGCGTGGCGTAGACGAACGTGGCCACGAACGTCCCGAGCGTCACCTGCGTGCCGCGGTCACGGATGAAGTTGCGGAGCATCCGCGGCCCGAACTGGGTCGAGGCCAGCGTCAGCGTCACGATCATGATCGAGAAGACCACCCCCACGACGGTGATCACCGCGCCGGCGAGCGTGGTCAGGATCTGTCGTGCGGAATCGGCTGTGCCGAAGTCGACCCAGGAGGGCAGCGACAGCGAGCCGCTAAAGGCCTCGAGATCGATCGCGTGGGTCAGGAAGTACAGCGCCACCGCGATCACGACCTCGATCACCGGGACGAGCCACAGGTTCGTTCGGAGCGCCTCGCGGCGGTAGTCGGAGAGCAGCGGGGGCATCAGGGCCATAGTCTCGATCGGGGCATGGGTCAGATTCCGCCGACCAGTCTTCCCGGCTCACCCGGCGCACGATCCTACCTGCGACTGACCCCGCGCCTCCTCAATAGCGTGTCAGATGTCACGAGTCGGACGGAGGTACGCTTGGGGCGGATGCCCGAGCGTGACCTGTTCGCCAACTTCGAGCGCATGCGGCGCGAGGTGGACGAGCTGTTCGGCGATGCGTTCGAGCGCACGGGGCTCTCGCGCCGGCGGAGCGGGTTCTCCCCCGCGGTGGACGTGGCCTACGCGTCGGACCCGCCGCGGGCGATCATCACCGCCGAGCTGGCGGGAGTAGAGCTCTCCGAGCTCGCGCTCGAGGTACAGGGGCGAGCCCTGATCCTCGCCGGGCGCCGCGGCCCGGCCACGGTGAAGGGCGAGGTCTACCAGCAGGTGGAGATCGAGCGAGGGCTGTTTCGCCGGTCGATCGAGCTGGGCCGCGACGTGGTCGCCGAGGAGGCCAAGGCCAGTTACGAGGACGGCATGCTGCGCATCGAGGTGCCGCTCGCCTCTTACCAGCCGGGGGCCCGCGTGGTCCCGATCAAGTCCGCCACGGACGAGCCGTGATCGAGGTCGGCGCTCCCGCGAGCGGGCCGCGCGACGTCGTCGTGGGGACGCCGCTCGAGCTCCCGCAACACGCGGCCGTGCTCCCGCTGCGCGACACCGTCACGTTCCCGGACATGATGATCCCGCTGAATGTCGGACAGGAGCGGTCGATCGAGCTGATCAATGACGTGCTCCGTGGCGACCGCTCGATCGTGATGCTCGCCAGCCGTACCTCCGAGCTCGAGGAGCCCGGGCCGGAGGATCTCTACTCGGTCGGTGTGCTGGGCGTGGTGGCGCGCATGATCCGCGTGCCCGATGGGACGCTCAGAGTGCTGATCCAGGGCGGCCAGCGAGTGCGGATCCTCCGCTATGTCCAGACCGAGCCCTACCTGGTGGCTGAGATCGCCGACAGCCCTGACGTCCTCAAGCAGTCGCCCGAGCTGGTGGCGCTGATGCGAAACGTCCAGCAGACGTTCTCGAACATCATCGAGCAGGTCCCCTACCTGCCAGAGGAGCTGCAGGTCATGGTGGCCAACGTCGAGGACCCGAGTGCGCTCTCGAGCCTGATCGCCGGGGCGCTGCGCCTGGGGACGGAGGAGAAGCAGTCGCTGCTGGAGGAGCTCGACGTCGGCAAGCGGCTGCGGCGGCTCTCGGAGATCCTGGCGCGCGAGCTCGAGGTTGTCGCGATCGGCTCGCGGATCCAGTCTCAGGTTCAATCTGAGCTTGATAAAGGACAGCGGGAGTACTTCCTGCGCCAGCAGCTCAAGGCCATCCAGGAGGAGCTGGGGGAGGCCGACGAAGCCCAGGCCGAGGTCCGCGAGCTGCGCGAGCGCCTGGAGCAGATCGAGCTACCCGAGGAGGTGCGCAAACAGGCCGACCGCGAGCTCATCCGCCTCGAGCGCCTGCAGCCCGCGATGGCGGAGCACGGCGTCGTGCGCGGCTATCTGGAGTGGATCGCGGCGCTGCCGTGGGACAAGTCGACCGAGGACAACCTTGACCTGCGCCACGCGCGTGAAGTGCTGGACTCAGATCACTACGACATCGAGCAGGTCAAGGACCGGATCCTCGAGTTCCTGGCGGTGCGGACGCTGAAGCCTGACGCCCGCGGCTCGATCCTCTGCTTCGTCGGGCCGCCCGGCGTGGGCAAGACCTCGCTCGGGCGCTCGATCGCCCGGGCGCTGGGGAGGGCGTTCGAGCGGATCAGCGTCGGCGGCGTGCGCGACGAGGCCGAGATTCGCGGCCACCGCCGGACCTACATCGGCGCAATGCCGGGGACGATCATCCGCGCCCTGCGCGACGCGGGCGCGAGGAACCCGCTGTTCATGATCGACGAGATCGACAAGATGGGCGCCGACTTCCGCGGCGACCCCTCGAGCGCGCTGCTCGAGGTGCTGGACCCTGAGCAGAACGACAGTTTCCGCGACCACTACCTGGACCTGCCGTTCTCGCTGGCGGACGTGATGTTCATCACCACGGCCAACTCGCTCGACACCGTGCCCGGGCCGCTGCTCGACCGCATGGAGGTGATCCAGCTCGCGGGCTACAGCGAGGAGGAGAAGCTCGAGATCGCCAAGCGCTACCTCGTGCCGCGCCAGATCGAGCGAAACGGGCTCAGGCCGGGACAGATCGCGTTCACCGACGCGGGCTTGAGGGCGATCATCTCCGCCTACACGCGCGAGGCGGGCGTGCGCCAGCTCGAGCGGGAGATCGGCTCGGTGTGCCGTAAGGTGGCCCGGCGCGTGGCCGAGGGGGACGGCTCCGCCCGGCGCAAAGTCACGGTGACCGAGCCGCGGGCGCGCGAGCTGCTCGGCAAGCGGCGCTTCTTCACCGAGGCGCGGCGGCGCACCGCGCGCCCCGGCGTGGCCACGGGGCTGGCGTGGACACCGGTGGGAGGCGACATCCTGTTCATCGAGGCCACCGCGATGCCTGGCAAGGGCCGGCTCACGCTGACCGGCCAGCTGGGCGAGGTGATGCGCGAGTCGGCCCAGGCGGCACTGTCCTACGTCCGGGCCAACGCCGAGTCACTGGCGCCGGCGCTGGACGAAGACTGGTTTGCCGCGCATGACATCCACGTCCACGTGCCCTCGGGGGCGATCCCCAAAGACGGGCCCAGTGCCGGCGTGGCGATCGCCGTCGCGCTGGCGTCTCTGTTGAGCGACCGCGCGGTGCGAAGCGACGTGGCGATGACTGGCGAGATCACGTTGACCGGCCAGGTTCTGCCGATCGGCGGCCTCAAGGACAAGGCGCTCGCCGCGCAGCGCAACGGAATCAGACGCGTGATCGCCCCGCTGCGAAACGAGCAGGACATCGACGAGATCCCAGCGCATCTGCGCGCGCGCCTCGAGTTCGTGTTCGTCTCGGAAATCGGCGAAGTGCTTAAAGCGGCCCTCGTCACAAGGCGCCGGGCCGCCACTCGATCGCATCCGGCCAGGCTGCATCGCGTATCCTGAGCGCAACCTTTCGAGCCCCAGCCCCGAGGAGAGCGCTATGGCATTTGGCCGCAAGAAGAACACGGTCGTTCCCTTCAACGCCGCGGATGTCGCGAACATCGCCATGTCCAACCCGTACATCCAGCGGCTGATCGAAGACGCCTCGCTGCGCGACAACCTCCGTCAGGCGGTCGACTCGAGTAAGAACGTCTACACGCGCGTCGCCGACGGCAAGACGTCGGCCAAGGCGCTGCTCGAGGACAAGAAGGCCCAGGCCGAGCTGCGCAAGGCCGTCGAGGCCCTACGCGATGTGACGATTGCGCTGACCGAGGCGCCGCAGAAGCAGCGTCGCCGCGGGCGGCGCGTGGTACGTCTGATCATGGTGGCGGGCATCGCCGCCGGCGTGGCGCTCGTGGCCTCCGAGGGTCTGCGCTCAAAGGTGCTCGACGTCGTGTTCGGCTCCGAGGAGGAATTCGAGTACACCCCACCGGCGACGGCGCCTTCGACAGCCGCGCCGACCACCGAGGCGCCCGCAGGAGCTGCTTAGGCTCCGCCCGGGGCTGGGCAGACCGGACGCCACCTGAGCTCGACTCTGGTGGCGTCCGTTGCGAGCGGGGTGGCGACAGCGGGGGGCTTTCATGGGTGCGCGGGGCGAGGGCGCGGGGCTGAGGGCGCGGGGCGGCGGCGACGGGCCCCTGGCCGCGGGCGGCGCCTAACGTTCGGCCGAGATGCGCCTGATCCTTTCACAGCGCTCGACGCCCAAGCCCGGCTGCGGTAGTCCACTCGCTAAGTTTGGATCGGTGCCGCTGCCCGCCGAACAGAACATGGAGCTGACGATCAATGGCGTGCGGCATCGCCTGGAGCTGGACGTGCGCACGACGCTGCTCGACCTCCTGCGCGAGCACCTGCAGCTGACCGGCTCGAAGAAGGGCTGCGACCACGGGCAGTGCGGGGCCTGCACGGTGCTGATCGACGGCCGGCGGGCGAACGCCTGCCTGATACTGGCGGTCAGCCTCGATGGGGCCGAGGTGACGACGATCGAAGGGCTCGCCGACAACGGCGAGCTTCATCCGCTGCAGAAAGCGTTCATTGAGCACGATGCGTTGCAGTGCGGTTACTGCACTCCGGGGCAGATCTGCTCGGCCGTGGGAATGCTGGCCGAGGCCCGGGCAGGCATGCCGAGCTGGGCCACAGCCGATCTCAACGAAGCACCGGAGCTCGACGAGCATGAGATCCGCGAGCGCATGAGCGGCAACCTCTGTCGCTGCGCCGCGTACGTGAACATCGTCAGGGCGATCGCCGACGTGGCGGGAGAGGCGCCCTAGTGAAGCCCTTCGTTTACGAGCGCGCGCCAGATGTGCCCAGGGCGCTGGACGCGGCCGCGGCGCCGGGGTCGATGTTCCTCGCCGGCGGCACCAACTTGGTCGATCTGATGAAGCTCGAGGTCGCACAGCCGACAAGGCTGGTCGACGTCTCCGGTCTTGCGCTCGACCAGATCGAGGAGCTGCCCGATGGCGCACTCCGGATCGGCTCGACAGTCCGCAACAGCGATCTCGCCGGCCACCGCGCGGTTCGAGAGCGCTACCCGGTCCTCGCCCAGGCCCTGCTGGCGGGCGCCTCGGGCCAGATCCGCAACATGGCGACGATCGGCGGCAACCTGCTTCAGCGCACCCGTTGCTCGTACTTCCAGGACGTCTCGAAGCCTTGCAACAAACGCCGTCGGGGGTCCGGGTGCCCGGCGAGGGAGGGCGAGCATCGGAATCTGGCGATCCTCGGTCATTCCGAGGCGTGCGTCGCAACTCACCCTTCGGATATGGCAGTTGCCCTGACGGCGCTCGAGGCCAGGCTCGTGGTGGAGGGACCGAGCGGCTCTCGCACGCTGCCGATCGGAGAGCTCTACCGCCTGCCGGACGACGACCCCGAACGAGACACGACGCTCCAGCCGGGAGAGCTGATCACCGCGATCGAGCTCGATCCCCTGCCGGGGGGCGCCCGTTCGAGCTATCGCAAGGTTCGCGAGCGCGCTTCGTTTGCGTTTGCGCTCGTGTCGGTGGCGGCCATGGTCGTTACCCAGGATGGGGAAGTGCAAGACGCCCGGATCGCGCTAGGCGGCGTGGCGCACGGCCCGTGGCGGGCACTGCTCGCCGAGGAGGCGCTAGTGGGCCGCCCGGCCAGCGAGCAGACATTTGAGCGCGCGGCGGAGGCCGAGCTGGCCGAGGCACTGCCGCTACGCGATAACGGCTTCAAGGTTCCGCTTGCGCGCAACACGATGGTTCGCACACTGCGCGAGGTCTGCGTCTGATGTCCAGCACGCTGACCCACACAGTGGGGACGCCGGTGGAGCGGATCGAGGGCAGCCTCAAAGTCACCGGCCAAGCCAAGTACGCATATGAGCACCAGCCGGAGAACGTCGCTTACGGCTGGATCGTCCAGTCGCAGATCGCGCGGGGGCGGATTCGCGCGCTCAACGCAGACGCTGCGCTCGCGCTGCCCGGCGTGCTCAAGGTGGTCGCCCACGGCAGCTCCCCACGGCTCGAGGGCGAGATCGATAACCGCGAGCTGGCCGTCTTCCAGTCGCCGGACGTCGCCTACCGCGGCCAGATCATCGCCTGTGTCCTCGCCGAGACGCTCGAGGCGGCCCGTGAGGGCGCGGGGCTGATCGAAGTCGACTACGAACGGGAGCAACACGATGTAGTGCTCCGTCAGGACCATCCCGGTCTCAGTGAGCCGGAGAAGGTGAATCCCACTTATCCCGGCCGGACCGAGCGGGGAGATCCGGACGCGGGGCTGGCGCAGGCCGAGGTGGTGGTGGATCAGACCTATTCGACGCCGGCGCAGCACAACAACCCGATGGAGATGCACGCGACCGTCGCCATGTGGCAGGACGGGGCGCTGACCGTCTACGAGTCCACACAGGGGGCGCCTGCTTGGAGGGCAGTGCTCGCCGGCCTATTCGGGCTCGAGAACGAGCAGGTGCGGGTGATCTCAGAGCACGTCGGCGGCGGCTTTGGCTCCAAGGGCACGCCACGCCCGAACGTCGTCGCCGCCGCCCTCGCGGCGAAGGCCCTCGGACGTCCGGTAAAGCTCGCGGTCACCCGGCAACAGATGTTCGTGTTCACCGGCTATCGCACCCCGACGATCCAGCGCCTGCGGCTCGGCGCCAGGCGAGACGGAACGCTCACAGCGCTCGTCCACGACGTGACCGAGCAAACATCGACGATCAGGGAGTTCGCCGAGCAGACAGCCGTCTGCTCCCGCTACATGTACGCCTCCCCGAACGTGCGCACGACCCATCACCTGGCCGCGCTCGACGTTCCGACGCCCTCCTGGATGCGAGCGCCGGGCGAAACGCCGGGGATGTACGGGCTCGAGTCGGCGGTCGACGAGCTTGCGATCCGGTGCGGGATCGATCCAGTGCAGCTGCGGATCATGAACGAGCCGCTCGAGCGAGATCCGGAGACAGGCCAGCCCTGGAGCTCCCGCAATCTGATCGCCTGCCTGCAAGAGGGCGCCGAGCGCTTCGGCTGGAAGCCTCGGGACCCGACGCCCGCGGTGCGCCCCGACGGCCGCTGGCTGG
Organism: uncultured Actinomycetes bacterium; assembly: GCA_963830405.1. Lineage (GTDB taxonomy): Bacteria > Actinomycetota > Thermoleophilia > Solirubrobacterales > Solirubrobacteraceae > Palsa-465. The sequence goes on from CAWHMB010000009.1 coordinate 130,486, forward strand.
TCGGCACCGGCGTCGCCGCCTCGACCTTCCCCGCCTTCCGCCGTCCATCCTCCGCGCTCGCACGGGCAGAAGCGGACGGGGGGTTCACCGTCCAGATAGGAGCCGCCGACATCGGCACGGGTGCCCGCACGGTCCTGACCCAGATCGCCGCCGACGAGCTCGAGGCCCCGATCGAGCGGGTGCACGTTGAGATAGGCGACAGCGCGCTGCCGTTCGCGTGGCTCGCCGGAGGATCGGGCGGCACGGCCTCCTGGGGAACGGCGGTGGTGAGGGCCTGCAGAGATCTGAGGGAGCGACTGGCGGGCGGCGAAGCCGCACCACTCGAGGTCATGGCAGACACCACCGATGAGATCGAGCACGAGCGAAGTGATGTATCCCGTCACGCCTTCGGGGCCCAGTTCGCCGAAGTCCGCGTCGACATCGACACCGGCGAGGTTCGCGTTCCCCGGATGCTCGGAGCGTTCGCGGCCGGCCGGATCCTCAACCCGATGACAGCACGCTCGCAGTTCATCGGCGGCATGAGCTGGGGACTGTCGATGGCGCTTCACGAGGAGAGCGTGATGGATAAGGAATTCGGCGACTATCTGAACCACGACTTCGCGCAGTACCACGTCGCGGCGAATGCGGACGTGCTCGACATCGACGCTTTCTGGGTCGAGGACGAGGACGAGGACCTGAATCCGATGGGCTCGAAGGGAATCGGGGAGATCGGGATCGTCGGCGCGGCGGCGGCGATCGCCAACGCCGTCCACCACGCGACCGGCAAGCGCATTCGCGATCTGCCGATCGTGCCGGCGAAGCTCGTCGCCTAGCGCTTCGGTCCCGGGGAGCGCCGAGCCGCGGCATCGCGCGCGAGCGCTGGGGGCCGCACGCCCATCCGGCCAGCGCCAAGTCGCCACGTTTGCTAGGAACTACGTGCCGCTGTCGCCAGCGACGAGCCGCCGCCGTGACCGGACTGGAGGCGACCGTGGCTCGGTTCCAGAGATCCCCTAGGGCTCCGGTTCAAACGTGAGCACTACTGCATCGCCACCGAGACGACCCGCGCCGCCTGCGGTACGCGTGCCTCCGCCGCGTGTGCCTCCGACAGAGCCACCGCCAGAGGTGCCACGCAAGCGAATGCTGTGGCGCATCCTCTTGGGCTGCTTGATCGTGTTCTTGTGTAGCGCCGGGACGGCCGCGGTGTTCGTCTCCGGCGAGCTGCGCACGCTACGGGACGCTCTGAACCTCAACCCCAGCATCCAGACCGGCGGGTCGCTGGCGCCGACCAGTTTCGGCGGTCCGGAAACGATGCTGCTGGTCGGAAACGACCAGCGCAAGCGCACCACGACGACGCCCGTGCTCCCGCATTCGAACGAGATGCTGCTGGTCCGCTTCGACCCGGGCAAGCCGTACATCTCGATGATGTCGATCCCACGCGAGCTGATGGTGACGATTCGGCCGCGTAACTCTCCCGCGGTGACGACGCGGCTGAACTACGCCCTGACCGCCGGTGGCATCCCGCTGCTGCTGAGCACGATCGAGCAGCTCACCGGCCTTCGGGTCAATCACGTGGTGGAGATCGACTTCAACCAGTTCAAGAACGCCGTCAACGAGATGGGGTGCGTCTACTCCACGGTCGACCGCCGCTACTACCACATGAACGTCTCCGGCGGGCCGCAGTACCAGGAGATCAACCTCCAACCGGGCTATCAGAAGCTATGCGGCGCCAACGCACTGTCGTTCGTCTCCTACCGCCACGGCGACACCTCGCTGGTGCGCGACGCGCGTGACCAGAGCTTCCTACTCGACGTCAAGCGCGAATACGGCCCGACCCTGGTCGACAACGTCCACAAGTTCGAGCAGATCTTTGGCCGCTCCGTGCAGACCGACCACGCACTTCACACGAGCAGCGGAATCCTCGATCTTCTGGGCACCCTGATCAGCTCGTCGTCGCTGCATGTGCGCCAGGTTCAGTTCCAGGTCACGCTCCAGCCGACCGGCGCCAACCCGTGCTCGTGCGACACCGCCAGCCCCGGCCAGATCGCGGCCAGCGTGCACGCGTTCCTCTACGGCGGCTCCGCGGCGCCGCCGCCAAACCGGGTGGTGCAGGCCGCCAACGGCGCTCACAAGCAGGCCCAGGCCAAGCTGCCGCTTGTCGGTGTGCCGCGGGGCCAGCTCTCGCAGGCGGTGTCGGCGGCGGCGAGCATCCCCTTCCCGCTGGAGTTCCCGCGCGTGGAGGACCGGGCGGGAAGCGGCACGCCCTCCTCGGTCCGGGACTACACCATCGAGGCGCCCGGGGGCGCCAGCTATCCGGCCTACGCGGGCGTCTTCCAAGCTGGAGGCCTGGGCCAGTACTACGACGTGCAGGGCACCACGTGGACCACCGCTCCGCTGCTCGACAGCCCCGATCAGACGGTCAAGGTCGGACACCGGACCTACTACCTCGACTACGAGGGCCAGCACCTGCAGACGGTGGCCTGGTATGAGCACGGCGCCGCATATTGGGTGCGCAATACGCTCACTGACGCGCTGGGCAACGGCGAGCTGCTGGCGATCGCCGAACAGAGCGCACCGGCGACGGCGCGCGTGGGGCGCCGCCTAGGCCTCGGTGCGGCGGCGGTTCCGCAGCGGACAGTCACCCAGACCGACACCGGGCTCAAGCAGACGCTCGGATCGCTCGGGGGCCTGATGGCGCTGGCCGCGCTGCCTCTGCTGGCGATCCCGCTGCTTCGCCGCCGCCGCGAGGTGGCCAAGCTACGCGCCCAGCTCGCGGCGACGCTTCACTTCGAGTCGCGGCTCAGCGCGCTCGCGCCGGCGCCCGCGGTGCCGTCCCCGCAGCCAGCTGCGGGACCACGAGTGCAACCCCCGCTGCCCGGCCCTGGAGGCCAATGGAGTCAACCGGCGTACAGCAGGCCGGGCGTGGGCAGACGGACCAAGCTGCTGGCGGGAGCGGGCGCGCTGGCGCTGGCTGCGCTGGGGACGGTCGGGCTCGTGCTCAACGTCGAGGGCACCCAGCACAGCGGCCGCAGCGCTGAGCGTCGCGTCGTCCAGACGATTCCATCGGTGCCGATCGCGGTTCTCAACGCCACGCCGACTCCGGGGGCGGCCGGCAAGCTGGGGCGCCAGCTGAAGGGGCGCGGGGTGAAGATCGCCAGGGTCGGCAACCTCTCCCAGGCCCGTCCGCCGGGACTGTTGATCCTCTACGCGCCGGACGCCCGGGGGGAGGCAGTGCTGCTGGCCCGCATGCTCGCCGGACGCCGGCCGACGGTGGAGCCGATCGACCCGGTGGCCCAGGCCGCGGCCGGAAGCCAGACCCGGGTCGTGGTTGTCATCGCTTAGAGCCGGGTTGGGCGAAGCCGCTAGGCGAGCCCGCTAGCCGAGCTTGGGTGAGCGCCAACGCTCGCGCAGGCGCCGCTCGATCTCCTCACAGAGCGAGTCGATCGCCAGCCGGTCCTGGGCCAGCGTGTCGCGGTCGCGCAGCGTCACCGTGCGATCCTCCAGCGACTGGTGGTCGATCGTCACCGCCCAAGGGGTGCCGATCTCGTCCTGTCGGCGGTAGCGCCGCCCGATCGCGCCGCCCTCGTCGTACTCGGCCTGCACGCGGCCCCGCAGCTGCTGGTAGACCTCCCGCGCCAGCTCCGGCTGACCGTCCTTTCGCACCAGCGGTAGCACGGCGACCTTGACGGGCGCAAGCAACGGGTGCAGGCGCAAGACCGTTCTGCGCTCCCCCTCGATCTCGTCCTCGTCGTAGGCGTCGACCATGAACGCCAGCAACGCTCGATCGACGCCGGCTGCCGGCTCGATCACGTGCGGGATAAAGCGCTCGCCGCTGGCCGTGTCGACGTACTCCAGCTTCTGCCCGGAGTACTCCGCGTGCTTGGAGAGGTCGTAGTCGCCGCGGTTGGCGATCCCTTCGAGCTCCTGCCAGCCGATCGGGAACAGATACTCGACATCGGAGGTGGCACTCGAGTAGTGCGAGAGCTCGTCGGGCTCGTGAGCGCGGAGCCGCAGGTGGTCTGGGCGCAGGCCCAGCTCGACGTACCACTGCATCCGCTGCTCGAGCCAGTGGTCATGCCATCGCCCCGCCTCCGGCGGGGGCACGAAGAACTCCATCTCCATCTGCTCGAACTCCCGCGTGCGGAAGATGAAGTTGCCGGTGGTGATCTCGTTGCGAAAGCTCTTGCCGATCTGTGCGATGCCGAACGGCGGCTTCTTGCGCGCGAACTGCAGGTAGTGGCGGAAGTTGAGGAAGATGCCCTGGGCCGTCTCGGGGCGTAGGTACACCGTCGAGCCCTCCTCCTTGACCGGCCCGATGGTCGTTTCGAACAGCAGGTTGAAGTCGCGCGCTTCGGTCAGATCGCAGTCCGCGGTCTCGCCCGGGTGCTTGGAGGGCTTACGCCCGCATTCGGCCTCCTGCAGCTTGTCGGCTCGGAAGCGCAGCTTGCATGTCCGGCAGTCGATCAGGGGATCCGTGAAGCCCTCGAGGTGGCCACTGGCCCTCCACGTCTCCGGGTGCTGGATGATCGCCGAGTCGAGCGCCACGATGTCGTCGCGCTCCTGGAGCATCGTCCGCCACCAGCGCCCCTTGACGTTGTTCTTGAGCAGCACGCCGTAGTGGCCGTAGTCGTAGCTTGAGCCCAGGCCGCCATAGATTTCGCTCGAGGGGAACACGAACCCCCGGCGCTTGGAGAGCGAGACGATCTTCTCCATGGTGACGACGTCGGTCATCGCGAGGCATGCTATCCGCGCCGCCACTGCCTGGCACTCTCGCCTTGAGAGTGCCAAGGTCTTCTCCTATACTTCTTGAAGCGATGCCTATCTACGAATACCGTTGCGAGCAGGGGCACACGTTCGAGATCATGCAGCGGATCAGCGACGACCCGGTCTTGGTCTGCAATACCTGCGACGCACCGGTGATGCGTGTGTTTCGTCCCGTGGCCGTCCACTTCAAGGGCTCGGGCTTCTACAACACCGACTACGGCACGCGCAAGCGCCAGCGCGAGAAGGAAGCAAGCGAGGGCGCATCAGACTCGAAGAGCTCGTCGGATAAGAGCGGAACGTCCGAGAAGGGCGGCTCCTCGGAGTCAAAGGGCGCGGAGTCCAACGGCTCCGCTTCCAAGCCGGCGAAAAAACCTGCTCCCGCGGCCGACTAGCCGTTCATCAGCTTCGAGATCGCCTGCTGAACCGCGGATGGCGTGACGGTCAGCGCGTCGCCGTAGCCCGGTAGCGCCTCGGCGCCGGTCGGCTTGAGCACGGTCGGCGGAGCGGACCCCCCGATCTCGGAGGCGAAGAAGAGGCTCAAGAGGGTAGGTCCACCCATGTCGGTCTGGAGCACCTTGGGCGCGTCCCATGAGGCAAAGGGAAGCCGGGGGAAGATCGTCGGGGACAGCAGCTTGGACTTGATCGCGTTGAGGATCTGCTGCTGGTGCTGCACTCGCGTGAGGTCGTTGTCGCCGGCGTTGCAGGCGTTCTCCCGTGTGCGGGCGTAGGTCAGCGCCTGCAGCCCGTTGAGGTGGTGCACGCCGGGGTTGAGGTTGAGAGAGAAGCCACCGTTCGCAGCGCCGCCGCTGATGTTCGAGCACACCCGTCCGGTCTTCACATCGACCCCGCCAATGGCGTTTATGAACGGCGGGAAGTTCGCCAGATCGACGATGATCACGTGATTGATCTTCAGCCCGGTGAACTGCTCGATCGTCTTGATCGCCAGCGCCGGCCCGCCGATCGCATAGCCGGAGTTGATCTTGCCCAGCCCATGGCCCGGAATCTCCGCCACCGTGTCGCGCGGGATCGACAGGCGCCGCGATGTGCCGCCGCCGATCCGCCAGAGCATGATCGTGTCCGAGTTGGCGTCGTTTTTGTCGTAATTGGCGCCTGGCTCCTTCGAACCAGGTCCGGTCTTCGGCCTATTGTCGGTCCCGAGGACCAGAATGGTGTCGGCCGAGGTGACCATGTTTCCGCCGGAGGAGAGCTCGGCGAGCGCCGCCTTGGGCAGGTTCCCCGTCTGCGTCTGGGCGCTGATGATGAATAACACCAGCGACAGCAACAGCCAGGCCACGATCGCCACCACCACGTACTTGATCACGCGGCGGACGGTGATCCGCTCTCCCCAGCCGCGACGTGGCGGGCGCTCGGGCTCCCGCTCAGCGCCCGGGAGGAGCAGGTCCTCCTCGCCGCGCAGCAGCGCCTTCAGCCCGCGCGGGCGGGCCTTGTAGACCTTGTATGGGCGCGCGTCGCCGCCGGGGTCCGGGCGTCTCTCGCGCCCATAAACCCGGTAGGGACGGTCCTCGACCTGCGCCCGGCTGTCGCGTTCGTCGGGCATCGGAGCACTGCATATAGTGACGGCTATGCCGGTTCGACGCACAATCGGCGTCGACATGGGCGGGACAAAGCTGCTTGCCGGCGCGGTGGGACCTGGCCTCGACGTCCATCACCGCGTGAAGCGTTCGCTCAAGGGTCGCGACCAGTCAGAACTGCTCGACATCGCCGTCCATGCCGTCGCGGAGGCTCGGGAGGCGGCGGGAGGCGAGGTGGCCGCGGTGGGGTTCGGAATCCCTTCCCTGATCGATCGGCGGACGGGAAGGGCGGTGATCGCGGTGAACTTGCCGCTGGTTGACATCCCGTTCGCTGATGTCATGTCAGAGCGCCTGGGAATGCCGGTGTTCGTAGACAACGACACCAATGTTGCGGCCCTTGCCGAGCACCGTGCCGGCGCGGCCAGAGGCGCGGACGACGTGGTGATGCTGACGGTCGGGACCGGCATCGGCGGCGGCCTTGTGCTTGGCGGCGAGCTCTACCGGGGGTCGCTCGGGGCGGGCGCCGAGCTCGGACACACCGTCATCGACATGGACGGCCCTCGCTGCCAGGGCAACTGTCCCAACCGCGGCTGCGTCGAAGCGCTGGCGTCCGGCACCGCGCTCGAGCGGGAAGCCCTGCGAATGGGCAACGAGCAGCCGCGCTCGGGGCTGGGCCGGGCGCTCGCCGCGGGCCGGGCCCTGACCGGCCCGCTGGTGACCGAACTGGCCCATGACGGGGACCCGGCGGCGATCGAGGTGATCGCCCTGATCGGGTCGCGCCTGGGCGTGGCGATCGCCAGTTTCGTCAACATCTTCAACCCCCAGTTCGTGGTGATCGGCGGCGGAGTGATCGCCGCCGGCGAGCTGCTGCTGGAGCCTGCGCGGGCGGAGGTCGCCGCGCGGGCGCTGCCGCCCTCGCGCGATCATGTCCGGATCGTCGCCGCGCGCTTCGGCGTGGAGGCGGGGATGGTCGGCGCCGCGGCCATGGCGTTCGACCAGATGACCGAGCGGGCCGGCGCCGCGTGAGTGGTCGCCTGACTTCGAGCTGGGCCGGCGCCGCGTGAGTCGTCGATTGACTTCGAGCTGGGCCGGCGCCGCGTGAGTGGCCGATTGACTTCGAGCTGGGCCGGCGCCGCGTGAGTGGTCGCCTGACTTCGAGCTGGGCCGGCGCCGCGTGAGTGGTCGCCTGATCGTCTGCCCCACGCCGATCGGAAACCTCGAGGACGTCACCCTGCGCGTCCTCTCGGCCCTTCGCGAGGCGGACATCGTGGCCTGCGAGGACACCCGACGCAGCCGCGTGTTGCTGGACCGCTACGGCGTTCAGGCGCGGCTCGTCTCCTACCACGAGCACAACGAGCGCGAGCGCGCGATTGAGCTCGTGCGCGCGATGAACGACGGCGCGGTCGTCGCGCTCGTCTCCGACGCGGGGATGCCCCTCGTCTCTGACCCGGGCTTCGTCCTGTTGCAGGCTTGCGTCGCCGCCGGGCTGGCCGTCGACGTGCTCCCCGGCCCGTCAGCCGCGTTGGCCGCGCTCGTGGCCTCCGCTCTGCCCGCGGACCGCTGGCGCTTCGAGGGCTTCCTGCCGCGCAAGCGAGGTGACCTCGAGGGCGTGTTCCAGGCGCCCGAGACCGTCGTCGCGTTCGAGTCCCCGCGTCGGCTTGCGAAGTCGCTCGCGGCGCTGGCCGCGGTTGATCCCGAACGGCCGGTTGTCGTCTGCCGCGAGTTGACGAAGGTGCACGAGGAGGTGGTCCGCGGGACCGCCGGCGAGCTCGCGAGGCGCTATGAAACCGAAGCGCCGCGTGGCGAGGTAGCGATCGTGATCGGTCCGGCAGCGGCGACCGCCGCGGAGCTCGGCCCCGCGGTCGAAGCCGTCAAGAAGCTGATCGACGCCGGCGCTAGGCCACGCCCGGCGGCATCGGTCGTGGCCGGACTGACGGGCGTCAGCGCCAACGCGCTTTACGAAGCGGTGACGCGGCGCTAGCTCGAGGGCCGGTGTGAGACTGCCGCGTGGGCGGTGAGCGAGCTAGTGAGTTTCCGACCGCCATGCCGAGCGCGAACCGGCAGCGTCACCGCGGTTGCCCGCCGGCCCTGCTCGCGATCTGGTCCGCGGTGCGCTCCTCGACCGCAAGCTCCAGCGGCAACGAGAGCAGTTCATCCCCACGGGCGCCGCCTACAGCTATGGGCTGGGGATCCTGCAGCTCGGTCCGTTCTGCGGACACAACGGCCTGATCCCCGGCTACGACTCAACGATGCTCTATTCCTCACGGCTGCACGCCACGATCGTGGTCCTGGCGAACGCCGCGCCGTATTTCGATCATCCTCCGCCCCCGAATCCGTACCCGGTCCCCGTGCAGGACACGTTGAACCTCGCCGTGCCGTTGGCGCAGATCGCGTTCCCCAATCTGCCCCCGCCGGGTCGGCCGCACAGTCCTGCTGAGCGCGCGCAGGGCGCAGCAGGCACACACGCGCGCGCACAGCAGCACGGCCCGCTCAGGCGGCAGCCCGCCGTCCGGCGGATAGCCTTCTCCGTCCAGCGATGAGCTTCTACATAACCACGCCGATCTTCTACGTCAACGCCGAGCCGCACCTGGGCCACGCCTATACGACGATCGCCGTCGACGTGCTCGCGCGGCACATGCGCCAGCGCGGCGAGGACGTCTTTTTCCTGACCGGCACCGACGAGCACGGCGAGCCGGTCGCCGACGCCGCGCAAGCCCAGGGCTTGGAGCCCAAGCAGCTGGCCGACCGCAACGCCGAGCGGTTCAAGGCGCTGATGCCGCGGCTCGAGGCCTCGAACGACTTCTTCATTCGCACCTCCGATGAGCAGCACATGAGCCGCGTCCAGCAGGTGCTGCAGCGCGTCCACGATAACGGCCATACCTACAAGGGCCTGTACGAGGGCTGGTACTGCCCTCGCTGTGCCGACTTCAAGGTCGAGAACGAGATCCTGGAGGGCAACCGCTGCCCGATCCACGAGATCTCGCTGGAGCGCCACCAGGAGGAGAACTGGTTCTTTCGCCTCTCGACCTTCCAGCAGGCGCTCGAGCTGCTCTACGAGCAGCAGCCGGACTTCGTGATGCCGCCCCGCCACTACAACGAGGCCCGCGCGTTCATCACCCAGGGCCTGCAGGACGTGTCGCTCAGCCGGCAGCGGCTCAAGTGGGGGGTCACCGTGCCATGGGACCCGGACCATGTTTTCTACGTCTGGTTCGACGCGCTGCTCAACTACTACACGGCGCTCGGCTACGCGCGGCCGGGCGAGGACTTGACCGAGGAGTTCTGGCCGGCCACCTACCACGTGATCGGCAAGGACATCCTCAAGTTCCACACCGTCTTCTGGCCGGCGCTGTTGATGGCGGCCGAGCTGCCGCTGCCCCGCCACGTATTCGTGCACGGCTTTCTGCTCGGCGCCGACGGGCGCAAGATGAGCAAGTCGCTGGGCAACGTCCTTGACCCCTTCGAGGTGATGGAGCAGTTCGGGACGGAGGCGCTTCGCTTCTACCTGATGCGCGACGTGGCGTTCGGCGGCGACGGCTCCGTCGGCATGGAGGCCGTGCGGGCCCGTTATGAGTCAGAGCTTGCCAACGAGTACGGAAATCTGGCCAGCCGCACGATCGCGATGGTCGTGCGCTACCGCCAGGGCGTCATCCCCGTGGCGGCTACCGACCCCCAGCTGCGCAGCGAGTTCCGCCCGCTTGCCGAGGAAGTGGGCGCGCTGCTCTCCCGAGCCGAGGCCACCCAGGCACTGGAGCTGGTGTGGCAGCGCGTGCGGCGCCTGAACCGCTATGTCGAGGAGCGCGCTCCCTGGCAGCTTGCGCGGGAGCCGGACGCCGCCGACCGGCTCGATGAGACGCTGGCGTCGCTCGCCGAGGGCCTGCGCGTGGTTAGCGTGCTCCTGCACCCCTACATGCCCCGGACGACCGAGCAGCTGCTAGCGGCGCTTGGATCGCCGACCACCGAATATGCCGGGGCCGATTTCCAAGACAGAGGTTCGGGGTCTCGCGTCAGCCCGCTCGAGCCCCTGTTCCCCAAGCGCAGTTGACGCGCTTCTCAGCACGGTGATCGACAGTCACACCCATCTCAGCTTCTGCCAGCCTCCCGACGCCGAGCTGGTGGCCGCCGCCTCCGAGGCGGGCGTCGAGCGGATTCTGACCGTTGGCACCAACGGAGACAGCTGCCGCGCCGCGCTCCAGGCCGCGGAGGACTTCCCCCAGGTCTACGCGGCTGTCGGTCGCCACCCGAACGAGGCCCGCGGCTTCGACGATGCCGACCTCGCCGAGTTGCGTGCCCTGGCCGCGCACGAGAAGTGCGTTGCGATCGGCGAGACGGGCCTCGATTACTATCGCCACTCGGCCCCACAAGCCGATCAGCAGCGGGCGTTCGCCGCCCAGATCGAGCTCGCGCGGGAGACCGGCATGCCGCTCGTGATCCACACCCGCGCGGCCGAAGAGGACACCCTCTCGACGCTGAACGCGAACACCGCTGGGATTCGCGTGATCCTGCACTGCTTCACGATGAGCGCACGGATCGACGAATGCCTCGGGCACAGGGGTTGGTGGATCTCGTTCGCCGGCAACCTCACGTTTCCAAGCGCCGGGGAGCTGCGGGCGGCGGCGCGCCGCGTGCCGGTGGAGCGGCTGCTCGTGGAGACAGACGCTCCTTTTCTGTCTCCCCAGCCAGTGAGGGGAAAGCCCAACCAACCGGCGAATGTCCGCCTCACGGCCGAGGCGCTGGCGAGCGAGCGGGCGGTTTCCTACGCCGAGCTCGAGGCGGCGGTAGAGCGCTCGGCGGCGGCGCTGTTCGGCTGGTGAACCCAGCACGGCCCTCGCGGCGCGCAGCAGGTCCGGGACAGCCCCCGCGGCGCGTCACCGACCCCACTCGGCCGTCGCGACGCACGCGCGAGCGCGGCCAGAACTTCCTCGTCGACCGCAACATCCTCGGCGTGATCGAGGGCCTGGCGGAGCTGTCCGCAGACGACGTGGTGCTCGAGATCGGCGGCGGGCAGGGCGTGCTCTCCGAACGACTGGCCGCCCGCGCCAAGCACCTCCACGTGATCGAGATCGACCGGGCGCTGGAGCAGCCGCTGAGCGAGGCGCTGGCGCGGTTCGGGAACGTCAGCCTGCATCTCGGCGACGCGCTCGAGCTCGATCTTACGAGCCTTGAGCCGCCGCCGGGAAAGGTCATAGCCAACCTGCCATACGGCATCGCGGCGACCGTGATCCTGCGCACGATCGACGAGCTGCCGAGCGTCGCCAGCTGGGTGGTGATGGTCCAGCGGGAGGTGGGCGAGCGGCTGGCCGCGGCGCCTGGGACCGCGGCTTACGGCGCGCCATCGGTACTCGCGCAGCTGACCTGCGAGGTCCGCCTACTGCGGTCGATCAGCCGCACGGTCTTCCGGCCGGTGCCGAACGTGGACTCAGTCCTGATCGGGCTGACGCGCCGGGCGCCCGGCATCCCGCGCGCGCTGCGGGACCTGGTGCACGCGGCGTTCGCTCACCGCCGCAAGGCGCTGGCCGGCTCACTGGCGCTCGCCCCCGGTGCCCCACAGGACATTCGCCAGCGCGCGCGGCGGGCGCTATCCGAGCTGGGCCATCCTCCCGATGAGCGCGCCGAGCGCCTCACGCCCGAGGAGTTCCGGCGGCTCGGAGCGAAGCTCGCGGCGCGATGATGCTGAGTGCGCTGGCGCCCGGCAAGGTCAACCTCTGCCTGCTGCTCGGCGGAGCTCGCGGCGACGGCCGACACGAGGTGGCGACATTGATCGAGTCGGTCTCGCTGGCCGACGAGCTGCTTCTGAGCACGCGCGAGGAGTCCCAGGGCGACGAGGTCTCCTGCCCCGGCGTCGAGGGTCCGAACCTCGTGGCGCGCGCGCTCGCCGAGCTGCGCGCCAACGGCTGGGCGGGTCCGCGGGTCCGCATCGAGGTCTCAAAGCGAATTCCAGTGGCCGGTGGCATGGGAGGCGGCTCCGCCGATGCCGCCGCCGCGATCCGCCTGGCCCACGCGCTTGCGCCCATCCCAGAGAACCTGATCGGCGAGCTCGCGGTGCGGCTCGGCGCCGATGTGCCCAGCCAGCTTCAGCCGGGTCTGGTCGTGGGCAGGGGAGCGGGAGACGAAGTGCAGCCACGAGAGCCGCTCAGGGCGCACGCGCTGCTGCTGCTCCCGCTGCCACACCATCTGGCGACCGCCGAGGTCTACCTCGAGGCCGACCGTCTCGGCCTCGCGCGATCGGCCGCGGAGCTCGAGCAGGCAAGCCGCGAGCTGCTGAGGGCGCTCGACTCCCGCGCCGAGCTGCCGTCGCGCCTATTGGTCAACGACCTGGAGCCGGCCGCGATCTCGCTCTGTCCGCCGATCGCCGACGCTCTCGATGCGGCGCGCGAGGCTGGCGCGGAGCACGCGATCGTGTCCGGCTCGGGCCCGACGGTGTTCGGCTTGTTCTGGGGCACTGACGCCCTGGAGCGCGCCGCGCGGGCCGCCGTTTCGCTCGCTGAGCGCTTTCCGGGCGCATCCTCCGCGCTTCCGGTGGGACCCGAGTTCGGTCGTCCCTCGGTTGCGGCACAATCTCCGCAGCAGTCATGAGCAACACGACGATCACCTACCTGGTCGGTGCCTGCCTCGGGGTCCTTGGCCTGAGCGCGTTCTGCGCGCTCGTGCTGGCGCCGGCGATCACCGCCTACCGGCGACCACTCGAACGCGTGGCGGTCGTGGTCTTGTCGCTGTACGTGCTGGCGGCGTTGATAGGCGTGGGCATCGTGGTCGGCGGGCTCGTCGTGCTTGAGTGGCCACGCGTCTTCTGAGCCCGTAATGAACGAAACCACCGGCCGAGCGACTCGTCCCCGAGCGAGCGGACCCGACCTTCGCGCGCTTCAGGCCATCACTGACGCCGTTGAGGCGGGCGCCGGCCTGCCGGAGATCCTGCGCGCGTCGGCGCGGGCGCTCGAGGCCAGCCTGATCCTGATCGACCGCTCCGGTGCGGTGCTGGCGGTCGCCGCCCGCTCCCCCGCGGACGAGCGCTCGCTGATGCGCGGCGGCGAGAGCGTGCGGACGGTAGAGCTGCGCGTCGCCGAGGCGCCCGTCGGCCAGCTGCGGATGCGCGCCCGCGAGGGTTCGCCGGAGGACTCGCTGGTGAGGCTGGTGAGCACCCTGATCGCCTCGGAGGTGGAGCGCGTACGTGCGCCGGAGCGAGCCTCGGAAGAGGCCGCGACGGCATTTCAACAAGCGGCGCTCGCGGGCCGGATCGAGAGCCGGGAGGATCTGCTGGCCCGGGGCAAGGAGCTCGGCACGGACCTCGGCTCGGGCGGCAGCGTGCTGATCGTCCGCGCTCACCCCCGCAGTCCAACCGAGGAGGACTGGCGCCCGCGGCTGCTCGCCGTCGCCGGGCGCGGCACACGGTCGGTCGCCCCGGGGTCGATCTCCGCCCCCAGCGAGCAGGATGGCGGCGAGGTGGTGATGCTGGTTCCGGACGCCGACGGCGAAACCGGACGGCGCGCCGCCGCGGCGGTGATGCGCGAGCTCGAGTCGGGGCTGCCGGGGTTTGCGTTCGCGCTCGGTCGCAGCCGCCACGCCCACGACCCGCTGTCGCTTCACCGGGCACGCAACGAGGCCCTGCTGGCGGCGAACGTCGTCGAGGGCGACCCCGAGCGCTCAGCGCTGGCCTACGAGGAGAGCGGCACCTACCAGCTGCTGTTGCCGCACATGAACGATCCCGCCGAGCTCAACCGTTTCTACGACGAGACGGTACGCCCGCTGGCCGCCTACGACGAGCAGTACGAGACCGACCTCGTCGGCACGCTGGCGACGTTTCTGGACTTAGACGCTAACGTCAACGCCACCGCCGCGCGGCTGATCACGCACCGACACACGATCCGTTACCGCTTCGAGCGCGTGCGCGAGCTGACGGGGCTCGATGTCTCCTCTACCGATGGGCGCGAGAAGCTGTCGCTAGGCCTGAAGGCGATGCGGGTACTGGGAATCGCCGTCCCCCGTGGTCCGGCCACGGAGCCAGGCGCCGAGGGCGGGCGCGTGCCGCACTGAGCGGTTGACCGTCCGCCGGAGCGGGTAAGGAAGTCCGTTAGGAGCGAAGTTGCCGTGGCGCGCCGAGCGGTTTCGGTCCGCTTGGCGCGAGTGAGCGAAACCTCACTCGGGAGGAGAGCTGATGTACAAGCAGGTCCTTGACCCGGTGTCCCATTCCCTGGGGCTGACGTCGATCTTTGCGGTCCTGCCGCTGGTTGCCCTGTTCATTTTGCTGGGGGTGGTCCGGCTGAAGGCGCAGTGGGCGTCGCTGCTGGCGCTCCTCGTGGCCCTGATCGTCGCGCTGGCCGTCTACAGCATGCCGGTCGGTCAGGGTCTGGACGCGGCGGCCGAGGGAGCGGCGTTCGGCTTCTTCCCGATCATGTGGATCGTCATCAACGCCCTGTGGATCTACAACCTGACGGTCGAGACCGGGTACTTCGCCGTCTTGCGACGGGCCTTCGGCCACGTCTCGGAGGACATACGAGTGCAGACGGTGATGATCGCGTTCTGCTTCGGCGCGTTGCTGGAGGCGCTGGCGGGGTTTGGCACGCCGGTAGCGATCTGCGGCGTGATGCTGGTCGCCCTCGGGCTGTCGCCGATCCGGGCCGCGGCCGTGGCGTTGGTCGCGGATACCGCACCGGTCGCCTTCGGCGCGATCGCGATCCCGATCACCACCCTGGCCCAGGTCACGGACCTGCCCAAGCATCTGCTCAGCCAGATGGTCGGTCGCCAGTGCCCGCTGCTGGCGCTGTTAGTGCCGTTCATCCTGGTGTTGATGGTGGGCGGTCGGCGGGGATTGCGGGAGACCTGGCCGGCGGCGCTGACCGCAGGCCTCACGTTCGCCGTGGTGCAGTTCGCGAGCTCCAACTACATCTCCCCCGAGCTGACCGACATCCTGGCTTCGCTGGCTTCGGCCGCGGCGCTGTTCACGCTGATGCGAGTCTGGTCGCCGGCAGCTCCGGAAGCGGTGTCACCAACCGTCGCCCGGCCGTCGATCGCGGGGGCGTCGGTGAACGATGCCGCGCTGGAGCGCCGCAAGGCCGCCGACGAGGGGCGCCCGATTCCGCGCATCGACACGATCCTGGCGTTCGCCCCCTACGTGATCATCATCCTCGTACTGGGGATCTGCAGCCTCCACAGCATCACCGTGCAGCTCGACAAGGCCACCACCGCCTTCAGCTGGCCGGGGCTGCACGTGCTCAACACCAAGGGCAAGGCCCCCACCAGCGAGCTCTTCAAGCTGAACTGGTTGACCGCCGCCGGGACTCAGCTGCTGGTGGCGGGCATCCTCAGCGCTGCGGTCCTCAGAGTGAGACCGCTGCTCGCCGTGGCCTCGTATCTGCAGAACCTGCGGAACCTGATCTGGCCGATCGTCACCGTGTGCGCCGTGCTGGCGCTGGCCTACGTGATGAACTTCTCGGGACAGACGATCACGCTCGGCACCTGGGCCGCCGGAGCCGGCGGATTCTTCGCCTTCCTCTCGCCGCTAATCGGGTGGTTCGGGACGGCCGTCACCGGCTCTGACACCTCGACCAACTCGCTGTTCGGAGCGCTGCAGGTGACGGCCGCCAAGCACGCCCAGCTCTCGCCCGTGCTGCTGGCCGGGGCCAACAGCTCGGGCGGCGTGCTGGCCAAAATGGTCTCGCCCCAGAACCTGGCGATCGGCGCGGCCGCGGTCGGGCTCGGGGGCAAGGAAGGAGACATCTTCCGCACCGTGATCGGCTGGAGCGTCCTGCTCGTCCTGTTGATGGCCACCCTCGTGTTGCTGCAATCGTCGGGCGCCCTGTCATGGATGGTGCCCTAGCGCCCGGTACTAGCGCCTGGTAGTCGCCGTGCCCGTCCGCGCGCTCGCCTTCGACGTGTTCGGAACGCTCCTCGACTGGCGCGCGAACATCGCTGCGGCCTTCGCTGCCAGCGGCGTGTCCGGCGACCCGCAGGAGCTGGCGGACGGCTGGCGGGCGCGCTACAGGCCGATCCTCGCGGAGGTCAACGCCGGCTCGCGGCCGTGGGCCAACTTCGACGAGCTGCATCTGGCGACGCTCGAGGACCTGCTTGCCGAGCGGGCCCAACAGCTTCCGCTAAAGGACAAGCGGCGGCTGGTGGCCGCCTGGCATCGCCTCGACCCCTGGCCCGACGCGCCGGCGGGGCTCGAGGCGCTGCGCCGCGACCATGTCACCGCGGCGCTGTCCAACGGCCACATCGCGCTGCTGGTCGACCTCGCGCGCTACGGCCAGCTGCGCTTCGACACGCTGCTCTCGGCGGAGCTCGCGGGCGTCTACAAGCCGGCCGCCGAGGTGTACCTGACCGCCGCGCGACTGCTAGGCGTGCCGGCGCAGGAGCTGATGCTCGTGGCCGCCCATCCTTGGGATCTGGAGGGCGCGCGCGAGGCCGGACTGAGGACAGCGTTCATCGAGCGCCCGCTCGAGTACGGGCCCGGTTCGCCGCCGCGCGAGGACGCGGACGCCGATCAGTCGGTGTCGAGTCTTCTCGAGCTCGCGGAGCGGCTGGGCGGTTGACTTATAGGGGGCGGCGCTCGCTCTCAGCGAGCGCCGCCTGCGCGTTCTGGATCGCGAGCTTCGCGGTTGGCGATCACCTCGTCGGCGCGCTGCTTGGATCTGCCGGGGATCAGCTTGCCGAGCGCAGAACGGTGATCGACTACCCATTGGTAGGCGCGCTCCGTGGCGCTTGGCGCGGCGGCGAGCAACGGCGCCGGTAGCCGGCCGCCCGGCAGTTGACGCAGCAGCGGTGGTGCGGCGGCGCCGGCGGACTGCCGCCTCCCGTCCGGGGCGACCAGATGCCAGGAGCTCATCCGCTCCTCCGGCGTCAGGTCTGAGAGCAGCTCGTCGGCCTCCCGCGAGCCCAGGGTGAGCGGGCGAACACGGCCGCGGCGATCGGCACGCAGAACCCAGCCCAGCGACCAGCGGCAGAAGCCGCAGTCGGCGTCGTAGAGCAATATCCACTCGTTAGGATCGCGCGGCATGTCGGTCGGGATCATCACCGGGTCCGGTACCTATGCGCTTCCCGGGTTCGAGGAACCGGAACCGACCTCGGTGAGGACGCCGTTCGGCGAGGCCGCGGTCACGCGTGGGAGCTACGCCGGCATCGAGGCGCTCTACGTCTCGCGCCACGGTTCGGGCCACGTGCGGCTCTCGAACCACGTAACCCACCGCGCCAACATCTGGGCGCTGGGCGAGCTCGGGGCCAGCGCCGTCATCGCCTGCACCGCTTGTGGCGCGGTCGATCCGTCGATCGAGCTGGGGTCGCTGATCGTCTTCGACGATCTGCACTTCATCTCAAATCGTCTGCCGGACGGCTCGCTGTGCACGTTTTTCGTCGAGCCAGGTGATGCTTCGCGGGGACACTGGATCCTTCACGGCGGGCCGTTCTCGCCCGAGCTGCGCGGCACACTCCTGGAGGCGGCAGCCCACGCTCGTCATGACGCCCGCGATGGTGGCGTCTACGGACACGTCGACGGCCCCCGCTTCAACACGCCGGCGGAAATCGCCCAGCTGGCGCGCTGCGGAGTGGTCGCCGTCAGCCAGACCGGCGGGCCCGAGGCCGTGCTGTGCGGCGAGCTCGAGCTCCCGTACGCGCTGGTGGGATACGCCACCGACTATGCGAACGAAGTCAGGCCGGGAGAGCCGACGCCGGTGGCGACGCTGATCGAACTGATGGGCCGCAGCACGGCGATCTTCGCCGAGTTGCTGAGCGCGGCGCTGCCGGCGCTCGCCGGTGTTCGGCCCTCAGCGGCGGGCACCGTCTACCGCTTGGAGCAATGACCGTGGCTGCGGATCCGGCGGTGCTGATCATGGCGCGGGCGCCGCGTCGCGGTTGCGTGCGCCGTGCGCTCGAGCCGCTGCTCGGCGCCGGTCGCTGCACGGCGCTACAGGCCGCGTTGATCGTGCAGACGACCGCCTGGGCGCTCGAGCTAGCGCCGCAGAGCGTCTTTGTGGCCCACGAGCCACCTGACGCGCTCGCCGAGATCCGCCGCTTGACCGGGGCGGAAGTGACGTTGTTTCCCCAGAACGGGGACGGCATCGCCGGCCGGCTGGCGGACGCAGCGGCGCGCGTCTTCACTCACCACGAAGGACCGCTGCTGATCGTCTGGCCCGATCTTCCACGGCTCAGGCCGGACCACGCCAGCGCGGCGCTCGACGACATCGCCGCCGGCTGCGACGTGGTCTTGGGGCCGGTGACGGACGGGGGGTTCTATTTGATCGGGATCGACCGCCCGCTGCCGCGCCTGTTCGCGCTGCCCGAGAACGCCTGGCGCAGCCCCGACATGATGGCGGTGGGGCTCGCCGCCGCGCGCGAGGCCGGGCTCGAGGTCGGTCTGCTACGCACCGAACGCGCCCTTCACCGACCGGCCGATGTCCGCGCGGCGCTCGCCGACCCGCTGCTGCCGGCGGAGCTGCGGCGGGTGCTGGCACGGGGTGAGGCGGGGTAGGCGGCTGCTGGAGCCCCGGCGTCGATCGGATAACGTGGTGGCGCGCCGCGCGCTTAGTGGGGAGTGGTGTAACGGCAGCCCGCCGGCCTTTGGAGCCGTGAGGTCCCGGTTCAAATCCGGGCTCCCCAGTTCACCTTTCGTCTGCGGCGTAGGCGAACATATGTTCCCGTGCCACGCCGGCCTCCGTTCTCGCAAGCCGACCTCCGAGCCGCGATCAGCGCTGCCAGGTGCTGGTCGGCGGCGTGAGCGCGATGAAGTACAGCCCTGAGCCGGTTGATGTGTCGCTTCACTTTCAGCCGCCGCTGGACGCCGCGTCGCTGCTCGAGTTCTTCAATCGGCGGGCCATCGCCGGTGTCGAGGAGGTCTTTCCCGGCGGCTACCGGCGAAGCCTGCGGCTCCTGCACGGCGCGGGTATCGTCGAGCTACGCGCCGCCGCGGGGCACATCGCGGCCCGGTACTGGCTCGGCGACGCGCGCGACGAGCAGGAGGCGATCGTGCGCTCGCGCGCGATGCTCGACCTCGACGCCACGCCCGATGAGGTGCTCGCCGCGCTCGGAGACGACGAGCTGATCGGGCCGCTGGTAGCCGCGAATCCTGGGCTCCGCGTGCCGGGAACCCCGGACCCGCACGAGCTGGCGGCACGCGCGGTGCTCGGCCAGCAGGTGTCGCTTCGCGGCGCAGCCACCCTCGCTGCGCGGCTCGTCTCCGCCTACGGCGAGCCGCTCGCGCGGCCGGTCGGCGCCGTCACCCATCTGTTCCCGCCCGCCGCGGTGCTGTCCGGGGCCGATCCCGGCAGGCTGGCGATGCCCGCCGGCCGTAAGCGGGCGCTGTACGCGTTGAGCTCGGCGCTGGCGAGCGGCCAGCTGGTGCTCGACCCCGACGCGGACCGCGCCCAGACCCGGGCGCGGCTCCAGGAGCTGCCGGGAATCGGATCCTGGACCGCCGACTACATCGCCATGCGAGCGCTGGGAGACGCCGACGCCTTCCTTTCCAGCGACCTTGGCGTCCGCCGGGCGCTGGCGCTCCTCGGCCGCGATGCCCGGACAAGCGCCGTGCGTGAGCTGGCCGAGCGGTGGCGACCGTATCGGGCATACGCGTTTGCGCACCTCCTGGCGGCTACGATCCCCACGTGAGCGCGCCGGTCGTCGTGATCATCGCAGCGGGGGAGGGCACGCGCATGCGCTCGAGCACGCCGAAGCTCCTGCACCCGCTCTGTGGCCGGCCGCTGCTCGCGTGGCCCCTGGCCGCGGCCCGCGAGGGAGGCGCGGGCAAGATCGTGGTGGTCGATGGTCCGGACCGGCGGCTCGAGGCCTCGCTCGAGGGCCAGCTCACGTTCGCCGTGCAGGAGCGTCCTCGCGGCACCGCCGATGCCGTCATCGCGGCCGCCGCGCAGATCGAACGTGAAGCCACCGTGATCGTCCTGAACGGCGATGCGCCACTGATCAGCGCCCAGACGATCAAGGGTCTGGCCGAGGCCCATGAGCGGTCCGGCGCCGCCGCGACTATCGCCACTGCGGTGCTCGAAGACCCGAGCGGCTACGGACGCGTCATCCGGGCGCCCGACGGGACGGTCGACCGCGTGGTCGAGACGAAGGTGCCGGGCGACGCGAGCGAGCTCGAGCTCCACATCCGGGAGGTCAACACGGGCCTGTACGCGTTCGACGGCGGCGAGCTGCTCGGGGCGCTGAAGCACGTGAGCACGAACAACGCCCAAGGCGAGCTCTATCTCCCCGACGTCCTGCCGCTGATCCGCGGCGACGAGCGCTCGGTGGTCGCCTACGAGCTCTCAGACCCGCTCGAGACGCTGGGCGTCAATCAGCGCCTCGACCTGGCGCGGGTGCGGGCCGTGGCCCAACAGCGGATTCACCAGCGGCACATGCTGGCCGGCGTGACGATCGTTGACCCCGAAGCGGCGGTCATCGACGTCGATGTGGAGATCGGCCCCGACGCCGTGATCGCCCCGTTCTCCAGTCTGCACGGCGCAACCCGCGTCGGCTCACGAGCGACCGTCGGGCCGCTGTCGACCGTGATCGACGCACAGTTGGGACACGAAGCCCGGGTGATCCACTCCTATGTACACGGTGCGGAGATCGGCGATCGCGTGAGCGTCGGCCCGTTCGCCTACCTGCGGCCGGGAACGATTCTCCGTGAAGGCTCCAAGGCCGGCACGTTCGTGGAGATCAAGAACTCCGACATCGGCGCGGGCGCCAAGGTGCCGCACCTCTCCTACATCGGCGACGCGGACATCGGCGAGCGGACCAATATCGGCGCCGGCACGATCACCGCCAACTACGACGGTACGCACAAGAATCGCACCACGATCGGGGCCGAGGCATTCATCGGCGTGGACAACGCGCTGATCGCCCCCGTCACGATCGGCGAGGACTCCTACACCGGCGCCGGCTCGGTCATCAACGAGGACGTGCCGCCTGGTGCGCTCGGAGTGGGGCGTGCCCGTCAGCGGAACGTCGAGGGCTACATGGAGCGCCGCAGGCGCAAGGAAGCCGAGCGCCGGGACGAGGGCTGAGCGCGGACGCCGTGAAGCCAAGGCCGACCGACCGCGCCCCGGCGTACACTCGCCGTCGATGAGCTTGTTGGAGGAGCAGACCGCGGCGAGCAATCTCCAGGTTGACTACAGCAAGCGGCTGATGCTCGTCTCCGGGCGCGCCAATCCCGAGCTGGCGAGCCGGATCGCGGACAAACTGGGGGTCGGCCTGGCACGGACGACCCACAAGACGTTCTCCAACGGCGAGGTCTACTGTCGTTTTGAGGACTCGGTGCGCGGCGCGGACGTGTTCATCGTCCAGCCGACGTGCGAGAACCGCCCGGAGGGGTTGAGCGCCAACGACGCTCTGATCGAGCTGCTGATGATGGTCGACGCGGCCGTCGGCGGTTCCGCGCACCGCGTGATCGCGGTCACGCCGTGGTACGGGTACTCGCGCCAGGACAAGAAGTCGGCGCCGCGGGAGCCGATCAGCGCCCGGCTCGTGGCGCGGATGCTAGAGGCCTCGGGCATCGACCGCATCCTGACGATGGACCTGCACTCGGGGCAGATCCAGGGCTTCTTCCAGAAGCCGTGCGACCACATGACGGCGCTCTTCATGCTGACGCAGTACTTCACCGATCTGGCGCTGGAGGATCTGGTGGTCGTGGCGCCAGACGCCGGCCGCGTGAAGCTCAACAAGAAGTTCGCGGCCGAGATCGGCGCCGACCTGGCGATCCTCAACAAGGAGCGCCCGGCGCAGCAGGTAGCCGAAATCGGCTACGTGATCGGCGACGTCGAGGGCAAGACGGCGGTCCTGGTCGACGACATCATCGACACGGCCGGAACGCTCAAGGCCGCGGCCCAGGCCGTGCACGACGCCGGCGCCCGGCGCGTGTACGCAGCGGCCACGCACGGCGTCTTCTCCGGCAACGCCTGGGAGAACCTGGGCACGGCGCGCTTCGAGCAGGTGGTGGTCACCGACACGATCCCGCTTCCGGCCGGTGCACCGGACAACGTCCGGGTGCTCTCGTGCGCCGACCTACTGACGAACTCGATCCGCCAGATCTTCACCGACGGCTCGGTAAGCCAGGTGTTTGGCGGCGAGAACCAGTTGTTCTGAGCGGCGGTGATGGCGGCAGCAGGAAAGCCCTGCTATTCGCCCGCGTGCCGCGTCTAGCCCTGAGCAAGGGTCTGGTTGGGGCGCCAGAAGACTGTCGCTTCGGGTGCCTGGGTGCTTGCCGACATGCCGAGTTTGGCTAGCGCGACCACCCGCAGTCGGCGAGCGCCAGCGTCGCTCATTCAGACCTGAGATCCGCGCGAAGCGGGGAAGGTAGCTGTCTTCCCTGCTTGGCCGGTAAGGGAGGGGAGACGCGGAGGCCCGTTCTGTCACGAGTGCAGCGCGGACCGCTGAGGCGGACGTCGACGCGCACTTGGGCACGCGCCTTGCCGTGATGGCGATGTCCCGTATCGCGCCCCGTCATCGAGACGGATCATCGGGCGGGGCTTACGGGACACCTTTGGCGCCAGCCAGGCAAGGCGCCGTTCAGCGGGAGGAACGCGCGCAACGGGTTCGGGTTACGGATCGGTCCCTGCCGGGCGTTGGGCGCTGACACCCCGCGCGACGCGGAACTCGGCGGCGACCTCGCGTGTCGCCGCCTCGGCTCCGAGCGGAAATACGTGAAGCGCATCTACGCGCGAGATACTGGCAAGGCCGGCCGCGAGTTCGCGCGCTAGATCGATGCCGCCGCCGCGACTGATCTGCGACACGGCTCGCTGAGGAATCGCGACCCCCGGTAGCGCGCAGGCGCGCTCTGCCATGTGCGCGCTGCGGAGCAGCGCGACGCTTGCGTAGAACCGCACGTCCGCGAGGGTGTCCTCGGCGGCCGAGAGGAACGCTTCGAGGCGCCCGAGGTCGAAGATCATCTGCGACTGCACGAAGGTTGCTCCAGCGGCGATCTTGCGCCGCAGGAGCCGCAACTCCCGGTCGACGTCCTCGGCGAAGGGATTGACGACCGCCCCGACCGCCAGCGGGTGCGGGGCGCTCCATGCCGACGCGCTCGCAATGAGCTGCGTGGCGGTCATGTCGGCCACATGTTCGATGCCCGGCACCGGATCGCCCTGCATGCAGAGGACCGCCTCAGCGCCGAGCGCCGCCGCGCCCACGACCTGGGACTGCAGGGCAAGCCGGTTGCGATCGCGGCAGGAAACGTGGACGATTGTCCCCACGCCCTGCTCCCGCGCGAGCGCTACCGCAGCCAGCGGCGACATCCGCGGCTGGCCGGCGTGATTGTCGGTCAACCCGACGACGTCGACGGTGTCGGCCAGAACAGCGATCCGGTCGCTGACGCGCGCGCCATCGGCCTCGGCCGGCAGCGAGATCTCCGCGGACGTCAGGGCGGTCAGCGACACGACCGCTGAAGCCTAGGCCGTCGGTCCGTCAGGCCGACCCATGCCTCGTTAGAGGATCGGGAAACGGGGCATCGGTTTCCGGTGCGGGCGGGCGCCAAGCCCTCGACGTGCTGCCCCGCCTCGCGCGGCCCGCAGGGCCCCCGGGCCGCCGGACGTCGAGCCCCTTTCTCACAGCTTTGCATGGCGCGCGTCACCTGCGGTCCGCTCTGCTTGGCGCTCAACTGAGGGACGACGCTGATGCCGCCGGACGCTTGGAGCTTCCCTGCTCGTCGCCTCAGTGAGAACCTGACGGCCCGGCGGTCGGTGTCGTCCGGCTCGTCGGTTTGGCTCTCGGTCGGCGGCGGGCTGACTCCCTATTCGCCTGTCGACCTCTGTGGTCTGACCGGCTTTTGCCGTGTCGCCCGCCGCCGCCGAGGATCCGCCAGCGTGACTTGATAGGAGCGTGGCATCGCCCCGACTGAGGTGTGTCCGCCGCGGATCCGCTCCGCCGGTGACAACCAACGAAGGGACGGTGCAGATGATCCTGATTGGGGTGGACACACACAAGCGCTCGCACACGCTGGTGGCGCTCGATGCGGTAACCGGGGCTATGCGTGGGACCGTGACAATCCCGGCCTCGGATGACGGGACGCTTGAGGCGCTGCGGTTCGCCGGCGAGCTCGACACCGAGCGGGTGTGGGCGGTCGAGGACTGCAGGCACGTATCCGGCCGCCTGGAACGGGGGCTGGTCGCCAGCGGCGATCGGGTGATCCGGGTCGCGCCTGGGCTGACCGAGACCTCGAGGCGGGCCGTGCGCGAGCCGGGAAAGTCGGATCCGATCGACGCGACCGCGATCGCTCGTGCTGCGCTCCGGGAAGGCATCGACACGCTGCCGGTCGCGTTCCTGGACGAGCAGGCGCGCGAGATCCGCGTGCTGAACGATTACCGCGACCAGCTCGTCAACGAGCGTGTCCGGCTCGCGAGCCGGCTGCGTTGGCACCTCGTGCAGATCGCACCGGAGCTCGAAGCGCAAGTCCGACCCCAGGGTCTGATCGGCCCGCGGATTCGCGCCAAGGTCGCCCGAGGGATCGCTCGACTGCCCCGCAGCCCACAGGTCCGGGTCGCCCGGGCGATCCTCAAGCGGATTTGCGAGATCTACCGCGAAGAAGGCGAGCTGCTCGCCGAGATCAAAGCGCTGATCGAAGCCCACTGCCCCCAGCTGCTTGACGAGCGCGGCTGCGGCACCGTCACCGCCGCGATCATCATCGGCCACACCGCCGGCGCCAAACGGTTCCCCACGGACGCCTGCTTTGCACGCCACGCCGGGACCGCTCCGATCCCGGCCAGCTCCGGCAACACGCAACGCCACCGGCTGCACCGCGGCGGCGATCGCCAACTCAATCGTGCTCTGCACATCATCGCTCTCTCACGCGCGCGCACCGACTCCGCCACCCGTGCCTATCTCGATCGCCGACACACGGAAGGCAAGACCAAACGGGAAGCGATCCGCTGCCTCAAACGTCACCTCGCACGCCACTTCTGGCGCCTGCTCTACGCCACCCAAACCCCACCACCACCGCCACCCAGAAGACCTACCAGCAACATCATCGGCACCGCGCCAGTCCTCATGCCATGCACTCGCTAAAACCGCAAATAGCGCAACAGCCTTGACATAGGAGCTGCAACAGCAGGGAGCGGCCCAGTGGGCAATTCGTTGGGTCAAGTGTCGCTCGGTGTTAGCAAGATCGTCGCAATCGGGCTAGCGCCTCAAGCAGCGAAAGGGAAGTCTTCGCCGCTCCGACGAGACTTCTGCTCTGATCGATTTCCGGCAGTCTCGTGTTCACCTGGCCCGGCACGTTCTGGACGAGTGTGCTCGGAACTGCTGCTCCTGGGCGGTCCAGAGTGTTGCTTTCCGATCTGCGTGGTCGCTCCGGCGGCTGCAGCGGCGCGCGTCCGCAGAGCCTCGCGTCGCTGTGACGATCAGCGCTCGGCGTCCCCACAGCGCGCGGCGGACGCACAGACGGACGCGGATCCGTCCCTGAAGCCGGCGTTACTGCCGCCTGCCCCCAGGGTCCGGACCCGCGTCGCGGTGAGGCTACGAGCTGACGCTGATCGTCAGGTCGGTGTTGTTGCCGACGCTTTTGGCGACGATGGTTCCGCGCGCGCGCCGGTAGACGCCGGTACCACCGGTGATCTTGACCGTGGTGGGGGCGTTCGAGTTGAAATTGAGCACGAAGTCGTCACCGATGATCATCGAGCCGCCGATCGCGATCGTGCCGTCGCAGAGCGCGCTGCTGTTGCTGGTGAGCGTGCAAACGACATGGTCCGAGGCTGTCGCCCGGTTGGCGTGGTGCTTGTGGTTTCCGGCGTAGTCGTTGCTCGCGAAGCTCATGCGGCCCCCGACAACCGGCGACGTCACCGGCTTGCCGTTTGCGTCGCTGGTCCGCGAGTACACCTGCTTTGAGAAGAAATGCAAGGTGACCGTCTTGGCGGCGGCCGCGGACGCGCCGACGGCCACGATGGTTGCGCACGCGGCAATCGATGCGGCCGCGTATCTGATCCGACCCATGGTCCTTCCTCCTTCAGGATGGTCTCTCCCCGGACCGGCCCCCGGGCGTCCAGCGAAGCATAAACGCGCAGACGACGGCGGGGCGGAAAATCCATCCCCTGGGCTTAAGGTCGGTTGTCCTACTCGGCTGAAGCAGCGGCGCCGAAACGCGAAGGTACCGGACTGTCGAAAGCAGAAGCCCCTACTGCCGACGGCAAACTCCTCAGGTGATCGAAGACCGAGACTCTTGCGTGCCTGCGACCGCCCGGGTCCGCGGCTGGCGCTCAGCAGGCGTTAACCCCAGGGACGGGGCGGCCGTCCTCCAGGTAGATGCACTTCGGTGCGCCACGTGCCGCCAACACGCGCCGTCGAACGGGTCCGCTCAGAAGCGATTTCGCCTCAGTTGGCTCTATCAAGCGATGCTCGTCAATCTCGCCATCCTGGGGAGTTATCGCGTTGAGCTGCTGGTCGGTGAAGGTGCCGCAATCGAACAGAAATCGAGCCCCACCCGGCCGGCGCCGCTTCGGACGCAGGAAGTCGACACACACGAGCCGCCCGCTGACAACCTCAAGACCGCACTCCTCGCGGACCTCTCGTCGGCACGCCTCCCATGGCGACTCCCCGTTCGACTCGATCTGGCCACCCGGGATAGTCCAGCCCTTCTTGTAGCTGGGTTTAAGGATCAGCAGCCGACCTGAAACGTCACAGATCAGTGCCCCCGCCGAGGCGGGGATCCGAGGGACCTCAGACCGCGGTTCATCGGTTGCCTCCGCGCTCACCGCGCCATCATCGTCGAATTT
Source organism: uncultured Actinomycetes bacterium (assembly GCA_963830405.1). Classification (GTDB taxonomy): domain Bacteria; phylum Actinomycetota; class Thermoleophilia; order Solirubrobacterales; family Solirubrobacteraceae; genus Palsa-465. Next base: position 157,433 of record CAWHMB010000009.1, read on the forward strand.
ACTCCCACAGACGCAGAATGCCCGATTGATCGATTACCGCCAGTCTGGGTGAGTCGACGCGCGCCGCGGGTCGGTGCCGACTTGGGATCTGGCATCCCTCACCCCCTTCGGTGAGCAGATGGGTTGATCAAGCTTAAGCCTGGAAGGGCGCGTTCAGGCCGCTCGGTTCATTTGTTGTGGGGCCGCCGCGGGTCGGCGCCCTCGCTGTTGCCATTAGCCCGTAGGAGGCGTCCGCTCCGACGGCAGTGAGAGTGCGGCATCGTCGCGGCAGGGACAGTCCCGCTTCTGGTGACGAGTAGGTGCGTCGGGACGCACGGATCCAGACCCGCAGTCGTGCTCCCAGCGAGCATCGGCGTTATCTCCCTGTTACTCGCAGTCTGATACAGACGACCGGAGCGTGCGAGTCCCTCACGTCCCCAGGCTGGCTCTCCTCGCCGTCGCCTGCGCCATCGCCCCGGCCACCTGTGGGTCCTCGGCCAAGCCGAGCAGTTCCAACCCGACCAGCTCGATGCTGGCGTTCTCGCAGTGCATGCGCGCCAACGGCGTGCCGAACTTCCCCGACTTGAGTAGCAGCGGGATGCGGATCGGGGCCCACGGGCAAACCGTGTCGGTCAATGGGGTCTCGGTCAACGCGCCGGCGTTCCAGGCCGCCCGAGCGAAGTGCCAGAAGTACATGCCCACGCGCACACCGAGCGCCCCTCGGCAGGCACAGCAACTCGGGCGCACGCTGAAGTTCGCGCGGTGCATGCGCAGTCATGGCGTGCCGAACTTCCCCGACCCGAAGATCACCATCGGCCCCGGCGGCGGGCAAGGGGTCGACTTGCGCGGCGCCGGGCTCGACTTCCAGTCGCCCGCGTTCCAAGCCGCCGCGAAGGCCTGCGGCGGCGGACCCAAGGGACCCTGAGCAGTGAAGCGTCTCGCCTGGCCTGCTGCCAGGCCGACGCGGAGCGGTGGCGCTGGTGGTGATCGACACCCGCTCGAGCGGCCCGTCCAACGCGTCCGGCAGCACGACCAAGGGGTCCACCACCGACACGCCGACAGCCAGCCTGAAACCGTGGCCGGACGGGCATCTCAAGCCAGCGCCGACGGCATCGGATTGCGCGCGGAAAGCGGAAGCGCGACCGCAGTCCTCGAGAGTGTCGGTCTGATCGATTACCGACAGTCTGGGTGAGTCGAGGCGCACCGCGGGTCGGTGCCGACTCGGGATGTGGCATCCCTGAGCTCCTCGGTGAGCAGATGGGTTGGTCACGCGCTACGCGCGGATCAGCACGACGACAGCGCTGAGCTCGTTTGGCGCGAGCGGTCGCTTTGACTAGGAGCTGGACCGTCGGGCGCGGAGGCTGTCGTCCAGGTCAGGAAAGAGCCGAGAACCGCTCGCACGCCTTTGGGCGCGGAGCCTCTCAATGCGCGCCTGACGCTCGGCCTCCTCAGCGGCCTCCGCGGCCTTCCTTCGTTGGATCGCGGCCCAGTGTGGCGCAAGTCGTTCGCGTGCAATCGCCCGCTCCTCGTCGCTGAAGAGGTATCCGTACGCCTTATTCTCATCAGCGACGAGGTCCTCACACACCAGGTCCAGTGAATTGGCCTCTTCGAACTTCAGGAAGCCGTCACTCGGCGGCTTGTAGAGGTAGCTGCGTACGTAATCCCTCACCGCGAACGTGACACGACGTCACTGGACGGCGCCGGAGCGATCGACTCCCTAGATGCCGCAAACTACCGTCACGGCACGGCGCCGACAACCCGGCCACGAGCAGCCGCGCAAATACCGGCCACGATGAGCGCGCCAGTTCGCCCCACCTCGAGCATCCGGCTGCCGCCATCCGCACGATCGCTTCGATCCTCTCCGCCTCACGCGCGCGATCGCGCTGGCGACGACCCACGCGTTCGGATCGCCAGGTCCCCCCGCGGCTGCGACCAGCACGCAACGGCGGCCGCATGGACGGCCGACCGATCGCCGCTTCTGCTTCTCGCCGGCTGATCCTCGAAGCGGAACTCGATGCGACGCTGCCGCTGCGGCGACGAAGCGGCAGTGCTTGGTCACCGTCGGTCGGGGGAACGGTGGACCGGCTTAGCACGACGGCGACCGGGATCCGGGAGCGCCCCGTTTCCAAACGAACGTCAGAGCTGTCGATCGTTCAGAGTCCGAGTAAGTGTGGTGGGCCGTCCGTTGCCTCGCGCGGTGCGCTGAAGGTGAGGGGCCTCAGAGCACTTTGTCTAGGGTGATCGGCAGGTCGCGCACGCGGCGGCCGGTCGCGTTGTAGATCGCGTTGGCGATCGCTGCGGCCACGCCGGTGATCCCGATCTCGCCGATTCCGCGCGCGCCCGCCGGGGCGTACGGATCGGGGACATCGGTCCACATGACCTCAATCCTCGGCACGTCCATGTGGACAGGCACGTGGTACTCCGCGAGGCTCGGGTTCATGATCCGCGCGGTCCGCTCGTCGAACTCGGTGTCCTCCATCAGCGCGAGGCCGATCCCCATGATGATCCCGCCGCGGAACTGGCTCGCGGCGGTCTTGGGATTGATGATGCGGCCGCAGTCATAGGAGCCGAGTACACGGTCGATGCGGGTCTCGCCGGTGACCGTGTTGACGCGGAGCTCGCAGAAGACCGCGCCGAAGGAGTGCATCGAGTAGGTCTGCATCTCCTCCGGGTCGGCGGCGGAGGCGACGACGGTCAGCTCGTCACGGCCCGCACGTTCCAGGATCTTCGAGTAACTCTCCCAGCGGCTAGGGTCGGCGAGCTCGCACAGCCCCTCGTCGCGACCCCCGACTTCGTCGGCGGTCAGCCCGGCCAGGGGCGAGTCATCGCCGGCGAGCGCGAGCAGCTGCTCGATGAGCACGCGCTGGGCGGCGATCACCGCGCCAATGATGGACGCCGTTTGCGAGGAGCCCCCGGCGAGCATGCTGCCGGGAAACGAGGAGTCGCCGTGGGCGACGGTTACCCGCTCCAGCGGCAGGCCGAGCCGCTCGGCGGTGACGATCGTCTGGGTCGTCGAGGTCCCCATCCCCATGTCGTTGGCTGGCACCTCGACCGTCGTGTGGCCCGTCTTGTCGAGCGTGATCCTCGCGCCGCCGCCGGGAAAGCGCAGGTAGGGATAGGTCGCACTCGCGCAGCCCGTGCCGATCAGCCATTCGCCCTCCCGGCGCGTGCCCGGCGCTCGCCGCTCCCAGCCGAAGCGCTCGGCGCCCGCGCGCCACGCGTCGACGAGGTGACGGGCGGAGAACGGCAGGCCCGAGCTCGGGTCCGTCTCGGGCTCGTTGCGGATCCGCAGCTCGATCGGGTCCAGATCGAGCTCGATGGCGAGCTCGTCGATCGCCGACTCCAGCGCGAAGGTGCCGACCGACTCCCCGGGCGCGCGCATGAACGAGTTGGCGAGCATGTCCATGTCGACGACCTGCTGGTCGGTCTTCAGGGTCTCGGTCGCGTACATGTGCCGCGCGGGAAACGTGAACTGCTCGGCGAGCGCGTTGTGGGCGGTCATCGCCGAGACTCCGGTATGGATGAGCGCTTTGAAGCGGCCGTCGTCATCGGCGCCGATCGCGACTCGCTGCTCGGTGTTCGTGCGACCGCCGACCAGCCGGTAGACGCCCTCGCGCGAGAGCGTGACCCGCACGGGACGCCCGGCGAGCTTCGACGCGGCAGCGCCGAGCAGATGGTGGGACCACAGCGTCTTGCCGCCGAACCCGCCGCCGACGTAGGGCGAGGTGAGATGAACCTGGCTCTCGTCGATTTCGAAGACCTGCGCGAACGTCCAGGCGTGCAGCTTCACGCCCTGGCTGGCGTCGTGCACGATGAGGTCGTCGTCGTCCCAGGCGAGCGTCACCGCGTGGGGCTCGATCGCGTTGTGATTGTGGCGCGGCGTGCGGTAGGTGAGGTCGATGGAGTGGGGCGCATCGGCGAGGGCAGCCTCGGCATCGCCGACGGCGACCTGGACCGGCTGGCCGACGAGGCTGTCGGGCGTGCGTGGGTACGCCTTGGCCTCCTCGAACGTTCGGGGCGTCGAGGACTCGTAGGCGACCTTGATCAGCGAGGCGGCGTGGTCGGCCTGCTCCTGGGTCTCGGCCAGGACGAGCGCGACCGGCTCGCCGTTCCAGTGGATGCTGTCGTCCTGCATGACGGGCAGGTCGCTGCCCCCGGCCGCCTTGGGCGCGGTAAGGAACAGCGGCGGCGGCTGCATCCGCGGGGCGTTGCGGTGGGTCATGACGAGCACGACGCCGGCCGCGGCCTCGGCGGCGCTGGTGTCGAGCGTCGTGATACGACCGCGAGCGACCGTGCTGTAGCGCAGCGCGGCGTAGACCATGCCCTCCATCACGTACTCGGCGGCGAAGCGCGCCTCGCCCCGGACCTTGAGCGGCCCGTCCAGGCGCGACACCTGCGCGCCGATGAGGCCGTGCTTGGCGCGCAGCACCGGATCGGGGCCGGCCTTCGGCGTCCAACCCTCGGGAGCGATCGGGACCGCCGGTCGGGATTCGGCCGTGCTCATGGGTGGGCTCCCTCGGTCAGCTGTTCAGGACGGCGGCGAGCGTGCGGCGGGCGAGGTCGACCTTGAACGCGTTGCCAGCGAGTGGACGGGCGTCGGCAAGCTCGGCATCGGCCGCCTCAAGGAAGCTCGCTCTCCGTCGCCGGGCGGCCTCGCAGCGCCTCCTCGGCGCGCCACGCCCGCCACGGCTTGGGGGCCACCCCGCCCAAAGCGAGGCGCGCGTCGGCGATCGCGTCGCCGTCGAGCTTGAGCGCGGCGGCGACCGAGACGAGCGCGAACGCGTAGCTGGAGCGGTCGCGCACCTTGCGATAGGTCGAATGGGCGGCGAGGTCCGAACGCGGGCAGCTGCACGGCGGTGATTAGCTCGCCGGGCTCGAGCACCGTCTCGACATCGGGACGATCCCCGGGCAGCCTGTGCAGGTCGCACAGAGCGACGGTGCGCTCTCCCGAAGTGCTCCGAAGGTGGACGACGGCGTCCAGCGCGGCGAGCGCGACGCACATGTCCGACGGGTGGGTGGCCACGCACGCGGACGAAGCGCCGAGGATCGCGTGGATGCGGTTGAAACCCTCGATCGCGTCACAGCCCTCGCCCGGGGACCGCTTGTTGCAGCGCGAGCCGTCGGTGTCGTAGAAGTAGGTGCAGCGGGTGCGCTGCAGCAGATTGCCGCCGACCGTCGCCATGTTGCGGATCTGCGCCGAGGCGCCGGCGACGATCGCGCGCGTGAGCATCGGGTAGCGCGTGCGGACCGCAGGGTGCTCGGCCACCGCGGTGTTGCGCGTGGCCGCCCCGATCATCAGACCGCCGTCGTCGGTCTCCTCGATCTCGGCCGACAGGCCAGTCACGTCAACGAGCGCCGACGGGACCTCGACGGTCTCGCGCATCAGGTCGACGAGGTTCGTGCCACCGCCGAGGTATCTCGTGTCCTCGCCCTCAGCGCGGCGGATCGCGTCGGCGGCATCGGTGGCGCGTGAATAGGCGAGCTCGATCACGCGCCTGACCCCGCGTACACCTCGGCGATCGCCTCGACGATCCCGTTGTGGGCGCCGCAGCGGCACAGGTTGCCGCTCATCCGCTCGCGCAGCTCGTCGTGATTGAGCGCGATCTCGGTGGCTCCGAGATCGTCGGTGACGTGGCTAGGCACCCCCCGGGCCACCTCTTCCGCCATCCCCACCGCTGAGCAGATCTGGCCCGGGGTGCAGTAGCCGCATTGAAACCCGTCATGGTCGATGAACGCCTGCTGCAACGGGTGCAGCGCGCCGTCGTTCGCGAGCCCCTCGATCGTGGTCACCTCGCGCCCGTCGTACTGGACGGCGAGGGCCAGGCAGGAGAGGATCCGCTCCCCGTCGACGAGCACCGTACAGGCACCGCACGCGCCCTGGTTGCATCCCTTCTTCGTGCCGTGGAGCTCAAGATGTTCACGCACGAAGTCGAGCAGCGAGACACGAGCGTCGGCGGGCACCGGCGCCTCGCGGCCGTTGATGATGATCGGCACGACGGATTCCCCTTTCAGCGACGAACTCCTAACAGCACACAGGGTAGCCCGCCTCTTACCCCTTCAGACCAGGCTCACACCGTTTTCCCGGCACGGGCCGGCCGCCCGGCCACCTGCCATGACCGCAGACAACGAGCCTGGCACCGATACACCAGAATCGCGCTTCGGGATCGGGCAGTATCCATAGCGCAACGCCCACCAAACCCTGGAACTACCGGCGCCACGGCACACTGCACATCGCAGCTGACAGCTGAGGATTCGAGCCCTGCTCCATTACCAAAGAAGCCCACCCCGCCGGCCGGCTGCTTGCACGAGCACCAGGCGTGGCCTGGGAGCGACGACTCGGACGAGGCTGCCGCTTCAGCAGAAGTCGATCCACCACGGCTGGTCAGGCGACAAAGGCAGCCGCCGATGGGATCGGCGGCTTGGGAGATGCTTACTAGCGTCGCGCTGACGCCGACGGTAGGCCCTGGCCAGCGGGCGAACGGGACGCGTTCGCTAGGACTCTGCCTCAACGGCCGCCATTGCGCCCTGAAATCCGATCTTTGAGTGGGTCCCGTCGCAAAACGGCTTGTTAGTCGACCCTCCGCAACGGCACAAAAACACCGTCGCACCCTGCGTCGTGATCACATTTCCCTCGTGGTCAACCAGCTCGATCTCGCCGGTCACCTTATAGGGGCCGTTGTGCGTGGGCTGGATCTGGACATCGCTCATTTCAGTGCTCCTGACAGTTCGTTCGCGAGACCCTACTCGGCATGCCAGCCCTAACCATAAGCGCTTGACCCTACCGCCAGCCTATTGCCCGGTGTGGACGGCCCATCTGCATGCCGTCCTCGTCGGCGTAAGCCCGCCCTGCCAGGGCGGACGGCCATGCCCGGGTCGATGATCCGCACTGCCGCTGTACCAGCCGTCTGGGGCATTGCAGCAGTCGGGTCTCTGACCGCTCCGCCGGCGACGAAGGAGCAGTTCCGGCCGGACGGCGGCGGCGATCCTGTCCTCCGCGCAGAGCACGATGGCAAACCAGTTCGGCCCGGGGCGTGTGAGACGACGGAAGTTGGTCTGCGAACAGCGGACGCGGATGCCGCTGGGGGCCTGGTACCGGGATAGGGTCAGTCAGGCCGCGGCGCAGGTCACCAGGGCGCGACGGTTCCGTCCCAGGAGAACAGCTGACCGGTCGGGCCGTCGTCTGGTAGCTGTGCGAGGCGGACTGCACCCGCCGCGGCTTCGGCGGGGTCACCGCCAGCCATCCTGGCGCGCGAGTTGAGGTTGGTGGCCCGGACGCCGGGCGCGAGCGCGTTGACCTTGATGCCATCGCTTGCGAGCGCTTGGGCGTAGAAGACCGTCAGCGCATTGAGTGCAGTCTTTGACGGGCGGTAGGCGGCGCCCGAACCGGTCCCGGCCGCCTGATAGTCAAACTGAGGGTTAGGCCCGGTGCTCCAGTCAAGCGATCCGGTACCGCTTGAGATGTTGACGATCCGTGGATGCGCCGAGCGGCGTAGCGCCGGCATAAACGCGTTGGTGACAGCGACCACTCCGAACACATTGGTCTCATAGGTGCGCCGGAAGATCTCGGCGTCGGTCTCGGTAATCACCGAGCCGGTGTCAAGCGAGATGCCGGCGTTGTTGATCAGCACGTCGAGTTCGGGGACGACGGCGGCGGCGTCAGCGATCGTGTCGGCGTCGGTGACGTCAAGAAGCAGGGCATGAGCGCCGATCCGCTCGGCAGCCCGGGCGCCGCGGTCTGCGTCGCGGGCGCCTACGAGTACCGACCGTCGCGAGGCTGTCGCACAAACAAGCAGGGTCGAAGTTTGTGTGCAATGTCTACAAACCCGCCAATCCGGACCGGATCATTTCGGTTGACGGGTGCGCGCGACGCAGGGACAGCGGGTTGCTCCTGAATCGAGGCAGAGCACCCGTTCTTGGCCAGACGCATGACGGGCGCTTGTGAAGCCACGCAAGGTCGTGAGACTTCCCCTTCCACGAATGAGCAGAACTCTGAGCCGCACCAATCTGGGCGCTGCAGGCTTCTCCTCTTGGGCGCATGCAGCTCTGCAGTGATCGCCGGGTCGGCGAGCCCCCGGCCCGGCGCCAGCAGCGACCTGGCCGCGCGAGAAACCCTGCTAAACGAGCCGCCAGCTCCTCCAGCCGCTACCTGGATAACCGGCCGGATACGGCTGGGCGCCCGCTGAGCGTCAGGACCGACCGGCGGCTGCCAGTGCGTCGCTGAGCTGCTGCTCTGTCTCGTTGTCCAGCGAGGTCTGGATGACCTTGCCCTGGATCTTGATCTCCGGCAGCACCTTGTCCAGCGTGACGCGGCGGACCAGCATGATCACGGCGGCCCCGCCCGGCTGCAGTGCTTCGCCTAGCTGCTTCATGAAGTTTTCATCCACGCCGTAGTCGCTCATTGCCCCGGCTGCCGCGCCGGTGGCCGCTCCCACCGCCATGCCGAGGAACGGTACGAAGAAGATCAGGCCGATCAGTCCGCCCCACAGCGCCCCGCCGACGGCGCCGGCGCCGGCGCCTGAAGGCTGGTGCACCTTGACCTTTCCATCTTGAAGCCGTTCGACGATCACGAGGTCGTCGAGGTCGATGACGTGGGCCTTCTGCGCTTCGGCCGCGTTGGCCGCTACCTGCTGTGCGGTCGCGAGGCTGTCATAGCCGATCGCAACGAGATCGCTCATCCGGTCCTCCATTCGAGTTGTGGTTTGGCTGAGACCTCCGCGCGCCCACCTTCGCGGCCAGTCGTGATCGCCGGTTGGGACCCTACATCACTTGCGGGGGAGGTATCCAACTCGGCACCAAAGGGAGCCGCCACACCGGCTCCTCTTGCGCGATGATGACGGCATGACTCTTCATCGCTTGCCACTCCTCGTCCTGCTCGTCGTCGCCGCGACCGCTCTCAGCGCATGCGGCAGTTCCAGCACCTCCTCGTCATCATCGGCCTCGTCGACGGCGGGCTCCAGCGCGGCCGGCTCCGGAAGCGGCGTCGCAGCCGCCAAGCAGAAGTGCCTCGAAGCCACGAAGCAGATCCAAAACTCGAGCGCGCGGTCGACCGCGGAACAGGCGTGCAATCAGATCACCACGAACAACGCGAACGTCAGCGCCGCGCTCAGCAAGGCAAAGCAGACCTGCCTCACCGCCGCAGCGAGGATCCCAATCGCCTCGCTCAAGCAGGCTGCCGAGGCGCAGTGCAAAAAGATCGCGGCGCCATAGCGCCTGGCGCGAATCGGCCGCCTCCCCGGGCGCTCACGCGCCGGTTCAACCGGGTCAGTCGCGGTTATGCGAACATATGTTCGTGACCTCTGATGGCAGCCCATACGGGCGGTTCCGAAGAGCGCTTGGCACCGGCAACGAGCTGCTCGTCCTCGCCGCCGCTCGCGAGCTGCCACAGGTTGGCCTCGACGATGCACTGCGAATATGCGTCGTCCTACGCGACGGCAACCCCGACCGCTATGAGCGCGCCGCCGTTCGCTGGCTCGGCCGGTTCGCACTGGAGGCCCAAAACGCCACGATTGACGACATCCGCGCGGCCGCCGATGCTCTCGACGCGCTGCCCGACGGACCCTCGGAGGCGATGGACCGGCTCCAGACGCTCTGTCTGGCACGGGGGATCCGATGACGGGGCACCGTTTGACCGCCGCTCTCCACGCTGGCTGGTGCGCGGATGAGAGGGCTGCCGGCCGCTCGCAGGGGGTGCGATTGGATTTCAACCGGAGCCGCCACGACAATTCGCGAATGACCGCCGGCGAGCGCGACGACCCCGTCCTGGGCCACCGAGTCCAGAGCGAGCGGGCCGTCCAACTGATGGAGCTGCTCGGCCTGAGCGAGGAGGAGCTCTGTCAGGTGGTCGATGTCGATCCGCTGACCCTGCTCTCCGGCCAGCTTCAACACCGCGCCGAGTTGCCGATCCTGCTCGATCTGCTGGGCGAGGCTCGCGAGCGGGCGGGAGCGGCGGTGCTACGCCGTTGGGTCAGGGCCACGGGCCCGCACGGAAGGCCGATTGAGATGCTGGTCAAGAGGGACTTCGCCGCCTTCGAGGATGCGCTATCGGACCTCGCCGAGCGCGGCTTCGTGCTGCGCGGCGGCGGCCGCTAGCGCCAGACGCTCACGCAGGCGGCCGGACGGCCGACGCGGGGGTTGGCTGCGGCTCTTCGCCGCGGCCTACTCGTCGCGTCGCTTGGCCCGTTCCTCGCCTGGCCAAAAGCCGGTCAGGTAGTGAAACGAGCGCGCGCTGGCGCGGTCGGCGACGGCCTTGGAGCCCGCCAGCGTCCCCGCCTCGAGTGCGGCCGCGCCGACGACCTTGGCCACCGGCGCCTGGCGCGTCGTTCCGTGCGGTGGCTCGGCCTCGTCGATCTTGGACCAAATGGCCCGAAAGATGCTCCGGCCCACCTTGGCTGCGATCAGTCCGAAGATGAGCGCGAACGGCGTGTAGATGATCTTCAAGATCTTCATCTGCGTGAAGCCTAACGATCCCCGAGCGCCGGTCGTGGGTGGATAATCTGCGCCATGCCCGACGAGGAGCGCCCACGCGACGAACGCACGGCCGAGGAGCTGCTGCGCCGGGCGTTGCTCGACGAGTCGTCATCGGTCGCGGTGTCGCTGAAGGTAGGTGGCCTGCCGGTGAGCGAGGAGGTCACGGTCATCTTTCACGGCCGCCGCGACCTCGGCACGCTGCAGACGTACGTCACTTACGGCAGCAAGGGAGCAGGCTCCCGGGTGGCCGCCAGCGAGCTGCTGCGAGTGCCCTGTGACCTGGACCTGGCCGACGCCGACGACCGCGGCGAGGCCGAGCGCCTGTACGCCGAGCAGGCGACCGCGCTGCGCGATGCGCTCCTCAGCGCCGACACGGTGCTCGACGTCTGGCGCCAGCCGCTCGACGAGCTGAGCGAGGGGCGGCTCACGGTGGACCACTCCGTCGAGCTGTCGGTGCGACTGCCCGCGCCTCGACTGCTGCCGACGGCGCTGGTCGCCCCCGACCGCCAATTGGTTGTTACCCCGGTCTGCGGCGCCAGAACGCTGGCCGAGGGGCGCCCTCCGATGGGCATCGCCTGCGCACAACCCGACTTGACCCGCGTCTACCCACTGGCGGACGACCCCGAGCGCTGCGTGGAGGACTTCCTCGAGCTCGCGGCTCGGCACACCCAGGTGCTGGCCAAGCGGCTCGCGCACCAAGAGGCGTCAGTCGAGCGCTTTCTCGAGATTTCCGACGGCGGATAGGTTTGGCGCGGCGGCTCGGGTTGGCGCGGCGGCTCGGGTTGGCGCGGCGGCTCGGGTTGAGGGCGGCGGATCGGGTTCGCGCGCGGATAGCCTCAGGCGCCGATGAGGCGCCGCCAGCTCATGATCCTGCTCATAGTCGGAGCGCTGCTGTTCGTAGCCATCAGCGCGCTGCTGGCGCGGGCGTTCAGCGCCAACTCTGCCGAGCAGTCGGCGGTCACGGCGCTGATCAAGGCCGAGGCGGCGGGCCAGAGCGGAAACATGCTCGCCAGGATCGACGGCTGTGGCCGGCAGGAATCTTGCCGCAGCAGGGTCGACAGCGACGCCCAGCAGCTGAAGCGGCTGGGGACGGTGTCGATCATCCAGCTCCAGCCGTCGACGAGCTTTTCGCTCGCGGGAATGGTGGGGACCGCGAGGGTGGCTTGGAGCGCCGGCTCGTCGCTGCCGATCGTCCAGTGCGTGAAGGTGCGGCGCTCGGGCAACGTGCTCAGTGGTCTGCGCGTGCAGCTGCTCGAGATCAGCGTGCGGATCAAGAGCGACAGCGCGTGCCCGCGGAACTACTGACAGCGGTGCGAGTCCCTCGACTACCGCGGCAGCGGCGTGGGGGTGCGGTCGGGCTCCCGCGCAGGCCGGCGCTTTGGCCGCGGCCGCAGATCGGGCAGTTTGCGCTCGTCACGCAGGCGGACGGGCGCCGGCTTGGCATCCGGAAGCGGGACGCCGCCCCAGGGGCGATCGAATGGCCCGCTCGGACGCCGGGGCTCGTTGCCCCCCCAGCCGTCGTCGGAGCCGCGATCCGTGCGGCCTCGCGTCTCCCCGGAGCCCTGGCTCAGGGCGAAAACCATCAGCACCGCGACGCACCCCAGGCCGAGAAGATGCACTCCGGCGATTATCAGCAGCAGCTGACCTTCGCCTGACATGTGAGAAGGGTACCGCGTCGGCGCCCGGCGGAAAACCCCCACGCGCTACCATCGACCGCCGCCGTGGCCACCACCGCCAGCACGCTTTCTGTCACCAGACGCGACCCCTTCGGCTCGCGCGCAGCGAGGCGCCTGCGTCGCGAGGGCAGCGTCCCGGGGATCGTCTACGGCGGCGGCGAGGACCCGATCCCCTTCCAGGTCGATGCCCGCATGCTGCGTCAGGCGCTGGCCCACGCAGGCGCGGTGCTCGACCTCTCGATCGACGGCGAGGACTCGACGCCGGTCGTCGTCAAGGAGCTCGCTCGCCACCCGGTTGGTGGCAACGCCCTGCACATCGATCTGCTCCGCGTGAGGCTCGACCGCCCGATTCAAGCCACCGTGGCGCTGGAGCTCACCGGCGCGGACGATGCCCCGGGAACCAAGGAGGGCGGTGTGCTGGAGCACGTGACGCGCGAGGTGACGATCGAAGCACTGCCGGGAGACATCCCCGACGCGCTCGAGCACGATGTCTCAGAGATGCAGATCGGCGACACGGTGACGCTGGCGCAGGTGACGGCGCCGGACAAGGTCACGCTGCTGGGCGACCAGGAACTCGTCGTGGCCACGCTGACCCCGCCCCGGCTTCAGGTCGAGGAGGAGCCGGAGATCGAGGAGGAGACCGAACTCGTCGGCGAGGCTGGCGCGGCGGCCGAGGGCGAAGCTGGCGAGCAACCCGAGGCCGCGGGCGACCAAGAGTCAGACGGCGAGTAGGCCCGCGTGGGTCTCGGGGGCGGAGCTCCCGCCGACTGGCTGCTGGTCGGTCTCGGGAATCCGGGCGCGGAATACGAACGGACGAGGCACAACGTCGGTTTCCAGGTGGCCTCGGAGCTGGCGCGGCGCTGGCAGCTGCCAAAGCCCAAGTCGAAGTACCGCGGCCTGTTGAGCGAAGGCCGGACGGGCCCCGGTGGTCCTCACGTGGCGATCCTCTGGCCCCAGACCTACATGAACGACGCCGGTCGATCGGTGGGGCCGGCGCGCGGCGAGCTCAAGGTGGCGCTGGAGCGCGTGCTCGTGCTCCACGATGAGATCGACCTCCCGTTTGACGAGGTGCGCGCTCGGGTGGGTGGCGGGCTGGCCGGCCACAACGGCCTGAAGTCGATCCGAGAGGCGCTTGGCTCGCCGGATTTCGCCCGCGTGCGGATCGGGGTCGGGCGTCCGGAGACGAGCGATCCGGAACGCGTAGCTGCGTACGTGCTCAGCCGCTTCCCCGAGTCGGCTGAGCAGGTCGCCGAATTGGTGGAGCACGCCGCCGACGCCGCCGAACAGTTGGTGACGGGTTCCTAGACTCGGTCCGAACAGTTGGTGACGGGTTCCTAGACTCGGTCCGAACAGTTGGTGATGGGTTCCTAGACTCGGTCCGAACAGTTGGTGACGGGTTCCTAGACTCGGTCCGGCGATGCTAGCGCCGCTGCTCCACTACGCCGAAGAGGACCCGCAGACGGCCGCCCTGGCCCGCGACGGAGGAACGGCCTTCGTCTCCCAGGCGCTTCGCGCCTACCTGCTGGCGGCGCTGCTTGACCACACCGCGAGCCGCCCAGCGATCGTCGTCGCCGGCGATGACCGCGCCGCACGGGACCTGGCCGCGGCGCTCAGGGCGTGGCTCGAGCCGCGGCCGGTCCGCTACTACCCGAGCCGGGGCGTCACCTACGAATCGCACCTGGCGCCGCCGCCACACCTGGTCGGGCTGCGGATCGCGGCCCTCGACGCGCTGCTCGCTGCGCACGAGCACGGCGCCGCGCCGGTGGTCGTCGTGAGCGCGGTTGCGCTGTCCGAGAAGGTGCCCGACCCGGCGCTCAGGCCCCACGGCTTCACGCTCTCACGTGGCGAGCTGCTCGACCTAGACGAGACCGCGCGCGACCTGGTGGCCGCCGGCTACGAGCGCGCGGAGCAGGTGGAGGACCGCGGTCAGTTTGCGATCCGCGGCGGCCTGCTGGACCTGTTCCCGGCCACCGAGGATCGGGCCGTGCGCGTCGACCTCTTCGGCGATGAGATCGAGTCGCTGCGCTGGTTCTCCACGTTCACCCAGCGCTCCCTGGGCGACGCCGAAGCAGTCGAGGTGGCGCCGGCGGCGGAGCTGGCAGAGGAGCACAGGGAGCTGGCGGAGATCGCTGCCCTGGAGGACGCCGCCGATCGCCCCGACATCGCCGAGCTGCTGCCCGTCGAGAGCTTTCATCCACTGCTCGAGCTCGTGCCCTCCGAAGCCGAGGTGATGGTTGCGGGCGACGAGGATCTTGCGCCGGCGCTGGCCGACCACTGGCAGGACGTCACGGCGGCCTTTCACGACGAGGACGCTCACCGGTTGTACGTCGGGCCCGAGCAGATCGGGACGGCGCTCGCGCGCCGCGCTCGGGTGCGGCTGTCCAGCGTCGACCAGGACCAGCCGTTTCAGTTTCGCGCCCAGGCCGCCGACATCCAGGCCCGGGCGCTGCGCGACGCCGAGCCCGAGCTTGAGAAGCTGATCCGCTCGGGATACCGCACGGTGGTCGCGTTCCCACGCCGCGGCGAGGGCGAGCGAGCGGCGTACAACCTCGGCCGGCTCAAGGTGGCCTGGCTCGACGGGCATGCCGAGCCGGCCCAGCCGGGCGTCATCACGTTCGCCCCTGCCCGGCTTCAGAACGGATTCATCGCGCCCCAGTTCCATTTGGCGGTGATCCCCGAGCACCGGCTGTTTCGCCGTCGGCGCGCGCCCGAGCGGCCGGGCGGGGATCGATTCGAGCGCCGGCGGGGCGTGCTGCGCAGCTTCACCGAGCTTCGCACCGGCGACATTGTCGTCCACGAAGACCACGGCGTCGCGCGGTTCGCCGGCTTCGATACGAAAACGGTCGCGGGTGTAACCCGCGACTATCTATATCTCGAATATGCGGGCTCGGACCGTGTATTCGTGCCGGTCGACCAGCTGGCCAAGATCAGCCGCTATGTCGGCGCCGGCGGCGAGCACCCGCCACTGTCGAAGCTCGGCGGCACGCGCTGGGAGACGCTCAAGTCACGCGCCCGGCGCGCCGCCCAGGAACTGGCGGGCGAGCTACTCAATCTCTACGCCGAGCGCAAGCGCCGCCAGGGCCACGCCTTCGCGCCCGACACCGACTGGCAGCGGGAGTTCGAAGAGGCGTTCCCGTACTCCGAGACGCCCGACCAGCGCGACGCGATCGAGTTCGTCAAAGCCGACATGGAGGCGCCGCGGCCGATGGACCGCCTGATCTGCGGCGACGTCGGCTACGGCAAGACGGAGGTCGCGCTGCGCGCCGCGTTCAAGGCCGTCCAGGACGGCAAGCAGGTGATGATGCTGGTGCCGACCACGATCCTGGCCCAGCAGCACTACGGCACGTTCTCCGAGCGGCTGAAGGACTACCCGGTGACGGTGGAGCAGGTCTCGCGCTTCCGCCCGGCCGCCGAGCAGCGCGCGGCGGTCAAGCGCTTCGCCGAGGGCCAGGTTGACGTCCTGATCGGCACCCACCGCTTGTTATCGCGTGACGTCCGCGCCAGGGATCTGGGGCTCTTGATCGTCGATGAGGAGCAGCGCTTCGGCGTCAAGCAGAAGGAGCTCCTGCGTCAGCTGAAACTGCGGGTGGACGTCATCTCGATGAGCGCCACGCCGATTCCCCGCACGCTGCAGATGTCGCTGGCAGGGGTGCGCGACATCAGCGTGATCGAGACCCCGCCCGAGGGCCGGCGTCCGGTCAAGACCTACGTCGGCGAGTACGACGAGGAGCTCGTGCGCCGCGCGCTGGAGCGCGAGCACACGCGCGAAGGGCAGGCGTTCTTTCTCCACAACCGCGTGGAGACGATCGACGAGACCGCGGAGCGGCTGCGGGGGCTGTGCCCCGCGCTGCGCTTCGAGGTGGCGCACGGGCAGATGGACGAGCGCACGCTCGAGCGGCGCATGCTGCGCTTCCTGCGCGGAGATGCCGACGTGCTCGTCTGCACGAGCATCATCGAGTCGGGCATCGACATCCCGCAGGCCAACACGCTGATCGTCGAGCGGGGCGACACGTTCGGCCTCGCTCAGCTTTATCAGATCCGCGGGCGCGTTGGGCGCTCGCGCGAGCGGGCATACGCCTATCTGCTTTATCCCAGCGCCGCGGCGCTCACGCCAGACGCCGCGCAGCGGCTGAGCGCGCTGTCGGACTACACCGAGCTGGGGGCGGGCTTCAAGATCGCGATGCGCGATCTCGAGATCCGCGGCGCGGGAAACCTGCTCGGCGACGAGCAGTCAGGGCACGTCGCGGCGCTGGGCTTCGAGCTCTACATGCAGATGCTGGACGAGGCGGTGGCCGCCGCCTCGGACGGCGCCTCGCCCGAGGGCGAGTGGGAGCCGGTGAGGCTCGACGTCAACGTCGACGCCTTCGTGCCGGCCGACTACATCGGCTACGAGCAGGCCAAGGTCGACGTCCATCGCCGGATCGCCGCCTCGCGGGAAGTTGCCGACCTGGTCGAGCTGCGTCGGGAGCTCGAGGATCGCTTCGGGCCGTTGCCCGAGGCGCTCGAGAACTTGATCCTGCTCCAGCAGGCGCGGATCAAGCTCGGTCAGGCAGGTGCACGGGCGGTGACCTTCCGGGGCGGGCGACTGGCGGTCACGCCGATCGAGCTCGATTCGGCGCGTGCCAAGCGCATCCGGGCCGAGATCCCCGAGGCGCTGTACGAGTCAGGACGCTCGCAGCTGTCGGTGCGTGTTCCCGAGGAGCCCGGCAAGCGCTTTCCGGCCGTGGTGCGCACGGCCGATGTGCTGCTGTCGGTGACGCGCGAGGCGGCGTAGGTGGATCGCTACCATCCCGCCGCGAGGATGAACTTCAGGCGGTCGGTTCTGGCGCTCTGCGCCTTTTTTGCGCTTGGCGGGGTTCTCTCCGCCTGCGGCTCGAACGTGCCGGGCAACGCGGTGGCGGACGTGGCCGGCAACCCGATCGCGAAGCAGGCTTTCAACCACTGGATGTTCGTGGCCGCCAAGCTGGGCCTGGCCCAGGCCGGCTCTTCGGCGCCCGTGGTCGTGCCAAACGACCCGCCCGGGTTTCAGAGCTGCGTGACCCAGGCCCGCACCGAGATCCCGTCGGTGGCCACCGATTCCACGAAGACGCTGCAACAGGACTGCAGCCGACTGTTCGACTCACTCAAGACCCAGGCGCTGGGGCAGCTGATATCCAGCTATTGGCAGCAGGCCGAAGCGGCCAAACAGCACATCACCGTCAGCAACGCCGAGGTCCAAACCACGTTCGAGCGGGATCGCACACGTTCGTACCCCACGCCCCAACTGTTCAACTCGTTTCTCCAGCAGAGTGGCTATACGGTCCAGGACCTGACGTTCCTGGTCCGCATCCAGCTGCTCTACCAGAAGCTCGTGGCCAAGCACACCAAGTCCGTCACCAACGCACAAATTGCCGCCTACTACGCCTCACACCTCTCCCAGTTTGGAACAGCGCAGTCGCGCAACCTGCGCATCGTCTTGACCAAAACCAGGAGCCAGGCGGTCGCCGCCAAGAAGGCGCTGGCCTCCGGCCAGAGCTGGAACACGGTCGCCAAGCGCTACTCGATCGATCCCGCCACCAAGGACCACGGCGGCGTGCTCGACAACGTGAGCGAGGGGCAGACCGACCAGGCGCTTCAGGCGGTGGCGTTCTCCGCGCCGCTCAATCACGTGCTCGGGCCAATCCAGGGCCAGTTCGGCTACTACGTGGTCGAGGTGACGAAGATCGTGCGCGGCACGCAGAAGTCCATCGCACAGGCCA
This sequence comes from uncultured Actinomycetes bacterium, assembly GCA_963830405.1. GTDB lineage: Bacteria > Actinomycetota > Thermoleophilia > Solirubrobacterales > Solirubrobacteraceae > Palsa-465. The sequence continues at coordinate 175,293 of CAWHMB010000009.1, forward strand.
CGCCGCAGATCCGGCAGACACTGAGCAGTCAGGCGCAAAGCGCGGCCCAGAACGCGGTAAATGCCCAGGCCCAGAAGGACTGGCTCTCGCAGACGCATTGCCGGAGCGCCTATGCGATCGCTTCTTATTGCAGCGGTTACAAGGCGCCGAAGAGCTCGACGACCACAACTGGGTGAGCTCCTCCGAGGAGCGCGCAGCCGAGGCAATCGGCCGGTTGGATGCGGTAACGCGCCGCTTACGCAAGGAGTGCCCTTGGGATCGCGAGCAGGATGAGCGCTCGATCGTGCCCCACACCGTCGAGGAGGCCTACGAGCTGGCGGATGCCGCGCACCGGCGCGACGACGCAAAGCTTCTCGACGAACTGGGCGACGTGCTCTTCCAGGTGCACTTTCTGGCGCTGCTGCTGGAGGAGCGCGCGGCGGGGAGCCTGGCCGAGGTCGCCGATCACGCCCGCGAGAAGCTGATTCGCCGCCACCCTCATGTGTTCGGCTCGGCTTCGGCTCGGACCGCCGGCGAGGTGCTGCGCAACTGGGATCGGATCAAGAGCGACGAGCCGGGACGGGAGCCCGGCGTTTTCGGCGAGCTTCCGGACACGCTTCCGGGCCCGCTGTACGCGCGCAAGGTGCAGCGCCGCGCGGCCTCGAGCGGGTTCGACTTCGAGGACGCAGCGGCCCCGGCGGGGTCGCTTCGCGAGGAGCTCGCGGAGCTGGAGCAGGCGAACAGCGGCGACGAGCGCTTTCACGAGGTGGGCGACGTGCTGTTCGCGGCGGTGAACGTGGCCCGCAAGTTGCGCGTCGACCCAGAGCTTGCGCTGCGCGCCGCGGCCGACCGTTTCCGCACTCGGGTGCAGCAGGCCGACGATCTCGCCGCATCGGAGAACCAGAACTGGAACGATCTTGCTCCGGATCAGCAGCTCGCTTACTACCGACGCGCTCGAGCCGGATCCGAAACCAGGCGCACCCCGGGGAAGGGGATCACTAAGCCATGAGCCAGATCGAGCATGTCCACGCCCGCCAGATCCTGGACAGCCGGGGAAACCCGACTGTTGAGGTGGAGCTCAGTCTGCGCTCGGGAGCGTGGGGTCGGGCGGCGGTCCCCTCTGGCGCCTCCACCGGCGAGCACGAGGCGGCCGAGCTCCGCGACGGCGGCGCCGCCTGGCTGGGCAAGGGCGTCTCGCGGGCCGTCGAGAACGTCAACGGCGAGATCGCGACGGCGGTCAGGGGGCAGGACGCCGCCGCGCAGGCGGCGCTCGATCGAATGTTGATCGGGCTTGATGGAACGCCCAACAAGTCGCGCCTCGGGGCCAACGCGATTCTGGCCGTATCGCTGGCAGCCGCACACGCGGCGGCGGCCGAAGAACGCCTGCCGCTGTGGCGCTATCTGGGCGGTGAGTCGGCGCACGTGCTGCCGGTGCCGATGATGAACGTACTCAACGGTGGCGCCCACGCCGATAACCGGGTCGACTTTCAGGAGTTCATGATCGTGCCCATCGGTGCGCCGAGGTTCAGCGAGGCGCTGCGGATGGCGGTCGAGGTCTTCCATCAGCTGAAGTCGACGCTTCGCTCTCGGGAGCTGTCGACGGGCGTCGGCGACGAGGGCGGCTTCACCCCCGATCTCGGCTCGAACGCCGAGGCCCTCGAGGTGCTCACTGAGGCCATCCGGACGGCGGGCTACGCGCCGGGCGACGAGGTCGCGATCGCGCTCGACCCCGCGGTGACCGAGCTCTATCGCGATGGCAGCTACGTCCTCGAGTACGAAAACCGGTCGCTGAGCGCCGGCGAGCTCGTCGGCTACTGGGCCGAGCTCGGCGGGCGCTACCCGATCGTCTCGTTGGAGGACGGCATGGCCGAGGACGACTGGGACGGGTGGAAAGTCCTGACCGAGCGCCTGGGCGCCCGGATGCAGCTGGTCGGAGACGATTTGTTCGTCACCAACACCGAGCGTTTGAGGCGTGGGATCGAGCTGGGTGTGGGGAACTCGATCCTGATCAAGGTCAACCAAATCGGGACGCTGACCGAGACCCTGGCCGCGATCAGGACGGCGCGTGAGGCTGGATACACGGCGGTCATGTCGCACCGCTCCGGTGAAACCGAGGACGTGACGATCGCCGATCTGGCGGTGGCCACCGGCTGCGGTCAGATCAAGACCGGCGCGCCGTCGCGCTCAGACCGCGTCGCGAAGTACAACCAGCTGCTGCGGATCGAGGAGGCGCTGGGGCGCGATGCCTCCTATCCCGGGCGCTCCGTGTTCCGGGGCTGAGGCGCGGGTTTAAGGCCGCTTTGCAGGGAACGTTGCGGCAGGAAGGAATGTGCGCGCGGCGAAAGAAGGGGATACCGGATGCCCTCAGCTCGTTCATCGGCCGCTCCCGGTCGGGTCTCGGCGCCCCGGCCGAAGCGGGGGTCCTACTCACGTTCATCGGCCGCTCCGGCGCGCGCGCCGGCTCCACGGGTTGCCACGCGCCAGCGGCGCCGAGCGACGGCGCCACCGTGGACGCGCGTGCGCTGGGACCGGGTGGGGCGCACCAGCTTGGTGATCGTGCTCGCCGTCGTGGCCGGCCTTTATGTCCAGCACGCGATCGAGTACGTGACGACGCGCGTGCTGGCCGACGGCCAGCAGGCCAGCGTTCAGCGGCTGGCGCGAGCCAACGCCGCGCTGCGCAAGCAGCAGCAATCGCTGTCAAATCCCGTCACGATCAGACACGACGCCCGCGTCCTGGGCATGGTTCAGGCCGGGGAGCGGCCGTACGTCGTGATGGGTTTGCCGAACCACTGAGGGCCCTAACCAGGCGGGCCGGCGGGTCGGCCCGGACTCGGGGTGCTGGTTGGCGCGGTTCGACGAGCTGATCGGCCTCTGGCAGGAGGGCGTGGAGCGGCTGGAAAGCGCCGATCCCGCCGAGCGGCCGGTGCTGGACCGGGTCGTCAACGCAATCGTCCTCGAGCTGCGCCGGCGACTCGGCGGCTCGTTTACGACCGCCGAGCTGGCGTCGCTATACGACGAGCAGGGCACCGACTGGTGCTTCGATCTGGCCACGAGGATCGCTCCGACGACGCCCGCGGCCTGGGACATGACCACCATCGCCGGGGCGGCGTTCGCGCGCTACGTGCGCCAGGCCAGCGACTTCGCAGGGGGACGGCGGATCGAGGGGGAGCGCTAGGGGACCTCGGACGCTCGGGGCTTGTGTGCCGCGAGCTCTCGGGCCGCCCCAGCGGCGATGTGCCGCGAGTTCCCGGGCCGCCCCAGCGGCGATGCGGCCCAACTCCTGGGAACCTACTCCGACTCGTCTTCCTCGGAGTCCTCGCCACCCGCGCGGCGGATCACGATCTGGTCCTCCTCAATCGTGACCTCGACCGGACGGTGCCCAGCCCAGTACTCGGCGTAGACCGGATCGTCTTGGACGGCGGGATCGAGCCACAGGCCGTAGCCCTCCTCGCCGTGGTCGAACGTGGCCTCGAGCGGGCCTCCGGCCTTGCGCCGTCCGCGGCCCCTCCCGCCGCGGCGCCGGCGTCGGCGTCCGGGCCGCTCCTCCTCCTCCTCCTCCTCTTCCTCTTCTTCCTCTTCTTGCGCGGCTCGCTCGGCTTCGGCGGCCTCTAGCTCGGCGGCGATCAGCGCATCGTCCTCGGCGCGCAGATCGATCTCATCGTCGTAATCCGGGGCAGCTGGCACGGCCTCGGTGTCGCTTTCCGGCTCGAGATCCTGCTCGCGTTTGAACGCCTGGATCTGCTGAACGGTGACCTCAAGTTGATGTGCGATCCAAGCGTCAGTCCGTCCCTGGCGTACCCATGCCCTGATCTGGTTCAGCTGCGGCCGAAGCGATCTGCCTCTCATCTGGGACGGAGACTATTACAGGGTCCCGCGGGTTCGCGGGCCTAGAGAGGCGCCGGTCCGCCGGCGACGGCGGGGCGGGTCCGCTGGCGACGGGGGCGCGCGTCCGCTGGTGAAGGCGGCGCCGGCCCGCTGGCGAAGGCGGGGCATCGGAGCGTCAGGCCCCGGAACTTGTCCTGTGAAAGTGCGCACTTTCGCGGTATCCTGCCTTCGAGTCGTTACACCGTCGAGGCAACGGTCTGACTCTCCAACCACCAGGCGAGCAGGGAGGCAATCCCATGTTGGTACTGACGCGCAAGTCGAATCAAAGCATCATGATCGGAGATGACATCGAGGTCACCGTGCTCTCGATCATGGGGGAGAAGATCCGGATCGGCATTCAGGCCCCGCGGGACATTCCCGTGTTCCGCAAGGAGGTCTATCTAGAGATCCAGCAGGAGCGGTTGGGCTCGGGCAAGGGCGCCCGCGACGAGGTGGACGCAGCCCTGCGCGGGCTCGGCGAAGGCGCCTGAGGGGCGAACGGCCGAGGCCTGCGGGCTCGGCGAAGGCGCCTGAGGGGCGAACGGCCGAGGCTCTAGCTCAGCAGGTAGTACAGCGACGCGAACATCCCCGCGGTGACGATCGCCGCGGTGGCGATCAGCGACAGCACCAGCACCCAGAAGCGCATCGAGCTGCGCCGCTGGCGCTGCAGGTAGGACCGCTTGCGGGAGCGGACGACCGCGCTGCGCCGCAAGTGCTCGCGTCGACTGCGGTCAAGTTGGGTTTCCTCCCGGAACTCGCGCTCGAGCTGGGCGAGACTTTGCCGCATCTTCAGCGCCATGGGGGCGCGAGCCTACCAGCAGGCGCCGATTTAGGGTTATGTCGCCTGTTGTCGCTTCTGCAGACCAAGCGCCGCCCTAGTGAACCGCCTGCCCCTCGTAGATGCGGGTGAAGCGCAGGTAGTTCTCGGCGATTTGCTCGGCCGCCGCCTCGCGCGGGAGGCCGTTCTCCAGGAAGCCCTTCAGCGCGTCCCACCAGATCGAGCGTCCGATCGCAAAGCCGACGAACCCCGGCACCGGAGCCGCGGCCTGAAGCCATTGGTCGACCTTCTCACTCGAGGCGCCGCGACCGAGCACGACGCACTTGACGCCGTCCCGCCCGGAGCCTGAGCGCGTCTGCTCGGCGAGCATCGCCGCATCGTCGCGCTCGTCGACGCCCTCAATCTTCCAGATATCGACCTCGATGCCGGCGTTTTGGATGTCCTCGATTGCGCGGCGCATCAGCTCCGGCCTCAGCTCCGCGTCGTAGCGGTCGCTGTCGTCGTCGACGCTCGTCAGCTGGTCATCGGTCGCCGGCACGAGCAGCTCGAACAGGAACTTCCGATCATGATCGTGCAGCCAGTCCGACAGCCGCTTGAGGCGCTCGAGTTGGCGCTTGTTCAACGTCGCGTCGTCGTCGGAGTTGTAGCGGACGAGCACCTTCGAGAAGTCGAGGTCGAACTTCTCGATGTGCTCGCCGAACTGATCGCCGTACTGGAAGTCGAACTCTTCCTGCCCCGACTTCTCGACCGGCATCGCCAGCTTGAGCCCGTGCTCCTTGGCCCGGGTGGGAATGTCCGAGCCGAACTGCTCGTCGACCAGCACGCCTGTGGCGCCCGCCTCGGCTCCACGCTGGACCGCTTCGAGCATGCCCTCGAAGATCAGCCGCTTCGCGTCGGCGATCGTCTCTGTCTGCTCGGCCGTCGGATCACCCGAGATCCCGAACATCTTCTTCTGGAATGAGCCGCGATGGTCGAAAGCGAGGATGTAGAGCTTGCCGTCATAGCCGAGATCCATATTGACCGTCTCCTGTCCTTCCTCTGGGTGCCTAACCTGATCCTATTCGCCCAGTCTAGGCCCCTTCGCCCGTTAGGCTGCGCCGGCAATGGATCACCACTTCCGCGCTCCGGCTTACACGATCGGGATCGAGGAGGAGCTGATGATCCTCGATGCCGAATCGCTGGAGTTGGCGAACGCGATCGAGAGCCTGCTGGACACGCCGGCGGCCGGCGAGATCAAGCCCGAGCTGATGGAGTCGGTTCTGGAGGTCTCGACGGACCCCTGCGCCAACACCTCCGAGGCCGGCGAGCAGCTGCGCCTTCTGCGGGGTCAGGTAGCCACTGCGGCAACGAGCAAGAACCTGGCGATCGGCGCTGCGGGAACCCACCCGTTTGCGATGTGGGAGGACCAGCGGATCGTCGCCCGCCCCCGGTACCGCGACCTGATCTCCGCGTTGCGTTTCGTGGCCCGGCAGGAGCTGATCTTCGGCATGCATGTTCACGTGGGCATCGACGACCCCGAGAAGGCGATCCACGTCGCCAACGGAATGCGGGTTCACATGCCGGTGCTGCTGGCGCTGTCGGCCAACTCGCCCTTCTGGCGGGCCGACTCGACCGGTCTGGCGTCGACCCGGACCCCGATCTTCCGCGCCTTCCCGCGCGTCGGCATGCCACCGACCTACAAGGGCTGGGCCGACTATGAGCAGCGGATCGAGTTCATGGTCGGCACGCGGGTGATCGAGGACTACACCTATCTGTGGTACGACGTGCGTCCACATCCCAACTTCGGCACGGTCGAGATCCGCGTGATGGACTCGCAGACCCATGTCGAGCACACGCTGGGCCTCGCGGCGCTGGTCCATGCGCTCGTCCGCGAGCTGGCGATCCACTTCGAGGAGGGCAAAGAGCTATCGAGCTATCCGTTCGAGATGCTCGACGAGAACAAGTGGCTGGCAGCCCGGCACGGGCTGGACGGCGAGCTCGTCGACCTGCCGCATCCGGAGAAGGTCGCGACCAGGGCACTGGCCCGGAGGCTGCTAGATCGCACCCGCGAGCACGCCCAGGATCTCGGCTCCGCCGGAGACTTGGAGGCAGTCGAGGACCTGCTCCAGCGGGGCAACGGCGCCGACCGCCAGGTGGTCGTCTACGAGGCAAACCACGACTTCCGCGAGGTTATGTCGGAGATCGTCGCCGCTACCGCGGTTTAGCGCTCCCGCGGCCTGCCTCACGCGCCGGAGCGACGTGGATCTAGCATCCGGATCACGCCCGGAGCGATTTTTTACGGCTCTACAATCGGACTGTGAGCACGGGCGGTCCCGACCTCTTCGTCGTCTGTAAGAGCTGCGGGTCCGAGGTGAGCCCGTACATCACCGAGTGCCCGTACTGCGGCAACCGGCTGCGCAAGCGGGCGCCTAAGCTCGATCGCGCCGGCCGCGTGGCCGAGAAGCGGCGGCGTCCGCCCACCTCGCTGCCGCGACTGCGGCGCGGCGAGATCCCCGGCATCCGCGCGGAGACCTGGCCCTACGCGTCGATCCTGCTGGTGGTCCTCGGCATCGCCGGCGCGCTCGTGTGGCGCACGACGCTCGTCAACCAGCTCAATCTGATCATCTTTGGCAAGCCCACCGGACACTGGTGGCGCGTGCTGACGGCGGCGTTCACCTACGACAACGCCGGACTGGCGTTCGCCGTGCTGTTGACTGTCGCGCTCTACGGCTGGTTGCTGGAGCGCCGGCATGGGCCCCTGGCGGTGCTCGCGATATTCCTGACCGGTGCCGTCGGCGGCATCGCCGTGACCGCGGTTGTCTACCCCTCGCCGGTGGCGCTTGGCGGTACCGGCGGCGCGCTCGCCCTGCTGACCGCGTGGGCCGTCCCGCAGCTGATGGCGTTGCGCGACGGCGAGGACATAGAAGCGGACCTGATCGGCACCGCCGTGATCGCCGTCGTGGTGGCGCTGATGCCGATCGCCGACCCCAACGTGCCGTGGCTGGCCGGCGCGGTTGGCGTCCTCGCGGGAGCCGCGTTCGGGGTGCCGCTGGCGCTGGCGCGCCCGCTCTGACCGCAGGCCACGCCACCGCGAGCGCTCGCGCTGAAGCAGCTGCGGCGTCCCCCTGACCTCAAGCCACGCTGATCGTCCCCGCGGGCCCCTCGAGCAACCGGCCGATCACCGCGCCGGGCATTCGCTCGGCGGCCTCCGGCGCCAGCGCGACTAGTAGCCCACCCGAGGTCATGGCGTCGCACAGAAGCCAGCGGCGAGCCTCCGAGACGTCCGGCGCGAAGCTGGCGAAGGTCTCGGCGTGCGCGCGGTTGCGCCGCGTCCCGCCCGCCACCGCGCGCTCGTCTGGATCGGCCAGCAGCTCCGGCACGCCCTCGATCGCCGGCACCGTCTCCGCCCAAACCTTGGCGGCCACCCCCGAAGCGTGAGCCAGCTCGTGCAGGTGGCCCAGCAGCCCGAAGCCCGTGACGTCCGTCATCGCGGAGGCCCACGCCTCGCGCGCCGCCTGCGAGGCGTCACGGTTCGGGGCGGTCATCACCGCCACGGCCTCGCTCAGCGGTGCCTCGAGACCGCGCTTGATCGCCGTCGAGACGGCGCCGGCGCCGAGGGGCTTGGTGAGCACCAGCGCGTCTCCCGCCTGCGCCGTGCGGTTCGTCAGGAGCTCGCCGGGATGCACGACGCCGGTCACCGCCAGCCCGTACTTGGGCTCGCGGTCGTCGATCGAGTGCCCCCCGATGATGGCCACCCCTGCCTCCTCGGCGATCGCCGCGCCGCCGCGCAGGATCTCGCGCAGCACCTCCGCGCCAAGCTGCTCAAGCGAGAAGGCGACGAGGTTGAGCGCCGTGACCGGCGTGGCCGCCATTGCGTAAACGTCGGACAGGGCGTTGGCCGCGGCGATCCGGCCAAAGTCGTACGGGTCGTCGACTATCGGCGTGAAGAAGTCGGCAGTCTGCACGATCGCCAGGTCGTCTCGCAGCCGGTAAACCCCTGCGTCATCGGCGGTGTCAAATCCCACCAGCACGTCTGGATCCTGGCTGCCGGGAAGCCCGGCGAGCAGCGGCGCGATCGAGTCAGCCGGAAGCTTGCAGCCGCAGCCGGCGCCGTGTGAGAGCGAGGTCAGTGCCACGACCACGCACGTATGATCCTTTAAGGGGCCCGTAGATGAATAACTTCAACTACGGACCGTGTTCATCTACGAACCCTAAGCGAGTGGCCGACCGTCCCTACACAGACGCCGACCTCGATGCTGCTATCGCCGCCATCAGCGACCCGGGGCGGTTGCGCGCGGCGCAGGATTTGGTAGCGCAGGTTGCGCCGTCGCTCCAGCGCGTGCTCGACGCCGCGATCCACGAGGGCGGCTGGTTTGACGAGGCCCACGGGCAGGCGGTCCGCGATGCGGCCGGGGGCGAGGACCCCGGCACCCGGGCCCGTGCCGTGCAGACGCTGATCGCCGAGGAAATGCGGCTCGGACTGTTCGTGGGTGTTGCGGTCGGGTTTGAGCTCGCGCGCGAGCTGTCCGAGCAGAGCGCCACCCCACCCCCGAGGGAGGGGCCGCGGCCGTGACGCACGCCGTCGTCCTGATCCAATCCGAGCGCTCCGTGCTGGCGACGCTCGGCGGCGAACTGGCCGACATAGAGGGCGTCGCCGAGGCGTACTCGGTCACCGGCGAGTGGGACTTCGTGGCGATCCTGCGCCTGCGCGAGCACGATCAGCTGGCGGAGGTCGTGACCGGTCGGATATCGCAGCTTGAAGGCGTCCAGCGGACGCACACCATGGTCGCTTTCGAGGCCTACTCGCGCCACGACCTTGAGGCGCTGTTCTCGCTGGGCCAGTGAGCCGCACCAGTCGCCCGCTGATCGCGTGTTCGCTGCTGCTCGCGGCGCCATTTGCCGGCTGCGGAGGCTCGAGTCATCCGAGCGCCACCACCTCGCCGACCACGTCCAGCGGCGCCCCCACAGTGCCCGCCACCACCACGACCACCACCACAAAGTCCGCCACGACAACGTCGGCCAGCTCGTCAAAGACGACCACCACCCACGCCGCGTCACCGCCGCCGGCTGCCACAAGCACCGCCGGGTCCTCAAACGTCCACCTCCCGGCGACGTTCACGATACGCGCCCAGGGTGCGCTGTCACCGCCGTCGGTGAGCGCACCAGCCGGGATCCCGATCGAGTTGACAGTCGTCTCCGGCGACGGGAAGCCGCATCAGGTGGTGGTGCGAGCGCCGCAGCGGCGGACGCTGAGCGTTCCGGCCGGAGGCCGAGCCTCCGTCCTGATCACCGGTTTGGCGAAGGGCAGCTATCCGCTGGACGTGGACGGCGCGGGGCGCGGCACGCTGGTCGTCGGCGGGCAACCCGGGCCGTAGCGCTCAGCCGATCCGCGAGCCCACCGCGCAGTCCTCGTCGGGCCGCAGCAACACGACGCCCTTGGCGTCGTCGAGGCCGCCGAGGACCAGCACCTCGGAGGAGAACGGCCCGACCCGACGTGGCCTCAGATTGACGACGCCCACGACCAGGCGTCCTTCGAGGTCCGCGCGCGCGTAGTGGGTGATCTGCGCGGACGACTGCCTGGTACCGATTTCCGGGCCGAAGTCGATCTCGAGCTTCCATGCAGGCACGCGGGCCTCGGGAAAGTCCTGGACCCCGACGATGCGCCCGACGCGCATATCGACCGCCCGGAAGTGGTCGAACTCGATCAATCCCGACTGCGCCTAGGGCAGCGAAACCGGGCCGGCCCCGCCCTTCGAGGTCGAGCCGCCCTGGGAAGTCGAGCCACCCTGGGAAGTGGAGCCGCCCTGCGAGGTTGACCCGCCCTGCGAGGTTGAGCCGCCCTGCGAGGTCGAGCCGCCCTGGGAGGTTGAGCCGCCCTGCGAGGTGGAGCCGCCCTGCGAGGTCGAGCCGCCCTGCGAGGTCGACCCGCCCTGCGAGGTTGACCCATCCTGCGGCAACGAGTCGCCGCCGCCGGAGGCCGTCTCGCTGGCTGCCGTGCCGCCGCTCGTGTCCGTCGACGTCGTCGGATTGGTCGTCGGGGTCGTGGTCGTCGGGGTGGTGGTGGTCGCCGGAGTCGTGGCTGCCGTCACCGCGCAGGAGGAGCCGCCAGCGGCGCTCGCGGCGGGGTCGCTCGCGCCAGCCGCGACCGCGGCGGTGGCGCAAGACCCGGTCTGAAGCTCCGTGGAATCCGTGGTCGTCACGGTGCGGCCGGGCGGTGGCGGCGGAGGCGTCTTTGTCTTTGTCTTGGTCTTCGAAAGGGCGTGGGACTTGCTCACGGCGGCGCTCTTGGCGTTGCTGGTGGCCTTGGCGTTGGCCCTGGTCTGGTTGTTAGCGGTCGCTGCCTTCGGCTTGGTGACGGGCTTGGAGCTCTTGATGGGCACCGGATGGGGGTGAACGACCGAGTGATGGGTGATCACCTGCGGCGCGGTCTCCTCGGTCGTGGTGGGAACGACCGAAGCGATCGCCTGGTGTTGCACGTGGCGCCCGGAGCTATCGACCTCGACGGCTCCAGCGGTCACGATCGCCGCGGCGGCGATGCCGGCCACTGCCTTGGTTGCTACCGCGCCGATGCCCGCCGACATCAGCCCGCTGCCGGCGCCGGAGGCGGCCAGCGCAGAGCCGCCGACGGCGGTCGAGCCTGCGGCGGTGGAACCGGCGGTGCCAGCGCCCGAGCCGGCGGCGCTCGATCCGGCCGAGTGCCCGAGGTGGGTGAGCACCAGCTTCTTCAGCACGATGAAGGGGCCGAAAGGCAGCAGCGCGGCCAGCGCCTTATTCGTGTGGCGCAGCTGCACCTTGAAGGTGGAGCAGCGCTCGCATGAGCGCAGATGGCGTCGGACCAGCGGGCTTGGCCGGCGCTTTAGTCCCTCGGCCACCTCGCCCAACTCGAGCCTGACCTGATCGCAGGACAGCAGCCGAGCCTCTGCCGCCTCGGCGAGCGATACACGGGCCCGCACGAGCAGCGACTTGACGCTCGGCACGGTGGTCTCCATGGCTTCGGCGATCTGCTCGTAGGACAAAGCGTCCATCTCGCGCAGCACGAGCGCGGTGCGCTGGGTCTCCGGCAAGTCCTGGATGTCGCCGACCAGCACGCGGAATTCCTCCCGCTCGTGGGCCTTGTCGGCCGTGCTGGCGCCGTTGTCGGAGAAGTGGACGTCCATCGAGTCGACGCCCACGGCCTGGTTACGTCGCAGGTGGTTGAGGCTGCGGTTCCGCGCGATCCGGTAGAGCCAGGGCCGCACCTGGATCGGCCGGTCATCGGCGAGCAGCGCGTTGAAGGCCGCGGCCAGGACCTCCTGGAGGACGTCTTCGGCGTCCTCGCGCGAGCCGAGCAGGTGCCGGCAGAACGCGAGCAGGCGCGCCTCGTAGCGGCCCACCAGCGTCTCGAACGCCGCGTCGTTGCCCCGCCGCACGAACGACACCAGGCGCTCGTCCGACTGCAGGCGCAGCAACGGCGAGCGCGAGTGCAGCCCAAGTCCCCCGTGGTATTTAAGAGCTGAGACTTCCATCCAATTGGGCCGAGCGGCCTCGGGGCAAGGGACACCGTAGCAGCGCATTAGTTGCGCTTAATAGAGGCGCGCGCCGGGCTTCGCCCGCGCGCGCGTTATTTGCCAGATACCCGGGGCGGGACTCGAACCCGCAAGCTCTCTCGAGCAGCGCGTTTTAAGCGCGCAGACTTTGCCAGTTTGTCTACCCGGGCCTGGGCAGGATCTTAGTCGCGCCGGGGTCGCAAAGCCGGACCTCGGCCCGCATCGGCAGACCCCGCAAAACCCCCGCCACCATCGCCAAGACAGGCATCGGTTGACGATTGACAGCGTCACAAGGCCCTTGCTAGCGTCGGCCCGGCTTCGCGCAGGGAAGGGTCCGCGAGGCCGGCAAGTACTCGATCAAGTAGGGAGTGCGGTTGAAGCACGGGATCAAGGCTGCCGCCTTGGCGGCGCTGGTGGGGGCGGTGCTCGCCGCCGGCTGCGGGTCGGGCTCTTCGCCCTCTAGCACCTCCGCCACCACGCGGACTACGAGCGCCGTTCACACGTCCAGCCCGTCGAAGCGCCCAGCTCCTGCCCGCCGTTCAGCCAAGCCGCTGGCGCCCGTCGGCCAGAGCCAGCGGGTGAGCGCCTCGGACGCGACGCTCACCGTCACGGTCTCCCGCGTTATAGATCCGCTGCGAGGATCGGGCGCGGCGCTGCTTCCCGGCTCGCGGGCGGTCGGCGTGCTGCTGCGAGTCGTCAATCACGGTCCCGGCATCTACGACAGCTCGGCGACGGGGGACGTGTCGATCGCGATCTCGTCGGGCACCGCAACTCCGGTCTTCGCCCAGGCAGGCGTCTGCCAGACGCCGCTGCGCGATTTCGACAACTACATCAGCCCGGCCGAGCAGCGGCAGGGGTGTGTCGCGTTCTCGCTCCCCTCCGGCGCGCGCGTGCTGGCGGTGCGCTTCTCGCCGCATGCCAAGGCCACCGGCCGCGTCAGCTGGGCCATCTCCTGAGAGCCTGAGTGACGGCGCTACGCCGCCCGCGGACCGGCGGCGGGCTCGCTGGCGGCGGGTTCGGGGCGCGCGGCGGGCTCGGCGCCTGTGGCCAGACCCTCGAGCATCAGGCTCGCGAGCTGGCGATCGCCGTCGATTCGCAGCCCGGGCGTCTGGCCGCCCGGGGACAGGGCTCCCACCCACTGCTCGACGCTGCCACTCACCGTTGCGTCGGCGCGGTTGGCCTCGCCCTCGCGGACGCTGACGTGGCCGCCGGAAGCGACCAGCGCATAGGTGAGCGACTCGTCCTGGTCGGCGCCGTCCACCTTCAGCGCGACCGTCGCGCTCAGATCCAGCGGCGCCTCGATCAGGCCGGGGGCCAGGCGGAAGATCGCGCCGACGTCCACGCGCTCGGAGGGCCGCGGGCCGCTCCAGGCCCAGTGGTAGCCCCAGCGGGCCAGCTCGCCGAGGATCGGCATCAAGGCGTAAGCCCGCTCGGTCAGCTCGTACTCGACGCGCGGCGGGACCTCGCGGAAGCGCCTGCGGGTCAGCATCCCGTCGGCGACCATACGGTTGAGCCGCGAGCGGAGCTGCTCAGTCGAGATCCCGGGCAGGATGCGCTGGAGCTCGACAAACCGTCGCGGCCCTGCCGCAAGGTCGCGGACGATCAGCAGCGTCCACTTGTCGCCGACCAGATCGAGCGCGCGGGCGTCCGGCGACCACTGGTCGTACGGATGGCGTTTGGGTGACGGCAAGGTGGCTATCGCTGGCTCCGAGTTCTCGATCTTCACATACTAAGTTCCAGAATAAAGCCCACACCAGGGGTTTGTATCGGAATAGGCAGGTTTGCGTCGATTTTGGCCTGTTTTTCGTACGCGGGGCGACGGCGTTGTACGCAAGGGAGTGCCCAGCGACGGGCTTTTCGCACTTTCGCGAGCGAATTTGCGTCAGTTTTGGCCTCGGGCGTCGTTTCAGGTCTGTACATGGGAGAACTGATCACCCTCGTAGCACGAGACCAATCTCTCGCGCAACCTATGCAAGCCTCCAGTCTCGCTTTTTACTTCGACCTTTCGTGTCCGTTTTCCTACCTCGCGGCGGAGCGGGTGGAGCGGATGCTGGGCGAGGTCGACTGGGTTCCCGTCGCCGGCCAGGCGCTGGGCGGTGCCGAGCAGCTACGAATCGCTGCGAGAAGGGCCCGTCTTGACAAGCTCCGCGTGGCGGCGGAGCGCCGGGCTGCCGAGCTGCGCCTCCCGCTGGTGTGGCCGGACGAGTTCCCGGCACCGGTTCCAGGCGCGCTGCGGACCGCGCAATGCGCGTCTGACAGCGGCGCAGGCGCCAGATTTGCACTCGCCGCGGCGCGGCTTGCGTTCTGCGGCGGCTTCGACCTCGAGGATCCCGAAGTACTGGCGGAGGCTGCCGCGGCGGCGGGCATGGGACTCGAGGATTGTCTGGCGGCGGCCGGCAGCACATCTCGCGACGTCTCACTCCGCGCCACCGCGCATGAGCTCGCCGCCCAGGGCGTGCGCGAGCTCCCGGCCATTCGCGTTGGAATGCGGATCTTCGCCGGCGAGCGGCGGCTGCCAGAAGCAGCCGCGCTGGTGGCGGCGCGCGCGGAACCCGACGTGTGGCGCGCACGGCAGCCGGTCGAACGGGGCGTCTTCGCGCTTAGCTGGGGGGACCCGCCGGCGCGGGTGAGCTAGGGCAGGGGGCCACGCGGGGAGGCTGGGGCGCGGCGGTGGGGTTTGGGGCACCCACCGCCCCCCGCTGTGGCTCTGAGAGCTCAGACGCCGTCGGCGGCACGATCAGCGCTTCATCGCCGGCGTTCTCCGCAGCCTCGGCGTCGGCGTGCTTCGCAGCCTCGGGACCCGCGTGCTTCTCGGACTCGGGACGCCGGCGTTCTTCGCAGCTTCGGGGCCCGCGAAGCGCGGGCGATCCCGAACGAAAACCGCCCGCGTTCTGGCGGGCGGCTTCCGATCCAGGTAAGGTCCAATCGGGACGGGCAGGGGTACGCGCCGAGAAGGACCTTTGCGTAAGGTGGCCCGGGCGGCGGGAGGCGCCGATGTCTGCGGCTATCACCCGAGCCTATGTGTCTGGAGATCTCCATTCGCTCATGAGTGAATGGGTCCCCTCGTGAGCATGATCGCGTCTGGACGCTCGCCGTGCAATCGAATATCCGTCCAGACAGTGATACTAAGCGCGACCCCAGGGTATGCAGCCGCCCCCACAGCCCCAGCGCCGCCCCCTACGGCCCCAGCGCCGCCGCTACAGGCCCAGCGCCGCGCCCTACGGCCGCGGCGCGCCCCTACAGCCCCAGCGCCGCCCCCCGCAGGATGTCGTGCTCGGAGACCTCGACAGCGGCCAGCCCGAAGACCTGGAGTACCTCGAGCAGGATCGCGACCCCCGCCACGATCGTCGGCGCCCGCGCCGGATCCAGCCCCGTGATCTGCCGGCGCTCGTCGAGCGTGACAGCGGCCACGCGGGACAGGATCTCCCGCGCCTCGGGCTCGCTCAGCAGATAGCCGTGAACCTTGGCCGGGTCGTAGGGCTCTAGCTGCAGGGCGATCGCCGCCGACTGGGTGGCGGTGCCGGCAACGGCGATCCCCCGCTTGACCGCGTGGCGCGTCTCGTCCGGAACGGCCTGGAAAAAGATTCCCCTGACCTCGCGCTTCAGCGCTTCGAGCTCTTCTTCGCGCGGCGGATCCTGGTTCAGGTGGCGCTCGGTCTGGCGGACCACGCCGGCCTGAGTCGAAACGTGGAAGTCAGCGCTGCGGCCGGTGCCGGTCACGAGCTCGGTAGAGCCACCCCCGATGTCAACGACCAGCGTCGGCGTCTCGTCCTCCGGGTCGCGCTCGCTCGTGGCCCCCAGGAACGTCAGCCCTGCCTCCTCATCACCGGTCAGCACGTGCGGCTCGAGGCCGTAGCGCTCGCGCACCCTATTCGCGAACTCCTCGCCGTTGGATGCGTCGCGGACGGCGCTCGTCAGCACCGCGATCCGCTTGTCTGCCTGGTGGCGCTCGATCGCCTCGAGGTACTCGTCGAGCGTGCCGTAGACGCGCTTCATGCCCTCGTCTGAGAGCGCGCCGTCGGAGTCCACTCCCGCCCCGAGGCGCGTGACGGTTGAGCGGTGCTCGAGCTCATCTCGGACGCGGCCGTCCTGGACGTCCGCGATCAGCAGTCGGGTGGAATTGCTGCCGATGTCGGCCACGGCGACGCGCACGGCGCTCAGTTTGCCTGGTGGGGCATCTGTCTGCCCTCCAGGGCTGCTAGCAGATTCTCGACGGCCAGTTCGGCCATCCGCTCGCGCGCTGCCTCCGTGGCGGATGCCACGTGCGGGGTAATGATCAGATTCGGGGCCCGCAGTAGGGGGTGGTCGGCGTCAAGTGGCTCGGGATCGGTGACATCGAGCGCCGCGCCGGCGATCGCCCCGCGCTCGAGCGCCGCGATCAGCGCCGTCTGATCGACGATGCCCCCGCGCGCCGTGTTGACGAGGATCGCCGTCCGCTTCATCCGCTCCAGGGCGCCGGCATCGATCAGGTGGCGGGTCTCGGGCGTCAGCGGCGTGTGCAGGGAGACGAAATCCGAGTCCTCCAAGAGCTCGTCCAGCGGCTGGCCGGGACCGGCGCTCAGCACGGTCATCGCAAAGCCCTGGGCCCGCTTGGCGACCGCGCGCCCGATGCGGCCAAAGCCGATGAGTCCCAGCGTCTGGCCGTAGACCTCGCGTCCCAGATAAAGCGCCGGCTCCCAGGTCACCCAGTCGCCCTCGGCGGCCGCGCGGATCGCCTCTGGCAGCTTGCGCGCCGCCGCCAGCAACAGTGCGAACGTCATATCGGCCGTGGCCTCGGTCAGGACGTCGGGCGTGTGGCCCACGGGGATGCCGCGTCTACTGGCCGCCTCCAGATCGATGTTGTCGTGGCCCACGGCGTAGTTGGAGACGGCCTTCAGATGGGGGCAGGCGTCGATCAGTTCGGCGTCCACCTGGTCGGTCAGCAACGTCAGCAGACCTTCTGCTTCTGCTGCGTGCTCCCTGAGCTCCTCGGGCGTCGGGGGGAGGCGCTGCTCCCAGATCTCGACGTCGTGGGCCGCTTCCAGCCGCTCGAGTGCCGGGCCGGGCAGTCGGCGGGTGACGAAGACGCGGGCCACGCGGGCCAAGGCTAATGGGGCTACGCGCTCTCGGCGTGCGCCGGCTGGCGGAGGGCCGCCCGGCGCTCGGACAGGCGCGGCAGGCCGAACAGCGCCACCAGCCCGCCGGCTAGTGAGAACCCGGAGGCGACCACGAACGCCAGATGGAAGCCGCTCGTCAGGGCGGCGTGCACGGCCATGGTGCCGGTCGCATGGTGGGCATTCGTCCGCGCCGTGGCCAGTGCCGCCAGGATCGCCAGCCCGAGCGCGCCGCCGAACAGCCGCGAAGTGTTGACGAGCCCCGAAGCCAGTCCAGCCTCCTCGGAGGCGACGCCGGCCACCGCCGAGATTGTCGCCGGCACGAACGACAGGCCGATGCCGATCGCCACCAGCAGCGACGGCACGATCACGTTGCTCAGGTAGCGTCCGTCGACGGGCACGTTCGCGAACAGCAACAGCCCCGCGGTCTGCGCCAGCATGCCGGTGACTAGCAGCGGCTTGGTGCCGAAGCGCGCTATGGCTCGCGAGGCCAGCATCGAACCGAGCGCGATCGAAATCGTCATCGGCAGGAACGCCAGCCCGGCCTTGAGCGGCGAATAGCCCAGCACCTGCTGGAGGTACAGCGAGAGGAAGAACCACATGCCGAACGTCGCGCCGCCGATCAGCAGCACGACGGCGTTTGCGGCGCTGAGCGCGCGTGAGGCGAAGATGCGCAGCGGCATCAGCGGCGAGCGGGCGAAGCGCCCCTCGATGGCCACGAACAGGGCCAGCAGCAGCACGCCGGCGCCCATTAGGGCGAGCGTCGGCGCCGAGCCCCAGCCGGTGACGTCGGTGCGCACGATCCCCAGCACCAGCACCGACAGACCGACCGTCGCGCTGAGCGCGCCCGAGAAGTCGAAGCTGCGCCCGGGCGCCTCGTCGCGGCCCTCTGCGATGTAGTGAAGCGCGGCCACCGCGGCCAGTAGGCCGATGGGGACGTTGATGAACAGGATCCAGCGCCAGCTCAGAAGATCGGTGAGCACGCCGCCCAGCAGCACGCCCGCGGATCCGCCGGCGGCGCCCATCGCGCCCCACAGGCCGAGCGCGCGGTTGCGGGCCGGTCCCTCGGCGAAGGTGGTTGTCAAGATCGAGAGCGAGGCCGGGGCGATCACCGCGCCCCCCAGGCCCTGCGCGGCGCGAGCGACGATCAGCACGGTCTGGCTGTCGGCGATCCCGCCTGCCAATGAGGACAGCGAGAAGAGGACCAGGCCGGCGATGAACACGCGCCGGCGCCCGAGAAGGTCCGCCGCGCGACCGCCCAGGAGTAGGAAGCCGGCGAAC
Source organism: uncultured Actinomycetes bacterium (assembly GCA_963830405.1). Lineage (GTDB taxonomy): Bacteria > Actinomycetota > Thermoleophilia > Solirubrobacterales > Solirubrobacteraceae > Palsa-465. The sequence goes on from CAWHMB010000009.1 coordinate 193,793, forward strand.
GTCACCGTGTAGCCGTTGACCACCCACTGCAGGTCCTGTTCGGAGAATCCGAGCGAGTGCCGAATGGCGGGCAGCGCGACGTTCACGACGGAGACGTCGAGGATCACCATGAACTGCGCCAGGCAGGCCAGGAAGAGCGTGGCTCGCAGGTGCGGCTTGAGCTTGTCAGCTGCTGGTACGATAGGTGTCGAACTATAGAACATGTTCGATAAGCGTCGAACTACTTTGTCTCTCAAACCTCCCGACGAACTGCCTCTCGATTCCGAAGACCAACCGTCTGTCGGGTCACGAAATCGACCGTCTCGCTATCCCCAAGACGAACGGGTTGGCTTGCCGGGGACAGCCGGAGCTGTGGCCGAGCCGGTTTCCCACCGTTCTGCGCCGCTTTCGCACCCTTCTGCGCCGCTTTCGCACCCTTCTGCGCCCATATTTCACCCGGGGCGCGAGGAGATCGAGCTGGCCGCCGTGCTTCACGCGCTCAGTGACCCGGTGCGCCTCCAGATCGTCGCCGCGCTCGCCGACGGCGGCGAGGTCAACTGCAAGAGCCTCGGGCTGCCGGTGTCGAAGTCGACCTGTACCCACCACTTCCGTGTGCTGCGCGATGCGGGCGTGATCCGCCAGCGAGTCGTCGGGACGACGCGGCTGAACTCGCTGCGCCGCGACGACCTCGAGTGGCAGTTCCCGGGCCTGTTAGACGCGGTGCTTGGCCGACGCCTTCGCCCAGGGGCGGCGGTCAGGCCCTCGCTCCGTAGAGCGTGACGTTGCGGTCAGGGCGGCCGCCAAGGAAGTCGTTCGGACGGCCGCCCTGGGCGTCGAGGTACGCGAGCTGGCGGGAGATCGTGCCGAGCTCACCGGGGAAAACGTGGTCGAGCATCCAGGTTTGGATGGCGACGCCGCCGCCCCTGGTGGCGATGACCCTCAGCCCGCGCGCCTGCTGGGGGTAGTCGATCAGCGAGGCCGTGTTGATCAGCCAGTAGCCGCCGCTTTGGGTCGGACGGGGGGTGATGTGGTTGCGGTGTGTGTGGCCGGAGAGGGCGGCGATGACTCTCGGGTGCTGGTCAAGCAGCGCCAGCAGCTGCTCGCCGCCCTGGCTGCTCTCGAGTGGCTGATGGGAGACGACGATGATCCACCTGTCCTCGGCCGCTTGGAGTTCTGTTTGGAGCCATCCGGGTTGGTCCGGCGTGACAAGGCCGCCAGAGCCGCCGCCGCGGCGGGCCAGGTCCAGCACGATAAGGCGTAGCTGCGGGGCGATGTCGGCGTGATAGTCGAGCGACCCCTGCGCTCGGCCCGCCGTCAGTCCTCCGATCACCGCGGCGGCGTCGAGCTCGCGCCGGCTTTGATCGCCCGGAACGGTCTGCTTGGGGCCGGCGAGCGCCTGGGCCAGGAAGCCGTTGACGAGCGCCGGGCCCACCGGTCCGTCGGGCGAGTTCGAGATCAGGTTGGCCGCTTGCTTCGGTAGCTGGAGTCCGGGCGGAAGCTCCCAAAGCGCCTGCTTGCCGGTGGCCAGCGCGCGGGTTTCGGGCGTTGGCGGGATCTCGCCCTGCACGAGGATGTCGTGGTCGCCCAGGACGGGGTAGGTCGTCGTCATTTTTCGGAGCCCCGGACTGTCGAAGCGGCTCGTGGCGCGCTCCAGGAGCCCGGGATGGCGGGGAGCGTCGAGGTCGGGGCGGTAATAGAAGGGGTCGGGATCGCTGGCCAGCTGGACGCCGTAATAGGGGCGCTGACTGACGCTTGCACCGGTGAGGACCGCCAGCGCGGTGGCCAGCTCGTTGCCCTGGGCGTTGTCGATCAGATCCCCGCCCTGAATCACGGCGTCGGGTCGCAGGTTTCTAACGGCCCGCACGGCCCCGGTCAGGACCTGCGCGGTCAGCGTCTCGTGCGGGCGGAAGGTCGACTGGAAAGGAGGACCAAGGCGGTTGAGGAACGTCACGCGCGCGGGGGACGAGGCGTCGAGGACGTGGGCGTCGGTGACGTGGGCCAGCGTGCCGATCACTTGCTCGTGCGGCGCTCGCGGACCGAGGCCCGTTCTTGCGATCAGCGGCTCGCCCGGTCCCGGCCGCAGCACTCCCACGCCGAGGGGATCGATCCACGTGCCCTTGAGCGTCGAGCCCGAGGAGGCGGCGCTTGAGGTGCCGCTGCCGCCGCAGCTCGCCAGCAGCGTCCCGGCCACCGCCGCCGCGAGGCCGTCGGCGATCGCCTGGCGCCGGGTGATCCTTATGGGCCTCATCTCGCCGTTACGCCGTCGTGCGTCATGTCCCGGCCAGCCCTTGGATCACGCTCTCTCTCGTCGCCTGGCGCGCTACCCACAGGACTGCCACCGCGGCGGCCAGCGCCAGCCCGATCACGACGATCAGAACGTCACCTTTCGTCGGCGCGAGCGGCAGGGCGGCGTAGTTGGCGGCCAGGTTCGACAGCACCGGACCGAGCACGATCACCTCCACCGCGATGCCGAGCACAGCGGCGGGGATCACCAGTGCCGCCGCGGCTCCGGCCAGCAGACGCGTCACCGCTTGCGCTCCCGCTCCCGAAGCTCTGATGATCGCCACCGTGCGGCGACGCTCCTGAACCGTGAGCGCGCACGCTTGGGTCAGCGCATAGAGGCACACGAGTCCATCGACGATCGCGATCGCCGTCAGGATCGCGCGCAGGGTGCTGACCAGCGGGACGCCCTTGCCGATCGCGGTGGACGCCGGCGCGGCTGAAGCGCTCGGTGACTGGGCGTTGAGTCTGTTTTCGATCGCGTCGAGGTTGGCACCGGGCTTCGCGAGCACCGCCAGCTCCTCGGACGTGTACGGGTCGGCCTTGAGCATCGCCCGGGCGGGGACGTACGCCACGCGCCCGTCGTGCTCGAGCGAGCTGACGACGCCCCTGACCCTCAGTCGCAGCTCGCTGCCGGACTGAAACTGGAGCGCCAGCGTCGAACCGGGGGAGAGACCCAGTGCGTTTGCCAGGCCGGCCCCGACCTCGGTTTGATCGGGCCCCCGTATTCGATTCCCGGCAGTGAGCGGCGGCGCCTCGAACGTCGTGTGGTCTCCGGGGTAACCGATCACGTCGACCGTCTCCCCGAGCGAGAACGAGTCGACGGCCTGGTCCTCGTAGCGAGGCGCGGCGGCTTGCACGCCGGGGATCCTCTCCACCTGTCGGGTGGCGGCGGCAGGTAGGTCGGCGGTCAGCTGGAAGCGCTTGCCGAGCGCCTGCGGGTCGGTCTGAAGCACCGCCAGCGCAGACGCCAGCGCGAGCATCAGCAGTACAAACGCCGTCGAGCAGCCGAGCGTGATCGCCGTCGCCGCCAGACGGGTACGGTGAGCAGCGGCGAGGCGGCCGCCGAGCGCTGTCAAGCCTGCGCCCCCTGGTATGCCCGGGATTCGGCGCGCCGTTGGGGCCAGCCGGCGGCGCGATCGTGGGGCCCTCAGCTCCGCGCCTCTGAGCAGCTCGACGGGCGACCTGCCCGCCGCCCGCCACGAGGGCCAGGCCACCGCCAGGGCCGGAATCGCGACCGCTACGGCCCAACCGGCCGCCAGCGGCGGGAGCAGCGCCGATCCGGCCGCGGGCTCATTGAGCAGCATCAGCAGCCGGTCACTCGGACCCATGGTGGCGAGCACGCCGGCGAGCGTGCCCAGCGTGGCGGCGGGCACCGCGATCAGCAGCGCCTCGATCGTCTGCGTAAGGACGATGTGTACGCGTGGGGCGCCGACCGCGCGGCGCACGCCGATTGACTTCAGACGACGCTCCACCTCCGCCCGGGCGGATGACGCCAGCAGCACGCCCGCCGTCGCGAGGGCGATCAGCGACAGCGCTACCAGCAGATCGATCACGATGCCCGCAGCCTGATCGAGCAGCACGCGGACCCCCGAGCGGGTCACGAACTCCAGGCCTTGGAGCCCATAGCTCGTGGCCCGCGCCTGGACCAGAACCTCGTTTAGATAGCGCGGATCACGGAGCCAGATCTGCGCCTCGTTCACCTGCTGGTTGGGCTGGCTTCCGAGAGTCCGTGCGAGCGCCTGTTGTGAGATGTAGAGCTGGGGCGCCGCGAGTGGATAGGAGACGTTGTCCGGTTCCTCCGCGAACCCGACGACCCGCTGCTGTCGCAGACCCCCGATGTCGATCGTGCCGTTCAGTGGGATGTGCCACTGGGCGGCCAGCCCGCGCTCGATGACCACTTCGTTCGGCGCGTTCGTCAGGTCGTGGCCGGCGACGACCGCGTAGCCATGGGGGCCGGTGCCTCCCGCTCCGACGATCTCCACCGACGCGTTTCCGGCGCTGTTCTGGCTTGTGCTGATCTCGGTGTCCGTGGCTTCCTGTCGCAGCGAGAAGTACTTCAGATCAGGGAGAGCCTGAATTCGCTGGGCTACCTTCGACTCTGATTGGGGGTCGAAGCGGACGATGATGTCGGCGAGATTCGCCCGCTTCGCGGCGCGATCAAAGCCCCGCCCCAGGCTGTCGCCGACGACTATCGCGGCGGCGAGCATCGCGCCGGCGAGCAGGATGCCAAGGGCGGTGAGCAGCGAGCGGCGGCGCCGCAGCCGGAGGCCGATGCGGGCTTCGGCCAGGGCAGATCTCACGGGCGCTTCAGGGTGTGTGTTGACGCGAGGGCGGACGTCATGGGCGTTTCGGGGTGTGCGGCTGGCGCGGGGGCCGACTCAGTGCGCGCTTCGGCGTTTGCGGTGCCGCGCGGGCCGACGTCATGGGCGCTTCGCCGTTTGCGGCTGGCGCGAGGTCCGATCTCATGCCGGCTCGGTGAGCCGCAGGCGCCTGGTCAGCGTCTCGGGCTGGCTCGCCGCGGGTCCGTCTGCCAGGCGTCCATCGTGTAGGTGCAGAACACGGTCCGCGATCGCGGCCGCCTGCGGCTCGTGCGTGACGATCACGACCGCCCGACCACTGAGGCCGCGCAGCAGCTCGAGCACAGCGGCGCCGTTCTCCTGGTCCAGGTTGCCGGTGGGCTCGTCGGCGAGCACCAGCTCGGGGTCGTTGACCAGCGCCCGCGCGATCGCGAACCGCTGCTGCTCTCCTCCGGAGAGCTCGTGCGGGCGGCGCTGCGCGACGGCTTCTAGCCCGAGGTCAGCGATCAGCCTCCGGCCCCGCCCTTCGCCTCCTCGCCGCGCGCCAGGCAGGCGGGCGGGCAGGAGGACGTTTTCTTCGCCGGTCAGCTCCTCGATGAGATGAAAGGACTGGAAGACGAAACCGATGTGTCTTAGCCGGGTTCGCGCGAGCGCTCGCGGAGATTGTGCGGTCAGCTCGCTGCCGGCCAGGACGATCCGTCCCGAGTCGGGGCGGTCCAGGGCGCCCAGTAGGTGAAGCAGCGTCGATTTGCCGCTTCCGGACCGGCCGAGGACGGCGACCACCTCGTCGGCCTCGACCTCGAGGCTTACATCGTCGAGCAGAAGCCGCGCCGCGCGTCCTGCCCCCACCGTCTTCGTCATGCCGCGGGCCTCGAGAACAGGCACCAGCGGCACGGTAGCGCGGTGGTGAGGGGGGCTCGACAGGTGACGAGAGCGCTCTGGGTGGCCACGCGCCCGTTTGCCCAAGCGCCGATCCGCCCGCTTGCCCCAGCGCCGATCCGCGCGCCCCAGCGCCGATCCGCTCGCTTGGCCCAGCGCCGATGAGAATGTCCAATGCGGCGGGTCTAGAGTGAAAGTTCTATCCGGCGCGCCCCGGCCGCTGCTTCTAGCCTCGGGCGCCGGGACGCCTGCCTCCCTTCGCATCACTTGTCTTCGACCGCCGACAACCAGCTGCGCTCCGACGGGGCGCCCGCCGCCACGGTGAACGACGACCGCCCGGCCATCGTCGTCCGCGGACTCGAGAAGTCCTACGGCGAGGTGCGCGCGCTTTGCGGCGTTGATCTCGATGCCGAGCGCGGCACCGTCCTCGGATTGCTCGGCCCGAACGGCGCCGGCAAGACGACGGTCGTGCGCGTCCTGACCACGCTGCTCAAGCCTGATTCCGGCAGCGCGAGCGTCGTCGGGTTCGATGTGGTCCGCGATGCCAAGGCGCTCCGCGAGCGGATCGGTCTCGCCGGCCAGTACGCCGCGGTCGATGAGAACCTCACCGGGCTCGAGAACCTGGTCATGGTCGGCCGGCTATATGGGTTCAGTCGCGCGGACGCCCGCGCACGGGGGCAGGCGCTGCTCGAGCGCTTCGACCTGGTCGACGCCGGGAAGCGGCCAGTCAAGGGCTACTCCGGCGGCATGCGGCGCCGGCTCGACCTGGCGGCTGCACTGGTCGCCCGGCCGCCGGTGCTGTTCCTCGACGAGCCCACGAGCGGCCTTGACCCACGCAGCCGCCTCGGCCTCTGGGAGGTGATCGAGGAACTCGTCGCCGAGGGCACGACGGTGCTCCTCACTACGCAGTACCTCGACGAGGCCGACCGCTTGGCGGACAAGATCGCGGTGATCGACCACGGCCGGGTGATCGCCTCGGGGACCTCCGATGACCTGAAGGATCGCGTCGGTAGCGAGCGGCTCGAGGTGCGACTCGACGAGGATGCCGACTCCGATGCCGCGGTCCGCGCGCTCGTGCCCATGTCCGACGAATCACCGCAGGCCTCCAATGGCTTGGTCAGGCTGACCGTCCGTCGTCGAAGCGGCGCGATCGTCGAGGCGGTTCACCGGCTGAGCGAAGCCGGAGTCGGCGTCGACGATTTGAACCTCCGCCGCCCGACGCTCGACGACGTCTTCATGACGCTGACCGGACACGCGGCGGAGGAGGACGGTTCCCCGGATAACGGGTCGGCGTCGGAGATGGATGGCGCCGCGGTCGATCTGACCGGCGAGGGGACAGCCACATGAAGCGCCTCGTAACCGACACGCTGATCATCGGCGAGCGGAACCTGATCCGCCTGCCGCGCTCGCCCGACCTGCTGCTGGCGTTCACCGTGCAGCCGATCATGTTCGTGCTGCTCTTCCGCTACGTGTTCGGCGGCGCGATCAACACGGGTGGCATCCCCTACGCCGAATTCCTGATCCCGGGGATCATCGTCCAAAACATCGCCTTCGGCGGCTTCGTCACAGCGCTCGGGTTGAACGAGGACGTCCACAAGGGGCTCGTCGACCGGTTTCGCTCGTTGCCGATGGCCCGTCCCGCCGTCCTCGCCGGGAGGACGCTCTCGGACGTGGTCACGAATCTGCTCTCGATGACGATTTTGCTCGTCACCGGGCTGATCATCGGCTTCTCATTCCACACCACCGTGCTTCATGCGATCGCCGGCGTCGGGCTGCTGCTGCTCTTCGGTTATGCGTTCTCTTGGTTCTTCGCTCTGGTCGGGATGCTCGTCTCCTCTCCTGAGGCGGCCAACTCGGCCGGCTTCATAGCGGTGTTTCCGCTCACGTTCATCTCCTCAGCGTTCGTGCCGGTTCAGTCGATGCCTTCGGTTCTCCGAGCGTTCGCCAACGTCAACCCTTTCACGATCGTCGTCGACGCAATGCGTTGGCTCTGGATCGGCACGCCCGCGCCCGGGAACAACGTCTGGGGCGCGGTGGTCTGGTCCGTCGTGATCTTCGCTGTGTTCGCTCCGCTGGCCGTGGCGAGGTACCGGCGGGTCGCGAGTACGTAGGCGGCGATTCGCCGGCGGGCGTCGGCCGCGTGCGACTCTGCCAACGCGGTCAGGGCCCGCCCGTCCGTCCCCGGACGGGCCCTGACCGATCGCGATGGCGAGCGTCCCGCTAAGGGCATGCGGATCACCGGCCAAACTCAGTTGAGGTGTGCATCGAGGCTCGCGGGGTCTGGCTCGTGGCTTCCGTGCCCGTAGTCGTCGCCGGGCTTGTCGATGTCGATGACCAGCGCCACTTTCGGCTCATTGAAGAACAGCCGGATGCAGCCGTGTCCGTACTCGACCTCGTCCGGCTCCGGCATGCCTTCCTGATCGAGCAGCTCCCGGATCTTCTGCTCCGCCTGGACCTTCTGCTTGAGCGTCGCCATGCCCAGAGAATGCGGCAGGACGCTGTAACGGATCAAGACATGAAAGTCAGAAGTCTGTGACGGCTTCGCGACAAATGTGTGGCGGCCTCTGGCGGGGGCCCACGTCCCCGGGATGCTCCGTGTTCCGCCCCGCCAGTTGAATAGGGCGCCCGACAGGTTGGCGTGCGAGGACCAGTCGTGATGGGTAGCTTTGGTGTTGATGTCAGGCTACGACGATGACGATTGGGTTGGGGAGCCCCCGGAGGGCCGCTACAGCCGCGATCGGGCCAAGCCGGAGTACTGGCGACGGGCATGGCCTCTGGCTGGAGCTGGATTCGCACTGATCCTGGTCATCGTTGTAGTGATCCTCCTCACGCGTTGACGATCGGATCGCCGAACGGGGTCAAGCAGTGCGCTTTCAAAGCGATACCTGTAGGACTTGACCAAGGGAGTACGTTCGCGGGAGTGGGCCTGGCGCTTGTGACCGACCCACGGAGGTTGATGGGCAAAGAAGGGAGCTGATCCGTATGGCGCATTCGGACATCCGCGATGAGACCTCGCCCCGACCGCGCGGCACCCCACCCCGGCCGGGCGACGCGGAGACCCCCCCGGAGAACAAGGGGCCCGAAAAAGCCGGCGAAGCCGGCAAACAGTCCGATCGCCGGCCCCGTCGCGTCCGGGGCAGCGGCGTGCCGGCCGCCGAGCGCGACCGGATGCTCAAGGACGTGCGGAACATCCACTTCCCTGTCGGACTCCGTGGCTACGACCGGGCGGCCGTCGATCGATATGTCGAGCAGGTGAATCGCCTGATCGCCGAGCTCGAGATCTCGTCCTCCCCTGAGGCGGCCGTGCGCCATGCCCTCGACGAGATCAGCGAAGAAACCCGGGACCTTCTCCAGCGGGCGCAAGCCACCGCGGACGAGATCACGACGCGATCGCGGATGCGAGCCGACGAGCGCCTCGAGGCTGCCGAGGTCGAGGCGCAGCAGGCCCACGACGCCGCCCGGAGGGAGGCCGACGAGGTTCGCGGCGGGGTCAATCGCGAGGTGCAGGAGCTGCGCCAGGCGACCGAGCGCGAGACGGCTGAGCAGCGCGAGACGGCCAGCCGGGAGGTGGCCGAGCTGCGGGAAACGGCCGGCCGGGAGGTGGCCCAGCTGCGGGAGACGGCCACGCGGGAAGCCGGGCAGCTGCGCGAGAGCGCAACTCGAGAGACGCAGGAGCTCCGGAGCGCCGCGCAGCGCGCGGCGGAGGAGAGCCTTGCGGCGGCGCGCAGAGAGGCGGACGACACGTTGTCGACCGCCGAGGCGGCCGCTCGCGAGCTGTCCCGGAACGCCGAGGCGATCTGGCGCGAGCGCCGGCGCCTGATCGACGACATGCGCTCGGTCGGCGAGCAGATGGTCGGGATCGCGGAGACCGAGAACAAGCGCTTCGCCCACTTCGCAGAGAACGGCGAGGCTTCGGGGCGCCCTCAGGCCGAGAACTCGATGCGCGAGCCACGCGTGGAAACGCCGCCCGACCGCGCGCCGCTCTCTGACCGCACGCCGTCGGCGGCCCCGACAGCGCCAGGGGACCGCACAGCAAGTTAGAACCGGTCCGAGCAGGCGCTGCGGCTCGTTCGGGTCAGAGCATGCACGCGCCGCTGGGCGCGCCAGGCGCCCGCTGACCGCCGGCGGTCTTTCGCGATCCGCTAGAATTTCCTGTCCGCCGCGGGGTGGAGCAGTCTGGTAGCTCGTCGGGCTCATAACCCGAAGGTCGCGGGTTCGAATCCCGCCCCCGCTATCAAAAAGGCCCAGCAAATGGGCCTTTTTCATGCTCCGATTTTGGTTGAGAGCGCAAACATCTAACAACCATCTAACAAAGGTTGTAGAGTTTCTGAGCCGATGAGGTGGGGTTCTGGACAGATCAAACGCGTGGACCGGGAAGCTGGCACTGCTCTACGACCTAGAGCGGGTCCGGCAGCTGGTTCGTGGCCAAGACTCGTTTGATCCGGCGCGCGATCACGCCGCCTTCGCTCGGTTCCTCGTCGACGCGGGATGCCAGCCGCCGCCCGGCGCCGCAGGTCAGCGGGGCGAACGAAGCACGAGACAGGAGTAGGCATGACCTATCCGATGCCGGCCCGAGCTGCTTGTGCAGCTCGGGCTCGAGCCATGCGCGGGCACCGATCCGCAGTGGCCCGAGGATCACGACGCGCTCGGTTGGGGCCGGCGCGTCGCCACGATAGGCGAGCAGCTCGAGGAGCTCGGCGATCGTGATCAACAGAGCGCCGAGGAGGTGCCGCATGGTCACCGACGTCGCTCAGCTCTATGACGAACTCGCACCTCGGCTGAAGTCGATCGTGGTTCGCGACGTCAAGGCCCCGGCGCCGGTCATCGAGGACGCATGCCAATTCGCCTGGTACCGCCTCGTCCGCCACGCTCATCGCCTCGAACGGCAGGGGGCGCTGTCATGGCTTGCCAAGACCGCCGTGCACGAGGCGATCAAGCTCGCGCGCCGCGACCAGCGGGAGCTATCGCTAGAAGCGCGTGCCGACGAACAACGGCGAACTGGACATCGCCAGCCCAATGCCGGGACCACACGATCAGGCCGAGTGGCGGGAGCGGCTAGCTGAAGTCCACCGGCTCCCCCTCCGCCAGCAGCGGTTCCTATGGCGGTTTGCCGCGGGCTACAGCTACGAGGAGATCGCGGCGCAGCACCCCGGAGTAACAAAGCGGACTGTCGAACGCCAAATCCACCACGGCCGCCGCAAGCTCAAGGCGACGGCATAGAGGCAGGCGACAGCGGGCGTGTCAATAGCTGACGCGCCCGCTGTCTGTCTTGCCCACGCGCAGCGCGAAGTTGCCGGTCACCGCGGCCCGGCCGTCACTCGGTGGCCGTCGCGGTGGTGCTGGTCTGAGTCTGTCTGGGCGGTGTCAGGACGCGCGAGCTGGCACTGGCGACGCCGTCGCGTCGTCCTGCTGGAGAAGTTCCTGCTCGTCGCGGGCGTGCATGGGCAGCCGGAAGACGAGCAGGAACGCGCCGGCGAGCGGGGCGAGACACGCCCATGCGGTGATCTGCAGTGCATCTGTCGGGAGGTGGTGGTCGAACGCAGCGAAGAAGATCGTCCCGAGGACGGCGACGCCGAGCGAGGTCGAAAGCTGTTGGGTCGCCTCAAGGACACCGGACGCGGATCCGACCTCGTCCATCGTGACGCTGTTGAGGACGAACCCGAAGAGCTGGGCGAAGCTCTTGCCGGCACCGAGACCGGCGAACAAGAGGCCAGGGACAGATCCCAGGTCGAGGCGCTGTGGGCGCCGGTCAGGGTGAGGGCGATGCCGGCGCTGCCCGCCGCGATCAGCAGGATCCCGATGTGGAGAAGGTGGCGTCCAAGTCGATCGACCAGCGCGAAGGAGACCGTCATGCCGAGGATGATCCCGATGACCATGGGGGTTAGGGTCAGGCCGGCGTGGATCGGTGACCAGCCCTCTCCGAGCTGGCCGTAGAACGAGACGCTGAGCAGCAGTCCGGCGAAGGCACCGAAGAACAAGAGGATCACGGCGATCCCGCTGAGGTAGGTGCGATTGCTCAGCAGAGTCGGTTCGATCAGCGCGCTGCCCCGGTGCCCGCGCTCGTGGCGTAGGAACACGAACAGCAGGAGCGCGCCGGCGGCGAGCAGGGCGAAGCTCCACAGGGGCCAGCCGTCGGCCCGGCCCTGGATGAGCGGGTAGATGATCGCGACCAGCGCGAGGCCGACTAGCCAGACCCCGCCGACGTCCAGGGTGAGTCCGGAGCGCTTGGGGCTGTCGGGGAGGGTCGGGATCGCGAGAGCCAGCGCGATCACGCCGATCGGGACGTTGATGAGGAAGACCAGGCGCCATCCGACGTGCCACAGGTTGGCGTCGATGAGCGCGCCGGCGAGGATCGGCGCGGCCAGCAGCGGTAGGCCCGTCGCTGGGCCGACGAAACCCATCGCCTTGTTGAACTCGGCCTGGTCGGGGAACACCTGCTTGAGGAAGCCAAACCCTTGGGGGATCATCAGCGCGCCGGAGGCGCCCTGGAGCGCGCGGCTGGCGATGAGCATGGGCATCCATGGGGCCGCCGCGCACGCGGCGGAGAAGATGGTGAAGCCGGCGAGCCCGAGGAGAAAGACGCGGCGGCGGCCGAAGATGTCCCCCAGCCGCGCGCCGGCGATCAGCAGGACGGCGAATGCCAGGGTGTACCCGGCACTGATCCACTGCAGCGTCGAGGCGCCGCCGCCGAGATCGCGCCGGACCGACGGGCCGGCGATAGTGGCGATGGTCGAATCCATCGCGTCCATGATGTTGGCGGTACGACGACGATGAGAACGAGCCAGCGCAGGCGAAACGGCCGCGAGCTCGAGGGGCCCAGTTCTGGCGATGAGGGGGTGATAGTGGTGGTGCTCATGGCGCCTCTCGGTCGGGGGCTCGGTCAAGTCAGGCCTACTTACCGGCCGACAAGTTATTGGTTGGATCACACGGTAGCGAGAACTGGCCGCGCGTCAAGTAAACTTTTCCGAGATGGCACGACCCCGCGGCAGTGACGGCGCCCAGACACGCGAACGGATCCTGGCTGTCGCCCAGGAGCTGTTCACGCGGCAGGGATACGACAAGACCTCTCTACGGGACATCGCCGAGCGTCTCAAGATCACCAAGGCGGCGCTCTACTACTACTTCCCGCGCAAGGAGGACATCCTCCTCGAGCTCCACCTCCGGCTGCAGACGCTGGGCGAGACCGTCATCGCCGAGCTCGAAGCCGCCCCCGACGGGGCGGCCCGCGTCGCGATCTGGCCTCGCCTTGCCAACGAGATGATCGACTTCATGGTCGACAACCGCGGGCTATTGCTCCTCCACAACCGCAACCGCAGCGCATTCGAGAGCCTTGAGGCGGCAATGCCGCACGACGGCATCCGGGACGTCGAAGCGCGCTTTGAGCGCATCCTCTCCTCCCCGGCGATGCCCCTGCGAGAGCGCGTCCGGATGGCCGCGATCGTCGGCGTGATCACCGAGGTCTTCGGAGAGAGCGCCGCCGCCTTCGAGGACGTCCCCCCCGAAGAGCTCGCGGACCTCGTTCGAGAGACGATCGCCGACCTCACTCAGGTCCCGGCGAGCCAGCTGCACGTCAGCGCCTGAGCGGCGCGTCCATCGACCTCACTCACAACGGGACGCAACTCGTAGTCCGCCGGTGCGTAGCGCTAAACGAAATCGCTGGCGAAGACCGCACGTCGCCCTTCGACGAGAAGCGCGTTTGCTAAAGACATTTCGCACGAGTGCTTCTGTCACCTCGCTGACCTCGCGTCGCGTGATCGCGTTGGCGACTCATGTACCGCACGGTCTGTCGCGGGGCGACGCAGCGTTGACATCATCGGGGCATGACTCCCTTTACCGCCTTAGTTACCGGTGCCACGGGCGGTATCGGCCTGCACATCGCGGGTGCTTTCGCCGAGCGGGGTTGGACGGTGTTCGTCGGCGCCCGCGACCGGGCCCGGGGCGCGGAGGTTGCCGCCCAGTTCGGCGGTCGTCTCCTGTTGCTCGACGTCACCGACGCGGACATGATCGCGACCGCCGCTGCCACCGTGACCGACCTCGACGTGCTGGTCAACAACGCCGGCATCTCCCTCGACACCGGAGCGCGAGTCACCGAGACCGACGTCGAGGTCTTCCGCCGCACCTACGAGACTAACCTCTTCGGAGTGGTCGCCGTCACCAACGCGTTCCTGCCCGCGCTTCGCCGCTCGGCGCACCCGCGCATCGTCAACCTCTCCAGCGGCACCGGATCGCTGACCTGGAGCACCGGCCCCAACCCGCAGTTCGACTACCAGGCCGCCGGTACCGGCTCTGGCGCGGCATACCGCTCATCGAAGACGCACACAACGCGCTGACCGTCTTTTACGCGCAGGCGCTCGCCGGCGACGGCGTCAAGGTCAACGCGCTCGCGCCCGGCCTGCGGGCCACGAACCTCAACCCCCGCGCCGCAGTGGCCGGTGGCGACCCAGCCGAAGCGGCGGCGGGCGCCGTTGGCTCGCACTGCCGGACGACGGCCCGACCGGACAGCTGTTCTCCTCGGACGGGACGGTGGTGCCGTGGTGAGCAGCGCACGCGCCTCCTAGCCCATACACCGGTAGACGGTCGGTTAACCCGGCACCTGCTTTCTGATCCGACGGGCGGCGAGACGCGAAAGACATTCGACTTGAGTCGCGCGGAAACCCCTGCATTTCGGGGAGGATTGCATTCGACTTTACCGCGCGGTGAGCGCGCGATCGGAATGGCGACTAACCATCGCTCAGAGCCAGCCCTCAGAGCCGGTCTCGTTCCGAGCACACGGCTAGCGTCCTGGGGGTGGAGTTCAGCCGCGAGTTACGCAACGACGTCCTGGCCGGAGATATCACGGTCTCGGTCCGCCTATGGAAGCGGCCGCAGGTCAAGCAGGGCGGTCGTTACCGCGTCGGACTCGGTGAGATCGAGGTCGACGCGATCGAACTTCTCCCGTTCGCGGCGATCACCGAGGAGGATGTCCAACTCGCCGGCGAGTCCGACCGCGAGACGCTGCGCCAGCGCGCCGCACACGCCGGGCCAATCGACGAGGACACGCTGGTCTACAGGATCGAGTTCCACCCGGTGGAGCCGTGACAACAGCAAACCGTCAGGACGGTCTTTCGCTTCCTGCGGCCCCGTTATCGAGTGGACGCTTGTGCAGATCTGCGCGGATCGCTGAGGCGCGGGGGCCGCGTCAGCGGGTGCCCCGGGTTGGTCGCCTCCGCCTCGGGGCATGTGGCTGTTCCCGTGCGGCCGCGAAGATCGCCGCCGTTTCGGGGTCGATGTAGTAGTCGGTCCCGCCGTCCGCTCGGCCTTCGGTGTTGATCGGGAGGATGCGGTTGAGGTGGCGGGAGTAGCGGCCCGGCCAGGCGAGGATTCCCGCGACGCCATGGGCGCCCTTTTCGAGGCCCAGCCGTTTGGCGATCGTCTCGCCCCGAATCGCTCGCCAGGCGCATCTAGGAGCAGGTCGAACAGCTCGCGCGCCGGGGGGGCAAGTTTGCGATAAAGCCAAGCGGCCTGGTCAGCGTCGTCCGCTGACCAGGCGCTTGCGTCGGAGCGGAGGCGACGGCCGCGATGGCCGTGTCGCCCCCGTTCGCTTGGCCGTGCAGTCCCAGGTTCGGCCGTCAGGAAGTCCGCGAACCACGCATAGAACTCGGGCACGCGCTCCTCCGGTACGGCAACTGTGATCTGCTTGTCGGCCACTTCCTAGACCTCGGTGATCTCATGTCCGGAGGTCTCGGCCAGTCCCTCGCGGGCCTCGCCCTGCTCGGCCTGCTCATGCCGGTGGGCGCACCCGCGCCCGCGCCCATGGCCGTGGCGGCCATGCCCGTGCCGGCGGCGTCGGCCGCGACCGGCGAGGAACCGGGCGAAGAACGCGTGGAACTCGGCAACGCGCTCCTCGGGAACCTCGACCGTGACCTGCTGGGACTTCGTGGGGGTTGGTTCTGAGATGCCTTCCATCACTTACTCCTTTAGTTGCTTACATTTGCAAGCATATCACAAGTAAATACTTAAGTAAATACGCGAGCGACGAGGCAGTCGAGGCTTGCGACCACGTCCACGAGGATAGCGGACAGCCCGCGTCGCGGCCAGGGGGTGGAAATCGTGGCTGCAGGCTCTTAATGACGTGCGTCTCTGCCAGTTCTTGTCTGCGAGCCGGCTGTAGGTTCTGCGGTATGGGCTCGCTCGATGACGAATTCCTCACGGTGGCCGAGGTCGCTGAGCTGCTCAAGCTCAACCAGCAGACCGTGAGGAACTGGATTGACCAGGGCTATCTGCCGGCCCTTCGGGTCGGCCGGCGCGTCCGGGTCCGCCGAACAGACCTGGACGAGCTCCTAGAGAAAAGCCCCGCCGGACCGAGCCGGCGCGTGGAGCCGTCCACGGCTCAGGCCTTCTGGGACGGCGAAGTCCCGGATCCGCTGTTCGAACCGCCGAGCCGGAATAACCATCGCGCGGCGATCCGCCGCGCCAAGTAGGAGACCTTCGAATGAAGCGCACACCGCTTCGTCGGCGCGCTCAGTTGCGCGCCAAGACGCCGCTGCGCAGGAACCGGCCGCTCCAGCGAGGGAGCAGCATGGCGGCCACTGCGGCACAGCGGGCAGCAGTAGCCGGCCGCCGGTGCGTCGTCTGCGGCTCGGACAAGCGGATCGATCCGGCCCATCTGATCCCTCGCTCGCTGGGCGGGTGCGGCGATCCGCTCTGTGTCGTCCCGCTGTGTCGGTTCCATCACCGGGCCTACGACCGGGGCGAACTCGATCTGCTGCCGTACCTCGAGCCCGCCTGGCGAGCGCAGCTCGCGCACGCGGTCGGGCACCTGGGGCTGATCGGGGCGCTGCGGAGAATAAGCGGCGGTCGAGCTACGGAGACCAGCCCTGCCGCCTGATCCATCGAACGAGGAGCGGGGCACCGACCGGGTGTCCGCTCCCCTGGGGCTAACTCTCCGGTCGGCGGGAGTCGCGTCTGAGTTTGCCCGTCAGCTCGTCGATCAGCTCCCCTATCCGCCGGCCCGTGGGATGCTCCGGCGCGTCGGCGAGCCGCGCCGAGAGCTCTGCCTCGGCGTCGGCGAGGATCTTGGCGAAGCTGTCGTCGGTCCTCACGTACCCCAGCTCCTCGTCGGAAGGACGCCGGGGCGCGTCCGCCGCGGCCTGTGCCGCGGCGCGTCTCGCCCGCTCTCGGGCCGCGTCGGCTCGACGGACCTGCTGTTCGAGGTCAGCGAGGCGGTCCTCGAGGCCCGGGTCTGCGGCCGCAGATGGGGGCTCAGCGGCCGGGCGTGCGCGCGGAGGCTTCGGATCCGCGCGTAGGCCTCCTGGATTTGCTCGAAGCGGCGGGCCGATTCCGCAGAGCCCTGGTTGTGGTCCGGGTGATGGATCCGCACCAACCGGCGGTATGCGTCGCGGAGCTGGTCCTCGGACGCCTCTGCGCTTATCCCCAGGACCTTGTAGGGATCACTGGCAGCTGCCATTGGACGCAGCGTACTTCGCCGCCTGCGGTGTCCCGCCAACCACTCATGACGACGCGGTCAGCCCGACGAGCGCTGCCCGAGCGCCTCGCTGAGGCCGCGGGCAGCCTCGATCAACGAGTCCAGTGAGCTGGCGAGCCGGTCGTCGTCGGCCTCGAGCGCCGCGCTCGCCTCGGCGATAGCCACGCGGACACGCTCCCGCGGCTCCGCCGTCGGATCTTCGCTCGTTTCGTCGGAGCCGTCCTCGCGTGCTTGGGCCGCGGATGCCGTTTCGCCGGCGGCGATGAAGCGGTCGAGTTCCGACTGCCGGATTCGCACCCGCCGGCCGACGCGAACCGCGGGGAGCTTCCCCGCGTCGATCCAGTTGCGGACCGTCTGCTGGTTGAGCTTCAGCAGCTCCGCGATGTCGAGGACGGTCAGGAACCTGTCTTCCATTAGTCCAAATGAGTCGAATAAGGACGAACCTGGACCATCCTACCGTCATGGGCATACAGGCCGAGCCTGGCGAGACCGCGGAAGTGAACGGAATGCCTCGCGCTCAGCGCCGTGCGCTGCCCGGCCCATCTCGCCGGCAGCGACGTGTTCAACCGGCTCGTCATCCACGACGGGCCGCTCGGCCGCCCCCGCAATTGGCGGCCGGACCAACTCCTACCAAGGAGCAACAGCAGTGAGACGAGCTCACACCATCCTCGTGGCCGAGGAGAACCCGGCCACGCGCGCATTCCTCGCCGAGAACCTCGCGGCCGACGGCTACGAGGTGCTCTCGGCAGAAGATCGATCCAAGACGATCGCGCTGCTCGATACCCGGCATCCCGACCTGGTCGTGGTCGACGTCAACGGCGACACACTCGAGCTGCTCGACGCGGTTCGATCGGGGAACGGCCTCGCGGGACGAATCGATCCCGACACGCCGATGATCTTGCTCACTGGCGAGGCCGAGACCCTTCACCGGACCCGGATGCTCGAGCGCGGCGGCGACGATGTGCTCGCGAAACCGTTCTCTTATCCGGAGCTCCGGGCCCGGATCGCCGCCGTGCTCAGGCGGGCCGAGCGGGGTCGGAGGCCTCGGCTGATCCGGGTCGGCCCGGTGACGATCGACGCGACGGCGCGCACGGTGACCGTCCGTGACAGGCGCGTCGAGCTGTCGGCCAAGGAGTACGAGCTCCTCCTAGCGCTGGCGAATGAGCCGACGCGTGTATTCACGCGCCAGGAGCTCCTGCGCGACGTGTGGGGGTTCCGCTGTCAGGGGCGCACACGAACGCTCGACAGCCACGCGTCCAGGCTGCGCCGCAAGCTGGCCGACGGCGGACCCGTCCGACTGGTCATCAACGTGTGGGGAGTCGGCTATCGGCTCTGCGATCCGGCGCTAGTCGGTTGATCGCAAACCGATCCCGAAGACGGGGGCGAACAAGTACTAGTCGGCGCCCCTGCGTGCGCCGACTAACCAGCGCTGCCGCACCGGGCTCGAACGCAATTCCGTCAGCTGGGCGCGGTTCGGCGCGACTCATCTACTCAACAGGAGGAGACGCAAATGTCTCATGGCATCACCGACACCGACACGATGTTCTCGGTTAGCAGCCGCCGGCGGCCGCCGTGGCACGGGCTAGGGGTGGTGCTCAACCAGTACCCGGAGTCGATCGACGAGGCGCTCGAGAAGGCCGGGCTCGGCTGGAAGGTCTCACACGGCGACGTGCTCGTCAAGAGGCCGGAGTGGACCGATGACCTCGGCACAGAGCATCCGGCCGAGCTGATCCCAGCAAAGGGGTTCAAGGCCAACATCCGCGAGGACACCGGTGACGTGCTCGGGATCGTCTCCAAGGAGTACGAGGTGGTCAGAACCGCGAAGCCTTCGCCTTCCTTGACGCCCTGATCCGATCGGACCTCCACTTCGAGACGGCCGGCAGCCTGTGGGGCGGCCGGCGCGTCTGGGTGCTGGCCCGGCTACCCGAATACATCGAGCTCGGTGGCGACCCCTCGGCGACATACGTGTACGTGGCGAACAGCCACGACGGCTCGATGGCCGTGACCGCCGCGGCGACACCGATCCGGATTGTGTGCGCCAACACGCTCGGCGCCACGCTGCGACGGTCGGACCACGGAGTAGCCGCGCACCGGACCTTCCGGTTCCGCCACACCGGCAACCTGCGGGCCAAGTTCGCAGAGGCACGACAGGTGCTGGGGATGACCATCGACTATCAGAAGCAGTTCAAGGAGCTGGCAGACCGGATGGCCACCGAGCCGATCGCGGAGTGGGCGCTCGAGCGTCGCGTGTTGCGTCATCTCTGGACGATCGACGAGGACCTCGGGAAGGTCGCGCGCGCCAACCGAGAGCGGACGATCGAGAGCGTGCTCGCGAACTTTCGCGGACGGGGTATAGCGGGCGACACGACCGGCAATAGCCCCGGCACGAAGTGGGTCGCCCTCAATGCGATCGCCGAGCACCTCGACTACGGCCGGCGCTACACCAGCCGGAGCAACCAGGTGCAGCGCTCGTTTGAGGACACCGCGCTCAAGCAGCGAGCACTCGACCTCGTGCTGGCCGCGTAGCCCCAATCAGCCTTTCCGCCCCGCGTGAGAGATGCGCGGGGCGGGGGCTCTTTTTTTTTGCTCGCAGCCGGGCCGCTGGCGGAGGTTGTGTTTTCCGTTGGTTGCGAGCGTCCGGTGTGTCGACGGAAGCGAGTGCGGCAGCGTCGAATGCGAGCGTCCGCGCCGTAAGGCCGTCGAGCCGCGAAAGCGATCATGCGCATCGGGACCGCGTATCAGACTAAAGCGCTCGTCCGCGACGTCGGCCAGAGTCAACGGGCGGTGGATCGCGCGATCTCGCTCCAAGCCAGTCCACGGATATCGCGGCCTACCGGTGGACGGCCTGCAGCTAACGGGTGGCGCTGGTCGCTTGTAGCTGGCGCGCCGATGCGGTCAACGCTCGTCGTCGATTGCAAAGTCGTTGATGATGCGAACCTCGAGTCCGACGGTTCTGGCGATGCGGTCAAGGAACTTGAGCGAGGTCAGGAACCATTCTGCCCGGTTCGAGTGCCACGCACACCGGCGTGATCAGCGTCACGTAGGAACCCGTGAAATTGAGTCTCGGCTTGAGAAGCCGCCTCGGCCGGATAGATTCGCAGGAGCCAGGGGTCCTCTGGCAGCGAAGTGACACGAGCCTGACTGGCGGCTCTGTAAAGAGCGTCGACCGACGAGTGCCCCACCTTCAGCAGCGTTCTCCCGGTCGCTGGATCGTATGGATGCCGCACGTAGTGCGGGAGCGTGTAGACGTATATACCAGGGGTGTTCTCCGCCTCGGCAGCCTTGCTCTTCTCGACGGCTTCCACCGACTCCGCTTCTGCCGCCTGCGAGTCATTTACCACCGCGTTGAGCAATTGCTCCTGCTCTTGGAGCGCTTGACGTAAGTGCTCGCTAAGTGGTTTGGTCTTGAGCCATCTTCGGATACGACCAGCGACGCCTCTGGCAACCGACGGAGCCGATGAGACCGTCCCGTGTAGCAGCGCGTTGTGAAGGTTGATGAAGCTATAGACCGGACCGACAGTGACCCCGTCTTCCTCCGCTATCTGCTGAGGGGTGCTCCCAGCTCTGAGACGGCGCCAGACGTCGCCCGCGACCGTGTCGTCCGCCTCCAATAGAGCGGCGACTTCCGCCTCCGGTCGAACACGAGTGGGCCAGCAGGTGGCTCTACGGTCACGACAAGAGCCTACCTCGCAATCCCTTCTACGCAGGGAGGAGGTATTGAGAATGGCACCGAATCGTTGGACGCAATTCGTACTCGGCTGTGGATGGGCCAATACAGCTCAGCCCCGCTCTCCTTCCATCGCTGAACGCGCGGGGCACGCATTGTCGCCAAACTAGTCGCGCGCCGTCGTGTGGGCGAACGACGAATGCAATCGTTCGCGCGCCTGAGCAGCCGCCCGCGCGACTATCCTTGGCGGCATGGAGGAAGAAACCCGACCAGGGAACGGCCACGAGGAAACTCGCCCAGCCGATCCTGCTCAGGATTACCCGGACCCCGGCGTTGAGCTGTCCGAGGGGAAGTCACTCAGCTACGTTGCGACCACCGTGGCGTCGCCGCATCCAGGTGTGGGTGGATTGCCCCCTGTTAGCGCGTCGGGCAGGCCGGCGCAGAGCGATGGCGCGGCTCCGAGCGACAGCGCTGGCGAAGGCAGCACCCCGAGGCCGGTAGACCAAAGCGCGCCGGCGAATTCTGACTAAGTCCGCGCGTGGTGCCGAGCACCGTTACCGGCGTCCTCGTGTTCTTGGCGAGCGTCGGGCCAGGCTACGTCTACGTAAAGGTCAGAGAACAGTGGCGGCCGTATGTCGAGCGGACAGCACTACGCGAGGCAGCCGAGATCGTCGTTAGCGGAGCGCTCGCGTCAACGGTCGGCATCGTCATTGCACTCGTCGCAGCTCGTGTCGTCGGGTTTCTCAGCTTGAAGGGCCTCGCAAATGCCCCTGGGCGCTACTTGGTCTTGATCCTGGCCGCACGGGATTGGGTCTGCTGATCGTCGTGGCCGTGAGCTACGGCCTCGCGTGGGGCATTGGCGCCTTGGCACCTGGCAAAGGGCCAAGGGTGCGTCCAGACTCAGGCTGGTATGGCTCATTTGAGCACGATCGGCCGAAGGGTTACGGCATTTTCGCGACGGCAGAGCTGCGAGATGGTCGGCAGTCACCGGCGCGGTGAGGAGTTCACGGCGGAGCAGATTCCCGTTGACGACCGTGAGCTGGTGCTGGGGGCACCATCGGATTCCGCCTTGCGCGTTCGGCTGCCTGACGGCGCTGAAAGCACGGTTCGCGACAGATTCATCATCCTGCGCGGATCGGAGATCCTCTACGTGTCGGGGACGTACGCACCGCTGGTGCCACCCGCGCCCGAGTAGCGCTCTCCGGTGGCGTTCCGGCGTGGCCCAACGTGTAGGTGCAAGCGTGGACGATGTGACTGAGTATGAGGAGGTTTGGCGCACCGCGAGCGTGGCCGAACTGCCATTCCCGAAGCACCTGTTCAAGTGCCGTTTGAGAAGGTGCATTCAGGGATTCTGGCCGAGTTGGGGGATCAGCCTGATCGGTATCGGCTGGCGTTCGAGCGATTCTCCGCATGGCTGGGAAAGCGCATGACCGAGTGTAAATACCACCAGCCGGATTGGCTACTCATTGCCGAGGCGGCCGTCGAAGT